>JAZNEP010000062.1:0-16375 GCA_045588655.1 Lachnospiraceae bacterium | reverse complement strand
TACTTTCATCGACATCTATGCTGAAAGAGACTTAAAGAACGGAACATTTACAGAAGAACAGATTCAGGAGTTTGTTGACCACTTCATCATGAAGTTACGTTGTATCAAATTTGCTCGTACACCTGAGTACAACAACCTCTTTGCTGGTGACCCAGTATGGGTAACAGAATCACTTGCAGGTGTTGGTATTGACGGACGTCACATGGTAACAAAATCTTCATTCCGTTACTTAAATACATTATCTAACTTAGGTGCAGCTCCGGAACCAAACTTAACAGTACTTTGGTCTACAAGACTTCCGGAAGCATTCAAAAAATACTGTGCTAAGATGTCTATCAAGACTTCTTCTATCCAGTACGAAAACGATGACCTTATGAGAGTAACACATGGTGATGACTATGCAATCGCTTGTTGTGTATCTTCTATGGTTGTTGGTAAACAGATGCAGTTCTTCGGTGCTCGTGCTAACCTTGCTAAGTGTATGTTATACGCTATGAACGGTGGTATCGACGAAGTTACTAAGAAACAGGTAGGACCAAAATACCGCCCAATCGAAGGCGACGGCCCACTTGATTTCGATGATGTAATGGACAAATTCACAGACATGATGGAATGGCTTGCAGATGTATACGTAAATACTCTGAACGTTATCCACTACATGCATGACAAATACTGCTACGAAAGAGCTCAGATGGCTTTACATGACAGAGATGTATTCCGTTACTTCGCAACAGGTATCGCAGGACTTTCTGTAGTAGCTGACTCTTTATCAGCAATCAAATATGCAAAAGTTACACCAGTACGTGACGAAGACGGTATTATCGTTGACTTCGTAACAGAAGGTGACTTCCCTAAATATGGTAATGATGATGACCGCGTAGATACAATCGCTCGTGACCTTGTAGCTAAGTTCATGACAATGCTCCGCAGACATCATACTTACAGAGATAGTTTTGCAACTATGTCAGTATTAACTATCACATCTAACGTAACATACGGAAAAGCTACAGGTAACACACCTGACGGACGTAAGAAAGGTCAGCCTTTCGCTCCAGGTGCTAACCCAATGCATGGACGTGATACTCATGGTGCAGTTGCTTCCTTATCTTCTGTATCTAAACTTCCATTCCAGCATGCACAGGATGGTATCTCTAATACATTTACTATCATTCCAGGTGCTCTTGGTAAAGAAGATCAGGTATTTGCAGGCGATATCGAACTTGACTTAAACAACTAATTGATTTAAAGGACCGGTGAATTATGGACGAAAATGCAATGATTGAAGATTTAATCAGACAGCTTGATGGCGGAATGTCAAAGGGAGTCGGACATATGAATGTTGAGGTCGATGCCTCACAGGACGCTTCCCGTTCCGTAGAAACCATGGGATGCACGGATTGCTCCCGTACACCTTTAGCGTGCAGTGTTCCAACACTTCACCAGGGCTTAGACGATTATCAATAATTCAAAACCAATAGGAGGTATAATATTATGTCAGAAGTTAGTGCAGCACAGGTTGACAACCTTGTAAACTTATTAGATGGATATGCTGTAAAAGGCGGACATCACCTTAACGTAAACGTTCTTAACAAAGATACTTTATTAGATGCTCAGGCTCATCCTGAAAACTATCCACAGCTTACTATCCGTGTTTCCGGATACGCTGTAAACTTTGTTAAGTTAACAGCTGAACAGCAGAATGACGTTATTTCACGTACATTCCATCAGTCAGTTTAATTTAAACAATATGAACTTTAGGGTGCCCCCTGCTGTGACTTATATAACAGTCACAGCAGGGGGCACCTTTTTACTTTATCGAAAAGAACTTGTTGCATTCTTAAGTGCACGTGTGCAAAATGCCCAATGTTAACACAATGTCACAATTCTTTTTCCGTTTTTATGAATAATAACCAAATTTTTTAATTCGAATTTTTCGTAATTTTGAACACAATTCACAAGAAATAAAGACTTTCTTATGTGTTATTTACACAATATTTTATCTATGTTATTCTGTTAACGGATATGGGAGGGTTTCAAGAGAAGGAGGCAAAAAAGAGAAACTATGAAACCAAAAACCAAAAACAGAATAAAAGCTATCGTGTTGACATTAGCTTTATGTCTGCAGCTTATTGTACCTGCTATGAGCGTACAAGCAGCCCAGACTTTTTACGACAACACAACGGGGAATGAAGACGGATATGATTACGAGTTATGGAAGGATTATGGTAGTACCAGCATGACCACCAAGGGGGGCGGAAATTTTGAATGCTGGTGGCAGGACATCGGAAATGCTCTTTTCAGAAAAGGCAAAAAATTCGATTGCACCAAGACATATCAGCAGATCGGAAACATTTCGATTGATTTCGGCGTAGACTATCAGCCTGACGGAAACTCTTATTTATGTGTATATGGATGGACGAGAGATCCACTTGTAGAGTACTACATCGTAGAGAGTTGGGGTACATGGCGTCCACCAGGGGCAACATCTAAAGGAACAATTACTGTTGATGGCGGAACTTATGACGTTTACGAAACCACACGTGTAAATCAGCCATCTATCGATGGAGATACTACATTCCAGCAGTATTGGAGCGTACGTACTTCCAAGAGAACAAGTGGTACAATTTCTGTATCACAGCATTTCCAGGCTTGGGAAAGCATGGGAATGAAAATGGGTAAACTCTACGAAGCAGCATTAAACGTAGAAGGTTATCAGAGTAACGGTTGGGCAGACGTTTACAAGAACGACATTAAAGTAGGCGGAAGCATCAGCTCAGGTTCAGGTTCTAACTCCGGATCAGGAAGCTCAGACAACAGCAATAGTGCAGCTCCTGGTACCGCACAGGGAACAAAAGTACAGTGTGAAAGCATGACAATCAATGGTCAGTATGCAGGTACTATCTCATCACCATTCGATGGCGTTGCTTTGTACGCAAACGATGAATCTGTATCTTTTACACAGAATTTCACAAGCGGTACTCATGATTTCACATTAAGCGGAGCATCTAACGGCTCTAACATGGCCCAGGTTGATCTTTATATCGGCGGTCAGAACAAAGGTACTTTCTACTTCGGTGATTCAAACCATGCAGAGTACACAATTAAAAACGTGTCTCATGGTACAGGAAACCAGAAGATCGAATTGAAAGTTACTGCTGACGATGGAAACTGGGACGCTTATCTTGATCAGTTAATCATCGGTGGAAACGGTGTTGGATCAGGAAACAACAACAATAACAACAACAATAACAACAACAATAACAACAACAATAACAACAACAATAACAATAATAATAACAACAGCGGTAATGTTTCTTCCGGTTCCAGCATGGAATGCGAGAACATGACCATCAGCGGTCAGTACGCGGGCACTGTTAGCTCTCCTTTCAGCGGAGTTGCTTTATACGCAAACGATGAATCTGTTTCTTATACACAGAACTTCACAAGCGGTACTCACAGCTTTACCTTAACAGGTGCTTCTAACGGCGACTCTATGGCAAGAGTTGACTTGCTTATCGGTGGCCAGAACAAAGGTACTTTCTATTTCGGTGATGCTAATGTTGCTAACTACACCATCGAAAACGTATCTCACGGCACAGGTAATCAGAAAATCGAACTAAAAGTTACTGCTGATGACGGTAGCTGGGATGCTTATCTTGACAAACTCACCATCACAGGTGATGGCGTAAGCTCAGGAAACAATAATAATAATAATAACAACAACAACAACAACAATAACAACAATAACAATAACAACAACAACAATAACAACAATAACAACAACAATAACAACAACAACAATAACAATAACAACAGCGGTAATGTTTCTTCTGATTCCAGCAAGGAATGTGAAAGCATGACTATTACCGGTCAGTATGCTGGTACTGTAAACTCTCCTTTCAGCGGAGTTGCTTTATACGCAAATGATGAATCTGTTTCTTATACACAGAACTTCACAAGCGGTACTCACAACTTTACTTTAACAGGTGCTTCTAATGGCGACTCTATGGCAAGAGTTGACTTGTTTATCGGTGGCCAGAACAAAGGTACTTTCTACTTCGGTGATGCTAATGTTGCTAACTACACCATCGAAAACGTATCTCATGGCACAGGTAATCAGAAGATTGAGCTGAAAGTTACTGCTGATGACGGTAGCTGGGATGCTTACCTTGACAAACTTACAATCAGCGCAGCTGGAAGTACAGGCGGAAATAACAACAACAATAACAATGGCAATGTAACTATTAATCCTTCTTCGAAGATGGTTGCTCTTTCATTTGATGATGGCCCTTCTTCTACAACAAGTGAAGTTTTGGATATCTTAGATCGCTATGATGTTGTTGCTACATTCTTCCTCATCGGACAGCAGGTAAACAGCGATACAATGTCTATTATGCAGCGTCAGGTAGAGATGGGTTGCGAACTTGCAAATCACTCTTATACTCACGAAGATATGAGTAACATGAGCGCAAATGATGTTAGAAATCAGATTGAATGGACATCTTCTGCTATCAAGAATACAGTTGGCGTTGATGTTAAATTCTTCAGACCACCTTACTTAGCAACAAGCAATACAATGTATCAGAACATTGATTTACCGTTTATCCAGGGTATTGACAGCAAAGATTACGACTCTAACGTATCTGCTTCCCAGAGAACAAGCAATGTACTTAACAATGTTTCTGACGGTTCTATCATCTTAATGCATGATTTCCAGGGTAACAGCCAGACAGTTCAAGCTTTACCTGGTATCATCGAAGGATTAAAGAATCAGGGTTATACATTTGTTACTATGAGCCAGTTGTTTGAGTACAAAGGTATCAATCCAAATCAGGAATACAAAATTTGGTCAAACGCTTATAACTAAATATTGAGCTACTTAATAAGCATAAAGGCTACATCCGATCGCGGTGTAGCCTTTCTTTTTTTCGTAGAAGCATTAAAATACTATAATATTGCTTCGCCATATGTTATAATCATGGAGTGACACTACTCTCTTATTTCTATCGTCACACGAATCAGAAAATGAACGAGGTATATCTATATGAGCGGAAGAATTCATTCCATAGAAACATTCGGAACTGTAGACGGCCCTGGAACACGTTTTGTTGTCTTTGTGCAGGGCTGTCCTATGCGCTGTGCTTACTGCCACAACCCTGACACCTGGCCTGTAAATGGCGGTACTGTAATGGAAGTTTCTGAAATCATGGCACAATACGAACGAAACAAAGCATTTTATAATGGTGGCGGCATTACTGTTACCGGTGGTGAACCACTTCTGCAGGTCGATTTCCTGATTGAGCTCTTTTCAGAAGCCAAAAAACAGGACGTCCATACCTGTATCGACACTTCCGGAATCACTTACCATCCGGATAATACCGAATATATCGCAAAATTGGATCAGCTTATGACTCTAACTGATCTTGTTATGCTTGATATCAAGCATATTGATCCTGCAAAGCACAAAGATTTGACACAGCAACCAAATGACGGTATTCTGGCTTTTGCTGCCTACCTAAATGAAAAAAACGTACCAATGTGGATTCGACATGTTGTCGTTCCCGGCCTGACAGATGATGATAAATATCTCTTTGACCTAGGGTACTATATTGGTCGCTTCAAAAACTTAAAGGCTCTGGATGTTCTCCCATATCACACCATGGGGGAATCTAAATATGAGCAGCTTGGCTTAACCTATCCATTAAAAGACACTCCACCTATGGATAAATCCAAGATTGTTGATAAGAAGAAAGTTATCTTGGATGGCATACGGAAAATCAGGGCAGAAATGGAAGAAAATAAATAAGCAATACTCTTGTTTTTCTTTGTCATATTTTATATAATAGTGATATTGATAGAAAAATATCAATTCTATAGGATAATTACTTTTAAGGAGGATAATGACATGGCACGTAAAATTTCTGACGCATGTGTAGCTTGTGGTGCTTGTGAGGGTACTTGCCCAGTAGGCGCTATCAGCATGGGAGATGGTAAATTCGAAATCGATGAAGCAACATGTATCGATTGTGGAGCTTGTGAAGGTGCTTGCCCAACAGGCGCTATCGCAGAAGCTTAATTCGAAGCTATATGACATTAAGAATCCCGGACCTTTTGGTCCGGGATTTTAATTTTACCGCATTGTTTCTTAGAAATACTTCAGAAGCACCTTCCATTCCCAGGAACCACCTTTATCTCCATTTGTGTATAAAACAAACTTTCCAATTGGCTTCTGCTATTTATATTTCGCCGATGATTTTACACCAGCCTTCTTCAAAAACTTTTTATACTTTGACTTCTTACTACTCGGCACTTTAATTTTTACTTTACTATAAATCCCCTTAAACGCTTTCGAATCAACAGCAGTCAGTTTTTCACTTTGAATTGTCAATGATTTTAACTTCTTACATCCATAGAATGCACCTAACTCGATTTTTTTCATATTTTTTCCGATTACAATTTTTTCAAGCTTCTTGCAATTTTTAAATGCTCTGCTCTTTATCTGGTATACCGGATATTTATATGAACCCACAGAAATGGTGCTCTTTATCGTTGCTTTTTTTATATTTTTGCTTACCGGTCCAATACATTGCATGTAACCGCCTTCACCGTTTTTCATGACCTTATACTTAAGATCGCCGTATATAACTACGGTTCCCACAGCCGGAGGGGCCTTTACTCCACTATCCGGATTTGATGTACTTGGAGTACCCGGGGCGCCCGATGTTCCCGAATTGCTCGGTACGCTTGGGTTACTTGGCATATTTGAATCTCCTGAGTTACTTGGCTGGCTCGGCGTACTCGAATCATCCGGGGCACTTGGCTGGCTTGGTGTGCTCGGATCGCTTGGTGTACTCGGATCGCTTGGTGTACTTGGATCGCTCGGTGTACTCGGATCATCCGGGACACTTGGCTCGCTCGGTGTACTCGAATCATCCGGGACACTTGGTTCATCCGAATCATCCGATGACGAAACCTTTTCTACCACAACGTTTACCGTTACCTTTTTTCCCAAAATAGTTGTTTGAATTGTAGTAGTTCCGGCTTCTTGTGGATATAATATATTATCCTCCACTTTTATAATAGAAGGATCTTCGCTCACCCACTCCTGCTCCACATGAATAGGTAACGTGCACCACTGCGCCGGAAATGGTTGTGTAGTTGTCGTTATTCTTACATCGACTTCCGGTATACTTACTCCTTTATTATCCGATTCACTATACATCTGAAGCAACAATAAAGGCTGTCCCACATATAAACTCACACTATCCATATTTGTAGACAGAAAATCAACTTGAACTAGCGTTTTTGTATCATTTGCTATCGTAGGAGTTGCACCTGAAGATGGATATCCCAATTCCATCACCCAATAGTGATTTCCATCATAAATAACATGTCCGATTCCAACTGACGTTGCATTCCTTTGTAACATACTTCTGCGGTGACATTGTCCGTCATAATCTTCATCCTCTTCTCTCCATGATGTAAATGCTTCTAATGCAGTATCCATGGTTGGTCCCATGCCTGCAGCAATATTTTCTCCATATCCCCTGTACCCATTAAACATAGAAGATATGTCATTTCCATCCGAACGCGTATGATTCCAATTGAACGCTATTTCTGCTGCCCTCTGCATTGCTATTTTTTCCAAATTATAATCATATGTCAATTCTCCTAAATCAGAGTACACTATCTTCGTTGTATTATCTTGATTCCATGCCCATGCTTCATCACCTTGACGAAATTCATTTATCATACCCAGCATTTCTCTTGCTTCCGTCTGCCCATATGTAACTTCTACCGTCAAAGTTATCTTATCCGATGCAAAACCGGCATTTACTATTTCTTCCTCATCCACAGTAATACTTTTAGCATCCACTGCCATCACATCCATCATAAACAGTAACACTAACATTCCGACAAACAATAATAATTTGCTTTTCATAACGACTTTTTGATTATCACTTTTCATCATAGCAACCCCTTCTTTCTTAAAATTGAAACTATAATCATACACGTTTGAAAAATAATCCACCGATTACATACTCGCATGCGTTACTGTTAGGAAAATTATACATAATATTGCATATTAACGTCAATTGCAAATCACTCCTCATACAAGCCACTCTACCGACGAACTGTGCTGACTTTATATACAAAGAAGACGGTAGAGTGTTGCAATTCCCTATGCAGCAACCTTTCGAATTATTTGAGCCGAAATTTATGTATTAGGCCGGAAACATAGAATGTTTCCGGCCTGCTTTTTACATAAATTTCGGCTCATTATAATTCTTAGGTTGCAAAGTGGGAATTGCAACGATCTATCGTCTTCTTTGACTACAAAACCAGCTACACCTTATCTCGGCCCCTTGTGCTCCATATTTGCAAACTTCGTATAATCCGGTAACCACACAAGATCTACCGTACCAATCGGGCCGTTACGCTGTTTTGCAATAATAATTTCAGCAATTCCTTTTTTCTCACTGTCATGATCATAGTAATCATCTCGATAAATAAACATTACCACGTCCGCATCCTGCTCGATTGCCCCTGACTCACGAAGGTCGGAAAGCATCGGTCTGTGATCCGGTCTCTGTTCCACCGCACGGGACAGCTGTGAAAGTGCCAGCACCGGAACTTGAAGCTCTCTGGCCACCGCTTTCAAAGAACGAGAAATTTCTGAAATCTCCTGCTGACGCGATTCAGATCCTCTGCCACTTCCTGACATAAGCTGTAAATAGTCAATGATAATCATCGACAGATTATGCTCTAATTTATATTTTCTACATTTACTGCGAAGCTCTGAAATACTAATACCCGGTGTATCATCAATAATCAGATTGGATTCTCCAATCACACCTGCACTTTCAATGAGTCGTTCCCAATCACCATCCGAAAGATCTCCGGTACGAATCTTTTGGGAATCTACTCTGGATTCTAAGGAGAACAGACGATTTACAAGCTGCTCCTTTGACATTTCCAGACTGAAAATCGCTACTGTTTTTTTCTCTTTAAATGCCACATTTTGCGCGATATTTAACACAAATGCGGTTTTGCCCATAGATGGTCTTGCCGCAATCAGTACAAGGTCAGAAGGCTGCATACCGGCTGTCTTATAATCCAAATCAATGAAACCAGTCGGAATACCGGTAACTGTTCCGCTTGTCTTACTCGCTTGCTCAATCTTGTCCATCGCATTTAGGACAACTTGACGAATCGGCACAAAATCTCCGCTTGTGCGACTCTGTACAAGTTTAAACACTCTCTTCTCTGTATCTTCCAGTATAAAATCCAGATTCTCTTTTCCTGCATAACATGTATTTGCAATATCTTCGTTTAAATGTATCATCTGACGAAGCATTGCCTTATCCGCTACAATCTGTGCATAATACTCTACATTTGCACTTGTCGGTACCATACTCAGTAAGTCCTTAACAAATTCCAGACTACTGACTTCCGGTGGGAGATCTTTTTCCTTTAACTTATTTTGTAATGTAATCAAATCGACCACTTCTGCATGGTCATTTAGCTCGACCATGGCGTCAAATATAATTCCATATTGACGGCTGTAAAAATCTTCACCGTGCAAAATCTCCGAAGCAGTCACAATCGCATCGCGGTCCATAATCATGGAACCAATCACTGACTGTTCTGCCTCGATGCTATGCGGTAACACTCTCTTTAGTATCGCTTCATCCGCCACAGCCCAATCCTCCTGCTCATTTTTCTTTCGCTTACCCGCGCTCTATTATTCTTCTATTACCTGAACACGAAGAACACCTGTTACCTTTGGGTGCAGCTTTACTTTTACTTCATATGTTCCAAAATTCTTAATCTGATCTGCAAGAACCAGTTTTTTCTTGTCAATTTCCTGATTATACTGATCCTTGTACGCTTTGGCAATTTCCTTACTTGAAACAGAACCAAACGCCTTTCCGTTCTCTCCTGCTTTCATTTTTACAACGACTTTCTGCTCTTCCAACTGCGCAGCAAAATCTTTTGCCGCCTGCAGATTTTCAGCCGCCACCTTATCCTCATGTTTTTTCTGTAATTTAAGATCATTCATATTAGCCGCGGTTGCTTCTTTTGCAAGTTTTTTCTTAAACAGAAAATTCTTTGCATATCCTTCACTGGCTTCTACAATATCTCCTTTTTTACCAACCGATTTTACATCTTCCAGTAAAATTACTTTCATAATTCTCCCTGCTCCTTCATTTCTTTTAATGTTTCTTTTAGTCTTTCACATGCTTCTTCCACTGAAACATCTTTCATCTGCGCGCCGGCCACATTAATATGACCTCCGCCGCCAAGTTTTTCCATAACCACCTGGACATTGACCTCATCAATGGATCTGGCGGATATGAATATCATATCATTGTACTCTGTAAATACAAAACTTGCCTTAATTCCCACAATATTAAGTAATTCATTTGCTGCCTGTGCACCTACCACAGTCGGCGAACTTACCTGCTCCGCCTGACAGACAGAAATCGCATACTCGCCCATAAAAATCTTCGCCTGACTAACCGCGTCTGCTTTCGCACGATAGTCATTTGCATCCTCGCGGAACATCTTACGTACCCTTGTGACATCTGCACCGCTTCGTCTTAAAAACGCCGCAGCTTCAAATGTTCTCACTCCGGCCTTTGACACAAAGTTACTTGTATCGACCACAATTCCCGCATACAGACAGTCAGCCTCAACACTTCTAACCTTAATACCGTCTTCCACATACTGTAAAATTTCTGCTACCATTTCACATGCGGAGGATGCATACGGTTCTACATAAGACAACGTCGCATTTTCAAATGTTTCTTCGCCCTGTCTATGGTGGTCAAGAACCACAACCGAACGACAATATTTTAATAATTCCGGACACTCGGTATAGGTCGGTCGATTTACATCTACTACCACCAAAACCGCATTATTATCCGCCAGTTCAATCGCCTGTGCATTGTTGACAATGGCCACTTCATCTTTGTCCAAGCGTTCTCTAAACGCTTCCACCCAAGGCTGAATGGTATTGTTCACATCGTTGACAACGATATACGCATTTCTACCAAGCGTTTTTGCTATACGATAAATACCAACCGCTGCTCCGAAACTGTCTACATCCGTATTGGAATGTCCCATTACAATGACTTTATCTTTCGCACTGATAATTTCCTTCAGTGCAAGCGCTTTTACTCTCGCTTTTACCCTCGTATTCTTCTCAAGCTGCTGACTCTTTCCGCCAAAATATGACACACCTTCCGGCGTTTTGATTACCACCTGATCGCCACCTCGACCCAGCGCAAGGTCAATGGAGGTTCTTGCAAATTCATAATTCTGACCATATGAGAGCCCGTCCGATCCGATACCAATACTAAGTGTTACGGACATATCATTTCCTATATTCACGGTCTTAACATCCTCCAGAAGGTCAAAACGGTTTTCTTTTAATCTGCGCAGAGACTGTTTTCGAATAATGACAAAAAACTTGTCTTTCTCCATTTTCTTAACAATACCGTCATAGGATGCAAAGTATTTATTTAGTTTTCTTTCAATCAATGCCATCAGAAGCGATCGGCGCACTTCTTCCACCGACTCAAGCGCTTCTTCATAATTATCAATGTACAAAAGTCCCACACAAAGAGACTGATTATCATTTTCACGAAGAGCCAGCTGCAACGCCGTCTCATCGAACAGATAAAGCGCAACAAGGAAACCTTCATACGGCTCGTCTGTCTCTAAAATGTCACTATTCTCAACCATCTCTGCAAGCGGAATGCGTCGCATTTTTGCATTGAACTCTTTTTCTTCAAACGTAAACGCCAGCTCCACACTCTCATTGCTGTCCTTTGGAAGCTTTTCTTTGGTTATGGCCGGAAATACGGTACGTATATCTTTGTTAAACCCACTTGTCTTGTGAATGGTTTCCTCAAAAAGACGGTTTGTCCATATTACCTTACCATTTTCATCCAGAAGCGCACTCGGTAATTCCAAATCACGCAATAACTTTTTTTGAATCTGGCCGTACTGCGTTGCAAAACTGACCAATTCATTCATCAATATATGCTTCTTAAAATTCACCAGAATAAGCGACATAAAAAGGTAAAAAATGACAAATCCTGAAAGCACCATCCCTGCTTTCACGTCAATGGAATAAATCCATACATCAACAACAGCTAAAAGCAACCCGAGCAACAGGGTTGCATGCACAAATGTCTGAAGTTTTCCCTTTAATCTTAATTTCTGTTTCATCTGATCCCTCTGATAAGATTTCATAGTTAGGTTGATTATAACACATAACTATGCGTTCGGCACTATTTTTATTCTTGCAATTACGGTAGCAGCCACATCAAGTAACCATAGCTACTACATCACTAACGCTCATTATATCATCTTACCCATTACAACGCAAATCACAGAGGGATCAGCAACTACCCTGCTATTTATTCTTCGTCACTACATTCCTTGTATTCTGCGATGTTATTTCGATCTTCTCCGTTAGAAGAACCTCTATTCTCTATCCACCAGCCCCAAACACCGGCTGCTAACACAAGAACGAACATTACCACTACAAATATGTTTTGAACCATAAAATATAATCCTCCTGATTTCTTAATTTTTTATACACGAAATTAAGCCTATGTTACCCTAGGCTACCCAAAAAGAGATTATATTAGATTCGCTTTTTTCCGTCCGATTTATGGATATAATTTGTGACAAGTTTCTCCTGAAACTCTGAGATTTGCTCTATTTTTTCTAAAATTGCATAGGATACTCCATTCTTCAAAGCAATAATACTTTGACCTCTATCATCCGAAGCTATCTTTGTATCCTTTCTTTGATTTGCAAACCGGGCGGAAAATTCTTGAAATCCCGCGCCTTGGCGAACACCCAGCATCTCTGTTGTACACGCCTCTGTCGCTGTATGACCTGTATCCAAAGAGAATACATATGCATTTGTAGTTTCCGTAGGCGCGCACACAAAGGCAGAATCTACTTTAATATTTTCAAAATACATTCCTGAAACCAAAACAAAGTATGCAATCAACACACATATACATCGTTGTTTTTTGTCACGCGCACTACTCACACTACTCACTCCTTTCTATTGATTACTATTAACCTCGCTTTTTTTCCGTCAATTCCTTTACTACACGTACCAATTGAATACATGCAGTAGGAACAACCGCAAGCAATGCAATCCAGCCGATTTGGTTCACATCTAGTGAATCTACCATAAACAAACCTTGCATCCATGGGACAAAAAGTACGAATGCAAGCAGTATAACTCCTGTAACAAAAGCTACAATACTCCATTTATTGCTTGTAAACCCAATTTTAAAAATGGAACATTCACTTCTGCAAGTAAATCCATGGAATAATCTGGCCAGTGTCAGTGTTGCAAATGCCATTGTACTGGCAGTTACGGCACCGGTTTCTAGTCCCATGTAATACGCAATCTGGGTAACAATTGCAATCAATAAACCATATACAAAAAGATGCCTTGTAAAGTCTTTTGTCAGCATTCCTACCTTTGGATCTCTAGGTTTGTTTTTTAACAATTGTTTATCCGAAGGTTCCATACCAATTGCCAATGCCGGTAACGAGTCTGTAAGCAAATTGATAAACAGTAAATGCACCGGCTCAAACGGTGTATCCAAAGCCATAAATGAACAGAATAAAACAACTAGAATCGCTGCCATATTTCCCGAAAGCAAAAACTGAATCGCATTCATAATATTTCTATACACATTTCGTCCATTTAAAACCGCTTTCATTATGGTTGCAAAATTATCATCTGCGAGAATCATTGCGGATGCATCTTTCGATACCTCGGTTCCTGTAATTCCCATTGCAACACCAATATCCGCCTTTTTCAATGCAGGCGCATCATTCACTCCATCTCCTGTCATGGCCACAATATTTCCTTTTCTCTGCCATGCATCTACAATTCGAATTTTATTCTCCGGAGATACTCTGGCATAAACAGAAATATGCGCAAGCACTTGATCGAGCTCATCATCCGACATTTTATCAATCTCCTGCCCTGTCACAGAGATATCTCCATCTTCATAGATTCCAATTTGCTTTGCGATGGCTGTCGCTGTAACCTTATGGTCTCCGGTTATCATAATCGGCTTAATTCCTGCACTCCTTGCATCTGCCACCGCCTGCACGGATTCTTCTCTTGGCGGATCGATCATCGACACCAATCCCGTAAACGTATAACCATCTTCATTCTCAACCGTCAAAATATCATTTTCTCCGCACTCTTTATAGGCAAATGCCAATACTCGCAAACCGTTCTCTGAAAAAAGCTGATTCTGTTTAATGATCTGCTCCTTATCTGCTTCTGTTATAGGTCGAACTCCTTCACCGGTTGCTATCTTCTCAATTCTATCCATCAGCACATCGACAGCACCTTTCGTTAGCACGGTTGGCACTCCATGTATTTTGTATTTGCTACTCATTAACTTTCTGTCCGAATCAAATGGTATTTCTGCTAGGCGTGGCATCATACTTCTGATATCTTCTTCACTTGCCCCCACATCTGTTAGTCCTGCTTTTCTAGCCATATTCAATAAGCAGGTCTCTGTTGGATCACCAATATCTTTTCCATCCGTAATGGTGGAATCATTGTTTAAAATAGCGATATACAGCAAATATCTGTGCAGCGATAATTTCAAATCCAGTTCTTCTGGCAACATACATTTATGATCGAGATATACATCTTTTACTGTCATCTTATTCTGTGTCAATGTACCCGTTTTATCGGAACAGATCACCGATACAGAACCTAAACTTTCCACTGCTTTAAGATCTTTGATTATTGCGTTATCCATCGCCATCTTTCTTGTTCCCATGGCCTGCACAATGGTAACAATCGAACTAAGCGCTTCCGGAATCGCTGCAACCGCTAAAGCAACCGCAAACATAAGGGAATCTAAAACAGGTTCCTTCTGCCATATTCGTAGCCCAAATACAATGATACTGATCAACATAATTACGCTTGCAAGCTTTTTGCTGAAATCATCTAAGCTTATTTGTAGTGGCGTTTTCTTATCTTTTGTCTCATTCATAAGGGTAGCGATTTTACCCATCTCCGTATTCATTCCGGTCGCAGTTACCAGCACATTGGCCCTACCGTAAGTTACCAGACTTCCCGAGAATACCATGTTATATCTGTCCCCGAGTGCTACTTCTCCTGCAATCTCTTCTTCCTTTTTATCAACGTTCGTCGATTCTCCGGTTAGAGAACTTTCATTTACTTGTAGCGAATAGTTCTCAATGATTCTTCCATCGGCTACAATCATATCTCCTGCTTCCAAAAGCAGTACATCTCCGGGTACTATTTCCTTTGAAGCAACTTCTTTTTTGCTTCCATCTCTTAAAACCTTTGCTTTCGGAGCAGATAGCTCCTTTAAGGAATCCAACGATTTCTCCGCCTTTACATACTGCACCGTTCCTAAAATAGCATTTAAAATAATCACTGCAAAAATAACGATTGTACTTTCCACATTTCCCGACAGCATAGATATTACAGCAGCTGCGATAAGAATGATCACCAGCAAATCTGCGAATTGCTCCAAAAATACTTTATATGCGCTTTTCTTTCCTTTTTCTTCTAATGCATTTTCTCCGTACTTTTCCAATAATCTCTTTGCATTTTCCTCTGTTTGTCCGCCTGCATTTCCATACAATTCAAATAATTGCTGCTTGGTTTGTTGGTAAACTTCTTTCATATGGTTTTCTCCTTTTCTATGGATATTTTGCTTCTTCATCTTTCTCATTTGTACAAAAGAAAAAGACCTTTTGTGCACTAAAAAGTACACAAAAAGTCTTGTTTAACAACCGTTACCCAGCCCCCGGTCTCAAAAGACGTCTTGACGAAAACTGGGACATGCATCGCATGCAACTACTCCCTTTCTGCTGATACTATTTTTATCATAATCTTTTCCAAATGTCAAACCAAAAATATCTTCATGTAAAAATATACCCAATCATTATAAAATTATAAATAAATAAGGACACCTTCTAGAATTTGAATTCTAAAAAATGTCCTTTGTAAATCATTCCAGTGATTCTTAGAACGTATCTAAGGATTAATCACATGTGTATGGCATCAGAGCTAAATGACGTGCTCTCTTAATTGCAACTGTAAGAGCTCTCTGATGTTTTGCACAGTTTCCTGTAATACGACGAGGAAGAATTTTTCCTCTTTCAGATACATATCTTTTTAATTTATTTACATCTTTGTAATCGATTGTGTTATCTTTTCCACAAAATACGCAAACTTTTTTTCTTCTGCGCATTCCGCCTCTTCTCTTCATTGGAGAATCAGCTTTGTCTGCTTTATTATAAGCCATGATATTACCTCCATTTGTCT
>JAZNEP010000061.1:0-3042 GCA_045588655.1 Lachnospiraceae bacterium | reverse complement strand
TGCATATCGGTTGGCGCAGTTCTTTGGTACAACGGTGGAGGAGATTTTTCCTCCGGTAGTAACAGAATAAGCTTTTTACGGAAGGTCTTGGCATTTTTTTGCCGAGACCTTCTTCTTGCTGAATGTAACCTCAAATACTCTTGACCTAGAGAGCGTGGTATATTATAATAAAAAACGAAAAGAACATTTGTTCTGTTGAAATTTTAAAAAGGAGGCGAGCTATGGAAAACGGTCCAAACTACGCTATGGCAGAAACTTTCTGTCATAGCAGAAAAGCAAGAGGCTGAATGTCATAGGGAAATGATATTCGGCACCCTTAAAGATCAGCGTGGCAGCCGGGGCAGAGATGATTAACGGAAAACCGGTTGCAGGAGGAAGCTTGCGAGGTGATTCCCTTTTCCTTGGCGAGTACAAAGAAGCTATTATTTTGTATACGTAAGGAGTGCATGAATTGGAAGAATCGATTAGTATCAGATGTAAGTGTTGTAAGCAGCGTTTGTGTGACTACACCCTGCAGGGGGATGGGGCGGTGCCTGTTCTGTTGGGGATTAGTTTGAAATGCAAAATCAGACCATACAGTACATCCGCATGGATAGTAGAGAAAGGAATATGAGGTTTTTAGTGGTTCGCGCGGACCTCGGCGCTGTATAGTGAATCCACTTTGCGGATCGACTAATCAACGTTCCGCAGTAACTTGTGAAGGTGACTTCCCTTTTCCTTTTCAAGTTCCAAGGATTAGTATTTTGGAAGGAAGGATATAAACCTGAATGCAGGAGATTAGTTTTTATTGTCGTAAGTGCAAGTGCAGCTTGCACATGTCTATGGTTTCCGCAAGGAAGCCGGACAGAATTGTAATGGATGGGGTATTTATGAAATGCAAAAGAGATAAGCGTGTGATTACCCTAAAGAAGGTCACAGAAGGAGACATCGTCTCTAAGGCTGACAAAGAGTATAAGTTTTATATTTAGAGTAACTGTAGTACATCAGATGGCTTCGGCCATACGAAAAGACAATTTAATGAGGGCCTCATGATAAAGGAGACATTGCATCACGCTGGTCTGATGTCGGCAAAATGTCAATCCTAGGGACGCATGAGAAAGATAATCGGTAAAGACCGGTCTTTCTCTTGCGTCCTTTTTTTGTTGCGCTGAAATACTCCTTTCCGGTTGTTTGCCCGGAAAGAGGAGAAAATGTATTTTGACATTGTTGCAACGGGAAAGAGAATCAGAGGTTTAAGAAAGGAAGCAAAGCTTACCCAGGAGAGGCTTGCAGAGAAACTGAATATCAGTAGAATTCATTTGGCTCATATTGAGATTGGAAGTAAAGCGCCTAGCATTGATTTGATGATAGTGCTGGCGCAGTTCTTTGGAGTGACGCTGGATTATTTGGTTTTGGGAAGATAAAAGTATCATAATAACGTAATATATGTATGGTAGAGAGAATATTTTGGAACTGAAAAATGCAACTGGTTACAAAAATCGGTTCTATTCTTGTGAAAGAAGTTGATAAAAATGAAAAAATGTGGTATTATAAGACTGAAAAATGCAACCTGTTGCAAAAATATTCCCTAAAAGAGGAGCATGTAAATATGGAAATAAAACGTGAGTATTATTTGGAAAAATTGATAAAAAGACAAAATAATGGATTAATAAAGGTTATAACAGGTATTAGAAGATGCGGGAAATCCTATTTACTGAATACACTTTTTTATAACTATTTGATAGATAGTGGTGTAGATAAAGAACATATCATCCGTTTTGCATTTGATTCTGCAGAGGATCTTCACCTTATTGGAGAGAGCTTGATTCGTATGGAAAAAGAAAAGAGAGGTGTAAATCCGGAGTTGTTCATGGAGTATATTCGTTCTCAAACATCCGGCGATGGTAAATACTATTTGCTTCTAGATGAGGTACAGCTGCTTGATTGCTTTGAATCCGTTCTAAACGGATACTTGCGAAAGGATAATATGGATGTATATGTTACCGGAAGTAATGCAAAATTTTTGTCAAAGGATATTATTACGGAGTTTGCAGGACGAGGCGATGAAATTCATATGTATCCATTAAGTTTTGCAGAATTTATGTCTATATATAAGGGCGATAAGTATGAAGGATTGTCCGAATATATGCTTTACGGTGGGATTCCGCTTGTAGTTCTGCGAGATGGAGCAAACGAAAAAGCTGCTGTGTTGCAAAATCTGTTTGATGAAATCTATATTACAGACATATTTAAGAGAAATAGAGTCAAGAACCAGGGAGAACTGGAAGATTTGCTTAATATTCTTTCGTCTGCAATCGGTTCTCTTACTAACCCGGAAAAATTGAAAAATACATTTAAGACAGTGAAGAAATCAAGTATTACAGCAAAGACTATCAAGAAGTATTTAGATTATTTTGAGGATTCTTTTTTGATAGAGTCTGCACAGAGATATGACATTAAAGGTAAGGCTTATATCGAAACTCCAAAGAAATTTTATTTTTCAGATTTGGGACTTCGCAATGCACGAATTAATTTCCGACAGTTTGAACAGACACATTCTATGGAAAACGTGATTTATAATGAACTTCGTATGCGCGGATATAGTGTAGATGTAGGTGTTGTACCAATTGCAGAAAAAGATAAAGATGGAAAAGTTGTTCGTAAAGCGCTCGAAGTGGATTTTGTGTGTAATCTTGGTTCGGCAAGATATTATATCCAGTCTGCATATTCTCTTCCGGATGAAGCGAAAAGAAATCAAGAGATAAGACCATTTAGGAAAATAGATGATTCTTTCAAAAAAATAGTGGTAACGAAAGACATCGTTCCAAAACACTATGATGAAAATGGAATTTTGACAGTGAACATTTACGAGTTCTTACTTAATCCGGGAAGTATTGAAGGGTAAGCATGGAAAATTTGTTCCCTCCTAGGACATGTTTTTCGTGCTCCCTTCGGCTTATAATAGGCTTGTAATTTACAGAACAAACCGGTTTGTTCTCGACACATTTTCTATTTTACAGGAGTATGAAATGCGAAGAGAACGGAAGATTGTTGGGAGATATT
>JAZNEP010000060.1:0-57932 GCA_045588655.1 Lachnospiraceae bacterium | reverse complement strand
GCCTTCGCCGCATCCTTTTCTTCCTGTGTATACGCCTGCGTCGTTATAGACATCTGTCCGGATGCAACCCCAACGCAAAGTATCAGCATAAAAATCATGGTATATTTTTTTATTTTCATTAATAAATGTTTCATTTGCCTTTTCTCCGTTTTTATTTGCTTTGGTTAGTATAGCATACTTGTGGGTTATCGGGTAGTTTTTGGTGGAAATTAATTGGACAATTTTCGCGGTTGACAGGTTTTAAGTTTTCTTCTATACTCTACTCACAATCTAATCCGCGGATGTTCACATATCCGCAAACAAAATCCTTGGCAATTCGCCACATTTTCACACAATCATTTAATTTTTATATCGAAAGGAGTTTTTGCCTATGCAACAAACCAAAACTACTATGCTAAGTGGCGACTTTGCGTCCGCCACCGGTAACATCGAGTACGGTTTTACCAATGATTACATGTTTCACTGAACAACAACACCAATCTCAATCTTGAAATGCAGGTCCAAAATCTTGGAAACTGGTCAGAACGTTCTCTCTCCTACCTTTGCCGAAGCTTTGACAACCTCAATTCCGGCGACAATTACAGAGATGCCAGTCCAGCGGTACATATCGGGTTTCTTGATTTTACACTCTTTCCCGAAGTACCTGAATTCTATGCTACCTATCGGATGATGAACGTAAAAAATCATCACTTATACAGTAGTAAATTCACTCTCAGTGTGGTAGACTTAACAAAAATAGACCTTGCAACCGATGAAGACAAAGCCTGGGGAATTGATCACTGGGCTCACCTTTTCAAAGCCACCACGTGGGAGGAACTGAAAATGATTGCGAAGAATAGTGAAACCTTGCAGGAAGCATCCGAAACTTTATACAACATGCACTGTGAAGAAACCATCCGTGGGATGGCACGTGCCCGCCAGGACTACCATCGCTTGCACAACTACCTCGACCACAAAATTGCAACGCTGGAAGCGGATAATGAGAAACTTTTCTCTGATAATGAGAAGCTTTCCTCTGATAATGAGAAGCTTTCCTCTGATATCGAGAAACTCTCCTCCGCGCTTGCGGAAAAAGATGCCGAAATTGCAAAACTACGAGAGATGGCAGGACAACAGTAGGCGTCAAATTAATACTATAAAATAGGGGATGATGTCAAAAAAGAACCGTTATTCACGGTTCTTTTTTATTATAATAATCACTAATCCGATTACTGCAACAAATAATATCGCACCCAGGGTCAAAATCACGTTCTTTTGCGGTCTATGTTGCTTAGGAACCACACCTTCCGCTTCCTTTTCTGCTGCTGCTCTTTCCTGTTTTTGGCGTTCCAGTCGCTCCTTTGCCTTATTGATTTCGTCCTGCTCATCCTCAGAAAAACTACTTAAAAACACATCAATCATATCCGAAAACTCCTGCTGAGACGGCGTTGGAAGCACAAGTTCCGGCAATTCATCCGGTAGATTTGCATCCTGCACCAACTGTTCTAACTCCTCTGCAGCCTTCTGTGTATCCTCCTTGGAAGACGTATCATCTGCATCCGCTTCCGGTGTCCCATCTGCCGGTGGCTGTGTTGTGCTCTCTCCACCCTCATTACCTGTTTCAGGCTTATCATTCTCCGGTTTTTCTTTGTCCGGCTCCTCTTCCTGTGGTTTCTCAACCTCCGAATCCGGCGGCGGCGTTTCTCCCCCCGGTTCTTCTGCGGGCGGCTGTGACTCCTGCGGCTTTACATTCGGCTCCGGAAGTCCGGGAATCGCACCAAATTTACCATTCATATAATCAGCATAAGCTGCTGCCGCACCTCCCGCGTCCGGTGAATATCCGTTTGCGGAAAGCCATGCTTTGGCCGCCTCTTTTTCTTCCTCTGTGTAGGCGTAAGCGGTTATCATCGATGACTGTGATATCGCTCCCGCACAAAATAGCAACAGGACAATCCAAATATACCTTTTAATTTTATAATAAAATGCTTTCAAGACAATAAACTCCTTTGTATCTTGCTGTACGTTTTTCCCTTATAATCATACCATATCTTGTCAAGCCATCTTGTTTTTCCACTTTACAATCCATTTTCCTATGCTTTTTAGCACATAATATGTCAAATATCCTACGCAAAATCCCAGCACATTATGCAAGATATCATCCCATTCAAACAATCCACGTTGCAACACGAGTTGCAATACTTCAATGGTTACGGTGCAACCAAGCCCAAATAAGAAGCTCTGCCAAAACTTCGCACGCGGAACTGCGAACGGGAATAAAAAGCCTGCCGGGATAAGGAGAAGCATATTTAGAAAAATCTGCATTGCCATCGCTACACTCTGATTTTGCATCGTATAGCGATAGCTCCAAAACAACTCTGTATTCGCATTATAATATCCGTAGCTTGAACGAGAAAAAACAGTCGATGCAAGCACCAGATAAATATATCCATACAATGCCATCGCCATAAACAGGCGCCCGAAGGAGTACTTCTTTTTGGCACACAAAAACGAGAGCATTGACAAAAGCAATGCTCCCAAAACTATACCTGATATTATCAATGCCGGAGTCCACACCGGCTTGTATATGTTCCATATTGCCTGCAAATTCATGATATTACTCCACATCGCATAGGGTAGCCCACGTTTAAAAAATGTCCACACTTATAGGTATATTATACCCCAAAACTGAGTGATTTTATCTTACATCAACTTAGAGGTTTTCTCAAACTTGGGGATAGTCCCGTATGTTACAGGATGCTCGTACCAATATTCAAGAATAATCACTCATATCAAACTACAAAGATATTTGACAACCCGAAACATAATATATCCAGCTAATTACCGATCTTAATAACATATCCCACCATTTTGAACCAAGTCACTAATAACACGGAGTATGCTATCAATATTTACTTCAAGCTAATCTGCTCTTTTATTTGTGTAGTGCTAATTCCTTGAGTATATGGAAAATACTCTATACTAGCACCAAGTTTCGCGAACTGTTTTTCTGTATTTATATATCTTTCTGAACCTTTCCAATCATCTCCAGAAAACAAAACATCAAAATGGAATTTATCAAGTGCTAACATCTTATCATTGGTTGTAGCAATATCTACAAGCTCTGCCTTATCTACAACTTTCAAAGCATTTAGTATTCGTACCCTATCTTTTTCTTGGTATACTGGTTCCTTCTGTTTTATTTCTCGTACATATGTGTCATCGCATACTCCTACAATAAGGATGTCACACATCTCTTTACATCTTTCTAGTAGATTCAAATGCCCAACATGAAATACATCAAAAACTCCACAGGTGTAACCAACATGATATTTCTTCATAGAACGCCTCCTCACTTTAATCTTCAACCCCAAAGTTATTTATATGTCGCAATAAATCTATGTTTGTTTACGCGTTTGTCTTCCGCAGGAAGTTGCATATAGTCACCATACTGCACCTGCAAATAGGAATCATATCCCTTAGGAACGCAAAAGAAAGAATCCTCAAACTGCAATTTGACTTGCTCATAAAATACATCAGATTCGATTTTCCAATCTGATGTTCTATTATAAACAACTGGAAATGCATACTTCGTCTTATACATATCATATTTCTTTAATAACTTATCACATTTTTTTAATGCTTTTTTCCAACCTATTATTCGTGCAAATAAATCCAGAATCTTATATCTAAATTTCGATAAATTAGGTGCTTCTTCAACATCATACACCGCAACCAATTTCCAAAACAAAATTTTAAACTGATGTACTCTCCTACTTATATAGTTTTCAGGTAATCCATCAATTGGAAAAACATCAATATAAACTCCTAAATCTGGTATATCAATTACATCCTCTTCTATAAGTCTTGTACTTGTATCTACTACCTTTGCAAATGGATATACATATTTAGAATTGTTATTAAAAGATAATACTTTATATTTACTATTCAATTCATTAAATGAACTAACAAACATCTCGTAATCTTTCCTAGGCATGGAAATATCAACATCATCGTCCCATGGTATAAAACCTTTATGTCTAACCGCTCCAATTAATGTTCCGGAATCTAGAAAATACTTTATATTGTTTGTTGCACAAAAATTGTCAATACTCTTTAAAATATCTAATTCAATTCCTTTTACTTCATTCAAATCCAGTTTTTCCATAAAAACCTCCAATCCATTAAGCATTTTAGGCTTCATCGAGCTACTTGCTTAGACTTTGTAATCCGTCACTCTCTTGTATGGCAATAATTCGACAACGTCTTGCTCTTTGATACTCTTGTTATGACCTCCCTTGCACATGCTTGTCCATCAATAGATGCTGATAGGCTCTTTTAGATTTATTGCAAAACAATAAACATATCATATGCAATTCGTAATAATCTTTTTGTAGAATAAACCTACTCACACCTCCATAATCTTACTATATCATATATAAAGCAACCTTACTATGACAATTACACTTGTGAATCAATACTATCTCATATATAGAAAGCTTTTATATGGAAATATATCACCCCATCCGAAATAGTAGAATAATCTATAATAGTATATTGAACAAACAATTAAACAAGTAGTATTAATTAATACTTTATTAAATGTATATTTGCTCTCTTTACTCGCATACCCAATCAAATAAATAATACTCCATAATGCATAATACATGATTCTGGTTCCCACTTGAACAAATTGTTGCAATGCCACTGATACAAATACAATAATAAGTAATGCAATATATAATTCTTGAATCTTCCTTTTTCTTAGCACCATAAAAACAATAACTAAGAGTGGTACTAAAAGCATGGTCAAATATAATCCAATACTTCCAACATCTTGCTTTTTGACAAGGAAATACTGCGTATAGTCAGCTAATACATTTAATCTTGATACAATAATGGTTAGTTTATCCATAAAGAACACAGAAGCAATCAATAAAACCATCAAAAAACGCAAAAAGTTTTTTTTCAACTTGCTATCACTATCCAACACAAATATATACATTATTAAATATATAATTGCTGTATTGTGAAATGCCGTTGCCAAAATTACAAATAACAGAAACTTTTTGAAGTTTTTTTCTTCTATGTATTTATATGAATGCCATACCAACAAACAAGCCAGCCCCTGTCTCTCGATATTCAAAAAAGACGGAAAACAAATCAAATAATATGCTGCATATGCCATGGTTATATTAATTCTATTCTTATAGTTATCCATGATGATAAATAGAAGAATATTTTCCACTATAGCATTTATCAAAAAGAATATTCTAGGATTTCCAGTCAACTTCATTATAATAATATTCTCAATCAGAAACAGCGGTTCCTTCATATAGTATTTGATAGTAGCCTCATTTCCATCTCCTATTAAATTTGCTATTCTAACATATTCTCCATAATCTGTACCAACCTCTAATCTTGTACCTTGCAATATAATAACAGGAAGTATTATTCCAGTTATTACTAACAGTCGAAGAATACTATAATTATTCTTTTTATTATAATAGTGGGAATATACCCATACAAAGACCAATGATAATGCATATATTAATATGTATAATAACAACGAGTATTTATTCATTGAGTTTAACTGTTCCAAACCGCCTACGCTCCTCTCCTATCACCGAAACAATACTTTTATGGTATAGTATTTTAATTCATAAATACGCAATCAAGAATGCGCATATTTATTTCAAATTAGCAATTCTATTTAGGGGATATTGCTTTACCAACTAATCCTGCTATGTAATAAAGTACCACATAAGCTAAACAACAACTTGCTAAAACAGTGCACCCACATAGCCCCCATTGTATGTAATTTGTAAAGTTGATATCCAATAAAAAGTAACCAACTATTGCAAAAAAAGCCATATAAAACACGTTAAGAATAATTGGTTTGTTGAATTTCGTGTTCTTTACTCCTAATATTCTTGCATTACAATAACGCATTACCATTATCATACGATATATCATGGAAATCAGAGTTCCTATAGCCACCCCTATCAATCCATATTTTCGAACAAACAGAATTGAAATAACAACATTTAACGCCGCTTCAACAAAAGAATATTTAGCAGTTTGTTTAAAGTGCCCGGATGCGTATATTGCATTTACAAAAGGATCACGAATACAATATATATACTCTGCAAATATAATTATAAATGCAAATATCGGATTGTAATAATTTGCATCGTTAAAATTTCTTGTATATATTTTTACAAAAGGAACAATTAAAGCAATTCCGGAACAAAATAGCATCTCAACAATAAATGTAAACAAATGCATATATTTTTCAAATTTTCGATTTAAAAGTTTTTTATCATTTGTAGCAATTACTCCTCCTAAAGATGGTGATACTGCAGACGATACTGCCATCGCCAACATTTTCAATCCATTAGCTACTAACATATATACAGAATACACCGAAACCATTTCAAGACTCCCAAAAAGTGTCAATACGACGACATCAGTATTAGTATGTATAAAATATGCTAAATTTTGTGCAAATCCATCCCATCTCTGACTTATAGCATCTTCTGACGGTTCAACAGATGCGTCTAACCCAAAACAATGATTAACATATATTGTAAATAATATCGGCTGTATAATACAAACAAGAGCTCCAACAATTTTAACCATGATTATATCATCAAATACTCTAACACTGATAACAACCCCAATTATTGTTACTATTTGAGTTATAATCTGGATCATTGATGTAAAAAAAACTTTTTTAGCTGCATTTAACAATATCTTATATGTTAGCGAAAAAAAATACTGAATAAACAAATTCATACTTAATACAATAACCAGTACAAAGCAGTACCTCCAATCATACCCTGTATCAACAATTAAAGGATATATAATAGCGACACAAATAGTGTATATTATATATAATCCCGCAATCTGCCTGAAGAATTTTTTCGTAGCATTTACTACTCCATTGATTTTTGAAGAATCGTTATCAAGTAGTGGCTTATATAATGCTGCCATAGTAACACTAGTTAATCCCCCTTCGAGCAAAGTAATATAATTTAAGAATTGTATAATTGATACAGTTAAACCGTACATATGTGAACCATATGCTTCAATTAATAATTTTGGGACAACAAAACCATTAACAACATTAACGCACTGTAAAAGTATTGCTCCTATACTATTACTTATTACAATCTTTTTTTCACTCATTTCATTCTACATACCTTTGCTATTCATTGTAAACATAACCCAGCGATTAGATGGTCTTCTTGAAATCATCGTAATCTCTTATATAATCATCAACTTTATAATAATCAGAAGCTGCTACACATAACACTGAATCTTTTTGAATCCATAACATTTCTCGCCAAGTGCATTCTTCTATCAGAACTCCAATACTCGGATCACTTAATTCTATTTCTTCTCGGCCATGTGAATTCTCTAGAACAAGTTGTATTCTACCATATGGGCAAAAAATAAATTGCTTCAATTCTTTATGTGCATGAAATCCTCGTCTTACCCCTTCAGGAACCTTTGATATGTAATACATTCTTTTAATCTCAAAAGGGATTTCATTATTTGTCTCAAAAAAAGATAATTCTCCGGCATTTAAGGTTGGGACAGTTTTAATGCGCATCACTTTACAACCAGCAACAGTCTCCCTGATATTCAACTCGTCACCTTTAAGTGTTGAATACCACTTTAGATTATCTATTCCTTTATATCTATCACTAATACTTTGTGGCACATCTACCACTTCATTAAAATTATGTTTGTCGTAAAATCGTATAGCTCGTTCATTCTCTCTTGAAACACACCAATAAACACAATCTAAATTCAACTCATCAAACGCCTTTTTAAGTATTGATTCCATTCCAAACCAAGAGTATCCTTTTCTCATCGCTTCAGAACGAACAGCAATTGCAAACTCCGCAGTTCCATTTTCAATATTTCTAAGACTCACTGTTCCCATATACTCATCAGTATCAGAAGCAATCGCAAGATTTATATTCGAATTTGAAATGCTTCCTTCGATAAATCGTCTACAATCATCAATAGTTTTTGCAAAAAAATCGCCTCTAAGTTTTTCAACAACACTTTTATCATGCATCCACTCGATCATAAGCGGTGCGTCACTTTGTTTTAATTTTCTTATATGCATTCATACTCTCCATCAAAACATATTTATAGCGTCAATAACATAAATAATCTCTTCATCAGTCATTCCATAATACATCGGTAAACTCAATTCAGTTTTACTAATTTCCTCTGCAACCGGAAATCCTTCGCTAATAACATTTAACTCCTTATAGCATTCCTGCATATGTATGGGAATAGGATAATGTTTATTCGTACTAATACCTCTTATATTTAAGAACTTTTCAAGTTCATCTCGTTCATTACATTTTATACCATAAATATGCCATACAGGTACGCACTCGTTCAAAACATATGGTTTTATAATCTTAGGATTATTTATACCTTCATGATACATCTGAGCAATTCTTCTACGCTCATTATTCATTTTGTCTAAATGTGGTAATTTTGCAGATAAAAACGCAGCTTGCATTTCGTCTAATCTACTATTATTCCCCTTATAAATATGATGATACTTATAATCCGATCCATAATTACTTAGTGCCCTAACCTTGTCTGCTAGTTTTTTGTTATTTGTAACAACTGCTCCAGCATCACCCAACGCCCCAAGGTTCTTTCCTGGATAAAAACTAAAACCGGCAGCTTCCCCAAACGTTCCTACTTTTCTTCCTTTGTATGTAGCACCATGAGCCTGCGCACAATCCTCGATAACCATTAAATTGTACCTTTGTGAAATTTCAATAATAGCATCCATATCACAAGGCTGTCCATAAAGATGAACCGGCATAATTGCTCTTGTCTTATCTGTAATAGCCCTTTCAATCAACGAACAATCAATATTAAAAGTATTAATATTAGGATCCACAAGTACTGGCGTTGCACCAGCATAAGTAACCGCAAGAGCGCTTGCAATATAAGTATTTGCTGGAATAATCACTTCATCACCACTACCAATGTTTAATCCCTTCAAAATAAGCACGAGTGCATCCAACCCATTTCCTACTCCAATACAATAATTTACATTACAATACCGAGCAAACTCTTTTTCAAACAATCCGTCCTCAACACCTTCAATATACCACGAACGCTTAAAAACACGTTCGAATGCCGACCTAATATCATTCTCAAGTTCTTTCTCCATCGGTATAAACGAAACAAAAGGAATTTTCATAACACTCTCTCCCATTTTAATTTTTTATAATACGCAACATAATTTTATCTATAAAATAATATAGTGCATACATAAATGCGTTTTTATGAAATATTGACTTAATCATTTGCTTTTGAATAAAGGTAACCTCAATCCAATCCATTGGTTGGCTTTCAAGCAAATAAATATAACTATTAATGTTTCTCTGAGTAAGGTTTATTTTTTCTACAATTGAAATATGATTCTTCGGCGAAAGAATCTGCTCAATTCCAATTTTAAAAATAAAAATTTTATAATATATTAGAGAATCCTTCATGTCTTTGCATAAAGATAAATTTTCATCAAGAAAGCCAAAAAGCTTTTCTGCTCTCATAAAATATTCTTTGTCATATGCATGTGCCATTGAAGAAGCTACAATACGATAATGGTATGAACAAATACTATTATCAACAACTATAGACTTCGCGTTGGCAATCGCAAGATATGTTATACACCCATCATCTCCCATTCTAACTTCTAAAGGAGGTTCCGAACTTCTTTCTAAAAGTAATGATTTTTTTATAATCTTCGACCATAACGAAGGTATTATTCCCGGTGTATAGAATCGCCCATCACATAACGCTTTTTTTTTGAGTTCTACCAATGCATCATCTTTATAGGCCCCTGTCGGAAAACTGTTACCTCTTATAAACGTTTTGTCTCCCCATTCCTCTGTAAATCCACATGCTACAATATCAGAATTATTCTGGTACACATGATTCATCATTTTTAAATACATGTCCGAATCTATCCAATCATCACTATCAATGAATGTAATATACTCACCTCTTGCATTCTGTAGTCCTGCATTCCTAGCTGATATTGCGCCTTTATTATCTTGATGAATAACTCTAATACGCGAGTCCACATCAAGATACGAATCTATAATGTCTGATGATGCATCGCTCGAACCATCATCTACAAGAATTAACTCAAAATGGTCAAACGTTTGATTTAAAACACTATCTATACATTTTTTTATATATTTTTCCGAATTATAAACTGGAATAACAATACTAAGATCTACTTTTTCCACACCATATCCTCCTATCGAAATTTATACAACTCATATAATCCAAGTACATATTATACTTTCGATGTCCTTCATGATTTTGTATGGTTATGTATAACATATTTTTGATTTAAGGCATCTAATAACTTAATACTTATATTTTTTGCCTGGTTTATGACACGATTGAAACAAACATACAGAAACAACCCAATTCCATATACTATTAACGCAATCGGAATAATAATTACTGAGTACATATTAAGACGACTCATATTTATATGTCTCAACAATATTTCTAGTATAAAAGCATGCGTTAAATACACCGTCAAGGATCCTTTGGCAACAAAATTTACTATTTTACTATTTTTAATCTCTAACTGACTAAAACTCAAAAACAAAAAAATCGAATTTAGTATTATCAATGGGTTATTATAGTTTAAAACAATATTCACCTCTTCGTTTCTTACCAATGATAAATACTCAAAAACGCTTATAATTAGTGAACCTAAACAATATACCCCCCAGCAAAATAAACATGATCGATTTACTATTTTTTCCTTGCACTTCCTAAGTGTCGCACCTATAAAATATATCAGCAGAAAGTTCAATAACGTATAGCCATGTTGATCCCCATTTATACCAATAAAACTTAATCCATCAGCCCTTTGATGTGTAATCAACTCAATACAATCAACCGTGAAAGGTTCAATACTAATCAATAAAACCAATATTCCACACAGTCTTACTGTTTCGCGCGTGTTTAAGTGTTTAATCAATAGGTTTATATAAGGCGAAAGTACATATACTCCAATATATAGAATAATATAGTAGTTTATCGGTAATAATCTAGATAACAAATATACCAATGAAAACTCAGATTTACCAATGCACAAATCCAACAAATAAAACAAGATATTATAAAAAACAACATCAATAAACACTAGAATTCCTTTTGCATGAATACAATCTTTTGTTGATTGATAATAACCAAAAATCAAGAGAAAAACATTCACTGCTACAGCTGCAAATCCCTCAAGGATAACTACTATATACGAATCAAAACTCATCAAAGTCATTTTTTGCAGTATTCCACCAATATAACCATTCAAATGTAAAATGATAACACTTAATGCACCTATTATTCTTAATAACTCAATATTAGAATCTCTATTTGTTGTTTTCATAATATAATCACCATTAACTCAACATTTCATTATAGATTCAACTATCTCCATATCTATGTTTTCTCTATATCTCGAAAACATCACTAATCGTAGATGCCAAATCAACATACTTGGCATCTTAAAATATAAAGGAATCACTTGCCTAGCAATTTGAAAAACCTCCGTTTTTTTTACATTGCTAATTCGAACGGTTGCTTTATTTTTCCAATTTGAAACAAATACTATTCTGTTTCTTAAATGATCATCTTCTATGTGTTCATCTATAATAAGGTTTGTCGTAACCTTCCAATCCTGCATTAATTTATTTCGCCAACTATCATCATATAAAGATTCAGATGTAACCCCTTGTCCCCTCTCATATAAAACTGTCTCATGATTAAATACACTTATTCTTTTTTCATCGGCTGCCATGATTCTATATATGCTATCCTCTCCATATTTCACCTTACCCACTATCATCCCCAAATATTCAAATAAAACATCTTTCCGTATCAATGTAGCCGCACCAAGCCATAAATCATTCTTTATTAACATACGATCTTTTATTTTGCGTTTATTTAGCGTAATATACGGCTTAATATCACAAGGACACTGTCTCATCTTTAATACCTTAAACTTCTCTTCATCGTTATAAAAAAAAACATTCGACACAGAAGCATCTAATTGTTGTTCATCCATATAATCAATCCATCGGCGCATTGTTTTAAACCCATACATTAAGTCTCCCGGAGATATTAATTTAACATATTTAGATGAACAGTACTCTTTACAACGATATATATTAGAAACAGTTCCCATATTCGTCTCATTCTCAAGAAATGTGTACGCCGAAAATCCACTGTTCTGTAAATAGTCTTCAATTTCTTTCCTATAATTATATTTTGAGCCATCGTCAGCTATTATAATCATTGCATCTGTATCTTTTTGTAATAATATCGAGTTAATTGTCTGTATTGTTTTTTTCACCATCTGATTGTAGGTTAACAAAATATATGCAATCTCATACATTGTTCCACGCTCCTATGATTGTCCTAATCATTTTTTACTATTTCTTGGTACATACCAAAATACTTTTTAGTTATATGTTCAATTTCAAAATTTTCAAACGCATAATTCCTTATCTTATTTGCATCAAAATCCTTATATTTCTTTGACATTTCCATAATGCCATTAACCAAAGCATTCTTACTCTCTCTATCGACAACTATCGAAGTTTGCTCCGTACATAAGCTGTTAGCTCCACCAGACTTAGTCACTAATATCGGCTTACCTAAAAGCTGCTCCTCTTGCACCGACACCCCAGAACACTCAAATATACTAGACGATATGCAAAAATCAACATCTCGCACAATTGAATAAACTTTCTGTCGATCACATTGTCCATAAAATGTACAATTATTCAAAATTCCTAGATCCGAAGCCATCTTTTTATATTTTTCTTCATAAAGACCACCTCCGCAAATATGAAGATGTATTTTCTCTCCTTGTTGTACCAACTCTGCAACAGCCGGTATCAAATACTGATAACCTTTAATAAACTCATCATAAAAAGCGGCTACTATACAACAATTAACGTTATCATCCTTCCTATATCTTACCCCATCTGTTTTTATAGTTTCAGGATCTATTACAGCATTATATACAACCTCAAATTGCTCTCTTGGATAATACTCGCTAAGACGATTCATACTATCTTTTGAAACACATATTTTCTTAATAGAATTCTTGTATACATAGCCTCTTATAAATTTCCTAAATGGATTACTAAGATACATTTGCTCTATGGGTGCATGCTCTGTATGAATGACAGGAATACGATATTTTTTCCCTTCTATAACACATAGTAATCCAGCTGGATATGCAACATTAGCATGAATAATATCTGGTTGATAGTCTTTAATTATATTATCAAAATATTTTCTTGCATTTGTAAACCACGACAATTTATTTTTCTGTTTATTCCATTCGCTTCTATACGTAAATAAACCATTCTCCATATCCGCCACTAATCCTTTAACTTCTGTATCCAGAGGCCAATACAACCGAACATCACAGTATTTCAATAGCGCCTTGGCTTGTTCATAATGAAAAACCCCTGCATTATAAGTGCCTTGACTCTTAGGCGTATACCAATTCACAACAAATAACACCTTAAGGCGATCACTTTTCATATTTTCCAATCCTCCAAAACTTTTCTAACTTTTTTAATATATATCTCTTTAGTAAGATGATTTAAATAAAAATCTGATACTGCACAATGATTTATAGTAAATATATCATCTGTTAAAGTTGTAAAGTCCTTAATATTGATACCAATCCCATATTTTTCAACTAACAATGATGTATCGCCGTCAATATTGTTAATAAGTGGAAGCCCATAAGATAAATAATCTATACTTTTTATTGTTAGTCCTACACTTACTTCTCCTTTCATCATATTAAAAGCGTAATGACATGGCGCTAATAATCTTATTTTATCTACCTCATTGAATATACATCCATAGAAAAACGTTTTACAGCCAATACCCTTGAGGCTGTTTTCAAATTCAGCTTTCTTTTCTCCGTCACCTATAGCATGGACTTCACATGAAAACCCATTATTTATAAAGGTTTTTACCACTCTACAAATTCCATCAATATCTAAGATATTATTCATAGATCCCAAATACGCAAATTTAATATTATCTAACTTGTCATTTTCAAATAAATTAATAATTTCTCCAACTAGTTTCTTTTCTTCATCAGACTGGTCTTTGAATAAATATAATGTACTCACATTTTGTGATTTTAAGTTTAATTTTTCTTGATATAAATCACACTCTGTAAATATATGGTCTGCTATGTTTATAGCCCTGTCTCGCCACCCACTCCATATTTTCAAAAGTGGTATTCTTTTTATCAAACCTATTGGCATCGACTCTGGCCATAAATCAATTATATCCAGTACAAATACAACTTCCGGATGACGTTTTTTATAACTATAGCAATATCTTGCTGTATTATTAGGAGGCAATACCAAGTAAACAAATTGCGGCTTATAATAATCTATTAACTCTTTTATCTTTTTTCCAAACGTCATATGAGATATAATTCTTTGTAATGAAATATTACTGTTATATCCTGGAACATGTACATATGTACAATTACTGTTGTTTTTTTTTGAATATATCTTTTTAATATGATTATAATCTGAAACAGCACACACCACTTCATAATTAACACTCTTATAGTACTGAATAATAGGTTCCAAACGTTTACCATACCACTCTTCAAAACATGAAATAAATAAAGCTATTTTTTTTTCTGAATTCATTCAAACGCACCTCTGCAATCTATACAATTCAACACCTCTGCTAAATCGTTGATATATTCTAGATATGTATCTCCATTTTCAAAATATAGTCCATCTTCATTTTTATACCATATACTCTTCATACCTAACCGATGTGGTGCCTCAAAATCCTTCATTATAATATCTCCAACATAAATGATTTCACTATCTACCATCCTTCATCGATTCTGAATAATTCTAAATGCAATATCGCAAGTTTTTCTAAATTCCCCCTTCCAACTCAGCTGTTAGGATAATATCCCCCACATCAAGTATAAGCACATCCATTTTATCTTTTTCCTCTAGTCTTCCATCAGTAATAATATCAATCTTAACACCTATATACAGACGAATGTCTAGTTTATGCTTTCGATGTATTCTTAAAGCTTCACTTTTTACATTTATACGCCACAGTTCATTTAGCAATTCTTCAATAATAGGTTTTTCAGCTTCGAAATATTCCCAAAAACTTTTCTTATATCCACCACAAAAATAATCACTAACAGCTTTAAATCCAAATCTTATATACTCTTTCTCTCCATACAACGCGTCATCTAGATCAAACATGACTCCTTTAATCTAATCTTCTCCATCAGTAGCACAAGCTTATGCGCTACTTCATGGAATACGATGTCCAGTTTGTATTTTTCAAAAACCTGCTCCGCTCAGTGTATATTCGCACGGATTTGATAAGCACTGTTAAATCCATCACCAGGAATTTTTACAAAAACTCCTGTTACAAATCGTAGGCAGTATTTTCATAAATATCAAGAATTAGCAGTTTTTTCGGACATGAGCTGTAATCTAACAACAGAACTCGCTTCCGATGGCACTGTTGCCACCATTAACATCTTTTTCATTTGACTTTTCCTACAGGAACCCCCACATAAGTTCCTTCTTCCATAATATCTTTTATAACTACTGAACCTGCACCTACAATTACATTTTTAGCAATATTTTTACCTTGTATAATCTGCATTCCGGTTCCCAGTTCTGTACACTCTCCAACGTTAACACATCCCGATACATTCACACTTGGATAAATTGTCACATAATTCTTTATAACTACATCATGCCCTATTGTACAATCTAAATTAACAATTACATGTTTTCCAATTGTAATATCTACTGTCAAAATACATCCTGCACATATAATCGTTCCGTTTCCAATTTCAACACGCTGTGAACATATCACACTTGGATCTACCAAAGTCGCAAATCTGACTTTTGATATATTTTCTACTTTCTTAATTATTTTTTTCCTAATATTTGCTGACCCAACAGCACAAACAATCCATACTTCGTCATCAATTTCATTTAGATAATCACATCCGCCCAGCACTGGATATCCCCCCTGCATAGTTCCATGTGTAGATGCATTATCATCAATAAAGCCTTTTAAATTCCATGTAGGATTTTTTTCATTGATTCTCTCAACCAGCCATGCGACTTCTCTTCCAAAACCGCCGGCTCCGATAATATATAAATCCTTTAATTCTTTCATTATACAGTTCCTTTAAATTCTTCCATTGTAGCACTCGTTTCACTACTGATTCCGCTTCTGTTAAATACGACCCCGACAGTTTTACAAATAATCTTAATATCCAGCCATAAGCTAACCTGATTTACATATTGTATATCCCACTCAAACTTCTCTTCCCAGCTAATAGAATTTCTTCCACTTACCTGCGCAAGCCCTGTAAAGCCCGGACGTACATCGTGTCGATGTCTTTGCTGCTCACTATACAAATCAATATACTTCACAAGCAACGGTCTCGGTCCCACAATACTCATATCACCTTTTAAAATATTAAAAAGTTCCGGTAATTCATCTAAACTAGTAGAACGAAGTGTCTTGCCAAACGACGTTAATCTCACATTATCCGGCATCAGCTGTCCATTTTCATCTCTCGCATCCGTCATACTTCGAAATTTATACATCTTAAATATTTTTTCTTTACCCGTCTTCGGATCAATCTTTCCCGGACGCTGCTGACAGAATATGACCGGACTACCTAATTTGATTCGAACCAGAAGAGCAGTAATAAGCATCACTGGACTAATCACAATAATTGCTAAAAGCGAAAGCACTACATCCAGTAGTCTCTTTATGTACTTTTCATAGATTCCGGCTTTATGTTCCATCTACTTAAAACACTCCTTAATCAACTCAATTACTATCGCCTGCTCTACCGCCGTCATCTTAATATCACTCGGAAGACACAGACCTCTTTCAAAGATATCCATTCCCACATCTGCGCTCTCTCCTGCAATATACGCATTCGTCTTCGCTCTTCCGTTTCCATCTTTCGTTACAAACGGATTTAGACGATAAATCGGCTGCATATGCATCGGTTTCCATATTGGACGCCCCTCTGCATTTATTGCGGCAAGTTGATCTAAAATCTCCGTCGGACAACTTTTTCCTGCCTCGCTAATATAAAGCGCCTCTGTCTCCGAACGCACCTGCTTACACATTGCATCTTTATCTATAATTATGCAACTAAGCCAAAAATTTGGCTTCATCTCACCTTCTGTGTACGGATTCATTTTAACAGGCAAATCCTTAAGTCCCTCTTTATAGCTTTCATAAATTGCTTTCTTTATCGCTATATGCTCCTCGACATGTGCATACTGTCCGCGTACAATACCGGCTATGATGTTGCTCATGCGGTAATTATATCCCAGTTCCTCATGCTGATACCATGGAGCCGCCTCTCTGGCCTGTGTAGACCATTTTCTGACCTGATCTGCTGCCTCTTTACTGTTTGTAAGAAGTGCACCACCACTACTTCCGGTAATCAGCTTATTTCCATTAAAAGACACGATAGCGTATTTTCCGGCCATCCCGGTTTGCCTTCCCTTATAGATAGCCCCCAACGACTCTGCTGCATCCTCTATTAGTATAGCTCCATGCACATCGCAGATTTCTTTAATCTCATCCACTTTTGCCGGCGTTCCATACAAATGAACCAAGACCACCATTTTCACTTCCGGATATAGTTCAAAAGCTTTTCTAAGTGCTACCGGGTCCATGTTCCAAGTTTCATACTCTGTATCAATGAATACGGGCTCTCCACCCTCATATACGATTGGATTTACTGTCGCATCAAAAGTGAGATCTGAGCAGAACACTTTTTTGCCTGCCAGCACCCCTTCTCCGATCTTTGGTTTGCCGTATAGTTCCTCGCCTGCAAGTTTTACTGCCATATGCAAAGCTGCCGTTCCTGATGATAGCGCTACTGCATACTTGACACCGACATATTCTGCTGTAACACGCTCTACTTCATTGACATTTTCCCCTGCTGTGGTAATCCAGTTCTGTTCAAAAGCTCGATTAACGTACTCCTGTTCCTCTCCGTGCATCGTTGGAGACGCCAGCCATATTCTCTTTTTAAATGGTGTTATATTCATACCAAAATCTCCCAATTTACGTAAAAAGGCGAACAGATTACTCCGTTCGCCACATTATCAACACTGATATGTCGGTACCATTTCTTTTACCATTTTTCTACCGGCTCCATTATCCTCGTAAGCCATCTCTTTGAGTTTGACAAGATCGGCGAAAAACTTCTCGTCATCAAATTCAATTGGTTTTCCGATATGTATCAGCTTATTCTCTGTCTCTTGTAACCCTTCCTCGCTCATCAAAAGCTCCTCATAGAGCTTCTCACCCGGGCGAAGACCGGTATATACGATTTTGATTTCCTCATCCGGCTTGTAACCTGAAAGTTTTATCAGATTCCTTGCCAAATCATCGATTTTAACCGGATCTCCCATATCGAGCACGAAGATTTCTCCACCTCTCGCATAAGCTCCCGCCTGCAGTACCAGACTTACCGCCTCCGGTATCGTCATAAAGTAGCGGATAATATTTTTATCCGTCACCGTCACAGGACCACCGGATGCGATCTGCTTGCGAAACAGCGGTATTACACTACCGTTCGACCCCAGCACATTGCCAAAGCGTACTGCCACATACTCCGTTCCCTCCGTCGTACGAGACATCGCCTGTATGACCATCTCACAGATACGCTTGGTCGCTCCCATGATATTAGTCGGATTGACTGCCTTGTCCGTAGATATAAGGACAAAGCGTTTTGTTCCCCACTTATTCGCACTTCTGGCACAGTTAAGTGTACCAAAGACATTATTCTTTATCGCTTCATTCGGACTGGTTTCCATCAGCGGTACATGCTTGTGTGCTGCCGCATGGAAGACGATGTCCGGTCTATATTTTTCAAAAATCTTTTCTATCCTGTGTGTATTTCGCACGGATCCGATCAGCACCGTAAGTTTAAGCTCCGGAAACTTCCTCTGAAGCTCCTGTTGCAAATCATAGGTCGTATTTTCATAGATGTCGAGAATTACAAGTTCCTTCGGATCATGCGCCGCAATCTGTCGACAAATCTCACTTCCAATTGATCCTCCGCCACCGGTCACCAGTACTGTCTGCTTCTGCACATAGGAAAGAACGATGTCCAGATTGGTCTTAATCGGCTCTCTCCCCAGCAAATCCTCGATCTGTACATCTCGAAGTTTACTTACACTCACTTCACTATTAATAAATTGATAAATCCCCGGTAGTATCTTCATACTGCATCCAGTCTCTTTGCAGATATCAAGAATTTCCTTCTGCTCTCCCATCGAGATACTCGGCATCGCAAGGACGATCTGATCCACATCATACTTGGCAGCACTCTCGATAATCATATCTCTGCCACCAATAATCGGTACATTTTTTAAATACTTCCCTTTTTTCATCGGGTCATCATCAATCGCGCATACCACCTTAGCATGAAGCTGGTCACTGTGCTGCACCTCATTGATAATAAGACGCCCTGCATCTCCGGCGCCAATCAGCATAATGTTTTTCGCACCCTTCTGCCTCTTGGTTATATAGCTGTGTCGCAAAACACGGATAAATCGGTAAAAAAAACGGCCAAACAATGAAAACGCCACTACAAAAAAAGTAAACATAAAGTAGTAGGACCTTGGCATACTTTGGTTACACACCATCATAACCAGTAGCTGCATAATGCTGACCAACATCGCACCGCATACCGTATTAAACATCTCCCTCGTACTCGCGTACGCCCACAGACTGTTATATAAATGAAAACATGAATAGACAATCAGCATAAATACAATCGTAAGCGGCAGATAGTGAAATCCTACTTTTAGATACTGCACACATGCGTCTCCCATACGAAAATCAAAGCGAACATACAAAGCCATAAATACCGCAAACATCACGGAAGCGATATCATATAACACCAATATAAACACCAGCATCATCTTGGTGCTGTCTGTCAGCCTTTCTCTTATCGTCTTTAACACAGGTTCTTCTCCCTCTTGTAGCTTAAACTCCATGTCACGGATTATGCTTCATCCTTATAGTAATCACCATAGCTACCATAATACTTGCCATAATAGCCACCGTAGTACTTGCCGTAATAACCTTTACCGGTCATCTCCACCTTATTGAGCACTACGCCCAAAATCTGGCATCCGCTCTTTAAGAGCTGATCCTTTACCTGCTGCACGATGCGGTAGCTAATATTGTCCGTCTCCACTACGATGATAGCTCCGTCACAGTGCTTCGCTACCACAGCAGCGTCGATAACACTTGCCAGCGGCGGACAATCAATAATAATATAATCATACTCTTCCCGTTTGGCTGCAATCATTTTTTCCAAACGACTCTTACCCAGGAGCTCTGCCGGATTTGGCACATTGGCTCCTGTAAAGATACAGTGGAAGTTTTTTAGATTTGTCTCATAGATAACATCATCCAGCGGCATCTTTCCCGCAAGATAGTGTGTGAGTCCCACAATCTCTGCATCCACATCGTATCTGGCCACCAGAATCGATTTGCGGATATCCGCATCGATATAGAGTACCTTTTTTCCATCCTCCGCCAAAGCCTTTGCGGTCTCAAAAGAGACACGGCTCTTGCCTTCATTTGGCACGCTGGAGGTAAAGACAATCGACTTAATCTCATCCCCGCAGAACGTGATATTGGTACGTAATGTCTTGTAGGCTTCTTTTGTTTTATTATCTAACTGCGCTAACTTCGTAAAATTAATTTGCTTCATACGCTCTTACGCCTCAATTCTCTTAATCTTGTGTTTTTTCATCTTCTTGGCATCTTTATCGTGACCGTGTGTCGCCTTTTTGCTCGTACCTTCCTCCAGTGGAATATTACCAAGTACATTAAGACCAAGATATTTCTCTACATCTTCGCTCGTCTTAATCGAATCATTCATGAGATAAGCCACAATGATAATCGCCATCGCCAAAAGTGCAAGCAACATTCCACCAATCGCAGTATTTTTAATAAGGCTCGGTGAAGAAGGCTCTTCCGGTAGGTGTCCATAGTCCGCGATATGTGGTGCTTCCGTCTCCATGACCTCTGCCACACGTGACGCTGCCACATCTGAGAGCTCATTTACAATCAGCTGCGCAAGCTTTGGATCGGTGTGGCTTACCGTAATCTTAAGAATACGGGTATTGGTCGGATTATCCACCGCCACACTGTTTACAAACTCTTTATACGTCATATCCAAATCCAGATTTTCAATCACTTTATCCACTACCGGTCGGCTGGTCACAAACACCACATAGTCATTGGTAAGCTGTGTACCCAACTGAATATCTGCCAAACTCGTCAAACTGGTTGACTTTGTCAGGATGTAAAGCATCGACTGCGATTCATAGATTGGCTCAATCATCGTATAGGTATAGAGTCCAAAGGACACTGCTCCTATCACTGCCGACAGCAGAATCACCCAAATGCGCTGAAGCAGCACAAAAAATATCTCTCTTAAATCAATTTCAATCTCTTCTCTTTGCAATTGATCTGTGTTTCCCATATCTATTCTCCGTTTCCAGATACAAAAAGACTATACTTTCTGCATCCATATCTCTTCTGCATTTCTCATAAGAATCTGATCTGCTTCCTGTCTACCAAGGAGCTTTATCAGAGTCTCCTCCGCCTTTTGAATCCTCGGTGCCCTGCGCTGCATATCGTGCGCATCGGTACCGATAAAATCAATCATATCGTTTTTTATCAGACTCTTACCATATCGGAAATTTTTATCAAAAACATTACCCTGCAGGCTCTCGGCATTGATCTGCATCAGCACGCCCAGTTCGCGCAGCTCCTGCATGCGATCCCATCTCTCCCGCAGACACTGATACCTCTCCACATGGGCGAGTATCGGTTTAAATCTGGCTCGAACAAGCTCCTGCAAAGAACCATACATCTCCTGATATGCTCCGGTAAAACTGTACTCACAAAGCACATACTTTGACTGGTTCATGGTAATCGTAGTTTCCTGCTTTATTCTATCTAACATGCCCGGCTCCATATATACTTCACTGCCAAGCAATATCTTCATATCCGGATAGCACTCTTCTGCCATCTCTACGGTCTTCTCATATGCCTTCCGGACTCTCTCTATCTTATCTTCTCTGGAGCGCATGGAATAATGAGGCGTAGCAATCATCACTCTGACTCCCTGCTCATATGCCATTCCAAGCATCTCTTTTGTCATCTCTATATCTTTAGACCCATCATCCACTCCCGGAAGGATGTGGCTGTGAATGTCAAATATTGCCATAATTTTTTCCTTACAAAAAGGGCTATCAGGGATAGCCCTTTTCGTTATTCATTTTAATAAAACTTATTTCTCTTCTACAACAAACTCTTTGATTACTTCTTTGTTTGTATCATAGATAGCCTTGTAAGTAGTCAACAATGCTGACTGATCACCATCTAAGTAAAGGTTTCCGTTTACTACATATGCTTTTAATGTAGCTCCGCCAAAGTTGAATGTAAGCTCTTTGTTTGCTAATGAGATGCCAGAAACTTTCACTCCGCCTACTGTGAACTCACCATTAAATTGAGCTTTTGCAGTTGCGCTCACGTCACCTGCAAGCTTAAGAGCCTGTGCGATAGAGATAGTAGCTTCGATTGTAGCATCTGTCTTTTCGCCTGATGTAGGAATCTTAGCTAACTGATCTTCATTAAGAATACCATTAATAACAGTAACAACTCTACCGTTTACTTTTACGTCGTATGTTCCGCCAAGAATAGCTGCGAAATCTTTTACTGCTGCTGCAAGATCTTTCTGTCCGTCCCAAGAAAGCTTACCTGTTAATTTTACTGTCTTAGCATCCGGATTCGCAAATACTACTTTTGTATGTTTTGCTTTTACTACCGGAGTAGAAGGTGTCGAAGGAGTTGTAGCAGCTTTTGCTTTTACAGTTACAGTGATTGTTTTAGCTTTGTCTGAGCCGTATTTTGGCGCTACAGTAATCTTAGCAGTACCTGCTTTTACAGCTGTGATAGTAACTTTACCGCTCTTTACAGAAACTTTAGCTACTTTCTTGTCGCTTGATGTAGCTTTGATTGTCTTTTTCACTTTTTTGTATGTAGTAACTTTTGGTGTGAATGTAAGCTTAGCGCCTTCTTCTAAAGTAGCTTTTGTCTTAGTATTAAGCTTCATGCTCTTAACACCGTTTTTTACTGTTAAAGTGATTTTGTAAGATTTTTTACTGTTTGCTTTTGATTTTACAGTAATAGTAGTCTTACCTGCTTTTTTAGCAGTGATAACACCTTTTGAGCTTACAGTAGCAACTTTTTTGTTACTTGATGAGTAAGAAACTTTCTTGTAGTTTTTCTTGAAAGCTTTTGTCATCTTGGAATTTTTCTTTCCGTTAACTTTTACATCTACTGCTGTGTCAACTTTTACCTGTTTGTTTCCTGTAAGGTATACAGTTACTTTTTTGCTTGCTTTTTCAGCACCGTCAACCTTTACAGATACGCTCTTTACAGAAGCGCTTTTTACTTTTTTGTTTGTGTAAGATACACTTACGTTGCTTTTGGCAGCCGCTTCTGCATTAACAGTCATAACACCACTCATAGATACCATAGTAGTTAAAGCAAGTGCAACAGCCATCACTTTGGTTACAATCTTTCTCATTGTGAATCCTCCCTGTTGTTATTTTTTTGCTAAGGAAACTTAGTTTTTTATCATACTAATGTTATCACAATATACTTTCATTATCAATACCCATTTTCTGACATATTGTGATTTTTTAGTGATGAAACAGTCTGATCCCTGTAAAGCACATCGCCATATCGTACTTATTACAGGTCTCGATTACATGGTCATCGCGCACAGAACCGCCCGGCTGTGCGATGTATTTCACACCGCTTTTATGCGCTCTTTCTATATTATCCCCAAACGGGAAGAACGCATCGGAGCCAAGTGCTACATCCGTCATCTGATCAAGCCATGCTCTTTTTTCTTCTCTGGTAAACACTGCCGGTTTTTCTTTGAAGAATTTTTGCCACTCACCTTCTGCCAGCACATCCATATAATCTTCGCCGATGTAAAGGTCGATGGTGTTGTCCCTGTCCGCTCTGCGGATATTGTCCACGAACGGAAGGTTCATCACCTGCGGCGACTGACGAAGGAACCAGTTATCTGCCTTAGAGCCCGCCAGTCTGGTACAGTGAATACGTGACTGCTGCCCTGCGCCGATACCGATCGCCTGTCCGCCTTTGGCAAAGCATACGGAATTGGACTGTGTATATTTTAATGTGATGAGTGCGATTGCAAGGTCAATCTTTGCCGACTCCGGAATCTCTTTGTTTTCTGTCACGAGATTGCTAAGGAGTTCGTCATCGATCTTAAGTTCATTTCTTCCCTGCTCAAAATTGATACCATATACCTGTTTCGTCTCAATTTCGGCCGGAACATAATTTTCGTCAATTTGGATGACATTATAATTGCCATTCTTTTTCTCTTTTAAAATCGCAAGTGCTTCCTCTGTGTAGCCCGGTGCAATCACACCGTCAGACACTTCTCTTTTGATAATTTTCGCTGTATCTGCGTCGCACACATCAGAAAGGGAAATAAAATCACCAAAGGAAGACATTCTGTCTGCACCTCTTGCTCTTGCATATGCACATGCAAGCGGTGACAACTCACCAAGGTCATCCACCCAGTAAATCTTTGCTTCTACCTCAGAAAGCGGAAGTCCTACCGCTGCTCCTGCAGGTGATACATGTTTAAATGAAGTCGCCGCCGGAAGTCCGGTCGCTTTTTTGAGTTCTTTTACAAGCTGCCATCCGTTAAATGCATCCAGGAAGTTGATATATCCCGGTTTGCCGTTTAATACTGTAATCGGTAAATCTTTGCCGTCTTCCATATAAATGCGGGAAGGCTTCTGATTTGGATTACAACCATATTTCAGTTCTAATTCATTCATGCTGTTTCCTCCGTATGTCTGGATTTATTTATTTTTGTTTACAATCTTTGTCTCATATGCTCCTGTTTCTATATTAATATAGCGAACAAAGAGTGAAACTTTATTTTCTTCATTTAAACTGTTCCAGAGAAGCTCTGTAAAGCTGTCCATATCATCCGGAATGGAAATGAGTTCCGGTTCGCCCTCAAAGCTTGGGAGCGGATTTCCGTCGCCCATGTAGGTGTGAATGAAATGTCCTTCACCCGCTACCGGATTTTCATAAGCAAATGTATATCTGTTACATGCAGCCGGATTGCCATTGTTACTTTTCAGAATCGACATCGCATAATTGTATGTACCGTTTTCTACGTGCATGATACCGGAAATACGCGGGGTATAGTTTGGTGCATCCGGTTCAAACTCTCTGGTGCGCAGCGCCTGTTCAAATGTCTGCTGTTTGTCCATGAGCTCATAAATCGTATCGGTCTGGTCTCCGTTGGTTACGATGGTCTTGTTACCAAGAACACGTACCGGTGCGTAGATGATAAGACTCGGATCGCTCAATTTTGAAGGATCAAAGGCCTGTGTGCGGATTCCCTGTCCGTCTTCCACAAATACTCTGTTGCGGCTGTTTTCACTTCTTCCCATAATAAAGTAAGCGGTTACCGCATATTTGCCGTTCGCACTTTTTCCGATAATGATTCCGCGTCCCGGATATGCATTATTCTGAAGTTCTGTTTCAATTGCTCTCATCTGCATGTTTGCTTCCTCCTGATTAACAGTGATTCTTTCCTTACTTTAACTAATATAGCATAATTTTTTCTGCGCGTATATGAACTTATTGCGCAAAAAGTAAAAAAAATTTATAATCATTTTAGGAAAAATCAACGAAAAAACGAAAGCGAAAGGATGTTACTATGACAAAGAAAGAATTAGCAATCGCATTACATGACAAAAAATATAATTGTGCTCAGGCTGTAGCCTGTGCTTTTGCCGATGAAGTCGGTATGGACAAGGAAACGATATTCCGCATGATGGAAGGATTTGGACTGGGTATGGGCGGTATGCAGGGAACTTGCGGTGCCATCTCCGGTGCTGTTGCTCTCGCAGGTTTAAAAAACAGTGATGGTGATATTGAAAATCCTGCCACGAAAGCTGCTACTTACCAGCTTTCCCGTGAAATCATGGCAAAGTTTGAAGAACGAAACAAAGGGTCTCTTTGCAAGGACTTAAAAGGCGTTGCAACCGGTACTCCGCTTCGTTCCTGTCCGGATTGTATCATGGATGCGGTGGAAATTGTAGAAGAAGTACTCGGGTTATAGATTGAATTATAGATTAAATTATAGAGTGAATTATAGAATTATAGATTAGAGTTTATCATCAGATTTAGGAGCATAGAGATTTGCAAACGATATTATATGCATGGCTTGTGCCGCATTTCCCTCTTATTTTATATTATATGTATAGGTTTACGTTCAAAGATGTATCAGGTCTTTCCGGATTATCCAAAGGACTTCTGATTACACTTGCCGTTTTAATGATTGGTTATCACTTTTATTCCACGATGCGTCTTCACATCTGGCCCCTTCATCACAAGAATGAGAGCGGTAGTTTTCGCGTGGGCGTGCAATATGGAGGACTTTTTCTGATTCGAATCGGTATATGGGGATTTTGGATTCAACTTTTCCATTATCTGTTTCTGTATGTCTTCCCGCCAAAATCTGTGGAATCGTTCATACATACACTTCGGCAAGTGACATCCACAAACGGTAAGTTACTTCTTACTTTCGACTTGATTTACACGGCGATATTTTTATTTTTGTTTCTTTTGAATGGTTGCCTGCGTGTCATCCTCTGCTGTCACAGGCTCGGCATTGTGAAACGCGTGCTCATCTGCCTGAATATGTGGATTCCAATCGTGAATCTGTTTTTGGTCCACTATCTGGCGCGTGCCGCCAAGGATGAATATTCCATCTATGTCGCACGCAACCAGAGCGCGGCGATCCGACAGGCCTCACAGGAGTGTCAGACGAAGTATCCTCTCATCATGGTACATGGCATCGGTTTCCGCGACCTTTCATATTTTAATTACTGGGGACGTGCACCGCGCTATCTGGAACGAAGCGGCGCGACCATTTACTACGGTCACCAAAAAGCCTGGGGAACGATTGAAGAAAATGCAGCTGCCATTGCGCAGACCATTGACCGGGCACTGACAGAAACCGGCGCCAAGAAAGTGAATATCATAGCGCATTCCAAGGGTGGTTTGGATTGTCGCTATGTCATATCACACCTTGGCTATGCGGATCGCGTGGCTTCGCTGACCACAATGTCAACACCTCATCGTGGCTCGAAGCTGGTCGACTTTTTAAATTCTCTGCCAAAGCCGGTTTTTCGTAAGCTAACGCAGATTCTCGACCGGTCTTTTGCTGCATTCGGCGATGATGCACCGGATTCCTATGCTTCCGCGCAACAGTTATCGCCTGCTTATTGTCAAGATTTTAATGAACGCACGCCCGACGCTGAGAATGTCTTGTACCAAAGCTATGCTTCTGTGATGCGCTGGTCTTTCAGCGACTCGCTTCTATTTTTTCCTCACCTTCTTTTGTGGTGGATGACCGGCGAGCAAAATGACGGGCTTGTAACAGAATCCTCCGCACAGTGGGGAAATTTTCTTGGAACTTTGAAAAGTAAGACACTACGCGGTATATCGCATGGTGATATGATTGATCTAAAAAGGGAAGATATCAAAGGATTTGACAGTATTGAAGTGTATCAGCGAATTGTTGAGAATTTAAAAGACAGAGGATTGTAAAAAAATTAATTGAGTTCATCCATTCCGTTTCGCATTTCCATGCTCCAGCGACATCCCTGACCATCACTTTTTTCCGGCGATTCTTCTTTGCGTTTCATATCGATCATGTACCGGAATGTCTCAAGAAGCATTGCCATTTTATCGCATTCTTCGCCGTTTTTCCCCCGGTCAAGGCGGAGATTGAATTTGCGCATCTGCCACACAAAAATATCCAAAACGCTCATCCCCTCCACCTTGTACTCATCCAGAAAATCCTGATGTTCCATGTAATACAGGAATTCTTTGTAGATCTCTTCTTCCTCCAGAAGATCTTCCCAGAACCGATCACGCCACTTGTCTGTATATCCGACAAATTCACACAGGCGGCAAAGCTCGTTATGGAGTTTTAGTTTTTCACTTGCTATAATGATTGGCTGCACTTTCCATCCTCTCCTTTTGATTTCCCGTGCCCGTTAGTGATTACCCTGCAAAAAACAGTCCTTCTATGATATCCTGCGGATTTTCTTTTGTTTCTTCTATCTTTCCTTCTTCATCGATATATAAATATCCTTCGTTGCCGTCTTTTCCCTTGATTTTAATCCATTCAAGTCCATCAGTTTCCATAAAAAAGACATCCTGCGCCTTCATGGTTTTCATTGGAGACTCCGGACGCTGGTCCGTATGGACCTCAATATCTTTTTTCAGTTTATACGCTCCGGTCGGTACCATTGTGAAAATTTGATCCTCATTTATTTCCAGTTTCTTTGCTTCATAATCATAGTACCAGGTCGCATAAGAAAAGCAGGTGTTGATCAAATCCGTACGGATGACGCCTCTGACACATCCGTCCCATGCGAAACCATCCAGATTCATGTATTCTTTAAACGGAAATCCGCCCACGGTTCCGATATAGTTAAATTCTCCGTCATAGGTATAAAAATGCGTCACAAGATCTTCACTCATACCATAATCCATGACCGCAATCTCCAGTCCTTCATAATGCGGTGAAATATCAGTGATAAAATATTCCTTTGTGTTTAAACAGAAATAATTCACATCCATACTGCGGTGAAATTCTCTTGATAAATCATAAACAGTATCCGGTATTACCAGATCACCTTCTAAGCTAAGTTCCAGATCAAAGTCATAATTTTCTTCATCTTCACGATACGTAATGCAGATGTCCTCCTTGCGTCCGTCTCCATCCAAGTCATACTGATAGGTTTTTCCAAACTGACAGCTCTGCGGATAAGTTTTCCCGGCCGCGTTCTTTTCTTCCTGCGCTTTGATGATTTCTAAATTGTCTTTTTCTATCTGTGACAATACACTTTCATCAAAAGCATCCGATGCAACTGTTCCCTCGTACCAACTGCAGGATTCAAAATAGTTACTCAGAAATACATTTTCAAATATGCGTCCGTGACGTGCATAGATTTCATTCCGTGCAATCCAGATCATATCCGAACCGAAATTTTCCAAATAATACTCCGGAATCGGTTTACAATAGCTCATCGGCAAAACATATTCTTTTGCATCATAGCGGACATTCTCCGCTTCAATCACCAGGCTTTCCGCCACCGCTTTCTTTGCCTTCATCATTTCGCCATATTCTTCTACTATCGTCTCGTCTTCGTACCAGCAAGTCACATCGGTCGGCTCCTGCACATAATATGCATAGTCATCCGTATACGCAAGCTGATCTGCTCCGGTCGATTCATCCACCATGTCCTTTGATTTATAGAAACCAAACAAAAATCCCCAGCCCTCTTCTTTTTCATAGGAAGACTTCTGCATGATAGAAAATCCCTCTTCTCCATTTTCGTTTTCTTTTATGATATATTTTCCTTCCCAGGACGCCGGGATCGTGATGGTCATATCCTGATACGTGTATGTTTCACCCTCGATTGCCTGCTGCGCATCCTCCGTCTCCGGATTCTCCGCCTCATCCGACGTCTCTTGCGTCGCATCTTCTGTCCCCGGATCCGTCGTCGCTTCCGCTGTGGTTTCATCCATTGTAGCAGCCTGCTGTGTCTGTGTCTCTACCGTTGTCAAATCTTGGGACTCCTTTGATTGGCAGCCGCTCAAAAGCATTCCTCCAATCATAATTCCTGTCATCAGTTTTAATATTGTTTTCTTCATTTTTCTTTCCCTTTCCCCTAATATTTTATATCACCACATCTGCAAATGCGGCATTTGCAGCCTTGGCAAGATCCATCGGCGCCAGATTCATCTGACATCCGATTTTTCCGCCGCTGACATACATATCCTCTAGTTGTTTTGCACTCTCATCAATCACTGTCGGAAACTGTTTTTTCATTCCGATCGATGTACATCCGCCACGTACATAACCGGTAATCTGCGTAATTTCCTTTACCGGGATCATCGCAACCGATTTGACTCCCACGGCTTTTGCTGCTTTTTTCAAATCCAGTTCCTTTTCAATCGGAATCACGAATACATAATACTGTTTGTCATTTCCCACAGTCACCAGCGTTTTGTAGACTTTCACATATGGCAGACCGAGTTTTTCCGCCGTCTGAAGTCCGTCAACAAACTCGTCACATTCATAGGACTGATGTGTGTACTTAATATTCATACGATCGAGAATGCGCATTGCATTGGTTTTTATCTCTTTTTCTTTTTTTGCCATATTACGTTTCCCTTTCTATACATCATTTCAAGTTATGTAAACTTTACAAAATTCGGTACTGCAGCATTTCATTGATCACTCTGCAGCCTTCCGTAATCTCCATCGGTAAAAGTGCTCTTGCTACCAGTTTTAAATCGTCACTAATTACAGTTCCATTTTCATCGGTCAGACGAAGGTTGGCGTAATCGCCGTCGATACTTTCTACGATATAATAAAATGTGTTCATATGGTTTCTCCTTTTGAAATCAAATTGTTTGAAATTTGTAACTATGTGATATAAAAAAGCCTTTCGATATAATTTAGTTCAGATGATTCAAAATATAAGTTTCTTCACACTTCTGTCTATTTTAGCACAAATACGAGAGCAAAAAAAGATAAGAATCGAACATTCTCTTTCCGTCGGAAAATACCACTCTTAATGCGAGGGTATCTGCCTTGGAGCAGGAGCTTGCTTCGATCCATAAATTACTCAAGACAAACTCGTAACCCAACCAAACATACATAAGATAAAAACGGGCGCTACCAAAAAGGTAACGCCCGTTTAATATGCTATATTGTCAAGTCCCGCTTGCGCAAATCTTATTTGTTAGCCATAGCAGCTTTGATGTCTGCTGTAAGCTGTGGAACGATTTTGTTTAAATCTCCTACGATACCGTAGTCAGCTACATCAAAGATAGGAGCATCTTCGTCTTTATTGATAGCAACGATGATGTCTGCTTCTTCCATACCTGCAACGTGCTGGATCGCACCTGAAATACCAATTGCAAAGTATACGTTAGGACGAACTGTTTTACCTGTCTGTCCTACCTGAAGATCTCTTGGCTTCCAGCCTGAATCTACAACAGCACGTGAACAGCTTACTGTTCCGCCGAGAACTGCTGCAAGATCTTCTAACATCTGGAAGTTTTCTGCACTACCAACTCCACGACCACCGGATACTAAGATCTTAGCGTCCATGATATCTACTGTATCAGAAACTGCTTTTACCACTTCTTTGATGGTTACATATCTGTTATCCGGAGTAAATCCAGGATTGAATTCAATTACATTGGCTTTCGCGCCTTTGATTGGCTCGATTTTCTGCATAACACCTGGACGAACAGTTGCCATCTGTGGACGAGTATTCGGACAAGCGATTGTAGCAATTGTGTTACCACCAAAAGCCGGACGAGTCATTAATAACTGGTTGTGTTTCTGTTCATCTTCTTTTCCAGGAATAGCAACTAATGGGAAGTCACCAATCTCAAGAACTGTACAGTCAGCTGTAAGACCTGTTGCTACTCTTGCAGATACGGTAGGACCAAGGTCACGACCGATTGCTGTAGCACCAACCAATACGATGTCAGGTTTGTACTCATTGATTACAGAAGAAAGTGCATGTGCATATGGCTCTGTTCTGTATTCTTTTAATTCAGGATCATCTACAACGATAACCTTGTCTGCACCATACTCTGCAAGCTGGTCAGCAAGATCTTTTACGTTGTAACCAAGTAATACTGCTGTAACGTCTGTATTCAAAGGAGCTGCTAACTCTTTTGCTTTACCAAGTAATTCGAATGCGATGCCGCTGATTTCATTATCAACCTGCTGCGCAAACACGTATACGCCTTTATATTGTTCTAAACTCATTTTGTTCACCACTTTTCCTTTATTTTAGATAACATGTTTTTCCTGTAACTTTTCAACAATGTAAGCAGCAGCTTCTTCCGGAGAATCAGGAGTCACTTTAACGCCTGCACCCTTACGAACTTTATCAGAAGCTTTTGCAATCTTTGTAGGAGAACCTGCAAGACCTAAGTTGCAATCTTCAACATCTTTAAGGTCTGCTCTTCCCCAAGTTGTAATCTCTGCTTTACAAGCATCGAAGATTCCGCCCGGAGTCATGTAACGTGGCTCGTTTAATTCAGCAAGAGCTGTAACGAGACATGGCATCTGAGACTCTAATACATGATATCTGTCATCATACTGTCTCTGAACGATCACTTTGTCACCGTCAATCTTAATATCCTGTGCATAAGAGATAACAGGAAGCTGTAAATGCTCAGCGATCTGCGGACCAACCTGAGCTGTATCACCATCGATAGCCTGACGACCTGTGATGATTAAGTCATATTCAAGGTTACGGATAGCACCGGCAATTGTTGTAGAAGTTGCCCAAGTATCAGCACCACCTAATACTCTATCTGTAACAAGGATTGCTTTGTCAGCACCCATTGCTAATGCTTCACGAAGCACATCTGTTGCTTTTGGAAGTCCCATTGTAAGAACTGTAACCTCTGCACCATACTGATCTTTTAATCTAAGAGCTGCCTCTAAACCAGCTTTGTCATCTGGGTTCATAATAGCAAGCATAGCTGCTCTGTCTAATGTACCGTCCGGATTGAATTTAACTCCACCCTTTGTATCAGGTACCTGTTTAATACAAACTATGATTTTCACGATTTAGTACCTCCTTATTTTAATAAGCTTCCAGAAATAACCATACGCTGAACTTCTGAAGTTCCTTCGTAGATTTCTGTAATCTTAGCATCACGCATCATACGTTCTACATCATATTCTCTGATGTAACCGTAACCACCATGTAACTGTACACATTTTGTTGTAACTTCCATAGCAACTTCTGCAGCCATCAATTTAGCCATAGCAGCTTCTACAGAGTAAACTTTCTGTGTATTTTTAGCAACAGCAGCTCTGTAAACCATAAGCTGAGCAGCCTGTACTTTTGTAGCCATATCAGCAAGCTGGAACTGTGTGTTCTGGAACTGTGCGATAGAACGGCCGAACTGTTTTCTTTCTTTTACGTAAGCGATTGTTGTTTCTAATGCGCCTTCTGCAATACCGAGAGCCTGTGCAGCGATACCAATACGTCCACCATCAAGTGTATGCATTGCGATACCGAAACCTTTTCCTTTTGCACCAAGAAGGTTCTCTTTCGGGATACGGCAATCTGTAAAGATAAGTTCGTATGTAGATGAACCACGGATACCCATCTTTGCTTCTTTTGTACCGAATGTAAATCCAGGTGTTCCTTTTTCTACGATGAAAGCAGAAATTTCTTTTGAAACACGACCACGTTTTTCAACTTTTCCTGTTACAGCGATAACGATGTAAACATCTGCTTCTTTACCGTTTGTAATGAAGCATTTTGATCCGTTAAGAACCCACTCGTCACCATCTAAAACAGCTTTTGTCTGCTGTCCCTGAGCATCTGTACCAGCGCCCGGCTCAGTAAGACCGAAAGCACCGATTTTCTTACCGGAAGCAAGGTCCGGAATATATTTCTGTTTCTGTTCTTCTGTACCGTATGTAAGAATTGGGTCGATACAAAGAGATGTATGTGCAGAAACGATAACACCTGTTGTACCACAAACTTTTGAAAGTTCTTCTACGCACATAGCGTATGTTAAAATGTCACAGCCCTGTCCGCCGTACTCCTTCGGAACCGGGATACCCATGAAGCCGTTCTTTGCCATTTTCTCAACAGTGCCTCTTGGGAATACTTCTGTCTCATCTACCTCCTGCGCGAGAGGTTTTACTTCATTTTCAGCGAAATCTTTGAATAACTGTCTCGCCATTTCATGTTCTTTGCGTAAAGTAAAATCCATGATTTTATTCCTCCATTAAATTTATATCACTTATTTGCTGTAATTGAAGAAGCCTTCGCCAGTCTTCTTACCAAGTTTGCCATCAGCAACCATTTTCTTAAGAAGTGGCTGTGGAGCATATTTTTCGTCTTTTGTCTCATTGTAAAGAACTTCCATGATAGCAAGACAAATATCAAGACCAATTAAATCACCAAGGTGAAGAGGTCCCATTGGATGAGAAGCACCAAGCTGCATAGCGATATCGATATCTTCTGCAGAAGCTGTACCTGCATCAAGTACACCGATTGCTTCGTTGATCATTGGGATTAAGATTCTGTTTACAACGAATCCAGGAGCTTCTTTTACTTCTACAGGAGTTTTTCCGATTTCTACAGAGATTGCTTTGATCTTGTCAACCATTTCCTGAGGAGTGTTTTCACCCTTGATTACTTCTACAAGTTTCATTCTGTCAGCCGGATTGAAGAAGTGCATACCGATCATTGGTCTGTCTAATCCTTCACCAATCTTTGTGATAGAAAGAGAAGATGTATTTGAAGCAAACATGCAATCTTTCTTAACGATACCCATTAACTCTTTGAAGATAGCCTGTTTGATTTCAAGTTTCTCTAAAGCAACTTCAACAATAAGATCACAGTCAGCACAGATGCTGTTAAGACCTGTTGTGATCTTACCCATAATTTCATCTGCTTTTTCCTGTGTGATTTTTTCCTTAGAAACTAAGAAATTCATGTTTTTCTGAATTTTTGCTTTTCCGCCTTCTGCGTACTCTTCTTTGATGTCGCAAAGACAAACTTCATAACCATCTGTCATAGCGAATGCCTGTGCAATTCCGGAACCCATAGTTCCAGCACCGATAATACCTACTTTCATTGTAGTGCCTCCTTATTGTTTTTTATTGATTGCCCGGACCTAGTAGTCCGGGCTTTGTTTCCATTTATGTATATCCTGCTTCGATTTCTGTATTAGCAGTTTTTGAATGGCTCTTTCACTTTTTCTTTGTTTTTGTCAAGGAAGAATGCCATACCGTATCTCTGATCTTCTGTTTCGAAACAGTCTCCGAACAGTTTCTCTTCGATTACAAGTGCATCATCCATTGTAGCATCTAAGCCATCGTTGATTGCTTTCTTGCAGTTACGAACAGCAATTGGAGCATTTTTAGCAATGCCAGCTGCCATTTTCTGAGCAGCGCCCATCAGTTCTTCCTGCGTATAAACAGCGTTTACAAGACCGATTCTGTATGCTTCATCTGCCTTGATATTACGTGCTGTATAAATCATCTGTTTTGCCATTCCAGGTCCAACCAGTCTTGCAAGTCTCTGTGTTCCACCAAAACCAGGTGTGATTCCAAGACCTACTTCAGGCTGTCCGAATACAGCGTTATCAGAACAGATTCTGATGTCACAGCTCATAGCAATTTCACATCCGCCACCAAGAGCAAATCCGTTGATTGCTGCGATAACAGGAATTGGGAATGTTTCGATTTTACGGAATACATCGTTTCCTTTTTTACCGAACGCTTCTCCTTCTGCTTTTGTAAGCGTGCTCATTTCGCCGATATCTGCGCCTGCTACAAAAGATTTTGCGCCTGCACCTGTAAGGATAAGGCATCTTACGGTATCAAGATCCACCGCATCAAGTGTCTGATTCAGTTCATCAAGAACTGTAGAGTTAAGTGCATTCAAAGCTTTTTCACGGTTAATGGTAATTGTACCAACCGCACCATTTACTTCATATAAAATGAATTCCATGTTTATCTCTCCTTTAAATTAATCTCTTTCAACGATTGTAGCGCATCCCATACCGCCACCGATACAAAGTGTTGCAAGACCTTTCTTTGCATCTTTCGCTTCCATCTCATGAAGAAGTGTAACAAGGATACGACATCCTGATGCTCCAACCGGATGTCCTAATGCGATTGCACCACCATTTGGATTTAACTGTTTGTCAACATCGATTCCAAGATCTTTTCCAACTGCTACAGACTGTGCTGCGAATGCTTCGTTTGCTTCGATGATGTCAAGATCTTCAATCTTAAGACCAGCTTTTGCAAGAACTTTCTGCGTAGCCGGAACAGGTCCGATACCCATAACTTCCGGTCTGCATCCTGCAAGTCCGCCTGCTACGAAAGTAGCCATCGGTTTAACACCAAGTTCTTTTGCTTTTTCTTCGCTCATAACAACGATAGCAGCTGCTCCGTCATTGATACCTGAAGCGTTACCAGCTGTTACAAATCCATCCGGATTGATTGGACGAAGTTTTGCAAGTGCCTCCATGGTAGTTCCAGGTCTTGGTCCTTCGTCTTTATTTACAACAACTACTTCTTTTCTCTTCTTAACTTCTACAGGAACGATTTCTTTATCAAAAGCGCCTGCTTCCTGAGCTGCAGCAGCTTTCTGCTGGCTCTTAAGTGCGAACTCATCAAGTTCTTCACGTGTAAGTCCCCACTCTTCGCAGATGTTATCTGCTGTTTTAATCATGTGGTAATCATTGAATGCATCCCATAATGCATCATTTACCATTGTATCTACTAATTTATTGTTACCCATTCTATATCCATAACGGCCCTGCATCATAGCATATGGAGCCATAGACATGTTTTCCATACCACCTGCTACAACGATATCAGCATCGCCTGCCTGAATCATCTGAGCTGCCATGTTTACACAGTTTAATCCTGAACCGCAAACAACGTTCACTGTTACAGCCGGAACTTCAACCGGTAAACCAGCCTTAATACTAGCCTGACGAGCTACGTTCTGTCCTAATCCGGCCTGAATTACACATCCCATGTAAACCTGATCTACAGCCTCTGGAGCTACTCCTGCTCTGTTTAAAGCTTCCTTGATTACGATTGCACCGAGATCTGCAGCCGGTGTTGTGCTAAGCGCACCACCCATAGTACCGATTGCTGTACGGCAAGCACCTGCTAAAACTACCTTTTTTGCCATTTCTTCTTCCTCCATTGAATTATTTCAAACCCCTGTGTTTTAAGGGCTTAGCAATGATTGTTATTTTTTTGTCATTGCCCGCTGTTTCTATTTTAACATAGGGGCACTCTATTTGCAATCCTTTTTGGGGAGTGGAAACCATGAAAATTGTACTAAATAAAATACAAATAAAGTACACAAATAAAATCTAAACAAAAAATGCAAAAAAGATAGCGAAACCGTAGCTCGCTATCTTTTCCTTTTTTCTTTTTTTACAATATATCTATCTTAATCAACCGCTTTTATCGTCGCTATATGGTCAATCTTAATTTTCCGGTTCAATTAATCCGTATGTACCGCCCTTTCTCTTGTACACTACATTTACCTGATCGGTTTCTGCATTGCAGAATACAAAGAAATTGTGTCCGAGAAGCTCCATCTGCACACATGCATCTTCCGGATACATCGGTTTAATATCAAATTTTTTGGTACGAATAATCTGTACCTCATCTTCATCTGTAAACTCTTTTTCAATGTACTCCTGTTTGAAGAAGTTATTTGACTGGTGCTTGTCTACCAGTTTGTTTTTATATTTTTTTAACTGTCTTTCAATAATCTCTTCTACCAGGTCAATGGATACATACATATCGTTACTTACCTGCTCGGAACGGATAATATTTCCTTTTACAGGAATCGTCACTTCTATTTTCTGTCTGTCCTTCTCCACGCTGAGTGTTACGTGTACTTCTGTCTCCGGAGTGAAGTATTTCTCCAATTTACCAATTTTGTCTTCGACTGCTGATCTTAATCCAGGCGTTACATCAATGTTTTTGCCAATAATAATATATTTCATATGCCTCAGTCCTTTCTGTCTTATTATTATGCGATAATTATAGCATAATTGCATGTATATTTGCAATATTTATTGGAATTGTCTGCTATTTTTGAACAAGAAAAAAGTCAAGTATTTTTTTGTCGTTTTTTGTCATTTTCTGGATTTTTATGATAATCCACAAAACAGATGTTCTAAAAGTTACCATAAAATCTTATTATTTTTTACCCATCTTTTATGTGGATAATGTGTATAACTTAGTTTATAAGTATGCTTTTCCCATAAATACGTGTTTTTTTATGTGGATAACTTTTTATTACATCTTTTTCTTTTTTGACATATTTCTACTTGCATTCTGTAACCTTTGTGCATTTTGTATAAATATGTCGAAACATCTGATTTCCACCACTTTCTTTTCTATTCTTTTTTTCATAAAAAAGATCATGGAATAGTCTGACGATTATCCCATGATCTGTCTTTCTCTCTAATTTGGTTTTTAGAAAATTCTTCTTACAGATAATATCTGTCTGTAATTAGCATTTGATACCTTAATACCTGTAGCAGGTGTGGAAGCATGTACAATCTGACCTCCACCAATATAGATACCTACATGGCCTGAGTAACAAACAATATCACCCGGCTGTGCGTTTCCAAGTCCGCCTACATCATATCCGCAACCTCTCTGTGCACCGGATGAATGAGGAAGGCTCACACCGAAATTCGCATATACACTCATAACAAATCCGGAACAGTCTGTTCCGTTTGTTAAACTGGAACCTCCATATACATATGGGTTACCCACAAAACGAAGAGCAAAGTTTGCTACGGAAGATCCCATTCCGCCGCCACCGGAAGCTGCCGGTGCATCTGCTTCTGAAGACGCTGCCATCTGCGATTTATTCTTGCTTGCTGCTGCATTTGCTGCTTTTCTGGCTGCCTCTTCTTTGGCAAGTCTTGCTTCCTCTTCTTCTTTCGATTCTGCTTTTACAAACTCTGTAGATAATGTAACGTAATCTGTTGAAACAAATCCTTCACCTTCTTCTACAGACACTTTTACCCAGCCATCAAGACCTTCTTCTTCAAGCACGGTGAGATCATCCTCAATCGGAACCATTCCGATGGTACGCGACTCTGTCGTAGCTTCTTCTCTTACAAATAATGTAGTCGTGGTTACTGTTGCAATTCTCTTACGAACTTCTTTTGCAAGCTCAATTGCCTCTTCACCTGTTACCACGTATTCTGCTTTTACAAATCCGGTTACACTTCCGGATGTGATTTCATACCATCCACCATCTGCTTCCGATACAAAATCTCCAACTGATTTATCGTACAATTTACCAAGAATTTCTGCTTCTTCGCTTGGCTCTTTTCTGACATTTACATAATCGTTACATTTGGCAATTACGAGATTTGCGTATTCCTGCTCTTCCTTTGCCATCTCAGTATCTGCAAGAATCTCACTTGCATCTACCACTGTCGTATCACTCTGCGCATCCTGTGTCTGTGCTGTCGCAACCGCTTCTGCACCTGCTGTCAGCTGTACATCCTCCTCTGCATTTTCCGCTACCGGAGTAATCTCTACAGACTTATTAAGTGTCGTACCTGCTCCCGCAGATGGAAGTAAGCTTGATAAGCTTCCCGCCTGAGCCGGTACCGTTATATTTGAAATCATCACAGCTGCCATAATCCCGCATGCTGCAAGCTTCATCATTCTTTTTAGCATATTTGCCTCCCAATTTGTGATTGAGCACCTTCTATATTTGTTACAAAAATGTTACATCTGTTAACAAATATATCACTCCGGAATGGCTTTGTCAACCGGTATGAGCAATAAAATGTCAAAAATCAACTGGAAATTGCGACCATTTTATGCAATTTATACTAAAAAGTCATCATATATTGTTCCAAAGATGTTACAGCGTTTGCTCCGTCTGCTGCAGCTGTAATAATCTGGCGAAGCGGTTTCGTTCTTACATCGCCTGCTGCATAGATTCCCTGTACGGATGTCCGACACGTTTCATCCGCTACGATATATCCTTTTTCATCCATCTCCACCACACCTGATACAAATTCTGTGTTTGGTATAATTCCGACCGCAATAAACACACCTGTAACCGGAAGAAGTGTATTTTCCTGTGTCTTCTTATTGTATATCAGAAGCTCTTCAACCTGATCTTCTCCATGGATTTCTTTTACTTCACTGTCCCAGATTACTTCTACGTTCGGCAACTTTAGCATCGCATGTTGCAGAATCTTAGCTGCACGAAGTTCATCTCTTCTATGAATCAGATACACTTTTTCGCAGGTTCTTGCCAAAAATATGGCGTCTTCGACTGCGACATCGCCTCCACCGACTACCGCTACAACTTTGCCTCTAAAAAATGCGCCGTCACACGTCGCACAGTAAGAAACCCCCATACCTGTCAGCTCTTCCTCTCCTGGTATGTTGAGTTTTGCATGCTTGGCACCCGTTGCAATCACAATCGTTCTTGCCACAATCTCTCCATCGCCTGTTACAAGAATTTTATCTTGTCCACGCTCTTCTATTCGCTCTACCTCTGCTGTCATCATCTCCACACCCAGGTGCTCTGCGTGCGTGCGAAATTTTTCACTTAAATCAAATCCGTTTATCATAGGAAGTCCCGGATAGTTATCCACCTCATATGTAGATAATACCTGTCCTCCGCTTATTCCTGTTTTTTCTAATATTTTTACCGATAATCCGGCTCTTTTTGCATAAATCGCTGCCGCCATTCCTGCCGGCCCTGAACCGATAATCACCACATCCATCCACTGGCTCATATATATTACTCCTTTTCACTGTCCGTTTTTAAAAATTATAGCACATGCTTTTATGTTTTAATAGAATAAGAAAACAAAAAAGAAAGCATGTGCTATACCTGTTCTATATTTTATGGTGCGATTTTCTATGCCATTTATTTTATGTCATTTGTTTTATGCCATTTGATTGACTGTTTTATATTTATATAACATTTCTGCATGGTTTTGTTCTTCAATCTGAATATCCGCCAACAGTTTTCGAAGCCATGCTTCCCCAAAGTTAAATACGTTTGTATTATATTCACTCGATACCAGCTTTTCTGTTCCAATGCAATCCGTTGCAAGGAAACAGTCATTTGCTTTATCCTCCGGCGAGCTCATAGTGGTGTAGGTTGCTTTCGGCTGATAATTCTTTCCGTCCGAATCATTGCAGTCACTCTCTATCACTTCACCTTTGAGCACTCTTTCCAGTGTATCTGCGTGCTGCTGTTCCTTCTGCTGGAGCTGCTGAAATAAGTCTTTGAGTACCGGGTCCTTTGCCTGCTGCCCATATCTTTTATACTTTTCAATACAACTCTTTTCCTGTGTCTGCAGATCTTTGATGGTTGTCATTTCTTTTTCATTTAAATTTGTCATACTTATCACCTCTCATTATTTTTATATGCTCTATTCTTCCCAATAAATGTAAATCTATACATTTCTTATAGAAAAAACAGCTTCCCCTTCCCCTTTCCCTGTAGTAGAATGGTACAAAAGAAACTGTGACATTAAAAGGAGTTCTATCTATGCCAAAATATGCATTTATTACCGGAGCCTCCAGAGGCATCGGTGCAGCTATCGCTACAGAGCTCGCCGGTAAGGGGTATCATCTGTATTTATCCTGCAAAAACTCAGAAAGCAGGCTCCGCCAGCTCGCCGACTCTCTCAGCAAACAATATAACATTTCCTGCACCTGCTTTATCGGAGACATTGGTGATTATACATTTGTACAAAGCTGTTTTTCTTCCATTCAGCAACTTGATGTTCTCATTAACAATGCAGGAATTTCTTATATTGGTCTATTATCGGATATGGATATTGGTGACTGGAATCATATTATTTCCACGAACCTTTCTTCTGCCTTTTACACCTGTAAGCTGGCCATTCCGCTTATGCTGAAAGAACAAGCCGGAAGAATTATAAATATTTCTTCGGTCTGGGGGGGCGTGGGAGCATCCATGGAAGTTGCGTACTCTGCATCCAAGGGCGGACTCAACAGTTTTACAAAAGCTCTTGCCAAAGAATTGGCTCCGAGCAATATTCAAGTAAACGCCATTGCCTGTGGTGTGATTGACACAGATATGAACAAGTGCTTCTCAGCAGAGGAAATGGATCTTTTAAGAGCCGAAATCCCTGCTGACCGCATCGGAACTGCTACAGAAGTGGCCAGGCTTACTTCTCAGCTCATCGACTCTCCGGAGTATTTAACCGGACAAATCCTTACAATAGACGGAGGCTGGCAATAATATGCCAGCCTCTATTTATATATGAAATATCAATTTATACATACAATCTTTACTTATACATGAAATCTTCTCTTTATCTCATTGATTGCCCGAGAGTCTCCGACGCATACAATTCCCAAAAACAGAATCGCAGATACACCGATCGCGCACCATGTCAGTAGTGTATTATCAAGCCGAAATACCAGCACACCAATTCCGAGTATCGCAGAAAGTACGGTCACCCCAATCTGCAACAATATATAATTTTGCCAATTTTTGAGATTTACAATCATTAATATAATGATGAGTGTATCTGCAACCAAAAGTATGGTCGGTATCGCATAAATGATTGACCATCCTTGAAAACCGATGGTCACATCAATCAGCACCGTAAGAATCATAATTGCAATGACATGCATCAAGATTTTCATCGGATGTCCTTCCTGCGGATTGAACAACGTAAATCGCAGCGTCAACAAAAGATATAAAATACCTGCATCACAAATGATGGACCACATTAATCCATTGTATGTCACGTAGTTTATTATCGCGAGTATGATAACCGCTACAAGGCAAACAAACGCACAAATACGAAGTACTGTTTTGTATCCTTTCCGGCGTATATTTACCATAGGATAATTCATTTCTTCTTCCTGCACGTTATCCGTCCTGTTCTCGACTACGCTATGGCAAAGCGGACAGATGTCTGTCTGATCTGCAATATTCACTTTACATTGCTTACAATATCTCATAAATCATATCCTTCCCCATTTGTTTCCAGCGTCACTTCAATCCCGTCTTCTGCCAGCGTTTTAAAAAAACGTCTCTGTACTGACATGTCTGCGATTTTGGAACTGATGGTATATACCAGTGTTCCGTTATATGAACACACACTACTTTTCATATTCTGTCCTTTTGACATAGACAAAATAACATGAAAATGCTCTATGTAAGGTTTGTATTCCTCTCTTATATGAAAATTCCCCAGATTGGTAACTGTCGATGTGTTTGCAAGTGCGGATGCGCGGTACACCCATTTCATTGCAAGTCGCTTAAATAAGAGCGGAATGACGCGATGCATTCGATTCATCTCGTTTGAAACATTGTACGCAATCAAACTATCCATGTTTTCTTTGGTCAATTGTTTTTTTAAGCTCTGATCTACAATCTCGAGCACTTCATCCAGCGTATAGGCTTCCTTTTCCGTTCGAAATACAGCTGCTGTCATGGCAAAAAAATTTTTGATTGTGATAGAGTCATAAAACGGTCTAAGGTTCACCGGAACACAAATACTGATGGGGCGCTTGGAAACCCCGCCATGCAACACTTCACGATATATGCTGTAGGTGTAAACTCCCACCAGATACGTATTGATACTGACCTGTTTCTTTTTTGCGGCCTGTTTTACCTGTTCCAAATTCATGTACCCATGTGCAACAGAAAGCGCATTGGGCGGCAAAAATTCTCCTTCCAATTCCAGTGCCCGCTCTGTTTTATATTTTTTGCTAAGTTTTTTACCTGTATAGTTTTTAATATAGCTGTCTTCTTTGTTTAACGAAGTATCACTGCACAACCCATTTCCACACTGTTCCATGAGCGGTTTGTGTACCAGTCTTAAATAATGATATACCACTTCTCTAAGAAACATCATCGCTCCCATGCCATCTGTCAGGACATGAAATACTTCCAGATTGATTCGTTTCTTATAATAGGTGACCCGAAACAGGTAATTGTTATTTTTATAGGGTGGAATCGACAGACACGGATAGGTAGATTCTTCCCTAACGCGGGGAGCCGGGCGATTATTTGTCTCAAAATAGTACCAGAACATTCCTCTTCGCAGTCTTGCATGAAACACGTCAAAACGCGGCAAAACAGTATCCAGTGCTTGCTGTAGCTCCTTCTCCTGTATATCCTCTTTCAGAGTCACAGACATGCGATATACACTGCTCATGCTCTCACTTGCAATAACCGGAAACAGCAATGCTGTATTATCCAATTTATCCCATTTCATTTCTTTTGCTCTCGGACTCATGAAAACTCCTTCTTACATCCTCTTTTTCGATTTATTTGAGCGGCTCAATGCTCCGCTCCAGAATTTGATTCATATGCGCAATCGCGGTTCCGTAATTGGTCATTGCAACCGCAGCTTCCTTTGCCATGCTGAGTCTATGCTGCATTTCTTTGTCATTGAGCATACACCCTCCGCAGTGAATCACCAGACGATAGGATGACAAATCCTTTGGAAAATCCTGTCCGCTGGTCCATGTAAATTCAATCTGCTTTCCTGTATATTTTTTTATCCACGAAGGCAGCTTCTCCGTTCCGATATCTCCACACTGACGATGATGTGAGCATCCTTCTGAAATCAAGACACAGTCCTTGTCACAAAGCCTGTCAAGCATCCTCGCTCCGGAAACCGCATCCCAAAGGAGTCCTTTATATCTTGCAAATAAAATAGAAAACGAGGTGAGCGGTACTTCTGTCGGCACTATTTTATTTACTTGCGAAAAGACCTGACTATCTGTTATGACCAAACCGGGCTGCACCGTCATCATCTTCAGCGCATCTGCCAGCTCCTGCGGCTGAACTACCATAGTAATGGCTCCGCAGTCAAGCAACTCACGAAGTACCTGTTGTTGTGGCAAAATCAGTCTCCCCTTCGGTGCAGCTGCATCAATCGGAGTTACAAGAATGACTGACTGGCCTTTGTTAACCAAATCAGACACAAGTGGTTTGTTTTCTTTTTTACTCTCCGCCATCTGCGCAATGGCTTTTTTTAATTGTTCCACGTGCGTATCTTTTTCAGCACTTACAAACCAGTGCTCCCTCTGGCCAATGAAATTTTTCCAGCGTTCTTTCTCTTGCTCCGAAATGATATCCTCTTTATTCACAACAAGGAGATATGGGAGCTTCCTGCGCTCAAACTGCTTAATCAGCTCCTCTTCTTGTGCAGACGGAATCTGACTTCCATCCGACACAAGGATTGCTACATCTGTCTTTCGAAGAGCTTCGTATGCTTTTTCTATCCTCTGCTCTCCCAGCCTTCCTTCATCATCAATTCCCGGGGTATCCATCAGGACTACCGGACCGGCCGGCAAAAGCTCCATCGCTTTCGTTACATAATCGGTTGTCGTACCCGGTACATCGGATACTATGGATGACTGCTGCCCGGTAATCGCATTGACCAGACTTGATTTCCCACTATTTCTTTTTCCGAAAAAACCAATATGTATCCTGTTAGCTACAGGTAACTCCATCTGTCCCATACGATATCTCCCAATGTTTTAAAAACAGAAGTCTCTTTCTCCGTTTCTAATCTTCTCTAAATTTTCTATTACGGTATGTCTTACACTCTCCTGCGGAATCATTTCAAGCTCTTTTTCAATGAGCTTCTCTCCTATGCTTCTTGTTTCTTCCGTTGCATAGTCCATCAGATATTCCTGCAACGTCATGAGCGCATTCGGGTGACAGCAATTTTGTATCTGACGACTTTTACACAGTTCCATAAATCGGTCTCCCGTTCTGCCACTACGATAACAAGCCGTACAAAAACTCGGTGTATATCCCATTTCCATCAGCCAACGAACCACCTCATCAAGTGTCCTTTTATCGCTCACATCAAACTGCTCACTTTTTTCATCCTCCGGCTCTTCCTTCGCATATCCGCCTACGCTTGTCTTCGATCCTCCACTGATTTGGGAGATTCCAAGTGCAAGAGCCTTCTCCCTACATTCCTTGCTTTCTCTTGTTGAAATAATCATCCCTGTATAAGGAACACTGATGCGGATGCATGCAATAATCTTTGCAAAAGTTTCATCGTCGATTCCGTTATCAAACTCATCCGGATCGATATCATCTGCACGTTTCAATCGCGGTACGCTGATGGTATGCGGTCCCACTCCGTGTACCGCCTCCAAATGCTCAGCATGCATAAGAAGTGCTGCCATTTCATATCGATATCTTTCCAAGCCAAACAGCACGCCGAGTCCGACATCATCAATACCACCTTCCATCGCACGATCCATAGCTTCTGTATGATATGCGTAATCGTGTTTTGGTCCTGTCGGATGCAGCTTTTCATAGCTCTCTTTATGATATGTTTCCTGAAACAGGATATAAGTCCCTATCCCGGCTTCTTTAAGTCTTCGATAATTTTCTACCGTGGTCGCTGCAATATTGACATTTACACGTCGGATATCTCCATTTTTATGATGGATACTGTAAATAGTTTTAATGCAATCCAAAATATACTCAATCGGATTGTTGACCGGATCTTCTCCGGCTTCAATCGCCAGTCGTTTGTGTCCCATATCCTGGAGGGCTACTACTTCTGTGGTTATCTCTTCCATCGTTAGTTTTTTACGCGCGATTGTTTTGTTTTTCAAGTGATATGGACAATACAAGCAACCATTCACACAGTAATTTGAAACATAGAGCGGTGCAAACATTACAATTCGATTTCCATAAAAATCCTGCTTAATTTGCTTCGCCAGTTCTAATATTTCTTTATTCTTCATTGGAATCTCACAGTCCAAAAGGACTGCTGCTTCTCGGTGGGAAAGTCCCTCCCTTTTACGCGCTTTTGTGAGAATCTCATCTATCAGTTTCTCATCCTTTTTATGTTCCTGCGCATATGCAAGTGTTTCCAACACTTCTTCATGATCTATAAATTCTTCTGCTTTTAGTGAATTTGGATTATACAAATTTGTGACTCCTTTTTCTCTAAGTTTTAGTCCGCGTACATTATAACACAAAAAAAGGTTGTGTGAAACAACAGTTCACACAACCAAATTTTACACAAAATCATCACAAAGCGGATTTTATTTTTTCGTAAACAGCTTCATATCGTGTCTTGTTCTGATATTCCGCTGTATAATCCACTATTTCCTGCACTCCAAAATGTTCCTCTTCTTTGTATTTTGGAATAATATGATACACGAGAGAATCGTTCATATCCTCCAAATCCATGTAACAGATTGCATCCGGCTGATAACATTTTTTCAGTGCTTTTGCAGCCTTTGCAATATCTGCAAAAAACAAATTTCTCTCCAGCGCAGAAAGTCTGCACATTTCTTTGGCCGATTCTTTGAACACAGCCACGAGATGGCCTTTGCAGTTCTGATTTTTGTAAAGATAGAGCTTCACAACATCATACTCTTTAAGAAAACGGCCGTATCTTTCCTCTGCCGGAACCTCTTCCTTCGACTCTCTATCCTTCTTTTCCTTTTCATATTTGAGGTATGCAGTTGTCATCTGGGCATCTTCGCCAAGCACATGATCCACAATCCAGCTTTGTACCTCGTCACGCATCAGCTGCAATTGTTTTACCGGCTCTTCTTTGATCTTTGGCAAATCGAGCCCCATAATGTAATTTGAACATTTTTTGTGGAATTTTTTATGTTCCGTTATCCGTGGATAACACATCTCTTCCATCATACGTTCTTCTTCATAAAAATGATATCCGGTATAGTCTCTGAGCTCACATACGATATCAAGTAGCTGTTTGTCCGTCACCCCGATACACTGAATACGAAGAAGCTGCTCCAAATCACGGCCAATTTTAAACAACTGCTTGTGCTGTGTATCAATACTTTCCATTCCGGTATTCATCGAATCCACCCAGTCAAACTTAAAGTCAAACATAGCAGTCAACCCTCTCTTTTTTTCTTACAAGTGCTACCTTTATTTTACCATTTTTCCCATGCAAAACTCAAGCGAAAAGCAATCAATTTTTCATATTTTTGAACGCAAAAATCATCTCATTGGTCAAGCTGCTATCGGTAAATTCTACCGGTATTTTGTCCCTGTCAATCCAGTCGGCAACCGACAGTTCTTCTTGATCTATACGGATTGCATCTTCTCCATCCACCTCACAAAAATATCCTGCCAGAATATTGTCAGCAAATGCCCACGGCTGAGAAGCATAATAGCGGATATTCTTTACTTTTAACCCTGCTTCTTCCATCACTTCTCTCTTTACTGTATCTTCAAAGCTTTCTCCAATTTCCGTAAATCCCGCAATCAGCGCATAATTTTGGTACTCTCTTCCTTTATATTTGGTAAGCAATATCTTTTCACCGCTTGTCACCGCTACAATCACAGCCGGATTGATTCGGGGATAGACACGGTTGTCACAGCTATTACACCTTAACATTCGTTCGTTGGTATCATGCTCCAGTTTGCCCGCACACCGTCCGCAAAACCGGTGGCTACTATACCATCCGTCCAATTGGAACGCCGTCACTGCCACGAATGCCATGTGCTTCGGAATCAATCTGCGAAACTCCTGCCTTTTAGCAAAGCGAAATCCCTTTGGCAGTGCGAAGTTATCTTCTCCTGTAACATCCAGATAAAAAAATCTCATCTCATCTACTGCAAATAAATATCTGCATCGTTCTCTTTGCTCCGCCACCAATTCTTTGGACTGCAGAAATACAATTTTATCCTGATCTCGGATTAGAAGCTGATTGTTTTTAAAAACAAGTATCGCATCCTCCTCTTTGGGTTGTAAGTTTTTAAATTCCACATGATATATGTGCGGTGCTATATCCTGTATCATGATTCTTCCTCCATTTCTAAAAAAGCATCCTGCAGCCGGTTTGTCGCCTCCGTACGGCGCTCAACATATTCTTCTCTCACACGTCTCTGCGTCTGCTCAATTTCCTCTTTCAGTTCCCGCGCTGAGAGAAGCAGACAGCCCTGTCCCCATACAATCAATTGAATCAAACCATCCGACGTTGCAACAGTTACGCGATAATCTCCCTTGGCGATATTGTGAGCCGCTTTTTCTATATACATATCCGCTGTTTCTGCTTCTTTGGTATAAACAACTTCTATATTATGATATTTTTGAACCACACCAAGGCTTCCCTTCACCTTGTATGCATCAAATACTACAATCAGTCTACATTTCTTAAATCCCTGATAATCGCATAAAATATCCATCAGTTTTCCACGCGCCGCATCAATATTACCCTCCGCCAACTCTTTTAGTTCCTCCCATGCAAAGATAATATTGTATCCATCCACCAGCAGATATTCTTCCAGCACTTTCTTCTTTTTATTGGAACCAGATGCTTTCCACTCAGACATTTCTTTTTTTGGAGCTGTAATCGTTCGTGAGGTCGGTAATACTCTCTGCTTAGGCGCTCCATACGTTTTTTCAAAAATCGCCTTTAATTCTTCATCTTCTTCACCAAATTTTAAATCTTCTCTTCGTTTGCGTGCTTCCATCTCCCTCTGAAGTCTTATTCCGGTGTTTTCATCAAACTCTTGTTTTCGACTTGCTTCCAGGACACTTTCTATATGCATGTGTTCCCAGACCTGATCCCAAGGAATCAAAACTCCCGATCCATGTCTGCAAAAAACGGAATCAGAAGGGTTCGCCAGGTCATGCAACGGATTGTATCCTTTTTTTTCCAATACCTCTTCCGTTTCATGACAGACGTCATAACCATCCGGTGTAAGCATAATACGCCCCTTCCCTCCGGTGAAAGAAGCCACCTCTCTCGCATAATTGCGCATCTTGGAAACCGGAGCACGTCCGTTAATCCAGGCCTGTTCCATCTCTACCAGCGGTTGTCCGAAACTACCTCCCATACGCTCCACATCTGAAATCACTCGACCAACCTGTTGCATCGGAACCACAATGCGGAATGAATAATAGGGTTCCAGCAATACATTTTCTGCCTGCATCAGTCCCTGCCTTATAGCCCTGTAAGTTGCTTGCCTAAAATCTCCACCTTCTGTATGTTTCAGGTGCGCCCTTCCGGCCACAAGCGATATCCTCATATCCGTGATCGGTGCACCAACAAGTACCCCTTTGTGCACTTTTTCCTGTAGGTGCACGAGCACAAGTCGTTGCCAATTTAGCGATAAATCGTCTTCTCGACAATTGGTCTGAAACACGAGCCCGCTACCTCTCTTAAGCGGTTCCATAATCAGGTGAACCTCTGCATAGTGGCGTAACGGTTCAAAATGTCCCACTCCTTCTACTTTATTTTGTATCGTCTCACGGTACACCACGTCGCCCTCGTCAAAGGATGTTTCAAAACCAAAGCGGTCACTGATTAAGCGCTTTAGCACCTCTATTTGCACGTCTCCCATCACCTGAACACCGATCTCTTCCAGTTCCTCATCCCACGTGATTTTTAGCTCCGGATGTTCTTCTTCCAGTATACGAAGCTTTGCAAGTACAGTATGTACATCCATTTCTGCCGGACCATGTATTTTGTAGGACAGGACCGGTTCAAGATATGGTATCATTCGCTGTTCCTGTGATCCGATTCCTTCTCCTGCAAGCGCACAGGAGAGTCCCGTAACCGCACAGACCTCACCCGCGTACACTTCATCTCTGGTTTCGAATTTATCCCCGTGATATATTCGTATTTGATTAATTTTTTCGTCTTTTTCCCAGTTCGTACTGGTTAATATGGTTTTCACTTTCAGACTTCCGCCTGTAATCTTCATATGTACCAATCGATTTCCCTGCAAATCACGCGTAATTTTAAATATGCGTGCACCAAACTCAGCTTGTCGCAAAGGCTCCTTGGTATATATCATGATACCCTGTATCAATTCCTTAATTCCCTGCTGTTTTAGCGCCGAACCAAAAAAGCACGGAAATATCTTTCTTTCACGGATTGCACGAATAATCTGCCCTTTTTCCAATTTTTCCTCTGCAAGAAAGGTTTCCAGCATTTCCTCATCCGTCATTGCCACCTCTTCATAAAAGCCGGCATCCCAATTTCCCATCGCGGAAAAATCAAGACATTCTCTACTCAGACTTTCCTTGATTTTCGCATAAATATCTTCTTTTTCTATTCCGGACTGATCCATTTTATTTACAAAAAGAAAGGTTGGAATGTGGTATTCCTCGAGAAGCTTCCACAATGTTTCTGTATGTCCCTGTATGCCATCCGCCGCACTGACAACTAAAATAGCATAATCCAGCACCTGCAGACTTCGCTCCATTTCCGCAGAAAAGTCCACATGCCCCGGCGTGTCAAGAAGCGTAATATTGGTATTTCCAAACGTCAAAATTGCTTGTTTGGAAAAAATCGTAATCCCTCGTTCTCTTTCTTGCAAATCCGTATCCATAAACGAATCTCCGTGATCCACACGCCCCACTTTTCGTATTCCGCCACTTTCATAGATGAGCTGTTCTGACAGTGTTGTCTTTCCGGCATCTACGTGAGCAAGAATTCCCAGTACAATATTTATTTTCTCATTTTCCTGATGTTCTATTTTCATATTTTTTCCAGTGCCACAATACAAAGCACATTTTCCTTCACTTTAAACTGAACATTGTACCCGCCATAGCTCATTCCCCAGACTCTGTCTTCTTCCTCTACATATGCTGTTCTAGGGTCCTGACGCAACAACTCACATATGGTTTGCAGTATCTCTTTTTTAATACCTTCCACCACCTGTGGCTCATAGGTCACTTCCAGCGCGTGTTCTCTGACTTGATCCGCAAATCCACTCACTGCATCCACATGACTGTCACAATAGGCCAAATATGGTTTGATATCATAAATCGGTGTCTCGTTTAGCATGTCAATTCCCGAAACGATAAGTACCGGCCCGATTGCCTCTTCATACCTGATTTCATCCAATCGTACCGACGATAATCCAATCGGATTAGGACGAAACGGCGATCTGGTTGCAAACACTCCCATTCGTCTGTTCCCACCAAGTCTTGGCGGTCGTACTGTCGGCGACCAATCCTCTCTTATGCTCTCTGAAAATTGCCATAAAATCCAAAGATGGGAATAATTTTCCAATCCTCTAAACGCGTCCCTCACACGATATTCCGGTTCAAAAACAATACGTCCTTTTGCACCTTCGACTAATCCACTTTGCCTCGGAATCCCAAATTTTTCATCAAAATCGGTATACATATGCGCTATTATTTTCATGTGATCCTCTTTCTGTTTATCCTTTCTATTATGAAACAGACAAAATATCTACCGTGTGGGAACTTGCGCCAATCATATCCTGTCTTTCACAGGTTGCAAGATGGTATTTCACAAACCACGAAAACTCTTCTTCACTCAGTGCATTGATGACCGGCCTCATGTGATCCGCAGGTCCATCCGCCGCAATTATCTGTATTCTCTTAAGACCAACCGCTTCATTTATTTGATCAATCTCTTCGATTCGCACAACACTGTACAATGGATTTGCTTCCGGTTTGCAACGAAAATCTTCCGTCAGCACTCCTTTTTCTATACTCTCTAAAATATGCCTTTCCCGAAATGCATAGGTAAGCACACTATAATCATTCATACAGTACGCAACCAATATGACTCCTCCCGGTTTTGTCACGCGCTTTGCCTCCGACAGCGCCTTACACTTGTCCTCAAACGCATGCAAATGATACATCGGGCCAAAGACAAGGGTAAGGTCAAAGCTGTGATCTGCAAATCTGCTAAGCTTCATGGCATTACCCTGGTATGCTTTTACCGTACTGCCCTTCTTTTTTAGCACGCCTAAATTGCTTTTTACAAGCTCCACGGCTGTAACGTCATACCCTTCCTCTGCCAACGCCACGCTGTATCTTCCGGTTCCTGCTCCCACATCCAAAATGCATGCATTGGGGATACCTTCCAAATAGCGGTGTATATATTTCATGGAAGTAATATATTCTACCTGTCCATGACGTGACAATAGTCTCTTATCCTCGTTAAATTTGTTATAATATGCAATCAGTTCTTCTGTCATACGTTTCTATATTTCCCCTTATTTGCTTGTGTTTTCTATGTTTTGTAAAAACAATTCTTCCTGCTAATCTCTAGTGTGATTATACTATCCACACCCTCTTTTCACAAGGAAAAAAGCGGTCGCAACCGCCCTTGCGGTTACGACCACCTGCTATTTTCTTTGTTTCACATATTACCATCACCGAAAACGGTTCTTGATTATTTAATTGCTGCGTGAATCTCCTGCAGGGACATTACTTCACTATTGCCCTCTTTGAGCACTGCATAAATTCCCTCTGCAGTCGCTTTTGCAGCTGCCATCGTGGTAAAGTATGGTACTTTTGCTTTTACAGCAGTCTTACGGATATAGCTGTCATCAAACTTAGATTCCTCTGTTGCCTTCGGTGTATTGACGATAAGCTGGATTTTTCCGTTCGTTACTTCATCCACAATATTCGGTCTACCTTCCATCATCTTATTCACGCGAGTCGCTTTCAGACCATTCTGAATGAGAAGTTCATAGGTAGTTCCTGTCGCCATAATATCAAATCCACATTCTGCAAATTTCTTAGCCACTTCCACAACTTCCGGTTTATCCTTACGATTTACACTAATAAGAACGGTTCCTTTCTTAGGAAGTTTTGTCTGTGTTGCTTCCTGTGCTTTGTAGAATGCTTCACCCACACTCTTGGAAAGTCCAAGTACTTCACCTGTCGAACGCATTTCCGGTCCGAGTACCGGGTCAACTTCCTGGAACATGTTGAATGGGAATACGGCTTCTTTTACACCATAGTAAGTCGGTTTTACTTCCTTCATACCTTCGATTGGAGAAGTCTTTCCAGTCAGTTCTCTTGTCATAATTTCTGTTGCAAGTTTTACCATCTTGACATTACATACTTTTGAAACAAGCGGTACTGTTCTGGATGCTCGAGGATTTGCTTCCAGTACATATACTTTTCCATCCTCAATCGCATACTGCATATTCATAAGACCACATACGCCCATTTCTTCCGCGATTTTTCTCGTATATTCTTTGATGGTTTCCACAGTTTCTGCCGGGATATTCTTAGAAGGCAGAATACAAGCAGAGTCTCCTGAATGTACACCAGCAAGCTCAATATGCTCCATAACCGCCGGAACAAATGCAGTCTTGCCATCTGCAATCGCATCCGCTTCACACTCTGTCGCGTGACGAAGGAAACGGTCAATCAGAATTGGTCTGTCAGGTGTTACACCAACTGCTGCTGCCATATATTTTTTAAGTGCTTCCGGTTCATTGACTACTTCCATTCCGCGTCCGCCAAGAACGTAGGAAGGACGAACCATAACCGGGTAACCGATCTTTTCTGCAATCTCAAGTGCTTCTTCCACATCAACTGCCATTCCTGCTTCCGGCATCGGAATTTCAAGTTTTTCCATCATGTTGCGGAACAAATCTCTATCTTCTGCCATGTCGATGATTTCAGGAGAAGTACCTAAAATATTTACGCCGTTTTTCTTAAGGTCCGCTGCAAGATTCAGCGGAGTCTGACCACCAAACTGTGCAATTACACCAACCGGTTTTTCTTTCTCGTAAATACTGAGAACATCTTCCAGTGTCAGCGGTTCGAAATACAGTTTATCTGATGTATCATAGTCCGTTGAAACTGTTTCCGGGTTACAGTTAACAATGATGGTTTCAAATCCGAGTTCTTTTAATGCAAATGCCGCATGAACACAACAGTAGTCAAATTCGATACCCTGTCCGATTCGGTTTGGACCACCGCCTAAGATCATGATCTTCTTTTTATCTGTTACGGTTGTCTTATCCTCTACATTGTAGGTTGAGTAATAATATGCCTTATCCTGTGTTCCGCTTACGCGAACCGGCTCCCAGCTTTCTGTGATACCGTAAGAAATTCTTGTTTTGCGGATTTCATCCTCAGATACTTCAAGAAGCTTGCTTAAGTATCTGTCTGCAAAACCGTCTTTCTTTGCTTTTTCCATTACTTCTTTCGAAGGAACACTTCCCTTCATCGTAAGAAGCTGTTCTTCCTCTTCTACGAGCTCTTTCATTTGTTCAATGAAGTATTTTTTAATCTTTGTGAGTTCAAACAATTCATCGACTGTTGCACCTTTACGAAGCGCTTCGTACATAATGAACTGTCTTTCACTTGTTGGAGTCACAAGCATCTTGAGAAGTTCTTCTTTGCTCTTTTCATTGAAGTCACTTGCAAAACCAAGACCATAGCGTCCGATTTCAAGGCTTCGGATTGCTTTCTGGAATGCTTCTTTATATGTTTTACCAATACTCATGACTTCACCTACCGCACGCATCTGTGTGCCGAGTTTGTCCTGAGAATCTTTGAATTTTTCAAATGCCCATCTTGCAAACTTAAGAACGATATAATCTCCGCCCGGTTTGTAGTCTGCAAGTGTACCGTTTACACCACACGGAATCTCATCCAGTGTAAGTCCTGATGCAAGCATCGCGGATACGAGTGCAATCGGGAAACCGGTTGCTTTGGAAGCGAGCGCAGAAGAACGTGATGTTCTCGGATTAATCTCGATTACGATGATACGGTCAGAAACCGGATCATGTGCAAACTGTACATTGGTACCACCAATTACCTGTACTTCATCTACAATCTTGAACGCCTGCTCTTTTAATCTCTCCTGACATTCTTCGGAAATGGTAAGCATCGGCGCTGAGCAGAAAGAATCACCTGTATGAACACCAAGCGGATCAATATTTTCGATGAAACATACTGTAATCATCTGTCCTTTGGAATCACGTACCACTTCCACTTCCAGCTCTTCCCATCCGAGAATAGACTCTTCTACAAGAACCTGTCCTACTAAACTTGCCTGAAGTCCACGTGCACAAACAGTTTTTAATTCTTCTACATTATATACAAGACCGCCACCTTCGCCGCCCATGGTATATGCAGGACGAAGTACAACCGGGTATCCTAATTTATCTGCAATTGCAAGTGCTTCTTCTACGGTGTAAGCCACTTCACTTCTTGCCATCTCAATGCCAAGTCTGTCCATGGTCTTCTTAAACTCAATACGGTCCTCTCCACGCTCAATCGCATCTACCTGAACACCGATAACTTTTACATTATATTTATCCAGCACACCTTCTTTTGCAAGCTCAGAACAGAGGTTGAGACCTGACTGTCCTCCAAGATTCGGAAGGATTGCGTCCGGACGTTCTTTTGCAATGATCTGCTCCAATCTCTTTACGTTTAGCGGTTCAATATAAGTCACATCCGCTGTATCAGGGTCTGTCATAATCGTCGCCGGGTTTGAATTCACAAGAACAATCTGATATCCAAGCTGTTTTAAAGCCTTACAAGCCTGTGTTCCGGAATAATCAAACTCACACGCCTGTCCGATAATGATCGGTCCCGAACCGATGATCAATACTTTTTTAATGTCTTCTCTTTTACTCATCTTAGCCTCTCCTTCTTCTTCACTTATTTGGTTTACTGGATTTTACGCCATTCCATGAAAAAAGTCAGCACTCATAGTAACTGACTTTTCTAATAAACAACTATTCTTTTAAAATCGGAAAATAATCTGAAAAAAGGGAATAAAAACCCACTGTCGAATCCAACAGGTGATTTAGCTGTAACGTTCCCTTTGCTTTCATCCTTTTCCTCCAGCATGATTTTTTCCACTTGCTACATTATAATGGGTAAATGTGAATTCGTAAATAGGGAATTTTCATTTTTTTGTATTTTTAATAAAACAATACACTTATCTTCTCTTTCTCAATATATCTCTTTGTTTCTGTTGTACATAACTGGCAATGGCCGGACTTTCTCTTTCCATCGTAAGTCCATAGACATTTTTTCCTTCGTCTTCCACCACGCGAACGATTTTTCCCGTTAAAGACATCTTAATCCCAAGATCCGAATATCGAACTGTGATTTCTTCGCCAATGTTTAATATGCGCTCTGTCGTAATCGAAAATCCGCTTGCGCTCACATCTCTCACATAGACATTGACCGGACTGTCTCCACCACGTATCATACTACCAACTATACTGACGCCAACGCGGAAATTTTTACGGCGATTAATTTTTCGCCCTTCCTTTTGACATTGTGCCACATAAAATCCCTTGTAGAACACAACACTACATGGGGAAAACTGATACACGCCACCTTCATGCTCTGCCTGTATCGCTGTGGTTACGCCCTTAAATGAAAGGCGCTTATCGTCGACCTTTGGAACATCCAAAAGCAGATACTGTGTATTCTTTTCCGCAACTGTAGCCTTGAACTCTATTTCATTTTCCTGCATAGGAATTTTACATACAAGGGCGATCTCCTGTCCTTCATTTAGATTTGTGAGATATACTTTATCTGCCATACGCTACACATATCCTTTTTTGCTGCTTCATTTACCTGCTCCATCTGCTTCCCCACAAAGCAATTATAATATATTTAGTATATCAAATTATCCGGATTTTGGCTAGCGATTCTCTCTCGATTCTCCTATGTTTCTGTATCAAATCTTCTCTTTCTTTTCTTGCAAAATAATTTCCATTCCAATCTTTTGCGGAACAAGCCCGCACTTTTCATAAAAGCACATCGCCGCTTCATTACATGACCATACATTCAGCGTCACATTATAGCAATTCTGTTGCTTTGCAAACGAAATCACATACTCATACAGTTTCTTTCCGATATGCATTCCTCGCTTATCTTCATCCACACATAGGTCGTCGATATACAATGTTTTTACATCGGTAAGGATATTGTTATCCGTATGTTGCTGAAAAATACAAAATGCATATCCCAGTATTTCTTCTACCTCCGCATTTCCACTTTCACTCTGTTGTGTTGCGACAAAAATTGGGGTCGCATCATTTGTAATGATACATTCCAATTCTTCATCTGTATATTTTTTCGCATTCGGCTTAAACAAATCCGGTCTTCCCTTGTGATGAACCATCAAAACCTGTCGCAGTAATTTGTTGATTCCTTCCATATCTGATATATCTGCTCTTCTAATTTTCATTCTTTCTCTTCCCTTGTTGTTTTGGTCTCGAGCACGCTTCGAGTAGGATTTGGGGTTGGTTTTTGCTTGGTTTTTGCTTGGTTTGGGGTTGATTTGGGGTTGGTTTGGG
>JAZNEP010000059.1:0-132334 GCA_045588655.1 Lachnospiraceae bacterium | reverse complement strand
AAAGGTTTATGAATCTTATGAAGCAGTTGGTACATTAAAACCTGAAATTGCAGCAGAGCTTGGATTATCTGAAAACGTTAAAATCGTAGCAGGTGCAGGTGACAACGCAGCAGCAGCAGTTGGTACAGGTACGGTTGGTGACGGAAGATGTAATATCTCTCTCGGTACAAGCGGAACAATCTTTATTTCTTCCAAAGAATTTGGCGTAGATAAATATAACGCACTTCATTCCTTTGCACACGCAGACGGAAGCTATCATTTAATGGGCTGTATGCTTAGTGCAGCATCCTGTAACAAATGGTGGATGGAAGATATCATGAAAGCTACTGACTTTGCAGGTGAACAGGCAGCTATCGAAAAACTTGGTGAAAACCATGTATATTACTTGCCATACCTTATGGGTGAACGTTCTCCTCATAACAATCCAAATGCAAGAGCTACTTTCATCGGTATGACAATGGATACAACAAGAGCAGATATGTATCAGGCAGTTCTTGAAGGTGTTGCATTTGCGCTTCGTGATTCTCTTGAAGTAGCCAGAAGTCTTGGAATTGATATCAAACGTACAAAGATTTGTGGTGGAGGAGCAAAGAGTCCTCTTTGGAAGAAGATGATTGCCAACATCATGAACCTTAAAGTAGATGTCATCGAAAGTGAAGAAGGTCCGGCTCTTGGAGGAGCTATGCTGGCAGCAGTGGCAAATGGTGAATTTGCAAGTGTGGAAGATGCAGCAGCAAAAATTGTAAAAGTAGTAGATACAGTAGAACCGGAAGCAGAACTGGTAGCAAAATATGAAGAAAAATATCAGCAGTTCAAAGAAATCTATCCGGCATGTAAACCATTGTATGATATTATTACGAAATAAAAAATAAAAGAAAGGAGAAATACCCATGCAGATTTATGACGTAACAGATCCAAAGTTCAAAAAATACGGAAAAGTAGTGACAAACATTGACTTTTCCGGATTGGTGGAAGCTATGCAGAATACTCCTCTTCCAGAGGGCGTTGTGTATGAGCCGTCTATCGCTGAGTTAGAAGCGCTTCCTGTAATGAAAGAACTTCAGACAAAATTCCACGGAGAACTTCCGGTTCAGATCGGATATTGCAACGGACATAATGTAATGCTTAATGCAGTAGAATATCACAGAAGTTCAGAGTTAAATATCGCTGCTACAGATGCAGTACTCATGCTTGGACTTCAGCAGGATATCACAGATGATTACACATATGATACATCTCTGATGGAAGCATTCAAAGTTCCGAAAGGAGTTGGTGTTGAGCTGTATGCAACAACACTTCACTACGCTCCATGTGATCTGAACAACGAAGGATTCAAAGTGTCAGTTGTACTTCCGAAAGGAACAAACTATCCACTGGATGAAACACATGCAGACGGAGAAGACAAACTGATTACAGCAAAGAACAAATGGCTTATCGGTCATGCTGAAGGTGGTCTGGATGCAGGCGCACACATCGGTTTGGTAGGTAAAAATTTAAATTTAAATGAATAAGTCAAAAAAGTTTAAATACTTTTATTAAAAAGAAAAAAATATAACAAATGAATGGAGGATTTTAAAAAATGTTAAACGCACCAGAAGTAAAAATTGGTATCGTAGCAGTATCACGTGACTGCTTCCCGGAATCTCTTTCCGTAAACAGAAGAAAAGCATTGGTTGATGCTTATACAAAGAAATACGGCGCAGAAAATATTTATGAATGCCCGGTTTGTATCGTAGAAAGTGAAATTCATATGGTACAGGCACTGGAAGATATCAAAAAAGCAGGATGTAACGCTCTTTGCGTATATCTTGGAAACTTTGGTCCAGAAATTGCTGAAACATTACTTGCGAAACACTTTGACGGACCGGTTATGTTCTGTGCAGCAGCAGAAGAATCTCAGAACGACCTTATTCAGGGACGTGGAGATGCTTACTGTGGTATGCTCAATGCAAGCTACAACTTAAAACTTCGTAATACAAAAGCATATATTCCGGAGTATCCAGTTGGAACAGCAGAAGAATGTGCAGACATGATCAAAGAATTCGTTCCAATCGCTCGTGCAATCGACGCTCTTAGCAAATTAAAAATTATCAGCTTTGGTCCTAGACCACTTAACTTCCTTGCTTGTAATGCACCAATCAAACAGCTTTACAACCTCGGAGTAGAAATTGAAGAAAACTCAGAGCTTGATTTATTTGAAGCGTTCAAGAAACATGAAAACGACGAAAGAATCCCTGCAAAAGTAAAAGAAATGGAAGCAGAACTTGGTGATGGAAACAACAAACCAAGCATCTTACCTAAACTTGCTCAGTACGAACTTACTCTTCTTGATTGGATTGAAGAGCACAAAGGATATCGTGAGTATGTTGCAATCGCTGGAAAATGCTGGCCTGCATTCCAGACACAGTTTGGTTTCGTACCTTGCTACGTAAACAGCCGTTTAACAGGTATGGGTATTCCGGTTTCATGTGAAGTAGATATCTACGGAGCACTCAGCGAGTTTATCGGATACACAGTAAGTGAAGATATCGTTACATTACTTGATATCAACAACTCTGTACCAGCTGATATGTACAAAGAATCTATCGAAGGAAAATTCCCATATACACACAATGATACATTTATGGGATTCCATTGTGGAAATACAAACAGCAAGAAATTATCATTCTGTGCTATGCAGCACCAGATGATTATGGCAAGAAGCCTTCCGGAAGAAGTTACACAGGGAACTCTTGAAGGAGATATCCTTCCTGGAGATATCACATTCTTCCGTCTGCAGTCTACAGCAGATGCAAAACTTCGTGCATACATCGCACATGGTGAAGTATTACCGGTAGCTACAAAATCATTCGGAGCAATTGGTGTATTCGCAATTCCGGAAATGGGAAGATTCTATCGTCACGTTCTGATCGAAGGAAACTACCCACATCACGGAGCAGTTGCATTCGGACACTACGGAAAAGCACTTTACGAAGTATTCAAATACATCGGTGTTGAAGTGGATGAAATCGGATATAATCAGCCAAAGGGTGTATTATATCCAACAGAAAATCCATTCGCATAAGATAAAATTGTCCTAAAGTAATTGAAATCACCCGACATATTATATAAAATGTATGTCGGGTAGATTTTTTGCTACACTTCCGGAAGGATGAAAATTCATATTTCCGGATAACATCACTATATTTAAATGGAGGAAGTCAAATGACAAACTTAGAGCTTCAGAAAAAAGCAAACGAAGTTCGTAAAGGTATCGTTACTGCAGTACATAGTGCAAAAGCCGGACATCCGGGCGGATCTTTATCTGCAGCAGATATGTTTACGTATCTTTATTTCGAAGAAATGAACATTGATCCGGCGGATCCAAAAAAAGCAGACAGAGATCGTTTCGTATTATCCAAAGGTCACACAGCACCGGGTTACTATTCTGCTCTGGCAAACAGAGGCTATTTCCCGGTAGAAGATTTAAAAACACTTCGTCATCTTGGTTCTTATTTACAGGGACATCCTTGTATGCAGGAAACACCGGGTGTTGATATGAGTTCCGGTTCTTTAGGACAGGGAATTTCTGCAGCCGTTGGTATGGCAATGGCTGGAAAAATGGATCAGAACGACTACAGAGTATATACACTTCTTGGAGATGGAGAAATTCAGGAAGGACAGGTTTGGGAAGCTGCTATGTTTGCGGGTGCAAATAAGCTGGATAACCTTGTTGTTATTGTGGATAACAATGGTTTACAGATCGACGGTCGTGTAGAAGATGTATGTTCTGTATATCCAATTGACAAAAAATTCGAAGCTTTTAATTTCCAGACAATCAATGTGGACGGACATAACTTTGATGAAATCCGTAGCGCTATGCAGAAAGCAAAAGAGACAAAAGGAATGCCTACTGCCATCATCATGAAAACAGTAAAAGGAAAAGGCGTTTCCTTCATGGAAGACAATGCCGGATGGCATGGAAAAGCTCCTAACGATGAAGAATATAAGACAGCAATGGCTGATCTTGAGCAGATTGATGCTCAGTTGGAGAAAGGAGGCATTGCATAATGGCAGATGTTAAGAAAATTGCAACAAGAGACAGTTATGGAAATGCGCTTGTAGAATGTTCAAACGATTTCCCTAATTTAGTAGTTTTAGATGCTGACCTTGCAGGTGCTACTAAGACAGGTACATTCAAAAAAGCTTGCCCGGATCGTTTCATTGATTGTGGTATTGCAGAATGTAACATGACAGGTATTGCAGCAGGACTTGCAACATGCGGAAAAATTCCATTTATTTCTTCTTTCGCTATGTTTGCAGCAGGACGTAACTTTGAACAGGTACGTAACTCTATCGGTTATCCTGGATTAAATGTTAAAATCGGTGCTACACATGCAGGTATTACTGTAGGTGAGGACGGAGCAACACATCAGTGTAATGAAGATGTAGCTCTTATGCGTACGATTCCTGGAATGACAGTTATCGTTCCTTCGGATGATATCGAAGCAAGAGCAGCAGTTCGTGCAGCTCTTGAAATGGAAGGTCCGGTTTATTTAAGATTTGGACGTGCAGCAGTTCCGGTTATCAATGAAAATGATGATTACAAGTTTGAAATCGGAAAAGGTGTACTTTTAAAAGAAGGAAAAGATGTTACTATCATCGCTTCCGGTATCTGTGTAGAAAGTGCACTTGGTGCAGCAGAGAAACTTGCAGCTGACGGAATTGATGCAGAAGTAATCAATATTCATACAATCAAACCGCTTGATGAAGAGTTAGTTCTTGCTTCTGCAAAGAAGACAGGAAAAGTGGTTACAGTAGAAGAGCATTCTGTGATTGGTGGACTTGGAAGTGCTGTTTGTGATGTACTTGCTGAGAAAGCACCTACAAAAGTTTGCAAGATTGGTGTGTATGACAGATTTGGTGAATCAGGTCCGGCTGCAGCGCTTGTAGAGAAATTCGGATTGGATGCACAGGGCGTGTACGCAAAGACAAAAGAATTTTTACAGGCTTAATCGAATCAAATAGATTTAGGAAGCTGATTTAAAAGAAAATCCCGGTAGAGATACCGGGGTTTTTTATGTGATTATGTCGGAATTCCGTAAAAAAAGAAAAGAGATTTTACATAAATTTTACGTAGAAATGTTTTTAATTTTACAATATTATATTACAATGGGAAAGACGAAAAAGATTAACGTAGCGAAAGAGGAGGCTATTATGGACTTTTTTAGTATTTTATCAATGATAGGTGGTCTTGCCTTGTTCCTTTACGGAATGGATGTAATGGGAGAAGGTCTTTCGAAAGCATCCGGTGGACGACTGGAAAAGATTCTTGAAAAAATGACCAACAATCCATTAAAAGCAGTGTTGCTGGGAGCCGGTGTAACGGCGGTTATTCAGAGTTCGTCGGCGACAACCGTTATGGTCGTAGGTTTTGTTAACTCAGGGATTATGAAATTGCAGCAGGCAGTCAGTATTATTATGGGAGCCAATATCGGTACAACAGCAACTGCCTGGATTTTAAGTTTAAGTGGTATCGAAAGCAGTAATTTCTTTGTTAAATTATTGAAACCGACCTCATTTGCACCGGTACTTGCTTTGATTGGTGTAGCTCTTATCATGTTTACCAAAAAAGAGAAACAGCACAATATTGGAAAAATTCTGGTTGGATTTGCCGTTCTTATGACAGGTATGGACACAATGTCTGCAGCAGTAAAACCGCTCGCAGATGTCCCGGAATTTACGAATATTTTACTTATGTTCTCAAATCCGATTCTAGGTCTTTTAGCAGGTGCTGTTTTAACAGCAATTATTCAGAGTTCTTCTGCTTCGGTCGGTATTTTGCAAGCACTCTGTAAGACAGGTGCGGTCAGCTATGCGACAGCACTTCCAATTATCATGGGTCAGAACATTGGTACATGTGTGACGGCACTTATTTCAGCAATCGGTGCTAAGAAAAATGCGAAGAGAGCAGCCATGGTACATCTGTTTTTTAATATTGTTGGTACCGCAGTGTTTATGATAGTATTCTATACATTAAACGCGTTTATTGATTTCAAATTCTTAAATGATAGCGCGAATGCAGCAGGAATTGCTACAGTTCACTCCATTTTTAATGTCATAGCAACACTTGTACTTCTTCCGTTTTCTAAATTGCTTGTAAAACTTGCAACACTTGCAGTTCCGGACGAAAAAGAAGAAGATACGCCGGAGACAGCACTTCATCTTCTGGATGTTCGTTTCCTGGATACACCGGGACTTGCAATTGAACATTGTAAAAATGTAGCGGTTCGGATGTCGGATATTACAAAGCAGGCAATATTTGAATCCATTACATTACTGCAAAAATATGATGATGAAAAAGCTGAAAAAATCATTGAAATGGAAGAGATGATTGATAAATATGAGGATGAAATGGGTAATTACCTTGTTAAATTGAGCAGCAAGGATTTATCAGAACGAGACTCTCATACATTAAATACACTTCTCCATTGTATCGGAGATTTTGAACGAATCAGTGACCATGCAGTGAATATTGTACAGTCTGCAAAAGAGATGTACGAGAAAGAACAGGCATTTTCAAACAAGGCATCTGTAGAGCTGGATATATTTACCAGAGCGCTGAAAGATATTGTGGAGCTTACATTTGATGTATTTAAGACCGGAGATCTTCAAAGAGCACTTCAGGTAGAACCATTGGAGGATGCAATTGATTATTTACAGGCAGAGATCAAGAGTCGTCATGTAAAACGTTTAAGAAAAGGAAAATGTACCGTTGAAATGGGATTCATATTATCCGATGTTGTTACAAACTATGAACGAGTTTCCGATCATTGTTCCAATATTGCACTCTCTCTGTTCCAGGTCAATGATGAGAACTTTGAGGCACACGAATATGTAAATAATCTGAAAAAATCAAACGATCAGATGTTTAAAGATTATTTAGCAATGTATCAGAATAAATACATGTTACCGTAATGAAAAGAAAAACAGGGGAAGAAAATGGCGCTGATTTATATTGTGGAAGATGATAGGAATATTGCAGAGATTGAAAGCTTTGCTTTGAGAAATATCGGATACGAGGTAAAAGAATTTTCCAGTGCCAAACAATTCTATCGTGAGCTGGAAAAAAAAGTCCCGGATTTGTTTTTGCTCGATATCATGTTACCGGATGAAGATGGTCTTTCGATTATCCGAAAACTGAAAGCAGATCCAAGGACATCTGACCCGCCGATTATTTTGGTGACAGCCAAGACAACGGAGATTGATAAAGTCAAAGGATTGGACACAGGGGCAGATGACTATATGACCAAGCCCTTTGGAGTAATGGAGTTGATTTCCCGAGTGAAAGCACTCCTTCGGCGTAGCAAGAGAGTGGAATCTACACCTCTGGTTCTTGCTTTTGAGACCATTCATATGGAAGATGAAAAACACACTGTAACGGTAGAGGATCAGGTCTGCGAGCTGACTTATAAAGAGTATGAGCTTCTTAAGCTTCTGCTCATTAACGCCGGTATAGTAACAAGCCGTGAGGTGATTCTGGATAAAGTTTGGGGAATTGATTTCGAGGGTGAATCAAGAACGCTGGATATGCATATTAAGACACTTCGCAAAAAATTAAAAAATGCCGGTTCCTATATAAAAACAGTAAGAAATGTAGGTTACATCCTGACAAGAGAGGATTAGTATGAAGAAGAAATTAAATCTTCGGATGATGTACATCGCGGTTCTTGCAATCTTAGCGACGTTAGTGACACTCATTGGAGTTTTCTACACACTATTTAAACAGGAAATCTTTGATGATCTGCGAGCCTATGTCATCGTACTGCAAAATGCACAGTTAGAGACGATCATAAATAATGATAAACTTACATCCGAAGCCGAAGCGCTTCGGATTACTGTTGTTTCAGAAGACGGAACCGTACTATTTGATAATGTGGTAGAAGAAAATGAAATGGAGAACCACCGTCAACGTGAAGAAATTGCGGAAGCAATGAAGAACGGAAAAGGAAAAGATATTCGAAAATCAGAAACGCTTGCACAAAATATGTATTATTATGCAGTAAAGATGGAGAACGGAACGATTCTCCGAGTAGCTAAGAAATCTTCGAGCGCATTAAATATTATTTTTCGTTCCGTACCGATATTGCTTTTTATTTTTGTCGGTTTGCTGTTGTTATGCTCTTTTTTTTCGAGAATGCTTGTGAAAAACATGGTGAAACCGATTGAAGAGATGGCGGCAGATATTAACCATATGGATCAGATAGAAAGTTATCCGGAACTGGAGCCGTTGATTCGCACAATTAATGAACAACATATGGATATTTTAAAGAATGCGAATATGCGACAGGAATTTACAGCAAATATTTCGCATGAACTGAAAACACCATTAACTTCGATTTCCGGGTATTCAGAATTGATTGAAAATGGGATGGTAAATGAAAGTGACACGATTCGCTTTGCAAAGGAGATTCATCGCAGTGCCAATCGGATGCTGATACTTATCAATGATATTATTAGGTTGTCAGAGCTGGATGCATCCGCTGAGCCTGTATTTGAGCCGGTAGATTTATATGAACTGGCGCAGGTCTGCGTGGAAATGTTGCAGCTGAATGCCAAAAAGCATAATGTCACAATTGAACTAATCGGAAGAAAATGTATTGTGTACGGTAGCAGACAGATGCTGGAGGAAGTGCTTTACAACCTTTGCGATAATGCGATTCGTTACAATAAAGAAAACGGTAAGGTCATTGTGACAGTAGATGAAGAAGATGATAATGTATATCTTTCGGTTAAGGATACAGGAATCGGAATTGATTTGGAACATCAGGAGCGGGTATTTGAGCGCTTTTATCGTGTCGATAAGAGTCGATCAAAAGAGACAGGCGGAACAGGACTTGGACTGGCAATAGTAAAACATATTGTGGCGTTACATCACGCAGAATTAAGATTGGATAGTAAGGTATCACAGGGTACAGAGATAAAAGTAATGTTTATATAAAATATTTTTATACAAAAAATTATATTTTTTTATTGACAACCATGAGAAAACGAGGTAAACTGTTAAAGTGCTTTGTGAGCAGGAATACCTGCCCAGATAGCTCAGTTGGTAGAGCAGAGGACTGAAAATCCTCGTGTCACTGGTTCGATTCCGGTTCTGGGCACTTGGACTTAAGTCTAACGTGCGGGTGTAGTTCAATGGTAGAACACCAGCCTTCCAAGCTGGATACGTGGGTTCGATTCCCATCACCCGCTTTCTGCAGAAAGCGTTAGCAGAGTGCAGATACAAATGAATATGCGCGAGTGGCTCAGTTGGTGGAGCACGACCTTGCCAAGGTCGGGGCCGCGGGTTCGAGTCCCGTCTCGCGCTCTTACAGAAAGATTTCGTTTCAAATGAAACGGAATCTTTTTTTCGTCAGTCAGACCTGCCGAATTCCTTGAATTATAAGGAGTTCGGCAGGTCTGTGTTTTAGAAAGAAAAAATGTGTGAAAAAAGAATGCATCAATGATTCCTGCCCTAAACAGAAAAAGTGTCCGCCACTTCTTGGGCACTTGCAGATGTGATTTAAACTGTAACAACCTAAAATAGAGTCATATATTATTTAATTGATGGAGTAATAGGAATCATTTCTATTGCTCCAAATTTTTTTACAGGAGGTTGGGAGAATGATTCATATATTGAATCCAGTTACAGAAATTACTTTAGCGTGTGAAGAAAAGAGGTGGTGAGGTTGTGAAAACAAAGGAGAAGAAGAGCATTATTGAAACAACCGTTATCGGTTCAGAGGATAATGCAAAGACGTTTGAGATTATCAAGGAGTTGGTAAACGATGAAGACGTAAAAGAAGAAGTGGTTTTGATACAAGTGTTTCCAACGATTAGTTTGGATGAAGGAACTGTGTCGGATGTTACAACATTTCACTTGGTAAATCGAATGAAAGAATTGGGATGGAAGAAGGTGCATATGCTGAATTTGTTTTCTTCCGTTTCAAAGGAAAGATTAAAAGCAAAGGATTTGCTGTGTGTAGATTCAGACAATATGCTTTATATCAAAGAGCGTATGAAAACATTAGAAAAAGACGTACGGATCTATGTGGGATGGGGAAATAGCCTGTCAAGTAATCAAGTGGCAATTCAGAGCAAAATCAAGGTGCTGGAAGAGTTTCAGAATTTATACCCGAAAGGGAAACTTTATCAACTCACCTGTGATGCGCTGCAAGAAGAAACGGATAGTGTAGGTACACATATACTTTTCCTCGGACTGCGATATAGCAGAGAAAGATGGTATGCAACGGAGTATCCGTTCAAAAGCGAATTAGGGCACATGAAAAAACAAGTGAAGCAGGAGAATATAAAGCAAAAAAGTGAGGTGAAGAAGAGTGTATCTCAGAATAATGAACAAACTTGACTATATCTATGGTCAGAGTTACATAGATGACAAGGTGTCAGATGCTGATTGCTACTGTGCAATCATGAGGGAAATTGACAGGATAGTAACAATTCTTGATGCGTCATATGGGGGTGACAGGAAAGTAACTGATTATGGAGGTTGGCTTTTTGTTATAACTGATATTAAAGAGGCAATGATAGTACGAGCAGATATCCTCAATTATTATAAATTAGTAGAAACTGAATATGAGTATTCGGAAGTGATTGCAGAAAATGAGGATATAGAATGGGTTAGTGAATTATTCCTAAGAACTTCTGAAGATAGTATTTCAATAATTTATGCTCGAAAGAAAGAGGTGGAGAAATGACAGAATTTGGAGGATTGTTGTTTGGTGTAGGTGTTGGAGTAGCCGTATGCACAGGATTGGAAATTTTATTAAGTTAAGTTGGGAGGTGTTTGTATGTTATTCGGTTCAATAGCAAGTTTATTAGCATTCAGCGGAACAGCAGAAGCGTTTTTAGTTGGAGTGTGCGTTCCTGTAGCGACTTATGGAGCAATTCGCGGAAAGAAATAATGTAGTAAAGCGTTAAATTGACTCACCTCCGCCCAAGTCTGCGACTCACGTAGCCCACAAGCGGAGTGAGTGCACGCAGACGTGAGGTGAGTCTATTTAAGGCGTACGCATGTGTTTATAGGTAATAATGCACAAAAGGGGAAAATGTTAAAAAAGTGCATCAAAGAGTGCGTAAAAAGTGAACACGTGAGGTCGACCTGCCCTGTTCATTTTTTTGTGTGATAAATAGGTGTAAAATATGAAAAATACTAATTTTGACTATTATGTCAATAGAAATCTGAAAATTGATATGGTATACTATGAGCATACCAAGAAAAATAAATAACGTAAGTCGATGGCTCGATTTTGCAGTTTTCAAGTTGACACGGTCAGCACGCGCAATTTCAAAATGTGCCTTTTGGATAACATCATCGCGCTATACCTATATGTGACATAGGTGTAGTGCGTTTTTTATTGGAATTTTGGTAAATAAAAGAAAAGGAGGAAATACGAAATGTATTTCAAAATTATCGAGAGGCAACCATTATCTGACGGAGGGGCATACTATGCGACGCTGGAATCTGCACAGGATGTGACTTCAAAAGGAAGTAAAACTCAATGTGTGCTGACATTCAATCTGACGGATGAGGAAGACACTCCTTATCAGCAGGCAAAACTGTGGATTGGAGATACTATCGAGCCGGGAACAGTAGAATACGAATTGTTCGAAATGCTCGATATGTTATCTGCCAGACGGTTAAATACTGAGACCTTGATAAAGCATGCGGATGGAGTCCAGCTGGGAGTCGTTGTCAAGAAGAATGAGAAAAAGGGAAAAGTATACTGGAATATTTCCGAGTTCTTTAATGGCAATGATGACTTAGATGAGCACGAAGTGAGCGGTATAGCAGACGAAGATGACGAACTGGAAGACGAGGAAGAAGAGGAGGAAGATTTCGATGAGGAATGATGTACCACAGATGAATTTCTTTAAGCAGTCAGCGGGTGGAAGAGTTGAATTTGATTACTATTCTTTCGTAGATTTTTTTCTAGATCAGAATCGTTATGTATCTCTGTCGTTAGAGCGTTATTTTCATTATCTTCCGGAAAAAGGTATTTGGATGGAAGAAGAAATAGAGGAGATAATCTGTGACATGGGAAAGTTCTTAAATCAATATTCGCCGAGGACTTATCGGGCTAAGCATGATAAAGACTTAAAGGCGCTATTTATTAACATGGTTGAGCGTGTGGAGAATATGAATCCAAATAGTGACCTACTGTGTCTGTCAAATGGTGTGGTTTCACTCAAGGAAGGGGGTCTGCGGAATTTTTCCGCAGACTACTACATCACAACAAGGCTGGAGCATGAATATGATGAGCAAGCAACATGCCCTAAGTTTCAGAAATTTCTTCAACAAATCTGCTGTAAGAATAAAAGTCGTGTGCAAACCATAGAGGAAATTATGGGGTACTGTCTTACAAGGGATATATCAGCACAGGTTCTTTTCTATTTTTATGGAAATGGCAGGAATGGGAAATCATGTCTGATGAATGTTATACAGGCAATGATGGGAGAAACGAATTATGTGATTACAACACCTGCAGAGTTACAGGAAGGCTTCGGAAGAGGTATGCTACGTGATAAGAGAATTATCTTTATTTCGGATTTGAATCCAAAAGAAAGAGCCTATCTTTTGAGTGCAGAAGTTAAGAAAATTGTGGGTGGAGATACTTTAAGCGGTGATAGCAAATATAAACGTCGTTTTAATTTTAGACCCTGTGGAAAAATTATAGTATCTTCAAATTTCGAGATGTCTTTTTCAGAAGATAGGACAAATGGTGGAGTTAGACGATTTCATATTATACCTTTCGAATATACTGTAAGTAAAGACAAGGTTAATGTGAATTTAGAAAAAGAATTAAAGGCAGAAATGTCAGGTATTCTAAATTTGGCACTAAAAGGATATCGGAGACTTGTGCGTAACAATTATAAATTCAGTAATCAGTTAGAGAGTGAGACGTTAAAAAGAAAGTTGCTGAAAGAGGATGTTTCATTTGAGCGTTTCACAGAGGAACGGATGATATACGCAGAGTATAGTTTTGTTTCGTATCAAGTTATAAAAGAAACTTATCGTGCATGGTGCAAGAAAAATGGTGTAGATGAAGTGTCTATGCCCGATTCAAAGGAAATAGGAAGAATCATAAAAAGACGATATGGTGCTGTTGCATCAAAAAGAAACTCATTAAGAGGTCTTAAAGGAATAAGAATAAAATAAGGATTTCGGGCGGAAGTGTCGGCGGGAGGAAAAAATATTCTTCTTTTCATAGATACAACTTTTTCACAATTTACTGACACTTTTGACCCTAGAGAGGAGAAAAGAACAATGGCAAATATAACAATACTGGACAAAGACGACCCTAAACGCAAGAGATATAAAGTAACTTACGAATGCCGAACAATCTCGGGCAGTCGTAAGCGTTGTGCAAAGACGTTTCCGCCAGGAACAAAAAAGCGAGAGATAGAGTCTTTTAAAAGAAAAATGGAAGAGGAATATGAAAATTCAGAGGGACTTGATTACACAAAAAGAAGCCTTGAACAGTTCATTGAAGAGTACTTCGATGTATACAGAGGATGGCTTAGCCCTTCGACTATAAAAGGCTATCAGCAGATGGCAAATTCTCCGAAACATGGAATAATTCCTAACTTAGGTAAGATGGAATTGGATAAAATAAAAACATCGGATATACAGAGATATTGTAATTACCTTTCTCAGGAAAAATTATCTGGTAAGACAGTAAAGAATCATATCCTGTTTTTGCATACACTGTATGATTCCGCCATGAAGATGGGATATGTGAAAAGAGGATACAATATAGTTTCGGGTGTTGTTAGACCGAGGTGGCAAAAAAAGCATGTGGAATCATATTCAGATGAAGAGATAAGACAGATATTAGAGTTGGTGGATAAGTATGCAGATGATATGACAAGGCTTATTTTTTACTTAGCATTTGGTACGGGTATGAGGAGATCTGAGATGGCTGCGCTGAAAGTTGATTCCATAGATTTTTCGAAGAAACTTATCAACATTACTCACGCAAAGGTAGAAGGATTGGATGGGGATGTACTTAAAGAACCAAAGACTTCTGCAGGTGCAAGGACAATTCCTGTAGGGGATACGTTATGTACGGAATTAAAGAAGGCAGTAAACAGATACAGAAGAAACAAGTTGTCTTATGGAGAAGGGTTTTCAGATGAGGGTTATTTGTTCTCGCATGAGGATGGAAAGCCATTTGCAACAAACTATATTACGTCTAAATATATAAAGTTTATGAAGAAATATGCAACAGATATAAGATACCTTCCGTTACATACCGCGGGGAGACATTCGTTTGCCTCAATTTTGATTTCACAAGGCTGTGATGTGAAGGGGGTGCAAGAAATTTTGGGGCATAGCGATGCGAGTGTTACCCTTAATACATATGCAAATTCATTTTTTAAACAAAAACAGGAATATGCGACTAAAGTTGATGAACTTATTTTTTCAAAACAGGCATAAAAAGGTCGGGGACTTCTTTTAGTGGAAGTCCCCGAATTTATGTTTTAATCATTGTTTTTTATACAAGGACACTTTCATGGTCTCTTGTAATAGGAAAGTATATTTAGAGGTGGCAGAATATGTTGAAAATAGAGAAAGGTCGGAAAATGTAGAGGTGGGGTTCAGAACCCGTCGCCCTATTCTTCTGTTCGAAATACAAGCAATTTATATGCCGGAATTTCAAGAGCGTCTGCAATCGCAAATAAGGATTCCAAGGAAAGGGATGTTTTAGTGCCTGTTCCTTCAATATAACTAATATGTGTTCGGCTTAAATTAGCAAGTTCAGCAAGTTGAAGTTGGGTAAGTCCTTTCAATTTTCTGTAATATGCAATGTTTAAACCGATTTTCTTATATTCTAAATCATATGTTTTATTCATAATGTCACCTCACAATTAGCATATATCTTATTATTGTTTGCATAAACAATCTAAATATACGCATATGCAAAGTGGAACATTGCAAAGTGGAATAAGAGGTGGTATAATTTTCTCAAAATAACATACTTAACGGAGGGATATAATATGGCAAAGATGTTTGACGATTTTGATAAGGTCATGGAATTGGATTCTACAGAACCATTCGATGATGGATTAAAGGGTATGAATAAAATATTCATAATAAGTGCAATTGTTTTTGGTATTCTAGGATTTGTGGATGGGGAAATTGGATTAATACCAGGAGCGTTATTGGGAGCGTTAATAGGATGGGTTATTATAGAAGTTGCTATGAACTTTAAAGCAAATATATATGATTTCAGAGTTATAAAATTTCGATTATCGTGTGAATTTAGTAGTGAAAGTGATTTGAATGAAGCATTACCGGAGATTTTCAAAGATAAAGGAGTAGAGGTATATAAAACAGTAATTGACCACGATTATGCACTTAAGCATGATGGAATGATATATGATGTAATATTAAATGATGATAACACGTTTTCGCTGCATTGGAGACTTCCTATTCATAAAGCATTTTTTGGGAAACGACTTTCATTAGTTATATATCGAAAATTAGTGGTTTCAATGCCGATTCTAGCGTATTCGATACAGAAATATCAAAAATAAACATCAAGCGATGTTCTTGTGAGAAAATTAACTCGGCATAATAATCTGCCGAGTTAATTTTATATTTAGATTGAAAATAAAAAATACTGAGAGGAAGATGAATTATGAAAAAAATATACAGCATTTTGTTGATGATAGCGTGTGCAATTATGTTAGTGGCATGTGGAGATGGTAGTAAGAGTGAAGAAGATATCGTAGAAGATATGAATGAAAGTAATCTCATACAAGATTATGCAGAACAAGGATATGCTGATTGCACAATTAGTAATATAAATATTACTAAAAGAAATATTGTAGAGGAACAAACGGATGATATATACGGTCAGATTGAAGTGAGTAATGGTGAAGTGAAAATCATACAAAACGTGCACTTATTATATAATTACTATTCTGAAAATGGTTGGATTTTCGACCAATATATGTTAGAAGAAGTAGAAACTATATTACCATTAAATGGCGTAAGTGAGAAATCTGCTACAGATATGTTGGAAGTATACGGGTTGTATAAAACAATGGATGTGACGGGTCACGATACAAATTTAGAAGAAGGATTAGATGAAGTTATTGTAAGTGTTTCCACTGAAACGGATTTATGCAAAATATCAGGAGATGTTGCAGTTAAATATTATTTTGATAACGGACAATGGGTATATCAATCTATTGAAATGAAAAAGAATTACGTTGAGGAATGGAATTTGACAGGAAGCTGGTTTTGGGATGGAAGAAATCAGGGAGATGGAATCCGTGTCTACTTAGTTTCAGAGGATAATACATGCAAACCATATTATATTTCATTCTATGATGATGATAGTTTTAGAGAATGTTTAGATTGGGATGAAGTTGTATGGGAAGTAGCAGATGTGTTTGAAGTATCTGCAGATGGTGTTGCCCGTAGAATTGTTGAGCAAGGGGGCAATATCAGAGACCTTCTTTATGGAAATATAACTCCTTATGGAATAGAGCGTTATGGTACATACTATGAAAAAATTTCTGATGAAATTATTGACATAGATGAGTATATTAAAAGATTTCAAACTGGTTCAGATCCGACTTTAGATAATGATATTGAGTTAGTACGTAAAGAATCCAATGAGATATTGAGTGAATATTCAATGGAAGAGGAACTAATGTTTGAAGCATTTATTTATGAAGTGGCTGGAACATATGTAATGGAGCCGGGAAGTGAAGGAATAAGAATATATATTTACAGTGATACAATAAATTTGGCGGATTATATGGGTTCTTTGGTTGATTTAAAAGGTTATGTAGAAAAAACTGAGGAAGGAAATTATATTCTTCGTGTAATTGAAATTGAGGAATTGAATATTGATTGGACTCAAGTTAGTTAGTAGAAAGCCAATGTATATAATATAAGTCCGCCACTTCTTCGCCACTTGATTAATTTTAAATATTATCCAAGAATGATGACTCGGTAGGAGTTCCTGCCGAGTCATACTATTACGGAATTGTGTTAAAGGTAAAAATAAAGGGTTCGAGTCCCGTCTCGCGCTCTCAAGTTGCAAGAAAAAGGACATCCGATGGATGTCCTTTTTTCTTGCAATCGAGGAATACCCGTGCTCTAAAAAAGATTTCGTTAATTAGACTTGTGAATTCTTAGAGTCTTCACTACATATACGATTGTGCTAATTAATGCATAGTAGTATCACTTTGAATAAACGGCATTACTATGATATGATAAAAATATAGATTTTAAAAAAATCCTTGACTGTAAACCTTGTTTATACTTTACAGTATGCTCAATATCAAAGAAACAGGAGGATGTTAAATGACGATTAAAGAGGTTGAGCAGTGTTTGGAGGTGCCAAGAGCCACCGTGCGCTTTTATGAAAAGGAAGGACTGATTACTCCAAAGAGGGGTGCAAATGGTTACCGAGAGTATAGTAGTGAGGATGTGGAAAAACTTAGGAAGATTATTATTTTTCGAAAATTGGGTATGTCCATAACGGATATAGAAGATGTTTTAGACGGAGCCAAGCTTCTTTCAGAGGCGGTAGCAGAAAATATCGCGAATTTGGAAAAGCAGATGGAGGAGTTGAAGGGAGCCCTTTTGGTCTGCTACAAACTTCAGAAGGAGAAAGAAGAAATTGAAACTTTTGAAGTAGAAAAGTACTGGAATGTAATTGAAGAGGAAGAGAAAAAGGGAAACCGTTTTCTGGATATTGCCAAAGATATGTTACATTTCGAAAAGTCGATTGTGTTGGATTACTTTGATATAGCAGATTCAGAAGGAAATTTGTCCGTAAGCATTCCGAAAGCGGGTTCAACGGTGCTATTATCTATCGTGGCATTTATGGTTGTTCCCTGTATATTGGAAAGGGATTGGAGTCTGCAGAATATGCTGAAGGGAATGCAAACCTTAGTTTGGGTATTAGTAATGAATCTAGTGATAGGAATACCCATATTTTTTGTGGGAAGAAAGCATCCCGAAGTGCTGAAAAAACGTAACAAGATAATGTTTTTTGTATTTCTGGGACTATTTGTTTTATGTTTTTTATTGCTTATATTATTACTAACATTTGGGGGAGAATGAGCTTGATAAAAGGGTTGGAGGAAATAAAATGAAAGTAATAGTTTTTGACATCGGCGGAACGCTTATGGAATACAAGGGTATGCCCCTTTCTTGGTTAGATTACTACAAAACGGCGTTTGAATTTGCTCGTAGCAAACTTAGATTATGCATAACCGATGATGATATCGATAAATCATATGAGGTGCTGAAAAGCTATAATCCTCGTATCAATCCTCGAGAGCATGATGTTTTACCTGAGGTGATTTTCTCAGAAGCTACCGCTCATTGGCAAGGAGATTTTGCAGTTTCCGATGTGATAGACAAATTTTTTGCTTCAATGAACCTGACAGCACATATATACTCTGAAACAATTGATTTTCTGGAACAGATGAAAGCGCAAGATTACAAGATTGCTGCATTGACGGATATTGCAATAGGAATGCCTGATGAAATGCACAAAAGTTACTTTACTGACCTGATACCATATTTTGATATGTATGTTTCATCCATCTCCTGTGGTTATCGGAAGCCGAACCCTAAAGGCTTACAGGATATTGCTGATTATTTTGGTGTTAATGCAGACGAAATGATTATGATCGGTGATGAGGAAAAGGATATTAAAACAGCGAAACGGTTTGGCTGTAGGTCAGTTTTGATCGACAGACAAGGTAGAAATATTGACCTTGAACAAGATGATACGGTTACAAATTTGAATGAACTTTGGGAAATCATATTATAATTATACCTATTTACGCATTGATTGATAGAAGAGATATTCGATTTTGCTTAAGATAAAGATGGTTCAACGCGTTGGCGTTGAGCTATTTTTTGTGATAATATGGAATAATCAGCAAGATGGGAAGGTAAAAAATATGGATTTTGGAAATGTAAAAAGAAATTTAGAAAAAAAAGGATATACCGTGGTTTGTTTTGAATGTGCGCAGGAAGCTAACAATTATCTGTCTGCCCGGATTATAGAAAAAACAGTAGGGTTTGGGGGATCTGTAACGATTGAGCAGATGGGATTGTATGACGTGTTAGCAACAAGCAATAACATAAGCTGGCATCACCGAATCCCGAAGGACAAAACAGATGCAGACGTTCGTAAGGAAGCGAAGGAAGCAGAGATATATATTTCTTCCGTGAACGGTTTAGCCGAAACAGGAGAGATTATTAATATAGACAATGTTGGAAATCGTGTTGCAGCCATTTTTTACGGACATAAAAAAGTATATTTAATAGTAGGAAAAAATAAAGTAGAAAAGGATTATGAAAGTGCATTGTATCGCGCCAGAAATATAGCGGGACCGCTGAATGCAAAACGATTGAATAGAAAAACACCTTGCGCACAAAAAGCAGACAAGTGCTATGATTGTGACAGCCCGGAGAGAATATGTCGGGGACTGTCGGTATTGTGGGAAAAACCGATGGCAGGAGATGTCGAAATAGTCTTGATAAATGAAGTTTTAGGATATTAAATTATGAAAAAGGAGTCAACCATGCCAATGTTTCAGAAGAAAACGGCGCTTGAAAAAGAATGGCAGATGTTAAATCGAAAAGAAGAAAAGTTTATAGAAAAACGCGCGCAGAAGAAGGATAGCAAGTTAAACAATATGTTGGAAGATAAAATTCCGGCGAAAATGCAAGGTATGCTGGATGCGGCATTTGAAAAAGCGTTTTCTACTATATTTGAAAAAGGAACATCGGTCATTGAAAAGACCTATCAAAAAGAGAAAAAAGAAAAAAAATACATAGTGAATAATTTTGCAGACGAGGTGCAGCATAGCAGAAAAACACTTCGGGCATTTTCAAAGGAAGCACAGGCGTCCGGAAATCAAAATTTGATTATTTCCGGTGTGTCAGGAATCGGAATGGGTCTGGTGGGAGTGGGCCTTCCGGATATTCCGCTTTTTACGGGAATGGTGTTGCGAAATATCTATGAAATTGCGCTAAGTTATGGATTCACATATGATACAGAGGAAGAACAATATTATATTTTGATGTTGATTGAAGGTGCAGTTTCATATGGAAATAAAATAAAAAAAATAAATGCAGAAATCGACTATTATGCTGCAGATCCGGTATTACCGGCTGAATTTGATAAGAAAAAACAGATTCAGAAAGCAGCAGGAGCTCTCTCAAAGGAGCTTTTGTATATGAAATTTTTACAAGGGATACCGGTGGTAGGAGCAGTCGGAGGCGCCTATGATGTGATTTACATGAAAAGTATTTCGGAATATGCGCAGCTGAAGTACCGAAAACGGTTTTTATTAGGAAGAAGATAATATGTGAGATAGAAAATAGATGGAGGAGAGAAAATGGAACTGTGGGATGCATATAATGCTGACTTTAACAAATTAGATGGGATTACACTGGTAAGAGGTGAAGAGGCTTCGTTTCCTGATGATATTTTTCATTTGGTTTGCGATATTTTAGTAAAGCATGTTGACGGGACATACCTGCTTATGCAACGTGATCATCGAAAACACTATGGTGGTATGTGGGAAGCGACAGCAGGAGGATCTGCGCTTCAAGGAGAAACGCCTATTACGTGTGCACGTCGTGAATTAGAAGAAGAAACAGGGATAATTGCATCCGAATTGATAGAAGTTGGAAGAATTGCTGACAAAGAAAAACATAGCGTTTACGTTGAATATATGTGCATTACGGATTGGGATAAGAAGAATATTCGCTTGCAAGAGGGTGAAACTGTTGCATACAAATGGATAAAAAGAAGTGAATTAATTGCCATGAAAGAGGACGAATTGGTAACGTACCGTATGCAGAGATTCATTGACGAGCTGCGTTAAATCATGGATGAAGCAGACAGATTCGCAGGAGGATAAAATGATGGTACATATTTCGGTAATAATACCGGCACATAATGAAGAAAAGTATATAGAGAGATGTATTGCAAAGGTTCGAAATAATCGTTTGGCATAAAGAAAGGATAGAAATGAAAGTATTATTATTATGTGCAAAAGCGTTTGAAACAATGGAAGTTAGTGTGTTTATTGATGTAATGGGATGGGCTAGAGAAAGTTTTGGGAATGATGTACATGTGCATACTTGTGGTTTTCAGAAGAATGTAATAAGTACATTTAGTGTTATTGTTCAAATGGATGTTTTGATAGATGAAGTAGATGTGAGTGATTATGATGCGCTTGCAATTCCAGGTGGATTTCGAGAGTTTGGATTCAAGGAGGAGGCATTCCATCCTAAGACACAAGATTTAATTCGTGCATTTCATGAACAGGGAAAACCCATTGCAACTGTATGCGTAGCGGCATTTGCTCTAGCTGAAAGTGGTATTTTAAAAGGAAAAAGAGCAACGGTTTATCATCTGGATAATGGAAAAACACAGCAGGAGTTAGCAGAGTATGGTGTAAATATAGTAAATGAACCTATTGTAGTAGATGGAAATATCATTACATCATCCTGTCCGGAAACGGCTGTAGGTGTGGCTTTTCAATTACTCGAAATGCTAGTAGGAGAAGAAAAAATGCGAGAAGTAAAAAAAGCAATGGGGTATACACTTTACGGTTCAATCTTGGGAAGGTCGAACACAGGTGATTATTTGAAGTTGACGGAGTAATTAAATATTTAGATATATGTCAATAAAGAACAAAAAGGAGAATGATGTAAGATGATATATATTACAGGAGGATTCGTGGTATTTTTTATACTGGTTTTGATTTATTTTCTCTTCCGTCTCTGGTTGGAGAGCCGCCGAGAATGGGCTACTCCTAGAGAAATAAAAGGAGATACACTTTCGTTAGAACTGCGAGAGGACGCTTTGCGTCCACTAAGACAGCTAAATGCATATTATGAAAAGAGGGATCCTGAACAAGCGGATGCTTGTATCGATGAAACAATGTTGGCGGAAGAACTTCTGATTTTGGGAACCAACCAAAGTGAAATATTTTACGGTCGGGAAGGGGCTAAATGCCTATTGCAAGGTGATTGGAAATACTGGGGACAGTTGGTATTAGATGTTGAGCGCACCGCCCTTAGCCAAGCAGGAGATGCCCTCTACTTTGTAATGAGGGGACAGATTAGACTGGATATTTGGCGTTTCCGCGTTCCTATCAAGATAACAGGCGTACTGGAGAAGCGTGATAACCTGTGGTATATCAGTAAACTACAGTTTATCAATGATTTAAACACAAATTACGTGATTTTAGCCTGGGTACCAGCACTTGCACTGATGGTAAGTCTACTGTTGTTTGCCCTTTCAAGGCTACTATATATCTTTTGAGTTAGCGGGATATCGACGAAGTCCAATTTGGGAATTTGAAATTGTTTAAAGGAAGCGATTGATGAAAGGTTAAAATCGGCACAGTTAATTGTTCCATCTCCGTATACAAGAGCCTTACAAACAGCAGCGATAATTTCAAGAGAGACCGGACTGAAAATAAGTGTTGATGTTGATTTGCACGAATGGGAGCCAGATAAGACAAATCAATATACTACTTCAGAAGAGGCATTTGAATTAACGCGAGAATTCAATTATATATAGAGAAAATGAAACCAGCTGAAATAATCGAGTGTACCTATACTTTAGGACAAGAAGATTGTATATATTCATTTTGTTAGCCACTTGAAAAATTCAGTTTTGCGGAGAGATTGAGAGCCTGTAAGAATCGAATTTACTGGAGGATTAAAATGTTAACGAAAGAGCGAAAGAAACAACTAGATATTGATTTGTGGATTATCTTGATAATTTCCATGTTGAGTTTGGGAATTTATATGATTTTTAACAGTAAAATAAATGGAATTGCTTATAATCCTGATATTAATATAGTTTTAAGGGTATTATTTATGGGCGGACTGTTCCAGTTCGGGCTCGCCGGTTTGGGAATATCTATTGTATCAATTATGCGAAAGGAAAGTTTTTTCGCGTACGGATTACATAGTAAAAAACTGGTATTAACCTTAGCATTAAGTGTATTATGTTGTGTTCCGGATTTTGTATATAACTTAATTGCTGGAAATGTTCATGCATGGTTTCCGTTTTCTGATGTTAATTTTACATATGAAGTGGTGAGAAGCAGTTTCCCTTATAACATTGTCGGAATGTTAATTATTGCTATATGTTGGGGATTTTTTGAGGGATTCAATTATGTTGTCATTTCAGACAAAATTAGCGAGCGTTTTCCGTCAAAGAGCAGATTTTGGGACTGGGGAGCATTTGTTTGTGCAATAATGTGTATTGTTGTGCATGGTGCAATAGGTGTAACGCCGGATGCTATTATTGAAATGTTGTGTACAATATTTTTAATTTATGGTATGTTGATGGTTCGCAAAAAAACAGGAAATGCATGGGGATGTGTGCTGATTTTCTTTGTATATTGGAATGCTTTATAAATGAGATGGCAAGCGAAAAATTCAGTTTTGTGAAGAGATTGAAAACAACAGATGATTTGAATTCTCACTTTATAAAAAAGGCAGTTTGGATTATAGTGGAAAACAGTTGAAGCGAATGTTCGTATTATGATACAATGAGAAAGATTTTGGTAGAAAGGACACTATAATATGAATAAGAATGGTAATCAAGGCGGTAAAAGAGCGGTTATTTCCTTTGTAGTGAGTCTTTTGATTGCTACAGTGTGTTTTGTTGTGTCTGGTTTCATTTATGTCTCAATCAAAGGAGCGACACCAGTGGATAAAACGATTGTGGAAATTTTAAAGATTGTTGTTTTGGTAGGTGTGTTTTTCCTTGTAATGGCATTTGGACATGCGTTACCTATGATTATTAAGGGCAAGAAAAGCAAAGGTGGGACTGTGGTAACAGGCGGAAATGATATTTGTAATGAGGCAAATATGCGAGTGGCCTTAGAGAAGTATATTCCGGCAGGCGAAACTTTGATTGCAGGTATACGCACTATAACGAAAGAATCTTCTGCAAGCTGTATTTTTGATAAATGTGTGCTTACAGAGGATGATGTTCGTCCGGCAGAAGATGGTAGTATCGTATCAGTTCGGAAGACAAAACATGCAACCTATGACATGTATCTGGGTATTACACAACGTTCTCTAGTAGTGGCGGATTGTGGAGTATCTAAATATTATTATGAGTTTAATAAGGTTCCGGTTTCAAGCAATATGAAGATACAAACACTAACTGAACCTATTTCCTTAGGTAGTTTGTGTAAATGCTTTGCTTTGGATGATGTTGAAAGTTGTAAAGTGAAAAAAGGCATGGCTGGATCATTAAATTGTGTAATTACCATGAAAAATGGAGATTATTTCAAGCTTATGATTCCTAAAGTAGGTAGTTTTGGTGGTGGTATGCCTCATCATGAGGAGTATAGAAATGCGATACTTCAGTGCTTGAGTAAAGGGAATATATAGGCTGTTATCGCTACATCTTTCAAACAAACTGAAAAAATTATAATTTATAGCCTCGCAGAGCGAAATACACCCATTGCACAAATCAAAGATTTGTACGCCGGGTATTTTGTCTTTGCAGGGGCTTTTTAAATTTTACGGAGGCTGTGCAAATGATAAAAGCTGTGATATTTGATATGTATGAGACTCTTATAACTCTTTTTGATAGTCCTTTGTACTTTGGAACTCAGATGGCGTTTGATGCTGGTATTGAGGAAGAAAAATTCCAAGAAATATGGCGCGCAGAAGAAGAAAATAGAACTATAGGTAAAATTACTTTAGAAGAACTTTTGGAAAAGATTCTTAGAGAAAATAATTGTTTTTCTATGGAAAAAATGAATTATATTGTAAATAAGCGTATTCGTTGTAAAGAAGAAGCCTTTGAACACCTACATGTGGAAATTATCCCGATGTTAAGAGCGTTGAAGGAAAAGGGAATGTTAATTGGATTAATCAGTAATTGCTTTTCAGAAGAAGCAATAGTTATTAAGAATAGTATTTTGTATCCTTTTTTTGACGCCACATGTTTGTCTTATGATGAAGGAATACAAAAACCGAATCCTACTATATTTAAAAAATGTATAGAAAAACTAGATGTCAAAGCGGATGAGTGTCTATATGTAGGAGATGGTGGAAGTAATGAGTTGGAGGCTGCAGAAACACTTGGAATGAAAGCTGTACAAGCAGTGTGGTATCTTAAAGAAGGCACAAATCAACCAGCACGAAGAAAATCTGATTTTGAGCATATTGAAACACCATTGGACATTATAAAAATTATTTAAGGCCAAAGTACAGGGAAGGTTTTTGTTTATATTAGTGACAAATCAAGTTTTATTCAAAAGATAATGAAGGAGAGTGTGTTATGTGGAATGCTGATTATAAGATAGATGCAATTAAGGAGTTATTGAACGAGGATTGTATTTTAACAAGATATTATTCTTTAATCCCATACAAATACACCCTTGTAGAAAATCTAAAAAAAATGGGATGCTATACAAAGTCCGATTGCATGAAATTATCCGATGAGAATTTATTAGATGCAGGGTTAAAGGATATTGAGATGGTAAATCTTTTTAAAGCATTTCTAGCTCTGTACGATATAAAACCGACGAAGTTAAGAGAAATTTCTTCTATTTGCAAAAACCCTGATGAGACACAATCTTTTCAGGAATTGTATCAGTTGCCAGGAGTAAAAAGTACGAGAGCAATGCTTTATTATAAAGCGGGTTTTTGCTCGCTGGATGATATTGCAATTTCTTCGCCGCAAGAAATCATTGCAAAAACAGAGAATGTTATTAGAAAAGAAAATCTGAGTTTAAAAGTACCATTGATGAAAGAGATTAAGACACACATAGCTGTTGCAAGAGCATTTACAGATATTTTGGTAGAATAAAAAATATCAACATATAAAAAGAATAATGAAGCAAGATACAGTATTTATATTTCCGGAGATATGGATGTTGTCAAAGAAGCGAAGGCTGTAAAATGCGACATTGCTATGGTTCCTGTCGGTGGATAATTCAATACAAGTAGATATTAAATTGAATCTTTGAATTTCTGGAAAAGGTATGTAAAAAATGAAAAAAAGAATGATAATGGAAACAGAGCGTTTAATATTAAGAAATATGACGGAAAAGGATTTTGATGCCCTTTATCAAGTCTTGGCTGATTCAGACATAATGCAACATTATCCATACACGTTTGATGATGCAAGAGTAAGGGGATGGATAAATAGAAATATAGAAAGATATCAGATATTCAGTTTTGGATTATGGGCAGTTTGCTTAAAAGAAACAGGCGAGATGATAGGAGATTGTGGGCTAACCATGCAGATGATCAATGGACAGATAAAACCTGAAATAGGATATCATATAAGAGGAGATCAGCAAAGAAAAGGATATGCGAAGGAAGCTGCAGTTGCAGTTAGAGATTGGACTTTTAATAATACTCCATTTAACATGATTTATTCCTATATGAAATATACAAATGAGCCGTCATATAAAACCGCGATTTCTTGGGGATGTAAGCAAGTTGAAGAGTTTGAGGATGAGGCAAACGAGATTACTAAGGTATTTGCAATTTCAAGAGAAGAGTGGATGAACAGTCGGAAGAAATAATCTACAAAAAAGCAGGATTCACTAAATATGGTTAGACATAGCTCAAAAAATTGGTATAATGAAATGAGAGAAAAACTTATTTTCAGTAGAAAGAGAAGGGTATTTTTATGGAAAAAAGAAAACTTGAGAATTTAGGAATTGAAACCTCGCTTTTGGGATTTGGTTGTATGAGATTTCCACTTGCGCCGGATGGAAAGATTGATGAAGCCGAAGCAGAGAGAATGGTGGATAAGGCGATTGCAGAAGGTGTTAATTACATTGATACTGCATATCCGTATCATGACGGACAAAGTGAAATCGTAGTTGGAAATATTCTTAAAAAATATGACAGAAAGTCTTTTTATTTGGCAACGAAGCTTCCGGTTTGGTTTGTGAAATCGGTAGAAGATGTGGATAAATTATTAAATGAGCAGCTGTCAAAATTGCAGACAGACTATATTGATTTCTATCTGATGCATGCAATGAACAAAGAACGTTGGGATGAGATGCTTAAGATTGGTTGTGTAGAACGTTTAGAACAGCTTAAAGCAGAAGGAAAGATTAAGTATCTCGGATTTTCATTCCATGACAGCTATGAAGCATTCGAAGAAATTATAAATTACAGAGATTGGGATTTTGCACAGATTCAGTTGAATTACATGGATGTGGATGAGCAGGCAGGCGTAAAAGGATATGAGCTTGCAATGGAAAAGGGGATTCCGCTCGTGATTATGGAGCCGATTAAAGGTGGATCGCTGGCAGCGTTTGCACCGGAAATTATGGATAAATTTGCATCTTTGGATGAAAATGCATCTGCAGCATCGTTTGCTCTGCGCTGGGTAGGAACCTTCCCAAATGTGAAAGTCATTCTCAGCGGAATGTCTACGATGCAGCAGGTAGAAGACAATCTGAAGACATTTACAGACTTTAAACCGTTATCGGAAAGAGAGCAGCAGGTAATTGCAGAAATAAGAAGTATATTGCAGTCCCGTGTAAGAAACGGTTGTACCGGTTGTAGATATTGTATGCCTTGTCCGGCAGGAGTGGATATTCCGGGATGTTTTAGTGCTTGGAATACATATTTTGCTTACCAGAACTACAATGTGGTCAAATGGAACTGGGAAGAAGGCATCGGAGAAGCGCATCAGGCAAAAAATTGTATCAAATGCGGTAAATGCGAAGCTTCTTGCCCACAGAAGATTTCAATCCGTGAGGATTTGGTAAAAGTGCAGGAAGATCTCGATCTTAAAAAGTTAGATTTATAAAATGAGTCAAAAAAAGATGCAAAAGGTATAGGAATACCGGATGTGATTTATTCATTGAAAATCAAAATAGGAACGAATAAAAAGAAAACCATGGTAGTGAACCTACCATGGTTTTTTTCTGGAATATACTAGTATGTAAATCTTATTTTGCTTTTGCAGCTTTCTTAGCAGCTTTTGCTTCTAATGCTTTATCTGTAGGTCTTACAAATACTAAGCTTAAAACAAGTGCTACAATGTAAAGAGCAAGTGTCACATAAAGTACTGTCTGGTAACCTACAGGGTTTACTGTGTTACCTGCAACTTCGATTTCTTCACCAAAATTGTTTACAATCCATGTAGCAAGCTGATTACCTGACAGACCGGCAAAAGCCCAAGCAGATAATGTGATTCCGTGGATAGCACTAATATTGCTCATTCCGTAGTGGTCAGAAAGCAGGGTAGGTACGTTGGAGAAACCACCGCCGTAGCCTGCATTTACAAGCATGATAAGTGCGAGAACAAGAATGATAAGTCCTGTGTTTCCTGCACCGTTCTGAATACCATTTGTTACGATAACAAGTCCGGTAAATACAATAGAAAGAATGAAAATCATTTTGTAAATTGTATTTCTGTCTTTCATGGTATCAGCCCATGCTGAGAATCCTAAACGTCCGGCTGCATTGAAAATAGCAGATATTGTGGAAATAATTCCGACAGCTCCTGCAAGACCAAGACATTTCACAATCATCTTTTCCTGAGAAATCAAGGCAAGACCACAAGTAATGTTGATGTAGAACATTAACCAGATACCAACATAGTTGAGAATCGGTTTTGATTTAATAACTGACAGAATGCTTGGACCCTTTTCGCCGGAAGCCTGTGGCTCATGCCATCCGTCCGGTTTCTTAAGTAATAAGTGTCCGATAAACATCATTACAAAATAAACAACAGCAAGAATGATAAACATTTTGTAGATACCACCGTCGCCAAGTCCGCCAAGCATACCCTGCATGATTGGAGAAGCAATCGCTTTAGCTGCACCAAAACCTGCTACTGCAAGTCCTGTCGCAAGACCTTTTCTATCCTGGAACCAAAGCATTAATGTTTTAACCGGTGAAAGATAACCGGTACCAAGACCGATACCCATAATCAAACCGTAGCAGATATAAATACCGATCAGAGAAACAAGACTTCCCTTATGTAATCCACCATAGTAGATGAAAAATCCGGTTCCGGCCATACCTGCTGCAAAGCAGATAGTAGCAATTAATGAAGATTTGTGGATGTCTTTTTCAACCACGTTTCCTAAGAATGCAGCTGACATTCCAAGGAAGAAGATTGCAAAACTGAATGCCCATTCAGTTGCACTTTTGGAAAAGCCGATGTAATCAGCGATTTCCTGACTGAAGATAGACCAGCAGTAAACGGTACCGATACTACAATGCAATAATAATGCAGGAATAGCAGCTCTTACCCATTTGTTCGTACGCCAGCCACCAGTTTTTTTTGCGTTTTCACTCATAGTAATACGTCCTCTCTATATTTTCTTTTCATAAATTTGAGCAGGCATTTTCATTTGCCTGCGACACCAAGATAGATTTTACTCCTATTTTTCTTATATTTCAAGGAAAAGAAGTGCAAAATGTCAAAATTGATGAGATATTTGATACAAAAAAATAGAAGTGCTATACTTACAATCAAAACAAGCAAAAAGAGATGGGTTCACAAGGAGATGCGAAGTTGAGTTATACGATGACAACGCTGTGTTACATTGAGAAGAATGACAGCTATTTGATGTTACACCGTGTAAAAAAAGAAAAAGATCTGAACAAAGATAAGTGGATTGGAGTCGGAGGAAAATTTGAAGAGGGAGAGACACCGGAAGAATGTTTGCTTCGCGAAGTAAGAGAGGAGACCGGACTTGTATTGACATCCTATAGGCTCAGGGGTGTTATTACCTTTATCTCAAAAGAGTGGGGCACAGAGTACATGTTTCTATATACTGCAGATGAATATGAAGGTGAGCTGTCCAAAGATAAGATGAACAAATGTGAGGAAGGTGTGCTTACTTGGGTTCCAAAGAAAGAGATTGAACAGCTAAATTTGTGGGAGGGAGACAAGGTTTTTTTTAGACTTCTTCAATCAGAGGAGCGTTTTTTTTCTCTAAAGCTTAGATATGAGGGAGAAACGCTGGTAGAAACAAGCTGTGATTTTCCGATAGATGGACCACAAAAATGAGGGAAACAAAGCAAAAAGCAGGAAAGAAACAAAAAAATCAGGTCTTGATTCCTTAGGAAGAATAGCATATAATGTATGCATTAGTAATCGGAGGAATTGAAATGGACGACGGTGACAGTAACACTGCACAGTATTGTAGATATTATTTAATCATAAAGAATCGAAGAAATAATACAAGAAATATTGGAAGCATAGCATGGACTTTTTAGTGCAGGCTATGCTTTTTGTTGTCTTTTTTAATGAAAGGAGTATTGAAATAATCATGGAAGGCGATACCGCATCACTAATAATTATTATATTTTGTATTATCATGTCAGGGTATTTTTCAGCAACGGAGACAGCGTTTTCTTCGCTGAACCGCATCCGTATCAAGAACATGGCAGAAAAGGGAAACAAGAAAGCCAAGCTCGTACTTAAGCTGTCCGAAAATTATGACAGTCTGCTGTCTACTATTTTAATTGGAAATAATATTGTAAATATATTGTCGGCTTCCCTGGCGACGATACTTTTTGTAAGCTGGTTGGGAGAAGAAATTGGACCGAGCGTTTCAACGGTAGTACTGACCATTGTAGTTCTTGTATTTGGTGAAGTGACACCTAAGAGTATTGCAAAAGAGCATCCGGAGAAATTTGCAATGTTTGCTGCACCACTGCTTCGTTGTTTGATTATCATACTTACCCCGTTTAATTACCTGTTTGGACTTTGGAAAAAATTATTATCCAAGATTGTAAAATCAAATGACAATCCGTCCATCACAGAAGAAGAGCTGATTACGATTGTGGAGGAAGCAGAGCAGGAAGGCGGAATTGACGAGGAAGAAAGTACGCTCATCCGCAGTGCGATTGAGTTTTCTGAGCAGGAAGCAATGGACGTTCTCACTCCGCGAATCGATATCACAGGCGTTTCCACCAAGGCAACAAAGGAAGAAATTGCAGAAATTTTTGCGGAAACCGGATATTCGAGACTTCCGCTTTATGAGGATACTATCGATCATATTGTCGGAATTATTTATCAGAAAGATTTTCATAATCATGTGTATCGCACAAGCAAGAGCATTGATGCGTGTGTGAGACCGGCTTTGTTTACGACAAAGACAAAGAAGATTGACGAACTTTTGAAAGAGCTTCAGCAAGAGAAATTACATATTGCGGTTGTTCTTGACGAATACGGCGGAACGGTCGGAATTGTTACGCTGGAAGATATTATAGAGGAAATTGTCGGCGAAATTTGGGATGAGCATGATGAGGTAACACTGGAAATTGTCAAAGTGTCCGATGAGGAATACACCATTCTCGGAACCACTAACGTGGATTCTGTTTTTGAAGAACTGGATATGAACGATGAACTTGACGTCCAGACAGTCAGCGGATGGGCGATGGATGTGCTCGGGCGTGTTCCGGAGGTCGGCGATAGTTTTGAATACAAGAACCTTAAGATTACCGTGACGGAGATGAACGGTAAACGAGTGGAAAAGGTTCAGCTTTTAGTTGGAGAACCGATAGAAGAGGAAGAAGAGTAACGGGAAGAAAAATGCTCGTAAAATACAATGAAACCTACACAAAAGAAAATATTGAAGCCTGTATGGAGCAACACCTCTATGATGCGCCAAAATGGTATTTAAACGACTATGTAACGCTGGAAAAAAAGGCAAATAAGTATTATGTTTATATGTTTGTTCCCACGAATGCGTTAAATGTTACAAGATATACGAGGAAGTGGCGTTTGTTTTTTACACAAAAGGGAATTCGACCGGTCGAAAGACTAACCTTTATCAGTGTAGCGTTTTTTATTGGGACTTCTGCAATGGGATTTAGTATGCTGGGTGCACTTCTTATCGGTGAGATGTTTCTTGGAGTGATGGCACTTATCATTTTTGCGCTGTTTTTTGGGATAATCTATGTAAATGCAAAAAAGAATCTCAAAGATTTTCTGCAAAAAAAAATGCAAGAGTAGAATGAACATATCAGGAGGTAGTATATGGAAAATTCCGGAAAGTTTGATTCGTATGAAGATTATTGGAAGGATTATCATAAGGAAAAGCTTCCGCAACCTGAAGAGAAAGAAATAACATATTACAAATATGATAGCGAAATAACATATTGGCTTGATTATTATGAGGATAGGCTGGAGTTTGCACTAAAGGAAGTGAATATGCAGCTTCACAGTGCGCAGGAGAGGAAAAAGGAGCAGGAGTTTGAGCTGAAATTGTGGATTGGTATATTGCTTGCGATGGTGCTGCTTTTGCCGATTTCTCTAGCTATGCCAATGACCGGAATGCTTGTGCTTATGATTATCGGCGGAGTGTTTGTAACTATTGAAATATTCGCTTTTGTGTTTATTATGCCGATTTGTGTTTATAAGATTATCAAAGGTGTTGTGAGTAAAGTAATCAATGATAAAAACAACGCTTTCGGAGACTGGATTGTGCAACGCTATCATGTTCCGCGGTTGACAGGAGAGATTCTGGCATGTCAGACTCATGTCGGACGATACAAAGAACAGCTGGCAAACATTGCTTCGTGGCGCGAGATGCTTGAGAACGGCTCTTTTGATATGGAGGTATCGGAAATTAAAAACCGCATGGAAAAGGTGAATTTTGAGCCAAATATTGAACTGGCTTCCAAACATAACGATAAGCTTAAACGTATGACGCAACGTGGCGCTATTATTGCCAGTATGCTTATTTTTTCCATGCTGATTTTATTGATTGTTAAGCTATATATAGCGTACTATGAATTTTCTTTGAATTTCTGGCAACAACTTGTAAATTAGAAATCATCGAAAATAAGATTTTTCTAAAATCAGGGTTGACAAACCCTGATTTGTTGTTTTAAAATGCAACCAACAACAGAACATTCCGATGAGGGAGTAGTGGCGCGAACGCGTGGCAATGTCAACATCATGGCTTTTTAGTCTGGCTTGTCTTAAATAACGAGACTCATGTATTGCAGTAGCTGTACATGGAGTCTTTTTTTATTATCCGGGTACAGCGGTTCAGATCATCTGAATCTGCAGTACCCGGTTTTTTTGTTACTATTCAGCATAACAGAGAAAGGAAGGAAAATTATGTTTTTAGAAATCAGTAAGATTAAAAAAAGTTTCGGAGAAGGCGAAAGCAGGACAGAAGTATTAAAGGGCATAGATGTGGGTATTGAAAAAGGAGAGTTTTGTGTTCTCCTTGGACCATCCGGATCAGGAAAGTCGACACTTCTTAATATTATCGGAGGAATCGATTATGCGGACAGCGGTTATATTGCAATTCATGGCGAAAAAACAGTGGATATGAGTGAGAAAAAACTCACGATGTACCGTAGAAAACATTTGGGGTACATTTTCCAAATGTACAATTTGGTTCCGAATCTGAACATCAAAGAAAATATTGAGGTCGGAGCCTATCTTAGTGACAACCCGCTCGATGTGGATGAGATTCTTCACACCTTAGGACTTTATGAACACCGTCACAAATTACCAAATCAGTTATCCGGCGGACAGCAGCAGAGAACAGCCATCGGACGTGCGATTATAAAGAATCCGGATATTCTTCTTTGTGATGAGCCGACGGGTGCGCTTGATTACAACACATCCAAAGAAATACTCAAACTAATCGAAGAAGTAAATCAGAAATATGGAAATACAATCGTAATGGTAACCCACAACGATGCAATCAAACATATGGCAGACCGTGTCATTACTCTTCGCGATGGAATGATTCGCAGAAATTATCTCAATGAAACGAAAGTTCCGGTCGCTGAGCTTGATTGGTAAAAGGAGGTTGAATTATGAGAAATCCACTTCATAAACGTTTGCCTAGAGAGTTAAAAAGTGATTTGGCAAAATACATCATTTTATTTATTTTTCTTATTGCAATTATCGGCTTTATTTCCGGTATTTTTGTTGCATCTGGGAGCTTAAGAATCTCCTACGACGAAGGATTTGAAACCTACAATATAGAGGACGGAAATTTTGAATATGCGATGAAAGCGGATGAAAAGACCCTCAAAACATTAGAAGAAGAGGGTGTGCAGGTGTATGAAAATTTTTACATAGAAAGAGAAACCGACAACATTGACAGTAAGCTTCGTTTATACAAACAACGGACGGAGGTGGATTTGGTTTGTCTGATGGAAGGTGAGTTTCCAAAGGAAGAGAACGAGGTGGCAATTGACCGAATGTATGCAGATAACAATCATCTTTCGGTCGGAGATACCATTCTTTATGATGGGACTTCTTTAGAAATTACCGGGTTGGTAGCACTATCTGATTATAACTCATTATTTTCAGGTTTGTCTGACATGATGTTTGATGCGATGAAATTTGGAGTCGGAGTCATGACAGAGGAAGGATTTGATGCACTGGGTGAAGTAGGACTTCATTATAATTACGCATGGACATACGACAAAGCTCCACGCGATAAAGCGGAGGAAAAAGAGAAGTCAGAAGAGCTGTTGGAGGTGCTGCTACAACATGGTATGATAACAAATTACATTCCGCAGTACCTCAATCAGGCAATTGTTTTTACGGATGAGGACATGGGAAAAGATCGAATTATGTTTTCCGTATTTTTATATGTTGTAATTACGATTATTGCTTTTGTGTTTGCAGTCACAACCAGCAATACTATTGCGAAAGAGGCCAATGTGATAGGGACACTGCGTGCAATGGGGTATACCAAAGGAGAAATCATACGGCATTACATAACCATTCCGGTATTTGTTACCTTAGCAGCGGCTGTGGTTGGAAACATTTTGGGGTATACATGTTTTCTAAAGTACGCTCTTGGAATCTATTATTCCAACTATAGTCTTCCTACATTTGTAATGAGACCCAGTGCAGATGCATTCTTTCGTACCACTTTCGTACCGGGAATTCTTATGATTCTCATTAATTATGCAATTATTGCAAACAAATTAAATCTTTCACCGATGAAATTTCTTCGCCGAGATCTTTCAAAAAGCAAGAAGAAAAAGGCATTTCGACTGAATGAAAAAATGGGAATTATAAAGCGTTTTCGTCTGCGTATTATATTTCAAAATCTGCCAAATTATATGACGCTTGTGTTTGGTATCTTTTTTGCCAATGTCATAATGGTTTTGGGAATGGCACTTCCGATGCTTTTAGAACATCATCAGGAATCGATTTCCGATTCCATTATGAGCAAATATCAGTATATTTTAAAGACGGAAGCACAGACTCAGACCGAGGGAGCAGAGAAATACTGTGCGGGAACACTTGTGACAACGGTAGAAGGAAGAAAAAGTGAAAAAGTGTCGCTCTACGGAGTAGAGCCGGAGAGCACATATTTGAAGCTCGATTTGGAATCTGATAGCGTTTTTATTTCTTCTGCATTTGCTGAAAAATATAAAATTAATGAGGGAGAGATCATCACATTAAAAGAAGAATACGGAGATAAGCAATACCATTTTAAAGTAAAGAATATCTATGATTATGTTGCGGGAATCGCGGTATTTATGGACCGAGAGTATTATAATGAAATATTTGATTATGAACCGGAGTATTTCAATGCCTACTTTTCGGATGTTAAAATAGAGGATATCGATGACAGTATTATTGCGATGACCATTACAGAAGATGATTTAAATAAAATGTCCAGACAGCTTTCAGTTTCGATGGATGGTGTGTTTGATATATTTTATCTCTTTGGACTTGTCATGTTTGTAATGATCATTTATTTACTTTCCAGGCTGGTCATTGAGAAGAATGCGCAGTCGATTTCCATGACCAAAATTTTGGGCTATACAGATAATGAGATTGGCAGACTTTACATTAAGACGACGAGTATGGTGGCAATCGCAGCCTTTCTATTGACCATACCGTTGGTTGACAAGGTGATGGAAGTGGTTTGTGTGATTATGCTCTCGAATTTTGCCGGTTGGATTCCGTATCATGTTCCGGCGGAGACATTTGTAAAGATTATTTTTGCCGGAATTATCGCATACGCTTTGATTGCATTGCTACAGTTTAGGAAGGTGAAGAAGGTACCACTTCATGTGGCACTTAAGACAGTGGAATAGAAAAACGCTGAGCGCAATATCGCTCAGCGTTTTTTCATACAACTAAGTGCGATTCCTGCAAACACCCAGAAAAAAGGAGCGGTTTGCAATGTGGAATCATTAAAGAGGCTTGTAAACATATAGCTGATACAGGCCAGATAACAACCCATTCCAAGTCGGTCTGTCAGGGTTCGGTCAGATATCGTTTTGATTCCGGCAAAGGATACAAGGCCTTTCCTTATAAATAAAAGGTAGAAGGTTACAAGACAAAGCACGGAGAGTGCTCCCGTCTGTATCCATTTGGTCAGATAATCGTTATGTGCTTTTTCAATCACCATGTCCGGGCGATCAGAATATACGACCTTTCCGGCGTAATCATGTTGCGGGAAAACTTCGGCAAATGTATCCGGTCCGCTACCCACAAACAGATAATCATCTAAAAGAGGAAATACTCTGGACCAAATATATCCACGCGCAGAGCCAAGATATTCCAACCCATGTAAATCGACAGCTTCTACAATAGCCATGTCGGTCAGTTTTCCGCTAACTGTGCAATAATAATAAGTGTCGTCTTTTTTTAAAAAGGTCAGTGTATTTTCAGCAAGGTACAGATATATTTCCTGCCCTTCAAAAAAAGCTTTTGCGTCCGGTTCCATCGGTAATGACATCTCTTGCCCCTCAGAAGCATAATACAAAGAGGCTTTTGTGGATGAAGTGCTACAAACCAAGGAATCATGCTCAATATGTAGCAGATACTCTTTGCCGTCGTAGATGATATGAATTCCATCGCGATCGGTAGTCATAGCCTCTAAAGGTTCTCTTGTGTTTTTGTCAATCATTCGAGACAGATATTTAAAATTTAGTCCCGCATCAATGCAAATAAGAAGCGAAAGTATCAGTAAAAAGGAGATACCTCCGATGACCAAATGTTTTTTGGATGTTATATGGCTTATACCCACAATCAGAGCAATAAGAAAGGTAGCTAAAAGGGATGCTCTCGAGTAGGTAAACCAGATTAAAAGAAACAATCCAATCGAAAGAACACCATAAGCGAACTGCTTTTTTTTCTGCTGTTCCGATAGGAACATGACAAAAACAATGGTAAATAGCATGGTCAGGGTGACTCCGGCGTAATTAGGATTGTATAATGTCAGATAAACATTGTTCCCTGTAAAAGCATCTTCGATTTCCCCGCCATACAAAGAAAACTGCTCGTCGCTCATGATAAGACGCTGTACCCACTCATAATTCATCAGATCGTGTTGGAAAATCTGAAATGAACCGATGAGAATAAAAAAGACAGAAATACCAATAATGGCATACCAGATATATCTGTAATCTCTTTCTGATTCCATAATCTGATAGGCGTAAACAGCCATAATCACATATACAATCAAAACAATGCAACTTTCAAAGGATGCAAAGTTTCCCTGCAGGGAAGCCATTTGATTGACTGAAAAAATAGTAGATAATACTACAAACAGACAATAAATGGCAGCAGGGAGAAAGAGTTTCATGTCTTTGGTTTTTTCACGGTAAAGCGTCAATCGCAGTATAAGTATAATTCCCGAAAATATACCGACGATGTCCAGCAAGTAACTCTTATAATAGCAATAAAAATCAGAAAGAATATCGTTATTAGAATACCAGTCGTATTTGCTGTAGCCACAGCTGTAGACAGCCAGGTGCACGACACAGGGAAGTATAACGATGACAATCAAAATCGGAATCAACAGATCCCATAAGCCTTGTTGTTTTTTTGTTTTTTTCTTCATAGTTTAGTTGTTCCGGTTTTAAGTATTATTTTCTTTCATTACTTTATTTTTACTTTCTTACCACTACCCCAGGATACTGGATTTCCTATCATATAGGTATGCCCTTTTTTCAGTTTTTGAACTCTAAATTCAGTATTTCCTGTAGTCGGGTTATATGTATTCTGACCAATTTTTACAAAGATAGTTTTACTTCCTTTCTTTAAGGTAGCAATAGCAGAATAGTATTTCTGTTCTGTTTGATCGTACACACTGATATATACGTCAGCTGATTTTTTATTTGGTTTTTCATTTAAGCTACTATATGAAATATAGGAAGCTAATAAATGAGTTGCTGTTACTTTTTGCTTAGTTTTAATCGTAATCCCTGATGTGCTGGCGGAAACAGATGAAATTTTTAATATCTTACTACTGCTGGTGGAAGTAGGAGAATTCTTATCCGCAAACTGATAAAGGAGCTGCTGCAGAGCAAAAAGACGTCCGATCTGCGGTACTGCAAGCTTGTTGGAAGGATTATAGTAGGTATAAATTCCGCTTTGGACGGTTTCTTTAAGAAAACCTGCATGGCTGATTTCCATGGAATTTGTAAGGAAAAACTCGTCAAAACTTTTTACCATATTGAGATACTTATATCCGTTGGAGGAAGTAATCTTTGATGGTAGTTTTGCAAGCTGTTTCGTTTTTTGTCTAAGGCTGTTACATGCTTTCGAAGAAGAAAGAGATCCGGTTTTCACAATCTGGAAATTTTGACGAATCTTCTGTCCTTTGTATTTGATGGTAATCGTGACTTTTCCGGTTCTTTTCGCATGTAGATTACCTTTGGAATCTACAGTTGCTATCGATTTTTTGCTGGAAGAATAGCTCACTTTTTTAAACTGTGATGCACATCCATAATTTGCTCCGTCATAAACATAAGCAAAATCACCAATATTAAATTTTTCGCCTTTTTCAATCTGTATTACTGTTGATGCGTAAGAATTAAAATTATAATTCCAAGATATACTGGCGGATGAAGCAGCAGATACTTCCAGTGCAGTCATCGGTAATACAGAAATAACAGATGGTAATACCATCACGATGCATAAAAATACGGCAAGACGTATTTTAGCATATCCTTTCATAGAAAGACCTCCTTTTCCTTATAAGATAATTGGGAAATAGAACTAAAATCTCGATCGAATATGTGCAATTTAACCAAAATTTTAATTAGAATTATAAATTCATTATACAATTCTCATAATAAAATGTCAATGTAGCTACAGTTGCTTTGAGAAAAAGAGTGATGTGCAAAAATAAAAAAGGAACAGATATTTCTATCTGCTCCCGGTAGGGATAAAATCTTCTTTTCCATGCTGACATAGAGGACATAGGAAATCATCAGGGACGTTATCGCCTTCATATACATAACCGCATATGGAACAGGTCCATGTACGTTTTAAACCTGAAGCAGGTTTAGGTTTAATATCACTCTGATAATAATCATAGGTACAGGAAGGGGCATCGGATAAAACCTTACTGTCAGTAAGCTCTCCGATAAACAGCGTGTGGCTGCCCAGATTCACATGTTCCGTTACAATTGCGGATAAATACATATTCGATGAATTTGTTAAATAATAAAGCTGATTATTGCTGCGGGCAACATCGTGAAAATCCTCAAATTTCTTCACATCTCTTCCGGATTGCATTCCGAAGTGTTGGAATAGATTAAAATCAGCGGCTGTTGTAATAGAAGAAAGATTAAATTTACCTGTACGTAGTATCATATCATGAGTTTTGTTAGTTTGAATGACTGCAATAGCGATTCGGGTTGGATTATTAGCAATTTGAATCGCAGTATTGATAATACAGCCGTTATCAATAGCATTTTCCTGTGCAGTTAACAAAAATAAACCATAAGTTAGTTTATGCAAAGCTTTATTGTCCATATTGAATCCTCCCATTCCCATATAGAAAAGAGGCGGAAGAGTACCTCCCCCGCCTCAAAGTTCACTTCTTTATCCTAGCCAATCTTAGCCAAAATAGCGTTTCAACAGACCTTCAAATGCCTTTCCATGTCTTGCCTCATCTCTAGCCATTTCATGAACTGTGTCATGGATCGCGTCAAGATTCTGCTCTTTTGCACGGCGAGCAAGATCAAATTTACCTGCTGTTGCACCGTTTTCAGCTTCTACACGAAGCTCTAAGTTTTTCTTTGTAGAGTCTGAAACTACTTCACCGAGAAGTTCAGCAAATTTAGCAGCGTGCTCAGCTTCTTCCCAAGCTGCTTTTTCCCAGTAGAGACCGATTTCAGGATATCCTTCTCTGTGAGCAACTCTGGCCATTGCAAGGTACATACCCACTTCTGTACACTCTCCTGTGAAATTAGCACGAAGATCGGAAAGAATGTCTTCGCTAACGCCCTTCGCAACTCCTACCACATGCTCTGCAGCCCAAGTTCTGTTTTCGCTCTGCGCTGTAAATTTATCAGCCGGAACTCCACACTGTGGACACTTAGCCGGTGCTGCATCTCCTTCATGAACATAACCACATACTTGACATACATACTTCATAGTTTTTTTCTCCTTTTCTTTTCCTATAGTTTTTGCGTTTTTCATGTTTCTATTTATAATGTTTCCATTTGATTGGAAGGTAGACAGTTTTTACAGGTTCCATAAAAATAAGTTATATTTCCCTCAATCTGTCCCGGGAAATTTTTGCCGGCAGCAGCATTGATATGATCAATACTGTCCATTTCCAAATCAATGACACTTCCACAGTCTTTACAAATAAAATGATAGTGAATAGAAGTATCGGCATCAAAATGGTCTATACCATCGTTAAGACGAAGTCTTAAGATTTCACCAAGATCAGAAAGTAAAGTCAGATTGCGGTAAACCGTACCCAGACTAATATGAGGATAATTTTCTCTGATGTTTTGATAAACTACATCGGCTGTCGGGTGATCTTTTCTGGTAGCTAAAAATTCTTTGATCGCTTCCCTTTGTCTGCTGTATTTTAACGTAGCCAAATTACTGTCCTCCTTTCTCAGATTGTGTAATCAGTAATGATTACTGTTATTATAATATCAAATTTTGAGAAAATGTCAATAGGTTTCTATAAAAAAAATCTAAAAACCATAATATTCCTGAAAACTTCATAGACTCAACGTTTTTTCAAGGCTATAATACAATTAATTGATTATACGGGGTGGTGAAAAAATGAAAAAAGAAAAAAAGGAGATGACACTTCGAGGGAAGCTACTGATTGCCTGTGGGGCCATGGTATTTATTCCTCTTTTTCTCACATTTTTATCTTTTTATGGAATACGATTTAGTTTAATTCGCAAGTTAGGGTCTGAAGCAGACATTATTCGAATTGCACAAAGTACCAGTGAGACATTTTTCATTGACATGGGAGTTGCAATCGTTCTGATTATGGTATTTTCTGTGTATCTGTTTCGTGGGCTCATTCAGCGGTGGTTTGTACTTCCGATTGCGCAGATGAATGAGGCAATGAAACATATCGCACATGGAAATCTGGATTATCAGATGCAGGTTTCCTACACAGGCGAGGTGGGTGAGCTGTTTAAAAATTATGAAGAAATGAGGTTACAGCTCAAGGAGTCCATTGAAGAGTCCAATGACAATGAGCGGCGTAGCAAAGAGCTCATCAGCAATATTTCCCATGATTTGAAAACACCGATTACTTCCATTAAAGGTTATGTGGAAGGAATTATGGACGGAGTGGCAGATACACCCGAGAAGATGGATAAATACATCCGCACAATTTATAACAAATCAAATGAGCTGGATCGTTTAATTAATGAGCTGACCTTTTATTCCGGAATTGATTGCAATCGCATTCCGTACAGTTTTCACAGAATGAATGTCAATGATTTCTTCCAGGATTGTGTGGAAGAGGTTGGATTAGATTTGGAATCCAAAAATATTAAATTTGATTTTTCTAATTTTGTGTCGCATGACACGCAGATTATTGCAGACCCGGAGCAGCTGCGAAGAGTTATTGGAAATATTGTCGGTAACAGTGTAAAATACTTAGATAAGGAAGACGGAAAAATAGATATCCGTATTTTGGATGAGATTGATTCCATACGTGTAGAAATTGAGGACAACGGAAAAGGAATCAGTCAAAGGGATTTAAGTCATATTTTTGAACGTTTTTATCGAACCGATTCGTCTCGAAATTCAACGAAGGGCGGAAGTGGAATCGGATTATCCATTGTAAAGAAAATCATAGAGGATCACGGCGGATATATATGGGCAACAAGCAAGGAAGGCGAAGGAACCTGTATGCATTTTGTAATTAGAAAGTATAACGAGGTAGATGTGAATGAGTAAAATTTTAATTATTGAAGATGAAGAAGCAATTGCAGATTTACAAAAGGATTATTTGGAAATTAGTGATTTTGAGGTAGAAATTGAAAATGACGGAGCAAAAGGACTCGAGAGTGCGCTAACCAAGGAGTTTGATTTGATTATTCTTGATCTGATGTTGCCGGGAATGGACGGATACGAGATTTGCAAAAAAATTCGTAGCCAGAAAGATATTCCGATTATTATGGTCTCAGCTAAAAAAGATGACATAGACAAGATTCGTGGTTTGGGACTTGGAGCTGATGACTATATGACCAAGCCGTTCAGTCCGAGTGAATTGGTGGCCCGGGTGAAAGCGCATTTGGCGCGTTACGAAAGATTGATCGGTTCCAATCAAAAGCATAATGACATTGTGGAAGTCAGAGGCATCAAGATTGATAAAACAGCAAGACGAGTCTATATAGATGGCGAAGAAAAAGTGTTTACTACCAAGGAATTTGATCTTCTGACATTCCTGGCAGAAAACCCAAACCGCGTATACACCAAAGATGAACTGTTCCGCGAGATTTGGGATATGGAATCCATCGGCGATATTGCTACCGTAACGGTGCATATCAAAAAGATTCGTGAAAAAATCGAAAAAGACACCTCAAAACCGCAATACATTGAGACCATTTGGGGCGTGGGCTACCGATTTAAGGTGTAGAGGTAAGATAAAAAGCCTTGTTATCAGGTAAAACATTGATGAATACGAAGAAACGAGAAAAGGCTTATGAAGTGATGTATCAGAGGAGTAAAGCTGATGAATCTGATTGTAAAAACTCATAGTTTATAAAGGCGGAGGTTTTGTGATGAAAATACCATCAGTAAAAGAGGCAGAAAGGCTGATTGAAGAAGCCGCCAGATTAAATCCAGGCCCTTGGATTGAACATAATAAAATGGCAGGGTTTTGTGCAAAAACAATTGCCGAAAAATGTAAGGATATAGATGCGGATGTTGCCTATGTAATGGGGTTATTACATGATATAGGTAGGCGAGAAGGCATAATGGATATGCGGCACATTTATGCGGGACATATATTCATGAGTTCTTTGGGGTATGAGGATAGTGCAAGAATATGTTTAACTCATTCTTTCCCATATAAAAATATTGGTGCATATAATGGGCAAAATGATTGCTCAGAGGAGGAAACGCAATATATACAGAATTATATTGATACGTTGGAATACAATGATTATGATAGACTAATTCAATTATGTGATGCAATTTCGTTCCCAGAAGGGCCAACATATGTAGAAAAGCGATTGGTGGATGTTGTTATAAGACGAGGCTTTAATGATTTGACTATTCCAAAATGGAAGGCTTTTTTGGAGTTAAAGAAATACTTTGATGAAAAGACGGGTGTGGATATATATAAATTATTGAATATATGATAGCAAGATAACTTTCTATTTGTTGAAGAATTAAGTTTCTATTCATAAAGATACTATGGTAAAGGAATACAACGAATTAGCAGACCGATATAATAAATCTTAATAAATAAAAATTTGAGGAGTAAGTATTATGCAAAATTTTGGAATGTCTATGTTGTGGTTTTGGGTTTCTTATATAATCGTTACTATCATAGGAATACTTCATACTATTTTCAATATTTATGTACTTCATATGAAACCAATGGACAGTGAAAGTATGGGTGAAGGATATGAAAAAACTAAGCCGTGGCATCCTTTGTATAATATAATTTTGTTTTCTGTTTTTGGGTATTTATATATGAGCGGTCTTTCATCTCCAACATTAACCGAAGCAGTCATTACAGGTGCAATATGGGCAGGTATTTGTATTGTTTTTGATGTGTTTGGTTGGGTTATTATAAAACACCCTTGGAGTTTATCGTTCAAAGAATTTTATGTAGATTATCAACCTTGGATAACATTGATATATATTGCAATTTGCTTGGGTCCAATTGTGGGATTTTATCTTTGCTGACAAATAGGATTTAGATTAGATACTATGCCTAACGTGTAGTATCTTTTTCTCTGCCCAAAATACCGAAATACTTCCACAAAATTCATATAAAATATGAGTTGCTTTTGGGGTGTTATGAGTTATAATTTTTATATCAGCGAAATGGTAATATTACCACAGAAAAAATAAAGTAGTTTAGAAAAAGTGTTAAAAACAAATTTCTGTATAGCCAAAATCTTGTAAAAAGCCCTAAAACACACCGAAAACAAGAAAAAAAGGCTATACAGAGAAGAAAATAGCGGTGAGGTGTGCTATATAGGTTTAAGGTGTAAAGACATACTTATTGAATACAAATAGCAAACAAGCAGGAGCGAGGCAGATGAATCAGCTTGCAAAAATGAAGATATTTGATATAGTAGAAAAGTAAAATTTGAAATTTAGCGAGAGTTTTGGATTAAATAGATATGTAGAATAAGAAGATTTCAAGTATGCAGAATGTTTAGATATTGTCTGTCATGAAGCGAAAAGGAGCCGTCAGAGCTTCTTTTTTTATTGGTTACGATTCCCAGGTAAAATAATTACTTGACATTTATTGAGCAGGTGCTTAATATTGTAAGAGAGTTATTTCAAAATTAGAAATGTTAGTATGTACTTTAGCAAGGAGGAAGGAATGACCAAGAAAGAAGAACAATATGTAATGCGAAAATGGCAAATCTTAGACATTGCATTAAATCATTTTATTCGATATGGATTATATGGAACATCTACTAGAAAAGTTGGTAGAAATAAGATGTGAGAAATTAACGATTGACAGTGGAGATGGTGAGTCACCATTGATATTCTTTGAAAGACAAGTTAAATGGTTTTTATCTGTTGCAACACAAAATGATTTTGCGGCGAAAATGTTTGTTTTTATGGGACTGGTAGCTATCAATGAAAAAGATGTGTCTGAACGTGCCGATCAAATGATAAAGGAACATGATGTGGAGGCACTGAGCGTTCCTTATATAATTAAAGGTCAGGAAATGGGGATTATTAGACCGGGAGACCTACTGACACTCTTAGTCCTATTTTATAGTAGTATTCAGGGATTTGCAGAAGTCTTGGCTAATAGAGAAAATCTAACGATTCCGAAAAAGGAATGGTTTCTGGCAATATTAAAAAGTGAACATAGGGAGGAAAAATAGGATATGTTAGATAAAATTAGAAAATTCGATTTAAAGAAGGCAGGCTATGGTGCATGTATAATAGGATTGTTCAATATTATGGTTCATATGTTTGTGATATTTCAAATCATCCCATACACATGGGTAAATGGCGGACGGACAGCATCGCAGGTTGCGGCACAAGAAATCTCCGTATCAAGCATTATTATGACGGTGATTAATATTTTAATTGCATTAGTGGCAACTCAGATTATACCTATAAAACTTAATCGAATTGTAGGAATTACACTATCGACATTTCTCATTCTTACACTTCCGTTTAGTTTTATTGGAATTATTCAACAGTTTCTTGGGACAATGTTCGAAAAGATTGTGATGAGTGTAGTTACCATTATGGGATTTTGTTTTGATACAAGAATTGCTTTTGAGAAAAGATGGTAATGGAGGTAGGAAAATGGTAGTTGTTGTTGGCGCAATTTTGATGTTAGTTGTAATTATATTAAGCATTCTCTTGCTTTTTGGGTTACCTTTAGGAGAACTGACTATGGGTGGACAGTATAGAGTTTTTCCGAAAAAACTGAAAATACTGTTAGTAACACAGCTTGTACTACAGATATTTTTTGTTATTATTATTTTGCAGATGGGCGGGTATATACCACTATGGTTTTCATATAACGTTACACGAATCATTTGTATTATAATGGCATTATATCTTTCGTTAAATACAGTTGTAAATTTTATTTCAAAAAGCAAAAAAGAGAAATATATAATAACACCGCTTTCGTTTTTAACTGCAATTTGTTTTTGGATTACTGCGTTATAAATATACGGTAAAAAATTTTCTTATAAGGTCACGGTCGATTTTGGCAGGGTGGAAATCTATGACGATTATGTATGCCACACTGGAAAAGTATCTCGCAAGTGGAAAGAGATTTATCATTATCTCAATAAGTGCCGAGTGAAAGCCAAAGCAGAACGATATAATAAACTCATTGATGATAAATCCGAATTGGAACGAAAGAACAGAGAAAAGGCTTATGAAGTGATGTATCAGCAGGAACGTAGCCGATAAATCTGATTGTATCATCTTTAAAATTTGATATAATAGACCTTAACAAACTTGAATTTGTGGCACTGAGCATGTTTTTGGTGAGGGTAATATGAGATTGTTATTTGAAGTAGATATGGAAGATTATGACAAAAATGCAGAACCCACATATCGATGTTCTTCCTGTGGTATTGTCATTCAAGGGAAAAAGATTGCTATGTGTTATGTAGACAAGCACAGAGCATATGTAATACCTGGGGGAGGAATAGAAATAGGAGAGACCATGGAGCAAGCAGTTGTTCGAGAAATGCATGAGGAAACAGGCTTGCGGATAATTCCCGAATCAATCAAAGAATATGGATATATTCATTTTGTGAGAAAAGGGATGTATGAGCCTGTTTACGTACAGGATAATTACTATTTCTTGTGTCAAGTAGAAGATAAAGTTGATGAAGTAGAATTAACGGAAAATGAGATTAAAAACGGTTATCATTTTGTTTTTGCGAATCCATTTGAAATTCTGCAAGAGAATAGCGATAGACTGTTGGCAGGTGAAGTGCCATGTTTGTTCGAAAGAGAAAGGTTACTGTTGCTAAAGCTTATCTCGGATGGAATGTTTGTATAAAAAGTTTCTTTTGTATGAAAGAAATCATCAAATCCCAATTTATAGAGATACTATGCTTAATGTGTAGTATCTTTTTTTCTAAAAACTTCGAAATGATTCCAAAAAATTAATATAAAATACGCGTTGCTTTTGGGGATTTCCCTCGTTATAATTTTTTTATCAGCGAAATGGGAATATTACCACTTCCTTAGTATTCAGTTTACAAGAAGTAACCGTTACCTTGGCTGGAGATGGTTACTTTTTTGTGTCTTGGATATACGCTAACAAAATTGTTACAGCTATGGCGACACTCGTAGATATCGTTTAAGTATGCAAAAAGAATTATTGTTTAAGTGAGGCATAGACAATGAATAAGAAGCGAAAAGAAATTATTGCTAATAATGAAATATCTGAAATATATACGTTAAATCTTGGCGGATATAATCAAAAAATATTGGTTGAAGGAAAAAATAAAGAATTACCGATAGTAATTTTTTTGCATGGTGGTCCAGGTACGCCGATACCTTTTTCAGTAGGGTGCCGAGGATTGTTCCCACAATTTACAGATAAATTTATTATGGTGTACTGGGACCAATTAGGTTGCGGAATTAATAATTATGTTATTGATGAACAGTTTACAATAGAAACGTTTGTTGATATGACAAAAGATTTAATTTGTGAAATAAAGAGAATGTTTCCCGAAAATCCTATTTATATTTTTGCAACATCGTGGGGGTCTATTTTAAGTGCAAAGGTTTTGGAAAAAGTAACAGATACAGTAAAAGGTGTTGTGGTTTGTGGGCAAATTATAAAAGAAGTATTTTTTAATGAAGAAGTATATGAAGAATTACAAAAATCAAAACTTTCAGATATAAAGTTAAATACAATTAAAAATGCCAATATAGATAAAATTACAGCAAAAGAATTACAGTTGGTTTCTTCAAGCATACGAAAATATACAAGTGGTTACGAAAACAAAAACGGAGAAGCAACACCGATGGGAGCTGTTATATGGGGATTATTAACGAGCCCAGATTATAAATTTAAGGATTTTAAAGCCATTATGATGAATGGTTATTTGAAAAATGTTTCTTTATGGAAAGAAATATTAAAATTAGACTTATCATCAACATTAAAAAATATAAACATCCCGTACACAATAATACAAGGTGATACAGATATAGTTGCATCTACCAAAACAGTGAAGGAAGTTACAGAGGGAAGTACATATCTAAAATGTAAAGTTGTAAACAATTCGGGACATTATCCAAATAAGGAAGTAATGGATATGGTATATGAAGAGTTGGTTGCTCAAATTTATGGATAATAATACGATGAAATTCAGATAAAATATGCGCTGCTTTTGGGGATTTCCCTCGTTATAATTGTATATCAGCGAAATGGGAATATTCCTGCGGGAAAAGTGCAATAAATTGAGCATTTGGAGGATTAAATGGTTGAACTTAGAGAAATAACGGAGAATAATTTTGAAGAAGTTTTAAATTTGAAGGTTTTCGACAATCAGGAAGCTTTTGTATCTTCAGTTGTGTATTCATTGGCCCAAGCGTGGGCATATAAGGAAACGGCATTCCCGTTTGCGATATATGAAAATGAGGTACCAGTAGGATTTGTTATGCTGGGTTATTACAAGACTAAGAACTATTATACATTATGGAAATTTTTGATAGATAGGCATTATCAAAATTGCGGATATGGTAGAGAAGCATTACAACTTGCAATAAAGTATTTAATTGAAACTTTTGGAGTTAATGAAATATATACGGGTGTTGCTTTGGGAAATGGAATAGCAAAACATCTTTATAATTCTATTGGATTTGTAGAAACTGGTGTTGTTGAAGATAATATGGAAGAGATGCGATATATTTGTTAAATGCAGGGGAAGGATGCAAAGATACTATGCTTAAGGTGTAGTATATCGTTTTAAGGAGAGTACCTAAATATGGGAAATAATATTAAAACTGAAAGATTAGTAATCAGGCCTATTATTTACAGTGATATAGATGAAATTCACGAATATGCAAGTGATAAAAGTATAACAATGATGATGTTTTTACCGAAAGAAACAATAGATGAAACGAAGAGCTTTGTAGATTATGCAGTTGATGAATGGAATAAAAAAGAACCAGATGACAGAGAGTATGTGATACTTTTTAATTCTAAAGTAATAGGTGGTATTAATTTGGAATATTGCGAAGAGAGAAAAGCATGTGAAATTGGTTGGACAATACATCATAAATATAGAAATAGAGGATTTGCAACTGAAGCAGCAAGTGCCTTAATTAATTATGCATTTGAAAATTTGGACATTGAAAAGATAATATCATATTGTGATTCGAAAAACATAGCATCCGAAAGTGTAATGAAAAAACTAAAAATGAAGAAGGTAAGCGATGATAGAATTCGATATTACCCTAAAACAGGGATATCATCAGGAGAATATTTGTATTCGATTACTAAGTTGGAATATGAGCGCAAAAATCCATAAAATGCTATTTTTAGTTTATTCAAATATACCGAAACCACATTGACCAACTATCACCTTGGTGATACAATAAGGATAAGTAATAAGGAGGAATGGAGGTTAGGGAAGTGGATAAACTGATTACGATATACCATGGTTCAGAGAAAATGGTGGAACAGCCAATTTTTGGTGAGGGCAAGAAGAATAATGATTTTGGTCTGGGGTTCTACTGTACGGAAAGTGAAGATCTAGCAAAAGAATGGGCGGTATCCTCACTACGGGATGGTTTTTCCAATCGTTATACACTAGATACGGAATATCTAAATATTTTGAATTTAAATAATCCGGAGTATACCATTCTTAACTGGATTGCTGTTTTGGTGGAACACCGTCTGTTTTCTATCAAAACGCCTGTGGCGAGACGAGCAAAGAGGTATTTGATAGATAACTTCAGTATTAATGTAAATGCATTTGATCTAATAACCGGATATCGTGCAGATGATTCCTATTTTGATTATGCGGAAGCTTTTCTTAATAATGGTATTTCTGTGGAACAGCTTGCACGTGCAATGCAACTTGGTAAGTTAGGGGAACAAATTGTTATAAAATCGAAGTTTGCTTTTTCGAAATTAAAATATGAAGGCTTTGAGGTTGCAAGGAAAGAGCAGTATTTTGTTCTTCGCAAAGCAAGAGATGATGAGGCTAATCAGCATTATTTGGAAATGATTGAGGAAGAAAGTGATGGTTTGTATATTCAGGATATTATAAGAGGAGGCATAAAAAACGATGACTCGCGCATACCAAGAAATATATTTGAGTAAGGCACAGTCGGTACTTGGAGATGCCTTTGATTATGCAGTTAATGACGGCAATATTTCCGGAAATGATTTTGTGAAGATGTTTGTTGTCAGCTCTGTAAGAAAAAGAATGGAAAATGGCGAACCTGCCTATCTTGTAGGGAAAAGTGGTATAGAAATTGCTCGGGAAATTGTGAGGGAGAGCAAGGGACAGGAATTGATGGTAGAATCGAAGGAACATTTTGAACGTTCCAAGGAATACTGGATTGGATGGGCAGTTGCATATTATCATTGGCATTCCGAAAGGAAGTACAGTGATATTTTTGAAGTTGTATCCTTTGAAGATTTACAGAAAATGTATTATACACTGCACGAGGCAGACATTACCAAGTTTGTTGATATTATGGATTCGCAAATGAGAGAATATTTTTCCGAAACCAACTTGAAACGTATTCGTATTACTTATGGCTTTACCCAATTGGAGTTGGCTGAGCGCTCCGGTGTTAGTCTTCGTTCCATTCAAATGTATGAACAGCGAAACAAAAACATTAATAAGGCGAGTGCAGATACCATGTATCGTCTTGCTAAGGCTCTTGGTTGTACGATGGAAGACTTGATTGAAAGGTAGAGTAAAGGATACAAATCTTTGCGAAAATATAGAAACTTATATGGATAAAGTAACTTTAAAATTTACCACGTCGTTTCTGTAAAGTCAGACGCTGTTTTACCTGATTTAAAAAGCGCTCGCTACCTAGTACCTCGATTCGAGGACCAAAGGAGAGTACTTCAATCAGAAGCTCGGTCTCATTTTTTTGATTATAATAAATCAAACACTCATATGTATGATCGTCTATTTTTGTTGTGTTTTTCTCATAATTAGCAAACTGAAGCATCGTGCGCTCGAGAGCATTGCGATCTGTATGAATAAGAAGTCTGGCAGGTTCTTTGTAATCGTCTGCCTTTAATAATTGGTCGATATTCGGTATTTCTGTTGCGTAGGTATCCATGAGTGAAACGTCTGCCACGCGTTCTAAGTTCAGGATCTCAATGCGTGGACTGCGTGCGTTTTTGGCGGTGGCAAGCAATCGAAATTTGTCATTTTTAATTGAGTATTCCAAGCGACAAGGCAGGTAGTGATGATGCACGCGCTTATCGTTTTTTCCAACATACTCAATATCGACATATTGTCCGTGTTTCATCGCTGTAAGGATTGTACGGAAATTATGTATGTATGTGGAGTTCTCAAAAGGATCACGATTTACATAACGATCATAGTAGTAAAAATCATCTTGTGACCAAAGAACCGGAATATCTCTAAAAAGTGCAAGGAGCTTTTCTGTCATGTCTGCATCCAAAAATAGTTGTATTTTTGCGTCGGATAGGATGGTTTTGACGTAAGCTTTCTGCAGATTTGTGAGAGGTACATAGAAGTCTTTTGAGATTTTTGTAAGGTAAAGTTCGCCATCTCGGTCAAAAAAATCCCACTCGCCTGAGGTGAGTTTTGGAATCAAATAAAGAAGACTCTCTTCATAGCCTTTGCTTGCAATTGTAACACGCAGATCTTCCACGGTAACGCTATTGCTTCTGCGTAATATATGTTTCATGATTTGGTAATAGCAGTTGTAGATTTCAGAAAAAATTTCCATGGGTTCTCCTTTCTTGATTACCGGTACGCGGCAAATCAGATATCATACAAGTCATACATGCGCTGTATATCGTAGAGAAATTGATTTCGGACGAAGGGGTTGTCACATTCCAAATCTATGATACGACCGGTAAAGGTACGTAGCCAAGGGAGCATTTCGTGACTGTCGAAGACGGCCTTTTCATAAGTAAAGGTATTTGGAGCAATCTTTGTAATGGCGCCGCCTTTTCCTTCACGCTGCAGGCGTTCAATAATGAACATCTCATATTTTTCATTGATGTGCAACGTCAGCTTTATTTTTTCTAGACGATTGCAGGAAGCATTTTGAAAGGAAACGCCCCAAATGTAAGGGTGGTTATTTATCAGTGATTGTCGTAGAATATCGTATCCATCCGCTGGTTTGGATAACTCAACTTCTTTAATGCTATCTAAGCGTATACAGTTAAAGCGTTTTTTTTCCGTTAGATGAAGGCAGAGAAAACGTCTCCCGCTTCTTGTACTTGTAAAAATCTGAAGCGGAGCCCCTGAGACAATTGACTGTACATGGCTTCGCGTTCCGCGCAGGGTGATTTTTACTTCATATTTTTGCTGCATAGCAGAAAGAAGTAGAAGGAGCATTTCGTCTTCTAGTGTATGAACGAGGAATCCGTGTTTGACACGGAATGTATTGTTTGTTTCATCGAAATTGTCGAGAATTGTGTCACCGACGATGCCAAGCGGAGAGCTCTGGGTGAAGAATTTCAGGGCATAGATCAGCGCCGGATGATCAGCGGCTATTTCAGCAAAATTTTCGTTTTTAAAGTACAACAGGTCTTTGCCCGACTTTTCTTTTCGCAGAATCCCTTCTTTTACATAGGCATTGCATTTGCGCCGGATCATTTGGGCGTCAAAGCATAGGTCATAATCGATTAGAATCCCGTCTGTAATCTGTTCAATAGTATAGCCTTCTTCATCATCTAAAAAATCTAATATGTAAAAATGTAGCTGTATATCGTTGTCTGTAAAACTTTTGGTTTTCCACACCCGGTAAAGAGGGTTCGTATCAAGCAGATTGCTGTCGATGGCAAGAGAGATATTTTTGCCCATGCTTGTGTAATCCTGTTTAACAAACGCACCGAGCCAGCTTTCGATTCGGCGTCGCTCATTGTCGTAGGTGCGGCCGCTTTTGTCCTTGAAATCATCTCTGGTTTTAAATCCATATACAAAAAAGTCACGTACATATTCTCTAGTCTTGGGAAAACTTTTGATCAGTTCTTTGAATTCTGACATAAGCGGCTCCTTTCATTTTTTTCGTAAACTCAGTATAGCATAAACTACAAATATGAAATACCTGTTTGTATGACTTTTTAAGTTCGCAACTTTTTTGAAATGAAAAATTTACCAAGTAAGTTTATGATAATTTCATCAGCAAATGAAACATGACAAAACAAAAAAGGAGGGAATGACAATGTTTGTGATTTGCAATGAAAAAACGAAGTTTCCAATTAAGGTATGGCTGGAAAGTAAGGATAAAGTGGAGGAGTCTTGTATGGAACAGGCATATCACCTGTCAAACCTTCCATTTTTACATAAGTGGGTCTGCTTAATGCCGGATACGCATACCGGAAAAGGAATGCCAATTGGAGGTGTGATTGCAACAAAAGGTGTAATTATACCGAATGCAGTGGGGGCTGATATCGGCTGTGGAATGGTGTTTGTGGCATCCAATATCAGGATGGAAGAGATTCGAGAAGTGGCTACGGGTAATGGAACCCTCATACAGGCTATCGTTGGAAATATTATGAGAGCGATTCCGCTGGGAGTGGAACGTTATAAAGTCCCGCAACCGTCGAAAGTGCTTGATAAGGCAAAAGAGGAAATATTTAAATATGAGGAAAATTCGGAGCTTCTTCCGCTAATCGAGGACGGATATTATCAGGTCGGATCACTCGGTGGTGGTAACCACTTTATTGAAATTCAGGAGGATCAGGACGGCTACCTTTGTATTATGCTTCATTCCGGAAGCCGTCATATGGGAAAGGAGATCTGCGATTATTTTCACAGCTTGGCAAGAAACCTGAATGAAACATGGCACAGTGCGGTTCCGGATGAATACAGACTTGCGTTTTTGCCTGTAGATACGAAGGAAGGGCAGCAGTACATTCGCTGGATGGACCTGGCTCTTGATTATGCATTTGAGAACAGAGAACGTATGATTCAAAAAGTATGTATTATCGTGAAGGAGTTAATTGAAAAGTATACAGATAAAAATGTGGAGTTTACACAGAAGATTAACTGTCATCACAACTATGCGGCGCTTGAGCATCATTATGGTGCGAATGTGTGGGTGCACAGAAAAGGTGCAACCCGTGTAAGAGAGGGCGAGCTTGCAGTTATTCCGGGAGCGATGGGTTCTTATAGTTATGTGGTGTCCGGCAAAGGTAATCCGGAGTCATTCTGTTCTTCGTCTCACGGAGCGGGAAGATCATACTCAAGAAGCGGTGCACGTACCGCGTTTACGGTAGAGCAGGTTGTGGTTGACCTTAAGGAGCAGGGAGTTGTTCTGGGTAAACGCAAAAAAAACGACGTGGCAGAGGAGTGTCGATTTGCGTACAAAAACATCGATGAGGTTATGCAGCAGCAGACCGACATGGTGGATATTGTCAGAAAGTTAAAGACAGTGGGAGTTGTAAAAGGCTGATATCTGCAAATGCAGAATCACATATATGTTAGAAGAATACTACTTTGCGCGGGTATCGGAAAAGATTTCCTGCCCGGCGGTGCAAGTGCTCGTAGCATGTTTGTATGCCGTGGTATGTCTTCACAAACGCCTGTAAAGCGTAAAAGAGGAAGTAGTGTCTGTCGGTGGTTCGATTCCACTCCGTGAAAACGGTAGCTCAGACGGTAGAGCAACACTTAAAGTGGCAGAACAAAAGTTCGCGGTTCAAATCCGCCCTGACCGAGATGGTCTCAACCAAGATGTAGAAATTCTTTTTCGTCACGCAGCTTGCTGCAATTTGCTGTGTGATCTGAAGGAAAAGCAAATTTCTTTGGTTAGTATAGGACAACGGATAGGAAACGAGGTATCGGTATTTGTGAGTAAGAGCAGTTTCTAAATTGCGATTGCATACAGGTACTGACGCATCCGAATACTTGAAGTCCTCCTGTGCATCCGGGAAATTCCTTTTGCTTCCATCACAAAGTAATGACGAAAAAGAGGGACTACTTCTTTATTTAAAACGGAGGTAATCAAATGAGAGTAATTATAAAAGAAAACGAAACAGGATTTTTAACAAAGAATGGTGTGTTTGTAAAGATGCTTTTCACAGGAAAGCACTATGTATCAAAGACACTTGGATATGAAGTCTTCGTGGAAACAATGGAAGGAGAAGTGGAGTTTTTGGAAGTTCCGTATCAGGTACTTGCTGAGAATAAGGAATTTGAAGATAGAACAGTGCGTTTTCAGATTCCGGACGGATATCTCGGACTAATCTATGTCAACGACACACTTCGCATGTGCGCAAACAGAAAGGAATATATTTTTTGGAATGTGTTTGAAAAGTGTGAGATTAAGTTTGTATCCATGGAACAGGTTGAAATGGGAAAAGAAGTGACCAAGCACATGCTTGAGATGATTCCGACAAGATTTTACTCAACCGTGTCTGTTGGTGAAGGACAGGTCGGATTGATTTACTTTGACAATGTGCTTCAGAGAACGCTGGAAAGCGGTGTATATCGTTTCTGGAATTATGCTGCACAAGTAACTGCGCATGTGATGGATGTAAAACAGACGGAATTGAATGTCATCGGACAGGAGATTCTGACGAAGGATAAGATTGGTATCCGAATGAACGTGGCGTGTACATATAAGATAAATGATCCGGTTGCGCTGGTAGAGAATATAAAGAATCTTGATCAGCAGCTTTACTCGATGGTGCAGCTTGTTGTGAGGGAACTTACGGGCAATTACAAGTTGGACGAAATTCTCGAACGAAAGGAAAGCATATCCAAGGAAGTGTTTGCCAAGGTGTCGAAAAAGGCGCCGGAGTTTTATGTGGAATTTTTGGCCGCAGGTATTAAAGATATCATCCTTCCGGGTGAAATCAAAGATATCATGAACTCTGTTCTCGTAGCGGAAAAGAATGCACAAGCAAATGTCATTGCAAGACGTGAAGAAGTTGCGTCTACCAGATCTTTGCTAAATACCGCAAAGTTAATGGAGGAAAACAAGACGCTCTACAGGCTCAAGGAGCTTGAGTACATGGAGCGTATCTGTGATAAGGTCGGGGAGATTTCCGTTGGACAAAACGCAGGCCTTGTGGAGCAACTCGGCGTGATTTTGGGAGCAAGATAGGTCAAAAGTTGGACAACACGTTTCACTAGGAAAATAAAGAAATAAAAAGGATCTGGTGCAGCATAGAAACATCTATGGAGCATCAGATCCTTTGTTTGCTTTTTGGAAATCCACCGGTTCGTAATCCTGTAAAGGAGCTAAAAATCCGCGCTCTTTTAGGGCATCGTGGATATAATCCAATAATTCTTCGCTTTCTGCGGTAACTGTATGATAATGATAACCGGAAGTCACGTTTTTTAGTAGACTGGATTTGCCTGAGGTAAGATTATCTATAAATCGTTTTACATCCAAGCGAGAGCGGATGTTCATAGGTGCTTTGACGATATTATAAATCTTGTGGGACACGAAAACATTTTCCACACGACCGCCACAATCAACGATTAATGACAGTTCTTCTTCCACCTCTTCATCGGTGTGAATCACTTTGAAAACACGGCTGGCTGTAAATGAATCCGATAGCAAATAGCCTTGATTTGTAGAGACGATTGCATATGCATTCGCGCGCAACAATGCAATGTCTTGTACGATGACTTGGCGGCTGACGCCAACCTGCCCGGCAAGCTGAGTTCCTGAAAGTGGAACCTCGCTTTGTTTTAACAGATTTATAATTTTGGTTCTTCGTTCCTCGCCGTTCATGAGCTTTTCCTTTCTTTTTGCTAATCAATCGGATGAAGGTTTTTCAAAGAGACATCTAAAATAGGGGAGGAGTGTGTAAGCGCTCCGGATGAGATATAATTTACCTTGAGGTCTTTTATTTTCTCGATGTTCTCTTTTGTGACATTTCCGGAAATCTCCACTTCTGCACGTCCGTCGATGATATTTAATGCTTCAGCCATCTGATCATGGGACATGTTATCCAGCATGATGATGTGAGCGCCTGCTTCTACTGCCTCGCGAACCATTTCAAGGTTTTCTACTTCTACTTCTATTTTACGAACAAAAGGTGCATAGGCCTTAGCCATTTCGATTGCCTGACGCACACCGCCTGCTGCACCGATATGGTTATCTTTTAATAACACGCCGTCAGACAGATTATAACGGTGATTATTACCGCCACCTACTCGTACAGCATACTTTTCAAATAAGCGGTTGTTTGGAGTGGTCTTTCGGGTATCTAAAAGCTTGATGGAAGTACCTTCTAAAAGGCTTGCTACATTATGAGTATAAGTAGCAATACCGCTCATGCGCTGCAGATAATTGAGTGCAGTTCGCTCACCGCTTAATATGGTGCGAATATCACCGGTTAATTTAGCGAGAAGCTGTCCGTTAGTTACTGCATCGCCGTCTTTGGCTAATAATTCTACATGAGTGCTTGGGTCCAGGAGCGTAAATACTCTGGCGAAAATCTCAAGTCCACAGATGATACCGTCTTCTTTACAGATTAGGTCGGCCGCACCCATTTGTTTCTCAGGAGTGACACTGTTGGTGGAGACATCCTCGCTTGTAATGTCTTCGCGGAGCGCGCTTAAGATTAATGGATCTGCATTTAATGTTAATGTAATTGGATTATTCATGTTAGTAGTCCTTTCTGAATTGTTTTTTCTATCATTGATAGTTTTTATGTTGCAATTTATATGTATTATTATTTTTTTTGCTTCAACTTTGGAAGAATTAATTCGCGATAGGTATTTGCAAGTGCTTCCACATCGGTCTCATTGGTAATGTCTGATGCAATGGTATTTCCTTTGCCCTGCGCATCCTGATAGTCACTTGCAAGATTATATGCAGCACGTTTGGCAAAAACCAGACTTTCTAAAAGGGAGTTGCTTGCAAGACGATTTTTACCATGTACTCCGTTGCAGGCAGTTTCACCAATCGCATAAAGGCGTTCCATGGATGTTTTTGAATTGTAATCCACTTCAATGCCTCCCATAAAGTAGTGCTGTGCCGGAACTACAGGAATACATTCTTTGGTCACATCATATCCCATTTCTTTGCAGTGAGCTACAATATTAGGAAAATGTAATTCCAGTTCTTCGGTTGGAATCGGTCTTAAATCTTCCCAGACAAAATCGGTTCCGTCCTTTTCCATTTGTGCATATATCGCTTGTGTGAGTAAGTCACGGGGTGACAATTCGTCCACAAAGCGTTGCATATGTTTGTCATATAAAAGGGCACCTTCCCCACGAACGGACTCGGAAATAAGAAAACTACGATCCTTCTTTTCCTTTGTATAAAGGGTGGTAGGATGAATTTGAATATAATTTAAATCCTTTGTCCGGATATCATATTTTAGTGCAAGAGCAATTGCATCACCGGTCAAATGGCAGAAATTGGTGGAATGTCGATACAATCCGCCAATACCGCCTGTGGCAAGTAAGGTATAGTCTGCAATGATTCGTGAAATGGTCCCATCTGCAGTTTGAACGACTGCGCCATAGCAGGTATTATCCTCGCAGAGCAGATCCAGAAGGCAGGTGTGTTCCAAGATAGAGATATTCTCTTGCTTTCTGACCTGTTCTAACAAATGAGAGGTAATCTCTTTTCCTGTGATATCCTTATGAAAGAGAATTCGCTTGTCGGAGTGAGCACCTTCTCTGGTAAAACAAAAGGAGCCGTCCGCTTCCTTTTGAAAATCTACGCCGTAGCTGACTAAATCTTCCACCACATCAGGTGACGATTTTATCATAATCTCAACCGAAGTTTTGTCATTCTCATAGTGGCCGGCTTTTAACGTATCTTCAAAATATGAGTCGTAATCACCGGGGTCCTTTAACATGCACATGCCTCCCTGTGCCAGAAAGGAGTCACTGCTTTTCGCATCGGTTTTGGTGATAATGGTAACCGCTTTCTCTTTGGGGAGATGGAGCGCAGCATATAGACCGGCGCAGCCGCTTCCCACAATCAGTATATCTGTTGTCATAAAACCATCTTTCTCGTGCGAATGCACGTGTAAATTTGTCTAATTCAATAATCACAGCGAACAGTATAACACATGATTTTACAAATGACAAGACAGGTGATAAGTAGAGGTATACATATGTCTTGACACCATGAACCTACTTTATTATAATGTGTAACAGTTTAGAGGAATCATTAGAAGAAATACGAATTATTTGCAAGATTGAATTAAGGTTTGATGGGCAAGAATGGAGAATATTATGAATACAACAAGACAATTACAAGATGCGATTATGAAACTGAAGAAGGAAAAGGATATCTGTATTTTGGCACACGCCTATCAAAATCATGATATTTTAGAGATTGCGGATTATATCGGTGATTCTTACGGATTAAGCGAAAAAGCGGCAGAGGCAACGCAACAGACCGTTTTAATGTGTGGTGTCCGTTTTATGGCAGAAACAGTGAAGATTTTATCGCCGGAGAAGAAGGTGATTTTGTCCCATTCGGATGCGGATTGTCCTATGGCAAGACAGTTTGACGTGGAAACGATAAATAAGCTGAAAGAACAGTACCCGGGATATGCAGTAGTGGCTTATATAAATACAACAACCGAGTTAAAGACAGTCTGTGATGTCTGCGTAACATCTGCTTCTGCAGTGAAAATTGTGCGCAACATGAAAGAAAAAGATATCTTGTTTATTCCGGATTGCAATCTGGGAGCATGGGTTGCGAAACAGGTTCCGGAAAAAAATTTGCAATTGGTTCAGGGTGGCTGTCCGATTCATGCGGGAATTACAAAGAAAGAAGCATTAGAAGTAAAAGAAAAACATCCAAATGCGCAGTTTTTGGTTCATCCGGAATGTGTAAATGGTGTGACCGAAATGGCGGATTACATAGGAAGTACAACAGGAATTATGGATTACGTGAAGAAGAGTACGCACAAAGAGTTTATCATTGGAACAGAGAACAGCATTGTTCAGCATCTGCAATTTGAATGTCCGGATAAAAAATTTTATCCTTTATCTAAGAAGCTGGTATGTCATGATATGAAGCTGACCACCTTGGCAGATGTATATCATTGTGTGAAAGGCGATGCAGGTGAGGAGATTATCTTATCTGAGGAAGTGCGTCTGGCGGCAAAGAAGAGCATGGATGCGATGTTACAGTTGGGATAATCAGAATGTGATATATGGCAGCAAATATAGTTTGGTAGATAGGAAGCAGGACAAAGGAAAGATAAGGCAGAGGGAACGTGTATGAAAACATTATATGTTACGGATTTAGACGGGACTTTATTAAATACGCATAGCCGCATTAATCAATACAGTCTGGATATTATTAATGATTTGGTGGCAAGGGGAGTGCTGTTCACCTATGCGACGGCCAGATCTTTGGTGTCAGCGGCTGTGGTAACCAAGGGCCTGTCGACCAATATTCCGATTATTGCTTATAACGGTGCCTTCATTATCAATCCATCCACCAATGAAATCTTGGCGTCTGCTTATTTTCAGAAAGAGGAAACGGACAAAATTATAGAAGTTCTGGGCAGTTTTGATATCAGTCCCCTGGTGTATGCTTATGTCGACGGAGATGAGAGAGTGTCCTGGGTTACGGATAAAGAAAATGAAGGAACCCAATACTATCTTGACATGCGTAAAGGAGACAAGCGTTTTCGACCTCTGAAAGATGCTAATGCGCTGTATGACGGCGACATGTTTTACATTACTTGCATTGGAGAGCGGGAGGAGCTATTACCGGTATATGATATTTTTTCTCAGGATGACAGATATACCTGTACCTTGCATCAGGAGATATACCGACCGGAGTACTGGTGTGAGATTATGCCGAAGAAAGCAACGAAAGCAGAGGCAATTCAAAATCTGATGAAGCTTTGGAACTGTGACAGAGTGATTTCTTTCGGGGACGCAATCAACGATATTCCTATGTTCCAAATTTCGGATGAGTGCTACGCTGTCAGTAACGCAGTTGATGAGTTAAAGGAGCTGGCCACAGGGATAATAGAAAGTAATGATGAAGATGGTGTTGCCAAGTGGTTAAAGGCAAATGTGAGTGAGGGATTAGGATTATAAATATGACGAATCAAGAAATTTTAGAAATCGCGTTGCAACAATCTGCATATGATTGTAACTGTAATGCTGATGATTTTCTTTTAAATGAAAACAAGGTTGTTTTATCGCAAAAACACGAAAAGGCGAGAGTTTATCTGCCGCTTCCGTTTGAGTGCGATTTGGTATCGTATGGAAACAATATCGTTGCGCAAGTTAGCCCGAGAATGAAAGAAACAGTTGAATGGTACATAAATAAATATGCGGTTGAGCATTGCTTTGAAACGCCAAATGTAATTGCGCTGAATGAGAGATTAGCGGAGTTTGGTTATAAAGTTTGTTTTATGGCAGAATATTTTCTTCCGGATATGAACGAACTAAAGGAAATAGATTGCAATTATGAATTGAGGGTTTTGCATCCGAACGATTTTGAACAGTATTATACCAATGAATGGAACAATGCCTTAAGTGAAGGAAAAAGAGAGCGGGACAGGCTTGCGGTAGGAGCATTTGATAATGGTAAACTTGTAGGACTTGCAGGTTGCAGCGCTGATTGTGAAACGATGTATCAAATAGGCGTTGATGTCCTTCCACCATATAGGAGGAATGGTATCGCATCGGCCATTACAAGCAAACTTGCAATTGAAATATTGAAAAATGGTAAGGTACCTTTTTACTGTGCTGCGTGGTCCAATATAAAATCTGTCCGTAACGCGATAAAGAGCGGTTTTAGACCTGCATGGGTAGAACTCACTGCAAGAAGCGAAGCGTTTGTGGATGAAATGAATAAATAATAGAAAACCAATTTTTTTTAAAGATACTACGTATTACATAATGTGTAGTATCTTTTTTCGTTTCTTTTAAGGGAATGAAATAAAGTTACCATTTGAAATAATCAATACGAGAAGAAAGGATTTGGGGGCAAGTATATGTACAAATGCAGAATAACGTACGATGAATGGAAATGCATTAATAAAAAAACGAGAATTGGAAAAACAGTGAATACGGCTGAGTTTTCAGGATATTTAGGACTATTAAATATATTGGAAGTAACCAAACCGCAGATTTGGAAATATAACCAAGAAGAAGTCATCGTATGTAATCATAATTATCAATGGCTGACAATAATGCCGCAGGATGATTATTATTGTATTACGGTTATGATGAATGAAAAACACGAAATTCAGGTATGCTACATAGATATGATTGCGGAGCAGGGGTACGATGAAGATGGAGTTGCTTACTTTTATGATTTATATCTGGATTTGGTGGTATATCCGGATGGTACGGTAATAGAAGATGATATGGATGAACTTCAAGCTGCGCTTCAAAATGGTGATATTACACAGCAGCAGTTTAACTTGGCGCTTAGCACAAGCGATAAATTAAAAAAGGGTTTATTAAGCGATTGCACTGCATTTAAATCTTATATTCAAGCAAAGTATGATATGTTCATAAAAGACGATATAAAACAACCGGATTGCAGAAAAATGAAATCTCGATAGAAAAAAATGCTTTGTTTCACTAATATTATATGATATAAGTACATTAATGAAGTGGGTTAAGGAGAGATTATATGCACAATCCGTGGGAAGAAATCAATTTATCTGATTATGAGAATCATATGAGTCTGGAGAGTGTTTATCAGCTTCAGATATTGAATGAAATGATGAAGGACCAGTTTTTTACATATGAGATAAAGACTGCAATGGTTCTGGGCGTGGCCGGTGGAAATGGAATAGAACATATAGAAAAATCAAATCTTAAAAAGGTATATGGCATTGATGTCAATGAAACGTTTCTTGCGGAATGTAAAAAGAGATATCAGCATTTGGGGGACAGATTTGAAACCATCCGTATGGATTTGTTAAGTAAGGATTTGCAGTTACCTCATTCTGAGTTATTGATTGCAAATCTGTTAATTGAATATATCGGTTATGAATGTTTTCAACGAGTAGTAGGTATGGTAAAACCACAATATATTTCCTGCATTATACAGATAAACACGGGGGATACATTTGTCTCTGATTCCCCGTATATACATTCCTTTGATTGTTTAGATCAGGTACATCACCAAATGGAAGAGACAGCACTTACGAAATGTATGCAGGAAATCGGTTATAGTATAGAACAGGTGGAAGATAGAGAATTACCGAATGGAAAGAAGTTTGTAAGAATGGATTATGCCAAGTGAATACAAAAACACAAACAAGGAGATAAACGGCAGGGAATGAAAACGGAAATTATTTTTGAAGATAAAGAAATTCTGGTAATTTATAAGCCGGCGGGATTGGCAGCGCAATCGGCGAAAGTGACGCAGCCGGATGTGGTGAGTGAGATTTGTGGTTATTTGAAACGTCCGTATGTAGGGTTGGTACATCGTCTTGATCAACCCGTCGAGGGACTGATGGTGCTGGGAAAGACCAAAGAGGCAGCAGGAAATTTAAGTGCACAGCTGACAAAAGGAAGTTTGAAAAAAAAATATTTGGCTGTGGTATGTGGATTAGAAGGAAGTGTTTGCGAGCTCTCAAAGGAAATGACAGAGCTTGCAGATGAACTGCTCAAGGATAAAAAGAGTGGTAAAATGGAAGTAGTCACAGGAAAAAAACAAAAAGAAAGTCAAAATGCTATTTTATTCTATCGCAAGATAAGTGAGGGAGAAGAGAATACAGCCCTAATGGAGATAGAGCTGGTAACCGGGCGTTTTCATCAGATTCGCGCACAAATGTCACATGCGAAAATGCCACTATTAGGAGATACAAAATATGGAACGGCAAAGTCTCAGGAGCTGTCAATGCAAAAAAAAGTAAGGGATGTTGCACTTTGTGCATATAAATTATCATTTTTACATCCAAAAACAAAGAAACAAATGGAGTTTGAAATCAAGCCACGCAAGCCAGTTTTTGACAGCTATGATTTTTAAAGGAAATGCCTATACTAATCCGGAAAGGATGGTATGGGTGTTTTTTATGTGGAGCGTATGGGAGAAAAATAAGGAAAAGATAAGGTTTGCAGGTGCCGCAATTGGATTATTTCTCGTTTTCCGTTTCGTGGTACCCCTCATATACCCATTTATTATAGGTGCGTTGCTTGCAGTTGCGCTCCGTCCGCTTATTTTGTATGTGCATCGAAAAATCCATATTGGAAAAGGGATATGTGCACTCCTTTTTTTGATGCTATTGTTTCTTTTGGGGGTATTCATTCTTGGATTTTGCGGTTATAGTCTGATAGAAAAGGGATACTTGCTTTTGGAGGAGTACGAAACATATGCGACGGTCATGGAGGAGAAAGCAGGCGTATGTTGCGACTGGATAGAAACACAGCTTCATTTAAGGAGCGGATATTTAATGGAAGAAATGAGAGGGGCTGTGACGAAAATGTCAGGAAACTGGCAGACAGAGCTGGTACCGGGAATTTTTGAAAGGTCCCTTGGCGGTATGAAGCTGCTATTTTCTGCAGGAGCGTTTTTCGTGTTTGTCACATTGTCTGTTGTGCTGTTGACAAAAGAGTGGGATGGAATCAAACAGGGTCCATGGTCCGGATATCAAAAATATGCGGACAGAGTATTAGAATTTTTGAAAATATTTTTGGGAGCTCAGATGAAAATCATATCTGTGATAGCACTGATTTGTCTGGTGGGATTCTGGCTGGCGGGAATCAAACGGAGTTTAGGACTCGCATTGTTAACCGCGTGTCTGGATTTGCTTCCTTTCATCGGAACCGGAATTGTGATTGTCCCAATGCTACTTTGGAAGATGTTGAACGCCGAGTACTACCAGGCGTGTCTATTGCTTGCCACCTATATTTGTTGTATAATTGCGAGAGAGTATTTGGAACCAAGATTTATTAGTGCAAAGACCGGAATTTCGCCGCTTGCAACACTGGTTAGTATTTATGTCGGCGTCAGAATCATAGGATTTTCCGGTATTTTTTTAGGTCCGCTTTACGTTCTGCTACTTTATTTTTTTTATGAAGAGTTTCGGGCAGATCAAACAATCGGATTAGAAAGAGAATAAAAGTGAAAAAAGGGAGAAAGGGAAAAAAGAATGGAAAAAGGATTATTTCATATAGATAATAAGAGAATACGTAATAAAAAACTGTGGTTTTTCACATGGATGATGGTGATGGTGGTTTCGCTTTCCGGTTGTAGTGATTCCGGTAAAGAAGAGCCGGATATAGAGGAACTTGTTTATGGTTATGAACAGCTTGTTTATGACAATAAGTTGCTTTCCTGTATGAATGAAATAAAAGGTGAGATTTCTGAGTATGCAATTGTGGAGGATAGCGTCTATATTTTTACTTCACAATATCAGGAACCGGAAAAGGGTGAATCAGATATCGTAATGCAGTATTTGTATAAATGCGAGTCGGATGGAACTAATTTTATGCAGATTCCGTATGAGCCGGTAACCGGCTCCGGGGAATGGCTGCATGATATGAGTGTGTCCCCGCAAAGGGAGATTTATCTGTTATTTGCTAATTATGTGAGTGAGCAGACTACATATATTCTCCGCATAGTTGGTGAGGATGGCAGGTTGATAAGTGAAACAGAACTGGGAGCGGAAATCGAAGGGGGAATCTCATACGTTCAAAATATGAAGATAGATAAAAACGGAAATATTTATCTGCTTTTTGATCAGTTTATTTATATATTTGATAGAAATGGAAAAAAAATAGGCCAGATTGAAGAAGAGTTTATGGTCACCATGGTTGTATCTCCAAAGGGTACAATTCTTGTTGGATTGGACGTGGAGTCCGGATATAAAATAAAAGAAATTGATTTGGAAGAATTGATGTTTACGCAGACGTACGAAACAAACATTTCTTACGCAGACATGACATCAATAAGTGACGGAGAGGAATATAGTTTTTACTATAACGATGGAGACAGTCTGTATGGATACGATCTGGAGAGTGCGCAATCAACAGAGCTGATCAGTTGGATTCGTTCGGATATCAATGCGGGTGAAATTGGAGCGATTGAAGCACTGAGAGAGGGTCGTTTTATGATTTCTTATTATGAAGAAGAGTTGAGCGACGCAATGGGGTTGTATCTGTTGACACAGAAGGACCCGAAGGAGGTAAAGCACAAAGAAATAGTGACATATTGGTCACTGTATCCGGATATGGAAATCAAGGAGAAGGCAATTCGTTTTAACAAGAGTCAGGACCGCTATTTGGTAATGGTAAAGGATTACGGAGAGAGTGAAAATAGCCTTGAGGCGATGCATAAGGATCTGATGGCGGGCAAAGTGACGGATATGGTAGATTTGAGCGGGCTTTGTTCCGAAAAATATGTAGCTAAAGGAATGTTTGCAGATTTATATGAGTTGATGAAAAACGATGAAGTGGTGAAAAAGGAGCATTTTGTTAGCAACTTCCTAAAGACAATGGAAACGGATGGGAAGCTTTATCACATCTCTCCGACCGTGGGGATTAATGTGATGGCGGCAAGAAAATCGGATGTGGAAGAAGGAAAGCCGTTGACGATGGAGGCTCTGACAGAGTTAGAAGAAACAAATTCTCAGCAGGCAAGAGCGTTTTATATGAATTCCAAGCAGTCAGTTCTTACCACGTTATTTGAGACGGATTATGAAAGCTTTGTCGATTGGAGCAAAGGAGAATGTAGATTCGAGAGTGAGGAATTTATTGCGCTTCTTGAATATGCCAATACATATCTGAGTGAGGAAGACATTCTTTGGGATGAAAATACCGAAAGCTTTTCTTCCAAGTTAAAAAAGGGTGATGTTTTATTTGCGCCGATGTATTCGATGGGAGCAGGGGATGTGCAGCTTTATGAGACGATGTTTGATGGAGATCTCACCTTTATCGGTTTCCCTTCAAATAAATATGCGGGTGGTGCACTCAGTATGGAGCGGGAATTTGCAATTATGAACAGCTCTTTGAATAAGGAAGGTGCATGGGAATTTTTGAAATCGTTCCTTTCAAGTGAATATCTTTCAGAGTATATGGATCAGGAAGGCATAGGATTTCCAATTCTCAAAGACAGTATGGAAAGTAAAATGAAACGAGTTTCTGCAACAGAGCCGTATACGGATGAAAATGGAAATGAGGTATTTCCACTTGATTCGCTCTGGGGATACGATGAAGTGGAAGTTACCCTTACACCGCTAAACAAAGGACAGATGGAAATACTTGAAAATGTGATTGAGCAGATAGATCACAGGTATATATATGACTATGAAATGGAAGAAATAATCCTGCAAGAAGCAAACGCATATTTTGAGGGCCAGATACCGGCCAAAACGGCGGCGCAGCTGATACAGGAGAGAATTTCTACTTACATGGAGGAATATAGATAGGAGGATAAAACGTGCGTTTTCAAGCAATTAACGAATTAGAACATTTTAATTTTCAGGATGCACAGATAAAGCAATTTAGCGTTTCGGAAGGAATGATTTCGTTCGAACTAGATGCGGTAATCGTAAAGGCTCAGAATTCGCAAAATGCGAATTATACCGACAGCTATGCGGGTACGTTGGCGATGCGTCTGCTTGGCGGGAAGATACAAAAGGCTGTGAAGGAAGGCTACAAATATTACGATGCAAATGATGTGCTGGTCGAAGAGATACCGGATGAGGAGTTGTCCGAAGATGCGATGAAACAGCTAATAAAAGCCAGTAAAGATTATTATCTGTTTGATGTGGTAAAAGTGGACGATGATCAGAATACAACAGGGCATTACCTGTACTTGTTTGGTTTGGATGCGGATGAAGAAACATCCTATTGGTTCCAAATAGAATTTGAAAAATCTATTTTAGAATGGGATCGTTATATGAACAGGGTACAAACAAATGGATAAACAAACGAAGAAAGGTCTTTGTATTTTCCTTTTGGTTATGGCGGTTTTTGTTCTGCTGGTCAGTATTGGTGTTTGGGAAAAAAAGGCAAACCGGTTTTCCTACAAAGATTCTCTGGCGGAGGTAGTACTTACGGTAGATGACAGGGAAGTAACACTGCAGGAGCTTGGTTATTATGTATATATTGTGGAAAAACATGTGGATGCACAAGCCCGTATTTATAATCCGGAAGATCCGCTGGATTATTGGAATACGCATTTTAGCGCAGGAACACAAAGTGCGTACATATCAGAAATGGCGCGTGATGTTATACTGGAGACATGTGTATGTGATCTGATTTATGAGAGTATGGCGGCGGAACACGGATATACGCTTTCAGAAGAAGAAAAGACACAGGCAAAGAAGGAAGCGCAGGATGTGTTTGTCCGAATGACAGAGAAGCAAAAAAGGATGACAGGATTGACCCAAGAGCTTGTAACAGCAGTGGAAGAACGAAAAATGCTTGTGGCAAAATTTGCTGCGGAGTATTTCGAAGATACAGATTTTAGTGAGTATTCCGGCTACCGGGAGGAGCTGGTATCCTATGATGGCGCGTACTATAAGCAAAACATTTTGCCGAATCATAAAGTCTCCTATAACACAAAAATTACGGATGTGTTGCGGGTTGGAAGAATTACGATAAATCAAGATGAGAAAAATTGATTAAATGAAGATATTGTCGATAGAGGAAATTATTTGTCGACAGAAAATCAAAAAAACCACTATACAAATGGTTCTTTTTGAGTTATACTATCCATGTGCTTAAGAAAAGCATAACATTATATTGGTAATAAAACTTTTAGTTTTATTATATCCTGAAAAGCTTTGCTTTTCAGGAATCCCCTCATAATCCGTTAGTCACTCCCCTCGACTAACGGATTTCCCCTTTCAAGGGGATTTTTAATTGCATGATTGATGGTTGTGATGTATGATAGTCAATACAGAAATACGAAAATAGCATTGTGGAGGTAGAAAGCATGGACTTTTTAAACAAATTAAGTGCAAAAGCAGGCGAGACCTTTCAGGCAGTGAAAGATAGCGACACGACAAAAAGAGTAAAAAATTATGCGGAAATTCCGGGACTTTCTGTTCAGGTAGGAAAGCAGGAAAGTGTAATTAAAAAGGCGTACGAAGAGATTGGTAAAGCCTATTATAAGGCAAATAAAAATGATTCATCCTGTGAATATGCAGATCAGATTAAGGTCATTAAAGAGGCATTTGAAAAGATCGATCAGCTTAAGGCGGAAATTGATGAAAAAAAACACTATGATCCACTGAAAGAGGATGATGTAGTCAGTGCGCAGGAAACGGCGCAGAACACAGTTATTGTACCATCAACAGATGTGAGTGTATCAGAAGAATAAAAAAGAGTATCTGTTCCATTAAGCGAGAGCTTAAGGAGCGGATACTCTTTTTGATTGCTGAAAATGTATGTGATTTAAGTTGTCTGATTTTCTTTATAGCGTGTAATTGCTTCCTGGATACGATCATTTGGATTTAACAAATCGCTGATGGAGGCATCGTGATTTAATGTATCAATGAGGTAAGCAATATATTTACTGAGATCACAATCGATATAATATGGTCTGCTGAGAAGTTCCGGTGTCTGATAAATCAGGTTGGTCGTAAGAATGCGGTAAATCAAACCTTCTTCATACGCCTTGTCAAATTTGGCAAGACCATTTGTGAAAAGACCAAACGTAGAACAGATAAATACACGATTGGCTTTGCGGGCTTTTAACTGCTCAGCGACTTCTAAAACACTGTCTCCGGAGCTGATCATATCGTCGATAACGATGACGTCTTTACCTTCTACGCTGCTTCCGAGGAATTCGTGTGCAACAATTGGATTGCGTCCGTCTACAATTTGTGTATAGTCACGTCTTTTATAAAACATACCCATGTCAAGACCAAGTACGTTCGCCATGTAAATAGCACGGCTCATACCGCCTTCATCCGGGCTGATAACCATCATATGATTCGAATCAAAGGTCAAATCAGGAATATTTTTTAACAATCCCTTGATAAACTGATAGGTTGGTGTAACTGTTTCGAATCCATTGAGCGGAATCGCGTTTTGCACACGAGGATCGTGTGCATCAAAGGTAATGATATTGTCAACACCCATGCTGGTAAGTTCCTGAAGTGCAATTGCACAGTCCAGAGATTCACGGGAAGATCTTTTATGCTGTCTGCTTTCATAAAGGAAAGGCATAATGACAGTAATACGTCGTGCTTTACCGCCGACAGCAGCAATGATACGCTTCAGATCTTGATAGTGATCGTCCGGTGACATACGATTTTCATGACCACATAAAGAATAAGTCAGACTGTAGTTGGCAACGTCGACCAATAGATATAAATCGGTTCCACGCACAGATTCGAGAATCATTCCTTTTCCTTCTCCGGAGCCGAAACGAGGAACTTTTGTTTTTAAGAGGTAAGAGTCTCTCATGTAGCCATTGAAGGCAAGACTGTCTTTATGTGCATTTTCACGAGCGGTACGCCATCCAACCAGGTACTTGTCAATTTTTTCTCCGAGTGTCTGACAACCTCTTAGCGCTATAATTCCAAGAGATCCTACAGGAATAGTTTCTAAATTACGCATTTCTTCACGTTTTGGCATGATGAAATATCCTCACTTTCTGTTGGCGATTCTTTTTTTGTACATACGAATATCCTGACCTGTAAATTTCAAGAGTTCAAAATTACTTGTAATCCGAGAAAAAACTCTTTCGGAATAGTGATCTCTGAGTTCTTCCAGGGAAATGTTGCTTGAAATGACTGTTGCTCTCTGTCGTAAATGTCGCTCATTCAGACAGGTAAAAAATTCTGATGCAACAAACGAATTTGTGACTTCTGTTCCCAGATCATCGATGATGAGCAGATCGCAACCGAACAAATCACCGTAAAACTGAGCCAGAGCCTCTTTATCCTTAGAGCGGAAGGTATATTCTGCTATTTTATCAAATAAAGAACTGGCGCTGAAATACATGACACTAAAACCTGCATCCAGTAACTCTTTTGCAATACAGCAGGATAAAAACGACTTCCCGGTACCTACTGTACCATAAAAAAACAAATTGTGGTAGTGGGAACCGAAGTCTTCAATAAATTTTCTTGCATTTTGCACAGCTTTTTCGAATTTTACTCGGTCATCTCCGTCATAATAGTCCATACAAAGATGGTCAAAATTTTCTGTTTCAAGCAAATGCAAAAGACCGGACTGTTCATAAAGGTGAGAAATCATCTTTTGTTTCATGCAGTGACATTTGCTTCGGTCTGCCAGATAGCCGCTGTCTTGACAATCCGGGCAGTCATAAATCGGTTCTAAATAATCGGCCGGATAGCCATGAGCTAAGAGAAGGGCTGTTTTTTGCTCAGAAAGAGCATGGAGCTCCTTTTTCATTTCATCAAGAGCCGCATGATCGCCGAGAAGCATTTTTCTTCCCTGTGCAATACAAAGTGTGGAAACCGAATCCGCAAGGTCTTTGTAAGCAGGAATAAGAGAATAAATCTCTTCCTGTCTCTGTGAAAGAACATGGCGGTTTCGGGTACGAATTCGTTCATATTCTGAAATTATAGCTTGGTGTTGTGAATTTGTAATCATCAGTTACTCAGAAGTTCCTTTTCTAATTTATCAAAATCATAGTCACGCTGTGAAAAATCGTTAAATGCATTGGCCGGTTTGTTCGCGGTACGCACATTTTTGGATTTCTGGTAGGATTCCTCAGCATGTCGGACATCATTTAAAGAATGGATACCGGATTTATGCCATTTGGAGAGAATTCCTTCCGTGTATTCGAAGCGGTGACTGTCCACAGCAAGTACGGTTCTCTCGCAGGCAGCTAAAATGACATCCTGTGAAAAACCATATTGCTTGTTCCATTTTTGGATAAAGTCTGCCTCCTGTGCGGTCGGTTCACTCTGACGTCCGAGCGCTTTCATAACCGTGTATACCAGCTTGTCATACTTGGTAGAACGAAGTTTTGCCTGACGTACGGTAACAATGCCTTCGCTGGCCCAGTTGATAGCGACTTTTTCGATGTAGCGCATCTCTCTTTTGCCTTTGCCTACGCAGTATTCAATCAGGTAGTCAATCAGGTCGGACGAAAGGTGTAACTCATTATATATAAATAAGAGAGACTTCACGTCTGTCACGGATAATGTTCTTCCGAGGTAAGATTCAGCAATAAACAGAAGTTGTGAGGCTTCTTCATTCTTTTTGAATGCAGCAACGTCATCCAGAGAGTAGGAAGGTTTTTGTGGTACCTGTGAAAGGGTTTTGGATGTCGTGCGGCGCGTCGGCTCGCTGGTCGGCGCGACAGGTGACGGAACAGCCTTTGGCATAGGTACGATGCGTGCTTCTCTCGCTGGAGTGGCAGGTTTCATGTGAAGACCGCAGATTTCGCCTGCTTCATCATAGTCAATTTGGATCAAATTCTGTTTTTCCCAATAAGTGAGGGCACGAATCACATCTTTCTCCATATGATTAAACTTATCAGCAATATCAGAAATACTGGTAGGAAGATTGGAACTCATCATACGAAGCAGATAAAGATAAATCTTAATCTGTGCATCGTTCGCATCCTTCATATATTCATCAATAAACTGATTCGAGATAATGGTCGAATCAGTGAGATTATCTTTGTAAAGTGTAAGTCGACTCATATTTCTTTTATTCCCCTGTCTATATTGTCTATATTTTTGCAAGTGAAATTATAGCACAGACCATTGCAAAAAGAAATAGCTGTTTTTCTGTAAAACCGCGAAAATACGGGGGTTGCGGGAAATGTGGATAATGTGGAAAACGTGGATAAAGTAATTGACATAAATTGTAAATACGCGCATATTAGGGAAGTTAAACAAATACTTATGTAAACTAATATATCCACAGTTAAAATTGTACGTTACGCACAATTGACTGTGGATATTGTGGATAAGTTTATATGCCCAGAAGGTTTTCGCCGATTTTAAAGACATCTCCGGCGCCCATAGTTATCAACAAATCATCCGGCTCACATTTTTCTAATAAAAAATTTTCAATTTCATCAAAGCTAGGGAAATAGTAACATTCTTTGCCTAGTTTTTGAATTTCGGTCTGCAATGTTCGGGAACTGATACCGAGCGTATCTGTCTCACGGGCAGCATATATGTCTGCGAGAATCACCTTATCTGCAAGAGAAAGTGCTTGTGCAAATTCTGTAAGCAGAGATTTGGTTCTCGTATAAGTATGAGGTTGAAAAACACACCAGGTGGTTTTGTGAGGATATTTTGCAGCAGTTTCCAAGGTTGCAGTAATCTCTGTCGGATGATGTGCATAATCATCTATAACTGTAGTTTTGCCAAGCAGTCCTTTGTATTGGAAGCGGCGATCGGTTCCGCTGAATGCGAGCAGGCCTTTCTGGATATCGGAAGTTGTACCGCCGAGAAGAACTGAAATCGCTATTGCAGCCATGGAGTTGGAAACGTTGTGCGCACCGGTGACACCAAGTGTAACCGGAATGGTGAGCTCCCCGTTTTCCTGTTTCATGTGGAACAGGTAAGACGGACGAGCGAGCGCATCGTAAGAAATATCTGTAGCATAAATGGAGAAAGAGCTGTCATAACCATAGGTGAGAATATGACAGTCAAGGCCGTCCGTAATTTCTGTGAGATTCGGGATTTCGCCATTGATAACGAGGGTTCCGTCCTGTGGAAGAATCTGCGAGAACCGACGGAAAGATTGGCGAATATCATCCAGATCTTTAAAAAAGTCCAAATGGTCAGCATCAATATTAAGAATGACACTGATTTTTGGGAAAAAGCTTAAAAAACTATTGGTATATTCGCAGGCTTCTGTAACAAACAGACCGGAGTTTCCGATGCGTATATTTCCACCGATGGATTGTAAAATGCCGCCGATAGAGAGTGTCGGGTCGGAATCCATCTGAAGAAGAATTTGTGAAAGCATTGAGGTGGTTGTCGTTTTACCGTGCGTTCCACTGATGGCAATCGGAGTTTCATAATTTTGCATAATCTCGCCAAGCAGTTGGGCTCTGGTAAGACAAGGAATGTCCTTTTGTTTTGCTGCACATAGTTCCGGATTATCCGGGTGAATGGCAGCAGTATAAACCACAACATCAATATCGTCCGCTATGTTAGAGCCGCGTTGTCCGTAGTAGATAGTGGCCCCTTTACTTGCAAGAAGGCGCGTAAGATCACTTTCCTTTGCATCGGAACCGGAAACGGTAAATCCTCTTTGCAATAGGATTTCGGCCAGACCACTCATGCTGATGCCACCAATACCGATAAAGTGGATGGAGACCGGGTGATTAAAGTCAACTTGATACATAAAAACACATCCTGTTCTTTCATTTCTTAAAAATTTCTGAATTACTATTTATAATTTATAATTATATAACAAAGCACCTATGACGTGCAATATCGGACACAAGACTGTGGAATATTATGAGATTTGGACAAAATTTACAATAGTGTTTTCGGATAAAACGGGTAAAACTGGAAAAAAGAAGAAAAAACAAACAAAAGCGCACAACAATTATTTGCCAATTTATACAAAATATACATATATGCACGAAAAAAATCTGAATATATTTGTAAAAAACATTCACTTTATAATTATTGTATGTTATAATTTACTCATCGGTTTGCATTTGTTTAAATTGATTGAAAAATCGAGACTACACAAGTAAGGGGTGACACTATGATTAAGAAAGAAATGATTGCCATGTTATTAGCCGGTGGTCAGGGCAGCAGACTTGGTGTATTGACTGCAAAGGTGGCAAAACCGGCAGTAGCATTTGGGGGAAAATACCGTATTATAGATTTTCCGCTTAGTAACTGTATTAATTCAGGTGTTGATACGGTAGGTGTATTGACACAGTATCAGCCACTGAGACTGAATACACATATCGGAATCGGTATTCCGTGGGATTTGGATCGAAATATAGGAGGAGTGTCCGTACTTCCGCCGTATGAGAAGAGTACGGATACAGAATGGTATACAGGAACCGCAAATGCGATTTATCAGAACATAGAATACATGGATAGCTATAATCCGGATTATGTATTGATTCTTTCAGGTGACCACATATATAAGATGGATTATGAGGTGATGCTGGATTACCATAAAGAAAAGGGTGCAGAAGTTACGATTGCTGCTATGCCGGTTCCGCTGGAAGAGGCAAAGCGTTTCGGTATCCTTATTACGGATGAAGAGCGAAAGATTACTGAATTTGAAGAGAAACCGGAGAAGCCAAGAAGCAATCTTGCTAGTATGGGTATTTACATATTCAACTGGAAGACATTAAAAGAGGCTCTTGTTGCGAATGCAACGCAGCCGGCGCTCGATTTTGGTAAACATGTCATTCCATATTGTCATGGTAATGGAGCACCTTGCTATGCTTACGAGTATAATGGCTATTGGAAAGATGTAGGAACACTCAATTCTTACTGGGAAGCAAATATGGAATTGATTGATATTGTTCCTGAATTTAATCTCTATGAAGAGTATTGGAAGATTTACACGAAGAGTGATGCGCTTCCGCCACAGTATATATCTGCAGACAGTGAAATTGAAAAATGTATCATTGGTGAGGGTTCACAGATTTACGGTAAAGTGTACAATTCTGTAATCGGATGCGGAGTAACAATCGGAAAGGACACTATAATCCGTGATTCCATTATTATGAATCAGGCGGAGATAGGAGAAGGTTGTGAAATTAATAAAGCAATTATTGCAGAGCAGGCACAGATTGGAAACAGCGTGAAACTCGGAATCGGTGAAGAAGCAGAAAATGAAACAGATCCGCATATTTATAATCATGGACTTGTTACAATCGGTGAAAAGACTGTGATCCCAGACAAAGTAACGGTAGGAAAGAACTCTGTTGTGGCCGGTATTACGGCAGAAGAAGACTATCCGGATTACTATCTGGCCAGTGGAAAAACTTTAATTAAGGCAGGTGACGAGGCATGAGAGCGATAGGAATAATTTTAGCCGGCGGAAACAATCATAGAATGAAAGAACTTTCTCAGAAGAGAGCGATTGCTGCGATGCCAATCGCAGGAAGTTACCGCAGCATTGATTTTGCATTAAGTAATATGACAAACTCACGTATTCAGCGAGTTGCAGTTTTTACACAGTATAATGCCAGAAGTCTAAATGAGCATTTAAGTTCATCCAAATGGTGGGATTTCGGTAGAAAGCAGGGAGGGCTTTCTGTATTTCCTCCGGCGGTAACTAATGAGAACAGCTCATGGTATCGTGGAACCGCAGATGCGATTTATCAGAATCTTGATTTCTTAAAAGAAAGTCATGAACCGTATGTAGTAATTGCTTCCGGTGACTGTGTGTACAAGATGGATTACAACAAAGTTCTGGAATATCACATTGCGAAAAAAGCAGATATTACAGTGGTATGTAAGGACATGCGTGCAGGAGAAAATGTGGATCGCTTTGGTATTTTAAAGATGAACGAAGAAAGCCGCATTGAAGAATTTGAAGAGAAACCGATTATAGCAAATTCCAACACGATTTCCTGTGGTATTTATGTAATTCGACGCAGACAGCTGATTGAGCTAATCGAAAAAACAGCAGAAGAGGGACAGTTTGATTTTGTAAAAGATATACTTGTCCGCTACAAACATCTGAAGAGAATATATGGTTACAAGATTCAGGATTACTGGAAAAATATTGCAACCGTAGACGATTATTTCAGTGCAAATATGGATTTCTTAAAACCGGATGTCAGAGAGTATTTCTTCCGTGAGTATCCGGACATCTATTCAAAGGTGGATGATCTTCCACCGGCAAAATATAATGTCGGAGCAAAGATCAGTAACAGCTTGATTTCAAGTGGAAGTATTATTAATGGTACGGTGGAGAATTCGGTTATCTTTAAGAAAGTTTTTGTGGGAAATAATTGTACGATTAAAAATTCGATCATCTTAAATGATGTGTATATTGGTGACAATACTTACATCGAAAATTGTATTGTGGAAAGTCATGATACGATTCGCGCCAACTCATATCATAAAGGGGAAGGTGATATTAAGATTGTCATTGAGAAAAATGATCGCTTTGTAATCTAAGCCATGACGCAAAGGGGGAAAGCTTATGAATATTACAGACGTTCGCGTGCGAAAAATAACAAAAGAGGGAAAGATGAGAGCAATCGTGTCGATTACCTTGGATGATGTATTTGTCGTACATGATATTAAGGTAATTGAGGGTGAGAAAGGGATGTTTATTGCGATGCCAAGTAAAAAGGCAGCAGATGGTGAATACAGAGACATTGCTCATCCAATCAATTCAGAAACAAGGGATATGATACAATCAACCGTGCTTGCAGCATATGAAAAAGCGATGCTTCAGCCGGATGAAGAATAGGTTTTGGAGAAGGGTTATAATATAAGAAAGAGTCATGTGCATTTGCGCATGACTCTTTCGCATTTTTAGGAATGTTCTAGAGTTTGCAAGTATATCACACTTTTTACCTTGGCTCTATACTTCCTAGTCGCAGATATGCTATAATTGCAAGATAAAACGAAAGGTATAAGAGAGGAAGAAATCATGGTTTCATTTGAAAGTGACTATATACAAGGTGCGCATCCGAAGGTACTGGAAAGATTACTTGAGACGAATATGGAGCCCTTATCCGGTTATGGAACGGACAAGTATTGCGCGAGTGCTCGAGAGAAAATAAAGGCGGCTTGTGAATGTCCGCAAGCGGATGTTCATTTTTTGGTGGGAGGAACACAGACGAATGCGATTGTTATTTCTTCGCTTTTGCAGGAGTATGAAGGTGTGATTGCAGCAACAACCGGTCATGTCAGTCTGCATGAGGCAGGAGCGATTGAATATACCGGACATAAGGTGCTTGAAATTCCGCAGGAAAACGGAAAGGTGGATTCGGTTGTATTAGAAAGCTATTTGGATATGTTTTATAGTGATGAAAACCATGAGCATATGGTATTTCCGGGAATGGTATATATTTCTCATCCGACAGAGTATGGGACTTTGTATCATAAAAAAGAACTTGAGCAGATTGCAAAAGTGTGTCATAAGTACGAAATACCTCTTTACCTAGATGGCGCAAGGCTTGGATATGGAGTTATGAGTCTTGAGACAGATGTGACGATGGCAGATATTGCCCAAATCTGTGATGTGTTTTATATTGGAGGAACAAAAGTAGGCGCCCTTTGTGGAGAAGCGGTTGTTTTTACAAAAAATAACGCGCCAAAGCACTTTATGACGATGGTAAAGCAAAAAGGAGCACTTCTTGCAAAAGGACGTGTGTTGGGTGTCCAGTTTGATGCATTGTTTACAGATGATTTGTACTTTAGAATCAGTCGCCATGCGATTGAAATGGCAGAGTGGCTGAAGCAGATGTTAAAAGAAAAAGGCTATTCTTTTTATCTGGAGTCACCAACCAATCAGCAGTTCATCATAGTCGAAAACAGTCGTTTGGAAAAAATGAAACAGCATTTGGCCTACAGTTTCTGGGAAAAATATGATGAAAATCATACGGTGATTCGTCTTGCGACAAGCTGGTCTACAACAGAAGAGGATATGGAAAAGCTGGAGAAAGTATTATAGTATATGATATAAAGTAAAAGGAAACAATGATAAGCTACAAATTAAATTAGAGTAGTTTATGCGAGTCAGAGTAGTTTGAGTAAGAAAGATAGGAAATAGAGGGAATATTATGTACATTATTGTCGGACTTGGAAATCCCACCAGAGAATATGAGCATACACGTCATAATGTTGGTTTTGATACGGTTGATGTGATTGCAGATAAGCACAATTTTTTTATGATGGAAAAAAAGCATAAAGCATTTTACGGAAAAGGATTTATTAACGGACAAAGAGCCATTCTGGCAAAACCGCAGACATTTATGAATTTGAGTGGTGAATCGGTAAGAGCTCTCATAGATTATTATAAAGCGGATGAAGAAACCGAATTAATTGTAATTTATGATGATATCAGTTTGGAGCCAGGGCAGCTTCGCATTCGTAAGAAAGGAAGCGCCGGTGGTCATAACGGCATTAAAAATATCATTGCACATCTTGGACATGATAAGTTTATTAGGATCAAAGTGGGTGTGGGAGAAAAACCAAAAGGATATGATCTGGCGGATTATGTGCTTTCGCGTTTTCCAAAGAGTGAACAGGAAGCAATGGACGATGCGTTTAAAAGGGCGACAGAAGCAGTAGAGGTTATTATATCTGACGGACCGGATGAGGCGATGAACCGATTTAACGGTAAGAAATGAGAGGCATAAGTGAAAGCATTTACAGAGCATTTAAAGGAATTTTCATTTTTTGATGATGCAAAAGGACAATTAAAAAAAGGAAACACAGTTTCTATTTCCGGATGCGCACCTGCGCAGAAGTGTCAGATGATATATGCACAGGGAAGTGATTATAAATATAAGATTGTAACTGCAGCAAGTGATATCAAAGCGAAAGAATTGTACGAAGATTATACGTTTTTTGACCCGAATGTTATACTGTTCCCTGCAAAAGATTATATCTTTTTTCAGGCAGATATCCGTGGCAGGGAAATGACGAGGGAAAGAATGACTTGTTTTCGAAAGATTCTTTCCGGCGAGCCATTGACGATTATTACCACGCCGGACACGTTTATGGCGCCTTGTTTGCCTCTTGAAATAATGAAGGAAAACTGTATTTCCGTTTGCATTGACAGCGTCATTGAAGAAAGTGCAATTGCACAAAAGCTTGTGCGTATGGGATATGAGAAGACGTATCAGGTGGAAGAACCGGGGCAGTTTTCAGTTCGGGGAGGCATTATAGATATTTTTGATTTGACGGAGGAAAATCCATACCGAATCGAGCTTTGGGGCGATGAGGTGGAATCACTTCGTCGTTTTGACGTTTTGAGCCAGCGATCCATAGAAGCGCTGAGAGAGCTGACAATCTATCCGGCTACGGAAATGATTCTGACGAGTAAGCAGCGACAAGATGGACTAAGAGCGATTGAAAAAGAGGCGGAAAAGACAGAGAAAAAGCTTCGCGATCAAATGAAGATAGAAGAAGCACATCGTGTGAAAACGCAGGCGATGCAGCTTCGGGAACAGATGGAAGAATTCGGGGTTATGGCCAACCTTGACAGCTATATGAAGTATTTTTATAAAGACCTTTCCGGATTTTTTGATTTGTTTAATAAAGAGGAACTCCTTATAGTGGTGGATGAACCGCTGCGCGTGAAGGAACATCTCGATGCGGTGGAGCTTGAATTTAAAGAGAGTATGATTCATCGCTTAGAGAAGGGGTATGCATTGAGCGGTCAAGCATCTCTTTTGTATAGCAGTGCAGAAGTGCTTGCGTCCATAAATCGGCAGAGAGTCTTATTATTGGCCGTACTGGATACCACTCAAAAAACGTTTACGGTTGATCATAGCTATCATGTGGATGCAAGGAATGTCAATTCTTTTCAAAACAGCTTTGAACTTCTTCTTAAGGATTTAAAACGTTATCACAAAAACGGATATAGGGTAATTTTGTTGTCACCGTCGCGTACCAGAGCAAAGCGCTTGACGGAGGACATTTATGCAAATGAGCTCAATTGCTTTTATAGTGAGGACAGAGACCGAGAACTTGCGGCGGGAGAGATTATGGTGATGTATGGTCAGCTCTCCAAAGGATTTGAATATTTGTCACTGCGCATGGTCGTGATAACGGAAAGTGACATTTTCGGAAAGCATGCGAGCAGAAAAAAGAAGAGAAAACGCTATGAGGGACAAAAGATTCATGATTTTACTGAGCTCAAGGTCGGTGATTTTGTTGTGCACGAAAGTCACGGATTGGGTATTTATCGCGGGATTGAAAAGGTCTGTGTCGATAAAGTGGTGAAGGATTATATGAAGATAGAGTATCGTGACGGAGGAAATCTGTACGTGCTGGCAACAGGATTTGATGCTGTCATGAAGTATGCGTCGTCGGAAAGCCGGGCACCGAAGTTGAACAAGCTTGGTACGCAGGAGTGGACAAAGACCAAGACAAAGGTCAAAGGAGCTGTGACAGAAATCGCCAAGGATCTCGTACAGCTTTATGCGGCTCGTCAGCAGAAGGAAGGATTTTCTTATGGAGCAGATACGGTATGGCAAAAAGAGTTTGAGGAAATGTTTCCATATGAGGAAACACAGGATCAGCTGCTTGCAATCGAAGCAACCAAGAGGGATATGGAAAGTCACCGGATAATGGATCGACTGATTTGTGGAGATGTCGGATTTGGAAAGACAGAAGTTGCGATACGAGCGGCTTTCAAGGCAGTGCAGGAGGGAAAACAGGTCGTATTTTTAGTTCCAACGACCATACTGGCGAAGCAGCATTATGATAATTTTGTACAAAGAATGAAGGATTATCCGGTGACGGTGGAAATGATGTCCCGATTCCGCACACCGACCCAGCTAAAAAAGACGGTGGATGGTTTGAAAAAAGGTCTGGTGGATATCGTAATCGGAACGCATCGGGTGTTGTCAAAGGATGTGCAGTTTAAGGATCTGGGCTTGCTCATCATTGATGAGGAACAGCGTTTTGGTGTGGCTCACAAGGAAAAAATCAAACAGATGAGACAAAATCTGGATGTTTTAACATTAACCGCAACGCCGATTCCAAGAACATTGCATATGAGTCTGATTGGAATCCGCGATATGAGTGTGCTGGAAGAGGCACCAAATGATCGAATGCCAATTCAGACGTTTGTGTTGGAATATAACGAAGAGATGGTGCGCGAGGCTATTAACAGAGAGCTGGCAAGAGAGGGTCAGGTTTATTATGTGTACAACCGTGTCAATTCCATTGCGGAAATGACTGCGACCATTCAGGCGCTGGTGCCGGATGCAAATGTCGCGTTTGCCCATGGGCAGATGAAGGAGAGCGAGCTCGAGCGTATTATGTTCGACTTTGTCAATGGTGAAATTGATGTGCTCGTGTCTACGACAATTATAGAGACCGGTCTGGATATTTCCAATGTGAATACAATGATTATCCATGATTCTGATAATATGGGACTGTCACAGCTTTATCAGCTTAGAGGAAGGGTCGGAAGATCAAATCGGACGGCGTACGCATTTTTGATGTACAAAAGAGACAAGGTATTGAAAGAAGTAGCAGAAAAGCGTCTTCAGGCAATCAAAGAATTTACGGAGCTTGGCAGCGGATTTAAGATTGCGATGAAAGATTTAGAGATTCGCGGTGCAGGAAATCTGCTTGGAAAGACGCAGCATGGGCATATGGAGGCAGTCGGCTATGATCTGTACTGTAAGATGCTCAATGAAGCGGTAAAAGCGATGAAGGGACAAGAAGAAGCCATCGATTTTACCACAGTGATTGATATGGATGTTGATGCGTTTATTCCGGAAAGCTATATTGTCAATGAGTATCAGAAACTAGATATTTATAAACGTATTGCAGCAATTGAAAGCCTTGAAGAAAGCGAAGAGATGAAAAGTGAGCTGATGGATCGTTTTGGACAAATTCCAAGATCAGTGGAAAACCTGTTCCGTATATCACTCATTCGAATGTATGCACATGATTTGTATGTGACGGAAGTGAAAGGTAAAAAAGAGGGCATTACATTTATTATGGATCCGAAAGCAAAGATCCGCGTTGAAAACATTGAAATTGTGCTGGCAAACATGGAAGGCAAGTTAAACTTTACAGTAAAAGGAGTTCCGTCTTTCTTTTATAAGCTTAAGGCAACCGGTGTGGTTCAAAAGGATGAGGAGCAGATGCTGGAGGCAGCAGAAAAGGTTGTGCGAGAAATGAGAGCAAGACTTTTGTGATAGTTATTCATGGCTTCTCGCCATATGAATATTTTGAAATTCAAACTAGACGAAACGGTGATTACCATATACAATAGGGAGTAGAATTCGCTAATTAAGTCGATGTTTTTTATGAGAGGTACATTTATGAGAGATTTTATTATTTCAACGGAAACCAATTCAGACATGTCGCAGAAGTTTTTGCAGGAGAATCACATTAATGTAATCCCACACTATTATACCGTAGAAGATGATGTGTATGGGGATGGCACAGAACTTACCATTCGAGAATTTTATGATGAGATGCGGGCAGGAAAAAAAGCCGGAACAATGGCTAGTAATCCGGCAGTAATTTTGGATAAATTTACAGAGATTGCTAAGCAGGGAAAAGATATTTTGCACATCAGTTTTTCATCAGAGCTTAGCTGTGGCTACCAGAATATTGTAAATGGGGCTAACGAAGTGAAAGAAAGTTATCCGGATATAACGATAGAAGTAGTGGATACATTATCCGGAACACTCGGAGAAGGAATTTTACTTCAAATGGCAGTGGATATGCAAAAAGAAGGAAAATCCATTACAGAGGTGGCACAGAAACTTCGAGAGACGGTTCCGAATCTGAACGTATATTTTACCGTAGATGATTTAAATACGCTGTATAGAGGCGGCCGTTTATCAAAAACATCTGCAGTTATGGGTGGAATGATTGGAATTAAGCCGATTATTTCGATTGATGCACAGGGTAAGCTTGCTGCAACAGGAAAAGCAAGAGGACGTAAAAAGGCATTCAATATGCTTCTTGAAACAATGGAACAGAATCTTGGTTCATATAAAGACAAACAGGTTTTTATCGGAATTATCCATGGAGATGCTGAGGATGATGCACTTGTATTAAAGAAAATGATAGAAGACAAATTTGGTTTTGACAAATTTGTTATTGAGCCAATTGGGCCAAGTATCGGAGCACATACGGGGCCTGGAACAGTCGGAATTATTTTCCTCGGAGAGAAAAAGTAAGAAGAATATAGAATGAAATAGAGCCCTGCTACATTCATAAGTGTAACAGGGCTTATTTTTGTCTTTATTCTTTTCCGTTCCAGCAGTAAGTGCAAAGTTTGCAGGAATCAATACCCACAGACTCAAGCATATCATCAAGACGGCTAAACTGAAGTGAGGTAAAGTTGAGTTCCTTTCGGATTTCTTCGACCATAGCTTCATACTTAGGACTTTCCGGATCGCAGTACTCATTTAGTACATCCTCGGAAAGTTCACTGGTATCTTCAACACCTTCCAACAGAGCAATTTTTTTGCGGGTGATTAAGTCCATCTCTGAGTTGGAACGAGAGAAGTTGAGATATTTGCATCCATATACAAGTGGTGGGCAGGCAGGGCGGATATGCACTTCCTTTGCACCGCTTTCATATAAGAAGTCCGTCGTCTCTCTAAGCTGTGTTCCGCGCACGATGGAGTCATCAATCAAAAGAAGGCTTTTATCTTTGATTAAATCGTTTACCGCAAGTAATTTCATTTTAGCGATGAGATTACGTTTGCTTTGAACGGTTGGCATAAAGGAACGCGACCAGGTCGGTGTATATTTAATGAATGGTCTGGAAAACGGAATACCTGACTCATTGGAGTATCCAATCGCGTGTGCGAGTCCGGAGTCCGGGACGCCTGCTACAATGTCTGGTTTTACATTGTCACGCTGTGCCATTTTTTGGCCACAATTATAACGCATCTGCTCTACACTGATTCCTTCATAGGAAGAAGCTGGATAACCATAGTAAACCCATAGGAAGGTACATATTTTCATGTCTTTTCCACAATTGGCAAGAGTTTTTGCTCCGTCAGGAGTAATGACAACCACTTCGCCAGGTGCTAATTCTTTATAATTTTGATAACCAAGATTGTGGTAGGCAAAATCTTCAAATGAAACACAGACAGCGCCTTCTTTCTTACCCAGAACCACAGGAGTACGTCCATATTTATCACGGGCTGCATAGATTCCTTTTGGAGTTAAAATGAGAAGTGAAAGAGAACCATCCACTACTTCGAGTGCGTGCTGGATGCCTTCGATTAAATTTTCTTTTTGACTGATTATAGCAGCAATAAGTTCGGTCGGATTTACTTCTCCTGTGCTCATTTCCTGAAAATGTACGGTTCCTTCGTTAAAAAGGCCATTTACGAGATCGTCTACATTATTAATCTTACCTACAGTAGCCAGTGCAAATGTGCCATGGTGAGAACGTACAAGAAGAGGCTGTGGCTCGTAGTCGGAAATACATCCGATTCCCATGTAGCCTTTCATATTTTGAAAATCTTTATCAAATTTGGTACGGAATGGAGAGTTTTCAATATTGTGAATTGCACGGTCAAATCCATCTTCTCCATAAACAACCATTCCTCCGCGTCTTGTACCGAGATGAGAATGGTAATCAATTCCAAAAAATAAATCAAATACGCAGTCTTCTTTTGCTGCGACACCAAAAAAACCACTCATGTCTGTCTCCTTTTTTTGACTTATTATTTTTGTAAGCAATTCTATTGTATCAATTCAAATATTAGTTAGCAAGAAAAAATCGTGTACTAATTGATAAACATTTTAAAATATGATATCGTAAATTATAATGTCAATTAAGGAGAAAGAAACATGTTAGACACAATTAATACCATTCTCACAAAGGTGGATGACTTTGTTTGGGGAGTTCCGCTCATTGTGCTGATTCTGGTAACAGGTATTCTTTTAACCATTCGTTTAAGAGGATTACAAATCACAAAATTACCACTTGCAGTGAAGTATATGTTTGCAAATGATAAAGAGGGAAAAGAGGGAGAAGTATCAAGCTTTGCCGCTCTTTGTACCGCACTTTCTGCGACAATCGGAACGGGTAATATTGTTGGAGTTGCGACAGCAATTGTAGCCGGTGGACCGGGTGCATTGTTCTGGATGTGGGTTGCGGCTCTTTTAGGTACCGCTACAAAATTTGCGGAGTGTATGCTGGCAATCAAATATCGAGTTGTTGCCGGTGATGGGCATGTGATCGGAGGGCCTTTCTACTATATTGAAAATGGTATGGGTAAAAAGTGGAAGTGGCTTGCAAAAATGTTCGCATTTTTTGGAGTTGCAGCCGGATTACTTGGAATTGGTACCTTTACACAGATTAATGGTATTACAAGTGCAGTCAATAATTTCTTTGATGCAGATCAAAATTGGACGGTTAATTTATTTGGAATGGATTATTCCTGGACCGTTGTGATATCAGGACTGATTCTGACAGTGTGTGTAGCCTTGGTAGTCATCGGTGGAATTAAAAGAATTTCAAAGGTGGCCGAAGTGGTGGTTCCATTTATGGCCATTACCTATGTGGTCGTAGCAGTGATTATTCTGGTTCTAAATTATAAGGCGATTCCGGCCGCATTTGTTGAAATCATCGAAAGTGCATTTGGACTTAGAGCAGCCGCCGGCGGAGCGCTTGGTGCAGTGCTTATATCCATGCAGAAGGGAATTGCGAGAGGAATTTTCTCGAATGAAGCCGGTATTGGTAGTGCACCGATTGCAGCTGCAGCGGTACAGACTAATTCACCGACCAAGCAGGGACTTGTTTCTATGCTCGGAACAGTCATTGATACACTGATTATCTGTACCATGACAGGACTTTCCATCGTGATTACAGGATCTTGGGATATGGGACTGGAAGGTGTGGCAGTTACTACCAAAGCATTCGAAATCGGACTTCCGTTCCCGACTCGTGTTTCAGCGTTCCTTTTGATGATATGTTTAGTATTCTTTGCGTTTACCACCATTCTCGGATGGGATTATTATAGCGAAAGATGTCTGGAGTATCTGACAGGAGGAAGTCAGAAAGCAGTGAAAGGATATCGCTGGTTATACATATTAGCAGTTTTTATCGGACCGTACATGACAGTAAGTGCTGTATGGACAATTGCAGATATCTTCAATGGTCTTATGGCGCTTCCAAACTTAGTGGCGCTCATTGCGCTCAGTGGAATCTGTGCAGCGGAGGCGAAGTCATATTTTCATTCGCTGAAAAAGTAGAGGAGATTTTTTGGAGGTTGAGACATGAGAAATTTTGCGGATAAATTGTTTCATCTGCGTACACAAGCGGGATATTCACAAGAGTCACTTGCAGAAAAAGTGAATGTGAGTCGTCAGGCGATTTCAAAATGGGAGCTTGGATTGACGCTTCCGGATACAGATAAAATCGTCGCTTTAAGTAAAGTGTTTGACGTATCCATTGATTATCTGTTGAAGGATGAGATTAAAGTAAATAAAGATGAAAGCTTGGATCGCATTGTGCTTAAGTTTCTGGGATCTGCGCAGGATATGGATAAAATTTCCAAGGAGCTTGTCGATATTATGCAGGACGGCGTAGTAGATGAGATGGAGCGTAAGCGCGTGGAAGAGATCGTGGTCATGCTTGATGATATTTCTACCATCATTGATGAAATCAGAGCAAAGATGCGAATGTAGAATTCAGTACAGGCAAGGGGAGAGTTTCCGAGCCGGCAGGCAAAGAAGATTATAAAAATTTGGATAAGTAAAGGGAGAAATTGAGGATGGAAAAGTTTGTTGTAAGCAAACTGTCAAAAGAAGAGAGAAGAGCTTTTTTTCAGTCAAAATATGAATACTACCTTACATTTAATATTGGGTTGATTACGGTTTCTGTTTTGGCATATTTGTCATTCTTTCTAACGGATTGTGGGATATACGGTAGATTTGCGCATGAAACATTGTTGTCGCGATTGATTATTATAATTCCGTTCAGCCTGTATGTTCTGCTGGAGAAGAAGGTAAAAGATTACCGAATTATGGTTCCGGCGACCTATTTGATGATTCATATTATTATATGGTGTACGGATTGGGCAACGTATATATTGCCGGATCGTCAGTATGCAATACCGGGTATGATTATTATGAATCTGATATTCGTGTGTGCAGGATTTGCAGCGCCGTTTAAGTATAGTTTGATTGCACATTTCTTATTGGTCGCAGACATTGCTGTGGCAAATATCTTTATCCGTTATGATGATTTGTCGATGATGTATATGTTTAATATGCCTTGTGTGATTGCAGTTTGTGTGATGCATCATATGATGCAAAGAGTATATTTGGAACAATATGTGACAAAAGAAAAGCTTGAAAAACTGGTAGTGAATGATCAGCTCACGGAAGTTTTTAATCGTAATAAACTTAAAGAGATCAGTAACTTAAGTACCGGAGAATTAATGTTCGATCAGGAGATTAATGTCAGCATGTTGCTGATTGATATCGATTTCTTCAAAAAGGTAAATGATAAGTATGGACATGAGGCCGGTGACCGGGTGCTCGCCCATTTGGCCGGAACATTAAAGAGCTCTGTGCGTGCATCCGATTATGTCATTCGATGGGGCGGAGAGGAATTTTTGATTGTTATGCCCGGCTGTGCCAGTGATCAAGCCGTCATGGTGGCGGAAAAGATTCGTGAAAAAGTGGAACAAAGTGATAATGGGGTGTGTAAAACCACCATTTCTATCGGCGTCGCTTTATACGAAGGCGGAGATTATCATTTGGCCATAAAGAAGGCAGACGATGCATTGTATGAGGCAAAAGGAACCGGAAGAAACAAGGTAGTTCTGTATACGAATTAAAAGTCGAGATGTTACATAAAGAGGCTGACGATTGGGACCGTAAATACCGAGGACAAAGTAGATAAAATGACACCCTTTGTTGCCGCGTCAGAATCATTTGCGTATTCCTCAGCCATAAGAACAACCATGGTTCCGGCCGGCATGGAAGCCATGATAACAAAAAGCTTTAAGATGGTCGCATCAAACGGAAGCCATCGAACGAGCAAGGCGCATAGGATAGGAAATACAAGCATTTTTATCAAGAGAAAACCGTATATTTTGATGTCCTTTACCAAAGAGCGAAGATCACTGAAGGCAACGGAACAACCAATCAGGTACATAGATAGTGGAATTGCAGGATTCCCCATGTACTCAAGAAAAGTTTGCACCGGTGATGGAATGGAAATCTGCATAAAGAAAATGAAAAGCGCGATTACAGAGGCAATGACTCCGGGATTCGTTACAACCGGGCGAAGTTTTTGCCACAAAGAGCGCTTTTTTTGATTACGGATATCGCCACTTGAAAGGTTTGCTTTTTGGCACAGAGCAATGCCATAGGTGTAGATAATCAGATTATAAAACAGCATATAAACCGCTACGTAAAGAATGTACTCCGTTCCCAGCAGGGCTGCTACAATGGGAATCCCCATAAAGCCAATATTAGGAAGGAGTGTCATCATGCGATAGATCGGACGTTTGTGGCAAGGGATGCGAAGCACGGCAACGATAGCAAATCCCAAAAGAAACAGAAGTCCGTAAAAAAGCAGAACAAGAACCAGATTTTGTAAAAAAATATGGTTTCCAGAATCTGCTGATTTTCCGATGACGCTGTGGACAATCAAACAGGTATTAAAAATAAAGATGACAAGCTTTGACATGGTGCTGTGAGTTTCTTTTTGAATCCAGCCAAGTCGACAGGTAAAGAAACCAATCGCCATCATAAGCATTAATATCAGCATTTGTTGAAATACTAGCAAGATATTCATAACAATCTCCGTTCTGCAAGTGTTTAGTACAAGTGTCTGCAAAAAACATCTTACTATACGCATATCATTTTAACAATAATGAAATACGAAATGGGACCAAGTGGTTCCGGCGACTTAATCAATTGGAAAAAACAAATCGAATTATTTTGGAATAATAAAAATATTAAACAGTTGGAAACTGTTAACACAAAGAAATAAAAATTTCCAAGGCATAAAATCCCACCATTTACAGATACTAGATACAAACACGAGAAAATGTAAATGGAGGATTTTTTATATGAAAGCAACAGGCATTGTACGTAGAATAGACGATCTGGGACGTATCGTTATCCCGAAAGAAATCAGAAGAACACTCCGGATTAGGGAAAGTGACCCGCTCGAAATATTTACAGACAGAGAAGGTGAAATCATTTTAAAAAAATATTCACCTATCGGGGAAATGACCACATTTGCCAAGCAATATGCGGAAAGTTTGGCCCAGGTTTCGGGGAAGGCCGCGCTTATCGCAGACAGAGACCAGTTTATCGCTGTTTCGGGCGGATATAAAAGTTTGCTCGGAAAGTCTATGAGCAGAGAGATGGAAGATAAGATAAGCAACAGAGAAAGCATATTGGCAGCAAAGGGAGACAAAAGCTTTATTAAGATTTCAGCAGAAGAGACACCGGAGATGGAACAGTTTGTGTCTGTACCGATTATAGCAGAAGGGGATGTAATCGGAGTGGTCATACTCGCAGCGAATGATGGAAAAGAAAAGATGGGCGAAGTAGAGCAAAAGCTTGTGCAGTCTGCGGCCGGTTTTCTGGGAAGACAAATGGAACAATAAAAAAGAGGCGGTGATTTGGTGCTTTACGTGAATGCAGCAAAATTTCCGCCTCTTACTATTTTGATATGCATGTTTTTATACAGGTTCATTTGTATATCTGTATGTCGGAGAAATTAATCCTTACTCATTTGATCCAGAAGACTGATCTTAATGTCAAATAGCTGTGCGGATAAATCGACATAAACTTTATGAGGATTTACAAGACGTCTTGTTTCCGGCCAGAGAGTATCAAGTTCTTTCTGACAATAATCACGAATTTCCATGACTTTTGGAGATTCATATACGCATTCACCATTGAGAAAGACAGGGACCATCAGCTCACGAAGCGTGTAAGTACCTGCAGCTAATTTTGTCTTTTTCCACGGCTCAAGCGGATCAAAGAGAAGAAGTGGCTCATTTTCATTAAACGTCTCACCGACCAGACAAATCAAATCTGCTTTGATTTTGCCGCTTTCTTTTTCATAAACACGATAAATCATCTTGTTTCCTGGGTTGGTAACTTTCTCCGTGTTTTCGGACAGTTTAATCTTAGGTATAAATTTGCCGTCTGTTCCCTTGATTGCAGCCAGTTTGTAAACGCCACCAAAAGACGGGCAATCCTTACTGGTAATCAGGTGTGTACCCACCCCCCAGGAAGTGATGGTGGCTCCTTGTGTTTTTAAACTGTCAATCAGCATTTCATCCAAATCATTGGAAGCAGAAATGATTGCATCCGGGAAACCTGCGTCATCTAGCATTTTTCTTGCTTTTTTAGAAAGATAAGCAAGGTCACCGCTGTCAAGACGAATACCGTATTTCTTTGACTGAATTCCGGCTTCACGCATTTCCTTAAAGACGCGGATTGCATTTGGTACACCGGATTTTAAGGTGTCGTAGGTATCAACTAATAATATGCATGCGTTTGGATAAATATCCGCATAGGCTTTGAAGGCGGTATACTCATCCGGAAAACTCATAATCCAGCTGTGTGCATGCGTTCCGCTGACCGGTACATCAAAAAGCTGTCCCGCAAGCACATTGGAGGTTGCGATACAGCCACCAATCATAGCCGCTCTGGCGCCATAAGTACCAGCGTCCGGCCCCTGAGAGCGTCTCAAACCAAATTCCATGATACCGTCACCTTTGGCAGCAAAACAAACGCGAGATGCCTTGGTAGCAATCAGGCTTTGATGATTAATGATATTTAAAATCGCTGTTTCGATCAATTGAGCCTCCATAATAGGAGCGATTACTTTAATCATAGGTTCCCTTGGGAACATCACACTTCCCTCCGGAATCGCATAAATATCACCGGTGAATTTAAAATCCTTTAAGTAGGCCAAAAATTCTTTTGAAAATATGCCAAGTCCGGCTAAATAATCAATATCTTCCTGCTCAAATTTTAATTCTTTGACGTATTGGATGACCTGCTCAAGACCGGCCATGATGGAATATCCGCTATCCATTGGATTGTTTCTGAAAAAAGCATCGAAGATTACGGTTTCATTCATGTCCTTGTGGTTGAAATAGCCCTGCATCATTGTAAGTTCATACAAGTCCGTAAGGAGCGTCAAATTTTGTCTGTCCATTTGCTATTCTCTCTCCGTTAATTGCTATTTTTTCTGATTTTAAGTTATTACCATATAATAAAACAAAGAAGAAAAGCTTGCAAGAGAAACTAACGGGAGAAGAATTGAGAATTTCCATATTATAGTATTTGAAAAAGCCCTTGAAGTCCTTGACAACAGGGCTAAAACGGCTCTATAATTACGTAACAGATATGTAAAGACGTTGACGAAGACAGTAGGTCAATTCCGAAAGTTTATTGTGATGATTAGCGAGTCGGTGATGGTGAAAGACCGGTATGAGTAGGATTGATTGAATATCACTTCTGAGTTTCAGGCAGAACGGAGTATTCCTAGTAAGTGCTGACGTATTCCCACGTTATAGGGAGCGCATATGATGGTATGCTGTACATAGGTGGTATAACGAGATTTTTTTATCCTCGTCCTGTTTACAGGATGGGGATTTTTTTAACGTTGATAGACATATCCGAAATAATGAATTCGAGAAAGGAAGAGTATCATGTATCAAAAAGTATCTCCAAATTTAAACTTTGTAGAGCGTGAAAAGCAAACAGAAAAATTCTGGCGTGAAAATGACATTTTTCAAAAGAGTATGAAAGCGCGTGAAGGTTGCCCGACATACACATTTTATGACGGACCGCCGACAGCGAATGGAAAGCCGCATATCGGACACGTACTGACACGTGTTATCAAAGATATGATTCCAAGATACAGAACAATGAAAGGTTATATGGTTCCGCGTAAAGCCGGATGGGATACCCATGGCTTACCGGTAGAGCTTGAGGTAGAAAAGCTCGTTGGTATTGACGGTAAAGAGCAGATTGAGGCGTATGGTCTTGATCCGTTTATCTCCAAATGTAAAGAAAGTGTTTGGAAATATAAAGGAATGTGGGAAGATTTCTCACAGACCGTTGGTTTCTGGGCAGATATGGATGACCCGTATGTAACTTACGATGATAATTTCATTGAGTCCGAGTGGTGGGCACTCAAAGAAATCTGGGACAAAGGATTACTTTACAAAGGTTTTAAGATTGTACCTTATTGTCCGCGTTGCGGAACTCCGCTTTCTTCGCATGAGGTAGCACAGGGTTACAAGGCAGTGAAAGAACGTTCTGCAGTTGTTCGTTTCAAATTGGTGGATGAGGATGCATATTTCCTTGCATGGACGACCACACCTTGGACACTTCCGTCTAACGTGGCACTTTGTGTGAATCCGGATGAGACTTATGTGAAAGTAAAAGCGGTTGACGGTTATACTTACTACATGGCAGAAGCACTTCTTGATAAGGTGCTAGGTAGTCTTGCGGCTGAGGGTGAAAAAGCATACGAAGTTCTTGAGACATATAAGGGAACGGACCTTGAGCGCAAAGAATACGAGCCTCTCTTTGCATGTGCAGGAGAAGCGGCTGCAAAACAGAATAAAAAAGGTCACTATGTGACATGTGATAATTACGTTACCATGACAGACGGTACCGGTATTGTTCATATCGCTCCGGCGTTTGGTGAGGACGATGCGCAGGTTGGAAGAAAATACGATCTTCCGTTCGTACAGTTTGTAAACGGTAAGGGTGAAATGACAGAGGAAACTGCTTATGCAGGTAAGTTTGTAAAAGACGCAGACAAAGATATCCTTATCGATCTTGATAAAGAAGGAAAATTATTTGATGCTCCAAAATTTGAACATGATTATCCGTTCTGCTGGAGATGTGATACTCCGCTTATTTACTATGCACGTGAATCATGGTTCATCAAGATGACAGCGGTTCGCGATGACCTTGTGCGTAACAACAAGACAGTAAACTGGATTCCGGAGTCGATCGGTGAAGGACGTTTTGGAAACTGGCTTGAAAATATTCAGGATTGGGGTATTTCTCGTGACCGTTACTGGGGAACACCACTGAATATCTGGCACTGTCAGGACTGTGGACATATGGAGTCCATCGGTAGTCGTGAAGAGCTTGCTAAGATGAGCGGAAACGATGCAGCCCTTACCGTGGAGCTTCACAGACCATACATTGATGAGATCACAATCACATGTCCGGATTGCGGAAAGACAATGAAGCGTGTTCCGGAAGTAATTGACTGTTGGTTCGATTCAGGTGCGATGCCATTTGCACAGCATCACTATCCGTTTGAAAACAAGGATCTGTTTGAACAGCAGTTCCCGGCGCAGTTTATCTCAGAAGCGGTTGACCAGACACGTGGATGGTTCTACTCACTCATGGCAGAATCTACACTTCTGTTTAACAAAGCACCATACGAAAATGTTATCGTTTTAGGTCACGTACAGGATGAAAACGGACAGAAAATGAGTAAATCAAAAGGAAATGCAGTTGACCCGTTCGATGCACTGGAGCAGTACGGCGCAGATGCAATTCGCTGGTATTTCTATATCAATTCTGCACCATGGCTTCCAAACCGTTTCCACGGAAAAGCCGTGCAGGAAGGTCAGCGTAAATTCATGGGTACACTTTGGAATACTTATGCGTTCTTTGTACTCTATGCAAATATTGATAATTTCGATGCAAGCAAATATACGCTTGATTATGATAAGCTTCCGGTTATGGATAAATGGCTTCTTTCTAAGTTGAATACTTTGATTACGGAAGTGGATACCAACCTTGAAAATTACCGCATCCCTGAAACAGCAAGAGCACTGGATGAGTTTGTGGATGAGATGAGTAACTGGTATGTCCGCAGAAGCCGTGAGCGTTTCTGGGCAAAAGGAATGGAACAGGATAAGATCAATGCTTATATGACACTGTACACAGCACTTGTGACAGTAGCAAAATGTGCAGCTCCGATGATTCCGTTCATGGCAGAAGATATCTACAGAAACCTTGTGTGCAGTAGCGATGCATCTGCTCCGGAGAGTGTACATTTATGTGACTTCCCGGTAGCGAATCCGGCTTACGTAGACAAACAGCTCGAGGAAGACATGGAAGCGGTTCTTAAGATTGTTGTGATGGGCCGTGCTTGCAGAAATACAGCGAATATCAAGAACAGACAGCCAATCGGAACAATGTTCGTGAAAGCACCAAAGGCACTTTCCGAGTTCTATCAGGAAATTATCGAAGATGAGCTCAATGTCAAGGCCGTGAAATTTACGGATGATGTCAGAGACTTTACAACCTATACATTTAAACCGCAGCTTAAGACAGTAGGACCAAAATACGGAAAACAGCTTGGCGGAATCAAGAATTACCTTGCAGGTGTAGACGGCAATGAAGCAATGGATACACTAAACGCAGGCAATGCGCTTGTATTTGACGTAGACGGCGTATCCGTAGAACTTTCCAAGGATGATCTTCTTATTGAGATGAGCCAGAAGGAAGGATATATGTCTGAGGCGGACAATACCGTGACCGTTGTACTTGACACAAATCTGACCGATGAGCTGATCGAGGAAGGTTTTGTATATGAAATCATCAGCAAAATCCAGACCATGCGTAAGGATTCCGGCTTTGAAGTGATGGATCACATCAAAGTAGGTATCAGCGGAAATGAAAAAGTAGCAGCAATTGCTCTTGCAAACAAAGAGAATATCTGTGGAAAAGTTTTGGCAGATGAGCTTGCAGAAAACACAGACTATGCAAACAGCAAAGAATGGAATGTAAATGGCGAGAAAGTTACGATTTCCGTAGAAAAAGCATAAAAAGAATAATTACAATCGAAAAAAGCAACAGCAGACAAACACAGAAAGTAAGAGGAGGCACATATGGCAACAAAGAAAACGACAGTACCTGTTTCACCTACTTTTGATAAAGAACTGTTTAAACGAAGTGTTCTTTACAATGTAAGAACTTTGTATCGTAAAACGATGGAAGAAGCAACGCCGCAACAGATATTTCAAGCGGTTTCCTATGCAGTAAAGGACCAGATTGTTGAAAATTGGATGGAAACACAGAAGCAGTATGAGAAAAAAGATCCAAAGACAGTTTACTATTTGTCCATGGAATTTTTAATGGGTCGTGCACTTGGAAATAACCTCATTAATATGCAGGCATATGAGCAGGCAAAAGAAGCCATGCAAGAGCTTGGTGTGGACATTAATGCCATTGAAGATCAGGAGCCGGATGCAGCGCTTGGAAATGGTGGTTTGGGCAGACTTGCAGCTTGTTTCCTTGATTCACTTGCGTCACTTGGTTACGCAGCTTATGGATGTGGTATTCGCTACCGCTATGGTATGTTTAAACAGGAAATCAGAGATGGATATCAGGTAGAGGTACCGGATAATTGGTTAGCAGATGGCAATCCGTTTGAGCTTCGTCGTCCTGAATACGCCAAAGAAGTAAAATTTGGTGGTTATGTATCGATTCATGTGGATGAAAACGGACGTAACAACTTTAAACAGGAAGGTTACCAGTCTGTAACGGCGATTCCATATGATGTTCCGATTATCGGATATGGTAACAATATTGTAAATACACTGCGTATCTGGGATGCACAGCCGGTAGAGTGTTTCCAGCTGGATTCTTTCGATAAGGGTGACTATCAGAAAGCGGTAGAGCAGGAAAATCTTGCACGTAATATCGTGGAAGTTCTCTATCCAAATGATAACCATTACGCAGGAAAAGAACTCCGCTTAAAACAGCAGTATTTCTTTATTTCTGCATCAGTGCAGGAAGCAATTGCCAAATATATGAGAAATCATGATGACGTTCGTAACTTCCATGAGAAAGTAACATTCCAGCTTAACGATACACATCCGACGGTTGCAGTTGCAGAGCTTATGCGTATCTTAATGGATGAATATTACTTAACATGGGATGAAGCATGGGAAGTAACAACAAAGACCTGTGCTTACACAAACCATACCATCATGGCGGAAGCACTGGAAAAATGGCCGATTGAGCTGTTTAGCCGACTTCTTCCGCGTGTTTATCAGATTGTGGAAGAGATTAACCGTCGTTTCGTGGCGGATATCGAAGCAAAATATCCTGGAAATCAGGGAAAAGTTCGTAAGATGGCAATTATTTATGACGGACAGGTAAAGATGGCGCACCTTGCAATCGCAGCCGGTTACAGTGTAAACGGTGTGGCAAGACTTCATACAGAAATTTTGAAGAACCAGGAATTAAGAGATTTCTATGAAATGATGCCTGAGAAATTCAACAACAAGACAAATGGTATCACACAGCGTCGTTTCCTGTTACACGGAAATCCTCTTCTGGCTGAGTGGGTAACAGCGCATGTCGGTGCAGACTGGATTACAGACCTTGCTAAGATTAAGAAACTTGCTGTTTATGCAAAAGACGAACAGGCACAGCAGGAATTTATGAATATTAAATACCAGAACAAGGTTCGACTTGCACAGTACATTCTTGAGCACAACGGTGTAGAAGTAGATCCGCGTTCCATCTTTGATGTACAGGTGAAGAGATTACATGAGTACAAGCGTCAGCTTCTGAATATTCTTCATGTAATGTATTTATACAATGAAATCAAAGAGCATCCGGAAATGGAATTCTATCCAAGAACCTTCATTTTTGGTGCGAAAGCAGCCGCAGGTTATAAAAATGCAAAGCTTACAATTAAGTTGATCAATGCGGTGGCAAATGTGATTAACAACGATGAGTCTATTGATGGAAAGATTAAAGTTGTTTTCATTGAAAATTATCGTGTTTCGAATGCAGAGATGATTTTTGCAGCAGCGGATGTTTCCGAGCAGATCTCAACGGCTTCCAAAGAAGCTTCCGGAACAGGTAATATGAAATTTATGTTAAATGGTGCACTTACCATCGGAACGATGGACGGAGCGAATGTTGAAATTGTAGAAGAAGTGGGAGAAGAAAATGCATTTATCTTTGGATTATCTTCGGATGAAGTCATTCACTTTGAAAACTACGGTGGATATAATCCAATGGATATTTTCAACAATGATGCGGATGTTCGCAAAGTGCTTATGCAGCTCATCAATGGAACCTACTCACCGGAAAATCCGGAATTGTTCCGCGAGCTTTACAACTCCTTGCTCAATACACTTAACTCATCAAAGGCAGATAGTTATTTTATCTTAAAAGATTTCAAGGCGTATGCTGCAGCGCAGAAGAGAGTGGAAGAAGCATACAAAGATGAAGCAGGTTGGGCACAGAGTGCAATTTTAAATGTTGCATGTTCCGGAAAGTTTACATCCGATAGAACGATTCAGGAATATGTAGATGATATTTGGAAGCTTGAGAAAGTGACTCTTCCGAAAAAGAGAGTAGCGAAGAAAGAAGCGACAGAGTAGAAATAACATAAGTAAGTAATATATGAAAACCGGGTATTTTTCCTAAGGGAAAGATACCCGGTTTTTTATGCCAGTACTTTTTTGTTTTAATCGACTCTTTTATCGCCCCAGAAGAACAGTACTACAGTTCCGGGACCGGTATGGCTTCCGATAACAGTACCGATGTTGTTGATCAGTACTTTTCCGTTCATTTTCGGGAAAGTGGCTTCTACAATATCGGCAAGGGCTCTTGCGTCTTCATAGCAGGCGGCGTGAGCAATGTAGCATTTTTCGCTGTAATTTTCTCTGTCCTGTGCAAGTTCTATCATCTTGTCAGCAACGGCTCGGATAACTTTTTTCTTCGTGCGGACCTTCATGCGAGAAACCAGTTTTCCTTCAGCGTTAACAGTGATGACCGGACAAATGTTGAGCATATTGCCAACCATTCCGGAAGCCTTGGAAACGCGACCACCTCTTACAAGGTATTTTAGGTCGGTCGCAATTACCCAGGTATGCAGGTTTAGTTTATGGTCTTCGGCCCACTTGGCAAGAGTGTCGATATCCATTCCCTCGTCGCGAAGATCGGCAAGTTTGTCCATGAGAAGTCCGTATCCGGAACATGCATTTAGAGAATCGATGACAATAATCTTGCGGTCCGGATATTTCTCCGCAAGTACATTTCTTGCTACACAGGCAGAATTGTAAACGCCGGAAATACCGGAGGAAAGTGAAAGATGAAGAATGTCTTTTCCTTCCTTTAAAAATGGTTCGAAGTATTCAAGAAATTCGTCTACATTAACCTGAGAGGTTTTTGTGTCGGCGCCGTCAGCCATTGCCTGATAAAATTCATCAAAAGAAATGCTCTTTCCCAGGTCATCCGGATATGTTTTATCATCTAATTGAAAATGAAAGCAAACATAGTGGATATCTCTGGCATCGAAATGCTCCTGTGTCAAGTCTGCGGTTGAACAGCAACTTAAAATATAATTACTCATAAAATAGCCCTTTCTGTGTGTATTCAAATAAATCAAAAAAATATCTAATCAATTCGCTTATCGCCCCAAAAAAAGAGTGCAACAGTTCCCGGACCGGTATGGCTTCCGATTACGGTACCGATGGAATAGAGCTCTACTTTACCATTTAATTTCGGGAAAGATTCCTCTATGATATCTGCAACTGCGCGGGCATCGTCATAGCAGGCAGAGTAGGAAATATAACATTTTCCGTCATAGTCTGCTCTGTTTTCTGCAAATTCAATCATTTTGTCTGCGATAGCACGAATGGCTTTTTTCTTTGTACGAATCTTAAAGCGAGGTATTAGTTTTCCTTCAAAAGATACGTTCAAGAGAGGGCAGATACTGAGCATGTTTCCGACAAAACCGGAGGCTTTGGAAACACGTCCGCCTTTTACAAAGAAGGTTAGATCAGATGAGAAAAACCAGTGATGAAGATTTAATAAATGGTTGTTCGTCCAATCGACAAGTGTCTCAAGATCCATTCCTTCGTCGCGGAGATCTGCAAGTTTGTCCATGAGCAGTCCATAGCCGGAAGAAGCAGCGAGAGAATCAACAATATAAATCTTACGCTCCGGGTACTTTTCAGCGAGTTCATTTCTTGCGATGCAGGCAGAATTGTAAACGCCGGAAATACCGGAAGAAAGAGTAAGATGAAGAATATCGTTTCCTTCTTTCAAAAATGGTTCGAAATATTCTACAAATTCTTCTGTATTAATTTGTGAAGTTTTGGTATCAGCGCCATCTGTCATTGCCTGATAAAATTTATCAAACGGAATGCTCTGACCGAGGTCATCCAAATATTGCTTTCCATCCAGTTCAAAATGAAAGCAAATATAATGGATATCTCTTTTCTCAAAATGCTCTTTGGATAAATCTGCGGTAGAGCAGCAACTCAAAATATAGTTAGCCATGCTGATCCGTCCTTCCTTTATTATTAATTATTATACCCTGTAAAAGAAGTTTATATAATTATGTCTTGTAAACTGCGATGTAAAATACATGACGTAGTTTAGAAAACTACATCACGCATCTATACTATAACTTTTTCGCTGTTTCGTCAATACAAACTGCCGAAAATCCGCATAAAATATGAAAGAAAAGTGGCAGAAAGATTGCAGATAAATCAAATACGTGCTAAACTCTTATTCGGAAAAGAAAAGTAAAGAGCTAAGGAGGACACTATGATTAAGTTATATGATGGCGGAGCCTATCTGGTAAACGGAACAGAAATTATCCCGGATAGTGCAGATGCGTTAGCAGCGGTTAAGTCAAAAACCGGAACAGATATTTCGCAGCAGGATGCTGCAAAGCAGACAATTGCTTATGGAATTTTGGAAGAGCACAATACTTCCGGAAATATGGAAAAATTAAGAATTAAATTTGATAAATTAACTTCCCACGACATTACATTTGTAGGTATCATCCAGACAGCGAGAGCGTCAGGTCTTGAGAAGTTTCCGATTCCTTATGTTCTTACAAACTGTCACAATTCTCTGTGTGCAGTCGGCGGAACAATCAATGAAGATGATCACATGTTTGGTCTTACCTGTGCGAAAAAGTACGGTGGCGTTTACGTTCCACCTCATCAGGCAGTAATTCACCAGTTTGCACGTGAAATGCTTGCAGGCGGCGGAAAAATGATTTTGGGTTCTGATTCACATACACGTTACGGTGCGCTCGGTACCATGGCGATGGGTGAAGGTGGACCGGAGCTTGTAAAACAGCTTCTTTGCCAGACATATGATATCAATATGCCTGGGGTTGTCGGCGTTTATTTGACAGGAGAACCGGTAAAGGGAGTAGGTCCTCAGGACGTGGCACTTGCGATTATCGGTGCTGTATTTGGAAACGGCTATGTAAAAAATAAAGTAATGGAATTTGTCGGACCTGGTGTTTCCAGTCTTTCTGCTGATTTCCGTATCGGTATTGATGTTATGACGACAGAGACAACCTGTCTTTCCTCTATTTGGAGAACGGATGATGAAATCAAAGACTTCTACGATATTCATGGTAGAAGCGGAGAATATAAAGAGTTAAATCCGGGTAGTGTTGCTTATTACGATGGTATGATTGAAATTGATCTGTCCAAGATTCGTCCGATGATTGCAATGCCGTTCCATCCAAGTAACACATATACGATAGAAGAGCTCAATGCAAATCTTTCAGATATCCTTCATGATGTGGAGAAGCGCGCAGCAGTCAGCCTTGATAATGCAGTACCTTACTCCCTTCAGGATAAAGTAGTAAACGGCAAATTTATGGTTGATCAGGGTATCATTGCAGGTTGTGCAGGCGGTGGCTTTGAAAATATTTGTGCTGCAGCTGATATTCTGAAAGGCAAATACATCGGCGCAGACGGATTTACATTAAGCGTTTATCCGGCTTCTATGCCTGTATATATGGAACTGATTAAGAATGGCTGTGCAGCTACTATTATGGAGACAGGTGCAGTTATGAAGACTGCTTTCTGCGGACCATGTTTTGGTGCCGGAGATACACCTGCAAACAATGCATTCAGTATTCGTCATTCAACACGTAACTTCCCGAATCGTGAAGGTTCTAAGTTACAGAACGGTCAGATTTCTTCCGTTGCACTTATGGACGCTCGTTCCATTGCAGCAACTGCAGCAAACAAAGGACAGCTTACGGCTGCGACTGATTTTGATGGCGAAATCGGTAAATACAAATATCATTATGATGCAAATATTTACGCTAACCGCGTATTTGATTCGAAAGGCGTGGCAGATCCAGCTGTTGAAATCCAGTTTGGTCCAAACATTAAAGACTGGCCGGCTATGGTTGCGCTGACAGATAACCTTGTGCTGAAAGTTGTGTCCGAGATTCATGATCCGGTTACCACAACAGACGAACTGATTCCGTCCGGTGAGACATCTTCTTACCGTTCTAATCCGTTAGGACTTGCGGAGTTTACGCTTTCCAGAAAGGACCCTCAGTATGTGGGCAGAGCGAAAGAAGTACAGGCGGCAGAAAAAGCAAGAGAAGCATCACAAAATCCATGCGAAACACTGGCAGAACTTGCACCGGTGATGGAAAAGATTCAGACAAAGTTTGCGGATGCAAATGCTGAAAACGTAGGTATTGGTTCAACCATCTTTGCAGTAAAACCGGGTGATGGCTCTGCACGTGAGCAGGCGGCAAGTTGTCAGAAAGTACTTGGCGGATGGGCAAACATCGCAAACGAATATGCCACAAAGAGATATCGTTCCAACCTTATCAACTGGGGTATGCTTCCATTCCTTATTCCGGAAGGAGAGCTTCCGTTTGAAAATCTGGATTATATCTTTATTCCGGACATTAAAAAGGCAGTGGAAGAGAAATGGGATGAGATTAAAGCATATGTTGTAAAAGATGAATTGGTAGAGTTTACCATGACACTTGGTGGTCTCACCGACGAGGAAAGAGAAATTATCCTCAAAGGATGTTTGATTAACTACAACAGAATCTAAAATCTGTATTGAAACATCGAAAGATAGATATTTGAAACGAAAAGGAGCTTTTGCAATGCAAAGGCTCCTTTTGTAATGGTTAAACAAATTTGAGATTTTGCCGATATACTTATCACAGATGTTGCACGGTCGACAACATTTGCAGCCACGGAAGGTGTGTGAGAGCGTGAGGAATGCGCGATTGCATGCTTTTTTTATTGGCTTTTATAATCGATAAGGAGGGATTATTTGAAGATTGATTCCAGCATGATAGGAATGGAATCCGCCAGAAGATATTCTTCTGTGACCAAAAAGACCGCCACTGCCAGCCTGGTAGGCATGGAGGCTATGCAAGGACGTGAATTAGGGAAAGACAACTTTTCGGACTTACTCAATACCGGGACAGAAGGCGGAGCCACAGGGAACCTCTTACTGGATGAAAACAGCCGTGTGATTGCAAGCAGGGCAACTTACAAAACAAGTTCTTCTATCACTTCAATCAGTGAGAAGAAGACATTGCAATCCATACGTGAGATGTGCGTACACTATCTCATACGATGGCTCTATACGAACATCGGTGCAGGCAAAGGAGCATCCGACAGACAGGTAGATGAGTATATGAACGAATATACGAACCGCTATTTGGGTGGAAACGAGATGCAGAATATCGGTCAGAACGGGGGCAGCTATCAGTTTGGGCAGTTTCAGCTGAATATGAGCTATTACCACCAAGAAGTGGAACAGACGCAGTTTAAGACGGTCGGAACGGTGCGGACATCCGATGGGCGAGAGATTACCTTTAATTTGGGATTGTCGATGAGCAGAAGTTTTCAGGAATATGCACAGACAACCTCCGTTGGTGAGTTTGTGCAAATGACGGACCCGCTCGTAATTAATCTGGACACCGATATGACAGCTTTGTCAGACCAAAAATTTGAGTTTGACCTCGACTGTGACGGGGTGAAAGACAGTATTTCTCAGCTTGGCGGAGGCAGTGGATTTTTAGCACTCGATAAAGACGGAGACGGCGTTATCAATGACGGTTCGGAGCTTTTTGGGACGAAGAGCGGTGATGGATTTGCGGATCTGGCAAAGTATGATGATGACGGAAACGGTTGGATTGATGAGAATGATAAAATCTTTGAACAATTGCTTGTTTGGACCAAAGATGAAACCGGAAAAGATGAACTTTATACCTTAAAGGAAGCCGGTGTCGGAGCGATGTGTCTGCAGAGAGCACAGACAGATTTTGATTTGAATTCTCTAAAAAATAATCAGACAAATGGCAGAATCCGTAGCACGGGCATTTTTTTATATGAAAACGGAAACGTCGGAACCATGCAGCAACTGGATCTGGCGCAGTAGATTAAAAAAATAAAAAAGAGGATGTAACTTTCTTTGATTCTCATGGTGATGGAATCAGAGAGAGGACATCCTCTTGCTTTACGTTATGTTTTGTCTGTGCTTTGTACAGGATATTATAGGCGTTCAGCCACTTTCTTCACATAGTCATAAATTGGCTGTGCTGCATCGTTTCCGTGTTTTGCAATCAGGTTTACGATGGCATTTTCCACCACAAATCCGTCTGCGATGGTCTCATATTCCGCTTCCGGATAATTGACACCGATTTCAAGGATGACAGGGGTGTCGGTCACTTGACGGATTTCGGATACGATATCGGATATGTCGGTAACAACATCCTTACGACCGTCCGCAGCATCAAGCGATGGAAGTACATAAATGTATCCGGTTGCATCTTTTGCAATCATCTGGATTCGGCTTTTGCTTGCAGGAGCCACAAGAGAGATAATTTCAATGGCATATTTTTCAGCCATTGGAAGAATTTCCTCTTTTTCATCGTATGGCATATCCGGAATGATAAGTCCGCTCACACCGTTTTCCCGGCATTTGAGCATAAATGCTTCATATCCGTATTTAAATACCGGATTTAAATAGGTCATAAGAACAATCGGAACAGAAACTTTATCTTTGACTCTGCCAAGCATGTCAAAAATCATGTCTGTGGTACAGCCACCTTCGACCGAAAGAGCGCGGACATTTGCTTCCTGTACGACTGGTGTCTCTGCAATCGGGTCAGAGAACGGGATACCGATTTCAATGACTGCTGCGCCGGCTTTTTCCATGGTCACAATAAATTCTTCTGTCTTATCTAAGGAAGGATCACCTGCGGTGAGGAATCCTACAAATGCTTTTTTATTTTTAAATGCTTCATTAATCTTACTCATGTAAATCCACTCCTCTATATCTCGCTATAGCGGCTACGTCTTTGTCTCCGCGACCGGACAGACAACAGATGATTATTTGGTCTTTCTCCATTTTTGGAGCTATCTTCATCAGATGTGCAACGGCGTGAGAACTTTCGATGGCAGCAATAATACCTTCTGTTCTTGCAATGTATTCAAAGGCTTCTACGGCTTCATCATCTGTGACAGGAACATACTGTGCTCTTCCGATATCGTGAAGATGTGCATGCTCAGGGCCAACACCCGGATAATCCAGACCGGCTGAAATAGAGTAAACCGGGGCAATCTGACCATATTCGTCCTGGCAGAAATAAGACTTCATTCCATGGAACACACCGAGGGAACCGGTGGTTACGGTAGCAGCAGTTTTATCGGTGTCAGCACCAAGTCCGGCTGCTTCACAACCAATGAGTGCTACGGATTCATCTTTAATAAATTCATAGAACATACCCATTGCATTACTTCCACCACCGACACAAGCCATAACAACATCCGGAAGTTTTCCTTCCTGTTCCAAAATCTGCGCTCTGGCTTCGCGGCTGATGACACTCTGAAAATCTCTGACGATCATCGGGAACGGATGTGGTCCCATAACCGAACCGAGCACATACAAGGTGTCGTCCATTCTTGTTGTCCATTCGCGCATGCATTCGTTTACGGCGTCTTTTAAGGTTCTCGTACCTGTTTTAACGGCGTTTACTTTTGCTCCGAGAAGTTCCATACGATATACGTTCAGAGCTTGACGGATGGTGTCTTCCTCTCCCATGAAAATTTCACACTCCAGGCCGAGAAGAGCTGCAGCTGTCGCTGTGGCTACACCGTGCTGTCCTGCACCGGTCTCAGCGATTACTCTTGTTTTTCCCATTTTTTTCGCAAGAAGTGCCTGACCGAGTACGTTGTTAATCTTATGCGAACCGGTGTGGTTTAAATCTTCTCTTTTAAAATATATTTTTGCGCCACCCAGATCCTTGGTCATCTTTTCTGCATAATAAAGAAGGGAAGGTCTTCCGGCATATTCTGCAAGAAGCGTATTTAATTCATCGTTAAATTGTGGATCATTTTTGAAAAACTCATATGCTTTTTCAAGTTTTAACACTTCATCCATCAGAGATTCAGGGATATACTGACCTCCATGGATACCATATCTTCCTTTTGCCATTTTTTACTCCTCCATTTCAATTAAAAAAGCCCCTGACAATAGTTACGCTATTGTCAAGGACGGTAATTCGATACCGCGGTGCCACCTTGATTTGTGGAAACCACACACTCATAGAATACAAACATATTCTTAGCAACTTACGTATGCTCACACGTCATAGAATACTGGGAACCCAAACGGCTCTGTTGACTATGCCCTCCGTGGTCCATTTAATAAATAGCGTTCTGCCGGTTCTCAGCTTATCCGGCTCTCTGTGAGTGCCCGTTTATTTTTATCTCCACATCAACGGTTTACCTATACAATTGTCAAAAACCTCTTTCTATATTATATGCGACAACAGCGGAATGTCAAGGTTTTTGTTGTATTTGGATTTTGAATGGATGGTAAAATGGGTTGTATTTAGCTTGTGAGGAATCAAGATGTGAAAATACGCAGCTTGAGAATAGCACAAAATGCGCAGGCATATATTAATGAAGTAAGTCTTGCCGTCCTCTGGCGTAGCAGGAAGAAGGAGGAGCGTTGAATGAAAAGAAAAAGAAAGGCCGGATGGGCCAAGGATTTATTGGCAATTTTGCTTTTTTTGCTCTTGCTTCCGTATTTTGCCATTTCTTTTAAACAGCAAAATGAGGAGTGGGTGCAGACGAAAACGCAGGAAGAATTTGGTAATCTTTCGGAGCTGATACATAATCGGACCTATTTTGTGATATGGGAGGAGGAAGCTGTGAGCATGAAATTACCGGTGGAGCATTTTCTGATAGGAGCGTTAGCTGCGAGTATCCCGATTTCCTATGAAGAGGAGGTGCTAAAGGCACAGGTGGTAGTACTTAGAAGTACGTTGTGCGAGGCATTTATGAAATCACCGGACCAAAAAGTGATCTGTTTGAACGAGGAAAGCGGACATTTTTGGAATGATTATAAGATGCAGACAATGTGGGGAGAGAACTATGAAAAAAATTTGGAGCGCTGCGTAAAGGCCGTGTTGGAAACGCAGGGGATGTATATGACATATGAGAACAAACCGGTGAATGGATGCTATCATGGAATGAGTGCGGGAAAAACAAGAAATCCGTCGGAACTTTCGCAGGAGAGCGATTTTGCATTTTTAAAAGAAGCAGAATGTACAGATAATATAAGTGCCCTGGATTATATTCGCGAGAAAAAAATAAGCAAGGAAGAAGTCGGAGAATTACAAGAAGGTGAGAGAACAAAGCAAGGGTATGTGTTATCAATTATGTGCGATGGAAAAATGATTTCCGGAGAACAATTACGGGAGCAGTTAGAACTGGCTTCCTCTAATTTTACATGGCTTGAAAAGGGAGAGTATTACATATTCACGACCAAGGGAGTGGGACATGGATTTGGACTTGATCAGTACTATGCAAATATTTTGGCCCAGAAAGGGGTGGATTATAAAGAAATTTTAAAGTATTTTTTTGCAGATATTGTGTTTCAAAAAATGGAATAAAACACGATGGCGTGGGAACACTATCACTGAGGTGATGAATTATGCGTAAAAATGAGAAAAAACAAAGGAAAAGTATGATCCTGTCAACAGCGGTTGTGATTGCGGGATGCCTTGCGACAGCGATCTATGTGGATCAGACAATGAATAGCACAACCGAATATAAAATTGATCTCGCCGGTCTCAATGTGGAGAACGAAGGCGGAACAAGCATGGCAAATGACCCTGAGTTGAATGGCGGAGCATCTTTGGCGAGAGTAAGTGGTCATGATGTAGTAAATGAACTGCCATCAGAGCAAGAAGAAACACCATCAGAGCAAAAAGAAACAGAGGGAAATGAAAAAAATAGCACAGAGAAAAAGGACGATGGGATTCAGATAGAACAAGAAGACAGGATTTCGGAAGAAAAAGAGAATCTGGTACAGGAAGATATGGAAAAAAACAATGTGGAAGACGAGCAGCCGGAAGATTTGCAGTCGGAAGCTGAAGAATCAGACAGCGAGCAACCGGATGATGAGCAGCCAGAAAGTAAGGAGACTGCGTCTGCCTCTGTGGTGACGGAAAAATCCTCCGGGCTGTCATTTTCTCCGGAAGACGGAATCGGCTGGCCGGTCATAGGTGATGTCATTTTGAATTACAGTATGGACAGTGCGGTTTATTTTTCGACGCTGGAACAGTATAAGTATAACCCTGCAATATTGATTGGTGCCAAGCAGGGAGATGCAGTGAGTGCGGTGGCTCGTGGACAAGTGGTCAAAATAGGAGAAAACAATGAAATTGGAACCTATGTAGTAATGAATCTGGGCAATGAGTATGAGGTGACCTACGGACAACTGGAAAATTTGCAGGTGGAAGAAGGAAGCGTAGTGGCGCGAGGTCAAGTGATTGGAAATGTGGCCAAGACAACGAAGTACTATTCGCTGGAAGGAGAGCACGCCTATCTTATGCTCACAAAAGAAGGAGAGCCGATGGATCCGCTTAGTGTATTACAGTAGGTAAAAAGCAGCAGAAGGAGAAGAACATGATTGCCATTACTAATGCAACAATATATACGATGGAAGAAGATGTGGGAATCATTGAAAACGGAACGGTTCTTGTGAAAAATGGCTTAATAGAAAAGGTTGGGAAAGATGTATTTGTTCCTAAAAATGCCAAGAAAATTGATGCAAAGGGAGCGCTTTTGTTTCCGGGTTTTATAGAGCCGCATTGTCATATGGGAATTACCGAAGAAAAGAAGGGCCGAGAAGGTGATGATTGCAATGAATGTGTAAATCCCATCACACCGTATTTGAGGGCAATCGATGCCATTAATCCGATGGATGCAGCGTTTCATAACGCAGTAGCAGCCGGAATCACGTCTGCCATGATTGGACCGGGAAGCGCAAATGTAGTAGGCGGACAGTTTGCTTTTGTGAAAACACACGGAAGATGTATAGATGAGATGGTCCGGTTGGCGCCGGCAGCTATGAAGGTGGCATTTGGTGAAAATCCGAAAATGAATTATGGAATGAAGGACTGCAGTCCTTATACGAGAATGTCCATCGCAGCCATGCTCAGAGAGGAACTTATGTGTGCAAGAAAATATCTGGCGTCAAATCCGGCTTTTCCGGAGGGGGGTAAGGAGGAAAATGCACAGGATGAGTTTCGATACGGATGTTACCGGGATGTATTTTCCGGAAAAATACCTTTGAAGGTGCATGCGCATAGGGCGGATGATATTTTGACTGCAATCCGAATCGCAAAGGAGTTTGAGCTTGGAATCACACTGGATCATTGCAGTGAAGGTCATCTGATTGCATCCTATATCAAAGAGTCCGGATTTCCTGCGATTGTAGGGCCTGATCTTGCAAGCCGAAATAAAATTGAGGTACAAAATATGGCTTTTAAAACCGCAGGAAAATTAGAACAGGCCGGAGTGTTAGTTGCTGTGACAACCGATCATCCGGTATCACTAATTCAATCACTGCCTCTTTGCAGTGCGCTTGCAGTAAAGGAGGGATTGTCTCAGGAAGCAGGACTTAGGGCACTTACAATAGCAGCAGCCCGTATTTGTCGCATGGATCATAAAGTCGGAAGTATAAAGGAAGGAAAGATTGCAGATCTTGTGCTTTTTACGGGGTCTCCGTTTGAAATTTCCTCCAAGGTACTTTTTACAATGATTGATGGAGAAATCGTCTATACGGACAAAGAAAAGGATATAGAAATGTGCCTTTAACTCTTTACCAGTCCATGTGCGTGGAGTATAATCAATGTGCGTGGAGGTTAATGTTTGAGAATGCACAAGAGGAAAAATAAAGGGAAAAAAAGCCTGCTTTTTTGTCTGATTTGCGCGTGTTTGTTGAGCGGATGCCAAAAGCAGAATCTTTTGCAGGAGCAACCGTCACAGGCTATGGTTCAAAATGTTGATGAGATGGAGCCGGATCAGCGGGAAGGCTTTATCGGCGAAGAAATGTACGAGCAGAATTTTACAAAACCGCAGGTAACTTCAAATATATTTGTAGATTTAATGGGATATGCGCCAGATGATCAAAAGCATGCCTATTTTGTCGGGGATAATCTTTCCGAAACCTTTTATGTATACGAGAGCACAGGTCAGCTTGCGTATACCGGTGAGCTAAAAGAGGTCAGAAATGCAAACATAAATGGAAAATCCATTTATCGGGGAGATTTTACTTCGTTAAAGGAAGCTGGCGTATATTACATACAGACGGCAGTGATTGGACAGTCTTATACATTTTCAATTGATGAAAACAGGTATAAGAGTCAGTTAGAACAGTTAAAAACAGAATACCTGGAGCTTACACCGGAGGAGTTTTATCAGCCGTGTGAGAGCTGGCAGGAGAGAGTGCATGCGCTATATGCGTTCCAGAAGCTTTCGGTGGCCTATTCTTTCTTTCCGGATGCATTAGGAGAAGAATTTGCAGGAAAGCTGGAGGAGCATATGCTGTGGTTTCTCGATATGCGAAAGGAAGTACTGCAAGAGCGAAAAGACCGGACAAAGCAGGAGGAAAACAACACACAGGAGGCAAAGGAGCAGATGGTGTGGGAGGATTATATGTTTGCTTCTGCAATCTCAGCAGGTCATGTGGTAGTGCAGCAGAGTAACACGGTATTGGCGGGGCAGGCGTATCAAAATGCTCAAGCATCTTATCAGAATGCGTCAAAAATGATGGTGGAAACAGAACTGAAATATATGGCTGCAGCGTCATTGTACAAAGTGTCCGGTAATTATGCGTATCATGCTGTAATAAAAGAAACCTATAACCAGAGTGCGACGGAAACAAGTCAGGATGTGTTGGATGAACCGATATTGGGGCAGAATATAGACATTACCTGTCAGCCAAGATTGTGGGGAAATTTGTTTTACATGACAGCAGAGAAGGGAGCAGATGTCACAATTTGTGATAAGCAGATGTCAGAACTGATGAATCAATGTGAGGAATATCTGATTTATGGTTCCCAAAGTGCATTTGGACACATTGTCGAAGAGCAGGATGGCTTGGAGCATGCAATATGGCCGATGATAGCGGACTATACCATTGTTAGTCGTGATTACAGAAACATATATAAGCAGCAGATGCATTTACTGCTTTATAACAATATAGAAGAGATGAATCTGACGCAGGGGCAGAGAGCAACTTTGTTTTTGCTCCTTGGAAATCTCATAGAAAGTGAGGGAAACGAGTGAAAATAGTAGTATTGGCCGGAGGAACGAGCACCGAACGCGACGTTTCGTTAATAACCGGAAAAATGGTGTATCAGGCACTGAAACAGAATGGACATCAGGTAGTGTTACTTGATGTGTTTATGGGATACAAAGGGGAGAAGATAGAAGATATTTTCTCTGTTGAAAAAGATTGGTCTGCATCGATTGAGAAAATAGGAGAAATGGACCCGGATATCGAGAAAATTAAGCAGCAAAGAGGCGGAATCGGATTTTTCGGTCCAAATGTAATGGAAATATGTCATCAGGCGGACATCGTATTTATGGGACTGCACGGAGAAAATGGAGAAGATGGCAAAGTGCAGGCAGCGCTTGATTTGGAAGGAATCAAATACACGGGAACCGGTCCGCTCGGAGCAGCGGTCTCCATGGATAAAGGGCTTTCAAAGCAGATCTTTGTAGGAGCCGGTGTACCGACACCACAGGGATATACACTCAAAAAAGGAGAAGAGCTTCCGAATGACGTGAAGTACCCTGCAGTGGTAAAAGCATGCAACGGAGGTTCGAGTGTAGGGGTCTATATGGTAAACAACACAGAAGAGTGTGAAAAAGCGTTAGATCAGGCGTATGCATATGACTCTCAGGTAATCGTCGAACAATACATAAAGGGAAGAGAATTTTCGGTTGGAGTCATTGAAGAGAAGGCACTTCCGATTATTGAAATTGCGCCACTGACCGGATTTTATGATTACAAAAACAAATATCAGGCAGGAAGTACGATTGAGACGTGTCCTGCAGAGCTTTCAGACGAATGGACAGTAAAGATGCAGGAATATGCAGTAAAAGCGTATAAGGCTCTGCATATTGAGTCGTATGCCCGCGTTGATTTCATGATGGATGAGGATGGAAATATGTTCTGTCTGGAGGCAAATACACTTCCGGGAATGACACCGACATCCCTGTTACCACAGGAAGCAGCGCAGATGGGATATGATTTTAATCAATTATGTGAGTGGCTGATTGAGGTTTCGCTCAGAAAATATGAATAAGGTAAATGGTGAGTTTTGATGATGAAAAATATGACCCCGGAGAATATAGCGAGTGTATGTCATGGAGTTTACTACGGACCGTCGCAGAAAAAAAGTCAATGTATCAGCGGGATTTCGATTGATTCCAGGATGATAGAAGAAAACTGGCTCTTTGTAGCAACGAAGGGTGAAAGGGTAGATGGACATTCGTTTGTAGGGCAGGTGATTGAAAAGGGTGCACTGTGCGTGGTAGTGGAAAGGAAACCGGAGATCGAATGTGCGTACATCCTTGTAGAAGACAGTTTTCAGGCTCTGAAGGATATGGCTGCATTTTATCGCAGTCAGCTTTCCTGCAAGATTGTGGGAATTACAGGTAGTGTCGGAAAAACCAGTACAAAGGAAATGATCGCAGGTGTGCTTTCGGCTAAGTATAGCGTACTTAAAACAGCAGGAAATTTTAACAATGAAGTGGGGGTTCCGTTGACGATGTTTCGCATCCGCGACACACATGAGGTCGCAGTGGTGGAAATGGGAATCAGTGATTTTAGCGAGATGAGCCGACTGACGGCGATGGTGCGACCGGATGTGGCTGTAATTACCAATATTGGACAGTGTCATTTGGAAAATCTCGGTACAAGAGATGGTGTTTTGAAGGCGAAGACAGAGATTTTTGAAGGGTTGTCTGAGCAGGGAGAGGTAGTGTTAAATGGTCAGGATGATAAACTCAGAACTGTAGAGGAAGTCTTTGGGAAACGACCATACTTTTTTGGAACAGACGACTGCTTTGCAAAGAATGTGGTAAGCAAAGGCTTATTTGGAACGAGTTGCGAGATTCATATAAAAGATATGGTAATTGATGCGGATATCCAGGTACCGGGCGTACATCAGACAGCCAATGCCATGGCAGCAGTCTGTGTCGCAAAGATTCTGGGACTTACCAAAGAAGAAATAGAAAGAGGAATCCGCAGTGTGGAAGCCATCGGCGGAAGAAGTCACATTATAAAGGGAAAGACCTATACAATCATAGACGATTGTTACAATGCAAACCCGGTATCCATGAAAGCAGCGCTTAATCTTCTATCAGAGGCGCAAGGAAGGAAAGTAGCGATTCTTGGAGATATGTTTGAGCTTGGTTTAGATTCGGATGCACTTCATAGGGGCGTCGGAAGTTATGCAGCAGAAGTGCAGACAGATGTGCTTATCTGCATTGGAGAAAATGCAAGATACATATTTGAGGGTGCACAGGCAGAGGATGCAAAAACACTAACCTTCCATTTTGGAACGAAGGAAGAGTTTTTGAAACAGAAAGAGCAGCTTCTGAAAAAAGGGGACACTCTTTTAATCAAAGCCTCTCACGGAATGGCATTTGAAACATTAATAAAGGAATTGGCCGATTAGACCAATTCCTTATTTTTATTATAAGTTTCTATCATGATATTGCTGACATATTTGCCAATATGACGACGGTCTTCAGGAGAAAGATCGGACATATAAAATGGTTTACTAAATTCCATAATCACATGTTGCTTTTCTACTTTCGGAAAATGTGCTTCAAAAATAGAACGGGTATTATTATAGGTTACGATTACAATCGGACAGTTGGCTTTTTCAGCCATTTTAAAGCTTCCGTCGTGGAACGGAAGAAGAATGTCATCGGTCTTGTTTCGTGTACCTTCCGGAAAAACCGAAACAGAAACTCCTTCTTTGAGCAGGTCTACATTTTTAAGAATGGTTTTCAAACCTTGTCGGATATCACTGCGATCAAGGAATGTGCAGTCAATCCGTTTCATCCAGTGGGACAGGAGAGGGTAGTGTAACATTTCTTTTTTGGATAAGAAGCTCAGTGGACTTGGCGCGATTTTAGCAAGCAAAAGAATGTCAAAATAACTGTTGTGATTACCGACATAGAGTACCGCACGGTCTTTTGGAATGTTCTCCAGTCCGATGGTGGTAATTTTGGTACCGGCCAAAAACACACAAACACTCAAAGCCCGTTTGACAATGGCATTTGATGTGTTACGCCGAAATTGAGGATTTATTTTATCCATCAACCATTCTACAACAAGAAGTGGAATGCTGCAGATAAGAAAGACAGATATGAATAGTATAATTATGATATAACGTAGCAAAAGTTTAGACACTCCCTTTGTTCATAGTATTCTTTATGAAGTATTATAGACCAATCAATAAAAAATAACAACAAAACGCTGGAGATGTCTGTCATTTTAGAGCGGGTATCGTCATAGTTTTCATAAGCCATCCATACAATATAAAGAGAAGAGACAGGGAGAGAAACTTTTGGAACGAAAAATAAAGACAGTGCTTCGACTGCTAATACTTATGATGCTTGTGGTAATGCTTGTATGTTTGCTCGGGTGTGGGAGCGGAAAAATTGATGAGCAGAAGGTAACGGATATCGATTACACAGTGACAAGTGAGGATCGTCTACCGGCGGAACTGAAGGAGCTGATTGATCAAAAGAAGGAAGCACCTTTTAAAATGACATATCAGGATGGAGAATATCTCTATATATGTCAAGGCTATGGATCACAGCCAACAGGGGGATATAGTATACAGGTGGGGGACGTCTACAGAACATCCAATGCAATCTATTTTTCCACGACCTTAATCGGACCATCGGGAAATGAACCAGGAACCGATCTTCCGACATGTCCGTATGTGGTGGTAAAAATAGAATATCAGGATCTGACAGTTGTTTTTGAATGAGAAACTGGTGTATGATAAGAGACATAGGAATAGAGATAAAAACGCAGAGGAGGAATTGCGGATGAAGCTAATTTTGGGAGGAACCATCGTAGATCCAATGAAAGATGCGATGTACCGGGGAGATATATTAATCCGTGATGGAAAAATTGTACAGATAGCAGAGCAGATAAATGCGGATGGACTTGGAGAGGATAAGGTGCAGGTAATCGATGCGACCGGCAAAAAGATAGGGCCGGGACTGGTGGATGTGCACGTGCATTTCCGGGATCCGGGATTTACTTATAAAGAAGATATTGAAACTGGGGCTAAGGCTGCTGCCAAAGGCGGCTACACAGCGGTGGTACTGATGGCAAATACCAAGCCGGCGGTGGATAATGAAGAGACGCTGGCTTATGTGATAGAAAAAGGGCAAAAGACAGCGATACATGTGCATACCTGTGCCAGCATTACTAAGGCGTTACAGGGAGAATGCATGACAGATATGCAAACGCTTTATAATGCGGGAGCAGTCGGATTTACAGATGACGGGATTCCGATTTTGTCGCAGGAGCTGGTAAAAAAAGCTATGGAAGAGGCAGTAAAACTAGATGTTCCGCTCAGCTTTCATGAGGAAGATCCGGCCTATATTGAGAATAATGGAATCAATCGAGGAAAGGCATCGGATCATTTTGGCATCGGAGGATCGGATCGACAGGCGGAGATTAGCCTTGTAAAAAGAGACCTTGAGCTTGCACTCGATACGGGCGCTGTATTTAACGTGCAGCATATCAGCGCGAAAGAGAGCGTCGAGCTTGTTCGCCAGGCAAAAAGAAGGGCAGAAACACTGGGGCAGAAAAATATCCATGCAGAAGCGACGCCGCATCATTTCACATTGACGGAAGAAGCTGCGATTGAGCATGGGACGTTGGCAAAAATGAACCCTCCATTGCGTGAGGAGGCGGACAGATTGGCAGTGATTGAGGGATTAAAAGATGGCACTATTGATTTGATTGCAACCGATCATGCACCACATAGTGCAGAGGAGAAAGAAAAACCGATAACGGAAGCTCCTAGTGGAATTATAGGTTTGGAGACAGCGTTTGCGTTAGCGGTAAGCAGTCTGGTCAGACCGGGGCATCTGACTTTGCCGGAGCTTTTTTCACGCATGAGCCTTGCGCCGGCGCAGATGTATCATTTGCCATACGGAAGAATCGAGGAAGGAAAAGAGGCGGATTTGATCATTTTTGATGACAAAGAGGCCATTTCATTTGATGATTTTGTATCACGTTCTGCGAATTCCCCATTCCTTGGGCAGACATTTTATGGTACGATTGAGATGACGATGTGCAAAGGTGAGATTGCATATCAAAAATAGACAAAAAAGAAAGGGAGAAACAATGGCACAGAAGAAAAAAGTAACTGCAAAGGTATTTCGTCAGGAGCAGATTGCGGCCGGAATATATGATATGTGGATAGAGACAGAGCTGGCAAAGGATGCAAAGCCGGGACAATTTATCAGTGTATACCCGAAAAATCAGGCAACACTTCTTCCAAGACCAATTAGTATTTGTGAGGTAAATAAAGAAAAGACAATGCTTCGCATCGTCTATCGTATTGCAGGTTCCGGGACGATGGAGTTTTCCAAATATCACACAGGTGAGGACATTGCGATTCTAGGAACACTGGGCAATGGTTTTTCACTGGAAAAAGCGGATGGTAAAAACGTATTTCTCATAGGTGGTGGAATCGGTATTCCTCCGATGCTTCAGCTATCCAAAGAGTTAAAGGCCAGAGGCAAAGTAAGTAAGGTGAGTACCATTCTCGGCTACCGCAATGAGCTTTTCCTCTATGATGATTTTAAGGAAAACGGGGATTGCTACGTAGCAACCGAAGACGGAAGTGCAGGTAGCAAAGGAACAGTAATGGACGCTATACGCGATAACGATTTACATGGGGATGTTATTTTTGCATGTGGTCCTATGCCGATGCTGCGCGCAATCAAAAAATTTGCAGAGGTGAATCATATGGAAGCCTACATTTCTCTCGAAGAAAAAATGGCATGTGGTGTAGGCGCTTGTCTTGGTTGCGTATGCACAACCAAAGAAATCGATCATCATTCTCATGTGAAAAATGCAAGAATATGCACCGACGGACCGGTTTATGATGCAAAGGAGGTAATGATCTGATGAATACAAAAGTTACAATTGCAGGAGTAGAATTTAAAAATCCGGTCATGACGGCATCGGGGACGTTTGGTTCCGGTATGGAATATGGCGAGTTCGTGGATTTGAATAAATTGGGAGCTGTTGTCACGAAAGGAGTGGCAAATGTACCATGGCCGGGCAATCCGACACCTCGAATCGCAGAGACGTACGGCGGTATGCTCAATGCAATCGGATTGCAAAACCCGGGGATAGATGTATTTATAGAAAGAGATCTTGCTTTCTTAAAAAACTATGATACAAAAGTAATCGTAAATGTCTGCGGAAAGAGCGTTGAAGATTACGTGGAAGTAGTAGAGCGACTTTCGGATGAGGCAGTGGACATGCTTGAGATTAATGTCTCTTGTCCGAATGTCAAAGAAGGAGCAATTGCCTTTGGACAAAATGCCAAAGCCCTTTCTGAGATTACTGCAGAGATTAAAAAGAAGGCAAAACAGCCGGTCATTATGAAGCTTAGTCCCAATGTGACGGATATTACAGAGATGGCAAAAGCGGCTGAGGCAGCAGGTGCGGATGCTCTTTCTCTGATTAATACCATCACCGGAATGAAGATAGATATTCACAGATGTGCGTTTGCGCTGGCAAACAAAACCGGAGGATTGAGCGGACCTGCAATTAAACCGGTAGCGGTGCGCATGGTATATCAGGTAGCCAATGCAGTAAACATTCCGATCATCGGTATGGGCGGTATCAGCAATGCAGAAGATGCGATTGAGTTTATGATGGCAGGTGCGACTGCCGTTTCCGTTGGAGCGATGAATTTTGTGAACCCGTATGCAACCGAAGAAATTGTGGAAGGTATCGCAGCTTTTATGAAAGAGAAGGATATCGAAGACATTAATTGTCTCATCGGTTGTGTGAAATAATTTCAAATTGGTATAACCTCTCCATTTCATTCATACAATGTATCAAGAAATGGGGAGGTTTTTTTATGCATATCATTCGTAATAACATACATATGGATAGGATAAAATACAAGGCGGTCAGCCAGATGAATCTCGAAGATGATATCAATCTTCCGGAGAATAACCCGGATTTGAGTAAAATCATATTTCGGGAAGGCAATATTGTAATCCCCGATATGAAAGTGTGGAAAGACCATGTGGGTCTGAAAGGTACGTTGGATATATCGATTCTCTATCTTACGGAGGATGAGGATGAAAAACTGGCAAGACTGGAAACGAAAGTGCCCTTTGATGAAACTATTTATGTGGAGGGAGCACAACCGGGGGATACGGTAGATGTAATTTGGAAAATTGAGGATCTTTCCGTAAGTATGATTAACTCAAGAAAGCTTAATGCAAGGAGCATAGTTACATTCCAGCTACAGTCCGAGGAGCTGTTTGACGAGGAAGCGGCTTGCGATTTGGAAGATGCACAGCAGATAGAATACCATTTGCAAAACCTTGAGCTCGCCAGACTGGCTATCTGTAAAAGAGATATTTACAGAATCCGACAGGAACTTGAGTTACCGGCCCATATGCCGAATATTTTCCGCCTAATCTGGCAGAGCGTAAAGATTGCATCGATTGACTTTAAACCACTGGATGATCGAATCAGTATCAGTGGAGATCTCTCTGTTTTTCTTTTGTATGAGAGTACGCAGGAAAACGATAATCTTCAATACTATGAAACGACATTGGCGTTCCATGGTGCGATTGACTGTCAGGGCAGCAGGGAGATGATGATTCAGGATATCCGTCACAGTATTTCCGCGCGAGAATTTGAAGTCCGGCCCGATTTTGACGGAGAAGAAAGAGGTTTCTCCATGGAGCTTGTTCTGGATCTTTGTATAAAATTGTATGAAGAGGAGACTGTTGCTGTATTAAGTGACGTATATGGAATACAGAAAGATGTGGAGGCACAGGTTAAAAAAGGAACGTTTCGCAGGATACTGGTACGAAATAATGGAACCTGTCGCTTAAATGAAAAATTACCAATCGAGGGAAATCCGCAGATTCTTCAGCTAATTCACAGTGAAGGTGACGTGTTTGTGGAAGAATGTAATATCACAGCAGAAGGGATAGAAATAGAAGGTGTCATTATCATAAAATGTCTTTATGTGACAAGTGATGATAATATGCCATATTCGTCACTGGAGCAGACCGTTCCATTTAGCTACCTGCTGGAAGCAAAGGGAGTGGGAGAAAAGGTTTTACCGGGAATCAGAGTTACGCTGGAGCAACTTTCGGTTACGATGCAGGATGCAAAAGATTTGGAGGCTAAAATTGCATTGGATATTACAGGAATTTTGTTTGAAGAGTTTGAAAAAGAACTTGTGACAGAGATAAAGGTTCTTGAGCCGGACAAAAACAGCAGAAGAAAACAGCCCGGAATTGTGGTGCATGTAGTCGGAAAGGGAGAAACGCTGTGGCAGGTTGGTAAAAAGTATTATATGCCTGTAAAGCGGATAAAAGAGATGAATGATCTTTCCGGGGATGAAATCAGACCGGGAGATAAATTACTGTTGGTAAAAGAGCGGAATTAATGGAAATAGTATAGTGAAAAAATACAGAAAAATGACGCCGGGAGTCAGCTCCCGGTTGCTTTTTTTGAGGTTTCGTTATATATTTAGTTTAAGAATGTATACAAAATGCAAGGCAGGTACAATATGAAAAAAATCACCAGAAATGCATATGCAAAAATAAATCTAGGACTGGACGTGACCGGTATTTTACCAAATGGGTATCATGAGGTAAAAATGATTATGCAAAATGTCGGAATTTGTGACACGCTCACATTTTCAACACGTGAAGATGACAGGATTGTCATCGAGACAAATGAAGGTATACTACCGGTTAACGAAGATAATCTGATTTATAAAGCGGTACTTTTGTTAAGAAAGCTGACAGGAGATCGGCGAGGGGTAGATATTTATCTCGAAAAAAGAATACCGATTGCTGCAGGTATGGCAGGAGGCAGCACAGATGCGGCGGCCACGTTACTTGGGGTGAATGAGCTTTTGGAACTTGGCCTGTCCAAGGAACAAATACAAAAAGAAAGCGTCAGTATCGGAGCGGATGTTCCGTTTTGTGTGATGGGACAGACAGCGCTCTCGGAAGGAATCGGTGAAAAACTGACGCCTGTTTGCGCACCACCGCAGGCGTATCTTGTAGTCGCAAAGCCGGATATATATGTTTCAACACCGGTTGTATATAAAAAGTTGGATGCGAAAGAAAATTATGAGCATCCGGACATAGACGGAATGGTGGAGGCACTTGCGAAAAAAGATCTGGATGGTATCGTCAGCCGACTTGGGAATGTGCTTGAGCTGGTTACGGTGGAAGACTATCCTGTCATTGATGAAATGAAAAAGCTACTGATGCAGCAGGGGGCGCTAGGAGCACTTATGAGCGGAAGCGGACCGAGCGTATTTGCTATTTTTGCAGATGAAGAGACAGCAAAAAAGGCATATAATGCATTAGAGACAGCAAAACTTGCGAAGCAGTTGTTTGTGACCACGTTTCAAAATGGAGAAAATGTATGAGAGATATAATGCAGCAGAACATGGATGAATATTTACCGCTTCGGGATGTCGTTTTTAAAACCCTCAGACAGGGAATTTTGACCGGAGAATTAAAGCCGGGAGAGCGACTGATGGAAATTCATTTGGCTGAGAGATTGGGTGTCAGTCGTACTCCGATTCGAGAAGCCATCCGAAAACTGGAGTTGGAAGGTCTGGTTACCATGATTCCGCGCAGAGGCGCAGAGGTAGCGCAGATATCAGTTCAAAATCTGAAGGATGTGCTTGAGGTAAGACAGGCGCTGGATGCGCTTGGGGTTGAACTGGCCTGTGAGAGAATTACCAAAGAGGGACTGCAGGAGCTGGAAGAGGCATGTGATTATTTCGCTAAGGTAACAGCAACCAAGGATGCAACCATTATTACCAAAGCGGACGTGGCACTGCATGATGTCATTATTCGGGCCACCGGAAATGAAAGATTACAGCAGATGATATCCAATCTTGCTGAGCAGATGTATCGATACAGATTTGAATATATTAAAGATGCGTCATATCATACCCTCTTAATCGAAGAACATCGGAGATTATACGAGAGTATTGCCGCTCGCGATAAGGAGCGCGCGGTGCATGAAATTCAGCAGCATATAGAGAATCAGCTGAATATGATTATGAAACATCTGAATTTAAGTTGAAATATTGTGTAAAAAACGGAATAAATTAACTTCATCTGTGCATACTTCGGATAGATCCATATAAGAGGATCAAAGGAGGATAAGTCAGATGAAAGAAAAAATAAAAAAACAGATAGAGACGTTTGTTTATGGAATGTTAAGCCTGATATTCGCAATGGCATTCTTTTTTGGAGTGTTGTATCCGGATCGGGGACTATCACCACAATCCTATCGCATCATGGAAGATAACGATTATTCAAGTGAGATGGTGGATTCAGAATACGGAAGTCCGAGATGGAATAAAAATGTGGGCGAATATGAAAACGAATATGAAAACGCATATGAAAGTGACAGGCTTTCTTCTTCAAAAGATGGGTCGGTCTGTGGCAAACCACAGATTCGTTGCAAATCCTACCTATATGAACGCTTGAAAAACAGTTAGGAGTTATTATGTCGGATTGTTTGAAAGATGCACCGATTGGCGTATTTGATTCCGGTTTTGGAGGACTGACAGTAGTCCGCGAAATCATGCGCCAGATACCAAATGAAAAAATTATATATTTTGGAGATACAGCGAGGGTTCCATACGGAAGTAAGTCAAAGGAAACTGTGACCAGATTTTCGCGTCAGATTACCCGATTTTTACAAACGCAGAAGGTAAAAACTATTGTGGTAGCATGTAATACGGCCAGTGCATATGCGCTGGATGAACTGGAAAAAGAGTTTGATGTTCCGATGATTGGAGTGGTAAAGCCAGGTGCGAAAGTGGCTGCACAGACAACGCGGAACGGAAAAGTCGGAGTCATTGCGACAAGTGCAACCATCGGCTCTGAAATATATACTACATATATCAAAGAATTAAAGCCTCAAGTGAGTGTCACGGGAAAGGCGTGTCCGCTTTTTGTTCCGCTGGTGGAAGAGGGACTTTTGGAAGATCCGGTAACGGATGAAATTGCTTCGCGCTATCTTTTGGAACTGATTGATATTGATATTGATACCCTGATTCTTGGATGTACCCATTATCCGTTAATCAGAGACACCATCGGAAGAGTTATGGGAAATAAAGTGACCCTTGTCAATCCTGCATATGAGACAGCGAGAGAGCTTCGAAATCTTTTGGAAGGAAAAAATCTTCTTCAGGATAAGAAGCCGGATTTGGGAGAAAACCGCTATCAGTTCTATGTTTCCGATGGAGCAGAGAAATTTAAAACATTTGCAAATTCGATTCTGAAATATGGTATTTTATCTGCCAAAACGATTCCGATTGAGGAATATTAGAGACAGAAAGGATTTACTGCTATGACAAAGGATGTAATTGTTTCGGTATCTTCTTTTCAGACGATGCAGGATGATACAGAACAGATGGAAGTCATTAATAAAGGAAATTATTATAAAAAAGAAGATCTTCACTATGTCTTTTATGATGAGATAATGGAGGGATTTGATCAGCCGGTCAGAAGTCTCATGAAATTTAAAGAAGGGGCATTGACAGTAACCAAAAAAGGACCGATTAGTGTCAGTATGATTTTTGAGGAAAGCCGGAAAAATATGTGCTGTTACGCAACACCTTATGGAGATGTGATGGTTGGAATTGATACAAACAGCATCGAACTGACAGAGGAGGATGACCGGATTATGCTCAATGTAGATTATGCACTCGAAGCAAACTATGAGCATCTCGGGTATTGTCAGATTAAGTTAGAGGTTGCTTCAAAAGAAAAGGGATTACAAATACAGTAAACAAAAAAGAGTTGTTGATAAACAACTCTTTTTTATATTTAGTATCTAGCTTATCTTTATTATTTTACCGGGTTAACAGCTGCTTTTTCCTTTATAACATCCATTGTGCGCTGGAAAAAGTTCTTTTTCTTCTCCGGCTCAGAAGATTTTGTATTACGAATACCTTTTACATCAATGATGTAAATTCCGCTGACAGATGCCTTTACCTCTTTTTTGACAGGAACTTTGTCAAAAATCTTCTCATCACATACGAGAGAAAGAATCTGTGGACCTACCTTTGCTTTTACGATAGGCATTTTTGCACCGCGCAAAAGCTTCGGTGTCTGTTCCAGAACCGCTTGCGGAAGTCCGGAATCTTTAAGTTTCATTCGTTTTTTGTCAATAATCAGCATGGAAACGGTCTGTTTGGACGCCTCCATAAGCTCCTGTTGCTCAGCCTGTTTCTTTTGTGTTTTTTTCCCTACAAAATATAAAGCAACGATAGCGATAATTAAAATCGTAATGATAATAAGAAGTATGATCGTAGTTGTATTCATGCTTACCTCCACCTAATTTGTTACAAACATAGGTTATTGTAACATTCTTTTTTTATTAGTGCAAGAAAGTATGAATTCTTTATGAATTTTTTTTTTCATCTTTATCGATAGGAAAAAATGTGTTATATATATTAAGTGGTAAATTGGTGAATTCCGAAAAAAGAGAGAAACGAGGAGAAAAACAATATGAAAAAGAAATTAATCACAGCTCTTTTGGCTGTCAGTATGGTAATGAGCCTTTGCGCATGTAATGCTGAGAAAACGAATAACGAAGGGGCTGCAGCGACAGAAACAACAGCAGAGGCAACAACAGAAGCAGCAACAGAAACTGTAGTAGAAGCGCCGGTGGAAGTATCAACCAAAGATTTTGATCCGGACCAGTATGTAACGCTTGGAGATTTCGAGAGCGTGGAAGTAACAGTTGATGTCTATAATTACACGGAAGAAGACATTGAAGCGCAGATGCAGGAAGATCTTGAGTACTATGTAGAGTATGCGGATTTATATGATTATACGGCGACAGACAAGGAAGTAGTTGAGGAGGGTGATTTAGTAAACATCAACTATTCCGGAAAAAAAGACGGAGTTGCATTTGATGGTGGAACAGCAGATGGACAGCATCTTGAAATCGGTTCCGGAATGTTTATTCCTGGATTTGAAGATGGTCTGATTGGTCATAAGGTTGGAGAGGATGTTGCTCTTGATTTGACATTCCCGGAAAATTATGGCAATGCAGAGCTTGCAGGAGCAGCGGTTGTATTTGATGTGAAGATTAATTCCATCGATGAGAAAAAAATGCCTGAGTTTACCGATGAGTTTATTGCAAAATTAGATATCGGAGTATCTACAATGGCTGATTTCCGAAAGGATGTAGAGCAGTATTTAGTAGAATCCTGTGAAGAAACAAACAAGACAGAAAAAGAAAACGTGATCTGGGAAGCAGTATACGAGCTTTGTGAAGTAAAAGATGCACCACAGGAGCTGGTGGACAGCATTTTCAATAATGTGATGGCAAACACAGAACTTTATGCCGGTTACTATGGAGTAACAGTAGATGAGTTTGTTCAGAATTATATGGGAATGACAACAGAAGAATACCAGGCAGATTGTCAGGAGTCTGCACTTGAGACAGCAAAAGAAAGACTTGTCATTGCAGCAATTGCTAAAAAGGCAAATATTACTCTGTCAGACAGCGATCTTCAAAAACAGGCGGAACAAGACTATGAAGAGAATGGATACGAATCCGCACAGCAGCTTCTTGACGAAGTAGGAATGGGACAATTTTATGATTATACATTGTCAGAAAAAGTATATGAATATTTAGCAACTTGTGTTACAATCAAGGAGAACGAGCCTGTATCTATCCGTGCAGACGAGGAAGAGATGATTGAGGAAGACGTAGAAGGCGAAGATCTCGAGGAAGAAGAAATGGATGAAGATGCTGAATCTGAGGATTATATCGAATTTGAAGATATGGAAGTAGATGAAGAATCCGACGAGGAGCTTGAAGAAGAGGAAGCAGAATCCGATACAGAGCTTGAGGAAACTGAGGAAACAGAAGAAGTAGAAGAATAAAATGGTGATTTGATGCAAAAGAAACTTTTTTGTATTGTATTGAGCATAATTATGGCAGCGCAAATAGTGGTTCCTGTACAGGCAACCACTATTTCCAGTGTTAGAAACCAAAGTTATTTGACACAGCAGAATCTCAATGAGGCAAATGAAGAGATTGGAAGTATTCAGTCTCAGAGAGATAGTGCCAATAATGAGTTGGTTGCTTTGAATAATCAATTGGTTGATCTTTTGACGAGTATAGGAGTCATTGAGGAAGAAATAAAAATAAAACAAAAAGAAATCCGAATTGCGACCAGTGATTTGGAAAGTGCGCAGGAAAAAGAGAGCGTACAATACGAAAATATGAAAAAGCGCATCAAATTCATGTATGAGCAGGGAAATACGGTATACATGCAGGCGCTGTTAGGTGCGACGAATTATTCGGATATGATGAATAAAGCAGAGTATGTCGAGGAGATATACAGTTACGACAGAAAAATGTTGGACGAGTATATTGAGAACAGAGAAAAAGTGGAAGGTCTCAAGGCGACGCTGGAAGATGAGCAAGCGGCGCTGAAGTCATCCGAATATGAGCTGGAACAGGAGCAGGAAAGTCTCGAGATATTGGTAGCAATACAGAGACGGACAGTACAGGATTTTGACCTGCAGCTGGAGAATGCGAGAGAAAAGGCAAATCAATATAAAAATGAGTTGATACAGCAGACTGCGCGCATCAAGCGGATGGAGGAGCAGGAGCGTAAACGACAGGAAAAGGCTCGAAAAGAAAAAGAGCGGAGAGAAAAGGAAAAAGAGCAAAACGAGTCCGGTGACGGTACCACGACAATCGACATTAACGGAGACAATTCCGAGAGTGATTCAGATACGGATTCGGGTGATGGCGACTATAGTGACGAGTACTATGATGATTACGACGATGGTTATAGTGATGACTACAATTATGATGGTGGTGGAGGTTCGTCGCTTGGTCAGCAGATTTGTAACTATGCATGTCAGTTTGTAGGTAATCCATATGTGTACGGAGGAACCAGTCTGACAAACGGAGCCGATTGTTCCGGATTTACGCAGTCTGTATATGCGAATTTTGGAATATCACTCCCGAGAGATTCTGCCAGCCAAAGGAGCTGCGGAGTGGAAGTCGCTTATGAAGATGCACAACCGGGTGATTTGATTTGTTATGCAGGCCATGTAGCTATTTACTTAGGTGGTGGCCAGATTGTTCACGCCAGTACGGAGCGTACCGGTATTACCTACGGATATGCGACATATCGTACGATTCTCTCTGTAAGGAGAGTTATTTAAGGATTCTTACGTACATTCTAAAGACAAAGAGGGATAGGAATGTTTCAAAAAAAAGACTATATTTATAGTGAAACGATGGGTGTTTGTCGGGTGGATGATGTGACAAATCTTGCACCCAAAAAGGGAAATGCAGTTTCTTATTACGTGCTTCGCTCTGTATATCAAAAAGAGAAGGTGGCGTATATACCGGTAGAAAATCATGCGGTAGAGCTTAGGGAGCTGATTTCTTTGGAACAAGCGCAGGAAATGGCCAAAGAATGGGAAAATTCTGAGGCAGATGAAACGCATTCTCAGACAGAAGCCCCTATTTCTTTCGATGAAACGCAGAGATATCGCCGGGGTGAAGTTGAATTTGTAATTCAGCAGGCGATGATGAAAGCATCCGGTAAGAATGAAAAAAACAAAAAAGGAAATACTAAGACCGTGACTACATTGTAGTCGCGGTTTTTTTGTACTCAATTATGAATTGGTTTGGAAGTAAGATAAATATAGCAAGTAATCGAATGTGATTGGAGCAGTTGGGGGTAACTACGATGTGTACAGCAATAACATATCAAACAAAAGACCATTATTTTGGAAGAAATCTCGATTATGAGATATCTTTTGGAGAACGCATTGTGGTAACACCGAGAAATCATGTGATGTCCTACAAGAAAGTAAAGGCACCTGCAAAGCAGTATGCAATGATTGGAATGGCGCTTATTAGTGAAGGATACCCTCTTTATTTTGATGCAATCAACGAAGAAGGACTAGGTATAGCCGGATTACATTTTGTCGGAAATGCATACTATGAAGAAGCGCAATGCAAAGAAGCGCAACAGGAAGAAGTGCGAAGAAAAACGTGTGAGATAGCACCATATGAATTGATTCCATGGGTGTTGTCGCAATGTAAAAATATAGATCAGGTGAAAGAGTTGTTAACCCGAACCAGACTGGTAGCAATCCCATTTAGTGAAACGTTGGCGTTGTCACCGCTACATTTTATGATTGCGGATAAAAACAATTCCATTGTTGTAGAACCGGTTAGGGAAGGGTTAAAGGTATATGACAATCCGGTCGGAGTGCTGACAAACAATCCGCCATTTCCGTTTCACATAGCAAACTTAAATAATTATATGAATCTGACAGCAGATGTTCCCAAGAACCGCTTTTGCGAGAGCATTCCACTACAGGTATACAGCCGCGGTATGGGTGCAATCGGACTTCCTGGAGACACATCCTCGATGTCTCGTTTTGTGAGAGCAGCATTTATAAGAGCAAACGCTGTTTCGGGTGCGAGTGAGGAAGAAAGCATCAGTCAGTTTTTTCACATACTGGGTAGCGTAATGCAACAGAGAGGCTGTGTTCGCTTAGAAAAGGACTTATATGAGATAACCATATATTCGAGCTGTTGCAATTTGGATAGAGGGATATATTATTATCGGACGTATGAGAATAGCCAGGTTTGTGCAGTGGACATGCATCGTGAGAATCTGGATGGAAAAGATCTGATTTCTTATGCAGTTGCTAGTGAAATGAAAATCAGGTTACAGAACGAAGAGAGGGTTAGGAGGTTTGGGTGATTGAATAAAAGTAGGTTGACAGCTTCAATAACTAATGATACAATCGCAGAAACAAATGAATCCATGAATAAATTAGAGGTATAGTTATGTTTCATAATCAGTTTAAGAAACTGAATAGGGACGACGATCGGTAGCGTTTGTATCTGTGATTAATCATAGGTGCAAGCGCTAAACGTGTTGTGCCTATGTGGAATATAGAACTAGTAGACCACATTGGTAAAGATAATACTTTGCTCGTGTGGTTTTTTTGTACCTTTTTATCAAGTTCTATGCGAGCAGATGACGTGAAAGAAGGTGATCGTATGGGACATAAAGACGATGTTCTTGGTGATGATAGTTTGAATAGGTATCAAAAATAAGATTGAAAGGACAAATAAGTATGATGATAAAAGGAATAACAAATAGTAGTAACAGGGTGGAGTTCGAAGAACTAGAGTCTCATATAGGTCAATCCGTATGGATTCATGGGAGTATTTATAAAATTAGAAAAATGAAAGGTTTTTCGTTTGTGCTGTTGAGAACAAAACGAAATGTAGTTCAGTGTATCTTATCCGAAGAAATTGAAATTCCTCAAGAAGAAAGCTGCGTGTCTGTTTTGGCAAATGTGGTAAAAGAGGAAAGAAGTAAAACCGGCTGGGAATTGCATATAGAAACAATAAAAATAATAAGTACTCCAAAAGAAATATCGCCAATCGTAATCAACCAGAAGAGGGTTGATACTTCGATAGAGAATATGCTTGATTATAGGCCAATTACTTTAAGAAATGAGAAGGAAAGAGCCATATTTAAGCTTCAGGAAGGAATATGTAGAGGATTCAGAGAGTTTCTTTATGGTGAAGGTTTTACAGAAATTCATACGCCTAAAATTGTTCAATCCGGAGCAGAGGGTGGTGCCAATATTTTTTCTTTGAATTATTTTGGACAGGATGCGTATCTAACCCAAAGTCCACAATTCTACAAACAGATGATGGTAGGTGTATATGAGCGTGTATTTGAAATTGGACCTGTATTTCGTGCAGAAAAGCATGATACTTCCAGACATTTAAATGAATATACGAGCGTGGACTTTGAGATGGGCTATATAAATAGTTTTGAGGAGATCATGGAAATGGAAACAGCTATGCTAAAGTTTGCCATGGATTTTATCTCAAAAAATTATTATACGGAGATAGAATTGCTAAAATTACAACTTCCACAAATTGAATCAATTCCTACAATTAGTTTCAGAGAAGCTAAAGTCAAGGTTGCAGAGGCGTATAGGCGAGAGGTCAAGGATTGGGAAGACTTTGAACCGGAAGAAGAAAAGTTATTATACGAAATAATGTATAAAGAAACAGGAAGTGAATTTGTATTTGTAACACATTATCCGAGCAAAAAGAGACCTTTTTATGCGATGGACAGCAAAGAGAATACAAATGTAACAGAAAGTTTTGATTTGCTGTTTAGAGGACTGGAAATAACTACGGGTGGACAAAGGATTCACACTTATGAGGAGCAGGTAGAGAAAATGCTTGCAAAAAATATGCATACCGAATTGTTTGAAAGCTATCTGATGATGCATAAGTATGGAATGCCGCCGCATGGGGGATTGGGTCTTGGATTAGAAAGATTTACATGCAAATTGTTAGGATATGACAATGTAAGATATGCTACTTTATTTCCAAGGGATATTAACAGGCTGGTTCCATAATATAATATGGTAGACTCATAAAATAGAATCGTCTGTAGTCGCGTGTTTCCAATGAAAGGAAGGCGGGGAAATATCGAAGGGTGCTTGTATTGTATTACGTTAGAGCAGATATATTTTGCGATTCAGACATATAGATAAGAGGTCGCAGACCATTTCAATCAACTGGACGAAGATGAAACACCTTCAAGTAGATACTTGAGGGTGTTTTTGGTATAATTGGGAAAAAGTAAGCTGCTACAGGAGGTGCAAGCAATGATTGGTTTAATCGTCGCACGTGCTAAAAATAATGTAATAGGTAAAAATGGTGAAATTCCTTGGAAGATCAAAGGTGAACAAAAACAGTTTAAGGAACTTACAACCGGAAATGTGGTGATTATGGGAAGAAAGTCCTATGAAGAAATCGGACATCCGCTTCCAAATCGAAGAAACATTATCGTGTCCGGGACGAAAAAGTTTGAAGGAGAGAACTTGGAAACGGTTTCGTCCTTGCAGGAGGCAATTGTAGCTGCAGGTGATGAAGATATTTATGTGGCAGGTGGATACGGATTATTTAAAGAGGCCCTTCCTTTCGTAGATAAAATGTATATCACAGAAGTTGATATGATTGTCGAAGATGGGGATGTGTTCTTCCCGGAATTTGATGCAGATGAATTTGAAGTGTCGGTAGGAGAAGTCGGTGGCGATGATATCAAATTTACGAGGGTAGTATACACGAGGAAATAAAGTGCTGGGAGAAAATAAAGATGGATAGCTTCAGTAAGATGATAGAGGATATAAAAGATAATATTAACCATATGGTAAATAATCCAGAAGAACTACCTTGGTATATGAACGTCGAGCAGTTGAAAATGACTGTCGGGGAGCTGGATAAAATGAATCAAATACGAGATATGAAATTATTTATGCCTTATTATCCAAGAGGAATTGCTGATAGTTGGGATCAAAATGATAACCTTGGGGACGAATTACTACGTGTTTTAAATATTTATAAGAAGTTTTAAATGGGAGATTTTTTATGGAAAGTATAGAAGAGTTAGAGAAGTACTTTGAAGAAGACTATGCTTATATACAGGTGGCTTATACTTTACAAGGAGAGGACCTAAATGTGACAGAAAAAATAAAAATGCCCGTGAAGAACATAAACTGACTCAGACACGGGCGGCGGAATAAGTCACTAGACATTTCGTGTCTATTAATAGAAATGCGACATTTTCTCACTTTATGTCGTGTAAGATTGAGAGGCATTTGATTAAGATATCGATGAAAGGAGGAACAGCTGTGGATCAGAAAAAAACAGGAAGTTTTTTAAAAGCATTAAGAACGGAAAGAGGAATCACTCAGGAACAAGTAGCTGAGGTATTTGGCGTGGCAGGAAGAACTGTGTCACGTTGGGAAACCGGTAGTAATATGCCCGATCTTAGTATTTTGATAGAAATAGCTGAGTTCTATGATGTTGATATCCGTGAAATCATCGATGGAGAAAGGAAAAGTGAGAATATGAATAGTGAAACAAAAGAAACATTACAAAAGGTTGCAGATTATTTGGATTCAGAGAACGAGAGAGTATTTAAGGAAACAATTTTTATATGTGCAATTAATATTACTCTGGTATTAGCGGGTACTACGATCAGCCTGTCAGAAGTTTTTAGGAACATTTTAACGGAAGGCGGAGCCAACATATTTTTAATCGTTTTTTCAATCTTAACCGTTTTTTTGTTAATGACTTCCATTGCAATATTGCGGTGTGTAGCCCAGTTTAAGACAGGAAAGGACAAGACAAAGATAAGTGAGGCTGATTTTTGTGCAATGATGTCAATGCTATTGGGAGTTATAAGCATACCACTTATTTACACCGGTATTTTTTGGATGGTGACGGCATTTATTTCTGTTGCAGTAGGGCTCCTTGCGCTAAAAAATAAGACGGAGAAGAAGAGTTTTGCAGGTGTTGGTATATTATGTTCCGTTATATCTGCACTGATAGCGCTGGTATTACTTGGTATTTGGTAGTATGCGTAGTTCTTGTTGATTCAAGATCCTCGTTTCCGGTTTCGTTAAGGTTTATACCTTTCCAAAACTCAGAGCGGGGATTTTTGTTGTTTATGCGTTCCATATCTCTATCGTCTTCAGCAGTTTTTCTTTTTGATCCGTGTCCAATTTGATGATGGCTTCGATACAATACCCGGTTTGCATTGCCGGTTACAACGGAAGGTGGTGAGATTATTGACTATAATACGTTTCAAGCTGTGTTAATTGTTCGATATGCTTCTGATGGAAAATTGTATTTATACGATATTCAAAACATAAAAAAAGAAACGAGCAGCCCGTCTGAACAATAAATTGTTACACGGTAGTAAACTTCGTTCCTTTGTTCATATTGTAGGGAGGTATTCAATAGTTGTCAATAGATTTTGGGGTGTAATAATCTTGATATCGATTTTTTCGACATCAAGATGAAAAACGGATATTCTTACTGTTGCCACTCATAGACAGTCCTTCCTCCGCATACATTGTAAAAACAATGATTTCAGGGGGAGACTTTGAAACAATATATCGAGGAGCGGGCAATCGGCATCGCCAACTACATTATCGAGCAAAACGCCACCGTGCGCCAAACGGCGAAGGCGTTCGGGGTGAGTAAAAGTACGGTACATGCGGTTGTAACAATGGGGAACGGTTTGTAAATAAATTGATTTGGATAGTTGAATAAAAAATAAGAAACAGCACTCTCGGGCAGGAGCTCGGGAGTGTTTTGATATTGAGTGGTGAAGAAGTCTTGACATAATAAAGTTATATGCTAAACTTAACAGTGTTAAGATTAGGAGGAACCATGGATAAGAAAT
>JAZNEP010000058.1:0-3360 GCA_045588655.1 Lachnospiraceae bacterium | reverse complement strand
CTTGTACCTCACTCACTTCTTTTGCTGATTGTTACTACCTCTTCTATCGTGCAATCTAAGGTTTCGCATATTTTTAGAATAATAGACAACGACACAGCCTCATTGCGACTCATTTTTGCTAAAGTACTACTACTGATACCTGTTTGTTTCAGTAACTCTCCTTTTTTAACACCCTTATCAATAAGTGTCTTCCATAAATTGTTATAACTTAAATACATATACGCCTCCACATTAAACTCATGCTGCTATACTTAGTATTCTCTACTTAACATTATATATCCCATTATTTATATCTACAATAAAATTTTTCGATTTTGCGCACTTTTTTCTTGATTTGCGAATTTTTTTGTTATATTTCGAATAAACTCAACCCAAAAACACCGTAATACACTCTTAATATGATCGTTTGGTAAGCGCTCAATAACAGAGTGCCTTTAAAAATCAAAAGAGCCAGTATATAATACTGACCCTAAAATTCTAGTTACCACATTCTGCCTGTACTGCCTCCGACCAGGGCATTAAGTCATCCAAGTACTCCGGATGATTTCGCCAGTCGGTATCCGGCATATATAAAAGCAGGTATTGGAGATATGTGTAGACATTTAAATTGTTTGCTTTTGCTGTTTCGATAATGCTGTAAACTGCAGCTGACGCATCAGCCCCTTTGGGGGAATCTGCAAACAGCCAGTTCTTCCGACCTACTGTAAAGGGGCGGATGGCGTTTTCAGCGGCATTGTTGGAAAGGGAACATCTTCCGTCAAGAAGATAGTTTTCCATATATGGCTTCTGATTGATTGCATAGGTAACAGCTTTGCCAAGTGCAGACCCCTTTAATGCATTTAAGGATTCTACCCAACACCAAAAGGCATCAAGAACCGGTTTTTCAAGTTCAAGACGCTTAAGTTTACGTTCCGCAGGAGAAAGGTCTTTTAATTCTTTCTCGATATGAAAAAGCTTGTCGCAGTAATCCCTTCCGATTTCTGCACTGGTAAGAGCTGCTTTCGCATCCTTCTTGGAAGGAATGGCTTCCACAAACTTACGTCTCAGATGAGCCCAGCAACCACATCGGGTGATATTTGTAAGCTTGTTGTATCCGGAGTATCCATCGGAGTGGATATATCCGCTGAAGTCTCTTAAGAAATCAGCCGCATGGTCACCGTTTCTGGAAGGCTGGTAGTCATACAGGATAACCGGTGCTTTACCATCATTCCCTGTACGGTACACCCACATGTAAGATTTGGTCTGTGGCTTTTTACCCTCTTCCTTCAGTACCTGAATGGGTGTTTCATCACAGTGAAGGATGTCTCTGGATAACAGCTCCATCTGCATGTGAGCAATAACAGGAAGCAGATAATCCTGTGCGCATCGTATTACCCAGTTTGCCATGGTGGCACGGGATAATGCTATCCCTAAGTTTTCCCAGTCCTTTTCCTGACGGTATAAAGGAACTGCATTCACATACTTCTGATACATGACATTTGCAACACTGCTGGGGGAAGCAAGGGAATGATTCATAAGAGAAGTCGGTGTTAATGCCTTTTCAATGTATGGATGGTCTGTATGCTTGCATTTCGGACATTCATAAGCCATACGGACATAACGTACTATCTGAACCCTTGCAGGAATGTATTCCAGTTCTTCACGGACGACTTCCTTACCGATGGGTTTTAAATCCGATAAACAGGTTGGACAATACAGCTCATCATCCGGAGTTTCACATAGGACTTCCCGAACCGGAAGATCCTTAATGAGTTCCTCACGTCTGGTCTTTGCATTTATACGTTTATAACCACGGACCTCTTTGGTAATGGGTTCAGTGGCAGAGGAATCCGCTTCGATTTCAGCTTCATTGAAGAGCGAAATCTGACCTTCTACCTGATAAGAGGTCTTTTCGCTGGAAGGACCAAACTTCTCCTTACGTAAAAGCATAATCATTTCCGTAAGATTTGAAATCTGGTTCTGCAATCCGTTAATGGTCTCATTTAAGTTAACTATTGTATTTTCAAGGTGCTTGATATAAGCATCTTTGTTATCCATAATCCGTATGTTTCCTTATCATTTTGATAAGTTTATTATAACACAAAAAGTGCCAAAAAGCCAGTAAATACAGGCATTTCGGACACTTTTATATCAACAGAAATCACCTTTTTCGGCAGGTCTTATGGATTGTTTCTGTTCCACCTGTAAGCCTTCCATGAGCCAGCGGAATTGCTGCCAGGTAATCGGTTTTAATTCAGCTTCACTGCGGGGCCATTTGAAAGAACCATTTTCAAGTCTTTTATAAAGCAGGATGAAACCGTCACCTTCCCAGAGAAGGGCTTTCATACGATTACGATGCCTTCCGCAGAAAAGAAAGAGCGTATTGGAGAATGGGTCCAGCCGGAACTGTTGTTGTACGATTGCAGCCAGTCCGTCAATAGACTTTCGCATGTCTGTGTATCCACAGGCAATGTAGATATTTTCTGCAACCGTGATATCGCCTAACATACGCTTTGCAGTGCAAGTAGCACTGCCTGAATGGTCTGCTGACTGGTTCCTTCACTGATTTCAACAGTGGCACCGTTTAACCGGATAATAACAGCAGCCTGTGTGTTTGATACAGGTGTGTGTACTTCAAGTTTTTTGAATGAAACCGACTTTTCATCTGGTACCGGAACAGGAAGCTCCTTCGTGCAAAGTTCCTGCTTTCTTAGCTTGCGGAGCCAGTAGTAATAGGTTTTGATATTAATGTCATTTTCTTCACACCAGTTAACAACAGTCTGACCACTTTGCTGGCATGTTTGAATGAGCATACGCCATCTGTCGGCGCGTATCTGATTTTTGGCTAAAGTAACCTGATCCATGGAATAATAACCTCCTCCATTGGAGTCGAAAAACTTGAAAAAGTCTAACTCTAAATATTTAAGGCTATTATCTCATGTGTCTAAATAATTTATAAGGCACTCTGTTATTGAGCGCTTACTAATTGATACCATTTTCAGCCCCATATGAAAGAATGATGAAAAGAACAAAAAGGCCGCACGCAAAAATAATGCCGTTGATAATTATTCCTGCGATTGCAAATCCTTTGTCTTTCCTCGGAAGAAAGAGTGCGATGATGGACAAAAGCAAACCGATGGATGCTACCACAAATCCCAGACCGTACGAACAAAGCGAAAAGAGTGCGACGATAGAAAAAATAAATGAAACAATACCAAGACCATTGGTTGCATTTTTGCGATATTCTGGAAGTTCTTTCAATGTGATTTTTGCCGGAATTATGAACTGGTCCTTAGCGTTAATACTGTTAGCGGATAAAAACTTCTGGATTTCTGCATTTTTCTTTTTCATTATTTCGGATTGCGCATTTGCATCGTTAAT
>JAZNEP010000057.1:0-37875 GCA_045588655.1 Lachnospiraceae bacterium | reverse complement strand
ACAACTTTTCCGTACTTTTTGAATTTTGGATCTGTTACGTCATAAATCTGCATGGTATGTCTCCTTTCTTTTTTTGTTTTATTTTATTTCGTTATAATGTCATAAATTGGTTTGCAAGCCGGGTAAATCTCTTTAAACTGCTGATATTTTTCTTCGTATTTTGCAACGAGTTCTGCTTCCGGTTCTACCGTATCAACAATTTTCACGATCTTAGCTGCTGCATCTTCCACACTTGCGAACTCTCCGTTTGCAACTGCTGCCAGCATTGCTCCGACGAGTGCCGGACCTTCTTCGCTTTCGATCACGTCCACTTTAAGGTTCATGATGTTTGCGATCATCTTTTTCCACAGTGGGCTCTTAGCTCCGCCACCGCAGATCTTGGTGCGCTTGATGTCGATTCCGAGACTTCTTGCAACTTCTAAAGAATCACGAAGTGCAAATGCCACACCTTCAAGAACTGCCTGTGTCATATCTTCTCTGGATGTATCCATTGTCATACCGATGAAAGTTCCTCTTGCATTTGGATTGTTATGAGGAGAACGCTCACCCATCAGGTATGGAAGGAAGAATACATGATTTTCACCAAGTTTTGTGATATCTTTCTGCTCTGCTGCGTAATCTTTTGTGCGAACGATATCGTCCATCCACCATTTATTACAACTTGCTGCACTAAGCATACATCCCATCAGATGATAATGTCCATCTGCATGTGCAAATGCATGAAGTGCATTATTTTTATCTACTCCGAACTTATCAGATGAAATAAAGATGGTTCCGCTTGTTCCGAGTGAAATGTTACACATTCCGTCTCCAACTGTTCCGGTTCCAACCGCTGCTGCTGCGTTATCGCCTGCACCTGCAACCACTTTACAGCTTTCCGGAATACCGAGTTCTGCAGCAATTGCAGGAAGTACGGTTCCAACTGTCTCATAAGACTCATAAATCTTAGCCAGCTGCTCTTCTTTTACTCCACAAATCTCGCACATTTCCTTTGACCAGCTACGATTCTTTACATCGAAAAGCAACATTCCTGATGCATCCGATACGTCTGTACAATGCACACCTGATAATTTGTATGCTATGTAATCTTTCGGAAGCATGATTTTTTCAATCTTCGCGAAATTTTCAGGCTCTTTATTTTTCACCCAAAGCACCTTTGGTGCTGTAAAGCCTGTAAATGAAATATTTGCTGTGTACTCAGAGAGTTTATCTTTTCCGATTACGTTATTGAGGTAATCACACTCTTCTGTTGTACGACCATCATTCCATAAGATTGCCGGACGGATTACATTATCGTCTTTATCTAAAATAACAAGTCCATGCATCTGACCGCCAAAACTGATACCTGCAACCTGTGATTTGTCTGCATCTGCGATCAACTCTTTGATACCTGCCATAACCTGTTCATACCAGTCTTCCGGCTTCTGCTCGCTCCAACCCGGATTCGGGAAATAAAGCGGATACTCTTTCGATACGATATTCTGAATCTTTCCTTCTCCGTCCATGAGCAATAATTTAACTGCGGACGTTCCTAAATCCACCCCGATATATAACATATCCTGCCTCCTTAAAATAATATTGTTTAATTTGTATGTGCCCGTGCACAAATATATCATAATATGAATCCTTTTAATTTGCAATATTTATTTTATAAAATCAGTCGATTTGTGTAACATAACAAAGTGCTTTTCCTATTTTTTCCTGTTTTATGCTCTCTTTTGGTACTTTTTAACAAAATATGTGCCCGTAGCACATTTTGGCACATTTTCAATTGACTTTGCAATACTGATGTGTTAGGTTTTAAATATCACACGAGACGATATCTATGGTGCGTCGTCCGATGCATACATATTTGCATATTTTTTGCATAATTTGCATATTTGACTGTATTTAAGGTATTTAAGAAGGGAGCCTTTCTCATGGCAACGATTAAGGAAATCGCTGATTTAGCAGGGGTATCACGCGGAACGGTAGACAGGGTATTAAATAAGCGTGGTTCGGTCAATCCGCAAACAGCTGAAAAAGTAATGGAAATTGCACGTGCTCTTGATTATAAACCAAATCGCGCAGGTCTTGTTCTTGCCGCACAGAAAAAAAACCTGAAACTCGGTGTCATTCTTTTCGGTGAAGGAAATCCATTTTTTGATGAAGTTATCCAGGGAATTCGCCAAAAAGAAGAGGAACTGGCCTGCTACAATTGCAGCGTTTCCATCAAGCGAGTTACAATTGATGTAAACGAGCAACTTCTTGCCATAGAATCGTTTGTCGAAGAAGGGGTGAACGGACTTGCCATTTCCCCAACAAACGATCCTCGTATTGCTAAAAAAATTGATGAATTATATGATCTTGGCATACCTGTAGTTGCCCTCAACACAGACATTCCGGACTGTAAACGTATTGCTTTTGTCGGAAGTAATTATTTTCAGTCAGGTGCAACAGCTGCAGGACTGATGCGACTTATCGCCAAGGACAGTGATGTTCATATCGGTATCATTACCGGATCTCCTGAGATTTTATGTCACACCGATCGAATTGCCGGTTTTATACAAGCAATTGAAAAATATCCTCACATTAATATCTCTGCTACGATTACCAATGAGGATGATGATTTTATCAGTTATGACCGGACGACTCAGCTTTTACAAAAGCATCCGGAAATCAACGCTTTATTTTTTGCTGCGGGCGGTGTTTATGGCGGATGTCGTTCTGTGCTTGCTCTTGGTCGTCAGCGCGACATGACCATTATCACATTCGATAAGGTCTCCACCACAAAAGAAATGGTGGCTAAAGATGTCATTTCTGCTACCATCTGCCAACAGCCTTATATTCAGGGAAGCCAACCTCTTGACTTACTTTTTACTTATCTGGCTACCGGCGAACTTCCGAAACAGGAATACAACTATACGGCTGTTGATATTCGAATTAAAGAAAATATGGAATAGCAATCGTCTATATACCTATATATACAAAATGGCTACTGTGAATATTCTCACATGTAGCCACTTTTTTGTTACATTTATAAACAATTTAAAACCGTGCGACCGGCTTCGAGCGAAACTCCCACACGTTACCTTAACAGTTAACTCGGCCCAGGCACCCTCACGGCACACGGAAGGTTCTACTTAGTGCTGCTTTGTTCCCAACCTGACACGGTTCGCAGATTCCCGTTGCGCAAGACCCAAACGTCATCGCCACTTATTAAGGGCAGCTATGAAAGCCAAAACCCTCTGCCGGCCATCACCCCTACTAGAGCGGATTGTAGGTACAAGGCGCCGCTACTGCCCCGGCTGCACGGTGTTTCTAGTATATAAGTTTTTTCACACTTTGTCAAATCCCAAGCGCCTCTTTTGCCAGAGTATCCGCAAGCTCATTGTACTTATCTCCGGAATGTCCTTTTACTTTTTGGAAACGGATCTCCAGCTGCTCCACCGCTTTTTGATAAAACCGGGCATAATCCATGGTTCCTTCCTGCTTTGCTTTCCAATCGCCCGTACACCAGGCTGCAATTCCCATATAATCATGGTAGATGGTAACACTCTTTAATTTGTGATCCAGACAATACTGCATAGCTGCACGGGCTCCCTCTATTTCTCCGGCCACATTTCGCATGGAAGCAAGCTGCGAATTTTCATATTTTTTTGAGAAATGCTCTTCCACTCCATCATGAAAGATTACCATTCCATAGGAAAAATTTCCAGTTGCTACATCATAACTTCCATCCACATATGCAACTGCTTCCGTCTCGTCCCAAATCGGTAATGTAAGCTGCTGCACCTCTCCATCCGGTTCTGGCATCTTGCGAGATTCTTCTCCCCCCAAAAACTGCTCCGCTTCCTCTCTCGTAGCAAATCCCTTAAAAACGGCTCCGGAATATCCGTTAATCTGCGCCTGACAATCTGCCCAGTTTTCATAGATTCCCGGAATCAATCCGACTTTTACTGCATAAAATTTCTTCGCCATTGTATTTCTTCTCCAACTTTATACTTTCACTCTTTTTCGTAGTCCTGTAAAAAATTCTTTTAACACTTGACTACACTCTTCTTCTAAAATTCCGCGTGTGACCTGTACACGATGATTGAACTCCTTCATTTCCAGCATATTCAATATCGAACCTGCGCATCCGGCCTTCGGATTCATGGCACCAATTACCACTCGCGGAATCCTCGCCTGCACAATTGCTCCCGCACACATCTGACAAGGTTCTAATGTCACATACATCGTGCAATCTTCCAAACGCCAGTCACCAAGCTTCTTGCTTGCCTTACGAATTACCGCAATTTCCGCATGCGCCAGCGTGCTTTTATCCGTATTTCTTCGATTATATCCGCGTGCAATTACCTTATCTTCATGCACCAACACACAACCGATGGGTACTTCCTGCATCTCTGCTGCCCTTTGAGCAAGTTTTATCGCCTGTCGCATATATTTCTCGTCCTGTTTTTTCTGTCTGAAAGCCGCTTCCTGTTTTTCCTTCTCCAATAAAAGAAGTTTCTCTTCCTTTGCTTTTATACGATTTTCACGCCTTTTCCTCTGTTTCTCAGTGATGATATTCATACATTTCCCTGCCTTTTTCTTCCCTACAGTATAACAAAACATAGCATGTCCATCAACTGCCCTGTATCACAATTACAGCTAGCGCTTGCATCGTCCTTTTATCTGCTTTATGATAGAGACGGAGGGTAAAAATATGCTGATTTGTGGTTTTAACAAGACAACTTTATTAGATTTTCCGGGACATGTTGCAGCTTCTGTTTTTCTCGGTGGCTGTAATTTTCGATGTCCATTTTGTCAAAATCGTGATCTTCTCTTATCTCCGGCTGATATGGCCATCCATTCCGAAGATGAAATCCTCGCTCACCTTAAAAAAAGATCGTCCATGCTTACCGGCATCTGTATTAGTGGTGGCGAACCGACCATTTATAAAGAATTGCCTTCCTTTATTTCCTGCATCAAAGAACTTGGATTCCTTGTAAAACTAGATACCAATGGTACTAATCCACAAATGTTGCGCGAGTTGTATGCTGCTCGCTTGATTGATTATATTGCCATGGATATCAAGAGTGGTCCTTCTGATTATCTTAAGGTAGCCGGTATTTCCAATACAGAATCTTCTATTTTTGCCTCTTCCGGGCAAGATTTATTCGATCGGGTAACGGATAGTGTTTCTTTTCTCATGAATGAAACGGACCCTTCCATTTTCACGTATGAATTTCGCACCACGGTGGTTCGGGAGCTGCATACAAAGAACACGTTTGATGAAATCGGTGCCTGGATTCAAGGTGCGCCTCTGTATTTTTTACAGTCTTACCAAGATAGTGACACCGTGCTTTTTCCCGGATTTAGCTCTTATCAAAAATCGGAACTCGAAGCATTCATCAAACAGTTAAAACCGTATATTCCTTCGGTTTCTCTACGAGGTATCTCTTAAATTTTTCTCAAATAGTAACCAAAGCTCCCTATTTTAGGGAGCTCTTTTCTTAACTCTCCATCCAACTCACAATATGTCAAATGTTCTGCTTCCATAAAGTATGGAAATCCCATCATTTTAGCAGCTACCGCTTCTCTTTCATAAAAATGGTCTGGTACACCTATAAAATTTTTTCCCAAAATAAAATACTGATATTGATAAAATCCATGCAATAAGAAGCTGTTAAAAAAAAGTTCCTGCATTGTATTATCGCCATTTTTCAAATAATCCAGATCTCTAATATAGCGAATTCCATCATTTGTAATCGTTTGCTCAACCATGGTTAGTTTCTCATCTGAGACTACCATATAATTTCCTTGCAAAATCAATCTACAATCTATAATTTCTTCTGTCTGCGCCTGTGTCTGCACCAAAAACATGTAGTGTGGATTTTCTTTTTTTAAGCATTCTTTCCATGATTTCGTTTGGACTGCATCTCCCTCTTTGCTACGCTGACGATACTGTAACCTGCATTCCATGGTTGTATTATAGCAAATCGGCATTTCATTCAAAAATAAATCTACTTTTAACTTATGTTCCGTTTTTGTCAGCTTTAATAATCCTGCATCTGCAATTTTTTCTCCCTCTTTTGCCAATACCATATATTGTTTTTTTACTTCATACAAAAATCCCAACTCCTCACAAATCACACGAATGTTTGACATCCGTATAATATATGAGGAGTCGGGACTTCCTATTCTTTCTTTTTAGTATTCAAGTTGTCTCAAATATCGCATATAATTCACTACCATAAGGGCGATCTTAAGTGTCAGTGCATCATCAAATACTCTGATATCCAGGTTGGTAAGCTTTTGCAACTTTTCCAAGCGATATAAGAGTGTATTTCTGTGCACATACAACTGTCTTGCTGTCTCTGAGACATTCAAGTTATTATCCAAAAATGTATTAATCGTTACTAGTGTTTCCTCATCCAGCTCTTCCGGAATTTTTTCACCGAATATTTCTTCGATAAACATCTCACAAAGATTGATAGGAAGCTGATAGATTAATCTTCCGATACCTAGTGTACTGTATGCAACCACATCTTTCTCGGCATAAAAAATCTTTCCTACATCCATCGCCATCTTTGCTTCCTTGTAACTCTTAGAAACTTCTTTAAGTTCGAAAACAATTGTTCCGTAAGCAATTTTCACATTGATCATGGCCTCAGTATTCAGCATGGAAACTGTCATATTTGCAACCTCTTCCACTGCTGTAGAATCAGCCACTTCCTCCATTTGCTTAATTACAATAATACTTTTTTCATCAACTGCGGTCACATAATCCCCTGATTGTGGTGTATACATACCTCTTAAATATTCCATCGCATAGGTTTCTTTCCCAGATGGAATCTCTAAAAGCATAACCACCCTTGGCTTTTCAATTTCCACATGTAACTTTTTGGCGCGATTATAAATATCCACCAAAAGCAAATTATCCAAAAGAAGATTTTGGAAGAAATTATTTCGATCAAAACGTTCTTTATAAGCAACAATCAAATTTTGTATATTTGCTGCTGTGACTTTTCCAATCATGTACTCTTCACTGGAATCTCCGCAGATTAATACATAAACAGGATCACCCTCGTCATAAATCTTTAGATACTGACATCCCATAAGCACTTGGCTTCCTGCTGCAGACATGGCAAATTCTACCACTCGATTGCTATCAATATCGAAACGGTCTGTATTTTTTGCAACAAGTACACCTTCCACATCAACAACTGCAAGATCTACTTTTGTAATACTTTTCATTTCTTCAAGACAATTCTGTATTACTTGTGTCGCTATCAATTTTACACCTCTTTCCTCCCAAATTTCTCGTTGTACGCTCGGGTGAAATCAAATGTCTGCTCCGCAGCCGCTTGATTTCCTTCCTCTTTCAGACTCGAAATTCCTGCCGCCTCGCGTCAGTCGGTGCCTTGCACCTTTTAAATTTCTCGTTGTACGCTCGGGTGAAATCAAATGTCTGCTCCGCAGCCGCTTGATTTCCTTCCTCGCTACAAAAAAAGGGGAGATACAACGTATCTCCCCAACTAATCTGAAGACTAGTTTGTAATTACTAATTCTGTTTCTTTATCAAAGATATGAATCTTCTCAACATCAATAGCGAATTTTACAACGTCGCCAGGTCTAGCTGTTGTACGAGGATCAACTCTTGCTGTCATCTGGAAGTCATCTAAATCAAAGTATAAGAATACTTCTGCACCAAGTAACTCGTATACTTTTACAGTTGCTTCGAATGTACTCTGTGGAGAAGACTCTACCATCATCTCTGAATCATAAACATCTTCCGGACGAATACCGAATGTAACTGTCTTTCCGTTGTATCCACCTTCGATTAATTTTTTAGATTTTGCTGGTGGAAGTGGAATGAAGTGACCAGCTACTTTTAATACTGCTGTGTCATCAACAACTTCTACTACTGCATCTAAGAAGTTCATCTGAGGAGATCCCATGAATCCAGCTACGAAAAGGTTTGCTGGTTTTTCATATAAGTTCTGTGGTGTATCTACCTGCTGGATGATACCGTCTTTCATAACTACGATTCTTGTACCAAGTGTCATAGCCTCTGTCTGGTCATGTGTAACGTAGATGATAGTAGTACCTAATCTCTGATGTAATTTAGCGATCTCGATACGCATCTGTACACGAAGTTTTGCATCAAGGTTTGATAAAGGCTCATCCATAAGGAATACTTTTGGATTACGAACGATAGCACGACCCATAGCCACACGCTGTCTCTGTCCACCTGATAAAGCTCTAGGTTTACGATCAAGAAGTGGAGTTAAGTCAAGGATCTTAGCTGCTTCTTTTACCATTTTATCAATTTCTTCTTTTGGAACTTTTCTTAACTTAAGACCAAAAGCCATGTTATCATATACTGTCATGTGTGGGTAAAGAGCGTAGCTCTGGAATACCATCGCGATATCTCTGTCTTTTGGTTCAATGTCGTTAACAACCTTATCTCCGATTCTGAGCTCTCCAGAAGAAATATCTTCCAGACCAGCGATCATACGAAGTGTTGTAGATTTACCACAACCTGAAGGTCCTACGAAAATAATAAATTCCTGATCTGCAATTTCAAGATTGAAATCTTTAACTGCTTCGAATCCGTTTGGATATACTTTACATACGTTTTTTAATGATAAGTTAGCCATTAAATTCTTCCTCCTAAAATATGTTTGGCTTTGTCGCCATCTATGACTTAGTATAAACGAAAGGGTTTTTTTTTCCTATACCACAAATACACAAAGATTTTAGGTTTTCTTATACATGTTGCCTAATCCTGTTGCTTTAATATTAAATAATTGTTAAATCTTTTTTAATTCGCACATCATGGGGGTAAAAATGATGCCATCCTGTTGTGTTTGTGCTCCGGTATCCTCAAATCCCAGAGCATGATAAAATCCGGTCGCATATGGAGCAGCATTTACAGTAATCAGGCTTCTGCGCCCATCTCTTCTCACATGCTCCTTCATCACTTCCACCAGCTCTCTTCCGATTCCTCTATGGTGATACTGATCTGCAACAAACAACAACGAAATATGGTTGATACTACGCAGAGAAACCATTCCTACCATTTCCTCTTCAAGAAACGCCGCATATACCGGATACTCTCCAAGAAGAAACAGTTTTTTCAATCTCTCATCCGAAATCAAATCCAGAAAATTATGAATCCCCTCTTCCGTGTATTCTTCTGCTTCAAAACGCAAGAATACTTTCCATGCAAGAGCCATGGCATCGTCCCATTCCTGCGGTTTTAAATATCGTATTTTTATCCGGTTCATAGATTTCCTTCCTTTGGGATGGGTATTTCAATGTAATCCTTTTCTTGGCCAAATTCAAATATTCTCGCCACATCTGTTTCCTCATATCGATCAGAGCTCACATTCAGGAGAAGCTGAAATTCCCCTTCTGTTCCCGCCGGAATCGTATCCTTTACCATGTATTTTCCCATTCCACTGTGATAATAACTTGCTCTCATACAAAATAAATTATTTCCGTCTTCATTCTCTTGTTATGTCCAATCCTTCCACGCAAATAATCTCTCTTAACGCTCCCGATTGATATTTTTCATAATCATAATCTGCGCTTGCAATGTACAATCCACGATAATCATCTTTTTTTACAATCAACGCATCTGACTTTCATACGTGGCTCCTTTTATCCTTTACGAAAAAATCCCTGCGAAAAACTCTTTAACCGCATTTACAATCTGCGATATAAATCCTTCTGTCACTTGTTTTGTCACTTCGTTTTGAATTGCTTCCGTATCCAGATTCCCTATATTGTTCAAAAAATCGGTTCCAAATTTACTGTACAAGTCTTCTGCCTGCTCAATGAGCATATTTGGATCAAGACCAAGTTCATTGATTTTCATCATGATATCTACAATCTGCTGAATGTGTTCTTGCTCCAGCGTAACTCCAAACTTCTCCTCGCCCTCTTTAATTGCCCGGCGAATCTCTTCTTCATTCTTAAGCTCACCGGCTGCCACTTTTGCTTTTACGAAAGCAATCAGTTCCTCAATTTCCTGGCTGTTTCCATCGGTCGCTGCGGCAATTTCATCCGCAATCTCTCCTGTTGTAATCAGCTCATCCATAGCAGTATCTAACGATTCTTCCGTCACCACAGCTCCTGTCATCGCCTCATACCCTTTGATTGCCCCAATCAGCGCTGCGGTTCCCGACATTGGTGAAGGCGCCGCAACAAGGATTTCCGCGTCAGACACGCCCGCTGTCAAAAGTGCATTTCGATACATGCCCGTCGTGCAATAATTGATATTCTTTGTTGTGACAAGCACACCATGTCCGCTCTCCTTTGGTGTAATCAAAACACTGGACAATGATTTTGTTCCTATCACCGATGCATCCATATAAGATCCCAAATACTGGTGCTCCATCTCATTGGTAATGTCAATGACTGTAAATCCTGCCACATCTTCTTCTGTAATTCCCATTTGGGACAATACAGAGGCTCTCTGTTGGGGAGACAAATCTGCACCAAGGGCAAGTATCGTCTTAGATGCGTCAATATTAACAATCTTTTGCGGATCAATTGCATCTACGCTTTCTGCTTTCAGCTCCACGCTCATCACAGGCGCTGTACAAATTACTGTCATTGCCATCAAAATTATTGCTGTTTTTTTCATACCTTTCATTCTCTTACTACCTCCATGGGAGCATATTCTATCTCCCCAAAGCTTCTATTGCCACCATCTCAATCCAGCTATGCAAATCTAGGAAAACAGTTTCTTTTATTTTTTCATTCAAAATCTCATGCCTTGCACCATTGTATAATTTCAGTGTTACCTTCGTCAAATCCAAATTTAGGTAACTGTCATAAAGCTCCTTCGGCGCCAGTCCATTGTTTCCAACCGGATCTTCTGTTCCTGATACGATCAAAATTGGAAGTTTTTTTGGTATCTTTTGCAATGCTTCTTTCTTCTGCATACGATCTGCCAGTTCAAACATTGTATGATATCCGTTCACCGTATATGTATATCCGCAACAAAACGGATCTTCTTTATAGCTCTCTATGATTGTTTCATCCTGTGTCAGCCAATCATATTTTGTTTTTCCGTTTGCAGTACCACTTTTATAAGTCTTTGAAGTCAAGGAATCTATATGTTTGCTTACGTAGGTAGAACCTTTTATCTTAGCTAATATCGTCGTTACTATTTTTCCATATAACAGTTCGTACCTCTTCGGTGTACCGGTCGAACTTAAAATCGCACCTTGTATACCGTTACCGTATTTCGCCAGATAATTGCGTACCATAAACGAACCCATACTATGTCCAAATATAATATAAGGAACCTGCGGATATTTTTCTTGGATTATCTTTTTAAGACGATGTGCATCACGAACAATTACAGTCGCTGCATCCGTTTCACAGACATATCCATAAACACCCCCATCAACTACACTGTTCCCATGTCCCAAATGATCTTCTCCTACCACTAAGATATCTCTCTGGGCCAAATACTGCGCAAATGCTTCATACCTATTTATATGGTCATTCATTCCATGAATAATCTGGACAATGCATAAAGGCGTCTCTTTCTCAGGTATCCACTTGCAGGCATAAAGTTTTGTTTTTCCATCTCTGGAATCAAAGGTAAACTCTTCTTTTCTCATTAATATACTCCCTTAGAAAGAAAAGGCCCAATGGACCTTTTCTTCATAATTAGCAGATTTCTGCCCCTGCAGGCATTGGTTTTTCCGGTGTCATAAGTGCGAGGTTTCCTTCTGCATCTTCTGCACAAAGGAGCATACCTTCACTGAGAACGCCTGCTAACTTCGCCGGCTTTAAGTTTACTAAAACCATAACTTTTTTTCCGACCATTTCTTCCGGCGAATAATAAGCTTTAATACCTGAAACAATCTGTTTTACCTGACTTCCGATTTTCACCTGAGAGCAAAGCAGTTTTTTGCTCTTCGGAACGGCTTCACAGGCAATGATTTCACCTACCTGGAACTGCATTTTACCAAAGTCATCAAAGGTGATTTCTTCTTTTGGTTCAATATCAATGACATTCTCGTCCTCTGCCGGCTCTTCTGTAATACCGGCTTCCGCTTTACGCTTCTCAAACATTTCATTCGCTTTTGCCACGATTTCTTCCACATCAAGTCTTGCAAAAAGAATTTCCGGCTTTTCGGTTACTTTTGTACCATTTTCGCAAAGACCAAACGTTGTAAGTGTGTCAAAATCTCTAATTTTGGCATTTAACTGTGCCACAATTTTATCTGCCGTCTCAGGCATAAACGGTGCAAGAAGTGATGCACCAATGGTAATACTTTCCACAAGGTTGTAAAGTACCGTTGCAAGACGGTCTTTGTTTGCTTCATCTTTTGCAAGTACCCATGGCTCTGTCTCGTCAATATATTTATTACAGCGTTTGAACAGTGCAAAAATTTCTGTAATCGCATCTGCCACGCGCAGGTCATCCATTTTTTTACAAGCACGCTCATATGTGCCTGTCACAACTGCTTTCAGATCCGCGTCAATTGCTGCCTGTGCTTCATCCGCCGGCTCGCCTTTGTTTTCCACAATGCCGCCAAAATATTTGTTGCTCATGGAGATTGTACGATTTACCAGATTTCCGAGAGTGTTTGCAAGGTCAGAATTTAATCTTTCTACCATTAGCTCCCAACTGATAACGCCATCGTTTTCAAACGGCATTTCATGAAGTACAAAGTATCGCACCGCATCCACCCCGAAGAAATCCACAAGGTCCTCTGCATAAATCACGTTTCCTTTGGATTTACTCATCTTTCCGTCACCCTGAAGAAGCCACGGATGTCCGAAAATCTGCTTCGGAAGTGGCTCGCCGAGTGCCATTAGGAAAATAGGCCAGTAAATCGTATGGAAACGGATAATATCTTTTCCAATTAAATGCAAATCAGCCGGCCATAATTTTCCATATTGCTCCGTGCTGTCTCCATCCGCATCATATCCAATTCCTGTAATGTAGTTAGAAAGTGCATCCAGCCATACATAAACAACGTGTTTATCATCAAAATCTACCGGAATTCCCCATTTAAACGAGGTACGAGAAACACAGAGATCCTGAAGTCCCGGAAGAAGGAAGTTGTTCATCATTTCATTTTTACGACTCACCGGCTGAATAAATTCCGGATGTGAATTAATATGCTCAATTAATCTATCCGCATATTTGCTCATCTTAAAGAAGTATGCTTCCTCTTTTGCCGGTTTGCACTCGCGGCCACAATCCGGACATTTACCCTCCACAAGCTGTGATTCCGTCCAGAAAGACTCACAAGGCGTACAGTACATTCCCTCATAAGCACCTTTGTAGATATCACCTTGGTCATACATTCTTTTAAAGATTTTCTGTACCTGTTTCTCATGGTAATCGTCTGTTGTACGGATAAATTTGTCATAGGAAGTATTCAGCATATCACAGATATCCTGAATCTGTGCAGCCACTTTATCCACAAATTCTTTTGGGGTAACTCCTGCTTCCTCCGCCTTTAACTCAATCTTTTGTCCGTGCTCGTCGGTTCCTGTCTGAAAAAATACATCATATCCGTCCGCACGTTTAAAGCGGGCAATACTGTCAGCCAGTACAATTTCATAGCTGTTTCCGATGTGTGGTTTGCCTGAGGTATAGGCAATTGCTGTTGTCAAGTAATACTTACCTTTATTTGTCATATTTCCCTCCGTTTCTGCGGCCCTATACCGCACTCTATCATTTCCTCAGAAAAAGAAAACGCCTTCTAAGCCCGAAAGCTTAGAAGACGATGTTATCGTGGTACCACTTCTATTCATCTCTGCCTCGCGGCAGAAATCTCACAAAGTACTTGGAATCTCCCGGCTTATCCGGCTGTTCTTTCATACTTCTCCGCTATAACAGGCGGAACCTGTCGCAGCCTAACATACATCCATCACCCCGTACCGCGTGGCTGACTTTGTCTGCTCGGTGCGCTGCTCAGAAGCCATCTTCCATCTGTTCGCCATTCATCCCTCTCAGCGATTCCGCGATACGGAAACAGGATGTTCTCTGGAAATTTAAAACAAATGTACTCTCTTCTTCACTGCGTTTTCTTTTCTGTTTCAAGTTACTCATAGATTAGCACTTAACCTGTGAATTGTCAATTACTCATTCATATCCTTGCGCTATAAACCATATAATGTAAAAACAGTATGCACAAAGGAGCTCTCATGAAAAAAATAATTTCCTCCACACCTTTTTTACTCCTGCTTCTTGTCTCCTTTATGATTTGTCTATTTTATCCGGAATTTGGCTGGAAAGATTCGAAATTTATTGCTATCTCTAATTCTATATTGGAAAGTACGTTTAAGCAGGATTCTTTAAGTCTATATTTTTCTTTTCAAAAACCGGATCAGTTTGGACTGGATACCCGGGACTGCGCATTACCTCTTTATCAAAGGGAAGAGTATCTAACTTCCTCTACCGCTTTGGAGGAAACCATTTCTTCCCTAAAAAAAATAGATCCGGATCAGCTTTCTAAGCAGGCTCGTTCTACCTATGAAGTTCTTTTACCCTATCTGGAACAGCAGAAAAAAGGAACCGCATTTCCCTATTTTGAAGAACCTCTGTCTCCCACTGGAGGAATTCATATCTCTCTCCCGGTACTACTGGCAGAATTTCCCATCGGAACTCAAGAGGATTTAGAACACTATCTTTCTATTTTATCTCTGATTCCGGAATACTTTGAAAGCATGGTCGCATTCGAAACAGACAAAGCAACAAAGGGGATGTTCATGTCATCCGAAGATGCAGATCTTGTTATTTCTCAATGTGAGTTTTTTTCTTCTACAACAGGCGAAAAACTCTTTCTTGACTGTTTCCAGCTTACGCTGGAAACGCTCTTTTCGGAAGATCCAGAAACATATCAGCGCTTTGAACAGGAGCATGCTTCGATTATACATAATAAAATAGCACCAGCTTACGAAAAACTTGGAAATTCCTTGCTTTTGCTCAAAGAATCAGGTAAGCCAAGGAATGGACTTTGTCAATATGAGAATGGTCGTCAATACTACGAATATCTCATACAGCGCCAGATTGGTACAGACGCTACCACAGAAGAAATCTCTCAAAAATTGTATGCACGCCTTCAGGAATTGTACACAGAGTTGGCTCAGATAAGTCGGAGTGACTCTACTTTAACTCCCATGTCCCCTACCTTAGATGAGAAACAAAGCATGATTACCGATTGTTTACCTGCCATCGAATCCTCCATGGGTCATCTGTTTCCCCTCTTGGAGGAAACACCCCACTTGGAGATTAAACCGATTCCTAATGAACTTGCTGCGTATACTGCACCTGCTTACTATTTTGTCCCGGCTATTTCTCTATGCAGAAAGGGTGACATTTCTGACTTAAAAAATCACATATACGTCAATCGCGAAATTACGGAAGATTCCACTGAACTTTTTACCACCCTTTCACACGAAGGGTATCCCGGACACATGTTTCAACACGTATATTTCCTTTCCTCGCAAGGCGTTTCTAAAAAAAATATACTTAGGTACTGTCTGGATTTTCCTGGGTACAGCGAAGGTTGGGCCATGTACGTGGAACTTCTTTCTTTTACCCACGCAGGTGAAAACAAAACCTATCTGGAAATGCTTCGGCTCTCGAGGGAAATTCAGCTCTGTCTGCTCTGCATTTTAGATATCCGCATTCACGACGGCGGAGCGCAAGTAGGTGATATTACTCCTTACCTTGCAAGAATCGGTATTACCGATCCCGATACCATTGAAAATGTGTATTGCTATTTGATTAATGAACCCGGGACCTATCTCAAATATTATGGCGGCTATCTCGAAATCCTGGAGTGTAAAGAGTTGTATCGACAAGCCTGCATGAAAGAAGAAAAGACCTATTCGGATCTTGATTTTCACACCTTTTTCCTAACTCATGGCCCGGATTCTTATATGAATATAAAACAGGTAATAAATGCAATAAAATAGAAATCAGGCTATGCTTTATTTCACGTTTCCATCCTAATCAAAAAGAGCAGTTTTCCCTTTTATTTTTAGGAATTCTGCTCTTTAAAAAATGCATTTAATTTGCTTAGGGACTTCTGAAGAACATCCCTTTCTTTCTCATCCAACTGTCCGATAATTTCCTGTATCATATCATCATGAAATTTCTGATGATGCGCAAATACTCTTTTTCCCTGCTGCGTCAGAGACACCAGCACGACTCGCCTATCTTCTTCGCTCCTTACTCTCTCCACGTATCCCTTTTTTACAAGCGCATTTACTGAAATCGTTAAAGTACCCATCGTAACGCCGAGCATTTTTGCAACAGCAGACATATTTTTGCTCTTTGCCGTCCCAATGGCCTCAATCACATGCATATCATTTGCCGTTACATCTTTAAATGCGCCGGTCCGAAGTGCTTTTTCTTCAATTGTCATAATATCATGAAACAGCTTAACCAGCAGTTCATTCAGTGTTTGATTAATATCCATGTCTTTCCCTAACCTATGATTGCCCTTTATGACCTATTAATTATACACTTTATGACAGAAAAAAACAACATAAGCCCGCTAAATCGCGGGCTTATACAGATACTCTTTTCTCTATCTTGCTGATTCAGTTGTAATTGCTTCAAATGATTCCGGTGCTTTTTCAATAAATCCTTCTTCTGCCATAAAATTAGCCATATCCATAACACCCGGTAATTTCGTATCAAATACACATGCCGGATCGCTCATCCATTCTAACACCTGTGAGGCTTCTACATCCTGCTTTTCTGCCAAAATCGCTGCAGCTTCTTCCTGATTGTTATTGATATAATCAATCGCTTCTTTTGTTGCTGCTACAATCGCATTATATACTTCCGGCTGCTCTTCGCTTACTTTATTTGAAATCAGACCTACGATAAATGCATTTCCATCCGGCCATACCTGATCAAGACCTTCTACTTCATATACATTGCCCGCTTCCTGTTCTTGATAAATGTAAGGAGAAGTTGTCAATTGACAATCCACACTTCCGGAAAGGAGTGCTGTCATACCATCCGGATGAGACATTGCTGCAATTCTTTCATCCAGCGCACGCGCATCGCCCAATTCCTCTTTCGCTAACATAGAAAGAAGGATATGCTGGATACTTCCCACATTTACAAGTGCAATTTTATTCTCCGGTGTAATATCTGCCAAAGTTTTAATATTTTCATTATTGGTCATTAATTTATGTGGCTGAGCTGAATATGAAGAATACATTTTGTAAGGAATACCCGCTGTTACACCAGTTACAAACGGTCCTACACCCATACCTGCCACGTCAATCTCTCCGGCTGCAAACCCTTCATTGATGGCTGCTCCTGAGTTTAAGTTCACCCATTCAATCTCGATTTCTCCGCCGTAATTTTTTTCGATTAATCCTTTTTCCTGCATGATGGTAATCGGTGCATATGCCATTCCGTACTGATATGCTACTGTAATCTTAGCCGGTCCTTCTGCCTGCTCCGATTCACCGGCTCCTCCACATGCAGTTAAGCCAAAGCTCATTGTTCCTGCAAGTACAAGTGCCAACAATTTTTTTCCTAATTTATTCATTTGCATCTCCTTCCCGTTTTCCGCTTTTGGGTTCTCTACTTTTTCCTGTTTGCATTAAACTTATACATTAGTTTTTTTAGTTTTTAATTCCGTTATAGAATTAAAATGCGATTTTCACAGTTTTTTCGACTTTTAATTCCAAAAAAGAATTATTTAAGCAATCTTCTCATGATTTTCCCTGTGGATGTTCGCGGAATAGAGTCGGTTTTTATAATTTCTCCAGGTATCTTATATGCTTCTAATTGAGCTGTTAAATATTGCAGAAACTTCCCTTCATCATATACTTTTTCATCGCATACAACGTAAAGTACTGGGATGTTTCCGAATTTTTTATCTTTTTCTGCTTTACAGGCGCAATCTAAAATACCTGCGTAATCCAGCGCGACCTGCTCTATCTCTGTCGGTAACACTTTGTGACCATTTACATCAATAATATCACCCACTCGACTGACAAAATAATACGTTCCTTGTTCATCAAAATATGCGATGTCATTCATGATAATGTAATCACCAAATACAATCTGTTCGGTAAGCGATTTTTTTCGGTAATACCCTTTCATATTCATCGGTCCCTTTACCGCAATATACCCATATTTATTTGCTTCCTCTACCTTTTCTCCGTTTTCATCAATAATCGAAATCTCAGTATGTCCGGTCGGTTTTCCCAGACAATGATCGGTTGGATTATCGATTGCATTGTTATAAATGAGGCATCCGGTTTCGGTTGTTCCATATACATTGTATAGTCCAACCGACGGATATAGCTTATGAAATGCATATATTTGGGAAGACATCAAAGAACCTGAAACCGTTTCCAGACAGGAAACCTTTCCTATCCTTTTTTTCAGTTCTTCTTCTTCCAAATTCAGGAAAAATCCCAGATTCGAATTTACGATGGATATATGAGTCAATGCATAGTTATCAACTATGTTCCCAAGCAATGCTTCGCTTAAATCCTGATTGGAGATTACTGCAGTGCCTCCCTTACATAGAGTAGCAAACACTCTTCTGTAACCGGCTGCTAATACAAATGATATATTCGTAAATAAAATACTTTCTTCCGTCAGCGATATTCCTTCGGCTAAATTTTCGGACTCCGCCAAAATACTAAGGTGGGTATGGGTCACTAATACCGGATTTCCCGTGGTTCCTGTGGTCGATATAATGGATGCTACTTCATCACTTTTCGGGTATTTTATCTTACAGTTATTCCTTTGTCCGTATAAATAATCTTCATATTTTTCCCCGCTGTCCTTAAAGAAAATCAGCACCGGTTTTGTTGCCTTTAATATCTCCTGTAATCGATAAATTGATATGTTTTTTTCAATTGGAACAGCGACCATTCCCGCCAGATGACATCCTAAGTAAGCAACAAAAAACGAGATCAACGGATCTGCTTCTATCGCAATTCTGCTGCCTTTTTTGATTTTTTTCTCTTTTACTGTGTTGGAAAACATTATCATCTGATCTGACAGTTGTCCATATGTAATGATCTGATCCTCGTGGACAATTGCAGTCTTCTCCGGACTCTGTCCGGCGATATGAAGTATCATTTGAACTATACTATCCATTGTATTCACCCTATTTACCTATATTTTTATTTTTTTATCTTACTATATCATACAAAAGCGTTTCAATGCTCTTTTTTTGTGCTATGATAATGATATCTGAACCATTAGGAGGAGTTTGTCTCTATGAAACCAAGAAAGAATCCCCTTGGAGATAAAAATATCATCGGAGCCAATGTCACTAAAATCCGCAAACTAAATAAAATGAGCCAGCGTGATCTGGCTATCAATATGCAATTGCGGGATGTTGATATCAATTTTTCATCGCTTTCCAAACTGGAAGGTCAGACTCGTGCTGCAACGGACAAAGAAATCTATGCCATTGCACAGATTTTTAATATTCGTATGGATGATTTGTTTAAAGGAATTTAATGTCTTAATTCTCTCCCAGCATACTCTCCAAGTATCCTCTGTCCCAGAGCAATATTTTAAGTTTTTTCGCAGCTTCGACCGCCGGAGCCGTGAAATATTGATTCGTTAAAACAGCTCCCACCATGCAATCATAATATTCTTTTCCAGCATACACTTCCTGGATTGCTTTCACACCAACAGGCTCCGCGTATCTTTTACACTGTATCGCATATGTAATCCCTTCTTTTTCTGCAAGAATATCCACACCGAAATCCCCGCTGGCTTTCGTCAAAGTGACCTCCTGAAACCCCTTTTCTTCCAGTAATCCGGCACAAAATTTCTCAAACTCCGCACCATCCATCTCATCCATCGGCAATTCTAAAGTAGGGGCAACTATTTTTTTTATAATCCATCCGGACAGAAGAAGTAAAAGTAAAATTCCAATTACAACTGCTACCATCATAATGATATTAGGCTCATTCATTTTCATTTATTTTCCTTTACAAAAAAATTATTTTATACTACTATTTCCAAGGAACAACTTAAGAAAGGATCTTTGTTTATGGAAAATCTCATTTTCAGTCTGAACGTGACTGTACCCATTTTTTTACTGATTCTTATCGGATATGCGTTAAAACAGTATCAGATGCTTGATCAAAGCTTTGTAAAAACATTGAATAAATTTAATTTTCATATCACACTGCCGGCTCTTATTTTCTTAGATCTCTATCAAGCCGACTTTTATACCGTGTGGGATACAGAATATGTTCTGTTCTGCTTTATTGTAACACTACTCTGTATTGTTGTCATTTTTTGCGTGTCGCTTCTCTTCTCCAAAAACCGGGCTCTTACCGGCGAGTTTGTGCAGGCATCTTATCGTGGTAGTGCTGCAGTTTTAGGTCTTGCATTTATTCAAAATATATATGGAAGTTCAACCATTGCTCCTCTTATGATTATAGGAAGCGTTCCTCTTTACAATGTTTTGGCCGTTATGATTTTATCCTTTACAAAACCGGGCAGACAAACGTTTGATAAAAAAGCGATTCTTTCTTCTCTGAAAGATGTCGTTACCAATCCCATGCTCATAGGAATTGCTCTCGGAATATTGGCTTCTCTTGCTCGCGTACAACTCCCAGTTATTGCCACCAAAACATTATCAAATCTGTCTGTGCTTGCTACGCCTCTGGCTCTTATTGGTCTTGGCGCCGGATTTGAAATAAAATCTGCCTTCGGCTTACTAAAACCGACGATGCTTGCTACTTTCATTCGTCTAATCCTACAAGGTGTGATTTTTCTTCCGCTTGCTATCCATTTTGGATTTACAGGAGAAAAAATCATTGCACTTCTAGTGATGCTCGCAGCTCCGACGACACCAAGCTGTTATATTATGGCCAAAAATATGGGCCATGAGGGGGCTCTGACTTCTAATATTGTAATTGCCACTACCGTTTTGAGTTCAATCACACTTACCTTATGGGTTTTTCTATTAAAGAATTTCGGACTCATATAATATTTTTTGTATTCATCCATACAGAAAGACTGCGCAAATCCTTTCGGAATTTTACGCAGTCTTTTATTTATTATTTATTATTAAGAAATAATATTTCACCAAATGCAAGGATTATTTATTACTCATTTCGCAGAGCTCTTTGAGCATCTTAGGAAGCTCTGTCTCCATTGTTTCATCAGAAAATTGACAGGTTCCTACCGCCTTGTGTCCACCGCCGTTATATTTGAGCATCAGACTTCCTACATTCACATCCGATGTACGATTTAAAATGCTATAACCAACCGCTGCAGAACATCCAAGTCCGCCTTTACCGTTTACAATCCATGCAGAAATGTTCTGCTCCGGATACATAGAATATATCATAAAACGGTTTCCGGAATAAATCGGATCTACACCGCGAAGATCGGAAATAATCACATTCCCTTCCACTCTTGTATGTGCAGTTACCATCTCCTTGAATTTCTCTGTCTGTTCAAAATACACATCAATACGTTCTTTTACATCCGGAAGACTTAAAATCTCATCGGTTGTCATTGTCCTACATGCATCAATGAGTTTTTCCATCAATTGATAATTGCTGATAGTGAAATCTCTCCAGCGTCCGAGTCCGGTACGAGGATCCATTAAGAAACCAACCAATACCCAACCCTTTGGATTCTGCACATCATCAATGGTCAAATTTCCGGAATCTACCTTGTCCACCGCTTCCATCATATCATCAAACTGTGGAAATCTTTCTTTTCCGCCATAATATTCATAAATAATTCGTGCACAGGATGGGGTTACACGACTCTCACCTTTGTATTTTCCCTCCAGTTGCATTCTCTCATGCTCACTGGAATGATGATCAAACCATAACCCGCAACCTTCTACATACGGGACATTGGCAAGACAATCATCTTCTGTTACTTCCACAAGACCATCCTGCAAATCTTTCGGATGAGCGAATTTCCAATGATCAATGATTCCTGCTTCCTTTAATAGCGCCCCACACGCTAATCCATCAAAATCCGAACGTGTTATTAATCTCATTTGCTATTCTCCTTTTCTCATCTGCAGAGCCCTTCTCTCTGCGCCCCAATATACAAATATTATAGTGGAAATGTGAAAATTTTTCAACCATCGCATAGTAGAAGTTTGATTATTTAATCTTTATTTTTTTAATTACAGACCATTTGCTGTAATTTGTTTTTTTCCGTCTTTTCATATTCTTTCATTCTTTTACATATAATAAAAGAAAAAAGGTCTTTTATGTTAAATTATCTTTGGGCTTTTATGATACTGATCGGAATTGTTTACGGCGCTTTCCACGGAACGATGGCAGAGATATCAAATGCTGCGCTGGACAGCTCAAAGGAGGCTGTCACGCTCTGTATTACCATGCTCGGTATCATGTCTTTTTGGACGGGGCTGATGCAGATTGCACAAAAAGCCGGAATTATCGCATCTCTGACGCATAAAATTACTCCGTTTCTCCGTTTTCTTTTTCCTTCTCTAAAACATGAAAAAAAAGCAATGGAATATATTTCGACCAACGTTATTGCAAATATACTCGGTCTCGGCTGGGCCTGCACACCTGCAGGGTTAAAGGCAATGACAGAAATGAAGAAGGTTCGGGAACGTCAAAATCTGCCTTCCCATATAGCTTCTAATGACATGTGCGGATTTTTGATTTTAAATATCTCTTCTCTACAATTGATACCGGTCAACATGATTGTGTATCGTAGCCAATACGGAAGTGTAAACCCTACTGCTATCATCGCACCGGCCATTGTTGCCACTCTCATTTCCACGCTGGCGGGAATCGTATTTTTGAAGATAGCGGACATCCATAGTCGCCCCCTCTAAACATACATAGTCATCACATTATGCAAAGGAGACTTTCTATGAATCTAGCCAATGTACTTTCCAATTTTTCCAATATCATCATTCCGCTTGTCATTTTTTATGTTGTTGCTACGGGAATCGCAAATAAAGTGAATGTATACGACGAGTTTCTTGAGGGTGCAAAAGACGGTATGAAAACAGTCGCCGGTATTATGCCCACTCTCATCGGATTGATGATTGCAGTGGGCGTTCTTCGTGCTTCCGGTTTTCTTGATTTTATGGGCAATCTCCTTGGAAAGCTCCTATCTGCTTTTTCCATACCGACGCCAATTGTTCCTGTCATTCTCATTAAAATGTTTTCCAGCTCCGCCGCCACGGGACTTGTTCTCGACATTTTCAAGACTTACGGTCCTGACAGTGATATCGGGTTTCTTACCTCTCTCATCATGAGTTCAACCGAAACCATTTTCTACACTATGTCCGTCTATTTTCTTGCCGCGAAAGTCACCAAAACCCGATACACCCTCCCCGGCGCACTCGTTGCCACCCTCGCCGGAATTATAGCGAGTTTTTTGCTGGTGGGATATTTTAAATAGAGAAACCTTTTTATCTTTTGTAAAATAGCAAAAATATGAAAAATGGCGGAATCAAATCCGCCACTTTGCTCCATACTATCTTTATTTCCTTCTTACCACTCAAGCACACATGCGCCCCAGGTTAGGCCTCCGCCGAAACCTGCAAGCACAATCTTGTCTCCTTTTTCAAGCATTCCCTTGCGGTTAACTTCATCGAGAAGCACCGGAACGCTCGCCGCAGACATGTTTCCGCAATGATCAAGACTGATCGGAAATTTATCCATATCCACCTTCAGCCGTTTTGATACCGACTGTAAAATACGTATATTTGCCTGATGCAACACAAAATATTTAATATCGTCTACTTCTAAATCTGCATCTGCCAATACTTCTTCTATACTAGTAGGTACCGTTGTTACTGCAAATTTATATACTTCCTGTCCATCCATGTGAATGTAGTGCGGACCGATATCTGTCTTGACATAAGGGTTGTTGTTGGAACGGTTAATACCTGCAAGCACCATTCCTTTGGACCCATCACTTCCGAGCGTAATCGACGCAAGGCCTTGACTATCATCCTCTGCCTGACAAACGACTGCAGCACCAGCCCCGTCACCAAACAACACACAGGTACTTCTGTCATTCCAATCCATAATTTTACTCAGCGTTTCCGCACCAATAATGAGTGCGTTTTTATATACGCCTTGCTTTATATACATGTCCGCCATCTGAAGTGCAAATATAAATCCCGAACACGCAGCATTGATATCAAACGCTACTGCCTTCTCTGCACCGATAGCCGCCTGCACTTCACAAGCGCAAGATGGCGTCATATGATCTGCACTTACCGTTGCGACGATAATCAAATCAATATCCTCCGGATTCATATTTGCATCCGAAAGTGCCAGCTTTGCTGCCTCAGCAGACATGGAAGCCGTTGTCTCCTCCGTTGCCAGTCTTCTCTCACGAATTCCCGTTCTTGATGAAATCCACTCATCCGATGTGTCCATAACTTTAGACAAATCATCGTTTGTTACGACTGTCCTTGGCAGAAAATGTCCGGTTCCTGCAATTCTGGTTTTCATATGTGAAATCCTCCATATTTTTTCTGTCTTACTTACTGAGCGCTTCCGATGGCAAACGTAAGCTCTGCCTGAGCCACAACTTTACCGTCTACTGTCGCTTTTGCGCTTCCCACACCAATCGGACCTTTTACTTTAATGATTTCCGTCTCCAGCATGAGAACATCTCCCGGAACTACTTTTCCTTTAAATTTTGCTTCCTTGATGGCAGCAAAATAGGCCGTTTTACCTTTCCATTCCGGCTGACTTAAAATAGCAACCGCTCCAACCTGTGCAAGCGCTTCAATAATAAGGACACCCGGCATTACCGGTTCCTGAGGAAAATGGCCTGCAAAAAACGGTTCATTGTAGCTGACGCATTTTTTTCCGACGGCACGCTTACCTTCTTCCATTTCCTCAATGGTATCAATCAGTAGAAATGGCTGTCTATGTGGAATGATTTCCATAATCTCTTTTGTTTTCATTACTGACATACGTTCATATCCCCTTTCCGATTATCTAATCTTTCTATATCCTATTCAGAATCTTATTTCGAATATTTTTTCACAAGGATACTTGCATTGTGTCCGCCAAATCCCAAAGAATTGGACAATGCATATTCAATATCCATATTTACCGGTTCCATACAATAATCCAGATCACACTCTTCATCCGGATTTTTAAGTCCTACAGTTGCGTGTAAATACCCTTCCTCAAGTTCCTTTACACAGGTAATAAACTCGATTGCTCCGGCTGCACCAAGAAGATGACCTACCATAGACTTAGTCGAATTAATCTTCATTTCTTTTGCATGTTCACCGAATGCAAGCTTGATTGCTCTTGTCTCGAACAAATCGTTATGATGCGTACTTGTTCCGTGCGCATTGATATAATAAATGTCTTCCGGTTTAATATTAGCATCCGCTACCGCATTTGTCATCGCTCTTGCTGCACCTGAACCATCTTCTGCCGGCGAAGTAATATGATACGCATCCGAACTGCAACCATAACCAACTACCTCTGCATAAATTTTTGCTCCTCTAGCTTTTGCGTGTTCATATTCTTCTAAGACAACCACTGCAGCACCTTCACCCATGACAAATCCACTTCTGTCTTTATCAAATGGAATAGAACATTTTGTCGGATCATCACATGTACTGAGTGCAGTCAATCCTGTAAATCCTGCCACACTGATCGGACAGACACTTCCTTCTGTACCACCCGCAAACATCACATCTGCATCCCCATATTGTATGGTTCGATATGCTTCGCCAATACTATTTGTTCCCGTAGCACAAGCAGTTACTATATCGATACTTTTACCTTTTAATCCAAGCTGGATAGAAACATTTCCTGCTGCCATGTTTCCGATCATCATCGGAATCATCAACGGATTACATTTTGATGGCCCTCTTTCTACCAATTTCGTGTGCTCCCTTTCTACCGTCTGAAGAGATCCGACTCCGGAACCAATTGACACACCTACCATATATGGGTCTTCTTTTTCCATATTCAACTTAGAATCCGCCATCGCTTCTTTCGCTGCAGCCACTGCATACTGACAAAAAAGTTCCATTCTTTTTGCCGCTTTGAAATCCATGTAATCTTTCGCTACAAAACCCTTAACTTCCGCAGCTATTTTTGCTTTGTAATCTGTCGTATCAAAAGCTGTAATCGGTGCAAATCCGATTTTCTGTTCCTTTACACCCGTCCAAAATTCTTCCACTGAATTACCGATTGGTGTAATTGCACCCATACCGGTTACTACTACTCGTCTGCTCATCATTTTCCTCCACTTCTCCCTTTTACATTCCGCCGTCTACACCAATCACCTGACCGGTGATGTAAGATGCTTTCTCGCTGGCTAAAAAAGCAACCGTTTCTGCAATTTCCTCCGGTTTCCCCGCCCTTTTCATAGGAATCTGTGAAAGAACTGCTTCTTTGGCCATATCACTCATTGCTTGTGTCATATCGGTATCAATATAACCCGGAGCAACCGCATTTACTGTAACATTACGGCTCGCTAACTCTTTTGCCATACTCTTGGTCATTCCAATCACTCCAGCCTTGGATGCTGCATAGTTTACCTGACCTGCATTTCCATAAACACCTGTCACAGAAGAAAGGTTAATAATTCTTCCCCATTTCTGCTTCAAGAATGGGCGATACATATGTTTCATTGTATTAAATGTTCCTTTCAAGTTTACATCAATTACCTGATCGAAATCTTCTTCTGTCATTTTAATCACCAGATTATCTCTGGTGATTCCTGCATTATTTACTATAATATCAATATGTCCATACGCGGCAAGTGCATCATTGATCATCTTACCACAAGCCTCAAAATCAGAAACCTGGCACTGCACCGCCTCCGCAGATCTTCCCATTTCTTTAATGGCAGTGACCACTTCATCTGCTTTTTCCTTTGATCCATTATAATTGACTATTACATCCGCACCGTAGGAAGCGAGTGTCAACGCAATCTGACGTCCGATTCCTCTGCTGGCGCCTGTTACTAAAGCAACTTTTCCTGTTAACATACTCCTACTCCTTCCACAACAGTTGTGAGATCATCCCACTTTTCCACATTATATACGTTGCATTCACAACCTAATTCTTTTGTGATTTTTTTCATAAATCCGGACAAGGTTTTTCCAGGCCCGATTTCTATAAACGTATCCACTCCGTCGTTTATCATCTTTTCAATTGTCTGTTGCCATTTGACAGACGCAGACACCTGTTTTGTAAGCAGTTCTTTGATCTCGCTAGTGTTTTCTACATAATCTGCAGTTACATTTGCAAGATAAGGAATCTGCATTTCGTTCACTTTTACATTTTCAAGGACTTCTGCCAATTTTTCACCGGCTCCATGGAGCATGGCAGAATGAAAAGGACCACTCACATTTAATTTCACACATCGTTTTGCACCGGCTTGTTTTAACTTTTCCATGGCGTCATCTACGGCTTTTTCCTCGCCGGTGATTACAATTTGTCCCGGGCAATTATAGTTGGCAATAGAAACGATACCTTCTGTTGACTCACAAATTTCTTCGATAGTTTGTGTGTTAAGTGCAAGAATGGCTGCCATAGCACCGCCGGATGGTACCGCCTCTTGCATAAACAGACCTCTTTTACGAACCACATAAAAAATATCTTCATCACTCATGACACCTGCTGCCGCCAACGCGCCATACTCACCCAAAGAAAGTCCTGCTGCCACATCTGCCTTTACTCCTCTGTTTTCCAGCTCACGAAGCATTGCTACTTCTGTTGCCAACATGGCAATCTGGGTATATTCCGTAATGTTAATCTGCTCGTTCTCTTCAAAACAAAGTGCTTCCACATCAAGCCCGGATGCTTTCGATGCCTTCACATAGATCTCTTTGCAAAGTGCACTGTTTTCATAAAAATCTTTTCCCATTCCAACGTATTGGGAACCCTGTCCCGGAAATATAAATGCTGTTTTTCCCATTTCTCAATCCTTTTCCTTCTATGCCCTTTTTAATACTTTGATTTTCAAACTATTTATTCCTGAAAAAAGGAAGTCAGAAGCGTTCCGACTTCCTTGGGTTTATGTAGGGACTATCTTATTATAACTTAAGAAGCTGACTTGCTTCTGACATAATCTCTTCCATAATTTCTTTACAGGACTGTTCCTTTTTCACAAGACCTGCACACTGCCCTGCCATGATAGTTCCGTCAACAACATCACCATCGATAACCGCCTTGCGCAATGAACCTAGAGTTAATAATTCCAGCTCTTCCAATGTAGCACCTGAATTTTCTAATTTAATATACTCTTTGGTCATCTTGTTACGGATACAACGAACCGGATGGCCTGTGGTCATACCAGTAACTTCTGAATCAATATCCTTAGCTTTGATAATTTTCTGTTTATAATTTTCATGTACGATAGACTCCGTCGCGGTCACAAATCTTGTTCCCATCTGAACGCCTTCTGCGCCAAGCATCATGGCTGCAGCAAATCCTCTGCCGTCTGCAATTCCGCCGGCTGCAATAACCGGAATATTCACCGCATCCACTACCTGTGGAACCAATGTCATAGTAGTAGATGAACCAATATGTCCACCGGCCTCTGTTCCTTCCGCTACCACAGCATCCGCACCGGCTCTTTCCATCAGTTTTGCAAGTCCAACACTCGCAACAACAGGAATTACCGTCACTCCCGCTTCTTTCCACATCTGCATGTATTTTGCCGGATTTCCGGCTCCGGTCGTAACGACCTTAATACCTTCTTCCACAATTACTTTTGCAACTTCATCCGCATTAGGGTTCATAAGCATAACATTTACACCAAATGGTTTGTCTGTCAGCTCTTTTCCTTTACGAATCATGTCTCGTACCACTTCTGCCGGAGCACTTGCTGCACCGATCAGTCCCATACCACCTGCTGCCGACACCGCCGCTGCAAGATGATACTCAGCAACCCAGGCCATACCACCCTGGATTATCGGATATTTGATTCCTAAAAGCTCTGTAATTTTTGTCTGCATCTTATGCTTCTACGCCTTTAGATTTCATATATTCTACAACAGCACCTACTGTTGTGATTTTTTCTAAGTCTTCAGAAGGAATTTCAATTCCATATTCCTCTTCAAAAGCCATAACCAGTTCGAATAAATCTAAAGAATCAGCGCCTAAATCATCTTTGAAAGAAGATTCTTCTGTGATTTCTACTCCATCTAAATTTAACTGTTCTCTGATAATGTCAATAACTCTCTCTAACATTTCTCGTTCTCCTTTTTAATTCGTTAAATAGTTTGATAATCAAAGTATATTGGTTGGCATCTTTTTTGTCAACGCTTTTTTACTTATATGCATAACAATAAAGCTTGCTATCAAAAATACCACGATTGACTAGATTATAATATGCTTATTCTAAGTTGTAAATAGATAGCCTTATTTTTTTATATTTAAAAGATATTGATACACATCTCTTTTGCTTATTCCACGGTCTTTGGCTACTTTTTTCATAGCCTCTTTATGATCAAAGCCTTGTCTTTCATAAATCAACACATGTTCTTCCATCGGTATTTCTTGGAAACTTTTTTGTTTCTCTTCCTCGATTTCTTTTGGGCTCCTACCTTCCAAAACAAGGACATATTCGCCTCTTGGTTCATTGTCTTCATAATAAGAACATGCATCAGAAAGCGAAGTGGGCATAATGGTTTCAAATTTTTTGGTCAGCTCGCGACAAATGGTTATTTTTCTGTTTCCAAGTGCTTCTTGAAGTATTGCCAGTGTCCTCTTTAAATGATGCGGTGCCTCATATAAAATAATGGTTCTCTTTTCATTTTTTAAATCATCCAGTATCTCCATGCGTTCTTTTTTATCCGCCGGCAAAAATCCTTCAAAGCAAAACCTTCTCGTACTTAACCCGGACAACGTAAGCGCTGTAATACATGCAACCGGTCCCGGAAGTGATGTCACCACAATCCCTGCTTCCTGACACATTTTTACAAGCACTTCGCCCGGATCAGAGATGGCCGGAGTTCCAGCATCTGTAATCAGCGCAATATCTGCCCCCTCTTTCATTTTTTCTATTAATGTATACGCCTTTTCTACTTTATTATACTCATGATAACTGGTCATTGGCGTATGTATTTCAAAATGATTTAATAACCGGATACTGTTTCTGGTATCTTCCGCTGCAATCAGATCAACCTGATTCAGTGTTTCTATGATACGCGGAGACATATCCTGCAAATTTCCTATTGGCGTAGCACAAAGATATAACATTCCCATGCGCAGTTTCCTTTCTGTTGGTGGTATATTATCACTGCTTATTTTTCCTGTTTATTTTCCCGTTTATTATATACCGATGGCTTATATATATCATAAATCTCATCCGTATATTCACCCACTTCTTTATAGACAATAAGAGGTTTTTCTACAGTTACTCGCGAATTTCCTCCTTTTTTTGCTTCAATTAATACCATATTTGGTTCCTTATCTACATATGGATGTACGAATCGGATTCTTTTTGGCTCCAACTTATTGTTTACAAGTACGGTTATGATTTCCGCAAGACGAAATGGTCTGTGTACCAAATAAAACGTTCCCCCTTGTTTTAAAAGCAGAGAAGTCTGTCTTGCGATATCTTCTAACGTACAAAGTATTTCATGTCTGGCTATCATCTTTGGGATGGAGGGATTTTGCAAACCATGTCCTCCTATCATATAAGGAGGATTGCAGGTTATAACGTCAAAAGAAGCAGCGCCAAATAAGCTTCCTGCTTCTTTTATATCTCCTGTAACAATCGAAATCTTGTCCTCTAGGCCATTATATGCGACACTTCTCCTTGCCATGTCTGCACTTTCCTCTTGGATCTCAAGTCCTGTCAGATGCGCTGCTCCCGTTTTGGCTTCCAGCAGAATCGGAATGATTCCTGTACCGGTGCCAAGATCAAGCACTTTCTTCCCTTCCTTTACCTTTGCAAATTCAGAAAGGAGAACCGCATCGATACCAAAACAAAATTTCTCCGGATTTTGAATAATTTTATATCCGTTACGCCCCAAATCATCAAGCCTTTCTTTTTCTAAAAGCTTAATCGTCATTGAGTTTTGATTTCCCTTCCTTCTTTTCCAACTGCTCCAGTTCTTTTAATACTTTTTCTTCTGCTGCATCTATTTTTTCTTTCTTTCCATGACGTCTCTTAAAACGCAGCTGCTCCACTTTATATTCGTTAATCTCTTTTTCATCGCCGACTTCCACAAGCACCTTTACTTGCTGACGAAGCACATTTACACTGTGTACTTCCCCTTTGAGCCCATCCTCTGTCGTAACAAAATCTCCCACATTAGGAAGTTTTCGATTCAAATACTCATAGGTTTCCTGCTCATTCTTCAGACAACACATTAATCTTCCGCATACACCTGAAATTTTGGTCGGATTCAATGAAAGATTCTGTTCTTTTGCCATCTTAATGGATACCGGTGCAAATTCATCCAAAAATGTATGGCAACACAACGGTCTTCCACATGTTCCAATGCCTCCGACAATCTTTGTCTCGTCACGAACTCCGATTTGCCGAAGCTCAATCCTTGTCTTAAATACAGCCGCAAGATCTTTTACAAGTTCACGGAAATCAACACGTCCATCTGCGGTAAAATAAAATAGCACTTTATTATTGTCAAATGTGTATTCTGCGTCAATCAATTTCATTTCAAGATTGTGTTTTTCAATCTTTTCCAGGCAAACTTTTAATGCTTCTTTTTCTTTTTGGCGATTGATCTCCTCCTGCTTATCATCTTTTGGTGTCGCAATTCGTAATACAGGCTTAAGTGGCTGCATAACTTCATCATCCGTAACCTCTCGGATTCCTCCTACAACCGTACCATATTCTACACCTCTAGCCGTTTCTACTATTACATGGTCGCCTTTATTAATCGGTAAGTTCTGTGGATCAAAATAGTAAATTTTGCCCGCAGTCCGAAATCTGACTCCAACAACTTTTATCATTTTAATTCTCCTTTATTGTCAACAAAAGTAGCTCCATTGTCAGATCAAAATTGACATTTGCTCTGAGTCTGGATTTTGCTTTCTCAAGTGCATCCAAAATGATTTCAATACCTTCATACGCACTTTGATCAGACACTTTCTTAATATACTGTATTTCATCTTTAAAAATCAAGTGATTCACATCATTTGTTGCTTTAAACAAAAGGACATCTCGGTACCATACAGACAAAATATCCAGATAATCATTCATATCTATCTTGTACTCATTAATCTTTTTGATTGCAGACACAATATCTGTAATTTCCATATCACGAATATATTTTAATAAACTGACTGCTTCTGTTTTAATATTGTCAAATTCCTCACTTGCTGCGAGTGCTTTTGCTTTTCCAAGATTTCCCCTTGCAAATGCCGTACATACATCTGCTTTATAATCCGGTATATGAATTTCCTGCATCAAATATCGTTTAATGATATCATCTGCAACCGGCTTCATATTTAATACAACACACCGGCTCTGAATGGTCGGAAGCAATACATCCAGATTTGACGTTAAAAGAAGTATCACAGCATAGGCAGGTGGCTCCTCCAACGTCTTTAATAACGCATTCTGAGCCTGTACTGTCATTTTTTCTGCCTCATTAATGATATAAATTTTCCATTCACTACTGTAAGGCTTAATCACCACATCGTTATTGACACTGTTTCGAATATCATCTACGCCTATTGTAGCCGGCTTTTCGTGCGTTACCTTTATTATATCCGGATGATTTCCGGAAAGAGCCTGCTTGCAGGAATGACATTCATTGCATGGATCTGCTTCTTTTTTTTCACACTGTAACGTCGTGGCAAATATTTTAGCAATAAACTCTTTGCCACTGCTTCTTTCTCCGTTTATGATATAAGCATGCGATATCTTCTTTGTTTCTATCGCATTTTGAAAATGGTCAACAATCTGTTTTTGTCCGTAAATGTCTTTAAAATTTGGCATATGCGTTCCCTCTTTGATGTAAAAATATCTATGTAAATATATCCAGTAAAAGACCTCTTATCTCTCCTATCATGTTGAGAATGGCAATATGGTCTTTCTCATCTTTAACAAGTTCTCTCGCTAATTCATCTAATGTATTATCTACTTGCTTGATAATCCCGTAAACCCTATGACGTCCTCTACGATCCAAAAAATTTTCTCTGGAAAATTTGTGACTGCGCGATACAATCTCATTCATAAAAGATTTAATCAGTGTCCTGTATTTTCGCATATCACGAATGTCCATTTTCTTGGAAATCCTGTCTCCCTGTCTCGTGATTTCCTCCATCATGGCCGTCAAACGTACCTGCAAATCCTGTTCCTGTATATGACTGGCGAGCATGAATTTAAAATTTCCATCCGCCGAAGCAGTCTGGCTTACCTGTTCGGTTGGAATCACCGGTGCTGCCTGATTCACCTTAATATCCATTTGCTCGCCTCCCTTTTATTTTTGTTCTAATATAAACTGCTTAATTTCCTGCAGACATTTTTCCAAATCATCATTCACAAACTCTCTTTGTATATTTGCTTGCTCTTTTTTCTGCTCGGAAAAATCAGCTTCATCTGCTAAAAAGCGTCTGCACATTTCAGAATAATTAGGGGTATCCTGTGCTTTTTCTCTATCAAGTGCTCTCTGTAGTCGGACTCCGTCGTCCAAACATATCATAATCGGAATCACTTTTTCTTCTCCATAATATTTTTTTGTCTCTAAAAAAGATTCTATGGTTCCAATCATAATATAGTCTTGCTTCTCGAGAGTAAGCCGTGTATCATCCGCTGTAAAATAATGCCATACGCCCAGACAAGTCTCATATGTGCGAAGTTCTATGATTCGGCCTTCTTTTTGCATTTTTTCCATATCTTCCTTCGTCACAAAATGATACTCTACACCATCCTGTTCCCCTGCCCGAATAGGTCGCGTTGTATAAAGCACAATATTTTTAAGAAAAAGCGTTTTATCTTGTATTAAATTCTTATATATTGTATCTTTTCCGGATGAGCTTTTACCCATCAGATAAAATATCTTTCCCATCTGTACTTTCTTCACATTCTTTGCTAACTAAACTTCTATCGCTCGAATCATATTGGTTTTACCGGAAACACCAAGCGGAACACCGGCCGTAAGCACTGCAATATCACCTTTTTTAATATATCCTGCCTTCTCTGCCAGCTTCGTCGCATCCTCGAACAAATCCTCCGCGGTCTCTTCTTTCATCATAAGAAGCGGCTGTACTCCCCATGAAAGAGAAAGCTGTCTGCATACTCGAGGATTCACGCTACATCCAATAATTGGGCATCCCGGTTTATATCTTGAAATCATATTCGCTGTAAATCCGGACATGGTTACTGTAATAATAGCAGATGCATTTAGATCCATCGCCGTCGTACATGTAGCATGAGAGATTGCTGTTGTAATATCATACTTTCCTTTGGAATCTATTTTGTGTAAACGGCCTTTATAATCAATATCCTGCTCTGTTCTTTCGGCAATCTTTGCCATTGTCTTAACTGCTTCCACCGGATATGCTCCTGCTGCACTTTCTCCTGAAAGCATAATTGCTGTTGTACCATCATATATTGCATTAGCCACGTCTGCTGTCTCTGCTCTTGTCGGTCTTGGATTCGTTATCATGGATTCAAGCATCTGCGTCGCTGTAATTACATGTTTACCTTGTGCAACTGCTTTCTTTATCATCATTTTTTGCAGACTCGGTACCTCTTCAAGTGGAACTTCCACAACCATATCTCCTCTGGCTACCATTATTCCATCCGAAACTTCCAAAATCTCGTCCAGATTTTCAATTCCCTGCATATTTTCGATTTTAGCTATAATTTGTGCTTTGCTGTTGTTCTCATCTAAAATTTTACGAACCTCCAGCACATCCTCTTTACTTCTTACAAACGATGCTGCAATAAAATCATATCCCATCTGTGCGCCAAACTTTATGTCATTATAATCCACTTCAGAAATATAAGGCATAGAAAGAATAGCTCCTGGAGCATTAATTCCCTTGTGATTAGAAACTTTTCCGCCATTCATTACGCGACAATGTATTTCTTCGCCCTCGATTTTTTCGATATTCATTTCAATCTTTCCATCATCGATTAAAATAGTACTTCCTACGCGAATGTCATTTTTCAAATTTTTATACGTAATCGACGCCTTCTCTTTTGTTCCAAGCATTTCTTCCGTAGTTAATATGAAAAGCTGACCACTTTCCAGCTCAACTGCTCCATTTTCAAAATCGCATAAGCGAATTTCCGGTCCTTTGGTATCTAATAAAGTGGCAATTGGCAGATTCAATTCTCCACTAATCTTAAGCACTCTTCCAAATTTTGCCTTCTGCTCTTCATGTGTTCCATGCGAGAAATTAAATCTCGCTACGTTCATACCTGCAAGCATAAGCTCTCTTAATACTTCCTCGTTTTCACTAGCCGGTCCAATTGTACAAATAATTTTCGTTTTTCTCATCTTTTCACCTTTCATTTTTTATCTATCATAATATTATCTCACTTTCAGAGAGTGATTGCAATGTCTATTTCTCAAAGCAATTACTCTTCCACAATAAAGATTTTATTTAATTCATAATCCTTCATCCCTTGCAAATTAAGACCTTTTTTCTTACATAGTTCTATCTTTTTCCAAACCTTATCCGTAATACGCTCACCCGGAACAAGAATTGGGGAACCCGGCGGATATACATAAATGTACTCTGCACTTATTTTTCCCTGACATTCCTCCCATAAAACGTTATTCTTTTTACTTTCCATGGCTTCATGGATTGACATTATTATCTCGGATGCTTGAGACTCTTCAACAGCATGCTCTTTTTTTGCTTTCTTTCTGCATAGCTTCTTATCTATTTCCAAAAGTGCGCAGACTAAACGATGAAAGCCCTCCTGTGTATCATATATACTCGTCATTGCGATTACATAATGCTCTGACACCATTTCCATTTGCAAATGAAATCTTTCCTGTAATTCTTTTGCCAAACAAGTTCCATCAAAATCCTTTCCTGCTTTATCTACTAAGTTTTCTGCATATATTACAATTTTTGAAGGGTCCTTTTTGGCATCAAATAATGTTTGTACGTGCTCTTTTTCCAATATTTTTAAATAGGTCAGCTCTTTCGATTTTTCATAGAATAATTCTAGTTTATCTGCATAAGAATCAAATAATTCGTTTCCCTTTTCTTCTATCATGTGGAAACATCTCGACATCGAAGCCATTAACACATAAGAAGGACTACTTGTTTGAAATACACTTAGATAATATGCTATCTTTTCTACAGATACTCGATTGCTGCAAATATGAAGAAGCGCTGTCTGTGTCATTCCCGGTAATGTTTTGTGAACACTCTGAATTACCAAATCAGCACCTTGTTTTATTGCACTTTCCGGAAAATAGGAGTGAAAACCCAAATGCGCCCCATGCGCTTCATCTACAATTAAAACTCCATCTCTATCGTGTACGACCTTGGCTATTTCCGCAATATTAGAAACAATTCCTTCGTATGTAGGTGATGTTAAAAACACAATCTTTGATCCGCTCTGTTCCATTTTTTCAGCTACGTGTTCTGGTTTTATATCCCCCCATACATCACTTTTTTCTTCTTTGTGCTGCGGATATAGATAATGTGGCGTTAATCCATTTAAAGCAACTGCATTATATATCGATTTATGAGAATTTCTCGCAATAAGAATCTTCTCACCAATACTGGTTGTACTAAAAATCGCAGACAAAATACCTACCGTACTTCCATTGACCAAAAAAAAAGTCTGTTGTGACCCGTATAATCGACAGGCAAAATCTTGTTCCTCCTTTAGAATCTCTTCTGCATGATAAAGATTATCAAACCCGTCGATTTCCGTAATATCCAACTTCATTATTTCTCGGAACATTCCTTCTGTTTCCATTCTTTTATGTCCCGGCATATGAAATGCGTATTCATCTGATTTTGACAATTTTTCAAGTTTATCATACAACCATTCTTTCATCTTTTGTCTACCATCCGCTTCTATCGCTTTTTCTCCATTTTTTGTTACAGTATAGCACTTGACTTTTCAAACAAAAAGCACTTCCCCATAGTAATATCTCCTTTCATTCCATGAGATATACTATCGTAAAAGTGCTTTTTGATACTTTTATCCTATTATAAATTTTCTATTTTATTCATAAGTGTTTCATTGTATATCAAAGAAGATTCCTTACATTCACCCAGCACAATTTTTCCTTCTTCATCAAAATATACATCATATGTATAAATGATACCTGTTTGTAAATTTTCTTTATCACAATATACAAAATAGATTGTATCTTGTTTTGTATCATTCATTGTAAATATATATTTTTGAGCATATGTATTACTAAATACATCCTGGGTAGCTTTTGATCTGGATTCCACTAAATTACCATATTCTATAAAATAATACCATTCATAGCTATCTTCAGAATCATTTTTCAGTTCAGCCTGAATCGAATTTGCACTTGAGCTTACCTCTACCTTTATTGACGTTTCTGCTTCCATAGATCCGCAGCCTTGTAAGACTAACACCATGAAAACCATAACAATACATAAACGAATCCTATTTTTCATAATACCCATTCTCCCTTTTACATACATATTGAATAAATAACCCTTTTTTACTATATTCCTCTTACTCAAAAAAATCAAGACTTCTTAAAATTTCTTCTTAAAAATCATTGTAAATGTCTATTTTCTGTAATAAAAAAAACGGTAAAAATACCGTCTTAATTTGAATGAGCCACCGGGGACTCGAACCCCGGACAACTTGATTAAAAGTCAAGTGCTCTACCACCTGAGCTAGTGGCCCATATTATTCTTTCTGTTTATATCACAGAATGCCCAGAACCGGAATCGAACCAGTGACACGAGGATTTTCAGTCCTCTGCTCTACCAACTGAGCTATCTGGGCAA
>JAZNEP010000056.1:0-3528 GCA_045588655.1 Lachnospiraceae bacterium | reverse complement strand
AACACCACCGCCGCAGCAATCGAAAATCCTTTTGGCAAAACATACCAATTAAAGCGGAAACCAAGCCCTGCGACGATAAAACCGGCCAGGAACATAAGACCGCTCAATCCAATAACCGCTCTTTGTTCTTTCTTCTTTTCTTTTGCGTTGAGTCGGCTTTTTAACAGGCTGGGATTTTTGAACATCAGTACAACTCCTGCAAAAAACATGGGAACAAATAAAATCCCCATCAATAACCAACCGTTAAAAAACCAAAAAGTCCCTGCCGGTAAGAATATTAACACTCCAACCAGAACAACACCCAACAAATACTTAATAATTGCCTGCACGAATAATTTCCCGGTCATAAAAATCTCTCTTTCTATAAATAATTTATCTCTTTTCCCGTATTTTCCTTTCCTATAAATCTCTTATATTCAATTTCTCTTCCTTTGTCAATGACATATAAATAGAAACAAGCTCTTTTGTATACCAAAGAAGCGTAGAGTCCCCTATTTTAAAGGATTTCTACGCTTCTTTATGATACATGCTTTCTATCCTTATCTGGTTAAAACATGCTTACAATATTTTGTACATCCACATTTGGGACAAGTTAACTTTCTTTTGGTAATTGTATGAGGTCCCATAACATAGGCTTTCATATCCGGAACAAATCTCTCCTTGCATTCAGGACATTCAAAGGCCCCGGCTTCTCTATCTAATACACATGCAATGGCAATTCCCATTACCATTATTACAATACCAATTCCCAGCAATAACACTCTGGTCCATACCTGCATTTCAATCAATCCTGCAACAACAAATAAAGGTATTGCTGCAACAAGTACTAAAACTGCAACCATTGCAGACAGTATAATCTTCTTTTTACTTTCTTGCGCTTCTTTCACTAAATTCACCATATTTTCCTCCGCTTTCTTTTGATAATCCATCTCTTGCAATCTTTCACCTGATAACAATTCATTTACTGTTATTTCTAATTCATTGCAAAGTGGAAGTAACAATGACACCTCCGGGAAACCATTACCTCTTTCCCATTTTGAAATTGTTTTATCGCTGATACCAAGCTTATCTGCCAACTCCCGTTGCGTATAATTTTTTGCTTTTCTTTCTTCAGCGATAAATTTACCTATCTTAATTTGGTCCATAGGTCCGTGTCCTCCTTTCTGGGTTTATTGTATAAATTCCCACCGGGCTTTCACACCCACGGAACGTAGAATATGGTGAATTTTTGCGGTTTCTACGCTCCGTAGAGTTGTGGTTTGCTTCTCTGTCTGCCTACTTGTAAGCTATTGTTTCTCCCTTTACAGTTCTATTGAATAATACTGACTAAATGAAACATCTTTTGTATATAGACTTTAAATGCATCAATATCTTTTAACAATCCGCTTTTTAACTTTTCACATGTATTAAGCGCTAAATCAAACTGTTGTTTCGTAATATCGCCAATTGCTAATGCCTCTTGAAGTTCATCCATATCATCTTCTACAATGATTCCATCCGGATAAACCACCAAATCAAGGTATAAGTCATAGAAATATGGTGTTCCGTCTTTGTCATATCCTTGTTCTGCTATCATATCTATGTAACACACTTGAATCTCATTTTTATCATTCATCATAACAGTAATACAATAGTAATCATTCTTAGGCATTAATGTTAACCATATAAAATTATTATCGCATACTACCAAATCTTCTCCGTTATATTTCCAAATCTGCGGTTGTGTTACTTCTTTTATATTTAGTAACCCTATATACCCTGAAAACTCCGCCGTGTCTATTTCTTTCCCGATTCTGCTTTTCTCAATGATACATTGCCATTCATCATAATTTACTCTGCATCTATACATAAAAATCCTCCGCACCCTCATATTCTTCTTTTGTTCTTGCTAAACTTGGGAAGAAATGCCAATCCATATGAAATCCTTATTTCAACACATATCTCACAATCTGTCTCTTCTCTCCCTGATACTCGCCGGGACCTTCGTATTCCTTGATAAATCCGCACTTTTCCAGAACCTTTTGGGATGCGACATTCTCAGAAAGACACACTCCATATACCGTATCCAAATTCTTCTGTGGCATTATTTCATCCAAAAAAGCCTGCAACGCTTCTGTTGCATATCCGTTGCATGTATACTCTTTTCCGATATGATAGCCTACTTCAAAACCTTCTTCAAAGGGTACCAATTGAACATATCCTACGTTCGTTCCTTTCTGAAGCAATACAGGATACACTAACGGTCCTTCCCCGGATTCGTATACGCTCATCAGAAACTCTATGGTTTCCCTGGCGTCTTCTACCGTTTCAAACACCTCATCCGGTACAAAACGCCGATTGTCCTCATCCAAAGAATTTCTATGTACACTCTCTGCCATCGACAAATCAAATTCTGTGATAATCAATCTCTCTGTTTCTATTCTCATCTTTATTCCTCCGTAAAAAATATAACCCTGTTGGAGATTACAGTTCCTTCACCTTTTTCTCCAGCTCACTTGTGCCGTATATGCAGTGAACCGGCAGATTATTCGTATTTTCGTCTCTTTTATGATTTAACCATATTACATTAAGTCCGGCCTGCACCGCGCCTACAACATCCGTATCGTAGGAATCTCCGATAAAAACGATATCCTTCCTGTTTGCATCCGGGTTCTCTGCCAATACGGTTGCAATCGCCATCTCAAAAAAACCCCTGTCAGGCTTCAACCGGCCGTAATCCGCACTCGACCAAATCTGCCTGAAATATTGCCGTATACCAAGTCTTTCGAGTACAATCGAAAGCGCTTCTGCAGTAACACCGCTGTTTGACAGAACATACATCGGAATGTCAAGTTTACTGAATTCGTGCAATGCTTCCGGTATATCAGGCATCGTCTCCATCTCATTGCATCGCATCAGGAACTCTGCCTCTTCACAAGGTTCCATCTGTACGACTTCTCCGCCAAACTTCGCCGCATATTGAGGCAATTCCTCTTTTACAAAAGCATACTCTTTTCCTTCTTTATGTAGCGACAGCATATGCCCAAAAAGTTCTTCTCCATAAGCAGCTATTTCCTCAAAAGAGCACTTATCCTTATAATATTTTTCCCACATCACTTTCAGTCCGCGATTAAAATCCATGGACTTGTTGTGAACGATTGTTTCAAAAAAATCAAAAATAAGTATCAAACCGATGTCTCTCTTTCCTTCATCTGAGTTATTATCTGATATTTACATTCGTATGCCCGACAATGCGTAACCGCGCAAAGAATATCAGTTCAATTTATATACGGCAGTTAATAACTTTTCATCCTTTGCCATTTCTTGCGCGCATAAAATCCTTTCATACGTAAGCTGCTTCTTGTCCAAGCACAATTCCAGAATGCACAGTAATATTCCCATATCAATCTGATTCATATACTTAAGTACATCGAATGGCAAAATCCCAAATTTAGCTGATTTTTTATCCCTGTAAACTTTGAGTTCGTGTTCCGTGGCATCAACAATCCATGGTTGCGAATTACATGCACTGGGCGCAAATCTCACAAT
>JAZNEP010000055.1:0-16515 GCA_045588655.1 Lachnospiraceae bacterium | reverse complement strand
CCTGTTTGCTATGCTTCAAATCAGAGTATAACTAACAGTTTTGCTTTCATTATACACCTTTTCGAGCCCTCTATAAGCCTAAAATAAGAACTTTTATAATTCGACCATATTTCACCTTGCATTTAGTTTTTCATTTAAGGTTTTAAAGAGATAAAAAAAGGACCTATTTCATCTCATGAAATAGATCCTCAAATTGTTTTATATAACATGAATGTTATTCTATTTATAAAGGCATAATAGCCTGCCCTTTCACCACTTCATGCAACTCCTCATACCGACACTCTGACGCGCCCAATTTTAGCAGCGGTCCCAAGCCTATGGAACCGGCATCCGCATAGTCTTTACTTTCATCTAACACCTTTGATGCCAACACATAAAACTTCCACTGCGTTGTATCAAGCACATTCACTTTTTCCTGCTCTGTTTCCGCATGCACACAGAACACATAGACTTGCGCCTGTCTTTTCATATCCGGCTCATATGTATTGTCATTCGGATTGTAACCATGTGTCTTTGGTATTCCGAAACGAATCGCAGACAATTTATTTTGCCCCCAAGTCTGAAGATAGGCGGAGGTCTTAACTTCCACTGTTATTCCTTCTTCCGAAACCAAATCATACTTATCCCAATTCACTCTTCCGGTACCTGTACCGCCAATTGCACAAGCAACCAAATACTCTGCAAAAGTACCGCGCTCCGCATTGTCCATTAAACAAGAATGCGCCCATTTCCAATAATCAAGGACGCTTGATATTTCATTTCCCTGACTATCCGTAATGATATCTGTTTCTGCATTCCTTATATCGATTGCAGGATATTTCATGTTATTTTCCTCCACTACATACACGATGGGCATTTTCTTATTGCAACATCGCATCCATTCGCCTCATATACCACAATACAAAAGTTACCGCTGTGCTTGTAATCCTTCATCAAACGAACTATTAAATTTAAGCATACTCTTTCGGGCAACTTTCATTGCTTCCACTGATTCTTCTGCCCTTTTTATAGTTTCAGCAATAGCTTTTTTCTCTTTGCCCTTTGCAACATCTTTCTCTAATCTAAGATCAACAAGTCCCTTTTCAATTTCTGTAATATTCTGAAGATATTGCTCATACACGCTGTTTGAAAACTCAACGTCATGTTCATCATTAAGGAAAATTTCCCTTACAGAAGTAAGTAATTTTGCTGACTGCATAATTGTATTTTTTTTACCCAAAAGTCCTACCGAGCCAACGGCTCCGCCGACTCCCGCACCAATGCCTATTCCAAGTGCCGCACCGCCACCAACAATAGCAATTGTTCCGCCAAGCATTCCGGCACCACCAGCAGCTATAGCACCGCCGCCAAGATATGCAAGGCAGGCACTTGTCAATGCCGCACCACTAAGCCCCGCAAAATTTGAGCCTACCAAAGTAACGGCAATTGGTCCCGCAAACATCCCAGCTGTTGCAATGGTAACTATTGTAATAACCGCAGTAATAGACAGAGACGTAATCACTGTCTTAAGAACCTCATTAAGTTCGCTCATTCTCTTGTCATAAGACTTACGAAGTCGTTTCACATATCCCTCTTCACAATACTTTCCTGCGAAATGCTCGTTTAAGAAACGATCGCCTTCTCCTTTTTTGAAACAGTTGATTGGATTGTTCAATTGTTTGTACTTTTTACAAGGTACATCATTTCCTTTCTTATCCTTTTCTACTCCAAGCGGATAGTACGGTTCAAATAACATAGCCTCAAGAAGAATCAAACGATACCATGGTTCATTTGGATTTTGTCCGGAAATAAACCGTTGCAATTCCTCCATACTGTACCAATGCATCTTAGCTCCCGGAACCTGTGTAAAGCTCTCAAAACCATCGGAAATAAACTTTGACCATTCTCGTAGCCATGCTGTTTTCATCTCCTTAACAGCCACCTCAGTTATAGGAATACTTGTATTTTCAATATCATTAAGCGTTTTATAATATTCAAGGTTATAAAGTATCTCTGTCTGTTCTAGTGAAAGACCGAGCTTATCCATCTGCAAATTCATATCGTCTCCTATTCTCTCGTAGATATTTGCATCGGCTTTTCTATATGTCTGACGATTTATGTTTTCGTATACCTCTCGAACCTTTCTAACGTTTCGTGTTTTAAGTCCCCAATTCACATCTGAGCCGATAGCAACTATAAATCTTCCTATGCCAACATAATTAATAGATACCCAGTTCTTTTTTGTAGCGATTGCCTCACCAACATCAAGTGCTGTAAATATCCCTATCGAAATAGTTAACATTCGAGCAATTGTCGGATTATTTGTTGGCTTAACAGAATTCCATTCTATCTTCTTCATGTCTGCAAGACAACTCACTTGATTTGCTTTCATTGTTATTGCAAGACGTCTTATAAAATAAAATGCACGTACAATACACTCGTTTGCAACTACCGGAACAGCTTGGTCACACAATTCTACTGCAACACCAAGTTCAGCACGCAGATCAAATTTAATAACGGACTCTTTGATTATCTGTCCATTTTCGTCACGCTGTAGCATAAGCGTACCGTTAAACATTTTTGAAAGAAAGATAGACAGTGTCACATCGTCATTGACCTGTATATCATTAAAAAATGGTATTGCAGAAATTTCCTTTGCCAATCCAAGGAGTGGACCCGGAATTCCTGTTCCACCTGTTACTCCCGCTGTGCTACTTGAACCAGCCATGTCGCTTACAAGATGAAAGAACCATGTTATTGTTCCCATAAGAATCTTCTGCGGAATATCCTTACCAATAAAAGGCTTGCTTTTTTCCGGAACATCCACAACAAGAAATGTACCATTTACATCTGTTCCATAAGACTTCTCCGTAAACTGTGTTAATAAAGAAAATACCAATCCAACAATTGTCGGATGGTGGGCAAAATCTCTCAAATGATGATGTAAGCCGCCTCCAAAATCAGGAGTGTTTCCATCACTCGGAATTGGAAATCTTTTCTCCAATGCTTTCACTGCAGATTTTACATCATCAAACTTCTTTCCTTCCAACATTTCTGCAGTCTTTTTTACAAAAGAGTCCACCTTATCACTGGCAATACTACGTCCATTTGCCAAATTGAACTCTCCGACCCAAAGAATATCCAATATACCACAAGCAATACCACTTGCAATTGCGACAACATAATCCAGGGTATCTGTCTGACTTGATAATAGTTCAATCTGACTATTTAAATCATAAATATTTTTATCAAAGTCAAACTCTGGCGAACCCACAAAACTATCATAAGGTATCAGCTCATACCCTATATCCAATTTTTCTATGTCTACATTAGATGTTACCACCTTCGTACTCATAATAACCTCCGGAATAAAAGAAATATTTTTGTATCCTCTGTTTGCATTTTAAATTTAAATATTATACATTCTCCAACGACTGCAATATTCTTACTCCGATTATATCACAACTGACATATGTCTATCTCTCCAAAGATCGCTCCGTCAAAAGAATATATCCATTCTCCGGAATATTCCCCGTCCCAATATGTCCATATGTTAATTCTTTTCACTTTATAATCCACAAGCTCTTTACCCAAAACATAAGCTAGCGCAAAATCTGCTACATCTTTCTTCGCAATCAACCATCCTGACATTTTATTTGATGGTCCGGTAAATTTTAAAGAATATTTTTCCTCAGCTGCTTTTGAAGCATCCAAAAAGAAACACATCCCATATCTTGTCCAAACTAATTTCTGAATTCCTCTCATCATCTCTATAAATTTTTTATCTTTCGGCTCAAAAGATAATCCCAATTCAATATCCATCATAACTAGCACCTTCCGGCTCGGATTTCCCCTTCCTTTAAAACCCATTAACATCTAATATATTCAAAAAACTCCACATACAGTTTCTGATCTATATTTCCCAAAATATACTCCAAACTCCGTTTCCTATCCTCTTGTGTATTGTACTCCGGAATAGACGGAAGCCTTACACAAATTTTCTCTGCGCCAACAGTCTTAACCAGTCTCTGTAAATTATCAAGTACCTTTTGATTGTCTTTCCCTGTATATGCATTATATATCTTTCTATTTACATCCTTAATATCCACAAACCAATAATCAATGTCATCCTTCAACAGCTCCACCTTCTCCCAATCCGCATAAAGAGAAGTCTCTATTGTACGATGCCATTTGTTGCTCATCTTCTCACAGAGTTCATGTATAAATTCTGCCTGCAATAACGGTTCTCCACCGCCAAAGGTTACCCCTCCGCCGGTCATTAAAAAATACGGCTCATCCACAGACAATATCTTAATCAGTTCCTCAGTCGAAAAGTCTGCGCGAGGTGTCCCCGCATCATGACAATGACGATTAATACAGTATTTACAATCCAACGGGCATCCATAAAAAGCCACCAATGTTGTTATTCCATGGCCGTCAGTTCCCAATCGAAGCCTTGAAACAGACATAATATCACTCATCATTTTGCCCTCCTTTCGGAATATCAAATTTCGGATATACTCTCTTTCCCTCCGGTATTTTTATTAATGCATTCTGCAATTCGCGAAGTTCCTTATCGCACTGCATACATGTTCCGGCGCACGGACCGGTCGAAGGACACTCTACAACTTCATAAGGTATTCCATTGGCATCCGCCAAAGCCTTTCGCATTGTTTTAAGTTTTTCGCAAACCTCTTTTCCATCAATCCTCGGAATTACCTGACACACCTCTGTTTTTGTTTCTTCATCTTCACCCGGAAAGCAGCTCGGAAATGCTATTCCCAACGTACAATGCATTAAATACGGATGATGGTTTTCTATTTCTTTTTCTTCTAATGGTTTTGCTTCCAACATCTTATCAAAAGCAACATCGGTCTCTATGTAACGTTTTACACCCAAATCAAAATAGTAACGATGATCGTAACACAATTTTTTATCAATCTCATATAATACCTGCGGAAGCAGTTCTGCAAACATTGCTTCACATTTACTATTCAAATCCGGTAATTTAGCATCCTTATCCAATTTCTCCAATAAAATATTACTATCTACATACAATAAGGACTGCAACTTCGACAAGTCATGAAGCATCTCAAAATATTCTTTTTTGCTTTTGGTTGTTTCCATTTTGTACGGGGACATACACCACAAATGCATGCTGTTAAATTTTTCATTATCCTTCAGCACTAAATAAGGATAAAGACTTTGCGGCTCATTATCTGCCAGGAACACAAGGTCACCATGAAAACTGTAAGTATTTCGAAGTTCTTGCTCTACAGATTTTAGCGCTTTGAATCTCGCACTTAAAATTCCATAATCATCCATTCCTAATCCAACAGGTGTATACGGACTAATAAAACATTCATACTTATCTGTGACCTTTTTACCATTCAAGCAAACCACGACAACGCAGTCCGCATATCTTTCCAATATAGGAGTTTCATGATTCCAATATCTTCCCACATCTGTAACAAAGATTTTCATATTTTTACCTCATCTTCTCATGCCAACAACTATAGAAAACCTTTTCTTCAATCTCCTGAAGCCCGGAAACCTGTCCATCTCCCAATTCCATAATAAGCAATTTCCCATCTTCTTTACGTGCCAAATCAACTGTAACAAAGTTACTATGAACATTTGCTGCAATCTTTTCAATCCATGTGTACTCTTCTTCTGAAATCTTTACTTTTGAATCATTTTTCCAATAATTATATGCGACATGAACCTTTCCTGCATATACAAAAACTCTATACTCTTCCGAAATAGGCATTCCGCTTTTTTCATGAAATCCTATCTGCTTGAGTTTCTCAAATTTTCTAAGGACAATGCCACCAACCAGATCTTCTCCTTGTCGGCTCACAAAAGTGCTGATTACTTTTGAAGCATGCTCCTTATCTTCCATACTCGGGATATAACAAGCATCATACCACTCGTGTTTTCTGCTTTTTACATAGTCTTTAACAATATAACTTCCCTCTAACGCTTTACTCATTTCTATAATGTCACATACATTACCTCCTTCTTCCCAAATCGATTGCGGCGTCATATCCGCAATCGATTTGTACCAGCCCGGAAGAATATGATATCTTTCATATTCTTCCGGATCATTAATCAGAAAGATACCTTTTTCTGCAAGTAAATTGTAGAACGTTCTATACATGTCCGGTTTCATCATCCAACCACGGTAAATTGTTAAACCTGAGATTGCCTCACCATATAAAGACAACTTTCCGTTTTCCAAATCTTCATAGCTAAACAGCCCGCATGAATGATTTTTTCCTGCTTCTTGATATTCTGTTTCATAGTCCATGTCAACTCGTTTTGGATACAACAGATGATTGCAAAACAAAAAATTAACGCTCTGCAATTCTTTTAAAAGGATATTTCCGGATACTTCTATTCCATCAACAAACTCTAACAAAAGACCTATTTGACATTCATCAAATGGGATATCGGAAATGCATCCATGATACATTTCCATCTCTGTCACCCTAAATCTGTTACCGTGCAGATCATAAAACAAATCGTCAATATGAATATTGGTGTCTTTATTATGTTTAACCGTATATATCAATCCTCTACCGGTTATCCCAAACCGACTTTGTATTCTCAAAAAATCTGCCACTTTGTTTCCTCCCCTTTTAACGTGTCATACCATACTCTTATAGTTGAACAATTATATTGTAACTAAACAGATTTGATAATTCAATTCATCCAACACCTATCTCCGCATCCTTTATTTTCCGATACACTTCTGTGCCATTCTTCTTACCGAACGACTTCAAAGAAGTAAGATACAAAATCCTCGGCTTTTCAGACGCAATAACGACATCGACAATCTGCGAAATCAGTCTTTCATATTCGGTGTCGGCAAATATATTTGTGATCCCGGCGACGATTCTTTTGCGCTCCTCATACTTCGCAAACATTGTCTGCAATTCAAGAATTTCCATGTTTTCAGTTACTAATTTTTTCCTAACCTCTTCTCCGCTTGCGCAAATAAGTGCTTTCGCAATTGTCTTACGTCGCACCAATTGATTCTGCTTCCGAAGCCTCGGTCTCCAATAATCAAGTACTGCCTGAAATCCATTGTCCGCGCTGATAATCGCAATTTTAGCATCGGGATTTGCAACAAATATTTCTCCCACCTTTGATGCAATGTAAAAATCCAATCCATTTTCCTGACAGTCTTCAATTTGCAAATCTCAAAATCACACCCGGATTTTTCAATATCTTTCATCCGATAAGATACAATTTTGTCACACACATTGCTGTAGAAAAAGGATATGGTGTCACCCTTTTCGAGGAACTCTGTTCCCTCCAAACCCGCATAGTTTACGTTTTCATAGTCAATTAAAAAATACATATTTCATCCTCCTTTTATCTGTATTTCATTCGCATCACCTCTTTCTTTGATTTCGTTCTATAATAAAGGAGTTATAATTTTTTAATTATTTTCACTCTTCTTCGAAAGCTTGCAAACGATCCCCTGGTCCGTCACAAATTTCACCTTACCATATGCTTTCTTTCCGATCCTGTCGTAAATTCTTCCGGCGCTCATGCTCTCGCCCAGAACAGTGTGCGGACTGTTCGCCACATAACCCACATGTCCGAGGCCTTCCACCATAACTTTGATTGCCTCTTTGTCGTGCTCATTATCCGGTTCCTTTACAAGCTTCACCTTCATTTTCTTTTTGAAAAACTCATCGCCGTAGCGATACTTTATACCTGTGATTGTAAAATAAATGTCTGCCATACTCTCTACCTCCGTTTCTTTTCAGTTGCGAATTTATTTTTACCATCTGCGACTTCTGTAACAACTTGTGCGATGTCTTCTGCGACCGCCACGTCCTCCTATACCGGCTAGTCGAAAGATAACTCCCAATGGTATATACGCTACGATATATAAAATAATAAGTATCTGCATATCTGTTCTCCTTTCAACTCGGTAAACAAAATAGGAATTAGGTGAGATTTCTCTCTTCCTAATTCCTATTATATAGATGTTGTGTCCAATAAAAATCCCTCAGGAAAGGAGCACAGTTTCAAATCCACCCTAAATCCGCTTAAAGACTATGAAAACACCGGAAAAAAAGCGCTCCAACCGTCCATATCAGCCAGAGCGCACTCGCAATTTATATCATATATTCCCATCAAACTACCTTAAACATTTTCTGTGATACCGCTTTTGTATCATTTTTCTTCTCCACCTCAGCCTGTGCCTTCCTAAATTCTTCCATTCTCCGCAATTCTTCCTCCGCATCATCAAATCCGATATGCGTATACACATTCATCGTGACACTAATATCCGAATGCCCATAAGGTACCGCAAGGTCTTTGGATTCATTCCCGATTTTGCCATGTTAGAGCAATAGGTATGACGTGTTACAAGTTTAATATACCACAACAGAAGCAACTCCACTTCTCTCTCTTTGATACAATACTCCCACCCGGAATCGAACCAGGATCAACCGGTTCGTAGCCGGTCATTCTATCCATTAAACTATGAGAGCATAGCAGTCCCTACAGGAATCGAACCTGTATCAAAAGATTAGAAATCTCTTGTTTTCTCCATTAAACTAAGGGACCATATTGCAGGAGTATGATTACTCCCGCTTATCAATATTTACTTTTCATGCGGACACACTTATTGTTCCACCATTGCCATTTTCGATAATTAGAATCTCATCGATTGACACTTTAAAAATTGCAGACAAAAGCACCAAATTATCTACTGTGGGCAATGCTGCGCCATGCTGCCACTTGTAAATAGCCTGTGGAGTACCGAATCCAAATATGCTCTGCAATTCCTTTACTGTATATCCGGCTTCCTTCCGAAGCTTCTCTATATTTTTTCCTGTAGCTACTAAATCTACTGTTGGTATATTGAACATGATTACCTCCATACTAAAAACGCCTAACCCTGCAACTTCTCACATAGGTTAGGCGTAATCAATACATTAATCAATGGATTCCCGGTTGATATTTACAATTCTTCCACGGTACCATAATCATCCTATATGAGTGCATGTTTCTAAAGCTCCAATCAACTCGTCTGACCGGTGCCATCTCTCGCATTGTATGTGGTTTTCTTGTTAATAATGTAAACATCGAACTCGGTTCTCCTTTCTATGAGCTTTTGCTCATCATGTTCTAAGTCGGAATCTGCCCATACAATTGAGCAAGCTCAATTGTCAAGAATCACGCGCGCTACCACTTGCGCAACATCCCGATGAGTAGCGGGGGTGGGATTCGAACCCACGTTACTGAGCTTATGAGGCTCGGCTGGTACCATCTCCAGTCCACCCCGCGAAATCATTTTTTTACACATAAAAAGACCGCTTGGATATCTTTTCAAATATCGTCTGCGGTCATGCTATCACTAACTAAGGTATTCTGTTATAGAGCAATTCATCACTCTTTCATCAGACTACCTCCGGACCGCATAATATTTCTAGGCATAATAAAGCACGGGAAATTACACATACGTCTAGCGCATGCTGTTAAGCGTCGCATATTCATTTCTCTCATCATAGTTGTGCTTCTCATAATAATTTCCTTTTCTTTACCCAGGGGCTATTTGTGTGCCCTTGTTTCCTTTCGAATCATAATGTAACACAGATTATGCGGTTTGTCATTCTACTTATAGTATAATAATTAACAATCTACATCTTCTAATTGCACCGATTCCGTTACTGCAAGACCATCCATAACTGCTAACACTCCTGGCTTAAAAACTCTTTGCAGTCTAACATTCTCAATCAAGTCAATCGGTACACTCTCTACAGCATATCGTCTAAAGCGATTTAAGCCTACAACACAAAATCGCCATTATCATCCGTCATAATTAGTTCCTTTCCAAAAACTCCAAAACAAATTCCCTATAAGCCTCTCCAATCGGAAGCTCGTAATCCACGATAAGTTCTCGCCGCTGCGTAATGACTATTTCACTGGTAATCGGGTTATATCCTTCTTTATCAACATTTGTAAAGTAGATTCCCATACCGCGCTTCTGCCATGCAGGTAACTCATTATAGTTGATTCCCTTTTGAAACAAAAGCTCATTCTTGTATGAAACACTTCTACTTTCCAATTCTGCAGTCGCAGCATTCTGCGTTTGACCTTCTTTACGAAGTGCCCAGTAACAATGAGCATTCAAAGAATTTCTATGAGAATCTTCCTGCCGCCACACAAAATAATCTGCAACCCTGTTCTTATTCGGCAACGGGACCACACGGCAATCAAACGTAGCCACGCGACCCAATGCAAGCGAAAATGCAGCACTTGCTTCTCCCGCCAAAGTAGTATTTATCTTTCTCACTTTCCTTCCAAATGTGTTATCATCTGGATGAAACAACAAAGATATTTCATCACTTTCTGTATATCCGTAGACAATTCGAAATCCCGCACCCATCAAAGCCTTGACTGTATCTGTCATCAAATCTCGAAACCTAACATCAAAGGGTGCTTCAAACTTACACACTTCCTTCGTCAGCCTAGTAAATGAGCGTCCATCCAATCTTACCACCATATACATATCCGGCAAAATATACTGGTCGAGTGATTCCTCGTACACACGCATTTCTCTATCAAAATCATCAAATTTCATACGACACCTCCTCACATTATTGATCGTCCCATTCTTCTGTTACAAATTCTCCACCTACTATCTGCACATAATATAATTTATCAAATCCCTCAGCGATTTGAGGTAGTTCTAAATTACTATGTGTACAAGCTAATGCCTTATCTGGCACACGAGCTTTTCCTTCTCGTAGACGATTGCGTTCCATACAATCAGCAATCGCAGATTGAAAATAATATCCATGCACAGAATATCCATTCTCCTTTGCAAGATGAATATACTTTTCTCTATCTCGCATCGTAGGATTTGTATTATCTACCACAAAATTTTTCATGTGCTTGATACATTCTTCGAGCAATAGCTTCTCTTTATTTCTCGTATGCAACATATCAAGATTAACATGAACATACTCGCTAAAGTACTTATGATAATAGCTCGATTTTCCACTTGCTTGTATACCTATAAAGATTATAGCCTCTTTCCCACAACCTATTTTCAATTTCTGCCACTTCCTCTCCCGCTCGTAATGCTATCCCCTGCAAAAGTGGTAAAAAAAGTGGTAAAGCCCGTGGGCGTACCACTGGGGATAAACAAAAAATCGCCTTCGATTATATCTATAATATAATTTTGTTATAATAGCGCACTTATCTGTTATAACCTGTTGCAAATAATCAACCAAAAACCTTCTAGAAAAAATCTTTTGTTTCGACTACCTCCATACAACTTAATATTCAATTCTAAAATAATCCAAATACGCTTTATACTTATCCTGTGCCGTCAGGCAGGTATCTGTCAGATAACCTTTTTCATTGTTCCATTCTTTCAATCCACGGTAATAAAACATTTTCAAATTATCTTCGATGATGAATGGAACAATGTTATACTTCAGGCATTCCTTAAACATAATCAATCTGCCTACACGACCATTTCCATCCTGAAACGGATGAATACGTTCAAACTTTACATGGAAGTCCAGAATATCTTCAAAGGCCTTTTCTTCTTTTCCATTGTACTGTGTCAGTAACGCTTTCATTTGATTGGCAACTTCTTCCGGAAGTGCGGTGTCCATGCCTCCGACTTCATTCGGTACTTTTTTGTAATCGCCTACAGCAAACCACTCTTTTCTGGAATCACTAGTACCATTCTTCAGAATGAGATGAAGTTCTTTGACAAACTTCTCTGTTAATGTTGCCTTTGCGTTATCAATAATCATATCAATGCAACGGAAGTGATACGCCGTTACAAATATATCATCTACATTCAGCACTTCCTTTTCTACGCCTATCGTATTAGTCTCAAAAATATATCTGGTTTGGTCGTGAGTCAAACGACTACCTTCGATATGATTGGAGTTGTATGTTAAATCAATCTGTGTTTTATGATAAATACCGCCGGAATATTTACTTGCTTTCTGTTCCTGCAGAATATCCAGCAAAGTAGTAGGCTGTTCTTTCTTCTTATTGGAACGCTCAGGCTTTTCTGCATTTTCAGGAATATTCCAAGTCTTTCCGGTAAGAAAGGCACCCTTTACACGCCCATGTGCACAATAATTTCTAACACTACGCTCCGATACACCCCATTTTTCTGCAATTTCAGTAACTGAAAGATATCGCATCTGCTCTCCTCCAATATTATTAAGAATTTAATAATTCACTACAATATAGTATACCACATTATCGGCAAAATCCCAAAACAAATCATTTGCTTTTTTGTGTTTATTTGCCGTTATCGGCACTTTAACTCCACCTGCAAAAGTGGTAAACTTCATCTCCTTTGCACCGGAAACGCCCATTTTACAGGCTTTTTTCAATTTCGGAAAATAGTGCCGTGGCAGATAAATAATACTTATATCATCCTTTCTTCACTTCATTAACACCATATCGATGTTTTAATGTTTTAAAGTTTTAAATTTAATTCTCCAACCTACCACAGAAACCACACATAGAATCAACCCGATAACACCTACCACAATACCTTCTCCAACCGAACGTTTCGGTATCCGATTGGTATCGACATCTACTTCGAGGTAATAAAAATCCCCAACTTCATACCCTAAATCATTTGGCATTCCGTAAGTAACTTTCTCACCGTCTTTATCGTACCAAACTACTCTACACATCGGGACACCATTGCTACTTCTCTTTGTGATACTATTATAAGACCGGCTAATATACGTATGTTCTACTACCCCTTCTATTTCTTCCGTTTTCTCAAATACCATAAGCAAATTGCAAAACATAAAGAAACCGCAGATAAATAAAACTATAAGAAATATTTTTGTTCCAAATCCGTAAGTAGTTTTCTTTTTCATTTCCATATTCCTCTTCTTAGCTATTCTGAAATAAATCTTTACTTATTTTACCACGCAAAAGACTCACATACCATAATTCGCTAATAAAATAGCCTACTCTTTAATTTTTCTTGCCGATAACACAATTTCGCTTTCCTATTTGTAAACCTTTTGGTTATTGCTTGTGTATCTAAGTCCGGTAGTTGACCAATATGTTTTGTCACCTCTTCTTAAGCATTTTTGTCTGTATTGTTCATTTTCGATACTCTCTTTAATAAGCGGTATTCCAATAAAAATAAAAAATAGAATGTAAATCATATGAATTCCTCCATTTCTGTTTGCTACTAATTCAGGTTTTCTTTATTTCTACTCGTTCCATCGTTTTAAAATATACACTATCACAAACACATCAAAACAAATCTGAAAAATACTAAATGCAATACTCAATCCATTCATTATTCCACCTCACTTTCTACCAACCACAAAGAACTTCCTCCGCAATGCATATTTTACAATGCCTTTTGCCATGGTTTTTGCCCCTTTCGTAAACTTGTCATTTAATAATACATATCAAAATCAAACGGGTTTCATCCGGCTTCTTCCAACTGCTCTTCCTACTCCTATGACTGAACTTTTGCTGTTAAAGAATCTCCGGAACCTTGAAGTCTAACATTACATAGCTTTTCCAGCACAGCTTCCACTTCCGCACATCCTACTCCAAATTTCAGTCTTTCTTCTGTGAGATTTATTCTGTTGAAAATCTCCGAAAGTATCACCATTTCATTCTGTGACTGCGCCTCTATTTGCATGTCGTAATGCGGAATCTGCGCATATTTCTTAGGGATGTATATCAAATCATCTCCTCGGTTTATCAAATTAAAGTGCCATACTGCATAGTTAGTGCTAATCTCATACTGCGGTCCTTTTGTATGTAACTCAAATTGCTTTTCCTTGCAAAAATCCTTTATCCTACTTAGACACTCCATCTTCATGCTTTTAGAAATTCGCTCCGGGAAAAAATCCATTTTCTGTAAATCCTTAAAATCACCGTTTTGCAATAAATTTTTCCACTCATGCTGCTCAAAGAATTTGCGTCCCTCTTTCCACAGTTTTCTGTAAAGTCTCAAGATACACTGCGCACAATACAGTACACTTAGCATATGACTCTGCTCACAAGTAAGTCCCAGTGCAGTCATCACACCTCCCAAAGACTTTTTATTGGAACGGATAGGAAACATCGCCTCCTGCAGCATTTGCAGGTCTACAAATTGAGCCCTTATGGGGTTCTTCCGAAACATCTTATTACACCGCTGTATAATGTGTTTTATTTCGGAATCCCATACAATAAACACCACATTGTCCGGAAGCCACTGTTTGAACTCTTCCCAGGCACTTTCAAACTCCATGATTACATCATCGTTGATATCCAACATGTATGTTATCTGTTTGGCCATCTTACTGTCTTTAGAATCCAAACGATGAAATGTGGATACTGTGTGCAGATCATCATCTACATGAATAGCAGCTAATTGCCTTATATTGAAATCAATTTCTTTGCCGCAAAAAATCCGATTCCAATAGATATCTAATAATACATATTCCATCCGTTCCTTCCTTTCTCCGTTTCCGCTAATGCCTTCAGCTCCAATATCAAATTAGGAATATTTTTCATAGGTACCGGAAAGTAACTCTTAACAAATTCCATTTCCTCTTTCAATGCAAAATACCCTTTACATCTTCCTAAAATTCGCGTCATAGTTTCCGTCGGTAGTTCCACTACAGCCATTTGCCGTCCAAGTCTATCTGCCCTACGATTCGCTTCCCTAGGGATATAGCAAACCGTAACACTGGTAAAAAGTCCTGATAAATGCTTGCTTGCCGTAGATTTGTACCAGCAATCCTTAGCCCCCATATTGTCTGTATAAATCAGTACATTATCTCGATAACCACTTGCTGCCAGTCGAAACAACACTGCCATAATGGCCTCCATAGCAATGTCATTGGGACCATGCACTTCCAGTGCACTTTTCACACCACTGTATAATGTATTGCTATCTGTAATCAGCGATTCTCCCGTCAACATTCCCTCGCAAATAATGTAACTATAAAGCCCCTGTTTTTCCGGAATGCTATCATCCATTGCCTTCCATGGGTTCTCTCGAATCGATTCGTCCACAAACGCCGTGACATATTTCTTCTGACCAATCGTATCCTTTAATATGGTTACCTTTGCCGTTTTGCTCTCTTCCACGGTTAACGCTGTTGCCTTTTCAATGCACTTGCACGGTTTTAGTCCTATATTTTCCACCTTAACCAGAGAGGTCTTCATCAAAATTTTCCCCTTACAATAAGGACAATCTTTTCTATGATACTTGGCACCACTGGCCGTCATATATACTGCAGCATTATCCTCGCCGACTACTGTATAGTTCTTATTGCTAAACACTTCAGTGACTACTGTATCAATGGGCTTGTTAATAAAAATACGAATGTACTTGTCCTGTTCAAACACTTGCTCCAAGTCAATCTTATCCCCGGAAACCTCCCTATTTCTCATTTGCCCAAACTTCTCAGCTTCACAGACTGCAATATGATGTATCAACTCATCCATCTTCTTGGCTAATCTGTCGGTATTCACCTCCGGATTAACTTTCAGCTGAGAGCAATAATTTTGATAAAGCATTTTTCCCTTATTACAGAGTGATCGCTTTTCTACTATCGAAGTTGCAGAGCTGTTAAAAAATAACACATATTTCTCAACTTGTTGTAAAAACTGCGCCCTAAGAGTAACCATCTTCCCCTGGCTCAAAATCGGTGTTTTTTTACTCCTGCAACACTGTTGATATCTTAAAAGTGCACTGTATATAATTTCATCATCTGTTCTTTTTTGCATAGGCCCACTCCTATCAAAGCATAGCATCTACCAATCAAATTCATCCATCGCGTCATCCACGCCATCGGCGTAATCACTATCAGACCAATATCTGTCCCAATCATAATCATCATCCATATAAACGTCATCGTATCCTTCATCATAGGATTCGTACGGATCGTATTTTTTTGACGAACTACTTGAATATGTATTTTGGGTTGACTTAGAGACTGAAGTACTCGAAGAATCACTTGACGCACTCGTACTTGAACTACTTTTGCTCGTGTAACTTTTTTTCCTATTCTGACTTGCACGATACACTGCATTATAGTCCGGATTACCATAACTCTCATAACTTAAATTATGCAAATAACAATATCTACTATCTTCTCTAGCCTCATTATCGCATCCGCTCATGCTACACTTTGGCACGGTGAGACTGATGATCCAACCGATAAAAAGCATACATCCTAATGTCAATAATAAAGCTGCACCTGTGCTCATTTCACTTGAACTCTTTTTCATAAATGTCATCCTTTCCACCTTTATTGCGAGGTTAAAAATAAGTTTCGGTTTAGGTTTTCTTTACATCTACAAATTATCATATAAATAGTCCAATAAAACTCCCTCAAACATCTCATTTCGCCGCTTTAATTGTAAATTTAAAAGCCAGAAACACTCTACTTTTACCCTTACAATCGTGCGTTTAGTTTTACAATTGTTTCTTTTTATCTGATAATACTCTTAGCTGTCTGACCGGAAAGGAGCAGACCTATGAGTAAACATCTG
>JAZNEP010000054.1:0-5327 GCA_045588655.1 Lachnospiraceae bacterium | reverse complement strand
TTTTCCGGTTCTGCCTCTACAAAAACAGTGGTTGTCCCATGTTCTCCATTGCTGATAGAAAAACATCCCTTTTCTCGCCCTTTTAGTTTCTGCTTATCAATAAACACCTCTAATTTCTCCGTTTTCTCCACATCCCCTTTCATGGATGAGAAGTGTAACCATGGGCACTCCGTTTTGATTTCATAAGAAACCGGGATTTGACTTCCGCAAGCAATCTCAAATCTAATTTTATTCACATCCGGCCGTAATGCATCCTTCCATACTTGTGGCTTTTCACTCCAGAAACCACCCGTAAGGTAGTTTTCATCTTCTGTTCTTGCTACAATCATTCTCGGCTGATTCACAGGATAAACATAAATACGCTGAGGATATTTATTATTTTCACAATTCCATGTAGTAAATCCAATATGCTCTGACAAACCAAAACCCTCAAACCAACCATTTTCAATAGAATGATATTCCTCAACCAATTGCTTATCAAAAGATAAACACGTGGTTAGTTCATCCGCTAAATCATTGGCTTCAATCCGGTTTTGTGATGCATACAATTTATTACGTCCTGCCAGAATCCACATTCTCATCAGATTCGCAGTGCCGCATGCCGGATAATACAATAGCGAAATATATGCTCCCCATTTATGCTTCGGACAAATATTTTTATACTTCTCGCAAATACGTATAATCTCTTCTGAACATTCCAATACCTCCTGTGCCTCACCAAAATGCACCGGATGATATACGTCAGCATTCATTGTTTCATGTTTACGTCTTGCTAAAAGTCGGTTATACTCCCAAAGTGCCTTTTCCAGTTCTTCTAACTGCTCTTCTGTAAAAGCACCTCTAAATTGCTTAGATAGCCATTCCTTTGTATACTGTTTCGTAATTGCAGCGTCTGTTCCGCCCCATTTTTCCATATCATAAGCTAAATCCAGAAAAAAGGATAATCCATATTCTTGGGTTCCAATATCCCCTACATTTGTTACCCATATATCCCTTACTCCATATTCATACGCTGCTGTCATTTGTTCCCAAAGCTTCGGCAAATAAGTGGAGCCAATCCATTCAAATGCATGAGGTCCTCCATGCATATCCATATGATAATACATACCATATCCCCCCGGATGATTTCTCATTTTTTCAGAAGGCAAGGTTCTGGTTGAACCCTGATTATTATCACTCAACATCAAGGTTACTCCATCTAACTCCGGATCACCTATAAGTCCCGGTGTGTCTTGATTTCCATAAAAAAATTCTTCCACCTCTGTAAATAATACAATTTGTCGTGGCACTTTTGACAAATCTTCATTTATCGTTTCACGAATTAATTGATTCTGTACTTTTAGTACTTGTCGAAGCAAATCAATATTGTCTTTTAAGGTACAATCAGCTCCTAAAATTGCAGTATCGTTTTCGCCTCTCATTCCCATTGTTATAACATTTTCAAATTGCCGGTTACGAAGCAATCCATCTCGCCAAAACTCCGTAATTCCCTCCGGATTTGTTAAGAAAGACCATGCATCTCCATACTTGGAATCAGGTCCGCGAAACAATCCGTATTCTGCTCCCGCACGCATACATGGTTCATGATGAGATGTACTCATAACAACTCCCAATTCATCTGCCAGTTTAGCACTTTCCAAACCGGGACCATCCAAATTAAAATTAGAATTCCACATTGCCGGCCACAAATAATTTCCTTTTAATCTCAGCAACAATTCAAACACAGCTTCGTAGCATTTGGCATTAATACCGCCAAAATGCTCCGTTGCCCAAGTACCAAACGCAGGCCATTCATCATTTATAAAAAATCCTCTATACTTAACAGATGGCTCCTTGGAAATCATATTGCAGTTATCACTCAACACAATTTGAGCTTTCTTTTCCGGCCATACATGATTCCAATTTACAAGTGGAGATACTCCCAATACTTCCGACAAATGATACAGTCCGTAAATAGTACCTCTCTTATCACTTCCGGCAATTACTAAGGCGCAATCAATTTCCGGTGTAGGGTTAGAAATCAGTTGGAATAAATATACTTCTCTTTTCCCGCATATTGGAGTTAAATCAAGCTTTCCCTTCTGTTCCAGTTCCTGTAAAATATTACTTTTTCCAACTGTACCATAAATCACACATCTTTCAGTAGCCATTGTTCTATTTATATTTCTTGGCCGATGTCCTATGATCAGCTCAATATCCCTTTTTACATTTTCCGCTACACGTTTTACCCCGGGATAGGCATTCTCCTCCTCAAAAAAACAAATTTCTTTATCAAAAATCATTTGAATTATTAGCGTCCTCCTTGTCATAACTATTTTTTTATAATATAATCATAACATATCTCAAAATGCAAAAAATACATATATGTCGACGTTTTTATTGCATTATACGACCAAGGAGTATTTATGAATAACTTTTTTTCAAAACTGGATAATGAGCTTTCCTGTAAACATTTTTGTGGAGGTTTAATAGCCAATACGAACACACCTTTTCACTGCCATGACGGTTATGAAATTTTAATTTTCCTTGGAGGAACCACTTCATTTTATGTAGAACAACATTGCACCTCCCTTATCAGAGGGGATATTATTTGTTGTCCTCCATATACCTTTCATAGAGCTTTACCTCAAAATGAACAAGATTATGAACGGGTTCTGATTAATTTTTCTGAAACTGAACTAATAGAACTAAACAGCCCACACACAAATCTTGCAGAATGCTTTTACAATCAAAGAGTACCTTTTCGTATTTTACATCTTGATACTAACGAATTAACTACTTTACTACAGTACACAAAACGTTTAGAAAATTGTTTTACAGATTCCTTTTTCGGAAATGATGTGCTAAAAAAAGCTCTGCTCACAGAAATTTTAGTTATGCTAAATCTCCAAACACCAGATCAAAGTCCGAAAAATCACATCAATACCTATAGCCCTATTGTTACAAAAATATTCTCCTACATTGAATCCCATTATAGAGAAAAATTCCTCATAAAACACTTGGCAGATGAATTGCACCACAATGCTGATTACTTGACCCGTTGTTTTAAAAAAGCTACCGGTTGTTCCATCCAACAATTTATAATTGCCAAGCGTGTTAATCTGGCACAAAAGCTGCTCCGGGAAGGGAATGCACCTCTGGATGCCTGTTACTTATCAGGCTTTGAGAACTATTCAAATTTTTCCCGCACCTTTACGAAGCATACCGGAATCTCACCAAAAAAATATCAACTCAATACATAAAAAAAAACCTCTCATGCAGACCTTTTTACAGTGCATGAGAGGGGGACTGGAACTGTGGTGTGCTCCATAAAACTAAAATTTTTCTTATTTTGCTGCTAAATATACCCTATCAAAAACCAAATGCCCTTTTGCAATTCCAAACTTTTTTCCTGAAAGCAAATGTTCTTTTAATTTTCTATGAAGAGTCGTTTTTTTCCGGGAGATTCTCATTGACTTCTGAATAACCTGGAAATATCCATCCCATATACCAGTTCTGCCCGCATCAAATTGACTTCATTCGAGGTATTCCCTCTTCTATCTTTCGCTGCGATTTTCAGTATGCTTTCACTACCATCTTCAAACGTAATATCATATGTCACATTACACATTCCCTCTGTCAGTTCTTTTATTTCTGCTATCTGTTTATCCGGGAATGCCATTTTTGCCATGCTGGAAATCGTTTCCTCGGATTGTCTGTTTTTGGTAATAGCCATTTTGTAACCTCCAATACAACTTTAAATTTCACATTTGCTCATTATACAGCATTTCCCTTAAAAATCAATTCCTCAGTGGACTATTTATGATACGGTTCCCCGTAACGCTTTTAGGGTACAGAAAAACCTCAGTGGAGTATGTACACTGAGGTAATCATGATCTAATCCAAACACTAACTCCACCCACAAAAAACAATTCTTGTATCTTAAATCAAACAAAATTTTCATTGACATGCAATCAAAAGCATGCTATTGTTTTTATATTCTTGGAAGGTGAGATAAATGGAGCAAAATTATGAATGTGGAAAGCTCATCAAGCAGATCCACGATGAATTGGAGAAACAAGCAAATAATGTATTAGCTTCTCAGAATTTGACACTTACACAAATGCGTGTCCTGATGGAACTGGAAACCATTCCCGAACGGCAATTACCATTGAAAGAACTGGAATCTTTACTACACGTAGCGCAATCAACGGCAGCCGGAATCGTGGTCCGTTTGGAACAAAAAGGTTATGTGGAAAGTTTTGCTGACGCGAATGACCGCAGAGTAAAAAGAGTAGCTATCACGGCAGCCGGATTAGAATGTTGCAAAAATGCACACTCTCATATCAAGAACACGGAAGCACAGTTGTTGTCCGAACTAACAGACTCAGAAAAAAAACAATTTTGCAATTTACTACAGAAAGTATGTAGATAAATGAAAGTATGCTCGCTAAAAGCGGGCATATTAACAACATATTTTAATAGCATGCTATCAATAGTGTGCTATGGTTGAAAAGGAGAATCTTTATGGAAATGACAAAAGAATTGGAAGTATTTCGTAGTGCACCAGTGCCTAAAGCGGTTTTGAAAAATGCGGTACCGGCAATGGTTGCTATGCTTATGGTATTGATTTACAATCTGGCTGATACATTCTTTATAGGCCTAACCCATGATGCCTATCAAGTAGCTGCGGTTTCTATGGCAACCCCTGTATTTTTAATTTTCATGTCTGTGGGCACGATTTTTGGCATTGGCGGAACTTCGGTGATTTCCAGAGCACTTGGCGAAGGCAAGGCAGATTATGCAAAAAAGGCCAGTGCGTTCTGTATGTGGAGTTGTGTTATTGTCGGCATTACAATGTCGGCTATGTTTTTAATCTTTATGGAAAAAATCCTGGTAGTAATGGGAACCAGTGCTGATACCTACGACTTTGCAAAATCCTATCTTACTATTGTAACCTTCAGTGGTCCCTTTGTTCTGATTGCGAATTGCTATTCAAATGTTATCCGCGCAGAAGGTCAGGCAGGAAAAGCGATGATGGGACAATTGCTGGGTAATTTACTGAATATTATCCTGGACCCAATCATGATTCTTGGATTTGGCTGGGGAATTACTGGAGCTGCTGTTGCTACCGCCATAGGTAATATATTTGGTGCCTGCTATTATATTTTGTACTTTTTGCAAGGAAAATCTATCCTTAGTATTCATCCTAGAGATTTCATGCTTCGAAACAAGGTGTGCAGTAGCATTTTGGTTATCGGTGTTCCTGCTTCCCTCGGTTCGCTTTTAATGAGTATTTCTCAGATTATTATGAACGGTCAGATGGCTTCCTTTGGAGATATGGCTGT
>JAZNEP010000053.1:0-2212 GCA_045588655.1 Lachnospiraceae bacterium | reverse complement strand
GAAATTTTGTTTAGAGCATTTCCGATTACCGTTCTTGGTGGAGTGATAGGAAAAGATAATAGAAAAGGTTATGCATTTATTATTGTAATAGCCTCGCTACTATTTTCTGTTGCACATATCCAATGGTCATTGTTTCCTGTTTCATTAACTTTTTCATGGTTTCAGTTGATTTATGCATTTATATTAGGTATAGCGTATGGATTTACATATGTGAAATCAGAAAGTATTATTTACCCCATGATTATGCACGGATTGAGCAATTTCTTTATGGTGGGAATTGGGTATATATTTATGGGTGTGATGAGTTGATATATAGTTAAGAGCATGCCCAACTTTTAGTTAGTAGGTGTATCGCCACGCTGGCACATCGCAAACAGAGCTTGCCCCGTGCCGCTCACTGTCGCGGCATTCGCCATATACATCTTGGAGGAACATTATGAAGATAAAACCATTTACAGAACATATCGAGGAATACATAAAAGAAGACGAAATCATCGATTACAGCAATGAAGTGATTGTGAAGCTTGCAGAAGAGTTGTATGAGCAATCCGGCAATGAGACCGAATATATCAGAGCAGCATACGAATATGTAAGAGACCATATTTCGCATTCGGCAGATATTAATGAGGATATTATCACCTGCAGCGCATCGGAAGTATTAAAAGCGGGACATGGGATTTGTTTTGCCAAATCGCATTTATTGGCTGCGTTATTGCGCTATAAATCCATCCCGACAGGCTTTTGCTATCAGAAACTGATTTTAGATGATGAAACGGCGCCGGTACTGATTTATCATGGCCTTAACGGCGTATATGTGAAAGAATATGAGAAGTGGATTCGTCTCGATGCAAGAGGAAACAAAGAAGGTGTGGATGCACAGTTTTCGCCGGATAACGAACAATTGGCATTCCCGATTCGTCCCGAAATGGGGGAGAAAGACGATTTAACCGTCTATCCCAACCCCGATGTGAAAGTGTTGGAAAAGATGAGACGAAACCAAACAAGAACAAATCTTTGGGATGATTTGCCGACGGAACTCGGATATCATTCATAGCCGAAGAAATAAGGAGATAAAAAGATGGAATTGAAAGTTGTAACAACGGAAGATAAAGAATTTGTAATGAGCATGGACAAGCATGTGGATGAAATCGGTTACGCGAACCGCGTATATACGAAATCAGGATATGTGATATGGGAAGGAAAAGAACGCGTAGGAACCATGGTGCATTGTGTTCTATGGGACAACATGCCATTCTTGAATTTTCTTTTTATAAAAGAAGAACATCGCGGCAAAGGTTTGGCAAAACAGGCGATGTTTGCATGGGAAAATGAGATGAAAGAACAGGGTTATAAAATGACCTTGATTTCAACACAGGCAGATGAGGATGCACAACATTTTTATCGAAAATTGGGTTATATCGATTGTGGTGGATTAATATTTCATGACACGCCATTTGATCAGCCGATGGAGATGTTCTTTCGAAAAGTACTGTAATACAATTTAGCATTTACAAAGAGGAGATGATATTATGAAAGCAATGTTGACAAGTTCTCTTGGTGGTTCAAGCAAGGTGAACGGAACAAGAATTCCGGCTGTTTTAATTCAATACAATGGGTTGTTAGATCGTCTTAAATCAATTTGGAAACAGGATGCAAGGGTTCTGATTATTTGTGCAGATCCAACAGATTACGAAAAGAATGATAGTGTTTATGCCTGTTTGAAAGAAGCCCTTCCGATGAGCGGATTAAGTGTGTCATATATTGACAAGTGTGATGACAGAAACCTTGGTGCAGTTGATGATTTGGGAAATACAGATGTACTCATTTTGGCGGGCGGACATGTGCCTACTCAAAACAAGTTTATGAAGCAACTTCAATTGAAAGAGCGTTTGGCGGACTATAACGGAATTGTTGTTGCGTGGAGTGCCGGCTCTATGAACTGCGCAGATATGGTTTACGCCGGTCCGGAATTAGAGGGAGAGGCAGTTGATCCCTCATATGAGCGTTGGATTACCGGACTTGGAATAACCAATATAAACATTTTCCCTCATTTTCAAAGCCTTAAAGATGAATATTTGGATGGTTTACGATTGATTGAGGACATTACTTTCGCGGATAGTGTTGGGCATGAGATCATCGCATTGAATGACGGAAGTTATATCCTGATTGATGATGAGAAAACAACATTGTACGGAGAAGCATATATGATAAA
>JAZNEP010000052.1:0-5916 GCA_045588655.1 Lachnospiraceae bacterium | reverse complement strand
TTACATCTTTGTAATCGATTGTGTTATCTTTTCCACAAAATACGCAAACTTTTTTTCTTCTGCGCATTCCGCCTCTTCTCTTCATTGGAGAATCAGCTTTGTCTGCTTTATTATAAGCCATGATATTACCTCCATTTGTCTGCTACATTCTAACTAAATGGCAGTTCTTCAATACCATCCGGAATATTCATAAAACCATCATCTGCCGGCATAGGTGCTGAGCCCATATTAGGAGCCGGTGTATATCCACCCTCTCCCTGAGAAGCTTTGCTCTCTGCAAACTCCTGATTCTCTACAACCACTTCTGTTGTATAAACCTTTACACCATCCTTATTTGTATAGCTTCCTGTCTGAATACGACCCTCTGCTAAAACTTTGGTTCCTTTGCGAAGATATTTTTCTGCAAATTCACCATTTCTGCCAAAAGCAACACAGTTAATGAAATCAGCGGTTTGACCATCCTGACTATTGCGATTGAATCTACGATCAACCGCCAAAGAATATCTGGCAATTGCCATAGGATTCTCGCCCTGCGAATATCGAACCTCCGGATCTCTCGTTAAACGCCCCATTAGAATTACTTTATTCATAGTTTTCCTACTTTCTTCTTATGCCTCGTCCTGTCTTACGCACAAAAATCTTACGATATTTTCCATAATACGAATACGATTTTCAATTTCTGCTGGCGCTGTTGGCGCTGCATCGAACTGGATGAAATAGTAGAACGCTTCTTTCATGTGCTGAACTTCGTAAGCTAATCTTTTCTTACCCCATTCATCAACATTTGTAATCTGTCCACCAAATCTCTCGACATAAGCTTTAACTTTCTCTACGATAGCAGCTCTTTCGTCGTCTTCGATTTTTGCACTTACAGCAACGGCTAATTCATATTTGTTCATGCTGTTACCTCCTTTTGGTCTCTGGCCTCTTCGCTAGCGAAGAAACAAGGAATTATTATATTATTTCACAAGAATATATGTTACCATAAGGAGAAACTCTTTTCAAGACTTTTTTTCAAGGTTTTTGGTACTTTTTTCCACCTGCTTACGCGCAATCATAATCTGATGTCCGCATCCCATACATTTCAGCCGAAAATCTGCACCTACTCGTAGAATTTCCCATTGTTTAGATCCACAGGGATGCTGCTTCTTTAATGTCACAATATCTCCAACCTGATAATCCATTTTTGCCTCTTCTTTTTATTCTATGACTCGCCCGATACGCTAATCTGTCCCAGTAATTCGCCAATACTTCCGCTGACAATCAAATCAGCCATCGCATCACGCGGTGTCGGCGTTTTATTCATCAACACCAGTTTATTCCCTTGATAATAATCAATCAAACCAGCCGCCGGATATACTGCCAAAGACGTACCTCCAATGATCAGCATATCTGCTTCCCGAATGCATCGAATCGATTCAGAAATAACACTGTCATCCAGCCCTTCTTCGTACAATACAACATCCGGTTTTATCGTTCCGCCACACTCACAAATCGGGATACCGGAGCTTTCTAAAACATACTGCGCTTCATGATGTTTACCACATCTCATGCAGTAATTACGTAGTACACTGCCATGAAGCTCCAACACCTTCTTACTCCCAGCCGCCTGGTGCAATCCATCAATATTTTGTGTGACAACCGCCTTTAATTTCCCAGCTTTCTCAAGCTGAGCCAGCTTCTTGTGCGCTGCATTGGGCTGTGCCCCCAAACAGAGCATTTTATCTTTGTAAAACCTATAAAACTCTTTCGTTTTATTCATAAAAAACGTATGACTAAGTATCGTTTCCGGCGGATAATCATAAGTTTGATTATATAGTCCGTCCACACTTCTAAAATCCGGGATCCCGCTCTCTGTGGAAACACCCGCTCCACCGAAAAACACAATCCTGGAGCATTCGTTTATCCATTCCTGCAGCTTTTTCAGTTGTTCCATCTATATCGCCTCATCTTCATTTTTCAGAACATTGCATCGTTTATGTTTTTTCTCAATATAAAGGTCAACATCTGCCTTTACCATAAGCTCCTGAATATCAACGTCCTCTTCACATTCAAATTCACATGCACCGACGCTCATACAAACATAATACGTCTTACCGTTTCCTTCATTCATTTCTTTGGTAATCTGAGCTATTTTCTTTCGAATATCTTTAATCGCATTGTTTTCTGTTACAAATGAAAATGCAACAAATTCGTCTCCGCCGTATCGTCCCACGATTCCGTTCTCTGCAAATGCTTTTTTTAATATTTCAGCAATCAGACGAAGTGAGTAGTCTCCCTCTTCGTGGCCGAACTGATCATTGATTACCTTCAAATTATTCATATCCGCATAAACAACTATCGCCTTACGCCCTTTATTGAACGGATCCACAATCTGATGCTGTACCGTCGTCTGAAAACCTCTTCGATTATATATCCTCGTTAATTCATCCGATTTGGACATCTCATCAAGTATGTTATTTTTTTGCCGAATTTCTGCAAAACTCCTTTTAAGCTGTACCATGATGTCTTCATTTTCTTTCAACAAATCCATCGTCTTAACGGTTGCACTCAGCTGATAACTAATCGGTGTAGAATAGTGCAAATACTGTTTATCAATTTCACTCACAAACAGACCATATTGCTCCAAAGCTGAAAACAGTAATGTAACCATAACCGTAACGCGTTGTTCACGATTTGCATACAACTTCAACGCGACATTTTTCATATCGTAAGTCTGATTTTCACTCTCCGGACAACCCTTCTTCCCATTCTCGAGGTAAGCCTTTAGCTGAATACTCTTTGGTACATCCAGAGGCACCCCATTGGGATGAATCAGTTTTTCCTCAAACAGACACAAGTATGCGCTCTTATAATACAACTTCTCCAATTTTTCCATAATTGAAAAATATGCTCTGCCATCTCCAATGGAATAATTCATCAAATCACGCGTAAATGTTGTTGTAATATAATTGAGCCAATCTACCTCATTCTCTTTTGTCTGCCCAACCTTCTCTACATAAGTCGCATAATCCAAATAAAGCTTACTATATGTTTCAGATAACCTTCTCCTGTCACTCTCAGATTCTGTCAATTCCTTAAGCACATTATACATCTCTGTATAAAGTAACATCACACTTGAAATATCTGTGTACGGAGATAATTCCATTCGTAAAATGCTACGCATTATTTTTAACATCTCGTCCAATGTTTCATCACTGAATGGTTTTGCGGCCATTTTTTCGTGGACATGGAGATAGTACTGAGCAATTTTTTCTTTTATCCGAGTATTTCCCACTTGATTTTGAGCTTTCTCAAACAAAAACAGATATATTTGATCTAAAACCTGAGTCATTTTTGTTTTGTCAATCAAGTCTTGCGGCAAAATCCTGGTACATACTTCAAATCCTTTGCTGCATCCACACGACTCCCTATAGACCGGTGATGAGGATACTACTATCTCACTTATGTTTCCGGCAAATACCTCTTCTATGTTAATAATAGCCTGATATGCCAAATCTCCCGGATCTGCTTTTACCGTGGAAACATTCGGCTCCAGCATCACTGCACAAGGTGCATCATCAAAGCCAATCACAGAGATATCCTCTCCCACGGTTATCCCCCGTTCTTTAAACACCCTGTATCCGCCAATTACCATTCTGTCATTTGCAAAAACAATTGCATCCAGATTTGGATTTTTATCCATTAACTCACGTACTTCTTCTTCACTATACTCAGAAAAATTTCCATAAACAATTGCATCTTCATTTACCGGAATGCGATTTTCGTCCAGCACTTCTTTGTAAGCATCCAGTCTTTCCTGTGCATCTTCACTCGTTACCGGCCCACTAACAAACCCAAATCTCTCGCATTTATGCTCTGTAATCAGATGCTGTATTGCCTTTTTAAATCCCGTCTTATTATCATATAATACATTGACATAGCCCTCTGTTTTTGCCGCCACAACAATAATCGGCTTGTCAAATTTTTTTAAAAATTCCAATCTTTTTTCGATTCCGATATTGACAGCAATCGTTCCCAACGTCACTATAAACACATCAAAATCAGACAGTCTGGCATACTCGAACAGACTGTTAAACTGATAATCATATCTGGTACGATACAAATCATAAAAATGCGCATCAAAATATCTTCCGGGGAAAATATATAGATTCGCATCTATCTCTTCTGCCGCCGAAATCGCCCCTTCACAAAATCCCGATACAAAACCGTCTTCCATCTCGCTAACAAGCAATGCAATATTTAACCTTCTCTTACCCACTATTTTATCTCCTTGCATTTACTACGAAACATCAGTTACTATAATTATAATACAATTGGGGGTTTTTTCAATATTTGTGAAAGAAATGTTTGATTAAATCTAATTTTATATATAGGATTATTGTATGCAAACATACTATGTCATATAAAAGGAGAAATATTATGCAGATTATTTTAGCTTCCGCCTCTCCTAGGCGACAGGAATTACTTAAAAATATTTTCACAGATTTCACAGTCCATACATCCACTTGTGACGAAGTTGCAGTTTTTCGTTCTCCACAGCAATATGTTATGGATCTCGCAGAACAAAAAGCTATCGATGTTGCGCAACATTACCCATTAAATGAGTCCTCAGACATCTCTTCCAACCGTCTGATTATCGGTGCAGACACTATTGTCTATCACGAAGGGCAAATTCTTGGAAAACCGCGTGACAAAGAGGATGCTTTTCATATGATAAGCTCCCTGTCCGGAAAAGAGCACGAAGTTTATACCGGTATTTCTTTCGTTGTTCAACGCAGCAACCAGCAATTCGTACGCAATTTTTATTGCCTTACCAAGGTCGCAGTCAGCACACTGAGCGATTCTGAAATCGAAGCATATTTAAATACCTCTGAACCATATGATAAGGCGGGAAGTTATGGTATCCAAGGATATTTCAGTCGTCATATTTCAGGCTTAAAGGGCGACTACTTTAACGTAGTCGGACTGCCTCTCAACAAGCTGTACGAAGCTCTAAAATCCTTGGATCTTATTTAAGTTACAACAAACACATCATTTATGCCACATATTGTCTAGTTTTCTTAATTTGTAGACTAATTGTCTAATTTTTATATTTTAAGCTTTTTTACCTTATAATATAAAAAAAGGCAGGTGATTGTTTGATAGGTGAACGTCTTTACGATTTGCGCAAAGACAAAGGATTGTCTCAGGACGAATTAGGTGATTTGCTTAATATCAATAAACATTCCATTTCTTCCTATGAACGTGGAAGATCCGAGCCACCGGATGAAATAAAAATTATTCTTGCAAAATTTTTTGATGTATCAATCGATTATTTATTGGGCGTGACCGATATCCCAAACGCCTATAAAAATAAATTTAATCTGATTAAACTACCTCAAAATTTTCCTAAAAGCGAAGAAGAAGAATTAAGAAAATATATCGCATATCTGATATACAAACACAGAGACGAGCATAATAAATAGATTTGCGTAAATTCATTATATAAATATAAATGACTACATGATTGAAACGACATTTACTTCAAAAAAGAGACTTATATTACTATATCTTTCGTCTATAGGACAACAGATATAACAATATAAGTCTCTAATTTTAATACAGAATATAATTTTGTTGATAAGAATGATGATTATTTCTTTGTCGTCACAGATTTCTTTGCCGACCATTTCGAATAATACTTTTTACTTCCTACTTTCTTGTAAGTACGGATTCTTACATAATATTTCTTCTTTCCTTTCAGCTTACGGATCGTCGCAGACGTTTTCTTTGCTGATTTGACCCTTAACGTTTTCGTTCCTTTTTTAAAGGTTTTTGAAGTAGAATACTGGATTTCATATCCTGTGACCTCTTTGGTCTTCTTTTTCCACTTCACAACAAATGATTTGCTTCCTGCTTTGATTGACTTAATAG
>JAZNEP010000051.1:0-5005 GCA_045588655.1 Lachnospiraceae bacterium | reverse complement strand
GATATCCCAATAAGTAAGACCCCTTAGAGAGTATGAGGTAGATAGGCTTAAGGTGTAAATGCAGTAATGTAAGAAGCTGATAAGTACTAATCGGTCGAGGGCTTATCCTGAAGGAGATAGGTAGTGGATGTAGAAGAGAGAGATTTCAGTATTCGGTTTTGAAGGCATGGCCTTTAAAAAATAATCCTCAATAGCTCAGTTGGTAGAGCACTCGGCTGTTAACCGAGTTGTCGTAGGTTCGAGTCCTACTTGGGGAGTTGAGTGCTTGAGAAGCACAGGATCCGTTACCAAAGAGTGATGGAAAAGACTTATGGCCCCGTGGTCAAGCGGTTAAGACATCGCCCTTTCACGGCGGTAACACGGGTTCGATTCCCGTCGGGGTCACTTTTAAATATGGCGCCATGGCCAAGTGGTAAGGCAAAGGTCTGCAACACCTCTATCACCAGTTCGAATCTGGTTGGCGCCTCTAATGAAAAAATGCTTGAAAGTCTAGTGTTTATACGACTTTGAAGCATTTTTTTATTGAATTAGAGAGTTTTTAGATGTACTTTAGCATAAAAAGTGAGGTGAAATTGGGGTAAAAATTATGTGATTGCGAAGTATAGAATGTAGTGCTAAACTAGATACCAAAGGTTAAAACAACTACAATATAAATAGGTAAAAGATGTTTTTATATAATTATTTTGAATGGAAAGGGGTTTCTATGAAAAATAAACGAGTACAAGCTATGCTGGTGACAACGATGATGAGTGCGGCTCTGATTGGAGGCTGTGCTTTTGATCCTGCGGCGGAAGAGATGAATGAGGTGTATGGTCCTGCAATGGTGACTGAGGAACAGACAGAAGATACAGTTTCTGAAGAGGAACAGACGACAGAAGATAAGACGGAGGAAGAGGAGCCGGAGGAGAATTTTGAAAAGAAAGATGATTTTTCGGCAGAAGAGGAAGTTGAAGTATGTGTGTACGGTCCGGCACCGACGGAATGAGGTAGTGTTGACAACAGGGAAGTGTCAGAATTGACAGCACATATATGTCTGAGGAGGTGGCTGTGTGACAGACAAATATGCCAATATACCAATAGAACAGAAAAAGGCGCATTTGGAAATGGTAAAAGAGTATATTGACGGATTGTATCGTACTCCAAGGCTTGAAAGTCTGTTTATAGAAATGACATTGAATTGTAATGAATACTGTCGTCATTGTGGAAGCAGATGCGGTGACGTCACAATGCAAGATTCTTTGACGGATGAGGAAATCCTGTGTTTTTTGGAGGATTTGAACTCGAAGGTAAATAAGAAGCCTTTTTTGAATATTACCGGCGGTGAACCGTTGCTAAGACCCGGATTTATCGAACTCATGCATAAGATTACGGTGCTGGGGTACAACTGGGGCATGACGTCTAACGGTACACTGATTAATGAGCAGATGATAGAAAAATTAAAATATGCAGGGATGAAAACAGTGTCGATCAGCATAGATGGGATGGAGGAAACGCATAATTGGTTTCGACGGACGCCAGACGGATATACAAAGTCCATGAAAGCCGTGGAATTGCTTGTAAAGGAATCCTTTAAAAATGTGATGGTAACAACTGTAGTTCATAAGAGGAATATTAATCAGCTTTACGAGATGTACAATGTGATGAAGACGAAAGGTATTCATACCTGGCGGCTGATTAATGTTGAGCCGATTGGAAGGGCAAAAGAGAGCAAAGAACTGCTTCTTGATGATGCTGAGTATAAAAAACTCCTTGATTTTATAAAAGAAAATCGGGAAAAGGAAGAGCAGTTTGAAATATGCTTTGGCTGCAATCACTGGCTTGGCGTGGAAAATGAGCATAAATTCAGAAACTGGTATTATAAATGCGCGGCGGGAATAAAGACTGGCGGCATTTTTTTCAATGGAGATATTGGTGCATGTCTTGATATTGAAAGAAAGCCTCAGACAATACAGGGGAACATTCGACGGGACGATTTTATAGAAGTGTGGAATAACAGATTTAAAATATTTCGGTACAATAGAGCGGAGCATAGTGATTATTGCAGACAGTGCAGTGAAAAGGATTACTGTCGTGGGGGCGGATTCCATACATGGAATCAAGATGAAAACAGACCGGAATTGTGTTTGTATCAAAAATATTGTTTGCAAAAATAAAAGAAACTTTGAAAGTATTGGACTAATAGAATAAGACAACAAAAGGGAGGAATTCATATGAAACGTATTTGGGCACTCATCGTTACAATCGTTATCACACTTTCGTTGTTTCCTTTGGAAACGGAGGCAGAGGTTACAAGTAGTAAAGCGTTGCGATTTGATTTCGGGGGAGCAGGAATAGAAGAGGGGTACATAGGAGTATCAGCGAATGATGCTTATAGTGCAGAGGTTGGATATGGATTTGCCAATACTGATGCGGTAGAAAATGTTTTGGCGAGCGGAACAGGGGCATTAGCAGATGCAGTACGGTTCAAATCTGATGTTACGAATCATATATTTAAGATTGATCTGCCGAGCGGAGTTTACAAGATTACGGTTACAACCGGTGATGTCAAGTCAACAACCATCACTGCAGAAGGCTTCCCGCAGCTTTTCTTTCTGACAGGTAGTAATGCAGTGGATTCCTTTTCGATTCCGGTGACAGATGGTCAGCTGAATATATATGCAGGTTCAGGCGTAGGAACTGAGTTTTCAATAAGTGCGCTTGAAATTGAACAAACAGGGGCAACAGTGACTACAAAACCGACCATTTGGTTGGGCGGTGATGAAATGGTCGCAAAACGCTACAATGTACCTGATGGTGATGGAACAAGAAGGGGTTGGGGACAGTATTTATGCGATTATGTGGATATGAGCAAGTACGATATACGACATATATCAGCAAGTGGTATTGGTGCAAAAGAGCTGCATGATTCCTTTTTTCCTGTTGTCGAGCATTATGGGAAAAGTGGCGATATCATTCTTTTGGCGGTAGGAATGAATGATTATGCAAGGCAGCATTCGAAGCATCCGGATAATCCGGATGCGATCGATCCGACCGAATATACGACATATATGACTGAAATGGTTCAGCGTGCAAAAGCAAAGGGGATGACAGTTTATCTTGTAAAGCAGTACGGGGAGATGTATGACTGCTTAAAATATCCGGTTCTTACAACGAAATGGTTTAATTCTACCCTCGATGAAATTGCGGCCGAGGAGCAGGTCGCTGTCATCGATCTGTTTCAGCCATGGCTTGAATTTTGCATGGAACAGACCATACGAATCGCAGAAAAATATTATTGTGCAGATCATCTGCATGCAAACGAGCTTGGTGCGAGGATATTTGCCGAAATGGTAAGTGAGGAAATGTTCCCGCCGGTCAAGGAGGATGCAGGGCAGGATCCTTATAAAGATTTTGAGATAAATAAAACCGTATACTACGAAACGGAAATATCAGGCGGACCAGTGGTCAACCCGCATAAGGGATATGTTATGACGGTATATAACCCTTGGTCATTTGAATCCACGAATCCTTACGGAATCGGTGGTTCGATGGAAAATCAAGCTTGGAAAATGTCAACGATTTGTACCGGAGAACCTAAGTGGGATGAACTCAATCCTGCGGAGGGCGTATATAACTGGGAATCTATAGATGGAATGTTGGAAGCTTGTGAAAAATACGGATATACATACGGAATCAGAATTCTTCCGTATTCACATCTCACCGGTTCTCATGACAATTATGGCAAAGATCATATTTTTGTGCCGGATTGGGTTTTTGAAAAGGGTGCAGAGATGCAAAGAGGAACCCTTGTAAGTGACCCTTCCGTTGAATTAGATCTTCCCAAATGGGATGATCCAATCTATTTGCAGGCATGTAGAGATTTTGCAGATGCTCTTGCGGAGCGCTATGACGGGGATCCGCGTGTGGAGTTTATTGATATAAGCGTGTTCGGAAACTGGGGAGAATGGCATACTTCCACGTTTCATGGTAACCCGATGCCTTCTGAAGAAATCCAAAAAGATATGATTAAGTATTATAGTGAGGCTTTTGACAAAACATGGCTTTGTGTTACTTCGGGTGCATACGGTGAAGTGTATGACTACGCATTATCCATTGGAGTTCCGAAGCGCGTGAACGGTTTGATTGGATCTCACAATTATGAATGGAATTTAAGACCGACATATAAAGCTAATTTACCTGTAATTGGTGAAAATTTCTTGCCATATAGGATGATGCTGGAGCCGGAGGTTGCTGAAGCAGCTGGTATTGTGAAGGACTATGATAAGAACTATTTGAGATGGACGCCCCAGCGTTTCCGTGAAACCATTGAGATTTCCCATTTGTCTATCTATGCGTTTGATCAGGACAGTCATCACAGCTATGAGTTTTACAAAGAACAAAAAGAGCTTATAGAGGAAATGAATAATCGCCTAGGCTATAACTTTACTGTAACATCTGCAAAAAGAAATGAAAATAAGCTCTTGGTTACGATAAAAAACACCGGTCTTACATCTGCATTTTTCAATATTGAGCTTAGTGCAGAACTTACGGATGAAGAGGGAAATAAGCTTGGCGTGTTCGGAACGCCGGTGAAAATAGAAAAAGGGACGTTTCGCGACGAAACCGAGCAGACCTTCCTCTTTGAATATGATGGTCAGCTTGACGAAAATGCACAAATATGTCTGGCCCTGTATGACAGCGATAATTACCTTGCTGCGGGGAAAGATCCTACCGTAAAATTTGACAACAAAAATACGTTACCGAATAACCGATTGCTGTTGGTGGAGAAGGAAGCCGGAGGCGGAAGCGAGGATGAAACCGGTGATGGAAGCGAGGATGAAACCGGTGATGGAAGCGAGGATGAAACTGGTGATGGAAGCGAGGATGAAACCGGTGATGGAAGCGAGGATGAAACCGGTGATGGAAGCGAGGATGAAACCGGTGATGGAAGCGAGGATGAAACCGGTGATGGAAGCGAGGATGAAACCGGTGATGGAAGCGAGGATGAAACCGATGACGGAAGCGA
>JAZNEP010000050.1:0-1533 GCA_045588655.1 Lachnospiraceae bacterium | reverse complement strand
CGGCGATACCGCTCCGTACACTGCCGCTTAGATATAAGCTGCACGGAGCTGATCAAATCCTGTTAAGTTATGTCCTCTTAAACGATAATCCACGAAACTCACTCCCTTCTCGTGTTGAAAAACAATTGCATCAAGGGTATTTTAGCATAAAGAGAGTGTTTTTTCAATGGCGGAGATGTGTCATGTTTCGTTTAAAGCGTTTTTGACATAAAAAGGAGTAAGTCATCGTCGTTAACGCACGGTGCATATTGTTCCAATTGTTTTCCCTGATACCATACGCCGCTGCCGTCCGGAAGATATCCCCGTTTCACATAGATTCTTTGTGCGGCACCGTATCCGGAGTGAACACCGACTGCCAAATAGACGGTGTCTGCCAGCTTTGCGGCTTCTTGTTCCGCAACATCCAGAAGTTTATTTCCGATGCCTTTGTTGTGAATGTGGAAAAATACGCCTAAGTCTACGATTTCCGGATGCCCCATACCGACCCAAGGTCCTTCCGTGGGATTCAGTACCAGAGTGCAAAGGCCGGCTACTTCTCCTTCATATTCTGCTATGAAAACCTTTCTTTGGCCTTCTTCTTGTTCTTTGTAGTAGTTTTCATAAGTCTTGATATCCGGGTGCCAATCGTAGGATAAATAGGTGTCGTAGAAGATCCCGGCATCCTCCGGTTTCATACTTCGAATTAAAAGCTTTTCTTCTTTGTAGTAAATCATTTTATTCTCCTCGTATTATAATTTTATAGCTTTTGTAGCAATAGACGAGCTAATGTAGTTATCCAATGCAGTACCACCGATATCTTCATAGAAACCAACAATAGCAAAGCCCGCTTCTATCTGACCTTGAATTTGATCCTCTAATGTATGACTCCAAAGATAACCGCCGTCTTCGACAATTTTTCTCGTCTCCGGATCATCCATATGGTCAATATCTGCGTATGGAATCGTATTTTCCACTACAAAAATTCCTTGCTCTAATTTGCCGGCATGAAAAATATATTCGATAGGATTTCCGAATCCGGCTAACAACAGTCCGTTCTTTTTTAGAACTCTTGCACATTCTCTCCAAACAGGTCTGACATCATCAATGTACCCGTTCGACCAAGGATGAATGATACAATCAAAAGATTCATCTTCAAACATGGATAAGTCTTGCATATTTCCCTGAACAGTTTTGATTTCCAGATTATCCCTTTGAGCTACAAACTCATCTTTTTCCAATTGTGCTTTACTATTATCAAACACCGTTACATCTGCACCGGTAGCAGCCAATATAGGTCCCTGTTGCCCGCCACCGCTTGCCAGACATAAAATCTTTTTTTCATTAAGTTTGTCAGGAAACCAATTAGCCGGAACAGGCTTTGTAGGAGTCAATACAATACTCCAACTGCCTTCTCTGGCACGATTCACCATTTCACTTGTTACAGGGATAGACCAAGTATCATTGTTTTCGGAGCGTTCATCCCATATCTGTCTGTTTTCTTCTATGTATGTCATAGTTTTCCTCCATAAAACTAATTTTCCGTAGCTTTAGTTA
>JAZNEP010000049.1:0-90207 GCA_045588655.1 Lachnospiraceae bacterium | reverse complement strand
CCTACCAAAATCCCTACCAAAAAGCCTATCAAAATCCATACCAAACCACCGAAAATACAACAAATTCGCGATATATATGCCAATTCTTCATTCAAAATCCATTCCCGGTCATCCGAAAGATTTTTATCAAACAAATAATCTGCCCAAAACATCCAAAAGTCAAAAAATAAGTCAAAAAAACAAATGGAATTCGCGAGTTTGACATCCGAAATTACAAAAAAACAGGAAGCAGCTGACGAGTCAAGAAAAAAGATTTAGATTTGGCATCCGAAAAAACAAGAAAAGATGATTAATTAGCCCCCACAACAAAAAATATAATATTAGCAGACTTGATTTGAATTAACCGTCTTTGTACAAGGAAAAAATCCATAGAGAAGATCTTTGTAAAAAAGATAACCCAAACAAAATTTATCGCGACAAAAACTTAATGAATACCAAACTTATAGTCAAGAACAAAAGCGAAAAGCAAGAAAGATTAGGGAAAAGAACATAAAATTAAGCAAAAAGAGTAGCTAGATGCGTAAAAAAGTCAGACAATTTAGCTTTTAAACTTGAATAGATTACGCGGGAGTATTATAATTAATATATTCTATCTAAAAGTGTAGATTGGCATAGGGGTGCAGGCAAGTAGAGCGGGATCAATAAGCAGATAAGTATGGTAGCACCAATAAGCACGAGTAAGAATATGAGAAGGGAAGGGAATTTTTTATGGGTAGCAGAATGATTGAGGCGTTACAATTGGTATTGCCATTGGTAAAGGAAATGACAGGAAGAGATGTGCAGGTATCGTTATGTGATAGAGAAACGGCGATTGCAACCTGGCCAGCGGATAGCTTTTCTATGCCGGCGGCTTTGCCGGGATTACAACTAGAGTGGGATAATCCGGCACAGCGAGATATGATTGATGTGATGAATCGGGGAGAGCAGAGTGTAAGTTTTCTGCCAAAAGAAATTCTGGGAGTTCCGATTAAAGGGATCTTAACACCTGTTTTTGAAGATGGTGAGGTAGTGGGGCTCGTAGCATGTGCGTACTCGATGGAGTGGGATATTAAAGTTCAGGAATCCATGCAGCAGTTGGATGGTAATGTGTTGCAATCAAAAGAGAGGGTGGATGAAATTGCAAAAGAAGCAGTGAATCTGGCAGAGAGGCTTGCCAACATCCAGGAAGTAACAGGAGTAGTAAAAGAAACGACCAAAGAAGCTTCCGGTATGGTCAATGTCATTCAGGGCAATGCAAATAAATCCAATATATTAGCATTAAATGCGTCTATTGAAGCAGCGAGAGCAGGAGAAGCAGGAAGAGGTTTTGCCGTGGTAGCAAGCGAAATGGGAAAACTTGCACAGGTAAGCGGAAGTTCTGCAAAAGAAATTAGTGAATCTTTGAGCGGAATTATGGATGCCGTTAAAAAAGTAGAGGATGCTGTAAATGAGGTAAATGAAGTGGCGTCGTTACAGGCAAAGAGTACGGAAGCAATAACTGTAGCCTTAACAGAGATTGCAACATTTATGAAAGAGGTTACAGATTTTGTGAAGCAGATGTAACCGGAAAATGTGAGACAGAGTCTAAATCTGTGTCTTAGTACAATTACATAGTAGTGAAGTAAGAAGATGAAAGCAGCCGAAAAAGAGTGAGATATCGAACTCTTTCTCGGCTGTATTAAAGAATAAAAAAGTATTAAAGGTAATAACACAAAATAGGGAGGAAAAGAAAATGCAGGAGATGGCAAAGAAAGTAAGTGAATATGATGTACCGGAAGGTTTTGCGTCCAAAAAAGAAGACGTGATATATGGAGAGGAATTGGTAATAACCTACGATTCTAAAACCACAGGAACCTCTAGAAAAGCAACGGTGGTGTTACCGGTCGGTTATACGAAGGAGAAAGAATATCCGATTCTATATTTGTTGCATGGTATCGGTGGTGATCACAATGAGTGGAAAGACGGACAGGCAGGACTTGTGATATCCAACTTGATTGCAACAGGAGAAGTGAAAGAAATGATAGTTGTTATGCCGAATGTCCGTGCAAGAGAAAATGATGAGGGGAATCCGAGTGATACCTATTCCCTTGCGAATTATTGGGCATTTGATAATTTTATTAACGATCTGCGAGATGACCTTATGCCGTTCATGGAAGCAAATTATTCCGTGGCAAAAGGGAAAGAAAATACAGCGATAGCAGGTCTTTCCATGGGAGGACGTGAGTCGCTTTATATTGGTTTTAACATGCATGAAACATTTGGTTATATCGGAGCTTTTTGTCCGGCGCCTGGCATCTTTGGCTATACTAATTTTGGTGTAACAGAAGAAGGATTGTTTACGCCGGATACATTTACGCTACCAAAAGGAAGTGATAACTTTGTCATGATTGTGAAAGGGGAGTCTGATGAGATTGTCAGGGAATTTCCGGAAATCTATCATGAAACACTTCAAAAAAATGGCGTGGAGCATGTGTATTATACAACACCGGGCGGACATGATTTTGAAGTTTGGAGACATGGCCTGTACAACTTTGTAAAAAGAATCTTTTAATGAGATACGTAATCGAAAAAATATTTTGGAAGAATGTGCTTGTAGATAAAATAGGTTTGTGTATATAATGGGAAAAATGAGAAGGATAAGAGGGAGAAAAGAGCAATGGCAAAACAGCAAAATGCAATCACAGATCCGGCGTCATCCAAGGAGATTACCAGAGCCTATTTTGATAGTTTACTATTAGAAATGCGCCTGATGGACAGCGGCGTGCCGAGTACTGATTTTGAGCTTTACGGAAAGACCTTTCAAACACCTATCATGACAGCTGCGCTGTCTCACATCGGTACATTTAATCCGGATATGCCAAGCGGTATGGTACAATACGCGCAAGGTGCAGCTATGTCAGGAGCGGTCCACTGGATTGGAATGGGAAGTGATGAGGAGTTTGAAAGCGTAGTAGCCACAGGGGTTCCTACTATCCGAATTATCAAACCATATGCGGAGGAAGAAAAAATATTCGAACAAATTCGCTGTGCAGAAAGAAACCATGCGCTGGCGGTAGGAATGGATATTGATCATATGTTTGGTTTGGAAGGCGATAGAGATATCTGCATGGGTGAGATCATGGCAGTAAAATCGTCGCAGGATTTGAAAAGATACATAGATTCAACGGATTTGCCATTTATTATAAAAGGGGTTTTGAGTGTGCAGGATGCGCAAAGATGTGCAGCTATCGGAGCACGCGGAATTGTGGTTTCGCATCATGGCGGAAGACTGAGTTATGCAGTTCCACCACTTTATGTGTTGCCGGAGATTGTCAAAGCAGTAGGAAATCAGATGCCTGTTTTTGTGGATTGTGGTATAGCTTCGGGAATGGATGCGTATAAAGCGCTTGCACTTGGAGCAACAGCAGTTAGCGTAGGGACACATCTGATTCCATATATTCGCCAAGGCGGTGCACAGGCAGTAGCCGACAGAATTGATGCGATGACAGCAGAATTAAAGGGGGCAATGGCGTATACCGGTGTAAAAACAATGAAGGATTTTGATTCATCTGTGATTCATAGAGTTTAGAAAGAGGAAAAAGAAATGAGATTAGGCGGAAGTGTATTTTATCAGGGAAACGACCCGGAAGAGTATGCGCTGGCACATGTAAAAAAAGGATATGGCGCAGCACTTTGTCCGGATTGGATATCGCTCGAGAGACCGGCAGAGCTTGAAAATTTTAAACAGGTGATGAAAGAGAATGACATTCGGATTGCAGAGGTGGGAGCATGGTGTAATCCGATGCATCCGGATATGATGGAGGCAGAAGCCAAGATACAGTATATGATTGAGAGACTGCAGCTGGCGGAAGAACTTGAGGCGATTACCTGTGTTAATATTCTGGGTACGAAACTGACAGAAAATTGGTTTGGTGCACATTCGGATGGATATAGCGAAAGCTTTTTTGAGGAAGCGGTGGCGGTGAGTCAGCGGATTATTGATACGGTAAATCCTACACACACGAAGCTCTCGTTTGAAATGATGCCTTATTATTTCCTGGATTCCCCGGATCAATATTTGCGTTTTTTGGAGGCAGTTGACCGAGAGGCAGCAGGAGTGCATCTGGATATTTGTAATACAATGAATCAGCCAAAGCGCTTTTATAACAATGCGGCATTTATAAAGGAAACATTTGAACTACTCAGAAATCACATTGTGACCTTGCATTTAAAAGATATTGCGCTCCGCAGTGATTCTCTTACGGTACAGTTTGAAGAAGTACTGCTTGGGACAGGCGGTATTGATTATGTGACTCTAATGGAAGAGATTGCAAAGCTTCCACCTGATGTACCTGCTATGCTGGAGCATTTGAAAACAGAAACAGAGTATGATCTTGCGACAGAAGCAGCAATTGGGTTTGCAACGCAGGCCGGAATGCGAAGCAGAGGACTGCTTTGGCACAAATAGAAAGATAGAAGAAAACAGAAATCAACACAACACGGATGATTGAAACGAAAGGTTGCTGTCATCCGTGTTTTTTTTTGAATATTTCTTGCGCCAAGAACCGGAATTAACTATAGTAAATGAGGATTTTGAAAAAAATTTTTATAAATTTACAAAAACTAAGATATTTCTTCTTTTTGAATCGTGTATAGAGTGAAAAGGGCTAAAGAGTCCGGGAACAAACTACAAAATTTCAATCGGAGGATATGATTATGAAAAACAAATTATTTGCAACATTAATGGCAACTGTGGTGATGACAGTAACTCTTACTGGTTGTGGAACAGAAGTGGCAATTACCGGAGGAAATCAGCAGGCTGTAACGTCGGAAGTAGAAAAATCGGTAGTGACAACAGGCTCTTATAGTGAGGAAGATATTAATGCCGCAAAAGAAATGGCGTTAGCGTATTTTGAAGAAAATTTTAAGGATTGTGAATTGATGGAGCTTTATTATGATGAAGCCTTTTCTGTTGAGTCAAGTGAGGTCTGGGCTGAGCAGTATGACACTGATGAGGCGATGGTACTTTTATCATCCTTTGCGGTGTCTGAGAATTGTGAGAACTTTGCGCTTAATCCTGGAGAGACCTATGAAGATTATAGCTGGGTGTTTACAAGAAATAAAGGTGAAGAATGGGTTTTGCAGACATGTGGATATTAGAACATGGCTCGTATTTGTGGGATAGTGTTATAATAAAGCGATAAAAAAATATAGGAGGATTTTCGCTTATATAATTCAAGATGAGTGAAAATGATAATATAAATGAGTTTACAAGAGTTATTTGAAAGGCAGCACAGGCGGGTTTATCGTATTGCAATGTTGATGTTCAACAACGTTTCCGATGCGGAAGATGCCGTACAGAATGTGTTTTTAAAGTACATAGAAAAAGGAATAGAATTTGCTGATGAAGAACATGAAAACGCATGGTTTATCACTGTGACTAGAAATTATTGCAAGGATCAGTTAAAAACTTATTGGAGAAGACAGGTAGATATGGGAGAAATTCCGGAAATTCCCATTGGGGAGGAGAACGAAAACGATAGATTACTGGAGTATGTCAAGAAACTACCGGAAAAATATAAGGAAGTCATTTATTTGTATTATTATGAAGAATATTCCGTAAAAGAAATGGCACGAATTTTAGAACGGAATGAAAGTACAATTCAGACACAGCTGGCCGCTGCGAGGGGAAGGTTAAAGAAAATATTGGAAAGGGAGGCATATCGGGATGAATAAAGAATTTATAAAAAATACAATGGAAGAATTAAATCCTACAGAAGAGCAGTCCCGAAAAATGTGGGAGCGGTTATCTCAGACAGTGGAAGAAAGAAATAAGAATAAAATCGCAAATACAAATGAAACTGCAAATACATATGAAACTGCAAATATAGATGAAACGGTAAATGAAATGAGTAAACCGGTGATGATTTCTTTTGGCAAAAAGGCAAAAATGAAGCCGTTCACGACAGTGGCAGCAGCTGTTGCTATTGCGGTATTGACTCTTATCGCTGGAAATATTGTTACAGATTCCAGAGTGTATGCCAAAATTTTGGAATGGCTGAATTTGGACCAAGGCAGACAGGATATTATTGGAAATATGATGGACGATAGGTTGGGAAGTAATACTCTGTATGCACAGTCCGTGTATTATTTGGATGAGAAACTTTTGGTGTTCGGTGGATTGAAAGGTATTGTAATATATGATTTACAGCAGGATTCTGTTGTGGGAACTATTGATACCACCAAAATTGATTGTGTGTATTTTCACAGTGAGCAGAAAAATACATGCATTTTAAAGGAAAAGGATGAAATAATTGTCTTTAATTCGGAAAGTGATGAGGCTGTGGGAAACTATTATGCTTTTGATTTGACAAGCTGTATGGGTCAGGAGCTTGAAGTGGCAAGAACCGGCGATGAGGAAGAAGTCTTACAGAACTATTATGAAGTATGGAAGTCACAAAGAACAAATTACATAGATACCTTTGATCGATTTTTGGATATGGATGAAATATCCGGGAAATTAACTGCAGATGAAGTCAAATGGAGTAATGACAGTTATGTATGGAAGGATGCAGAAGAGAGGGAATATAATAGTTTCCTGATGTTAGAGAAGGATATGTACATGTTAGTTAGCTATAATGTAGAGAAAAATGTCTTTGATTATAGAACGCTTGATATGACAATGGATGCTTTGGAAGGAAAAGAGCAGGAAGAGGTAAATCTTCATCAATTTATGTATATTGGCGAAAATGATGCGATTCGCGCAATTTATGAATATTTGGAACCGAAGTATTTGGAAATTTCCAAGAATGAAGGGATGGTTTTTATTCCGGGATATCAAATATATAAAGAGGTTTGGGTGGAAGAAGAGTATTTGGTATTTGGTAATTTCTATTCTTTTGGATACCTGCTTACGGGTAATATTTTAGTGGCAAATACGGGAGAAGAAATGCCGGCTTGCTTTCATTTAAAGGAGTCAGAAAATGGATATGAAGTAGTGAGTGTGGACGTTGCAGGAGACGAAACCTATGGGGAAGATATTGCAGAATTTACAAAGGATTATCCGGAATTGTATGATCTCTTTTTTGAATATGATGAGGAGAAACGCATAGAAGCAAGGCGTGAATACCTTCAAATGTATGTAACAGAGTATAATTTGGATGTTGAATACTTTAAAGATTATGGGTGGGATCCAATTCCTATTTTTGATGAGGAATTACAAGATTAAATTCCCAACTGAGTTCTGGTTTTTCCTTGGCAAATAAGATGCAAGTTAGTAGTAAAAAATTTTTTCAAAAAACTTGTAACGAAATGTAAAAAAATAGCATTAACAACATAGAACGGAAGAAAGGAGGGAGAACATGCAGTCACAATCAATGGAAGAAATCTATCAGGCTTATGCTCAGACGGTCTACAAGTATCTGCTGACACGTACACACGATAAGGATTTGGCAGAAGAGTTGACGCAGGAGACTTTTTATCAGGCAATCCGAAGTATTGAACGATTCGATGGGAGTTGTCAGATTTCAACATGGTTATGCGCCATTGCTAAAAATCAGTGGCTTACCTATCAGAGAAAGCATCCGAAGTTTGAAACGATGGAAGATCATCTGCAAGATCAGAAATTGATGGTTGCTTCGGCCGAGAATGAAATATTGAGTTTTTCTTCAAGAGTTGAGCTTATGAAAAAGCTGCATGTCTGTCCGGAACCGTTTCGAGAAGTGTTGTATTTGAGGATATTCGGTAACTTGTCTTTTCGCGAGATTGGGGAAATTATGGAAAAAACCGAAAACTGGGCAAGAGTTACTTTTTACAGGGGAAAAGAAAAACTCAGAAAGGAGCTGGGAAGTGATGAAGAATAAAGTGCCTTGTGAACTGATCAGAGATTTGTTCCCTTCGTATATCGATGAACTGACAAGTGATGTCACAAATGAATGGGTAGAGGAGCATCTTTCTGATTGCCAGGAATGTCAAAGTACGCTGGATGCGATGAGAGAGCCGGACACGGAGGCGGATGATGAGAAGGAAGAAAAAGAGATTGATTTTTTGAAGAGAACAAGAAAAAAAATTCGTAATTGTGCGATTGCAAGTGTTCTTCTTTCTATACTTTTGTTTTTAGGTTATACTTTTATGAGAACTTTTGTGGTGGGAGACTATGTGGAAAGTGGAAGTGTGATTTGCAAAGTGAAGGTAGAAGGAAGTAAGCTTACGGTAAAAGCGACGTTGGCAGACAGTGCACGCGTTCCGTCTCATGTGGAATTTGAGCAGGCGGATGGTATTGTTACGGTTTCTTACAAAGCAGTGATGAGCAGTCCTATAAATAATAGAGATGCCTGGACTGCGGAATATGATGCAGGAGATGAGAAAATTCGTCAGGTTCGCGTCGGAGACAGGATTATCTGGGCAGATGGAGAAGATATTTCAACGTTGACTTCTGAAGTATATAAGACACGTCATCCATATATTGGAGATCCGGTCGCAAATGGCGAGACAGCCATTGCGCTGAATATGGCAAATTATTTGGGCAACTATACCTGTGAGCTTAAAACGACAGAAGAACCGTATGCCTGGACATTCCGCCTGGAGGAAGATATTTCGAAAAATAAGCGTGAGGACAGAGAAGAGGCAATGCGATCCTATGCGTACGTATTGCTTTCGATGATAGAAAATCTTTCAGAGGTACATTACGAGTATACGGTAGACCAGACGTTTTGTGAGTGTACGATAACGCTTGCGGATGCGGATGCATTTGCAGGGTACAAAATCAAGGAATGTTATGAATCGCCGGGATTGCTTGAAGCTCTGATTCAGAAGACAAAACTTCAAGAGTATGCTTATGTGAGTGTGGATTTTGTACGCCAAATTGACCAGGAAGTTGTCATACATGTAGTTAATACTGCAGAGGATGATATCTATACAATTGGTATGAAGGCTTATGAAAATGGAGAGGTTCACTCATCGATAGGATCGCAGGTTGCATCAGGAGAACCGTATGAGCGAGGGGATTCGATAAGTTTTCAGTTCTATCCGAGTGATTTTGGAATTTCTGATTGGGGAAGCGGAGAGGATTTAAAGTTGGAAGTGTTAATCGGAGATAAGGAAATGAAGGAATCAAGTGTGTCACGTTTTGGCATAGCGCCGGAAGGTGGAATGGAATACACCTATATTCTCAGTGGAAATGCGAAAAGCGGATATACAATCAGTCAATAAGAAAAACCGGGAATGTCCCGGTTTTTTCTTTGTCAATTTATCATTCTAAAAACACAAGTTTCATGGAAGATGAGTAACTTAAGTCCTCTGAAACAATTTCACCAACAATGCACTTATCATAGAGTTCCTGTGTACAATAATACCATTTGTTGCGGATGCACACCGACGGAACGAGAATCTCTTCACCTGAATATTGATCGGTTACGGTAGCAATTTCTTTGTTTGTACACTCCGGATCAAACAGAGTATATCCATATTCATTATCATAACTGACCTGACGAATTGTGATATCCGGATAGCTTATATATCCGGTATAAAAACTGTTGAGTTCAAGCCGGACATCCGATTTTGCGGTGAAAACCTGATCGCCTCTAAGAATCAAATAGGTATCATCTGTTTGACCAATCACACAAAACATGTCGGAAGGCATTGCAATGGAGCTAATACAGCCTTCAGAATCGGTGCTGAAGATAACTTCATATCCATCAAGTGTTCGACCGGTTTCCTCCAGCCAATCCACAAGTGTCTGGTCTGATATGGAGGTGTTGTAGTCTTCATAATCGTATTCAATCGTGATGGTACCGTCATCGTGATAGTTCGTCACAGTCCCGGAAACTTTCGAAAGAGAATAAATATCCGACAGCGGAGGCGTGTCGTCCCCCCAGTCAAGGCCTAAGAGAAAGAGACCGCTTGGAATCGTGACAATCAGAGAAATAATTCCGAATATGATTGTCAAAATAAGCGGAATTCCAAAGGTGGAAAGAAAAAACGCAATAATAACCGTCTTTATCGTCTTGATAATGCGAGCGTTCTCTGCCTGAGTGGAAGTTTCGTTTTGAGCGGTATTTCTCGTTTGATTGTGCATATTTGGATTCCGGTGATGCTGGTAATCCATGTGTGGTGGTCTTTCCTGGGCTTTTCTTTCCGGTTCTTTTTTTTCAGGTGGTCTTTCCACGAAAGAATCACAATATTCACATTTGGTATTAGGTGTCACTTCTGCGCCGCAATATGGGCATTTCATAAAAAAATTCTCCTTTTTTGTCAATAATAAGAATAATAAGCGCCATTCGCAAAATCGCCTCTGCGAGGCTTTTTTAGCTACGCCATGCGCTATTCGCAAAATCGCCTCTATGAGGCTTTTTTAGCTACGCCATGCGCCATTCGCAAAATCGCCTCTATGAGGCTTTGCTTTTGCTCATATCGGCGCTTCGCGCCTTATAGATATGTGTAAAAAGACCTCCGCAAGCAAGCTTGCACGGCCTTTTCGCACATATCTGCATGGCTTAAAGTTATGCGTTAAAATATCGGTCAAATTCAGCCGGGTGCGGAATTTTAGCAAGCTCTGCGCATTCTTTTCTCTTATTTGCAATAAAGTTTTTGATTAGATGCTCTGGGAATACTCCGCCGGCTGTCAGATAGTCATGATCTGCTTCAAGCGCATCCAAAGCTGCGTCGAGTGTGGTCGGAAGAGAAGAAAGTTTTGCTTTCTCTTCGTCGGAAAGTGTATACAAATTCATGTCATACGGTCCCCAACCATTCTCGTGCGGATCAATCTGATTTTTTATGCCATCAAGACCTGCCATCAGAATTGCTGCATAGCACAGGTATGGATTACAGGTTGCATCCGGGTTACGGATTTCAAAACGGCGAAGCTCTGGAGTTTTTGCGTAAGCCGGAATACGGATAACAGCGCTACGGTTTGATGTGGCATAGCCAACAGTAACCGGTGCTTCAAATCCAGGAACGAGTCTCTTGAACGAGTTTGTGCTTGGATTTGTCAGCGCACAGAGAGAAGAAATATGCTTCAGTAAGCCGCCCATGAAGTAGTGAGCGGTTTTGCTCAGGTGCGCATATCCGTTGTCGTCAGAAAATACAGGCTGTCCGTCTTTTAACAGAAGCATATGTACGTGCATACCATTTCCGGCTTCATTATAAACAGGCTTTGGCATGAAAGTAGCTGTTTTGCCGTATTTAAGTGCTGTGTTGTGGATAATGTATTTAATCATCATGGTGTTATCTGCCATTTTAGACATCTGACCCAGCATTGGTTCAATCTCAAACTGACCGGCTGCGCCGACTTCCGGGTGATGATATTTAATCGGAATTCCTGCTTTCTCCATCTCAAGACACATTTCGGAACGACATTCGTAGGAGCGGTCAAACGGTTTTGCTACATGGTAGCCTTTCTGGTGGGCAACCACGTTACCTTTACCTTCCTCTGCTGTATTCCAGTAAGCCTGTGCTACATCGATACCTACACCGATTTCATTTGGCTGTACGGACCAGCCGACATTGTCAAATAAGTGGAATTCAAATTCCGGGAGAATTAACATTGTATCTGCAATGCCTGTATCTTTCATATATTGTTCAGCAGCCAGAACAATGTTTCTTGGATACTGATCAAGAGGTCGGTTTTTCGGGTAGTCAATAACCATTGCATTACCGGTAATCGACAACGTTGGAATGTCGCAGAATGGGTCGATAATTGCAGTGTCAAGATCCGGAATAAACACCATGTCACTCTTTTCTACCACAGCATATCCGTAGTTGGATGCGTCAAATCCGATACCGTTTTCCATTGTGTCGGTAGAAAACTGGTTAGCTGGTATCGTCACATGACGATACTGACCATTGATATCGACAATCTTAAAATCAACCATTTTAATGTCCTGTTCTTTGATGAGATTCATAATCTCCTGTGCAGTTTTAGCCATTTTGTTACCCCCTAAAATATGTTTTTCTATCAAATTCTTTTCTATCATAATAAAAATCGACCATATTTGCAATTGTGAGTGTGAAAGAAATTGACTTTTTTGGGAAGAGATGATATAGTCTGACGGCTATATCCATTTTTGTTTTGGTGTAGGTGGAGGATGGAATACTGTTTAATGAATTAACAAATTTAATGTTTTAGGAATAAATTAGGAGGATTGGGATGCAGCTGGGGATTCGATTTTTTTTGAGCAGCATACTTCTTGGAATCGGTTTGGCAATGGATGCATTTTCTGTGTCACTGGCAAACGGGTTGAATCAGCCTGATATGAAAAAGAAGAAAATGTGTCAGGTGGCGGGAGTGTTTGCCTTTTTTCAGGCGTTTATGCCTATAACCGGATGGCTTTGTGTGCACACGATGCTTCGCTACTTTCAAGCATTTGAGACATGGATTCCATGGATTGCACTAATATTATTAGGACTAATCGGCGGAAAAATGTTACTTGAGGGAATCCGTGGGGAAGGAGAAGAGATAAAGAAAGAAGCACTTACGGCCTGGATTTTGTTCGTTCAGGGAATTGCTACATCAATTGATGCGTTGTCGGTTGGTTTTACGATAGCAGATTACAATTTCGTAGAAGCACTGTTGGCAATTTTCATCATTGCGTTTGTGACGTTTGTTATCTGTATGGCGGGACTTAAGATTGGAAAGAAGTGTGGGACAAGGCTTTCGGGGAAGGCGTCGGTTCTAGGCGGACTGATACTAATCGGAATCGGAATCGAGATATGGATTTCCGGTGTATTTTTCTGATGCGTCGCATAAAATTGACAGTGGAAAATATCTAAAAGATTGGACATATGTACGCAAAGGTACTATTATAGTAGATGCAAAATAAAGACAGCTCAGACTGTTTGATTAAAGGAGGGAATCCTGTGAAAATTTATCAAAAATCTTCGAAACTTGATTGTGTGTGCTATGACATTCGTGGACCAATTATGGATGAGGCGGATCGTCTTAGCGCGCAGGGAATTGAAATTGCAAAGTTAAATATTGGAAATCCGGCGCCATTTGGATTTCATGCACCGGAACAGGTTACGCGGGCCATTTCGGAAAATCTGACAAAAACGGAGGGATATTCGGACTCCAAAGGTGTCTTGGCAGCCAGAGAAGCCATTTTAGAATACTGCATGGAAAAAAATATGCCAAATGTTTCCATAGATGATATTTATACCGGAAACGGTGTGAGTGAGCTGATTACTATGTCCATGCAGGGACTATTAAATCCGGGGGACGAAATTTTAGTGCCTGCGCCGGACTATCCGCTTTGGACTGCATCCGTGACGTTAGCCGGAGGTACTGCAGTACATTATATCTGTGATGAAGAGCAGGAATGGTATCCGGATATAGAAGATATGCGTCGTAAAGTGACAGACAAAACAAAGGGTATTGTTGTGATTAATCCGAATAATCCGACAGGAGCACTTTATCCGGTGGAGATATTGGAGCAGATTGTTGATCTGGCCAGAGAACATGATTTGATTTTGTTTGCAGATGAGATATATGACAGACTTGTGATGGATGGACTTGAGCATACAGCGCTGGCTTCATTGGCACCGGATCTTTTGACCATCAGTTTTAACGGACTATCCAAGTCTCATTTGATTGCGGGTTATCGCTGTGGATGGATGTGTCTGTGCGGTGATAAATCTCGTGCACAAGGTTACATAGAAGGAATTAAACTTCTCTCATCTATGCGTCTGTGTTCAAATGTTCCGGCGCAGTCGCTGATTCCTGCGGCGCTGGCCTGCAAAGAAGAGACACAGAAGCTGGTAATCCCGGGCGGACGAATTTATGAGCAGAGAGAGTGTATGTACAGGGCATTGAAAGAGATGGAGGGAATCAGCGTAGTGAAACCAAAAGCTGCGTTTTATATGTTCCCAAAGCTGGATGTCAAGAAAATGGGAATTACGGATGATGAAAAATTTGTACTTGATTTCTTGAAAGAAAAGCACATTTTATTTACACACGGAGGTGGTTTCCACTGGGAAAAGCCGGATCATTTTCGTATTGTTTTTCTGCCGGAATGCAGTGCGCTCACTAAAGCCGCAGAAAGTTTAAAGGATTTTCTCTCATACTATCATCAGTAAAATATCCGTAACAAATTATTGTTGTGAAAAAGGAAAAAGCATGCAGACAGCATGCTTTTTTTTTGGTATACTTAAGGATAATAGTGTACGTGAATAAAAAGTGGGTAAAAGTCTTTCGGGTAACAAAAAAATAGGGGTGACACATATGTATTATTTTATGTTGCAAATCCATATAGCGGGCATTGTTACATGTTTATACATGTTGTATCTTTTGCTGCATCATAGGGGAAGGCAGAGTAACTCATTTGTTGTATTGGCAATCGTTTTTAATATCATGTTGCTGATAGGATATGTCTTTGAGTTGTTATCCACGAATAAGGATGAAATGCTCCTGGCGATTCAGATTGGTTATATGGGAAAATGTTTTGCGGGAGTCAGTTTTGTAACCGGTATCGGAAAGTATTACAACTGGAAATATAAGAGGCTGACTATGCCCATTTTTTGGGGGATTGGTTTTTTCTCGTTCGGCATTATCATGACGGCCAAGTATCATGATTTCTACTACACCTCGGTCGATATGATATGGGTGGACGGACATGCATTTTGCCAACTGGGAAAAGCACCATATTATGTTTTCTTTTTCGCTTATTTGATGTTCATGTTTGTTTATTTCGCATGGCGTTGTCTGAAGTATCGTAGAATTGCCAAGACGCCGGAAGAGAGAAGCATCATGACAGTGGTAGGGTATGGTAGTATTGTTGCGGTCATGTTAGTATTGGGAATGCTGTTGGTACCGACCCATTATGATTTCGGTCCGCTTGTGTTTGCAGCCTATTCGCTGGTATTTCTTTACTGTATTTTGCGATATCGTTTGTTTGATGCTGTGGATATGGCAATTTATCAGATGGCGGCGGAAAATGCGCAGGCGATTCTGGTCACACGCGAGGATGGCTTTGTGGAATACGCCAATATAACTGCAGAGCGTATTTTAACATGGATGAATGACCTGGATAAGGAACAGATTACGGAGCGTGTACGGGAAGAATTTCTGAGCGGAAAAGAGCAATGCACGATTGGAGAGAGGGAGTATCAAATTGCGGTCAGCAAAGTTTCGGATAGAGGAAGCGTGCTGGGCTATGCGATTACCTTGACAGATATTACAAGACTTAGTCAGTATATGGATGAGTTGGAACGTCTCAGTATCAAGGCCAATGAAGCAAATAAAGCCAAGAGTAATTTTCTGGCCAATATGTCACATGAAATCAGGACACCGATTAATACGATGCTTGGCATGAATGAAATGATTGCAAGAGAAGCGGTTTCAGAAGAGGTAGTCTCTTACGCACAAAATATTAAAGAAGCGGGTAAATCGTTACTGGCGATTATAAATGATATTCTTGACTTTTCAAAGATTGAATCAGGAAAGATGGAGCTTGTGGAAGCACCGTATGAGACCTTTTCCGTAATTCGTGATCTGGTAAATATGATTGAGATAAGAGCCAAGGAGAAAGGACTTGCGTTTCGGATGGAGATGGATGAAACTTTGCCGGTCGGACTTGTCGGTGATGACGTGCGTATACGCCAGATTCTCTTAAATATTCTATCCAACGCAGTAAAATATACAAACGAAGGATCTATCATCTTCCGTATGAATGGACAGGAAACGGAGCATGGAAAATATTTGCTTCATGTGGAAGTGGAGGATACCGGAATTGGAATCAAAGAGGAAGATCGTGAAAAAATCTTTTTTTCTTTTCAGCGTTTGGAGCAGAAAAAAAACAGAAATATTGAGGGGACCGGTCTTGGGATGAGTATTACAAACAGTTTCCTTCATATGATGGGAAGCAAGCTGTCGTTTGAGAGCGAGTACGGAAAAGGATCCATCTTTTCTTTTGACTTGGAGCAGGGTATCATGGACCCGTCCCCACTGGGTGATATTGCTGACAAAATAAAAGCGCACAGAGAAAAAAAATCGCAGCGTGGACGAACGTTTACAGCAGCCGGAAGCAGAGTGCTGGTGGTGGATGATAATCGGATGAATTTGGAAGTTTTCCAAGGATTATTAAAGCGTACGCAGATAGAAATCGTGACAGCCGGGAGCGGGAAAGAAGCGCTTGAGAAGATTGCGGTGCAGGAATTTGATATCATATTCATGGATCACATGATGCCGGAAATGGATGGAATAGAAACCTATTCAGAGATACGACGTAGATGGAGAGAGGAGCCGGAACATATCAAAATTTCCATGTCTGTCCCGGTGATTATCGTAACAGCGAATGCGATTTATGGAGCAAAAGAGAAATATTTGCAGGAAGGTTTTTCTGCTTATCTCAGTAAACCAATCGACAGTGAGCGTTTGGAAGAGTTGCTGATTGAATATTTGCCGAGAGAATCGGTTGTGTTTTTAGAACAGGGGGAGGGAGACGAAAAGCAGGAACATAAGGAGACACAGTTGGCAGAACGTTCCTTGTCAGAGCCGAAATTCCAGGAGTTACGCAAATACGGAATGGATATTGAAGAAGGATGGAAGCATATGGGAAAGAGTATAGAAACATATGAAGAAATCCTGACCATATATTTTGAAGAACTCCCGCAGAGGATACAAAGACTGAAATATAACGGGACGATTGGTGATATGAAGGCTTACAATATCGATGCCCATTCATTAAAAAGTGCATCGGGTAGTATAGGAGCGACCGCTCTTTTTGAACTTGCGAAAATGCATGAAAATATGGCAAAGCAAGATGACAGCTTATACGTGAGACAGCATCTTGGCAGACTTTGTGCAGAATGCGAAAAAATGATAAGAGCAGGCAAAGAATTTCTGGAAAAATCTGAAGTTTAAAAGCAATAGGAGCCTGTGGAAAGGAGAATCCTGTGACAAATACAGTGTTTATCAGTTACAGTTCAAAAGATATACAGACCGTTAAAAAAATCACCCAAACCTTGAGCGAAGCTGGTATCAGCTATTGGAAGGCACCGGATATGATACCTGCAGGGTCAAATTATGCGAGGGAGATTCCGCGAGCGATAGAGAAATGTCAAGTGTTTCTATTGATTCTTTCTGAGGCGTCACAGCAATCCATCTGGGTGGAAAAAGAAGTCGATTGTGCGGTGAATGATCGGAAAACGATTGTTCCGCTAAATATATCCGGAGCAAAACTGACCGATGTTTTTCGTTTCTACTTGAACAATGTACAGACGATTCCATACTACGAAGATCAGGAACAGGCAATCGGACAGCTTTTGGACCGACTGGGAAAGTTACTTGGTATAGAATTACCTTGCAAAGAGGTAAAAAAGGAAGAAACGGAAAGAGAAGTGCAGCTTCCTAAAATTGAAAAAAAAGCAGGCGAGGGAACCTCACGCCTTGAGAGAAATAATGCATTGAAAATCAATCAGATTCCGGTGATATGCAAACAATGTGGAGCTACGCTAAAGCAGGTGTTTAGAGGTGTTTATCGTTGTCCGGATTGTGGATTTGAAGATTATGATAGTTATCAGAAAGTTAGAAATTATCTGGATAAGGAAGGACCTCGATCTATCACGGATATCATGCGGGCTACAGGGGTGCCAAGGGCAACGATTGAATATTTTTTGAAAGACGAGAGGTTGGAGATTCCGCTGGGATCACCGATATTGCTTGTTTGCGCGGGATGTGGCGCGGGGATTCGATCAGGTGTTTTTTGTGAAAAATGTAAATTGAAAAATCCAAAACCTGACAAGAAAAAGGAGATGGATAATCAATATCGCTTTTTTAAATAGCGTGTGGAAAGTAGATTAGACGAAAACAAAGTGTACGAGAGGGAAGAATGAAAAAGGATATCTGGGTGTTGTGTAGTGTAAGAGAAGATGTGATTGAGGTGCAGCGGCGCATCAACAGCAGAGGGGGAATGCGTGCTTTTTGCATGCTTTCTATTGGAACATTACAGAAGTCGGTAGATAGAATTGCACTGACAGGAGAATATCCATCACTACTGATTGCGGATTATGAAACGGGAAAAGCAGAGGAGTTTCAATCGCTTCGACTTTTGATGTCACAATCTGCATTTGTAGGAATTCCATTATTTTTTATGGCATCTGTAAAGGAGGATGCGGTGGATGCTGAGTGCTATGAGCTGGGAGCAACGGTAGTTTTGAGAAAACCGTTTTCCGACATGGATGTGCAAAGAATCGAGCGTGCAGCATGGCAGCACGAGATGACGCGAAGCTATGAGAAGGTGTTGCAAAAACAGGCGTTGGAAATTTCTGCAGCAAAAGAAATTCAGCGTTTGAACGAAAAACTGGCGACCAGAAATGAATTATTGCATCGGATTTTGGGAAAATATTTTTCTGATGATGTAGTGGATGTGATTTTAGAACAGCCGACAGAAGAGTGGATTGGTGGCGAAAAGAGGACAGTTGCGGTCATGATGGCAGACCTTCGTGGATTTACAGCATTGTCTGAGAGACTTTCTGCTGAGGTGATGGTGGCGATATTAAATCATTATCTGGAAGAAATGACCGATGTCATCATGAAATATAAGGGAACGATTATTGAATTTGTTGGAGATGCAATTTTGGCGGTCTTTGGTGCACCACTAAAAACTGAACGTGCTGTGCAGGATGCGGTGGCAGCAGCCATCGAGATGCAGAATCGAATGAAAGGTGTAAATCGTTTTAATGACGAAAAAGGATACCCTCATATAGAGATGGGAATCGGGTTGCATTCCGGGGAAGTATTTATCGGAAATATCGGTTCAGAGCGATTTATGCGATACAATGTCATAGGTCAGGTGGTAAACCTTTGTTCACGTATTCAAAACTATAGTGTTGGAGGGCAGGTGCTGGCGTCGGAGACATTGGTGCAAACTTGCAAAGAGCAGTTGTGTGTGGCTGATACATTCGAAATTGCAGTAAAAGGAATTCATGAGGAAATCAGAATTTGTAATTTAAGAGGAATATCCGGCACCGATTTCGTAGCATTAGAGGATTCGATACTGGAAGATATGGTGATTCTTACTACTCCTGCAAAAGTATCCGTTTATTTTTTGCAAGGGAAAACCATGATAAAAGAGTTCAAACAAGGTGAAATTCGAAGTGTTTCCAGACACGAAATATGTTTGGAGGGCAAGAAAGAATGGTTGCAGGAAGTGGCCTTATATCAAGATATTGAGCTTTTATTGGGAGGAGAAAATGCCTATGCCAAGGTTATGGCGAAAGAGGGGGATATACTCAGGCTTCGAATCACCTTTTTGTCTGAGAAATTTTATGAAATATGTGTAGATGATAAGAAAGAAGGGACAAAATAATGCAGTTTGAGAAAGTCGAAACGTTTCAGGATAGTACAAGAGAACTATTTCGACATAAGACAGAGTCTCTGCTTCTGCTAAAGGAAAATGATACACAGCTGACAGAGGAGCAGGCAGAGAGACTGCTGCTTGAGATGGAAGAAAACCTTCTATTAGCAGTTAGTGTACAGGCTGGGCAGATACACGTGCGGTGTAGAAGTCGTTCTTCCTACATTCGGGCACTGGAAATGCTGGAGTTTGTTTGTGAGCAATACGGAATTGTAAGTGGAGATGCCAAATGGGCGCAGGGAAGTATTTCGGAGGTGCTGGTTTCGGTTCAGGCGACAAAGCTGGAAATGTCGGATGTCACAGAGTATGTTATGTCTCGTGTGGATGAATATGTGAGCGGTTGTGATGTAATATGGGCAGAAACTTTTGCAAAAGATTTCCCAAAGAGAGTGGAGGAGATGAAGGAATACCAAAAGGCAGATGCTCCTTGGGCATGTGTCAGAACGGTCGATATTGTTCCGGCGGGAGTTCCTATTCGAATTCGGACGCTTGAAAATGACACCGGAATTATCGTTGAGTCGGGAGAAAATGTTTATGTCATGATCGGATGTCTTGGAGAGGTTTATCAGATTCAGAGGGAAAAATTTGAGTCAAGCTATGAAATGAGTGATGAGAAACTTGATATATTTGAACAGTACATGGAATTTATACCATACGTGGAGAGAGTGGAGGACGGAGTACATATAGCGATAGATGAGAAGGCTCGTATATGTTATCCCAAGAAGGAAGCTTCCATTTTGGCGCAACCACTTAAGAGAAGAAGCAAAGTGTTTGCCAAAAACAGTCAGGATTATTTTGTGGGTATGCAGGGAGATTACCTTGCAATCAAAAAAGAGGATTTGCAGGATCTTTATATTATCAGGGAAGAAGTATTTCGACGTACCTATGAAGAGAAGGGCAAGGAGTAAATGAGGGAAGAGACGCGAAAAATTTTGTGTCAGATGGCAGAAAAAGAGTATCAGACATTTTCGTCAGCGCTGGTACCGGGAGAGGAAAACATACTGGGAGTACGACTTCCAAAACTCCGCCAATTTGCAAAGAAGATAGCCAAAGGCGATTGGGAGAATGAATTGTCCGGGGAAGATGTATATTTTGAGGAAACCATGCTGCGCGGAATGATACTCAGCTATGTGACACTTGAGATGGAACCAAAGCAAGCGATGGAATGGATCAAAGAATTTATTCCGAAAGTTAAGAATTGGTCGATATGTGACAGTGTCTTTATGAAAATGGATATCCTCAAAAAGGACAGGGAGCTGACTTGGGAGTTTATCTTGCCTTACATGAAAAGCGGGGATGAGTTTCAGGTTCGTGTGGCGCTGATTATTATGATGCAACATTTGATGAAATGTGACATAAATGGAAATAAAATATCACGTGTGCGACACATTACAATGGAAGACTTGAAAAGCAATAAGGAGAAGAAAAGAGCAGGTAAGTATCTTTTGCATATTTTTGAATATATCGATCGACCGTTTTCGGAAGGGTATTATGCATATATGGCGGCCGCGTGGCTGGTGGCAGAATGCTTTTGTTGCTTTCCGGCAATGACGCTAGATTACTTAAAAGAAAGTCGAATGGACGATAGGACATACAACAAAGGATTGCAGAAAATCACGGAATCCCTGATTCCGGAAAAAGAGGTAAAACAGTATATTCGCAGCTTAAAACGATAATGTGGGAGGATGGCACCATGGCGATTTATCTAATTGACTATGAAAATACCGGGGTAAAAGGGTTATATGGGATTGAAAAACTACAGGAGAATGATTTGGTGGTTATTTTCTACGGACCCAAAACAGGAGCGGTACCGTTTGATGATCATGTCAGAATTTCATCTGCGGTCTCGCATGTAGAGTATATAAAAACCAGTAAGACCGCAAAAAATTATCTCGATTTCCAGCTGACGACGTATCTCGGTTATCTGATTGCGCATACAGGAGTCAAAGAGTATCACATTATCAGCAAGGACAGTGGATATGACAGCGTAATTGATTTTTGGAAAGCCAGAGGAATGAATTTGGTACGCCGAGAACATGTAAGCAAGGAAAAAGGGGCAAAACAGTCCACTGCCAAAATCAAAAAACAGACATTAACCAAAGATGAAAATGAAAGCGTAAAAAGTGTTCCGGAAACGGTAAGAAAAAAAGTCAGACACGCTTTGAAAGCGGAGAACCTTCAGGGTGGTGCATATAAAAAAATTTATTCGAGTATGCTACAGGCAACAGACAAACAGACATTAAATACTGCGCTTGTAAAAATGTTTACACAGGAGGACGGAAATCGCTACTACAAACAGATCGTACAGATATTCACTGAATGGGAGAGATGAGTATGAAGAGAGGGAAGAAACTGGCACTGTTAATCATGTTTGTGTTTATGGTAATTTGGGGAGAAAAGGATGCCTATGCAGCACAACCATATGAGCAAATCGCAAATACGCCGGAGTGGGAAGTGCTCAAGCTTGTAAATAAAGCGCGTCTGGAGAATGGAAGGGAAGCGGTTGCAATGTTTTCTGCTTTACAGAAGGCTTCCGGTGTGCGTGCAAAAGAAATTGTAGAATTGTTTGATCATACACGACCGGACGGATCAAGTTGCTTTACAGTGCTGAGTCAATATAATATATCCTGTGGCGGTGCGGGAGAAAATATTGCGGCCGGTTACAGCTCTCCGGAAGCTGTCATGCTTGGATGGCTCAATAGTGAAGGGCACAGAAGAAACATTTTAACAGAAAGTTATACCCATGTCGGTATTGGATATTATGAGGGCGGAAGTTATAGAAAAAACTGGAGTCAGATGTTTATCTCAGGTTGCAACTTAGAGTCCGTTAAAATGGATCAAAGTAGCAGTGTCAGTTACCCAGAAGGAACAGAGATTGAATCTATGGATCGATATCTTGTGGTACAGTGTGACAAACATGGGGTTGGATACGTTCCGGTCATAAGTCAAATGTGCAAAGGGTATCATAAGAATCAAACCGGTGCGCAGACGGTAACGGTTACGTATCAGGGGACAAGCTTGAAGGTGCCAATTACTATAGTGGGAGAGAATGCGAAAGAATCACCGCAGTCAAATGTGTCCGGATCCAATAATTCCGGCTCATCAGGTTCGAATGCGTCCGATACAGGAGATTCCACAAGTCAAGTAAAAAAACCGTATCAGATAAAAAATCTCAAGGTGACGGCAAAGAGCAAAAAAGCTGTGCGTCTGGCCTGGTCAAAGAGAACATGTGATGGCTATGAGATTTGGCGCGCAACGAGTGCAAAAGGAAAATATAAGAAAGTAGCTACAGTAAAAACGAATAAAACGACAAAATATCGCGTGACAAAACTGAAATCCGGAAAGAAGTACTATTTCAAAGTGCGGGCCTACAAAAAGTCAGGAAAGAAGAAAGTATACGGAAAGTTCAGTAAAGCAGTGGTTGTAAAAACAAAATAAATGCGATATAATCACCTTTGTGGCGTGAAACGTCCAAGAATCGGTGTGATGTCATCCGATTTAAATCAGATACAGTAAAAGGAGTAAGATATCAATGGATTTAGTGAATATCAGAGATTTGTATCGTAAGGAAGAAGAATTTCTAAATAAGGAGGTAACCATCGGGGGCTGGTTGCGTAGCAAACGTGACAGCAAGAGTTTTGGTTTTTTGGTCATCAATGACGGAACATTTTTTGAACCGATTCAGGTAGTATATTCCGATGAGCTTCCTAATTTTGGTGAAATAGGAAAATTAAATGTAGGTGCAGCATTGGTGATTAAAGGTGTGGTAACACCGACACCGGAGGCAAAACAGAAGTTTGAAATTCAGGCAACAGAGGTCGTGATTGAAGGTGCTTCTACACCGGATTATCCGCTTCAGAAAAAAAGACATACGTTTGAATACTTGAGAACAATTTCGCACCTTAGACCTAGAACAAATACGTTTGAGGCAGTGTTCCGTGTGCGTTCGCTCATAGCATATGCAATACACAAATTCTTCCAGGAGAGAGATTTTGTCTATGTGCATACACCAATCATCACAGGAAGTGACTGTGAAGGTGCAGGAGAGATGTTCCAGGTTACGACTATGGACTTAAATGAAGTACCGCGCAAAGAGGATGGAAGTGTAGATTTCTCGCAGGATTTCTTTGGTAAATCCACCAATCTTACCGTGAGCGGACAGTTGAACGGTGAAACATATGCGATGGCCTTCAAAAATATTTACACATTTGGACCGACGTTCCGTGCAGAAAATTCCAATACGACAAGACATGCGGCAGAGTTTTGGATGATCGAGCCGGAAATCGCATTTGCAGACTTAAAGGATGATATGATTCTGGCAGAAAGTATGATTAAATATATCATTCAGTATGTGCTTGAAAATGCACCGGAAGAGATGAATTTCTTTAACCAATTTGTAGATAAAGGTCTGATTGAGAGATTGACACACGTTATGAATTCAGATTTTGGTCATGTGACATACACTGAGGCCATAGAAATATTAGAGAAGCATAATGATGAGTTTGATTATAAAGTATCATGGGGATGTGATCTGCAGACAGAGCATGAGCGCTATCTGACAGAAAAAGAATTTGGAAAGCCTGTGTTTGTAACAGATTATCCAAAGGAAATCAAAGCCTTTTATATGAAATTAAATGAAGACGGAAAAACAGTAGCAGCGATGGATTGCTTGGTTCCGGGAATTGGGGAGATCATTGGAGGAAGCCAGCGTGAAGATGATTATGATAAACTTTTGACACGTATGAAAGAGCTTGATCTTAATCCGGAAGACTATGACTTCTATTTGGATTTGCGTAAGTATGGTACAGCCAGACATGCAGGATTTGGTCTTGGTTTTGAAAGATGTGTGATGTACCTCACTGGTATGGGCAATATCCGTGACGTGGTTCCGTTCCCGAGAACGGTTAACAACTGCGAACTGTAATTTGTCAGACCAAAATAAAGACGGCCTTAAGGTTGTCAAAAGCAGGAGGAGAAAAAATGAGCCAAATCGTAATACCGGAAGGATATAAGCCTTCCCTGAACATCAAAGAGACGGAAAAGGCAATCAAGCGTGTAAAAGACTTTTTTCAAAGAGAGCTGGTTACACAATTAAATCTGAGCCGTGTTTCTGCCCCACTTTTTGTAGGTGCCAGTTCAGGATTAAATGATAATTTAAATGGTGTGGAACGTCCTGTAAGATTTGGTATTAAAGAACAAAATGATATGGAAGTAGAGATTGTTCATTCTCTTGCAAAATGGAAAAGATTAGCATTACGAAACTATGGATTCGAAGTAGGTGAAGGTCTTTACACGGACATGAATGCAATTCGTAGAGATGAAGATACCGACAATATCCATTCCATCTACGTAGACCAGTGGGACTGGGAAAAAATTATTCGTAAAGAAGATCGTAATGAGGAAACTTTACGTGACACAGTCAAATCTGTATACGAAGCGCTTCGTGTGACGGAAAAATATATGGCAAACCAGTATCAGTATGTGGAATGCTTCCTTCCGGAAGAGATCACATTTGTGACAACACAGGAACTGGAGGATCGTTATCCTGACCTTACAGCCAAGGAAAGAGAGACAGAGGTGGCAAAAGAACACGGAGCTGTGTTTATCATGCAGATTGGTGATAAGCTTGCTTCCGGGAAGCCACACGATGGAAGAGCACCGAACTATGATGATTGGAAACTCAACGGAGACATTATTGTTTATTATCCGGTTCTTGATATTGCACTGGAGCTTTCTTCCATGGGAATCCGCGTGGATGAGGAAGCGCTGAAGCAGCAGCTGGAAAAAGCAGGATGTATGGACAGGGCAGAGCTTCCGTTCCAGAAAGCACTTTTAAATCATGAACTTCCGTATACTATCGGCGGAGGTATCGGTCAATCCCGTATTTGTATGTTTTTCCTCAGAAAAGCACATATCGGTGAAGTGCATGCTTCCATTTGGAAAGAGGAAGATGTGCAGTACGCAAAAGAGCGTGGTGTGGAATTTTTATAAGAATCTAAAGCAGGTGATGAAGATGCAAAAAACATTTGGAAAAAGAATGGCAAGGCTTCTTAAGTGCCTGCTTTTCTTATTGGTTATTTTTATTTTACTGTATGTAGAAAATAATGTAATTGATGTGTCGCAATATCGTGTTAGCAATGAAAAGATACCCCAAAGCTTTGATGGATATGTAATTGTGCAGATATCGGATTTGCATAACAAGCTGTTCGGAAAAAATCAAAAAAGACTGATGGAGAAAATCAAAAAGGAAGATCCGGATTTGATTGTGATTACAGGTGATTTGATTGACAGTAATCATCCGGATGTGGAAAAAGGTCTAATCTTTGTAGAGCAGGCAATGCAAGTTGCACCTGTATATTTTGTGACTGGAAATCATGATAATTGGCTGTCGGACACCAATACATTCCAATTGTTTGATGGACTGGAGAAGTTAGGAGCTATAGTGCTTCGGGATGAGATGCACCGAATTTCCTTAGGAAATGGGGAGGAATTTATTTGTCTGATGGGTATAGATGACGATACGCTATCTATGAAATCCGGACGTGAGGAAGTAATGACACAGCTCGAAAAGGAAGCACAGGGACAGTTTTCTGTCCTTTTGGCGCACGAGCCACAGCTCTTTGAAGAGTATACAGAGCATGATATAGATCTGGTTCTTAGCGGACATGCGCATGGAGGACAGTTCCGAATTCCGTTTATTGGGGGATTTGTGGCACCGGATCAAGGATTTCTGCCTGAATATACAGAAGGGCTCCATGAAGAAAATGGAACGTCCATGATTGTCAGTCGCGGGCTTGGAAACAGTGTAGTTCCGCAGCGCTTGCTAAATAGACCGGAACTTGTTAAAATAACACTCGAATGTAAATAATGTTTTGATTCCATAAAAAGGAAAGAGGAGAACGTATATGAATTATGAACAAGCTTGGCAGAAGCTGTCTGAGATAGGACAGCAGCATCTGTTAAAATATTTTGATGAACTATCAAAAGAGGAACAAAGTGCACTTTTAACTCAGATTGAGGAGACAGATTTTTCAATCATTCGTTTTTTGGATAAACGTCAGGATAGTTTAAAAAAGGGGACAATTGAGCCGTTAAAGGCAATGCAACTGACGGAGATTGAGGAGAAGAAGGATCTTTTTACACAGAAAGGTCTGGAGGCGATTCGGGCAAACAAGGTCGGCGCTGTACTCTTGGCCGGCGGAATGGGAACAAGACTTGGCTCCGATGCACCAAAAGGTGTGTATAATATCGGTGTCACAAAGGACTTGTATATTTTTGAATGTCTCATTCGCAATTTAATGCGCGTGACAAGTCAGGCGGGCAATTGGATTTATCTTTTTGTTATGACGAGTGATAAAAACCATGAGGCAACAGTAAGTTTTTTTGAAGAACATGACTATTTTGGATATCCAAAAGACTATGTTCATTTCTTCCAGCAGGAGATGGCACCGGCGGTAGATTTCGACGGTAACGTATATTTGGAAGAAAGGGCAAAAATCTCAACTTCACCAAATGGTAATGGCGGATGGTTTGTGTCGATGGATCGAAGCAACATTTTGGACATTGTTCGTAAGACCGGAATCGAGTGGCTCAATGTGTTTGCTGTGGATAACGTACTGCAGAGTATTGCAGATCCTACGTTTGTGGGAGCCTGCGAGGAAAGCGGTTGTGTGGTTGGAGCCAAAGTGGTTCGCAAAGCAAATCCGGATGAGAAAGTCGGTGTGATATGTCTGGAAGATGGCAGACCATCTATCGTAGAATACTACGAGCTGACGGATGAGATGCGCGATCAGAAAGATGAAAATGGGGACTACGCATATAACTTTGGTGTAATCTTAAACTATCTGTTCCGTGTGAGCGAATTGGATCGGATTATGTCACATGAGTTACCACTCCATGTAGTGGAAAAGAAGATTCCTTATTTAGACGCTGACGGAAATCAGGTGAAACCGGAAGAACCGAATGGTTATAAATTTGAACAGCTTGTTCTGGACATGATTCATGAAATGGAAACATGTCTTCCGTATGAAGTGGTGCGTGAAAAAGAATTTGCGCCGATTAAAAACAAAGAAGGAATTGACAGCGTGGAAACAGCACGTGCTCTCTTAGAAAAGAATGGGGTTACCCTATAGCAACTTTGGATAAAGAGAGAAGTAAGGAGGAAGAATGGCAGTATTAGTTACAGGTGGTACCGGATTTATCGGAAGCCACACGGTAGTGGAATTACAAACTGCAGGGTATGACGTAGTAGTGGTGGATAACCTTAGTAATTCGAGTGTCAAATCTCTGGAGCGAGTAGAAGAAATTACTGGTAAACCGGTTACTTTTTATAAAGCCGACATTTTGGATGAAGCGGCTTTGGATAAGATTTTTGAAGAAAACAAAATTGACAGTGTAATTCATTTTGCAGGATTAAAGGCGGTCGGAGAATCTGTACAAAAGCCTTGGGAGTATTATCACAATAACATCACAGGTTCACTGATATTGTTTAACGTGATGAAAAAGCATGGAGTGAAAAACATTATCTTCTCTTCTTCGGCGACTGTATATGGTACGCCGGCGGAAATTCCGGTAACGGAAAAATGTCCAAAAGGTGAAATTACCAATCCGTACGGACATACGAAGAGTATGTTAGAGCAGATACTGATGGATATCCAAAAGGCAGATCCGCAGTGGAATGTAATCTTGCTTCGCTATTTCAATCCGATTGGAGCGCATAAGAGTGGTAAGATTGGTGAGAATCCAAACGGAATTCCAAATAACTTGATGCCATATGTGACACAGGTTGCAGTAGGCAAACTAAAATGTCTGGGTGTGTTTGGGGATGACTACGATACTCCGGATGGCACAGGTGTAAGAGACTACATCCATGTTGTGGATCTTGCAATCGGCCATGTGAAATCTATTGAGAAAATCAAAGAAAATCCGGGATTGAAAATTTACAATCTTGGAACGGGAACCGGATACAGCGTCCTTGATATTGTGAAAAATTTTGAGGCAGCAACAGATGCAAAGGTTCCGTACGAGATTAAACCGCGCAGGGCAGGCGATATCGCGACCAACTATGCAGATGCTTCCTTGGCAAAGGAAGAACTTGGTTGGGTAGCTGAGCGAGGAATTAAAGAAATGTGTGAAGACGCATGGAGATGGCAAAAAAACAATCCGAATGGATTTGAGGACTAGAAAAAAGGAGAGGTGTAAGAATTGTGTTGAAACCAATCAATTTTTACACCTCTATATTTGTGATTCGATAATATGAAATGTAGTATAAATGAAATATATGAATCAAAGAATCATAATATTACATCCCGATAACATATTGATACATAAAAATATAATGGCAAAGACTTCCGGCCATCACAAACAGATGAAAGATTTCATGCGAACCGAAATTTTTATGTCGTGAGTTAAACGGTTTTAATTTCAGTGCATAAATGATACCGCCGATGGTATAGATGATTCCGCCGGAAAGCAGCCAACCAAAAGCCGGTCCCTGAATACTGTTCAAAATCGGACTAAACACAAAGACACAGAGCCATCCCATGGCAATGTATATAATGGAAGAAAACCATTTCGGACAGTTAATCCACAGTAATTTTACTGAAATACCAACAACGGCAAAGCTCCATACAGCGATGAGTAACGGATAACCGCTGGAGGGACTGAGCACAAGAAGACACACCGGTGTATAGGATCCTGCAATCAGGACAAAAATCATTGCGTGGTCGATTTTGCGATAAATCTTGAGTAGTGCAGCAGGAACATTTACCGAATGATACGTAGCGCTTGCGCCATACAGTAAAATCATACTGGAGATAAAAATAATCATTGCAATAAGGCAAAGCGTTCCGTATTCAGATGCTTTTATCAAAAGTGGAATGGAGCCGCCCACCGTTAATGTCATGGCAATAAAATGGGTGAGCGCGCTTCCTGGTTCTCGTAAAGTGATTTGCATATACAACCTCCTAGATACAACAAGTAGTATTAAAAACTACATGATATATATTTGATATTACATCATGACATATTTGTTGTCAACTTTGAAATTAGTCTTTTCATTTTTTTCTTGAATATGTACAAAAATTCCATTAAACTGAAAAAGTGTTTAGAAAGAGGTGGTAAAGATGTTCCGTTTATGGGCGAAAATCTGGAAAGATAACCGTATGATTCGTGATACCGTCATCTGTGACGACAGCAAGCAGCGCAGAACACAAAAAGTGTTCGCTGCGATAGACAAAGTAACATATGAATTTGATCTTGGGAAACCACTTTGGCTGGATAATACAGTACGTGAATTTCAACAGCACAATCGCGCAAGATTTTATCAGGACAACTTTATTGAGACAATCGAGTTTGACTATTTGGAAATTCATGTGATAGAAGAAGATGATTTTTATTAAAAATTAGTAAAATTGTACAATTATACAAGAATATATGATAAAATATAAAAAGAAATTGTAAATTACAGAAAGATGGTGGCTAGCTATGGAATTTGTGCCGGACACGCGAAATGATATAGACAGCTGGAAAGAGGTTCAGCTTGTATATAATTCAGCATTAAAGGAGATAGGAACGAAGCTTGAGATTTTAAATGATGAATTTCATCATGTACATAAATATAATCCGATTGAGCATATTAAGTCTCGTATGAAATCTCCGGAAAGTATTGTAAAAAAATTAAAAAAACACGGTTATGAATCGACCATAGAAAATATGGTAAAATATGTAAATGATATTGCAGGTATCCGAGTGATTTGTTCCTTTACATCAGATATTTATCAAATCGCAGAGATGCTCATTAATCAGAGTGATATCAAAGTATGCTCAGTGAAGGATTACATTTTAAATCCGAAAGCGAGTGGATATAAGAGTTATCATTTAATCGTGACAGTACCTATTTTTCTTTCCGACCGTATTGTGGATGCAAAAGTAGAAATTCAGATACGTACGGTTGCAATGGATTTTTGGGCAAGTCTGGAGCATAAGATTTATTACAAATTTGAAGGAAATGCCCCAGAGCACATTAAAAAGGAATTGGTCGAGTGTGCTATGATGGTTTCAGATTTGGATGCGAGAATGTTGTCGTTAAATGATGAAGTACAGGCTTTAAGTAATGACCATGATGTAGATGTGATGGAAGATATTGAAGAATAATGATGAGACAAGTTGAAAGTGCTGATGAACATCAGCACTTTTTCTTATATTACTCGCCTAAAATAATTGGCCTAAAAATGAGGAGTGCCGCGAAACCTTTCGGCTCCGCGGCTATTATGAAAAAATTTATCAAAAGTGAAATTCGGCTCTGTTTTTTGATATTTAAAGTATAGCAGTTAAATGTGAATAAACTATGAACACGGTGTGAAATATCGGTAAATATGAACAAAATGCAAGTGGTATAGTAGAAAAAAATATAAAAAATGCACAAAAAACGGGACGGTTGTAAATCGCAAAGAATAGTGATACAATATTTTAGAATGCGTAAAAATTTTCGTGTGATACAGAACGGAGGGATTTCATGGATAATTTTATGGACAAACTGGCAAAACGTTTTAATGCGGGTGAAATCATTCAGGCGAATGGTGAGGCGGAAGCCAGAGAAAATCAAAGATTGAGAGAGCAAATGGATGAATACGATAAAATTATGCAGGAAATCAGACGTCTGAATTTAAAGACGATAGAAGTTTCTGAGCAGGTATCCCAGATGGCAGCATGCAGCATTGAGCAGCTGGAGTCATATGAAGCACAACAGGCACTGCCTCAAAACGATGAAAATGCACTTAGTCAGGAAGATTTGCTACGTCTTACAGGTAAAATGGATGAGACCACAGGGGAGACCAAAAAGGCGGTGGAAGATGCAGCTTATCGTCTGGAAGCTTCGCTGAGCCAGGTAGAGGCGATGTTAAGTCGCGTGGAGCTTGGGAATGATACCAATCATCGTATTGTGGAGAGTGCAATCCGAAATCTGGAACAGGTTCTATCAGAAGAAATAAGAGATGCGAAAGAAGAAAAAGCAGTTTTAGATGTGATTACAGCACAAATGACAGAGCAGTCAAAGGTGTTTACAGATCAGGTCAATGAGCAACAGGAATCAGCGAAACAAATCAAGGAAATGATTGTAAATATCCGATTATATATGGATGAAGTGCAGAAACATATCGAAGATTATGTGCATAAAGAAGATGTGAAAGTGTATCGAAATGTGCAGGCTGTGCTTATGGAGCAGCTTAGTGCGAAAACACGTGATTTGAATGATCACATGGATCAGATAGAAAAAGAAATGGAAAAAACCAAGGGAACGAAGGGGCTGATTGTCTTTGCAATTCTGCTATCGGGAGCTTCTTTGGTAGTGCAGTTGCTGCAGATGTTTGGGATTTTTTAGGATTTATGATAGATAACAGGAGAAAACGAATATTATGGCAAAAATAGATTTCAAGCCGGGAAATATGTTATATCCGCTGCCGGCGGTGCTGGTCAGCGTGGCAGATAAAAATGGAAAGCAAAATGTTTTTACCGTTGCATGGGCAGGGACTGTCTGTACGAATCCGCCGATGGTATCGATTTCGGTAAGACCAGAACGTTATTCACACGGAATGATATGTGAGACAGGAGAGTTTGTCATCAATCTTACAACAGAGAATTTAGTGTATGCGACCGACTATTGCGGCGTAAAAAGTGGCAGGGATGTGGATAAATTTAAAGAAATGAATTTGACACCGTTACCGGGGAAGGTAGTGGGTGCACCGCGAATTGCGGAAAGCCCTGTGGCCATTGAGTGTGTAGTAAAGCAACGAATGGAACTTGGATCTCATGATATGTTTCTTGCTGAAGTGGTCGCAGTCAGCGTAGATGATGCATATATGGATGAGAAACAAACATTTCATTTGGATAAGGCGGATCTTATTGCGTATTCGCATGGAACGTATTTTTCAATGGGAGAGCCACTCGGAAAATTTGGTTATAGCGTAAAAAAACAGGAGAGCCCAAAAGGTAAATAATTAATCCATGAAGATAACAAAGTATACTGGACATATGAAAATTACATATTTGAAGATAGTTGCTTTGATTTTCATCGTAAGCTTTTTTTTGTTGCCTTCTTATACAAAGATAGAAAAAGACGGGGACAATGTATTTGAGATTTACTTAAACGGAACGTTGGTTGGTACCGTATCAGAAGAAGCAGAAGCGGATAAACTGTTGTGGGAAGCAAGAAGAAACGTTGCAAGTCAACAGGAAACGTTGTTTTTTGCAAAGGCAGAATTGGAAGTGTGTGGTCGTCAGGAATATTTTGAGCAGTTTACGGAGAGAGAAGATCTTTTAAAGTCCATGCAGGATGTTTTGGAGAAAGACCATGTTGAAGCAAGACAGCCGGCGTTTACCATCAAAGTGAATCAGCTCATGGTAAATGTAAGTAGTATTGATGAGGTTAAGGAGGTGCTTCAGGCTGCGCTTGATAAGTACCAGCAGTCTCGGGAATATATTGTAGCACTTGGACCGGATCAGGACAGAGAGATTAATGTGCTGACAGCGGTAGCTGAGAGTAAGGAAGAGAAGAAGCAGGAGACGGCACTGGAAAAGGAAGCAGAACTCGAAGCCGGTGTAGCGGCGGAATTGACGAAAATGCTGTCGGGTATCGAAGCTGCAAAAGAGAAGACGTTCGATGATTTTAATTATGGATTGACAGAACTCGCATATGAGGATAAAGTAGAGATTGTTGAGTCGTACCTAACCAAAGATGAGATTACACCTTTGGAGGAAGCAATCCATCTGGTGACCGAATTGCAGGATGTACAAAAAATATACGAAGTGCAATCCGGGGACACGCTTTCAGAGATTTCATTAAGTAACGATATACCGCTCGAGAAAATTATTGAATTAAATGATTCCTTGGAAAATGAAAATTCAACGATTCGAGTTGGAGAAGAATTGATTATTACAGCTCCGGAACCGGAACTGGCTATTTACAGACAAGAGGAAATCTATATTGAGGAAGACTATGAAGCGGAAATAGAGTATATTTATAATGATGATTGGTATACAACCGATTCGGTTGTTCGCCAACAACCATCAGCAGGACACCACAAAATAGCAGCAGTAAAGACGTATCACAACGAGAAAGAAATCGACACGGAGATTTTGAAAGAGGAAGTGACGATTGCTGCGGTTCCGAAGATTATAGAAATAGGAACAAAAATTCCGCCTACTTATATTAAACCAATTTCAGGAGGACGACTTTCTTCACAGTTTGGACGTCGTAGTGCACCGGTACGTGGGGCCTCTACGTATCACAAAGGTGTCGATTGGGCAACACCAATCGGAACAACCGTAGTTGCATCAAGTGCAGGTACAGTAGCGAGAGCCGGATGGGGAAGTGGTTACGGTTATGTGGTATATATTAACCATGCGGATGGCAGACAGACCAGATATGCGCATCTATCCAAAGTGCTGGTAAAAGCGGGTGATAGGGTGGCACAGGGAGAGAGAATTGCGCTGTCCGGAAATACCGGAAGAAGTAGTGGTCCGCATGTTCACTTTGAAATGTTGATTGGCGGTTCGCAGGTAAACCCGCTCAATTATCTAAATTAGCAGTAATTAACAGATTTACAAAAACCATAGATATGGTATATAATAAGTAAAGTATACACAAAATAACACTAATTTGAGGTGTAAAATGGAACAGTATGTTATCAAGGGTGGAAATCCGCTCGTTGGTGAAGTAGAGATTGGCGGTGCTAAAAATGCTGCACTGGCGATTCTTGCTGCGGCCACGATGACGGATGAAACGGTTGTAGTTGAGAATATGCCCGACGTGCGTGATACGAATGTGCTCTTGCAGGCAATTGAGAGTATTGGGGCCCACGTAGAACGTGTCGATCGTCATACGGTAAAGATAAACGCATCTACGATTCATGATTTGGTCGTGGAAAATGACTATATTAAAAAGATCAGAGCTTCTTATTATCTGTTGGGAGCGATGCTTGGAAAGTATAAAAGAGCTGAGGTGGCACTTCCGGGAGGATGTAATATCGGAAGTCGTCCGATTGATCAGCATATTAAGGGATTTAAAGCGCTCGGAGCTAAAGTAAGTATTGCGCATGGACGTATTATTGCTGAGGCGGAGAGGCTTGTAGGAAGCCATATCTACATGGATGTGGTTACAGTAGGAGCCACGATTAATGTGATGATGGCTGCTGCGCTTGCAGAAGGACAGACGATTATTGAAAATGCGGCAAAGGAACCACACGTGGTAGATCTTGCTAACTTTTTAAATAGTATGGGAGCGAATATCAAAGGAGCAGGTACGGATGTGATTCGTATTCGAGGTGTCGAGAAGCTTCATCGTACCGAATATTCTGTTATTCCGGACCAGATTGAGGCCGGAACATTTATGTTTGCTGCCGCTGCGACAAAAGGTGATGTCACAGTGAAAAATGTGATTCCGAAGCATCTCGAATCTATCAGCGCAAAATTGATGGAGATAGGTTGTGAGATAAAAGAGTCGGATGACGAGGTAAGGGTCGTTGCGGCTAAGCCTTTGACACATACACATGTAAAGACACTCGCATATCCTGGATTTCCGACGGATATGCAACCGCAGATTGCAGTGACACTTGCTCTTTCTGCAGGAACAAGCATTGTTACGGAAAGTATTTTTGAGAATCGCTTTAAGTATGTGGATGAGCTTGCCAAGATGGGAGCGGAGATAAAGGTAGAAGGTAATACCGCAATCATTGACGGTGTTGAAAAATATACAGGTGCTCATATCAATGCACCGGATCTTCGTGCCGGAGCTGCACTTGTCATAGCAGGCATGGCAGCGGAAGGAATTACAATTGTAGATGATATTGTCTATATTGAACGCGGATATGAAGATTTTGATGCGAAGCTAAGAGGTCTTGGGGCATTAATTGAAAAGGTGCAAAGCGAGAGAGAATTGCAGAAATTTAGATTGAGAGTCGGTTGATTCTGCGAGATAGATGATAAAAATAGGATTCAAATAAGAAAAGTAAAAGAATAAGCTGCCGTTGCGAATGCATCGGCAGCTTTTATGATAGTCGCTAAAAGTTTATGAATATCCGTCCTCGGATCAAAGGAACAGATTAAATGATTTCCGAAATGACAAGTTCTTTGTTGATAGATAAATCTATGAACTCATCACCGCACTTAATCATTGGTTTTGAAAGAATCTGGCGATTGATATAAACAATATCACCTTCTAATCCATTACTGAGGCGAACACGATTATTCATGTAGGTAAGAACCACATTTTCAAGGAAACAGAGAATATATTCTGTTTCATATTTTTGTAAGCCTTCTTTTTCAAAAATCTCAATTACCGAAAACGGACAAAGCGGGCCGCGATAAACGCGTGCAGCTGTCATGGCATCATACACATCCGCGATAGAAATAATCTTTGCAAATTTATCAATGCGGTCTGCAGCGATACCCAAAGGATAACCGGTTCCGTCACATCGCTCGTGGTGCATGAGAGCTGTATTTTTGATGTGGTCATGGATGTTTTGATTTTTTAGTATATTATATCCTTCAATCGTATGCTTTTTGACAATCGCATATTCTTCGTCAGTCAATTTGGCAGGTTTTTTGATAATTTGATCCGGGATGGCGAGCTTACCGATATCGTGGAAAAGTCCACACAAAGTAGCCATTTCAATATCCTCTTTCGGTAGTCGAAGCCAACCGGCCAGAATATTACTGATTAGCGCCACATTAATGCAGTGGGCATAAGTCAAATCATCATATTGACGCATGTTTTGAAGCATATTAAAAAAGCTGAATGTATTGCCGTCTGTATGGAAGAGATCCATGGTGTCCTCAAGGACCTTCTGGACATCGATTTCACTTCCTTTTTCAACGATTTCGTTTATGCTGTTTTTAAATTCATTTACCGACTCATCGTAGTCTTCTTTAAATTTTTTGAATTCCGGGCTGGATTGAATCAGCTGTGAATATGGAATGGACTGGTCCGCATCCCTTGGTAAAATGGCAGGCTCAGGAAGCTCGGCTGGCTGATCTTCTACACGAACACTCATGATAGAATAAAATTCCAGTCGAGTGATTGCTTTGTCATTCAGAATGGTGTGCTTCGGAATGATAAGCTGATTACCGTATGTATATACATCTTCCGCGGTGATCATACCCGGGACTAAATTGGCCACACTAACTCTCTTCATCTAAATCCCATCTCCTGAAAAAAACACTACTATATTAAAAATTATAATTTTTTTATAGAATAATGTCAATGAATACTATGGTATGTATTGACGAAGAGATGGAAAAGCGTTATATTGGAAATGTTAAAATGTAATAATGTTTAGAAAGTCTCTTATTCAGAGTGGTGGAGGTACATAGGACCTGTGAAGCCACGGCAACCCCCGAAAGGGAAGGTGCCAACCTGAGCGAATGATCGAACAATAAGAGGATCTTCACCGGAAGACCGTCCGCTTGTTCTTTAGTTCAAGTGGATTTTTTTATGCAAAACGCGCGAAAGGGATAGAAATCCAGAGACGTTCAAAGGAGGAAAAATGGAAAAAAGATTATTTACATCAGAATCAGTAACAGAAGGACATCCTGACAAAGTCTGCGATGCCATTTCAGATGCGATCCTCGATGCTTGCATGGAACAGGATCCGATGAGCCGTGTGGCTTGTGAAACATGCTGTTGTACAGGATTTGTACTTGTGACAGGAGAAATCACAACACAGGCACAGCTGGATATTCCGACAATTGTAAGAGAAACTGTAAATGAAATTGGTTACAATCGTGGAAAAATCGGGTTCGATGCAGATACCTGTGCAGTTATGGTCGCTCTTGACAAACAGTCAGCAGATATTGCGATGGGAGTAGATAAAGCACTCGAAGCAAAAGAAAATAAGATGTCAGAGGAAGAGATTGAAGCAATCGGAGCTGGCGATCAGGGTATGATGTTTGGTTATGCAACAGATGAGACAGAGGAGTTTATGCCTTATCCAATCAGTCTGGCACATAAACTCGCACTTCAGCTTTCAAAAGTGCGTAAAGATGATACGCTTCCGTATCTTCGCCCGGATGGTAAGAGTCAGGTATCCGTAGAATATGATGAAAATGGAAAGCCGATGAGACTGGAGGCAGTCGTTCTTTCAACACAGCATGATCCGGATGTATCACAGGAGCAGATTCATGCGGATATCAAGAAATATGTGTTTGATCCGATTCTGCCAAAAGAATTGCTCGATGATGAAACCAAGTATTTCATTAATCCGACCGGACGTTTCGTTATTGGCGGACCACATGGAGATGCAGGTCTGACCGGACGTAAGATTATTGTGGATACGTATGGTGGATATGCTCGTCACGGCGGCGGAGCTTTCTCCGGAAAAGATTGCACCAAAGTGGATCGAAGTGCAGCCTATGCAGCGAGATATGCAGCAAAGAATATAGTAGCAGCAGGACTTGCAAAAAAATGTGAGATTCAGCTTTCTTATGCAATCGGTGTGGCACAGCCGACTTCTATCATGGTAGATACCTTCGGTACAGGAACAGTCAGCGATGAAAAATTGGTTGAGATTGTTCGAGACAATTTTGATTTCAGACCGGCCGGAATTATTAAAATGTTAGATCTTCGTAGACCGATTTATAAGCAGACAGCTGCTTACGGACACTTTGGTCGTACAGATATTGACCTTCCATGGGAAAGACTGGATAAAGTGGATGATTTGAAACATAGTTTATAATCACATGAACATACTGAAAGAGTACCTCCGTTTCGCACAAGAGACGGAGGTTTTTTCAACTTTTTCTCTTTCGTTAGACCTCTGTTCCATGTTATACTTGTTTTCGGAATAATCAATAAATGAAAGAGAAAAAATTACGATAAGAAAGGGAAATCGGCCATGGCATTTGCACATCTTCATGTCCATACAGAATACAGTTTGTTGGACGGCTCAAACAAAATAAAAGAATGTGTCAAACGAGTAAAAGAGCTTGGTATGGACTCAGTGGCAATCACAGACCACGGAGTTATGTATGGTGTGATTGATTTTTACCGTGCAGCAAAAGAAATAGGGATTAAGCCGATTCTTGGATGTGAAGTATATGTGGCACCGAATTCCCGTTTTGATAAAGAAACGACCGGTGGTGAGGAGAGATACCATCATCTGGTACTGTTAGCTGAGAACAATATTGGTTACGCGAATCTGATGAAGATTGTTAGTAAAGGATTTACGGAAGGGTATTATTATCGTCCGCGTATTGATATGGAGGTTTTGGAGCAGTATCACGATGGGATTATAGCACTTTCAGCCTGCCTTGCGGGGGAGGTGCCTCGATATATTGAGAAAGGATTGATAGAGGAAGCAAAGAATTGTGCGCGCAAGTATGAGGCGTGTTTTGGCAAAGGCAATTATTTCCTCGAACTGCAAGATCATGGTATTCCTGAGCAGCAGATGGTGAACCAGGCACTTTTGCGTATCAGCAAGGAGCTTGAAATTCCGCTTGTTGCAACTAATGATGTACATTATACAAACGAAGAAGATGCGCCTGCGCATGATATTTTATTGTGCATCCAGACGGGAAAAGTAGTTACGGATGAAAATCGAATGAGATACGATGGCGGGCAGTATTTTATCAAAAGTGAGGAGCAGATGAAAGAGCTGTTTCCGTATGCACTGCAGGCACTTGAAAATACGCAGAAAATTGCGGACCGCTGTAATGTTGAGATTGAATTTGGGGTAACGAAACTGCCGCATTTTGATGTGCCGGAAGGATATGATTCTTGGACCTATCTCAACAAGCTATGTCTGGATGGCTTAAAAGAGCGATATCCGGAGGATGACGGGACATTGAAAGAACGTCTGGATTATGAGTTGTCCACCATTCGAGATATGGGGTATGTAGATTACTTCCTGATTGTGTGGGATTTTATCAATTATGCAAAAGAAAATGGGATTCCGGTCGGACCGGGACGTGGTTCGGCAGCGGGAGCAATCGTATCCTACTGTTTGAAAATTACGGATATTGATCCGATTAAATACAGTCTTTTGTTTGAACGTTTCCTGAATCCGGAACGTGTATCCATGCCCGATATTGATATTGATTTCTGCTATGAACGTAGGCAGGAAGTGATTGACTATGTACGTGAAAAATATGGTTCCGATAAAGTGGTGCAAATCGTAACTTTTGGTACAATGGCAGCCAAAGGGGTCATCCGTGATGTGGCTAGAGCAATGGATCTTCCGTATGCGTTTGCAGACCAGATTGCCAAAATGGTGCCAAATGAGCTCAATATCACATTGAGCAGAGCACTGTTGATTAATCCGGAGTTTAAGACTTTATATGATACGAATGAGCAGGTAAAAGAGCTGATTGACATGTGTCAGAAGTTGGAAGGTTTGCCAAGACATACGTCTATGCATGCAGCGGGTGTCGTGATTTGTCAAAAGCCTGCAGATGAGTTTGTTCCACTTTCCAGAGGTTCGGACGGATCAATCACAACGCAGTTTACTATGACGACAATCGAAGAACTTGGGCTTTTGAAAATGGATTTCCTGGGACTGCGTACACTTACCGTAATTAAGGATGCGGTGGACCTGGTAAAAGAAAGTCAAAAGATTGATTTGGATATCAATGCAATTGATTACAATGATAAAAAGGTACTTGATTTTATTGGAACCGGAAAGACGGATGGCGTGTTCCAGCTGGAAAGTGCTGGGATGAAAAGCTTCATGAAAGAGCTAAAACCACAAAGTCTGGAAGATGTCATTGCGGGGATTTCGTTGTACCGTCCGGGACCGATGGATTTTATACCCAAATACATCAAAGGAAAAAATAATAGAAGTGAGGTCACCTATTCCACACCGCTTCTTGAGCCGATATTAGCTCCGACTTACGGCTGTATTGTATATCAGGAACAGGTAATGCAGATTGTTCGTGAGCTGGGTGGTTATACGCTTGGCAGAAGCGATCTTGTGCGACGCGCAATGAGCAAGAAAAAGCAGTCTGTCATGGAAAAGGAAAAGGCTAACTTCGTTCATGGAAATTTGGAGGAAAATGTCCCGGGATGTGTAAGCCTTGGCATACCGGAAGCGGTTGCAGATCAGATTTATGAAGATATGATGGACTTTGCTAAATATGCGTTTAATAAATCACATGCAGCCTGCTATGCAGTCGTATCTTATCAGACGGCGTATTTGAAATACTATTACCCGGTAGAGTTTATGGCGGCGCTTATGACGTCTGTCATAGATAATTCGACGAAGGTAACCGAATATATTATGAGTTGTCGATCAATGGGAATTGATATCCTACCGCCGGATGTAAATAGCGGACAGGCCAGATTTTCTGTGCAAGAGGGAGCGATTCGATTTGCGCTGACGGCTCTAAAAAGTGTCGGAAGACCGGTGATTGAAGCAATTGTGAAGGAAAGAGAAGACAGAGGAACCTACACAACGCTGGAAGATTTTATTACACGTACAAGTGAGTATGATGTGAATAAGCGAGTGATTGAAAACCTGATTAAGGCAGGTGCGTTCGATTCCATGCCGGGTACCCGCAAACAACTTATGAGTATTTATGTCAGCCTTGTGGAGCATCTGGTAAAAGATAAAAAGAATAACATGGCAGGACAGATGAGTTTGTTTGATTTAGCGCAGGAGGAAGAAAAGCAGGCGTTTGAAATTCCTCTGCCTGACGTGGGAGAATATACCAAAGAGGTAATGCTCGCTTTTGAAAAAGAAGTAGTCGGTGTATATATCAGCGGTCATCCGCTTGAAGAATATAAAGAATTTATTGAATATCGCGTCAGCGCCAAGACATCTGATTTTTATTTGGATGAAGAGACCAATTCAACCAAGGTGTCGGATGGAAGTGAGGTTGTCATTGGCGGTATTTTGATGGATAAAAAAATAAAATATACAAAGAATGATAAAATAATGGCATTCCTGACAATCGAGGATTTGTACGGAAGTATGGAAGTTATTGTTTTTCCCCGCGATTATGAGAAAAACAGTGAAAAGCTGGTGGTGGACAGTAAAGTGTTTGTGAAAGGTCGTGTGCAGGTTGAGGACGAAAAAGACGGCAAAATGATTGGTTCACAAATTTATCGATTTGAAGATGTCCCGAGAAGGATGACGGTGCATTTTGAATCCAAAGAAGAGTATATGAACTGTGCGGCGGAGCTGGATGAGATGCTTTCGCAATCCGAAGGAAAAGACAGCGTTGCGATTGTATGTAGGAAAGAGCGTGTGCAAAAAGTGCTTCCGGCAAACAGAAACATTCATATAGAAGAAAAACTGCTCGCAAATCTTAGAGAAAGATTCGGTCAGGAGCATGTAACCGTAAAATAAAAGGAATTAGAGCAGAAAAGGTTTTGATTGCAATATAATATAAAAAAAGCTACAATAGTGTTGCAACAGAACGGGAGGATAAGTAAGTGGCAAAAGAAATAAAAACAATCGGAGTTTTGACAAGTGGAGGCGATGCGCCGGGAATGAATGCAGCGATTCGTGCAGTTGTCAGAAAAGCGATTACAAATGGTGTAAAAGTAAAAGGTATCAAAAAAGGCTATCAGGGGCTATTAAATGAAGAAATCATAGATATGCAGAAAAAAGATGTATCGGATACGATCCAGAGAGGTGGTACGATACTCGGAACAGCCAGATGCATGGAGTTTGTGACGGAGGAAGGACAGAAAAAGGGAGCTGAAATCTGTCGCAAGCATGGAATTGACGGCATTGTAGTCATCGGTGGAGACGGATCTTACCGCGGCGCACAGGCCCTGTCAAAGCAGGGAATCAATACGATTGGTATTCCGGGTACTATCGATCTTGATATTGCGTGTACCGATTATACGATAGGTTTTGATACTGCTATCAATACAGCCATGCAGGCGATTGACAAAGTTCGTGATACATCATCATCCCATGAAAGATGCAGCATTATCGAGGTAATGGGACGTAATGCCGGATACATTGCGCTCTGGTGTGGTGTGGCAAACGGAGCAGAGGATATTTTGCTTCCTGAGAAATATGATTACAATGAGCAGGCGATTATCAACAGCATTATCAACAATCGTAAACACGGAAAAACGCACCACATTATCATTAATGCAGAGGGAATTGGCCACTCGACCTCCATGGCGAGAAGAATTGAAGCAGCAACAGGTGTTGAGACAAGAGCGACCATTTTAGGATACATGCAGCGAGGTGGGAATCCGACCTGTAAGGACCGTTTTTACGCTTCGATTATGGGTGCTTATGCGGCAGATATACTTTGTGAAGGAAAAACCAATCGAGTAGTGGCGCATCAAGCAGGAAAATTTGTTGATTTTGATATCGACGAAGCCCTTGCAATGAAAAAAGAGATTGACGAATACGAATATAGTGTTAGCCGTATGCTGTCTCGCTAGCAGAACGGACCAAATTTAGAACAAATAAGAAAATTGCTACTGCCTGGTATTGAAATGTTCAATAGCAGGCATGTTGCTTACATAGGCAGGAATATATGATTACATCAATATCAAATGGCAGAGTGAAAAATATCATTCAGCTGATTAAGAAATCAAAATTAAGAAAAGAGCAGGGTGTCTTCGTAGTCGAAGGAATTCGGATGATTAAAGAAGCGCCTAAGGATCGAATAAAAGAACTCTATGTTTCGGAGAGTTTTCTGAAAAGAGAGGAAAACAGGGCCTTTTTAGAAAAAGAAGTTAAGGTCCCGTTTGAGGCGGTGACCGATGAAGTGTTTGCCAAAATGAGTGATACCGTAACACCGCAGGGGATTCTATGTGTGCTCTGGAAAATGGATCACAATTTGGAGCATATGTTAGAGAAGAAAGAAGGGACGTTTCTGGTGCTGGAGGATATTCAGGACCCCGGAAACCTTGGCACAATGCTTCGTACCGGAGAAGGCGCCGGGATTGCAGGAGTAATTATGAGTGCTCAGACCGTGGATATCTATAATCCAAAGGTCATCCGTTCTACCATGGGCTCCATTTACAGAGTGCCGTTTTGCTATGTGGATGATTTGCCGGCAGCACTTAGATTGCTCAGAAAAAGAGGCGTACACACCTATGCAGCGCATCTTGAGGGGGATAGGTATTATGATGAGTGTTTCTATAGTGGACAAACAGCACTGCTGATAGGGAACGAAGGAAACGGATTGTCAGCCGAAGTGTCTGAGCTGGCTGAGTATAAGATAAAGATTCCGATGGAAGGTCAAGTGGAGTCACTAAATGCAGCAATTTCAGCATCTATACTTATGTATGAAGCATACAGGCAAAAATGTGGACGTCATGTTCCGGATCGATGTAATTAAATGACATATAGAATAAATTGGAAAAACTAAGAAAAATGAGGAAAGTTTGGGAAGGAGAAAAAATGAAAATTGGATTTATAGGACTGGGAAATATGGGATCTGCGATTCTGGGAGGTATTTTGAAGCAGGGCATAGCCAAAGCAGAAGATGTGATAGTGACAGATAAAGCACCGATGGCAGTGAAAAAAGCAGTGGAGATGCTTAGAGTAAAAGCAGTGGCGACCAACGTTGAAGTGGCACAGCAGGCAGATGTACTGTTTCTTGCGGTAAAACCTCAGATTTATGAGCTTGTGATTAAAGAAATTGCGTCCACAGTAAAAAAGGAAGCAATCATAATTTCTATTGCGCCGGGAAAAACACTGGAGTGGATTGGCAGTTTGTTCGGAGCAGATACAAAGATTGTAAGATGTATGCCAAACACACCTGCACTCGTGGGAGAGGGATGTACCGGAGTATGTAAAAATGATTTGGTGACGGAAGAGGAAATGAAACAGGTTCTTTCTTTATTAAACAGCTTTGGAAAAGCTTATATGGTTCCGGAAAATCTTATGGATACCGTGGTTGGAGTTAGCGGAAGCTCACCAGCGTATGTATTCATGTTTATTGAAGCTATGGCAGATGCTGCGGTGGCAGATGGAATGCCAAGAGCGCAGGCATATGAGTTTGCGGCGCAGGCGGTGTATGGCAGTGCCAAAATGGTGCTTGATTCAAAACTCCATCCGGGCGTTTTAAAAGATATGGTATGCTCACCGGGAGGAACCACGATAGAAGCGGTAAGAGTTTTAGAAGAAAAAGGATTCCGTTCCGCGGTTTTTGAGGCACAAAAAGCTTGCGTAAATAAATCAAAATCATTGTAAAATGGCATCTGTAAGGTGTGAATTGAAGCTTCTGATTTGCATGAACGCGGTCAAAAACGACATGAAATAGGCATGAGATTTGACATTTTTAAAACATTCTGATATGATATCCGAAGTAGCAGTTAATATTTTTGTAATAAATGAAACAAAAATGTAACTAAAAATGAAAAAAAACTTAAGATTTTTAGTTGCATGGGAGGAAATATGAACGACCTATTAAAGAATCTAAAAAGAGGAATGTCGATTGTAATGTCATTATTGATATGCTTAGCAATCTGTACACCGGTATATGCGGTGGAAGGACATTTGGGATTAGCGCTTCATGCCGGAGCAGGAGATATCTTGCATCGCGAAGTAGAGCTTACACCGGTACAAAAGCTTGCAGCAGCAGGCGAAGCGGCACAGTTGCAAAAAGAGCAGGCAGAGTCAAAAGAGGCAGAGTCAAAAGAGGCAGAGCCGGTAAAAACCGAGGAAGCCGAACCACAGGAGCCTGAGATTAAAATCGTAATGGCAAACGTAAAAGATGCTGTAAATGTGAGAGCGGAAGCTAACGAGGAAGCGGAAGTTGTCGGAAAGTTATTTAAAAACTGTGGCGGTACTATCATAGACCGCAAGGATGGATGGACTTATCTGGAGAGCGGTGAGCTCAAAGGATGGACCAAAGATGAATATCTTTTCTTCGGAGAAGAAGCAAAAGCACTTTGGGAAGAAGTAGGTACACTCAAAGCTACCGTTAAGACGGATGCGCTTCGCGTTCGTAAAGAAGCGAGCGAAGAAGCCGGTGTATACGGAGTACTTAAACTTAATGATACAGTAACAGCAATCGAAGAGCTGGGTGAATGGGTATCCATACAGTATAAAAAGGATACGGTAGGATATGTTGCCAGCGAATATGTAGATGTTGAATTTTCAGTAGAAAAAGGTAAGACAAAAGAGCAGATTGCAAAAGAAGAAGCAGAAAAAGAAAAGAAGAAACTTTCTGAAAACAGAGGAGCAGTTGCAGTGGAAGTGAACGATGTGACATTGCTTGCAGCACTCATTCAGTGTGAAGCAGGAAGTGAGTCTTACGAAGGAAAGCTTGCAGTTGGTGCGGTAGTTATGAATCGTGTCAGAAGTGGCGGATATCCAAACTCAGTGAGTGGAGTAATCTATGCCAAAGGCCAGTTTCCGCCGGCGACAAACGGAAAAGTGGCAGCTGTAGCAGCAAAAGGACCAAGCTCATCATGTGTTCAGGCAGCGCAGGCGGCAATCAACGGTGCGACCAATGTTGGAGGTGCGACACACTTCAGACGCGCAGGATCTGCACAGGGTATCGTGATCGGAAATCATGTGTTCTGGTAAGGTATCGGAAATAGAATAGAGATAGTAAAAAAACTCTTTCAGATGTATAATCATAGGAAAGAGTTTTTTATGTTTTCACATAAAACAATTGTAAGTGAATCGAGAGATAAATATACAATAGATGAGGTAACGAGGCAGATGTCACATAAGAGAAATGTGAAAAAGTATATACAGGTTTTGGGGCTGGTAGGAATGATACTGTTTATTCTTCTGCATGCACAGAATATGCGGGAGATGCACAAGCAGGTATGGAATGAGCTGGAACATGGGAAAAAAGCTGTATTGGCAGTGAAAAACCCCAGAGTCAATTATATGACTAATCCAATCGGGATTGACGAGAGTGATATTTTCTTTTCATGGGAGCCTTCGGTGGAGCAGAAGGCATATGAGATTATTGTGGGAAAAGTGAGTGTCAGCCAGAAGGAAGAACGCGGTTTAGAAAGGACGCTGGTTTGGGATAGCGGTGTCAGAAATACCTCGCAGACACTGGGAATCGCGTATGAGGGTTTGCCCTTAGAGGATGGTCAAAGATATGAATATACAGTGTTTGTATTTGATGACGATGATAATTTGTACTGCAGCGAGGCGGCCTTTTTTGAAACAGCCTTTGTGAACGGTGATCCGTTTAATGGAGCGGATATGATCAGTATGAGTCCGGAAGAAAACATATACGAGGACGGTCAGGCGGTCTACTATACCTCGTTTGATTTACAAAAGAAAGGTTTGCAAAAAGCAACCTTCTATGGAAGTGCATTGGGAGTATATGATGCTTATCTGAATGGGCAGCGAATCGGTGAGGATGAGCTAAAACCCGGATGGACCGATTATAATGATACTCTTTTGTATAATACGTATGACATTACTTCTTATTTGAAAGAAAAAAATACCATCGCAGCTATGGTAGGTACCGGATGGTGGTGCGGTAGGAATGGATTTGGTACCTACGGTTATCAGCAACCGGCATTTGTATGTCAGATTATTTTGCAATATGAAGATGGTTCAAAACAGGTCATAAATACCAATGAAAATTGGTCCTATTGCAAAAATACAGCAGTACGCTTTGCAGATTTCTTTAATGGAGAAACCTATGATGCATCGGCAATTACAACAGCACAGATTTCAGAAGCGCTTCCGGTATCTGAGGCAGATGAAAAGCCCGTACATATTAGCACAAGTTTTACAGGGGAATTTAAAAGCTTTTACGGGTATAATGTCAAATTTCTCCCTGAGAAAAATATGAGCCCGAAGCAGGCGTACATCTATAGTGAAGTAAAGCAGGATGGCAGCGATTTTGGTAGTGTTGTAGTTTCGGATTCGCAGGTGACGTTTCCGATAGAGCTAAAAAAAGGAGAAGTACTCATCGTCGATCTTGGACAGAATATGACGGGAGTACCTTACGTAAGATACCGTGCAGAAAAAGGAACCAAGATAGAGATTCAGTTTGCAGAGATGCTCAATGACAGCGGAGAAAAAGAGAGAGGTAACGACGGACCGAAAGGAAGTCTTTACAGAGCCAATTACCGTTCAGCGACGACAAACGTAACTGTTCTGGCGGGAGGAAGCGAGGAGGCAGAAAGCTATCATCCGACCTTTTTTTATACCGGATTTCGTTATCTGTCGCTGAGAGCGGATGCAGATATAACGCTCGAGCATCTGGAAGGACTGTTCCTTGGTAACAGTGCACCGGAGATAGGCACAGTGGATACCGACCAGGAACTTGTAACGCAGCTGTGGAAAAATGCCTCATGGAGTCAGCGCAATAATTTTATGCTGGTGGCAACGGATTGTCCGCAGAGAGATGAAAGAATCGGATGGATGGGAGATCTTTGTTCTTTTGCAGAAACTTCCATGTACATGCAGGAGCTGTACAGTTTTTATAAGAAATGGATGAAGGATGTCAGAGATGCCCAGACACCGGAAGGAGCATATACGGATACCGTTCCTTCGACCATCACGACCGGAAGCGGAAATGCAGGTTGGGCGGAGGCCGGTATTTTAGTTCCGCTTTCCGTTTATAAAAAGTATGGCGATGTAACATTATTGAGAGAACATTATCCATCTATGCAGTCGTATATGGATTATCTTGCGTCCATCAGCAGTTATAAACCGCAAGATAAGCGGTTGGGGCCGCTGACAACATATGGGGACTGGCTTTCAACACAGCTTTCAGATTCCAATTTGATTTCGGTTCTCTGGTATGAGGCGGATGCACTTGCAATGATAGAGGTCGCAGAACTTCTCGGTGAGCGTGCGGATGAAAGAAAATATCGAAGTCTTCATAAAAAAATCAATGCTTACATGATGGAAACGTATGCGTATAAGATGCCTTGGAATGAGAAAGGAGCACCGAGAGCTACGGAAGAAATCGAGTATCCGCTTTCGCAGACCGAAATGCTGTTTCTTCTCCGCTATGCGCAATTGTCAAAAAAACAGGAGCAACTGATAGTTGCGCAATTAAAACAAAATATAGCAGACCATAATTATAAAGTAATGACAGGGTTTGCAGGGACACCGCTTCTCCTTCCGGTTCTTACCGAATATGGAATGACGGAGGAAGCTTACAAGATTCTTTTGTGTGAGGAAAATCCATCCTGGATATACAGCGTCCTACAAGGTGCAACGACGATCTGGGAACGTTACGATTCCTATACGAAAGAGCATGGTTTTGCAGACGCTGCGATGAACTCATTTAACCATTTTAACGAGGGAAGCGTAGCGCAGTGGATGCAGGAGAGCATGCTGGGAATTCGGGTGGACTTGTCACAGAAATATCCAATCACAATCTGTCCTTCCATACCGAGCGAAAAGGTTGACATAACATGCGCGAGTGGTTATTACGATTCCGTATACGGACGGATTACCTGTAGCTGGAAAAAGAATAAAGATGGGACCATCACCGTCAGTGCAATTATTCCGGAAAATACCAGAGCGAAGGTTATTTTACCGATGAATGGTATGAAAGAAATGATAGTTTCAGGTGGCAAATATGAGTGGAATGGGAAGTATAAGTTGCTTGAATAATCAATAGGGATATAGTATGATTAAAACATGATATGCATACATAAAATATGTGAAGAATATGTGCATAGGGGAAAGGAGCGATAGTATGGCAGTAACCATGGGAACGATGTCTTTAATCTGGCTCGTAATCTTGTTTGTCTGCATTGTAATCGAAGTGGCTACAATGGGACTGACCACCATTTGGTTTGCCGGTGGAGCACTGATAGCAACGATTCTTTCGATGCTGAGGGTTCCGTTTGCAATACAGATTGTGGCATTCTTTGTAGTTTCAATCGTTCTTCTTATATTTACCAGACCGATTGCGGTTCGCTATTTTAACAAAAGTAGAGCCAAGACCAACATTGACAGTCTGATTGGAAAAGAAGCGATTGTAGTTAGTGAGATTGACAATTTGCAGGGAATTGGACGAGTTCAGGTAGAAGGAAAAGAGTGGACAGCACGTACAGAGCAGCAGAATGTACACATTCCGGTAGGAAAAGTCGTGATTATTCAAAAAATCGACGGTGTAAAACTAATAGTAAAGAAAAGAAAAGAGGAAATGTAAAATGGGATTATTTGCAGCAATAGCATTATTAGTTATCATTATTTGGGTTATTACAAGTTGTATCAAAATTGTTCCGCAGGCTCAGGCATTTGTAGTAGAGCGTCTCGGAGCATATCAGGGAACATGGGGCGTTGGTCTTCACTTCAAAGTTCCGTTTATTGATAAGATTGCAAAGAAAGTAGTTTTAAAAGAGCAGGTTGTTGACTTTGCTCCACAGCCGGTTATCACAAAGGATAACGTTACGATGAGAATCGATACTGTAGTATTCTATCAGATTACAGATCCGAAGCTTTATGCATACGGAGTAGAAAATCCAATTATGGCAATCGAAAATCTGACAGCGACAACGCTTCGTAACATTATCGGTGATATGGAGCTTGACCAGACACTGACATCCAGAGAAGTAATTAATACAAAGATGAGTACAACACTTGATATCGCAACCGACCCATGGGGTATCAAAGTAAACCGTGTAGAGCTTAAAAACATCATCCCGCCGGCAGCGATTCAGGATGCGATGGAAAAACAGATGAAAGCAGAACGTGAACGTCGTGAATCCATTCTTCGTGCAGAAGGTGAAAAGAAATCTACCATCCTTGTGGCAGAAGGTCAGAAAGAGTCAGCAATTCTTGAAGCAGAGGCTGAAAAACAGTCAGCAATTCTTCGTGCAGAGGCACAGAAAGAAAAGATGATTCGCGAGGCAGAAGGTGAGGCGGAAGCGATCCTTAAAGTGCAGCAGGCGAATGCAGATGGTATCCGCATGCTACGTGAAGCTGGTGCAGATGAAGCAGTACTTCAGATGAAGAGCTTAGAGGCACTTGAAAAAGTGGCAGCAGGACAGTCAACAAAGATTATTATTCCGTCTGATCTGCAGGGTATCGCAGGACTTGCTACAACATTTAAAGAAGTAGCGTCAAACAAATAAGTAAGACACCTGAAAACTTATGATTTACAAGGGGCAAATTCAATGAAAATCGTTGAAAAGGCCCCTTTTTTCTTGCGGTGATGTAGGGTCTGTATTATAATTCTAAATATCTGATGCGAATTGACTTGCAAAAGAACGGAGGCAATGATGAATAAAATAGATTTAAAAGGAAGAGATTTTTTAAAATTATTGGATTATACAAAGGAAGAGATTACCTATCTGATTGATTTGGCAGCAGACTATAAGAAAAAGAAAAAAGAAGGGACACTTCATGATACCCTGCGCGGAAAAAATGTGGCGTTGATATTTGAAAAAACATCGACGCGTACAAGATGCTCGTTTGAAGTGGCGGCACATGATCTTGGTATGGGGACTACATATCTTGAACCGGCCAGCTCTCAGATTGGAAAGAAGGAAAGTATTGCAGATACAGCCAGAGTACTTTCCGGTATGTACGATGGAATCGAGTACCGCGGATTCGGACAGGGAATTGTGGAAGAATTGGCGAAATATGCGAAAGTTCCGGTATGGAACGGACTTACCAACGAGTTTCATCCGACACAAATGCTGGCAGACCTTTTGACCATTCGCGAGCATTTTGGAACCCTGGAAGGCATCAAAGTAGCATATTTGGGAGATGCCCGTTATAATATGGCAAATTCATGGATGGTAACTTGTGCAAAGATGGGAATGGATTTTGTGGCTTGTGCACCAAAGGCATATTTCCCGGATGCACAGCTGATTGAAACCTGTGAAGCGATTGCAAAAGAAACAGGAGCAAAACTGACATTTGAGGAAGATGCGTTAGCAGGCGTAGCGGGAGCCAATGTCATATACACAGATGTGTGGGTGTCCATGGGTGAACCGGATGAAATCTGGGAAGAGAGAATTCGTGATCTTTCTCCATACAAAGTAGATAAAAATCTCATGGAACATGCAGCAGAGAATGCAATTTTTATGCATTGTCTACCGGCCTTTCATGATTTGAAAACACAAATCGGAAAAGAAAAAGGTGAGCAGTATAAAGTAACAGAGCTTGAAGTGACGGATGAAGTATTTGAGTCTGAACAGTCGGTTGTATTTGAAGAAGCAGAAAACCGTATGCACACAATCAAAGCAGTGATGGCAGCAACACTCGGAGCTTAGGACAGGAAGTAACACTTGGCAGTAGATAGTCAAAGGGAGAGAGAAGACATGTCGGGGAACAATAGGTGTGATAGTTGGCTGCAGGAACTTTCGACGGAATGGGCCGGACGGGAGGCTTATTATTTTGCGGTCACCGGTTCTACCAATGAGGACTGCTCTCGGTATATGAGAGAAGGAGCAGGGCATGGTACACTCGTTGTGGCAGAAGAGCAGCTGGAAGGAAAAGGTCGAAGAGGAAGAAGTTGGAGCTCGCCTGCGGGGAAATCCATATATATGACACTGGGATTAAGGCCTCAGGTACCACCGCAAACCGCTCCTATGCTTACGCTGGTTATGGCGCTTGCAGTCTGCAAGGCGATGGAAACAGTCACGGGGATGTCCGATATCATGATTAAATGGCCCAATGACATTGTAAGAAATGGAAAAAAACTATGCGGTATTCTCACGGAGATGAGGCTGGATAACGGAAACATTGAAAGTGTAGTAATTGGTGTGGGTATTAATGTTAACAGTACTGAGTTTGATCGAAGTATTCAACAGACGGCGACATCACTGCACATGGAATGTGGCAGAGAAATCAATCGGAGTGAGTTGCTAAATATAGTGCTTATTAATTTTGAAAAATATTATAATAAATTCTTAGAAAAACGCGATATGTCTACCATGATGGGAGAGTATGTCGAAAAAATGGTGAATAAGGATAGAGAAGTTTGTGTGCTGGACCCACAAGGGGAATATAAGGCACTTGCGCTCGGAATTAATGAGCAGGGAGAGCTTCTGGTCAGAAAAAACGATGGCACACAGGTGAGTGTTTATGCCGGAGAGGTGTCAGTGAGAGGAATTTACGGGTATGTCTGATGATATGATAAAGGATACGATGGCCGATGGCAGAATGGTGCTTTGCGGGTCAAATGCCTATGAAAGAAAATACTATTTAAATCCTGCTTTTGCAGCATTACCGGATGCGGTAAAGGAAGAATTACAAATTTTGTGTGTTCTTTTTACGGAAGAAGCCGGTGGTACCTTCCTGATTGTGTTTGAAGCGGATGGTTCCATTTCCATGGAGACAGAATCGGCGGAGGAAGATATTTTGTATGATGAGATTACAGCAGGATTGTTGGTAGGTGAAGTGCGCAGACACAGACAAGATCTGTTTGAACAGTTGCAGATGTTTTACCGTGTGTTTGTGCTGAAGGAGGAACTATGATTTTAACACTGGACGTTGGAAATACAAATATTACATTTGGAGTGTATGACGGGCAAGAGCTTGTGACCACATTTCGTATAACGACGAAAATTGCAAGAACATCCGATGAATACGGGATACTGATTCGGGATCTTCTGCGCATGAATGACGTCAATCGCGCGGATATTGAGGGAAGTATCGTGGCCAGCGTGGTGCCAAATATCATGCACTCGCTGACAGGCGCGATGGTTCGCTATATCGGTTCCAATCCGTTGGTGGTAGGACCGGGGACAAAAACAGGAATCAAGGTAATGACGAAAAACCCGAGAGAGATCGGTGCGGATCGTGTCGTTGATGCGGTAGCAGCGTATGAAAAATACGGCGGACCGATTCTGGTGTTGGATTTTGGAACGGCGACCACATATGATTATGTGTCTGAGGACGGATGTTTAAAGGCCGGAGTCACAGCACCGGGAATTCGTATTTCAGCAGCAGCACTTTCGGAAAATGCTGCAAAGCTTCCAAAAATTGAGATTAAAAAGCCGGATTCTATTCTGGCCGGTGATACGGTAACCAGTATGCAGGCCGGTATTATGTACGGTCAGATCGGACAGACCGAATACATTATAAAGCAGATAAAAAAAGAGACCGGATGTCATAACATGAAAGTAGTGGCCACGGGAGGTCTCGGAAGAGCGATTTCGCAGGAAACGGATTTAATTGATTTGTACGATAAGACACTGACGCTGGACGGCCTGCGCATTATCTTTGAAAAGAATCGTTCACAGGAGTAAAGGAAAATCAGATGAAAAGATTGCAGATAGGAGATGTCTGTCTGGACAATCCCGTTATACTGGCTCCGATGGCAGGTGTTACTGACCTGCCATTTCGTTTGCTTTGCAAAGAGCACGGAGCGGGGCTTTTGTGTATGGAGATGGTTTCAGCCAAGGCAATTTATTTCAATAACAAAAATACACAGCAGTTGATGGAGATACACCCAAAAGAAACTCCGGTATCCCTTCAGTTGTTTGGGTCAGATCCGGATATTATCAGTGAGATGGCAGCGCGGATTGAGGAGCGTCCGTTTTCTGTGCTTGACATTAATATGGGATGTCCGGTTCCGAAGGTGGTAAATAATGGAGAGGGTTCTGCGCTGATGAAAGACCCTCAGCTCGTGAGGGAAATCCTTACCAAGACAGTGAAGGCCATAAAAAAGCCGGTGACTGTCAAAATCCGAAAAGGGTTTGATGACGCACATGTAAATGCGGTGGAAATTGCAAAGATTGCAGAGGATTGCGGTGTGGCGGCGGTAGCCGTTCATGGCAGAACAAGAGAACAATATTATTCCGGTCAGGCCGACTGGGATATCATTGCACAGGTGAAAGATGCCTTGGAGATTCCGGTCATTGGAAACGGAGATGTAACGGATTGTGCACAGGCGGCCCGTATGTTCGAACATACCGGGTGCGACGGTATTATGATTGGCCGAGCTGCAAGAGGAAATCCTTTCCTGTTTGAGCAGGTAGTATCCTATCTAAAGACAGGAGAAATCGCTCCACCACCCACCAAGCAACATATGTGTGAAACTGTGCTACGCCATATGGAATTGCAGCTGGAGTACAAAGGAGAGTATACAGCGGTACGTGAAATGCGTAAGCATATTGCGTGGTATTCAGCGGGGCTTCCGCATTCGGCGCGCCTTCGCCAAAAGGTCAATGAAATCGAAAGCATGGACGAACTCAAGGATTATGTCATATCTGTTCTTTTTGCACATACAATGTAGCATGGGACAGAGAGAGAATGAAATCGTTTACTACGTGATATTTGGAAAAAGAGAAGAGCTTGAGCAGCTTCCGGTGTGTGATCCGGTATATGTCCTCGAGGATGAGGAAGAGAGTGTGGAGCTACGCCCTATCTACTTTTTTTGGGATAGGTCGGATGAAAAATTAGTACACCTATATGAGCGATGCGAGAAAGAAAGAGAGAGAGCCGGAGGACTTAAATCGTATTTGCTGCACAGCGTGTCTGATTTCATCTTAAATCATATGCGGAATAAATATAAAGAAGTGTTTCTGAGTAATCCGGAAGCACTTTTTCTTTCGGAAAAAGCAGAGAAAGAGATGCATCCGCAGCTTTGGAAGAGACCGCCCGCGAAACAAGATCGGCTGCATCAGATTTATGGAGCAAGGCAAGCGCTTGAGATTTTAGAAGCTCATCCTAAGAAAATCGCGTTGTTTCTTGCGCTTTCAAAGGAGTGCAGATATGAAAGAATCAGTCAATGGCTTTTGGAAGCAGAGCGTGTCGGTGGGGAAGGAATGTCGGATCTGTTTTTGTTTGGCGAAGCCCATCAAAAGGAAAGTAGTGAAGAGGTGCTGGAGATTTTTTATGAAGAAACAGGTTTGGCAGGCAGTTTCTATCCGATTCATGAATACAAAAAAATGTTGATGTCAGTAAGTGAAGAAACACTTCTGTTAGATTTTTATGGAATGAGTATGAAGGAAATCGGGAAACCGACTTTTTACATTGATGGAGCCGGAGTACGAACAAGGAGAGAAAATCAAAGGCTCAAAGGGGTCTGCAATGCCTGTAAAAGCTTGAGAAATCAGCTTGACAGAGCCTTTTTGAGTGCGTTATAATGTCTTAGTTAATTAGGCGGAGAGCGCCATATTGCATCAAAAGCAAAGAAAGGATGACAATCATGGAAATTAAGAAGAACATTTTAACCTATGAAGGTCTCAAAAAATACGAGGACGAATTAGAAAACTTAAAAGTCGTAAAACGTAAAGAAGTGGCTGACAAAATTAAAGAGGCCAGAGCACAGGGTGACTTATCCGAAAATGCTGAATATGATGCAGCAAAAGATGAGCAGCGTGACATCGAAGCCAGAATTGAAGAGTTAGAGAAAATCTTAAAAAACGCGGAAGTTATCATCGAGGATGAAGTAGACCTTGATAAAATTAATATCGGATGTCGCGTTAAGATTCGTGATATGACAGAGAAAGAAGATTTAGAATACAAAATCGTTGGTTCTACAGAAGCAAACAGCTTAAAAGGAAAGATTTCCAACGAGTCACCGGTAGGAAAAGCGCTGATCGGATTAAAAGTAGGTCAGACAGCAACCGTAGAAACACCGGGTGGAGTTTTCAAATATAAAGTACTTGAGATTCAGAGAGCAGGAGCATAAACATGGCAGAGAATAATCAGAATACACAGCAGCAGGATATAAATCAGCTGTTAAAGGTTCGTCGCGAGAAGCTTGCAAATCTTCAGCAGGCAGGCAAAGATCCTTTTGAGATAACCAAATTTGACCAGACACATCATTCCCAGGAGGTAAAAGCTCTTTACGAAGCGCATGAAGCAGAGATTTTAAAAGATCACAAAGCGCCGGATGTGGATGGGCTAGATGAGCAACAGGCAAGAGAAGCATTGCAGCAGGATTATAATGAAAGAAGAGCAATTATGGATGCGCAGCCGATTCATGTGACAATCGCAGGTCGTATGATGTTTAAGCGTGTTATGGGTAAGGCTTCTTTCTGTAACATTCAGGATTTACAGGGAAATATTCAGGCATATGTAGCAAGAGATGCAGTCGGCGAAGAAGATTATGCAGATTTTAAGAAAGCTGACATCGGTGATATTTATGGTATTTCCGGTTTTGCATTCCGTACAAAAACAGGTGAGATTTCTATTCATGCGGAGAAGCTGACTCTTCTTTCCAAGAGTTTACAGATTCTTCCGGAGAAATTCCACGGTCTGACAGATACAGATACACGTTATCGCCAGAGATACACAGACCTTATCATGAATGCGGAAGTAAAAGATACGTTTATCAAACGTTCAAAAATTATCAGCACCATTCGTAAATATTTAGATGGTGAAGGATTTATGGAAGTGGAGACTCCGATGCTTGTAGCGAATGCAGGCGGTGCTGCAGCGAGACCGTTCGAGACACATTTTAATGCGCTCGACGAGGATTTCAAGCTTCGTATTTCGCTTGAGCTGTACTTAAAGAGACTGATTGTCGGTGGTCTCGAGAGAGTTTATGAAATTGGACGAGTATTCCGTAACGAAGGTCTTGATACAAGACACAATCCGGAGTTTACTCTTATGGAGTTGTACCAGGCTTACACAGACTACAATGGAATGATGGATTTGACAGAAAACATGTTCCGCTACGTAGCACAGGAAGTGCTTGGAACCACAAAGATTGTTTACAACGGCATTGAGATGGATTGGGGAAAACCATTCGAGAGAATTACCATGATTGATGCAGTTAAGAAATATGCAGGCGTTGATTTCAATGAAATTGCTGACGCAGATGCTGCAAAAGCTATCGCGAAAGAGAAACATGTGGAATTTGAAGCTCATCATACAAAGGGTGACATCTTGAATCTCTTCTTCGAAGAGTTTGTAGAAGAGCACCTGATCCAGCCGACATTCGTAATGGATCATCCGATTGAGATTTCTCCGCTTACGAAGAAGAAACCGGAAGACCCGAATTACGTAGAGCGTTTTGAGCTCTTTATGAACGGTTGGGAAATGTGTAACGCTTATTCAGAGCTGAACGATCCAATCGATCAGAGAGAACGTTTCAAGGCACAGGAAGCATTACTTGCTCTCGGTGACGAAGAAGCAAACACCACAGACGAAGACTTCATGTATGCACTTGAGCTCGGTATGCCACCGACCGGCGGTATCGGCTACGGTATTGATAGACTTTGTATGTTGCTTACTGATTCGCAGGCGATTAGGGATGTACTGTTGTTCCCGACGATGAAGAGCCTTAGCTAAAAAACATCGCAAAATCAAGGGTTTGCGGTGGCTGAGTTGTCTAAAAGACAACAAAAAGACAACATTTTACCAATTCTATACGAATGAATATGATGTTGTCTGAAGAATTGAAATATGCGTATATTATTTTCATAAGCACTATTTTAGGACATTTTCTAAAGTAATTTAGAAGATGTCCTTTTTGCGTTACAGAAAAAATAAGGAGGAATGATTTATGGATGAAGCAGGAAGATTTTCTTATAAAGAGGCAAGAGAAAATAAGAAAAAGTTTATTCGTTATAAGGAGGGGGTAGAACTTTATTCTATTGGAATTTCAAAGTTTCAAGAAATTGCAAAAGCAGCAGGGGCAATATACAAGATTAATCAGTTGGTATTAGTTAATACTGAAATACTAGATTCATATTTAGAGCGATTTAAAGTAGAACAAGATAAGGAGGGGTGACATGGCTACAATACTCCACCAAACAGTCAGAGAATATGTACATAATGAAGGTATTAATAAAAGGTTTTTACGTTCAGAAGATGCGATGGAATATTTCTCTATGAATCTAGAAGAATTGATGATATTTGCTTCGGCGGCAGGTGCAGTCTACAAATTTAGTAGAATTGTATTGATTAGTAAGAAGAGATTGGAGGAATATATGAAGCATATTTATAAAGTTCCTAATTCTGGAAAGTATGTTCAAAAGAAGTTGGTACGAGTAGGCGAAGGTTCAATTATTTATAGCATTGGGCATCATCGCTTTATTGAAATGGCGAGAGCGGCAGGAGCTGTGTATAAAATCAATGGTTCAGTGTTTGTTAGCTTAGAATTATTTGATGAATATATAGAGCAATTTCGTGAAGAACGAGTACCTATGAAAAATCCATTATGGAGAAAGGAAGATTAGAATGTCATATTCGTATAAGTGTTATTCAGATACAAAAGAAGTTATGAAAAAATATGTTAATGCAGCAGAAGGTAAAATTATATACGGGATGGGGAAAACGACTTTTATGAGTTTTGCAAGAGAAGCAGGAGCTGTATATAAAATTGGTGCAACCGCATTAGTGAATACGGAGATATTTGAGGCGTTTATTGAGCAGTTTCGTGAAGAACCAGTACCACTACCTAAACATGTGTATAAAAGAATTAAAGAGGAAAGAAGTAAAAAAAACCAATAATTGGTTCGATTTTAAAAAAATGCACCAGTGTAGTCCCTTTAGATTGTTAGGTATTTGATATAGAATGTGATTGTCCGATTGATAAGGACATTACAACTGAATATCAATTGCAAATCCATAATTTGGTGCAATTATGCAAAGTAAAAATTCTGGGGTACTCTCCGGTAGAGTTGTTTATCACTGTTTTCACATTAGTAGTTCGATGGATTGAGAAATGAAGAACGAGAAACAGGATGTAGGCTTGGTAAAAGGGTAAAGGGTATTGCAGAAGGATAATAAACCACAGAGGGCGAAAGTCCTTATCCTCGAAATGGCAATAGAGGAGATAGTGCTACAGTGTAGGGCGTCGTGAAGCGAAAGCTACTTATTTGCAATTCCCATGTGTACGGGGCGTTAGAGGGACTATGATTAGTAGGCGTACACATACTTATTATTTTAATTATAAAACCCATATATGTTGAAATAATATTACAACAAAAATGAAGGAGATGATTTTATGGATAAAAATACAATCGTATTAGGTATTGATCATGGTTGGGCAAACATGAAAACATTTCATGAAGTGTTTACTTCAGGTGTTAAAGAAATTTCTACAGCTCCAGCGATGTATAACGATACGCTTGAGTACAATGGTAAAATTTATAAAATTGGCGGAAAAAGGTTAGAAGTAAAATCTACAAAGGTTGAGGATGAAAATTACTATCTACTTACTTTAGCCGCTATTGCAAAAGAGCTTTCGATTAGAAAGGTTCAAAAGGCAGGAGTATTTCTTGCAGTCGGACTTCCGCTGACACGTTTTGGTGAGGAGAAAGATGATTTTATTAAATATCTGAGTCAGAACAAAGGCGTGACATTCAAGTATGAGAAAAGAAATTATCATATTACAATCGAACGCATTTCGGTATATCCGCAGTGTTATGGAGCAGTAGCTGACAGATTATATCTCTTCCCACAGAAACAGTTAGTGGTAGATATTGGAAGTTGGACTGTAGATATTATGCCGATTATCAACCGTTCGCCGGATGAGTCAGTATGTATTACACAACCGCATGGTATTATTACTTGCATGAAGGAAATTAATAAGGAATGTGTGAAACAACTTAATGAGGAGATTGATGAACATGATATCTTACAAGTTATTTTGAATGGCGCAGAACACTTGCCGGAGAAATATCGTGTGATTATTGAGAATAAATTACGCGAGTATTGTCAGCAGATTTACTATAACATTCGTGAACTTGGTTATAACATGGAACTTACACCGATAACTTTTGTAGGTGGTGGAGCAGGAGTAATGAAAAGGTATGGTGAAATGAACCGACAGAACATTTCCTATATTGATGATGTAAGAGCAAATGCGAAAGGTTATGAGTATTTAGCAAAGCATTACTTGGAGAGAGTATTAACTAAGGAATGATAGGAGGAGCGTATGGCTAGAAAAGACAGCGTGCAGGCAATCGTACGTTTTTCTTTAGTAGATGAACGTGATAGACGCTTATATAAAGCTCTTAATGAATTGAATTTAGACATTCATAAGTCTAGGAATAAGTTCATTAAAAATGCGATTGATGCATATATCAATGGTATGAATGCAGAGAATAGTCCGTTTTTGTCTGGAAGCAATGGTGGTGTTACTGAGAAAGAATTGGAGACGAGATTAGAACAAATAAAGAGTGAAATTCGAATGGAATTGTATCAGGAGTTTCTTGCTGTTTTTATGAAAGCAGGCTTGAATAGTTTTAATATTGGAACACAACAAATTAGTTCCGTGCCACAAATTAATCTGTCAGTTTCTGCTGATAAAGATAATGATATTCCAGAAAATGCACCAACAGATGAAATGATGGAGGACATTATGAAGTGGAGCTGATTCAAAAATAGGAGGTGAGGTTAATGGAAAAGAGAATGCTAAGATACTTTGAAAAGATGTATCATTTTGATATTCGTCGTATGGGACGTATGTTAGCATACCATAGACGAATGGCAATTTAATAAGGGAAGACCGGGATGCGAACCGGCTTATGGGTAAGGAGACGTGCCAATAGGCGCGTCTTTTTTCTTGCACAGAAAGCCGGAAAAATAGTTCTTTCCGGCATTGTGTGAGTTGGCAGGGAAGATGTCGCAGCAAATCAATGGAAAGGACGATGTTTATGAATAAGAAAAAGAAACGAATAACAGCTATGCTTATGGCGGTCATTTTAAGCCTTTGCGCAGTTATGCCACCGAATGGCTCAATGGTATTTGCTTCAGACGTAAATGAGGCTGATACAGAGGAATTAAAGGTATATGATGCCACAGTGCGAACAGACTTGGAAGCAGATGAAGTAGTAGTGGCGGAGGACATTATTGTTGCTGTCAATTATGGATTTGACGTGATTGAGAGCAGAGACGGATTATCCTTTGATGAAACCAGAGTGGACGTATCCTACTATGCCGATAAAGGTAGCTTTGATGGAACTGTAGTAGGTGAGTATGACACTTATTACAAGGTTACACCAGTAAGTGGTAAAGAAGCATATTTGGTTCATCGTGTGATTTCGGTGCGTGAACCGGAAACAGTATCTGAAAATACTGCGTCTGGTGATGCAACAGAGAGTGAAGAAGGAGAGCCAGAGGAAGGAGAGCTGGCGAAAGGTGAGATTGTAGAATCGGAAGAACCATTACGAATTATGATGTCTTCAGTATCGGTGCTAAAGGCTTCGGCAACTGCCGATGACAGTATGAAGGTTTCTTACAGCGGATATGTGTCATACTGTGGCAGAAGAATGGGTGTGAAGTATATTTCTACAAGTGGAGATTATTATAAGTGCTTAGTATTCTGCATGGACCTTAATAAGAATACAACGAGTGGTAGTGTGTCGGCTTCCAGTTCAAAGGTGCAACCTGAAATTACCTACTGTCTTGTGAATGGTGCGAGAACATTAGGTGGTACTTGTCATAATGATAAGTATTCGGCAGGTTCTGCAAACGCAGATTACTTCATTACGAGTGCTGCAATTCACGTTTTGAATGGTGAGGTTGGATTAAGCTATTATAATGATGGAAGCAACGTGTATAAAAAGATTGCTTCACTCGTTGAAGATGCAAAGAAATGTGATAGTTCAGAGTATGCGGATAATGGTCTGACAAAGTCCATCACATATTCCATTTCACCTAAGAAAAGTGAGTGGAAGGATATGGGAGATGGTTTGTATCGAAGTGCGGATAAATTCGTGCGTACCAAGTCTGGTAGTATTACGAATGTAAAGTACACGATTACAGGTGCACCATCCGGTCTGACGGTTGGCGAGATTAAGACAGATGCCAGTGAGATTGAAAATCCAGATGATCTTAAGAAGTATGATATTTGTGTTGCACAAACGGATGCAAGTAAGGCTTCTTCAAACTTTTATCTTTATTGTAATGCGGAAGCACTTGCAAAGATTCAGGCAAATGGAAGCACAATTAAGGTAAAGGCAAAGGCTTACTCGAATGAAAAGGGTGGACGTAAGTGGACACCGACAGTAGTATCACAGCAGAAAATCACATTTCTTGAAACCTTTGAAGATGTAGAGTCGGCTCAGGCTACTGTACGAGTAACATCAAACTTTAAGCTGGGTAGTTTTTCGCTGAAGAAAACGAATACCTATGACGGAAAGCCAGTTGAAGGTGCAACTTATTATCTCTATGAAGATGCCGCTTGTACGGATTTATTGTGTAAGCTATCGCCTACAAAAGCGGATGGTTTGGTGGCTTCCGATGTGGAGATATTGACAGAGGCAACTTATTATCTGAAAGAGATAAGAGCACCAAAAGGCTATAAATTGGATGAAACCATTTATCCGATTGGCTTGGAATACTTTACCTTGTATGATGCAGAGGGAAAAGTGATTCAGCAGGGTAAGACATTAGATGTTAATGAGATTCCTGAGCCGGTTGGTGTTATGGTTCAGAAAACAGATTCCAAGTCTGGTGTATTCGTAAAGGGTGCAGGTTTTGCGGTGTTTAATGATGCGGCTTGTACACAAAGAACTTCGATGAATGGAGATGGAGTGACGGAGGTTCCGATATTTTATTATGATGAAGATTTGCAGATTGCAGCGTCACAGAAGTTTGTAAAAACACAGGACTACTACTATGTGAAAGAAGTAGTAGTTCCGGATGGTTATCGTGATGATGGCACAGTATGGACGGTTACACCAAATTATGGCGAGTTTGCAATTCTTAAGGTGACAAACACTCCAGTCCGTTGCGATGTGACAGCTACAAAGGAGGACAAAAAAACAGGAAAGAAACCGCAGGGTGATGCTAAGTTAGAAGGTGCGCTTTATGGTCTGTACGCAACAGAAACGATTACCTATCCAGATGGAAGAGGTGTAGTCTCGTATAGTGGAGATGATAATATCACTTCCACAAAGGGGACAGAGTTTGTCAGCACTGGAGCAAAGGCAAATGCAGGAGCTTTACTTGCAACTGTAAAAACTGATAAGGACGGCAACTTTAACTTCGGCAATCTTTATTATGGAAAGTACCATATTAAAGAGATTAAGGAAAGCTATGGTTATCAGCTTGACACGACAACTTATCCGGTAAACTTCAATGAAGCTACAAACACGCATAAGAATATCTCACTTAATCGAAAAGTGATTGAGACAGTAAAACAGCAGGCATTTGAAATTATAAAGATTTCAACCGATGGTTCGGATACACAGACAGATTATGTCAAGGGTGCTGAGTTTACTGTTAAGTTACAGTCAGAGATTGATAAAGTGGGCTGGGATAAAGCAACAACCTATGATGTGCTTGTGACCGATGATAAGGGATATGCAGTTTCTAAGGAATTACCATTTGGTAAATATCTTGTGAAAGAAACAAAAGTACCAAAGGATTTGCACAAGACGGAAGATTTTACTGTGAATATCACAGAAGATTCTAGAACACCGCAGGCTTGGAGGGTGTTGAATGATGCTCCGTTTAAGGCTTATATCCGTATTGTGAAAAAGGACGCAGAAAGCGGAAGAACGATTTTGCTTCCAAATGTAACATTTAAGATTAAGAATACGGACACAGACCAGTATGTGGAACAGAAAGTTGGAGATAAGAAAATCTCTGAGTTTACCACAGACGAAACAGGAACCGTCACAACACCATTGCGTATGAAGTATGGTAATTATGCTGTGGAAGAGATTATGGCTCCGGAAGGTTATCTGCTTTCCAATGAAACTTATCCATTTGTCATTACCAAGGATGGTACAGTACAGATTGAGGAGGATGCAGACGGTGAAGCTGTGATTGAAGTAGTGGCAGAGAATACTCCGGTAAAGGGAAGTATTTCTGTGAAGAAGTCTGGTGAAGTGCTTACGAATGTGGAATATGATACCATCGTAGACCGTATCATGAGTGAGTTGTCGGATGAAAACAGAAGTGTGAACTTTGTTTATGAGAGTCAGCCACTTGCAGGAGCAGTATATCATCTGATTGCATTAGAGGATATCTATACACCGGATCATCAGCTTGGTGAAGATGGAAAGAGAGAGCTTGCAGTTATCAATGGTGTTCCAGCTAGCAAGGGCGCAGTTGTTGCAGAGCTTACTACAGACGAGAACGGAGAAGCATGCATTAGTGATTTACCACTTGGCAAGTATCAGCTTTTGGAAATAACAGCACCGGAAGGCTTTGTCTTATGCGAAGAAGCAAAAGAGATTGAGTTAAGTTATGCAGATTCATCAACCGAAGTGGTGTATAGCAACTCCGAATTTGTTAATGAGCGAATCAAGACAGATTTATCACTTATCAAAACAGACTCGGTTACAACGTATCCGGTTGCAGGAGCATTGTATGGTGTTTTTGCAAAAGAGGATATTTTGAATGTGGAAGGAGAAGTTTTGGTAAATGCCGATGAGCTTGTCGATTATGCTACAACAAATGAAGAAGGTGTGGCTGACTTTGTGACTGACCTTCCGTTAGGTCTTTATTATGTGAAGGAAATTGAATCTCCAAGTGGATATGTTTTGGATGAAACCATTTATGATGTGGACTTTTCATCGCAGGGACAGTTGGTAGCTACCATTACAAGTGAGTTACAGGTGAAGGAAACTCCGATTGTAGTGGAAGTATCTAAGTCGGATATTACAACTGGAAAAGAGATTAGCGGAGCTATACTAGAAATTCTTGATTCCGAGGGTAATGTCTATGCGTCTTGGACAACAGACGGAACCCCATATCAGCTTCATGCAATGCCAGCAGGAGAATACACCTTGAGAGAAACCTTTGCTCCTTACGGATATTTGATTGCAAACGAAGTATCGTTTACTGTCGCAGAGACAGGTGAGATACAGAAGGTTAGCATGGTAGACGAAAGAGTTAAAGGTAGAATTGAATTACACAAGTCAAATGATGAAACCGGAGAGCCAATCAAGGGAGTAGAGTTTGAACTTCGTGACGAGAATGGAAAGGTGTTGCAGACACTTGTAACAGACAAGCTGGGTTATGCTGAAACTGACCTCTTAGATATCTGTACCTATAAGGAAGATGGAAGCATTGATGATGTTATCAAGTATTTTATTGTGGAGACAAAGGCTGCAAAAGGCTATATTCTTGATGACACCGTGCATGAAGTGGTTATTCAGTATGATGGCTGTGCAACAGAAACTGTGCATTACCAGTTGATTGTTACCAACAAACCAAAAGAGCCGAAGTTGCCACAGACAGGTGGTAATTATAATCCGGTTTTGTTTGGTTTGGCAGGAGGTGCTTTGATTGGTATTGGATGGTACTTCGTAAAGCGTAGAAAGAAACGCAAATAGAATAGAGAGAGTTTAGTTTAAGGAGAGTATGCCGAATGGTTACTCTCCTTTTGTCATAAGGAGGAAGAATTTTATGATGGATTATAGAATTTTTAAGGAAGTTATGAGAGAGCAGATTTTGGAACATTTACCGGAAGAGTTTAAGGGTTCGAAGGTGGAGCTCCATGAAGTGACAAAGGTAAATCAGACATTGGATGGTTTGGTCGTTTTGAAACCTAATGATGTGACTGCACCAAATGTTTATATCAATCACTTATATGAACACTATGTAAATGGTGATAGTATTCAGGATTGTTTGACGCAGTGTGCGGAAGTAATTGTAAGAGGTTACGATGAAATGAAAGAAATGAACCCCCAGATTGATGAAAGCACAATGAAAGATAATATCATTATGGTTTTGGTGAATAAGGAACAGAACAAAGAAATGTTAACGAATGTTCCTCATCGTGACTTTCAGGACTTAGCGGTGGTGTATCGTTGGGTAGTGGATATTAGTTCAAAGGGCATGGCAAGTTCTATTGTGAATAACAAACTTGCAGAGCGAACAGGAATGACAGAGCCGGACTTGTTCCAGCTTGCTGTTGAGAACACAAAGAGATTATTACCAGCAAAGATTTTACCAATGTCGGAGGTGATTAAGGAAATGCTTCCGTTTGAAATGCTTGAGATGGGAATGGCAGACGCATTGTTAGCAGAGATTGAGAGTGAGCCAACAAAGACAATGTATGTATTAACCAATGAATCCAATATTAACGGTGCTGCTTGTATGCTTTATGAGAATAATCTTCACGAGTTGGCAGAAAAAGTTGGTACAGATTTGTATATCTTACCTTCGTCTATCCATGAAAGCATTTTGGTATCAGTTGAAATGGGAGAACCAGATGATTTAGCGCAGATGGTAAGCGATATTAATATGGACTGTGTGGATATTGCAGACCGTTTATCAAACAATGTATATCACTATGATAAGGATTTGAGAAAGGTCACATTAGCAACCGATTCTCCGAATAAGCGATTAGACGGTAAGGTATCTGAGCCACCAATGGTATATGAAGCGCAGATGAAGCGATAATGGAGGTGCTGTATGGAAGAGCAGGTATTAGAAATTGATTCTGTAGATGAGTTAAAACAAATCCTTTCTTCCGTCCCTGAGCATGTCTTAGTCAGTGTTACGTTTGGAGAGGAGGATGCAAATGGGCAGGAAGAGTGCATTTGATTTAGATGTGGTTTCTGTTCGCTTGGTGCGGGATGCACCGATTGCGTCCTCTAGTCCAATCTGTTCACCAGAGGATGCAATTCATTTGGTAGGTCAAACGCTTTGTGAAATGGACCGGGAAATGGTTTGTGTCATTAATCTAAAGTCAGATGGAACACCAATTAACTGCAATTTTGCCAGTATGGGAGCATTGGATTATGCAATGGTGCACCCACGGGAAATCATGAAAGCCAGTATCTTATCGAATGCGGCACAGATTATTCTCGTTCACAATCATCCGAGTGGTACGTTGCTACCCTCTAAGTCTGACGTTCAAATGACAGCGAAAATGCAGAAGGTTATGGAATTGATGGATATTCCGTTGCTTGACCATGTCATTGTAGGCGGAGACAATCGGAAGTATTTCAGTTTCAAGGATAAAGGATTGGTAGAGAAACCGAAGATGTATTTTCCAACAGATTATCATCATCTTGATTGGGATAAATCGGCGATAGCAGATAGGGGTGTGAGGCGATGAGATTTACACAGGAAGAATTAGCGATTGCAAAGAGAGCAGATTTATGTGAGGTGGCTTCTGCACTGGGATATACAGTAAAGCGTATCGGAAAGTACCATACGTTAAAGGAAATGGATTCCATTCGTATTTATGACCGGACACATTGGTTTCGATGGTCGAAACGTTATGAACCTGGAGAAAATGGTGGAAGTCAGATTGATTTTCTAAGAGTGTTTGCAAATATGGAAGTTAAAGAAGCAGTGTTTTGGCTTCTTGATTTTGTGGGTTATCAAAAAGCAGATCTCTCTACAGCAAAGATTGTGAATGTGGCAAAACCAATGGCAGAAGAACCAAAGGAGTTTGTGTTACCCAAATATGCTGGAAGTAACGCATACCTTTATAACTATCTCATGCATGAACGAGGGATTTCAAAAGAGGTGATTGACCATTTTGTTGCAGAAGGTACTCTCTATGAAGCAAAGGGATATCACAATATGGTTTTCGTTGGAAAAGATAAGTCGGGTACACCACGTTTCGCAAGTATGCGTGGCGTGTTTGATAAAAAGGGGAAACCGTTCAAGTGTGATGTGGCAGGCAATGATAAGAGATATGGATTTCATACAGTAAACATGAACAGTTCACGTATTATTGTGTTTGAAGCAGCGATTGATTTGCTAAGCTATATGACACTTTTTCCGAATGAGAAATGTACGATGGTAGCGCTTGGGATGTTAGCGGAAACACCTTTGGAAACATTGCTCAATGATTATCCACATCTGACGGAGATTCAGTTTGGCTTGGATAATGACCAGTATGGAAGAGAAGCAACAGAGAAGTTTATGAAGAAATACTATGAGCTAGGTTATGAGGTAAAAGATTTGCCAGCTCCCCCGGAGTATAAAGATTACAATGAGTGGTTACAGAAGCTTGTAAATAAGCCTATGATATCAGAATCTAATATCACTTTGCGAAAATGATATCAGATTTTAATATCAGTGATAACATATTTTGATATCATCATTATTTCTGTTTGCTGATAGCAATACTGCTGTCTACAGGTTGGGATTTTAATGATATCAATTTTTAATATCATTTTGCAAAAATGATAGCAGAATTTAATATCACTGATAACATATTTTAATATCACTCATAATCCAATCAGAAAGGATGATATCAAATAGTAATATCACTTTCGAAAAATGATAGCAGATTTTAATATCAGTGATAACACATTTTAATATCACTACCGATTTTAGAGTTTTTGCGGAGCATATAGAAGGGGTTTCAGGGGATTTTCCCCTGACCAGTAGCATCGTGATACACGATGCGTATCTGGCAAACACACCCAGGAATGCGTGTGTTTTGTGGCTAGGGAACGGGCAGGGTAAGTACAGATAACAAAGAGGAGGTGAGCCTAGATGGTTGAGAACATGATTTATATCAAAGAAGCAAACGAACTTTTGATATGGATGCAGATGTCTGAACAGAAAATACAGTTAAGTTTGAAGGATGCAGAAGTGTTGCTTGGGTATATGGAAGGACATGATTTTGCAATCGGAGTAAAAGGACATGAGCTTTATCGTGTTGACGTTGCAGAAGAAAATGGGCAGGCAGTATCCTATACGATGGATGAGTTGATAGACTGCGTCTGTGAGTGGAATTATGAACTCATGGAAGATGCAGAATACGGAATGCACAATCCAAAGGATTTTGTGGATTATGCTAATTACAAAGCAACCTTTGATAAGTTGAAAGAGGATGAAGATTTGCTTAACAAAATGTTCGGACAGACAATCTATGGTCAGAAAGTGGTTGAGGTGGTACAGAAAGCAATCTATGAAGTGCTTGGTACAAAGCTGGTTCCGTATGAAGAGAAACCAAAGCTTCCACCATTGCCTGATAATGTGATTGCAGAACCAGACAGAGGGAGGACGAGATAATGGCAAAAGAAATAGTGAAGCATTTCCGCCTTTCCGATGAAGATGCAAAAGCATTTAACAAAAAGGCAAAAGAGGCAGGTATGACAGAGTCCGACTATTTTCGACTTTTGATTACACAACAGCCGAATGATTATCCAGAGATTCGTGTGGGTATTAAATCACTTATCAATGAGGTGAACCGTATCGGAGTCAATATCAATGAAATCGTGTATAACAATAATTCAAAGCTTTACCGACAGACGGATAAAGACAGATTGATTGCTTATATGCGACGTTTGAATGAGTCCGTAGAAAAGGCGGTGGCTGAATTTGGCTATCACTAAGATAATGACGATTAAGAGTTGCGGAGATGGTTTTCCGGGCAGACATTTGAAGCAAGCGATTGATTATATTATCAATCCGGAAAAGACACAGGAACTTCGGTATGTAGGTGGTGTGAATTGCCAACCGCAGGAAGCCTTTGTGCAAATGAAAGCAACGAAGCGTAAGTTCGGAAAAATGGATAAGCGGCAGGGGTATCATTTTGTGATATCCTTTGAGGAAGAGGATGTGGAACCATCTGTTGCGTATGACATTACCACACGGTTTGTGGAAGAATATCTTGGCGAGGAATACGAAGCAGTCTATACGGTGCATGATGACACACTACACCGACACGGTCACATTATATTTAATAGTGTGAACTACCGGAATGGAAAGAAGTTTCGTTATGAAAAAGGGGATTGGGAAAAGATTATCCAACCCATAACAAACCGACTTTGTGAGGAATATGGACTAGCAACGATTGATGTTACGATGGATGGTGTTGCAAAATCGCGAACCATGTCGAACTGGAAGGAATATCAGGAGTATCATCTTACTTGGAAAGACTATATCAAGCGTGACTTGGATGCGTGTGTGTTGCAGGCAGATAGTTTTGAAGAGTTTTTGGATATGATGATGGATAAAGGATATGAGATAAAGCAGAACAAATATCTTGCAATTCGCCCAAAGGGAATGCAACGATTTTGTCGATGTAAATCTCTTGGTGAGAATTATACAGAAGATATGTTGCGAAGCCGAATCAAAATGGAGTCCATCAAATCTTATGCGAACCGTCCGAAAGTAGACACTCCAAAGGATGAGTTTTTACGACGGACGAAGCTGACGGGGATGCAGAAAGTCTACTATGCGAAGATATGTCGCATACGCAGATTAGAGAAGCTACCTTATAGCAAAGCATGGCAGTACCGGGATGAGATTCGAAAGCTTAATCAGTCACATGAAAAATATCTATTTTTAGTTAAGCATGATATTCATTCTATTGTAGAGTTGGAAGCAGTTAAAGAGAATCTGCAATATAAGTATTCCGAGTGTCAGAAAGAGAAGAACCAACTGTTTCGTGAACGCCGGAAATGGAAACCATTGTTTGACATTGCGGATAAGATGAAGGAATGCGAACCGGGTGAGAATAGTTTTCTTGCAGGGGATGATTTCTTTGAAAAGGAACATTTACAATACGAAGCATTATCCAAACAGTTGCAAGAGCAGGGTTATTCCTTAGCGGAAGTAGAAGCAGTCCGAAAGGATTATCAGAATAAGATTTCCGGTATCTATGAAAAGCAAAATGCAGTGAAAGGAAATCTATCCATTGCAACAGGCATGATGGATGAGGTTACAGAACACGTTTCACAGCGGACAAAGGAACAGGAATTAAATCAAGAAGAGTATCAAGACAAACAGCCAAAACGATAGGCTGTTATTTTTTTGTAGAAATGGAGGATTTGTATGGAACAGAACAATATGAAAGAAGTCGATCTAAAAGAGATTATCAAAAACTATGAAGCACAGAGTTTGGATAAGGAAATCATCGAGCTTGCAAAGGAAGATTTGGAATACGGATTAACGGAGAAGCAGATAGATTACTATTTGGATAAGAAATTATCCGTTGCACAGATGAAGCAGTATTCGAGAGCAATGCGAGCAGGTCTGAGTGAGGAATTTATCCGTATGCTGAAGAATGGCAATTTCAAGTGTAGACAGTTAGAAGTTATCATTGATTTTCATTTAAAGGGTGTTCCGGTAGAAAGTATGAAGGATACCATTACTTCTAGTATGGAGCCACATGCACTGAATAAGGCATTATCTGCTATTTATGAAAAGATGCAGCAGGCAAAGGAGAGTATTCCGGAAGAGAATGTGGAAGCGGTGAGAATCTATGAAAAGATTGAGGAAATGCTGTCTGGTATCGGTGAAAACAGTAACTTTTTACAAGCGGTCATGGATAAGCTTGGCACATTAGATACCATTGCACAGAGTAATGATGATGTACGAGAAGCACTTAGTAAGTCGATTGAGGAAAAGGAACGCATCATCAATGACCAGCAAGACAGAATTACGCAGGCGACGAAGGAGTATGCTGAGCTTCGAAAGAAATTAGAGGAGGTTTCCAATAGCAAAGCTTCTTTTGAGAATGAAAAGGCTCACTATGAAAAGGAGCTTTGTGAGCTTCGTACAGAAAATGAGGCATTGCGAAAGGAGAAGGAAGATATGGTGCGACAGATTGAGGACAAGGAAAAGGAGCTTACAAAGAAGAATGATGAGTTGGAAGAGGTAAGCAGACGAAAAGTTCCTAACATGAATTTTGATACTACCATTACAGATAAGAATGGAGTGATGGGACGTGTTCATGTAGAGCAGACACAGCGTAAGAGTCCGGAAGGGTTACTTGCATTGGCGGGTAAAAAGCTCTTTGGCAAGCAGAGAGTGAATCTGATTAAGCAGTTGACGGGTAAAGGATTAAATCAACAGCAGCTGGAACAGATTAAGGTAGCGATTGAGTCCGGACTTACGGATGAAGAGGTCATTGACATTATCAACAGTGGTTTCAGTGCCCAGGAGATGGAGCAGGCGATCCAGATTGTGATTGCAGAGAAGATGTATCAGTAAAGGAAGGAGTTTTTTATGGTCGTAGAAGCAAATAAGAGTGCGGTTGAAAGAGTACCGGATTGGGTTTCTAAGTTAGATAATCTTTTATCTGCTATTGAGATTTACAGAGATATTGAGGAGCAGGCGATGACAAAGATTCGCATGATTCTCAAGGAAAAAGGCATTGTAATATCCGCAGAGGAGATGAAGAGTACCAATGTAGACCAGATTCGTGAACGACTTAACCAAACGAGAGAAGAACGCATGAAACGTGAACAGCAGGCGAAGCATGAGGCAAATGAAAAAGCCTATGAGCGAGAGGAGGAGCGAGGATGTCGGAGATAAGCGATGCAGTACAAATTATCCGTGTAGCATACGATGGAATTGAAATCATTATGAAGGTTGGCAGTGGTTCCCTTGATATGATGAAAAAGGCATTAGATTTGATTGTGGGTATGCTTGCACATGAGAAAACAATGGGTAAGACCACATTAAAGGGCATGTTGCAAAAGGGTGGAGATATTCAGATTCTTTCCTTTGCCGATGAGGACCTTAGAAAGTTTAAAAAGCTGGCTAAGAAGTATGGAATTCTTTACTCGGTAATGCCGGATGCAAACCGTAACGATGGAATTACGGAAGTTATGTTTCATAGCGAAGCGGCACCGAGAATGCGAATGATGTCCCAAAAGCTAACCAACAGTCGCTTGTTTGACATTGACGAATATTTGAAGAATGGCAATGAGGAGCAGTTAAATCTGCTCCTTAAACATTTGGAGAAACAGCGTCAGGGAAACAAGGGACTCCACACTGAGGAAGCATTTCTCAGTAACAATGTCATTGACGGACTGATTGAAAAGGTTGGTAAATATGCAATGGAAAAGAAGTCAATCAGTGTGGAGAAAGTAAAGACAGATTTTCAGATGGAGGACCATGAAGTAAAAACGGTGCTTGATAAGTTAGAGCAGATTGGTGTCATTGACAAGCAGGGCAATAGCGAAGATTACAACGTGGTGATGGATAAGGAAGCCTTTGACAAGCGAATTGGCAAGTATCAGGAGCTTAGCAATCGTATGAAGCAGATTGCAGCATCAAAGAATACGGACTTGATTGATGTTACCATTTCTAAGACGTTAATCGCACAGGAAAATGACCATGCGATAAAGACGAGAGTACCGGGGATGTATGGTGCAAAGGCAGGTTATATCTGGCTTAATAAGGCAGATATTATGGAGATTCATAACGGAAAGACATTGCTTACCTATCTTGATAAGAGTAAGCAGTATAAGATTTATTCCGAAGATAACCGTGTCCTTTCAACGATGCGTGGTGAGGAGTTATTTGATAAGCATTATGATTCGGTAGAAAAGACAGTTCGTGAGCGTTACCAGAAAGCGGCTCCGGCGATGACGAAAGCTACCACACAGACAAGGAGGAGATAGTCATGCAGACAACGAAACGAAAACCGAATTTCTTTATGATAGTTGTGGGTGCGATTGCTTCTGTATTTCTTGGTTATCTGGTAGCAGGAGCATGGAGAGAGGGCATTGAGTTTAATGAATTTATGGAACGTTTTCAAGTGGTGTGTGCTTATCCACTTGCCGATTACTACAATGAGTTTACTGTACGCATGATAATCTATGCGTTACTGACTTATACCATTGTGGTTATTATGTATTACACCAGTCAGCGAAACTTTATGCCCGGCAGAGAGTTTGGTACAGCGAAGCTCGCCAATATTAAGCAGGTCAATAAGCTGTTGGCAGATAAGGTGGAAAGCAACAACCGAATCCTTAGTCAAAATGTGCGACTAAGTCTTAATACCAGACAGACACAGCTTAACAATAACATTCTGATAATCGGAGGTTCCGGTGCAGGTAAAACCTTTTATGAGGTAAAGCCGAATTTGATGCAGTTAAATACGTCCTTTATTGCAACTGATCCGAAAGGAGAACTGCTTCGAACACAGGGAGAAATGCTTCGTAAGAATGGATACAATGTTAAAGTAATCAATTTAATGGATATGGAAAAGTCCGATTGCTACAATCCGTTTTCCTATATCCGTGAGGAAACCGATGTGGTGAAACTTATCACCAACATTATGAGTAATACGACACCGAAGGGTGCCGCCCCTCAAGATCCATTTTGGGACAAAGCAGAGAGCCTATTTTTGCAGGCTCTCTTTTATTATGTGTGGTTAGAGATGAAACCTGCAAAGCGAAACTTTGCATCCGTGCTGAAGCTTATGGCAGAGGCAGAGGTAACAGAGAAGGGAAAACCTTCGTCATTGGATGTGCGTATGAAGTTTTTGGAGGAAAGCAGTCCGCTTGGTTCCAACCATCCGGCTGTCAAGCAGTATAACAAGTGTATGCGTGGTGCAGGAGATACGGTTCGTTCCATTATTATCAGTGCCAATTCACGACTTGCCACATTGGAAAACAAGCAGGTGTTACGCATGTTATCGAGAGATGATTTGAACCTTGCAGAGCTTGGTATCGGCGTAAATGGAGATGGTTCCACAAAGACTGCATTATTCTGTGTGATTCCGGATTCGGATAAAACCTATAACTTTATTATCGGTATGCTTTACACACAGATTTTTCAGGAGCTTTATTATCAGGCTGACTTTGTATGCGGTGGCAGACTTCCGATTCATGTCACCTTTATGTTAGATGAGTTTGCGAACGTCGCATTGCCGGATGATTATTGTTCACTACTTTCCACAATGCGAAGCAGAGAGATTTCAAGTGTCATTATCATACAGAACTTGGCTCAGATTAAGGCGTTATTCAAGGATACGTGGGAAACGATTCCGGGCAACTGTGATACTCTTGTGTACCTTGGTGGTAACGAGCAGAGTACCCATGAGTATGTATCCAAATTGTTGGGAAAGGCAACCATTGATAAGCGTTCCAATGGAGAAACGTTAGGACGTCAGGGTAGCTCATCAAGAAATTATGATGTGCTTGGCAGAGAGATTATGATGCCGGATGAAGTGCGAAAGTTAGATAAGAAGAAATGTCTTGTCTTTATCCGTGGTGTCGATCCGATTTTGGATAACAAGTATGTCACATCGAAACATCCAATGTTTTCACAGACTGGAGATGGGGATGAGAAACCATATATTCATGAGATAAACCAAAGTAGTGTGACGGAGCCTGCGTTTACCCTTTTGAATGAGAAGTCCTTGAAGCACTTTGAGAAGCTGAAGGCAAATGGAGAAAATGTGTATATTGATGAAATTTCCTTTGCTGATTTTATGAAGCTAGGGGACGATGACATGAATAAGCGTTTTATGAACCTAGATGAGGCAGAGCAAAAGAGACGATTTCAAGAAGCAGAAGCGGAGGAGCTTGCTTACTCGGAAGAGGATAGTGAACAGGAATCTGCTACAGAAAATGTGGATGTGTCTGTTACGAATAAGGAAGAAACCATTCTTCAGCGTACACTAAAGTACCGATTTACAATGGAGCAGAAAGAGGAACTGAGACGTGCGTTAGCGGTGAAGGTTCCAAAGGAAGTAATCCTTTCGTATTTCTATCCGGAAACGTCAGTAGCACGAATGATGGAGATTCGCCGTCAGTATGAGTAAGGTTTGGGAGGTGGTTATTGCAACACGTACCGGGGAAAGCCCGGTTAACCAAAGCTACGGGATTATCCCGATTGTATAGATGTAAACGAAGTGGGTGGAAGAAATCCATCCGGTTGGAGACAAATGCCGGATAGATTTCTTCTATCCATTTTTGTCTCCAGATTTGAAGAAAAGGAGCGATATTATGAGAAAAAATAAGAACAGTTTATTAGTTAGTAACGCAGTGACTAAGGTAAAGGATGTATGTAAAAAGGTGATTATCCCTGCTGTGGCAGCATCCGTTTATACCACAATGCACATGACCACTACCGTGTTTGCGGCAGATACAAGTGCAGTTACAAAGCCACTGGATAATTTGAAGACATTGGTCATTGCAGTTATCGGTGCGGTAGGTGTGATTATCCTTGCAAAGAACGTTATGGAGTTTGCACAAGCCTATCAGCAACAGGATTCTTCAACTATGAATTCGGCACTCAAAGGAATTGTAGCAGGTGTTATGATGGCGGGTATTTCATCCGTGTTAGCATTCTTAGGTTTCTAGGAGTAAAGAATTGAGGTGAAGTGACATGGATATGTTTAAGCTTGGGGATGTCATTTTAGATTTATTGAAAATGGTATTTGCCTTTTGGAATAACCAGATATCCCTTGTATTTGAATTGCTTGGTCAGTCACCTACGGCATTTAAGGGCGGAACACCGTGGAGTTTGATAGAAGGAATTGAGCCTATCTTTGTTGCGATAGGCTCATCCCTTGTGGTTTTGTTCTTTGCTATTGGTTTCTGTTCGGAGAGTGTTGATATACGGGAAGAAATGCGATTTGAAGTGATTCTTCGTATTCTTATCCGTTTAGGTTTAGCAGAGTATTTTGTAGCAAATTCTGTGACGATTCTAAAAGCAATCTTCACATCGGTAGGAAACCTTGTGGGACTGCTTACGGAAGGAACGAGAACGGAGTTAGTGATTGCACAGGAGCAGGCAGATGTAATTAGCAATCTTGGATTTGGGGAGAGTTTAATCATGCTGATATTAGCATCCCTTTTATCTTTAATTGTCATTATCTGTGGCTTCTTTTTGTTATACACCGTTTACTTCCGATTTTTGAAACTGCTTGTGATTGTGCCACTTGGTTCGATTGCATTTTCGACCATGAGTGGAAACCGTACTGTAGCACATACAGCGGTGACATATTGCAAGTATTTCTTATCGGTAGCATTTGAAGCGGTGACGATGGCACTGGCGATTATTGTGTGTAATGCCTTTATCAATGCAGGACTGCCAACCTTTACAGGCGAATTTGCAGATTGGGCAAAGACACTTATTTACCTTTGTGAAATGACATTTTCGATTGCACTCACTGTAGGAAGCGTGAAGGGTGCACAAAATCTGTCAAGCAAAGCATTAGGATTGTAGAGGTGAAAGGATATGAATAAACAGTTGGAATTCAACAGCAAATGGAATGGGACGATGAACCTGTCTCTGGAGATTAACTCTTATTACAACAATAACTGTCTGTATATCGGATTGGTGGATGAGAGTGAAGGGTATCCGGAACCGTATGGTGATCTTACGGTAAATCTTATGGGTAAATGTCCGGATTATTGTGGCTATGTAGACATCAACAATATGCCTGAGTTAGAGGAGTTTATCGAGAAACACGAACTTGGTGAGTTTACCGGTCTTACAGGAAAGAGTGGTTTTTGTACCTATCCTCTTTATCTGTTCAATGTTGATAAGCTTCGTGAGTATTGTCCGGATGGAATGGAGATGTATGAGCGAAGCATCGGAAAGGTGCAGGAAAAGGATGAGGTTAAAAAGGAAGAGGTGAGAAAATGATTATCGAGATTAACAAAGACATTGATAACTATAAAGAGTCGGTAGTAATGGGACTGACAGCAAGACAGCTTATCTATTCCGTGTTATCCGTTATCGTTGGTGGGATTGTGGTACTGCTTACCTACAAATATGTAGGACTGACAATTAGCACCTATATCGCAGTGCCACTGGTTGCACCGATTGCGCTTAGCGGGTTTTATTCCTATCAGGGATTAACCTTTATGCAGATGATGAAGAAAAAGCTGCAATTTGCTTTTTGCAATCCTACCCTTACCTATGTATCCACAGAGGGCGAAGGGGAGCTTGCAGAAATCATCAAGCAGGAAACGCAGGAAAACACAGATAAAAAGAAGAGTGGAAAGAAGAAGGACGATTTTCAGAAAGCAAGAAAAAACATGCTTATGATGATTGTCCTTTTGTTATGTATGATTGTTGCTTTTGCCGGATTTGCAGTCTGGTTTAAGTATTACCGATAAGGAGGCAGAGTATTATGGGATTATTTACAGATGGCTTTAAGGAGTTAAAAAAGGCGAGTGAGCCTTTATATAAAACACCGAAGTCGATTCAGGAAACAATCGAGATTATGTCAGTGGCAGAAAATGGTATCTTTGAAGTATCAAAGAACCATTTTTCAAAGTGCTACCGATTCAGTGATATAAACTATACAACCACAAGTGAAGAGGAGCAGATTGACATTTTCGAGCGTTACTGCAAGTTCCTTAATTCCCTTGATTGCAATTTCAAAATCACAATCAACAACAAGAATAAGGACATGCAGGATTTAAGAGAAGTGATTCTCTTACAGTATCAGTATGATGAGTTTGACCGATTCCGAAAGATTTACAACGACATCATTGAGGAAAAGATTCGTGAGGGCAGACAGGGGATCGAGCAGGAACGCTATCTTACCCTTACCATTGAACGTAAGAACTTTGAGGAAGCGAAAGCACAGTTTGCCACATTAGAGGCAACCATCCACAAAGCATTTAATGAACTTGGAACGGAGATTGTTCCGCTTCGTGGAAATGAGCGAATGAAGGTATTACACGATTTCTATCATCTTGGAAAAGAGGATGATTTCACCTTTGATATGAAACATGCGAAGAAGGTGGGAGCAGATTTCCGTAATGATTTGTGTAACGGAATGTTGAAATACTATCCAGACCGATTTGAGGATGAAGGAAAGTATTGCAGAGCTTTGTTTATTAAGAAGTATCCGAGTAGTTTGTCAGACCGTTTCTTAAACGAGCTGACTTCGTTACCGATTCATTCCATTACAAGCATTGATGTGGTTCCGGTTCCGAAAGAGCTTACCACAAAGACTTTGCAGAAAAAGTATCTTGGTATTGAAAATGATATTATAAAGCAGCAAAGAGTCCGTAACCGTAACAATGATTTTTCTTCGGAGATTTCCTATGCGAAGCGAACGGAGAAAAAGGAAATTGAAGAGATTATGGATGATGTAAGAGAAAACGACCAGTGCTTATTCTATACGGCTGTTACGATGGTGATTGTGGCAGAGAGTATGGAAGAGTTAGAGAGTGTAACGGAAACCATTGAAACCATTGGCAAGCGTAATTCCGTTACCATTGACATTCATTATCTGAAGCAGAGAGAGGCATTAAATACTGCACTTCCGATTGGTGTAAGACAGGTGGAAACCATGCGTACCATGCTTACACAGTCCGTAGCGGTTTTAATGCCTTTTAACGTGCAGGAGTTAAATGACAAGGGTGGAAATTACTATGGTATCAACCAGATTAGCAAGAATGTCAATATTGGAAACCGAAAGCTTTTGGTAAATGGTAATGGGTTTATTTTCGGTGTGCCGGGTTCCGGTAAAAGTTTCTTTGCGAAGCAGGAGATGGGTAGCGTATTTCTTAACACCAAAGATGATATTATCGTCATTGATCCAATGCATGAGTATTTTGACATTGCGAAAACCTTTCACGGAACGGTCATCAATCTATCCTCATATACAAGTCACTATGTAAATCCATTAGATGCAGATTTATCCAACATCAATGAAAAGGGTATCCGGGATGTGATAGCAGATAAGTCCGAGTTTATGTTATCTCTTTGTGACCAGCTTCTTGGAAGTGCTTTGAATAAGAAGCACCATTCCATCATTGACCGCTGTGTGAGAGATTTGTATATGCGAGCATGGAAGGAGCAGTTTGTTCCGGTTATGACGGATTTTTACAACATCTTAAAGGAACAGCATGAGTCAGAAGCGGCAGAGCTTGCTCTTTGTTTGGAGTTGTTTGTGGAAGGTTCGCTCAACATCTTTAACCATCCGACCAACGTAGATGTGGATAATCGTTTTACAGTGTATGGTATTCAGGACTTAGGAAGCCAGCTTGCTCCGGTTGCGATGCTTGTGATGATGGAAGCGATTCAGCAGAGAATTGTAAACAATGCGAAGAAGGGTAGAGCGACATGGCTTTATATTGATGAATGTCATGTGTTGCTAAATAGCGATTACAGCGCCCTTTATTTGCAACAGCTTTGGAAAAAAGTCAGAAAGCAAGGTGGTTTATGTAATGGTATATCTCAAAATTGCATCGACGTGTTACAAAATCCGATTTCTATGACCTTGCTTGCAAACAGTGAGTTCATTGTATTGTTAAAACAGTCCAACTTGGATAGTGAGAAGTTAGCTGAGGTGATTGGTGTGTCAGAAGCGCAGATGCGTTTTGTTCACAACGCACCGAGCGGAACCGGACTTTTGAAATGTGGTAACGTGGTGATTCCATTTGACAACCAGATTGGAAAGGACAGCGAGCTTTATAAGCTTTATAACACAAACCTTCACGAAAAGATTGCTATGAAGGAAAACTTTACTGAATCGGAAGAGATGAAGTGGAGTGTTCCGAGAGCAGAGGTTGAGGAGTTTACCATGGATATGTTGGCAAAGGATGTGGAAGAAACAGAGCCAGTAGTAGTAAATGAGACAGAGTCTTTGGTTACAGAGGACGCTGTTCCTTGTAAACATGAGGATACACCGAAGGATAATGAATGGTTGATTTATGGATGATGACAGCCGGGGAGCAATCCCCGGTTTTTCAATATCAAAGGTGGTGAAAGAGTTGGAAATCAAAAAAGTAGAAGAAAAGCCGATGGTGATTCATCAAAAAGGGCGTATCCACATTCACAGACGTAAGGGTAAAGACATTCAGAAACGGGCAGAAAAATCAACAGTTACGGCTGGATTATTTGCTAAGCAAAATGATTCCATCAAAATCCGTGACCGAAAGCTAAAGACGATGGCTTATGCCGGTGCGAGAATGGCGGCGAAGGAAGTAGAGGGCGGGGAAGAATTGCAGGAGAGTGTGGATGTTATTACAACCGTTGCTATGCCCGCAGTGGATGTAGCAAGAAAGGGAGAAAGGCTGTATCGCAAGAAGCAGGCAAAAAGAAAAGAGGATAAGCGTAAAAAAGAGTCCAAAAGTAGCAGTGAACGGGAGCATACAGTCAAAACTTCCAAAGCAAAGAAAGTGGAGAAAGAACCAAAGTCGCAACAAACAGACACTTCCAAAAAGAAGGGGAAGAAGGGTTCTTCTCACTCCTTTGTCAAAAGCCGTATGATAGAGTCTTTTGTTAACAAGCTACGAACCGATAATGAGGAGCAGGGCAATCTCATTACCGGAACCACAAAGGTTGCAAAAGATATAGCAATGCTTGCAATGCAAAGTGTTTTGATTGCACTTGCACCGTATCTTGTTTTAACTGCACTTGTGATGTCTTTAGCTGGTGTGATTGTGGTGGCAATTCTTGCAGTCATTTATAACTCACCTCTTGGTATCTTCTTTCCTATGCCGGACACCGGATATGAAAGTCCGAGAACGGTGCTTAGTGAGTATTACAAGGAGTTTAATCAAGAGATAGTTAAGCTGGAGGATCAAGGGTATCTTATCACATATCAGAATACAAAAGACGGAGTTCCGGTATCCAATTACAACGACACTCTTATGGTGTATATGGTTAAGTATGGAACCGGACAGTGTGGACTTGTGATGGACGAGCAGGGCAAGAAGAACCTAAAAGAAGTATTTGATGCAATGAATTATTATGATTCGTCTAGTAGCACCATGCAGGTTCCCGCAGGTGCTTCGTTAGGAGATGTAGTGGCTACCGGATATTGTGCCTGTTCTATTTGTTGTGGTCAGTGGGCAGGCGGAAATACAGCGTCCGGAACCACACCGAAGGCAAAGCATACTTTAGCGGTGGATGCGTATAATCCGATTGTTCCAATGGGAACGAAGGTAATTATTGCAGGAACCACGTACACCGTGGAGGATACGGGTAACTTAAATGCACACGGTACAGACTTTGATATTTTCTTTGCTTCACATCAGGAAGCACTCAATTGGGGTAAGCAGACGGTGGAAGCCTTTCTTGCGGAAGGGAATGAAAATATGGTGGAAGTGACTACGTCCGGAACGGTGGTACACAATCTGACTTATGCAGATTATATTGCACTTGGTGAGTTTAATGAGGACCAGACAGCATTGCTTACAAAGATGATGAGTGATGAATCGTGGGATTCTTACTATGAATGTGCAGGTGGGCAGGCGGTGGCTGACCTTGCAAGGACGAAGCTTGGCTGTCACTATTCACAGGAGCGAAGAATGGAAGAAGGGTATTATGACTGTTCTTCTTTAGTGTATCGTTTGTATAAGGAAATCGGTATTGAGTTACCGACGATTGCATCCGATCAGGGCAAGTATTGTTATGAAAATGCAATGTTAGTTAACAAAGAGGAGCTACGACCGGGTGATTTAATCTTTTATTCGTATGAGGTAAATAATCAGTTCCGCAACATTTCGCATGTAGCAATCTATGTGGGAGATGGAAAGATGATTCATGCGGCAAATACAGAGCGAGGTGTGGTAGAGGATACCCTTAGTACGTCAAGTGTTGTGTTCTATGCCAGACCGTATCATGAGTAACGGCAGTACCAAAGGGTGCTGTCTTTTGAAATGGAGGAAAATAGTATGGAAGAAGTAAAAGTGGGAAAGTACATTCCCAAAACGTATGTCAAAGAGGAGTCACATTATGAACAGGGAGACATTCTTCATAACTTCAATGGTAATGATTACCGTGTAGTAGAAAAGTACACAAAGGATTGTCTGCTTTTGATGAACACCCAAACAGGCAACTTCCTTGTGGCAGAGGGTGTCCACAGTTTTAAGCGTTATCCAAAGGATGAAACACCAACAGAAGATAACGTGGAATATGGTATCGAGTGGGGTACTGGCGTTTATCTTTCAGCCACACCATCAGAGATTGACTTTCAGGGGTTACGCAGACAGTATAAGGAGCTTCCGAGCATGGTAAATGAAACGGAGTATCAGATTGAGATTCGCGAGATTTTATCAAGAGTGGAAAACATCAAGGCAGATTCCTTGGCAGAGGCGATTGATATTGCGATGGAAATGTATGAAAGAGAAGAGGTTGTCTTGGATGACAAAGATTATAAGGGAGTGGATTATATTCCATTACCAAAGAGCAGATAGGAGGATGTTTAGTATGAAGAATAAAGATATGGTGAGATTATTAAGTTATGCGGTAAAGCAGTTAGAAAAGGAATGGGAGCGAACCGGAAAAACCACAAGAGTAGAGGAGTTAGATAAGGGACAGCTTCATTATCTGTTTCACGAAGTGCAGACGGAGATTGGTTTTCGGAATGAGGTTACGAACCATGCGGAGGAGATTCCGTTTGAGGATTCTATAGTGTTCTCTCACGAGAATTATATTCTGCTTCGACTCGGTAAGAAGATTTATAAGGCGATTGTTCATGCAGAGAACACAAGAGCCACTTTTGCAAAGCTTATGTTAGATAAGGAAGAGGGCAAAGTTTATGATGCGTTAATGGAGCGAGAATAGTTACGGAGGTAGAGAACGATGGGCGTAGATTACAAGGTAAGAGGAATTTACGCCAGTGTCATTGGGGAAGTAACAAAGTCGGAGCAGGCGTGGAAAAAGGTCTGTCAGTTAATGGGACAGATTTACCGTTATGAGTTCGACAATGTCTTGATGGTATATGCCCAAAAGCCGAGTGCTACCTTGGTAGCGGATTATGACACTTGGAAAAAGGTAGACCGTTATGTGAAGCGAGGCAGTAAGGGCATTGCTATCTTTCCGTCCAGAGCATTAAAACCATATATGCGATATGTGTTTGATGTAAAAGACACTGGTGGAAAAAAGCAAAAGCTGACATGGGATTTGGAAGGGGAAAACCTTCGTGATTATTACCGTATGTTGGCACAAGAAGGAAAGATTGAAGCAGCAGAAGAAGTCACCAAAGAGGAGATGATTTCTCAAATTTGGGACTTTACAAAAGAACAGATAAAGGTCATAATAAAAGAGGAGTTCGCAGAGCGAATGACCGAAGTGAATACGCTTACAGGGCGTGTGATTATGGGCGAAGATAGTAAAACGTCAGAGCTTACTGTAGATGAGTTGGTGCTTAACAGTATCTACTTTACGGTAGGAACAAGATGTGGTTTCGGCTTATCTAGCAAAGAACAAGATATTAGCCGGATTGTAAATGTGACCGATGAAGATACCATTTACGCACTTGGTTCTCTGGTATGTGACGTCTCCTGTACTGTTCTTAGAAGTTTTAGTAAAAGTATTGCACAGTTAGAACAAGAAAGGAGAATGAACTATGAGCGCAATGGAAATCATGTATCAGGAGAGAGAGGACGGACTTCTTTATCCGGTACTGGAAGTGGAAGAGGAAAACTTATCGACTTTGGGCAAGTACGGAATGCTCGCAATGGAGTATCTAAAGGAGAACCACAAGACGAGGTATCAGTCATTGCTCCGGTTCGGGAGACTGACGGAGAAGCTCAAGGAAGTGGAGGAGGAAGCGAACCAGATGTTAGACCATCTGATGCAGTCGTATCTCAAGAACCATCCACCGAAGGACAGACATTCCACCATGGAGATGTGGAAGATTCGCCAGCAAGGAATGATGATGGCGGAAGAGATCGTGATGAAGGAAATCGTGAACCAGTATCACTAGAAACCGAAGCAGAACTGAATAGAGAGTTAGAGGAATTAGATTCCTTTGGGTTAAATGGAGAAGTCAGCTATACGCAGGCTTCTCTTTTTGATTATATGGGAACTACTTCTTCGCAGACTACGAATTCTTTCTTGGATGAATTAAAGAGAGAAGAAGCTGAAGCGAAAGCGAAAGGCATTTACACCTATCTCAATCCAAAGAAAGAAACAGTTGTACCACAGGAGTATATCAAACAGGTATTACTTCGTGGTAGTGGTTTTCAAGGTGGTAAGGAACGTATTTATAATCTTTATCACGATGTATCTGACGCAAAGGAAAGAGCCAATCTGCTGAAAAAGGAGTATGGTCAGGGTGGTGCAGGTTGGCCGCTTGACGGTTATGGACTGCATGGCTATGACACCTTTCATGGTAAGGGTATCCGCCTACAGTGGCGGGATGAAATCGGAGAGCATGAAGGATATATTTCATGGAAATCAGCCGAAGCAGAGATTGGAGCCTTGATTCTTACCGGAGAGTATTATCATCCAATCAATCCGGTAAAGGAGGCACTGACGAAAGAACACGCAGAAGTAACAGAAAGAACAGAAGCTCTTGCGGATGATGTTTTAGAAGCGACAGACCGTGAGGATGGTATTACGGTAGCTGTGGATGAGGATGACCATGAGCTTTCTGATGATGAGATTGAGGAGATATTAGAAGCTGACCGAAGAATTGCAGAGGAACGCTATGAAGCGATGCGATTCATGCAAGAAATGGATGATTTGGCACATGCAAAAGATGCGAATCCAAAGCCTAGTCAGGATACGAATGTTTCCGATGTTTTTGCAGGACTTAACGAAGACGAAACCGTTACGATGGCAGAATATGGTGCAGAGTTTGGAGTGTTACCATCCGCACCAAAGGTAGAAAAAGAGCAGGCAGAGATTGTTGAGGCAGGCAACTTCCACTTAAACATATGGAAAGATTTGGAGGGTGGTCCAAAGCAACGTTGTAGCTGGAATCTTGATGCATTACGTCTGTTAAAGGAGTTAGAAGAAAGTGGCAGAGGAGCAACCAAAGATGAACAGCAGGTGTTATCCCGTTATGTAGGATGGGGTGGTCTTTCACAGGTGTTTGATGAGGAGCATATGGAATGGACGAGAGAGAGACAGGAGATGAAAGAGCTTCTGACACCGGAAGAATACCGTGAAGCACGTTCTACTGTCACGGATGCGTTTTACACACCACCTTATGTAGCTTCTGCTATGTATTCGGCACTGTTACAGTTTGGTTTTGACAAGGGAAATGTGTTAGAGCCGAGTATGGGTGTTGGTAACTTTTTTGGAAGTATTCCGGAGTCCTTATCGGCTTGTAAGCTGTATGGAATTGAAAAGGACAGTGTCAGTGGTCGCATTGCGAAGTATCTCTATCCCGATGCAAAGATTGATATTCAGGGATTTGAGGACAGCGCTTATCCCGACAACTTCTTTGATGTGGTCATCGGTAACGTACCATTTGGAGATTTCAAGGTGTATGACAGACGCTATAATGCCGAGAATTTCCGTATCCATGATTATTTCATTGCAAAGGCAATCGACCAGGTACGTCCCGGTGGTGTGGTAGCAGTGATTACTACAAAGGGAACCTTGGATAAACAAAACAGCAGTGTGCGTAAATACTTGGCAGAACGGGCAGAGCTTGTTGGCGCAATCCGTCTGCCGGACAGCACCTTTTACAATATCGCCGGAACGAAAGTAACCAGCGATATTTTATTTTTCCAAAAAAGAGAACGCAAGATGAGTGTGGAGCCTGACTGGGTACACCTTGGCATGACGGAGGATGGTGTTCCGGTGAACCAGTATTTTGTACTACATCCGGAAATGATGCTTGGTCACATGGAGTATGACAGAGGCAGATTTGGAGATAGCTCCAATTACACGGTTTGTGTGCAGGATGAGGATTATCGTCCGAGAGAAGCAATTCAGCGGGCAATCTCTAATCTTCCATCACAGATTGTTTCCTTAGAGGAAATGATAGAGGAGGAAGAAAAGGCAAAGGACATCATTCCTGCTAATCCGGATGTGAAGAATTACACCTATACCTTTTTTGACGGCAAGTTATATTTCCGAAGGGATTCTATGATGTATCGGCAGGAGGTGAGTGAGAAGGTCATGGAACGGATAAAAGGAATGAATGATATCAGAGCCTGCACCAGACACCTCATTACCATACAGACCGAAGGCTGTAGTGAAGAGGAGCTTGTAGCAGCACAAAAGGAATTAAATACGGTGTATGATGCCTATGTGAAAAAGTACGGCTATATCACATCCCAGATGAATGCAAGAGCATTCCGTGATGATGGGGATTATCCTCTGCTTTGTTCTTTAGAGGTAGTAGATGAGGACGGAAGAGTAAGTAAAGCGGATATGTTTACCAAACAGACTATTAAAGCGAAGGTTGTTGTGGATCATGTAGAAACTGCGGTAGAAGCTCTTAATATTTCCATTAACGAATTTAATGGGGTAAACATTCCATATATGCTTAGTATCTATACACCGGATATATCCAAAGAGATAAAAGCATTAGAGGAAGAGATTCACGATTCTGTTTCCTTATCAGTGGATGCTACGATGGAACTAAGGCGAGCCAAAATGATTGAGGAGCTTAGTGGTCTTATCTTTTTGAATCCACAGGAGTATAACGAAGCGGATGAAAACCGTGGATGGGAAACGGCAGATGAATATCTTTCCGGTAACGTGAGAGATAAGCTAAGAATTGCGAAGGCAAGTGCCAATGAGTATCCGGAACTGTTTGCGGGAAATGTGGAAGCCTTAGAACAGGTACAGCCGAAGGATTTGGATGCGTCTGAGATTGATGTGCGAATTGGTACAACATGGATTGAGGCAACGGATTATGAGGCATTTATCTATGAACTGCTTAATACACCTAGACGTGCGAGAGCATACCGTAGTCAGTATTATTCTTCCGGTATCAAGGTACAGCTTAATAAGTACAACATGGAATGGTTTGTGGAGAATAAATCATTAGACAAACGTTCCATCGCGGCAACAAAGACCTATGGTACGTCGAGAATGGATGCTTATACGATTTTTGAAAACTGCTTAAACCTTCGTACGGTTACCGTAAGGGATAGAATCGAGGATGGCGATGGAAAGTATCATTATGAGGTAAATACAAAGGAAACCATGCTTGCAAGAGAAAAGCAGAATCAGATAAAGGAAGCATTTAAGAACTGGATTTTTGCAGAACCGGAGCGAAGAAATAAGTACGTCAACTATTATAACGAAACCTTTAACAATATAAGACTTCGCGAGTATGACGGAAGCCACTTGGAGTTTCCGGGCATGAATCCGGATATCACGTTAAATCCACATCAGAGAAATGCAGTGGCAAGAGTGATTCTTGGAGGTAACACGTTGCTTGCCCACTGTGTTGGTGCAGGTAAGAGTTTTGAAATGATGGCTGCCTGTATGGAGCAAAAACGGTTAGGACTTGCCAATAAAACAGTGATGGTGGTTCCAAAGTCTTTGATTGGTCAGACAGCAAGTGAGTTTCTTCGTCTTTATCCGTCAGCAAATATCCTAGTGGCAACCGAGCGAGATTTTGAAAAGAGCAGACGAAAGCAATTTGTTTCCAAAATCGCAACGGGAGATTATGACTGTATCATTATGTCTCACTCCCAATTTGAAAAAGTGCCAGTTTCACAGGAACGAAAAGAGGCAATGATTAACCGTCAGATTGAGGAGATTTCCTATGCGATTGAGGAAATGAAATCACAAAATCAGGAGCGCTGGACGATTAAGCAGATGGAAGCACAAAAGAAAAAGCTTACCGAACAGCTTAAAAAGATGACCGATGAAGCAAGAAAGGATGACCTAATTACTTTTGAGGAATTAGGCATTGACTGTATCATGGTCGACGAAGCGCACGCGTTTAAGAACCTTGCGATATTTAGTAAGATGAATGTGTCCGGTATTACCGGAAGCGGTTCCCAACGTGCAATGGATATGTTCTTGAAGTGTCAGTATATCAACGAGATTAACGCAGGAAGAGGCGTGGTATTTGCCACAGGAACTCCCGTCAGCAATACTATGTGTGAACTGTATGTTATGCAGAGCTTCTTGCAGAAGGATACGTTAGAACAGCTTGGTATTTATCACTTTGATTCGTGGGCGGCAAATTTCGGAGAACAGACCACAGCATTAGAGCTTACAGTAGAGGGTAGTGGTTTCCGTTTTAAGACGAGATTTAATAAGTTTACCAACTTACCGGAGCTTATGAATTTGTTCAAGGAAGTGGCAGACATCCAGACGAGAGATATGCTTGATTTGGATATTCCGAGTCTTCGGGATGATAAGTATATCATCGTGGAGAGTGAGCCGGACTACTATGTGAAGGAAGTGATGGAGGACTTTGTACGACGTGCGGAGGCTATCCGTAATGGTGGTGTTGATCCGAGCGTTGACAATTTTCTAAAGATTACCCACGAAGCAAGACTGCTTGGTACAGATGCAAGACTGTTAGAAGCTGACGCACCGAATAATCCGGATGGTAAGTTAAACAAGGTAGTGGATAACGTTGTCTATGAATATGAAAAGGCAAAGCAGGAAGATAAGATTGGTACACAGCTTATCTTTTCGGATATTGGTACACCAAAGGGTGCATGGAAAGAGGAAATGACAGAAGCTACGTACCGATGGGGAACCAACAACGACGGCACGTATCATGAGTTTGACGTTTACAATTATATCAAGACAGAATTAGTAAAGCAGGGTATCCCGGCGGAAGAGATTGCATTCATTCATGATGCAAGCACAGACGCACAAAAGGATACCCTTTTTCGTGAAATGCGTGCAGGAACAAAGAAAGTGCTGATTGGTTCTACGGATAAATGTGGAACCGGAGTCAATGTGCAGACACACCTAACTGCGATGCACCATATCGACTGTCCGTGGAAACCTTCTTCCATCGAACAACGAGAAGGAAGAGGGTTACGACAAGGCAACGAGAATACGGAAGTAGCTGTGTACCGTTATGTCACAAAAGGAACCTTTGACGCTTATAGCTGGAGTCTGGTGGAGAACAAGCAACGTTTTATATCGCAGATTATGACAAGCAAGTCTATCTCACGAACTTGTGAGGATATCGACGAAGCGACATTATCCTATGCAGAGATTAAGGCAGTTGCGACCGGTAATCCACTGATAAAAGAGAAAATGGAGATTGACAATGACGTGCAGAGATTAAAAATGCTGAAGGCGTCGTATGATAGTTCCCATTATTCGTTACAGGACCAGTTTATGATTAAGTTTCCGAAGCTGATTGCGGCGGCAAAGGAAAAGTTAGCCTGTGTGCATACTGACATCAAAGCAAGGGATGAAGCACTGCTTACCGATTCGGAATTTGCAGTAAAAATCGGCGGTGTCACTTATGCCGAGCGTGCAGATGGTGGTAATGCTTTGATTGCAACAGTAGCAGGTGCTAAGACCGGAGTTACGACAGAGATAGGAGAATACAAGGGATTTTCATTACTCGTGGAAAAGAACTTCATGGGATTAAACTACCTTGTTCTCCGTGGCAAGACCGATTATAAGGTGGAGCTATCCACTTCTCCGGTAGGAAATATGGTCAAGATGGAGAACTGTTTCAATGGTATTCAGGGCAACGTGGATTTCTTGGAAAAGAAGCTTTCGGAATATGAAAGAGATATGGAACAGGCGAAGTTAGAGTATGAGAAACCATTCCAGTACGAGCAGGAATTGACGGAAAAACTGAAACGTCAGTTTGAGCTTAATACCATGCTTGATTTGGAAAACAAACCGAT
>JAZNEP010000048.1:0-1557 GCA_045588655.1 Lachnospiraceae bacterium | reverse complement strand
GCATTTGAACAGTGGGATGCAGATGTGTTTACAGAGGAGACTAGTCAAAAATTTGATTTAATTTTTTCAAATGCTTGCCTTCAGTGGCTCACTAATCAGTTTAATACAATCAAAAATCTTTATAAGCTTTTGAATGACAATGGAATTATGGCAATTCAGATTCCTTGCAATTTTGATGAGCCGATTCATCATTTGATTCATAAAGTAGTTACCGGCGAGAAGTGGAAAACAGTGATTAAAACTCAAAGAAATTATGTTATGAGTAGCGTTGAAGATTACTTTAATGTTATTTCTGCCTTGTCTGATGCGATAGTTATTTGGACGACTACATACCATCATGTGCTTCCATCCCATGAGGCAATTTGGACATGGTATGAGGGAACTGGTTTAAGACCGTATCTTTCTCAAATTGATGATTCCATGAGGGATGAATTTAAGAAGGATATTATGGAGGAGATTAAGAAAAATTATCCTTTGCAGAAAAACGGGAAAGTGATCTTTGATTTTCCGCGACTGTTTTTTGTAATTATGGAGGAGAAATAATGAACAGAGTAATTCCAAAGATCGGTGCAGTAATTGTTACAATCACGGTTTTCCTTTTTGCTGTATGTATGGTTGTTGATTTTCCATTCGGTTCATACTTCGTGTGTATGTTTTTGCCTTTGGGATACATCATGATGGCAGTGGGATTTCAACATGAAAGTTGCGAGGAGAGGCGTGTTTCTGCCAATGTTGGTGTCACAATTGCCGGTGTCTATGCGGTATTGATTTTTTTGGTATATTTCGCACAGACAACGAGTGTCAGATTAGATGATTTGAACGAACAAGCCATTCGCATATTGGATTTTCAGCGTGGCGGTCTGCTGTTCAATTATGACTTACTTGGTTATGGAATGATGGCTCTTTCCACATTTTTTATTGGGCTTTCTATTAAGCCAAATTCAAAAGAGGACAAGTGGTTGAAATATCTAATGATGGTACACGGTGTTTTTTTTATCGGCTGTTTTATTATGCCGATGACAGGAGTGTTCACAAGTATGGCAAGCGGAGACGCAGGAAACGGCGGAACTATTGCGCTATTAGGGTGGTGTGTATATTTCCTACCTATTGGTGTATTGTCATATAGACATTTTCAAAAGGCGAAGTAATAAATTCCAATCTGTTAAGAGTAGCTAGCGTAGATTTATAAGTAGACAATTAGGATTTATAATTTGGTGGGGAAGGAAGGCGTATTCGGTTTTAGTTATACGCCGACCGGAAAGTTGCAGGTGAATGGTATGACAGAATTTATTATGGTACGGCACGGAGAACCGGATTACAGTGTAGTAGAAGATTGGGCCGGTATTGCCGTGGCAAAAAATTTCGCACCTCTTACAGAACAGGGGATCAGTCAGATACAGGAGACTATTGAGGTGTTAAAGGAGGAGAAGGCACAGATTATTTTATCTTCTCCTTTTACAAGGTGTATGCAAGGGGCTTGTATGATGTCCAAGGAATTGGGGCTGGAGGTAAATGTGGAGCATGCTTTGTATGAGTGGCAGTTGGATAAAACCCATT
>JAZNEP010000047.1:0-37920 GCA_045588655.1 Lachnospiraceae bacterium | reverse complement strand
TCCATATTGAATGCCACAGATTCTGTTGATTTTGGTTGATAATGCTATTTCTATTACTTTATTTTCTTTATCTGCGCGACTACGTTTTACTAAATAGTTTTTATTATTTATTTCTATCATAGAAAAATACTTCGCAGCTGGTATTTTGATTTGCCTATTTTCTCCATGTTTAAATTCAACAATTCTAGCTACTACTTTTTTTGACTTAGAATATCCTATAATATAATCAATATAATCGCCTATCCAAAGATCAAATTCTACACCAAAAAAAATTATAAGTATTAACACTGCTTTAAAACTTAGATTAGGTAATATAATTGCTGAAACAGATTCATAACACATTTATTATTTTCTCCTTTTTATCATTACGTCACTCTGCTAATAAACATAAAATAGAAAAATCAATATATCTTTAATATCTTTACTATAAATCATCCCACTGCCTCCAATTCGCTGATATTGCATTAACAACTGCATCTACAATTTTACTTATTGAGTCTGCAGCTCCTCTTCACTATCTGCTTCATTTGCATCATATTTATATTCAATGTAGCTATTATCTTCAAACACCACTTTTGTAACACGATTCAGTCTATCATATTCATACGTGTTGGCTACTATATCGCGGCATAAAAATGCAATTGAAAAAGACAGTACCAGTATCATAAGATAACAAGCCTGTCTCACATAATTAATAAAAACACATAATATTCTTTTTGTATTCATTTTTCTCCCCTCTTTTTATCGAATTAAAGTTTGAATCTATTATCACGTTACTATAATAGATTATCTCTCTTTTCTACACATGTCAAGCAAAAAAGGGCTGGCGTTTTTTCGCCAGCCCTTCATAAAAGACTTTTCAAAGGATTAGATCGCGAAGTTACCTGTTACCTCTCCGTTGATTACATAGTAAACTGCGCTTTCTTCCGGTTTTACATATAATTCTACCGATTTAAAATCAGCTACTTTCTTTCCTAAATCGTACTGCCATACATCTTTTGCAATTTTTACAAAATCTTCCGTTTTATATTCTTTACCCGCAAACTGTACGCTGATACTTGCAGCTACTTCTGCTTTTTTAGCAGGTGCTTTCTTTGCTGCTGTCTTTGTAGCAGTTGCTTTTTTTGCAGGTGCTTTTGCTACTTTTTTTGGCTCAGCTTTTTTAGGCTCTGCTTTTTTTGCTGTAGCTTTTTTTACAGGTGCTTTTGTTTCTTCTTTTTTTGCTTCTACTTCAGTTTTCACTTCTACTGTTTTTGTAGCTGCTACTGCTTTTGCAACCGGTTTTGCTGCTGCTGCAGCTTTCTTTACATCTGCCATGGTAATTATCTCCTTCCACACTGGTCATTCAGACACTCATCGTTGTCTAAAAATTAGCACCAAACAACCGTTTTGATGCACTGTTATTGATAGTTTTACGCGACTACTATAACGCACTTTTCATAAAGTGTCAAATTTTTCATTCAAAAAAACTACAAAATACAACGTTTTCTCCATTTTAAACAAAAAATATTACAATTTCACCATAAAATACATCAATAATACGATACCAAGTACGATTCGATATATACCAAACGGTATAAAATCATGTTTTTTTATGTATCCCATGAGAAACTTAATTACCAAAACAGAAACGACAAACGCGGAGATACATCCCACCATAAGTATCAGCCATTCTGCCTGCGTAAACACAAGTCCCTCTGCCATGAATTTTACTATTTTTAAAAGACTTGCCCCGCACATAACAGGGATTGCAAGATAAAACGTGAATTCGGCTGCAACTACACGCGATACGGATAGCATGAGCGCTCCCACAATCGTTGCCCCAGATCTTGATGTGCCCGGAAAGATTGCTGCAATCAGCTGAAACACTCCAATGAGCAATACGGTTTTATAACTTAAATCCGCAATATTCTCCACCTGTGCTGACTGTCCTCTTTTTCTTTTTTCTACCAAAATAAACAACACACCAAACACAATCAGTGCAATTGCAACACACGGGAAATTGTAAAGATATTTGTCGAGTATATCATCAAATGCCAATCCTACGACAGCCGCCGGAACACATGCAATCAAAATCTTCACCCAAAGGTGTAAAATATCTTTTTTCCAAAAAGGCCCCTGATTTTTCTTAAAATTGATTGGGAAAATCTGATTCCAAAATAGAATCACTACTGCAAGTATCGCTCCAAGCTGTATCACCACGAGAAACAAATTCCAGAATTCTTCCCGGACATTCAACTTAACAAACTCATCCAAAATAATCATATGTCCGGTACTACTGATTGGAAGCCATTCTGTGATTCCCTCTATGATACCAAATAATAATGCCTTTAATATTTCTAACATAAACAATTCCTTTCCGCCCAAATGCGATTAATTCGCTTCTTGCGCGTTCTATTTTTCAAGATACGCAATCATTTCCTGATAGCACTCTTTTGCGTCCTGATATCCTTGTTGATAGAGTGCTTCCAGTTTCTTCCGATCTTTCTCAACACGCTTCACATCCGACGCATACTTTGGTCGGATGACAAATACGTTTCCTCTTGCGTGTTCCTTCTCAAGAAAATCAAGAGTCCGGTTGTATCTTGTATGACGAATCGCCAAATCATGAAGCATATGAGGATATTTACGATAACGCACTTTCGCCATTCCCATCATTGAAAATGGTTTGCGACGATATCCCTCCTCTTTTGTCATAATTACCACGTTTTTTCTGTTTCCATCTTGTAAAGACTTCATAATCGGGATGCAATCAGAAATTCCTCCATCCAGATACTTTTTGCCATCCATCTCTACAATTCGGGATACGAGAGGCATAGAAGAAGACGCCTGTATCGCTGCAATATCCTTCCGATAATCTTTCATTTGATAGTAGACTGGTTTCCCACTCTCCACATCTGTCATGACTGCATACGCCTTTCCCTGATATGCATGCGCAGTGTCATAATCATAAGGATCAAGCTCATTCGGAATCCTGTTATAGCACATATCTGCATTAAAAATATCACCGGTCGTCAAAAGACTGTAAAACCCACAATAATTTTTATCTTTTATATTGTCTGCAACGGTCCTTAATCCTCGTCCATGTTGTTTGGAAATGTAACTACACATCAGACATGACCCCATGGACACACCGTAACAACGGTCAAACTCAATCTCTTTTTCTAAAAAGAAATCCAGCACCCCCGCTGTATATATCCCTTTCAATCCACCGCCTTCCAAAATCAAACCGGCTCTGTACATATCACCACTTCTTTCTTTTCTATCCAATATATGTCCGCAGCATTTATTTCTTGTTTCTGTTTCTACCTATTTTTTCCGCAAGCTACTCTTTTATTATTTCACTTCTGACAAATGATATTCTTCTGCAAGCTTGGCAAATGCCTCAAGCGAGCGTTTTACCTTTTCTGTCTCTACACAGTAAGAGATACGGAAAAATCCCGGACATCCAAAACTATCTCCCGGTACAAGTACCAAATTGTATTTTTCTAATGCCACACGGCAAAATTCATTTGCATCTTCGATTGGTGATTTCGGGAACATGTAGAAGGTTCCGCCTGGTTTTACGATAGAGAATCCCAATCGTGTCAACTCGTCATATAAAATCGTTGCATTCGTTTCATAAACCGCCAGATCGGAGGTTTCACCAAGAAGTTCTGCCACTGTCAGCTGAATTAACGAAGCCGGACAGTTATGACCGATTCCTCTTGAAATCTGCACGCACATATGTATAATCGTCTCCGCATCCTTGCATGAAGGATTCACTGCTACATAACCGATACGTTCACCAGGAAATGAAAGAGACTTACTGTATGAGTAGCACATAATCGTGTTGTCGTAGAATTTTGAAATGCAAGGTGCATCCACGCCTTCAAATACGATTTCACGATAAGGTTCATCCGAAATAATAAAAATATCATGCCCGTATGTTTCCTGTGCTTTATTTAAAATATCTGCCAGTTTTTTGATTGTCTCTGTCGAATACACAATACCGGATGGATTGTTCGGAGAATTAATCAAAATAGCTGCTGTCTTTTCATTTAATTCCTTTTCAAACGCTTCAAAATTAATCTGGAAGGATGTTGTATCCGCCGGAATTACTTTTAAAGTCGCACCCGTCGTTTCTACGTAAGGTCTGTACTCCGGAAAGAATGGCGCAAATGTAATAATTTCCTCGCCCGGACATACCACTGCACGGAACGCATGAGCCAAGGCTCCTGCTGCACCGGATGCCATAAAAATATGATTAAAATTATATGGAATACCATAGGTCTCTTTTAAATAACCGGCAATTTTTTCACGCACAGAAAGAATTCCGTGACCCTCACTATATCCATGTAACGCAAGTGGATCGGATTCCTCTATGATTTTTTTCATCACTTCATTCACTCGTGTCGGCGCCGGAACGCTTGGATTTCCAAGGCTGTAATCGAACACGTTTTCAAATCCGATTTCTTCTCCTATTTTGTGCGCCTTTGCGCTCATCTCACGAATGACTGATTTTTGTCCTAACATTTCCTTATACTTTGGTGATATCATTTTTATTTCCTCCTGTTATTTCCTTTTTATTTCAATTCATACTTCTTTATGCCATCCATATAATCATGTATATCACGGATGAGTTGATCTGTACGAAGCCGTGTACCTTCATCTGTCAAATGTGTATGTGAATTATAAAAGTATGCTTCGTCTAACATATAGTCTCTAAAATCTGAGATTACCGGACACTCAAGGGATTCTGCCATCTCTCTTCCCATCTCATAATACTCCTCCGGGGACGGCGTTTTCTCATACACCGCTATCGGATAAGCCGCAACAACCATGGTCGCTCCGCGCTCTGTCAAATAGCGGTTCAACTCATTTAATCTCTGCGCTGTCGAATCATTGATATGATTGATGGTCACGGAAGAAAAGTCAATACCGCCTTCCGTCACCGGTCTTGGATAATAAATGTCACCATACGCATTAAATGCACTGCGCCGGTAACAATCATTCGTTTCCAGATTTCCTGTTTCCGTCCGCCACATCGTCAGACATTTTTTCAGATACGTCGGATAGGCTTTTACCATATCAAGCCAATCCTTTGGACGTATCAGCGGGTACAACTCCGCATGATTTTCAATGGTTATCCACGCCAACATCGGATTTTTGATGCAATCCGCATCATCATAATTGGTGTGCGACACAATGTAAATATCGCCTTCATCCACATTGTATTTCGCCGCCTGCTCATTAAACGCATTTCCGACACCACCGTGAAGTCCCATATTGACCACAGGCATTCCAAACGCTTCCTCAATCCTGGCGCTATCAATACCAAACGCCAGATTGGAGTTCCCTATAAGTACAATCTTAGGTCCCTCCGTGCTCTTTAATCTCTCCACCTTGTCAATCATCGAAGCCTGATAGTTCCCTGTATACTGTGGCATTACGATGACAAAGCAGAACACGAAAAGAAAAAGCGTCAGCACTATTAACTTTATAAAAAAAGCAATTTTCTTTTTCATAGTCGCCTTTCTATTTTATGCCATATACCATTTAAGTTATCGGTAATTTAAGCTATATATCATTAAAATTGGAAATAGATAAATGCAGTCTGTGCATATTCATATCCATAAATTCCAAACATCATTATCATCATTAGCAGTCCGATATACACCAGATATCGAAACGGTGCCCCCTGCATAAAGATTACTTTACTGACTTCCACTCCCCTGTAACGGCATATGTCTACCGCAAATAGAAGTGCAAACGCAATCACCAGTGCGAAAAGAGAAGGCAGATCCAGACCCCAATTAACGATTGCATATCCAAACAATCTCAAGCCGCCAAAGTTTGCCTTAATCTGTCTAAGCATACCAAACACTTGTGCAAAACTCTCTGCGCGGAAAAACATCCACGAAATATCAACAAGTACAAAGGTCCAAAGTCCTGCAAAAAAATGGTACGAGAAACGCGTTCTGTCGACATGTACAAACTCTCCAATCCTTCTGCGAATCGGCGCACTGACCTGTTCCATGACCAGGTACAATCCGTTGAGCCCTCCCCAAAACACATAGGTCCAATTGGCTCCATGCCACAAGCCGCTTACTAAAAAAATAATCAGGATATTTACATATTTCCTAACTGTTCCCTTCCGGTTTCCTCCAAGAGGAATATAAAGATAATCTCTAAACCAGCTTGTCAGGGAAATATGCCAACGCTTCCAAAAATCATTTACTGAGGTAGCCAGATACGGACAATTAAAATTCTCCATCAACTGAAAACCAAGCACTCTTGCACTACCAATGGCAATATTGGAATACCCGCCAAAATCGCAGTAAATCTGAAATGCAAAAAGTGCTGTAGCAATTAAAATCTCCACACCGGTATATTCCAAATAGTTATCGTATACTTTCGTCACAATCCCGGACAAATTATCCGCGATTACTATTTTCATAAAAAGTCCCCACAACATAGTAAGAAGACCACTCCGCACACGATCCACATCAAACTTATGTTTTTGTTCGAATTGTTCCAGCAAATTTTTAGAACGCTCAATCGGTCCTGCTACAAGCTGCGGAAAAAACGATACAAAAAGTGCATAGCGCATCAGATTTTTGGTTGCCTTAATCTCACCGCGATACACATCCATGGTATAACTTAATGCCTGAAACACATAAAAAGAAATACCGACAGGCAACACGATATCAAAAGCAGATATCTTCCCTGTCTGTCCCAGCACCTTCATCAGACGGTTTATGTTTTCTACAAAAAAATTACTGTATTTGAATATTAATAATATCCCAATGTTGATGATAAAACTCCCCGCAAGTGCCCACTTAGCAAGCGCAGGTTTTCCACCTGCCCGGAAACGTTCCACCAAAAGACTGCATATAAATGTTACTAGCGTGGACCCTGCAAGCAGCAGTGCATACTTTGCATTCCAATTCATATAAAAATAGTAGCTCACCACAAGCAGCCAGACATTACGCATCTTCTGCGGAAGCAAAAAATATAGGAGCACCACGATTGGAAAAAACAGCAGATAGCTGACCGAATTAAAAATCATTCTTTTTCCTTCCTTTTAAAAACATATCAGATTGATTATACTTCGAAAGCATGGTTTTGGCAATTTTTTTCCACGCAAAAAGGACTGTTGTAAGGTGAAACCACTCCCTTACAACAGCCCCTTTTATAGAGTATTAAGAAGGACAACAACCTATTTATCTGTCTTTTTCGTAACGATATCAAAGATAACCGCTGCTAAAAGAACCATACCTTTTACTACTTTCTGATAGTTTGCATCCACACCCATGATAGACATACCAAGGTTGATTACACCCATCAGAACCGCACCTACGATAACACCAGGAATCGTACCTACTCCACCATAAGCCGAAGCACCGCCGACGAAACAAGAGCTGATCGCATCCATTTCGTAGTTCTGTCCATAAGTCGGCTGCGCACTGGTCATACGTGCAATTGTCAGCATACCTGCAAGTGCTGCCAAAAATCCCATGTTTGTATATGCAATAAAGTATACTTTCTTTGTATTAATACCGGAAAGTTTTGTCGCTTTTTCATTTCCACCTACCGCATAGAAGTAACGACCTGTCGTTGTCTTACTCGTAATATAACCATATACAAGAACAACTACCATTACCCATACAAGTGCTGACGGAATTCCTTTGTACTGTGCAAGACGGAAAGCAAATACTAAGATTACCGCACAAATGACTACCGTTTTGGCCACCATTGATGCAAGCGGTTCCATTTCATATCCTTTTTTTGCTCTGTCTAAGCGATTTTTAATCTGGATAATTACATAAATCGCACAAGCAACCGCACCAATTACCATACAAAATACGTTAAAACCATTTCCTCCAAAATAATCCGGAATGTAACAATTTGCACCGCCACCAAAGATCTGAATGAATTTTTCATTTGTAAGTGAAACGGTAAGTCCGTCCAGCACTACGTTAGAAAGTCCTCGGAACACAAGCATTCCGGCCAGAGTAACGATAAACGGCGGAACATGCACATAAGCAATCCAGAAAGCCTGCCATGCACCAATTGCAATACCCACAATAATCATCATAATAGAAGCCGCTACCGGATTCCATCCACTATTTTCCATTAATGTTGCACCAATCGCACCTACGAAACAAACAACTGAACCTACAGAAAGGTCAATATTACCACCGGTCAAGATACAAAGTAACATACCGGAAGCAAGTACAAACACATATGCATTCTGTGAAATCAAGTTACTTACGTTCTGTGGAAGAAGAATTTTTCCATCTGTCTGCCACGTAAAGAACAATGTAACTAAAATTAACACAATGATCATTGTATATTTTTTTATACCACCCATTAATTTTGTCTTATCCATTGTTTACGCTCCTTTATTCGCCGATTTAATAATATGTGACATAATCACTTCCTGTGTCGCTTCTGCTGCATCCAGCTCTCCGACCATTTTTCCCTCGTTCATGACATAGATACGGTCACACATGCCAAGAACCTCCGGAAGCTCAGAGGAAATCATAATCACAGATTTTCCTTCTGCCACCAATCGATTAATAATACAATATATCTCGTATTTTGCACCCACATCGATACCACGGGTCGGTTCATCCAGAATCAGTACATCCGGATCTGTAAACATCCATTTTGCCAGAAGTACCTTCTGCTGATTACCACCACTGAGATTACCGACATTCTGCTCTACTGTCGGACATTTCGTATTGAGCTTTTCTTTATATTCCACCGCTACAGCATACTCTTTGTCCTTATCAATCACACCATTTTTTGAAATGGAATCAAGATTAGCCAGTGTTGTATTAATCTTAATCGGATTTGAAAGAATCAGACCGTTTCCTTTTCGGTCTTCTGTCACATATGCAATCTTATGCTTGATTGCTTCTTTAATGTTTTTCAAGTGCACTTCTTTTCCGTTCATCTTTATTTTTCCGGAAATATTCGTACCATAACTCTTACCAAAAATACTCATTGCAAGCTCTGTACGACCTGCACCCATCAATCCGGCGATACCTACTACTTCACCCTTTCGAACATTGATATTGACGTTATCCACTACTTTTCGCTCCGGGTAAAGAGGATGATATACATTCCAGTTTTCTACTTCCAGATTAATGTCTCCGATTTTCTTTTCCGTACGTTTCGGGAAACGATCCGTAATCTCACGTCCAACCATTCCCTTAATAATTCGGCCTTCTGAAATATCATCGGTTTTCTTATCCAGCGTCTCAATGGTCGATCCGTCACGGATAACCGTAATCTTATCTGCCACATATGAAATTTCATTCAATTTGTGGGAAATAATGATGGATGTCATTCCCTCTTTTTTAAACTGCAACATCAAATCCAAAAGTGCCTTGGAATCTGTTTCGTTCAAAGAAGCGGTCGGTTCATCCAAAATCAGAAGCTTTGCTTTCTTTGCAAGTGCCTTTGCTATTTCAACCAGCTGCTGTTTACCGGTACCTATATCTTTAATCAATGTTCTGGAAGACTCCTTGAGCCCGACCGTTTTCAGATACTTTTCAGCTTCACCATAAGTCTCGTTCCAGTTAATTGCAAATTTCTTTCCTCTTTCATTTCCCAGGAACATATTCTCACCGATTGTCATATACGGAATCAGCGCAAGCTCCTGATGGATGATAACGATTCCCTTTTCTTCACTGTCTTTAATTTTGGAGAACTGACATACCTCTCCGTTGTATACAATGTCTCCTTCATAGCTACCATATGGATAAATACCACTTAACACATTCATTAGTGTGGATTTACCGGCTCCATTCTCACCTACCAGTGCATGAATCTCGCCTTCTTCTACCTTTAAGTTTACGTTATCCAATGCTTTCACGCCGGGGAATGTTTTGGTGATATTTTTCATTTCCAATAATATTTTCGCCAACTGTATCCCTCCCATTATTTATTTATCTCTTTACTACACAATCCAATTTATTCTTTTAAACTCAACTATCCAAATATATTCTCTTAAACTCAACTATTCAAATTTATTCTCTTAACTTATCTATCCAATCTATTCTCTTAAAACTTATCTATCCAAATATATTCTCTTAAACTTATCTATCCCAATTAACCCTTTTACCTATTCGTATCAACAGGCGGGATGCTCTCCCGCCTGCTAATAACCTATTCAACTTCAAACTACTGTAAGTCTGCTTCTGAATAATATCCAGAGTCGATTAACAGTTCTTTGTAGTTATTCACGTCTGCGAATACTGGCTCGCAAAGGTAAGAAGGAACAACTCCTTTTCCGTTGTCATATGTTTTTGTATCGTTTACAGAAACTTCTTCATTTGAAAGAATCTGTCCTACCATCTTAACAACCTGGCTTGCTAATGTACGTGTATCTTTGAAGATAGACATAGACTGTTTTCCGGCAATCATGTTTTTCACGTTAGCGATGTCACAGTCCTGACCTGTAATAATTGGATAGCTTCCTGTGTAGTTTGCTTCAAGAGCATTTGCAACACCGAGAGCTGTGGAGTCGTTTGAACACATAACGATGTCAAGCTGTGTTCCGTTTGCATAGTAAGAAGAAAGGATGTTTTCCATTCTCTTCTGTGCTTCTTCTGTTGACCAGTTAGCTGTAGCAACGTCTGCGAAATCTCTCTGTCCTGACTGGATTACCAATTTACCGGACTCGATGTATGGATTAAGAACATCCATTGCTCCTCCGAAGAAGAAGTTTGCATTGTTGTCACCCGGGTCACCTGTAAATAACTCAATATTGAACGGACCTGCTGCATTATCAAGATCTAATGTATCAACAATGTACTGTCCCTGTTTGGTACCTACCATGTAGTTATCAAATGTAGCATAGTAAGAAACTGCATCTGAATCCATGATCAAACGGTCATATGCAATAACAGGAATTCCTGCTTCTTTTGCCTGACTCATAACTGTTCCAAGTGAACTTCCGTCGATAGAAGCGATAACTAATACGTTTACACCGGATGTGATCATATTTTCGATCTGTGAAACCTGTGTTGCTGTATCATTTGAAGCATACTGTAAGTCAACTTTGTAACCTGCTGCTTCAAGCTCCTTCTGCATGTTAGCACCGTCCTGATTCCAACGCTGTAAATCTTTGGTTGGCATTGCCACACCTACTAAACCTTTGTCGCCTGATCCGCCGGATGAGCTTGTGGACGCCTGATCTGCTCCTGAGCCACATCCAACTAATAAAGTAGCAACCATCGCAATACTAAGTAATGCGCTTAAAATTTTCTTTTTCATTGGATAAATCCTCCCTATACAATTTTTTGTAACTGTTATCTTTGCTACAACGTAAATATAACACACACGGAGTAGTAATTGTTTGTGAATATCTTTCATTTTTTATGAATTTTTTGACAATAAAAAGAGACGTACTAGCACAAATTTGTTATTTGCACCTGTACGTCTTGCAAAAATTTACTATTGTATTCGGTCCTGATGATATCCGATTACTTACGTCAGTTACGAACATTGAGGTAAACGTCCTCCTCAAAATGGAAACCGGAATCTATGATGACTTCTTTCATATTTTCTGCATTCACGGAAATCGGCTCCAGAAAAATGCTTGGCACCATATATGTCCCATCTGACATGGTCTGATATTTCTCATCCTCTCTATCGGTTGAAATCTCCTGCCCTTGTGCCAGCAAACAAGCATACTCTGCCGCTTTCTGTGCCAGCTTTTCTACCGGTTTGTATACCGTCATAACCTGCGTACCTTCTACAATTCTCTGACACGCTTCCAGCTCCGCATCCTGTCCGACAATTTTAATCTTCCCAGCCAGTCGATTTTCCGCCAGCGTACGAATGACTCTTGTCGCAATCATATCATTTCCGCACATAATAGCATCCACTTCTCGCATAGCAGATCCATTGGCATTTAAATAATCTGCTGCCAGTTCTGCTTTCCATCCGTCTGCATACACTACGTCCGTAATTTGGATTTCATTCGTTTCCATCACAGACCGGAATCCTTTCTCTATCAGAGATACATTGTTATCTGAAGTGGGACCTGTCAGCATGAGCACTTTACGCTTTGGCATCTCAGATTCCGCCAAAGCCTCGCCCATCAGCTCACCTACTCTTTCATTATCAAATGAAATATAGAGATCTACATCCGCATTTTTAATCAGACGATCATACGCAATGACTTTGATTCCTGCTTCCTTTGCTCTCTTTACTGCACCCGAAAGTCGATCTGAATCAATACCTACCACCACAAGCACATCCACTTCTTTTTCAATTAGATAATCAATCTGTGCAATCTGTTCCTCCAATCGTCCGTTTGCATTTTGCACATTGACCTCTGCCCCGTATTCCTTGGCCGTAGAAACAAAAACATCTCTGTCTTTCTGCCACCGTTCAATCACAAACGAGTCAAAGCTCATACCAATCTGTATTTTATTCTCGGTTGTCTCTGCTGTTACTTCCGATTCCTGTGTTTCCTTGCTGCATCCCCCCAGAAAAATACAAAGACAAATTAAGAGTATCGATAGCAGATTTCTTCTTCTCATGATTTGCCCTCCTTAAATTCGGTAGGCGTTACCCCGACATTTTTCTTGAATGTCCGACTGAAATAATTCGGGTCCGCATATCCTACCGATCCACAGATCTCTTTCATACTCATATCCGAAGTCTGTAACAACTCTTTTGCTTTGGTGATTCGAATATTTGTCAGATATTCAATAAAGTTTTCACCCGTTTCATCCTTGAAAATCTTACTAAAATAGTATGGACTGATATCCACCTCTCTCGAAACATCATCCAGGGAGATATCTCTATTATAATGCGTGCTGATATAATCCTTTGCTCTATCAATCACGCTGCTGGACTGCTGTTCCTTTCTGGTCATAATATTCCTGCAGGCCTGGGCCATTTTTTCTGTGAACCAGTTTCTGAGCTGCTCATAATTATCATAGGAGAGGATGTCCGGAAGATAATCCTGTCTGGAACGAAAATGATACAGCTTTCCCGCACTCTGATAAGCCAGATGCTCTCCCCAAAGCACAAATTCCAATGCCTTGAGCTTAATATCCATCGGAAACTCCGCATAATTTTCAATCATCCAGTCAAAAAACTGGTTCGTTGAAGACAACACGGTATTCAAATCTCCCTTTTCAATACTTTCAAATATACTTTTCTCAATCTCGATAGGATAATTTTCTTCATAGTCACATCCAATCGGTAAATCATCTGCATGTGCAACTGTTCCCGTTGTTGCTGTCAAGGAATCCAATGCCTCGTTATACGATTCCATCACCTCATTGAGACTCCTTACAGAACCAAAACCTGCCCGAAATACCACTTCAAAATGTTGACGTAGCTTCCTGACCATCTCCCTGGCTCTCTCAATAATCTCAATTCGTTCATTATAATCCAGATTATTCGTTTCACTCGGAATAAACACGGCAATTTTATTTGCCATAACATTGCCAACCACACCCGGAAAATAACTTTTTACAACCTCTCTTACTTCTCTCGTAAGATTTTGCACGCGCACACTTGTTCCAACTGCGTTCGTCATACGACTTCCTTCTTGACTCTCACCAAACACAAGTGCCATCATATAACCATAGTCCGTATCGATTCCGAGAAGTTTTTTAAAGTTATCAATATCTTCCTCAAAATATTCCTGAAACAAAAGATTGTACACGAGCCCATTTTCAATTAGCGGAACTACAGTTTCCATTTTTTCCCGGATTATTAACTCCTGACTGCGTTTTTCCCGCTCCTTGTCAATCTGCACCATTGCACGGTGCACCACTTCCAGAATTTTCACTCTGTCCATCGGTTTGTTGAGATATTCTAAAACTCCAAGGTTGATTGCTTCCTTGGCATAATTAAACTTATCATACGCAGACATTATGATAAAGATGGTCGATGCATTTGTCTTACGAATTTCTTTCATTGCCTCAATACCGTTGATACCGGGCATTTGAATATCCATAATAGCGATATCCGGGCGAAAATGCTCTGCCAGTTCAATCACACTGCGCCCCGTCTTTGCGGATTCAACTAGACATTCATCTCCAAATTCTTTTTTCAAAATAAATTGCAGAGAATCAATTACGATTCCTTCATCATCTGCCAGCATTATCTTATACATAACTTAGTCCTTTCTAAATTACGACTCTTCATATGGGACCATAATGTATACAGCCGTCCCTTTGCCTTCCCCTTCACTTACCAGTTCAAATGTATTCTCACCATCATAAAACAGATGCAGTCGCTCCATTACATTTTTTAGTCCAACACCATTTGAATCAGAAACAGACTCTTCCGTCAAGACTTCCCCACGCATGATTTCATTCTGTCTCTCCTGCGAAATACCGGCTCCGTTATCCGCAATACAAATACATACCTTATTGTCGTCTCTGTAGACAGAAAGCGTAATCCGCCCTTCCCAATCGATATCCCTGATACCGTAATTTACGCTATTTTCCACAATCGGTTGGAGTATCATACTTGGCATTTTGGTGTGAAGCAATTCCTCATCAATTTCCTTAAAAAAGTGAATTTCTCCTGAAAATCTTACATTTAATATATAAATGTAGTTGTCCACAAGCCGAATTTCATCTGCCAAAGATACTACATCATTATCTTTTTTTATATTGTATCTGAAAAAAGCCGCCATATTTTGGATATAATCATATGTCTTATCCGCTTCTTCCATCATGGCAAGCTGTGCACCTGCATTGAGGGTATTGAACAGAAAATGAGGATTAATCTGCGCCTGAAGATATTTCAGCTGCGCATCCTTTAGATGCGCCTCCATTAACAGCTCCTTTTCCTTTAAGTTACGTTCCGTCTCCATACTTTCGCGAATCCGCTGAATATATTCACGAATACTACTTACCATCTGATTGAACGCTGCTGTTACGCTACCAACCTCGTCCTTTGACCTTACCGGAACCACTTCCACAGCAAAATCTCCTTTAGACACACGGTCTGCCACATTTGATAACTCCAGCAAAGGTCTCGTCATAGACTCTGTTACAAGTCCGACTAAAAGTACATTAAAAATTCCGAGCACGATGAATATCGTGATACTGACAATCTCCAGATATCGCATAGAGGTAGAAAGCACTTCGTAACTGCGTGTATTAATTCGGAATTTCTCACTATTTAAGCTCAGCAGGTACGACTCCAGATATTCATATAGCTCACTCGCATCATCAAAATGTTCTTTGTATTTTTCCACATTTCGTCCACGTTTTGCCTCTATTGTTTCCGCAGTTAGCGCAAGATAACTTTCAGACATGTTGCGAATATTTCGCTCCATTAATTTCAAATTATTGTCTGTTGTTCCGGATTCCATTTCATTAATCAGCATAGAAAAATCATTTTCACTGCGATAATATTTCTCCATAGAGTCCGTCGTCTTTGTATTCAGATACTCTGTCATGCTCTCTTGCACCTGTGACAACACATCAGACATTTCATTTAACTTTACGTTACTAATATATATCTCATCCAGACGCAGTGTGATGCGATTAATATTGTAATACATAAATGTATTTACAAACAAAATCACAAGCGTTGTGGCCACGAACAGCATTAAAAATTTGACGCGGATGGAAAGGTCCGTAATGAATTTACTCAATCTTTTCATCGGTACCTCCTTTTGCACTTTGCCCAAGCACATCCGAATCAATCACTGTAATGTCCACACCGAAATAATCACTCACATGTTTCATCTGTCTATACTCATTCAGTGCTTCTACGCAGTAGCTTCCCATTTGTTCTGTATCAATGGAAATCGTCGAATAGATAACATCTTTCCCAATCGCTGACAAAATATTTTCTGACTCATAATATCCCACAATTTCTACTTGTCCTACCTTATTGTAGTCTACTACGGTCTGATATACGCAAGTCGTGTTTCTTTCATCCAGACAAACTATGATATCAGGCAAATTTGCGGATTCCATAAAAATATCACGAATGGACTCCTCTGCCGCAAATACAGAACCGCTATCCACCTGCGTGGTCTCCACCTGTATCATCTCACCCATGTTCTCAAACTGTATTGCTTCTCGTATAGCACCAATTACAATATTTTGCGTACTTCCTGTCTGTCCTTCATCTAAAAGAACAAGCACCGAATAGTTTCCAGCCCCTTTTTCTTTTGCTATCTTGCAGACCTGTGCCCCATATTCTCTTCCGAGATTATAGCTACTGACTCCCACATAACTTTGTCTGTAACTTTCCGGATTATCAAAAAGAGCGGTCACAACAGGAATACCTGCTTCATGCGCTTCCCGGATCCGCTCTTCCATATAAATTGATTCATCTGCTTCTACAATAATTCCATCCACTTTGGAAGCAATCGCTATCTTCATTAAATCCTGTTTATCGTAATCCTCATTCAGATTTTCACCAAACAGCTCGACATATGCACCCGTATTTCGCGCAGTCTCATTCGCGCCTCGATAAACACTCTGCCAGAAGGAACTCTTTCTATCATTCGTAATCATGACATAATACCCATCGTATGTGTTATATTCCAGCGAATCAATCAGCTCTGCACTCTCACGTATCTTGTAACGGAAGAAAAAAATACTGTAAAGGACAAGTGCTACCATCAGTATTCCTAATCCGATGCACACTGTTTTTATGTGCTTCCTTGACTCAAATAATTTTCCTTTTTTCATTTACAGCATTCTCTTTTTCTTTAATATTAATAGTGCCAATACACAGATGGATGCAATTAATCCGCAAATAATATAGAATCCATACGGTGTGGTTGAAAGAGGCATCCACTGTGAACTTACGTTCATTCCGTAAATTCCGGAGATAATCGTAGGAATCGCCATAACAAGTGTAACACACGTCAACAATTTCATCGCATTATTCAGTCGATTATTTAAAATCGTAGAAACGAGTTCTCTGGCACCTTGAATAATATCTCTGTAAATATTTGTCATCTCGATTGCCTGTCGGTTTTCGACAATTACATCATCCAGTAATTCTTTATCCTCCGGATACTGTTCGATTCGCTCATATCTGGTCAGTCGCTCTAATACAATTCTGTTTGCACTTAATGACGTCGCGAAATAGACAAGGTTGGTTTCCAACTCATGAAGATGGATCAAATCTGTATCTTCGGTGTCATCTATGCTGACTCTATGCTCAATCTCGGTTCTTCGTTTATCAATAACACGCAGATAATTCTGGTAAAGATTGGTGGTACGCAACAAAATCTGATATACAAATCTCATCTTTTTCTTTGTCGAAAAACCACGCATTAAATTTTGCGAAAAATGTGTCAGAATCGGCGTTTCTGTACCACATACTGTGATAATCGCATTTTTTACCAGAAGAATACCAAGAGGAATGGTCGTATAAGCGTTCTGATCATTACGCACTTCTGTTGATGGAATATCGACCAGAATCATCGTATATCCATCTTCCAACTGTACACGGGAACTTTCTTCATCATCAAGCGCAGCCTTCATATCGTTCACATCAATACCATACTGCTTGGCTGTTTCTACAATTTCCTCCATATCGGGAGCAACAAGATTCACCCAAATGTCCGGTTCAAAATCGTTTAATAATGATAATTTTCCATTGTCAGTTTTGTAAATAAACCGCATACTCTCACCTCCGGATATTTTTATGCCCATTATGCTTTAGTATATCATAATTTTTTATGACAGGCTATAGAAATGTCTGTCCCAAAACAAAACGATTGTATTTATCAAATTAATATGCTATTATAGTCAGCGGTAAAAATAAACATTTCATCACACAGACGAAAACATCCCATCCGGCACCTGACATTTGCAGGAAGCCACAACGACAATATGGCTGTCTTTTGTCTTAGATGAAACACAGCATCGTATCCTTTTCGCAGACTTTACCATATTCGCGAAAAAATCTAAGGAACGAGAGCAGGAGGTACATATGTCTAAAAAAACCAAAAACCAGGAAATGGTGCTCACCGCACTGTTTACCGCAATCATCATTCTGATGGCCTTTGTGCCATTCTTAGGTTACATCAACCTGGTACTTATCAAAGCAACATTAATTCATGTTCCGGTTATCATCGGTTCGATTCTTCTTGGTCCGAAAAAGGGTGGCTTTTTAGGTTTCGTGTTTGGTGCAACATCCATCGTAAATAACACCTTCAATCCAAGCCTGCTGTCATTTGCATTCTCTCCATTCTATTCTCTTGGAGAAGTAGGTGGCAATTTCTGGTCCGTTGTTATTTGTTTCGTACCACGTATTCTTGTTGGTGTTGTTCCGTTTTTTGTTTATAAGGGAATTCGTAAATTACTTAAAAACGCAAAGGGAAGCGACTATCTTGCACTCCCTATTGCAAGTGTGATTGGCGCATTTACGAATACACTTCTTGTTATGAATCTGATTTATGTTTGCTTTGCCAACGAATTTGCGACCGTAAAAGAAATCGCGATTGATGCCGTATATGGTGTCATCCTTGGAATTATCGCCGCAAACGGTGTTCCTGAAGCCATCGTTGCTGCTGTGATTTGTACCGCTGTCTGCAAGGCACTTTTCGCATTATCCAAAAAACAGAGCGCATAATTTTACAAATCACCCAAAAACTATACATGCAATTTTGCAAACAAAAAACACAGGGGCTGTCGGGAAATGAAGTGTGCACTTCAAATTGACAGTTCCTTTTTATATTTTTACCATTTGATTACTTTTTGATATTATAATAATCAAAGTTTTGGAAAGGAATGAAATACAAATGGCAAATATATTGGTTGTAGAGGATGATCAACACATTAGTGAGCTTGTAAAACGTAATTTGACTTTGGTGGGACATACCTGTACTTGCTGTTATGATGGTTTGAGCGGATTGGAAATATTGCAGAAGCAAAGCTTTGATTTGATACTGTTAGATGTTATGCTGCCGGGAGTGTCAGGATTTGATTTTATTACACAGGTATCGGATACCCCGATTATATTTGTAACCGCAAAAGGAAATTTGGAGGATCGTTTGCAAGGGCTTTCTTTAGGAGCGGAAGACTATATTGTAAAGCCTTTTGAGATGTTGGAGTTGATTGCACGAATTAATGTTGTGTTACGTCGTAGTGAAAGGGATGAAATAATTCATATTGATGCTGTGCAAGTGGATTTGAAGAAGCGAGTGGTCATGTGCCAAGGAAAAGAAGTTATATTGACTCCGCAAGAATTTTCTTTGTTAGAGGTATTGATTGTTAATAAAAATATTGCTCTTTCCAGAGATAAGCTTCTGGAATTAGCGTGGGGATATGATTATATGGGAGATACAAAGACAGTCGATGTACATATTCAAAAATTACGTAAAAAGCTTGGATTGGAAAATGAAATCCGTACTATCACAAAACTAGGATACCGTCTGGAAGTGTAGGAGGAACCACAGTGAAATTATGGCAAAAAGTATATTTAGTTACAATGATATTATTCGTTATGATACTAAATATTGGAATGTATGTTGTATTTAAACTTACTTATCAAAAAGATATTACGGCAGAACAAGAACAGGCTGAAGCTCAGTATAATATATTAACTAGTGGTTTGCTTCGAAGCTTAGATAGCCTGTATCAGCAAGGAGATGTCACAGATACAAAATTGCAAAGGGTTATGATAAACTATGAAAATTATTTTAATGACACAGTATATTTAACTCTTTGGAGAGGAGAAAACTGTGTGTATCCAAAGGGTACAGAAACATTGCGAGATTGGAATCCTGTAGCTGGTAAAAATGAACTTATTATAAAAGGTAAGGATAAAAAGAAAATCATAGTTCAGGGTAAGCTGTATGAAGTGGAAGAAACTCTTTATTTGCGCTACGAAAAAGAATTGACTGAACTGGAAGAAGTATGGGATAAGCTGCAGTCAAAATACATAATGATTAGTCTTTTCTTTTCCTTTATTTTAGCTGTTTTTCTTTTTGTAGTCTTAAGAAAAACTATGAAACCAATCGATGAATTAACACAGATTGTTGATAATATGGCGGAAGGTAACATGGAAAGCCGGGCGTCAGAGTATGGAAAAGATGAGATTGCCATTCTTGGCAGACATTTTAATAAGATGGCAGACAAAATACAGGAGAATATAGAGCTGATTCAAAGGGAAGCTGATGCAAAGCAGGAGTTCGTAGATAATTTTGCCCACGAATTAAAGAGTCCTTTAACCAGTATATATGGCTTTGCGGAGTATCTTCAAAAGGCAAATGTACCGGAGGATGATAGGATGCAATGCTTGGGTTATATTATGGACGAAAGCAAGCTATTATTGCAGTTGTCCTATAACCTTCTTGATATGGCGAAGATAAGAAATGAAGAAATACATATAGATGATATTTGTTTGGATGATATAGCGGAACAGATAAAAAAACGTATGGATACACTGTGTCAAGAAAGAGAGGTTACACTTACCTGTAAAAGAAGTGTTCAGAATATGCAAGCCAATGAAGTGTTATTGTATAGTTTGCTTTGTAATCTAATTCAAAATGCTATCTATGCTTGCGAAAGTGGTGACTCTGTCTCCTGGGATATAGAGGAAAAGGAAGATAAAGTACGGATTTGTATTGAAGATAACGGTTGTGGCATGACAAAAGAGCAAGTAAACCGTGTAAAGGAACCTTTTTATAGGGTAGATAAAGCAAGAAGCCGTGAAGCAGGGCGAACCGGTCTTGGTCTTACAATATGTGCTCAAATTGTGGAATATCACAATGGACAGATGGATATTGAATCAGAAATAAATAAGGGAACCGTTGTTACAATTCTTATCCCGAAAAAATTTACCGTTTGATTACTTTTTCTTTATTGTATGGTAAGAAAGGGCTTGTATCCTATACCTACCATGGTTAATAAATGAAAAAGAATGAAAGGAAGTAAATGATATGAGAAAGAAAAAAGGTACAATATTAACATTAGCTATAGCGGGTGCAATCACACTAAGCGGAGCAGTAGGATTGTATGTTTGTATGGCAAAGAATATGCAGGAGGAACAGGTTACACAACTAGAACAAAAGCATGAAATAGGTAAAGAAATAAACCAAGACGAAACCAAACAGGAAGATACTAAGCAGAAAGAAACTGAACAGGATGAAGTTGTGAATCAGATTTGGCAGGAAGATGAAAGCATTTATTTGCCGGAAGGTGCGGAAATTGTTTCAAATGATGAATATGGCTGTGGAATAGCTTGGGATAATTGTGACATCTCTTATATGCACTATTCAAAAGAAACTCAAGAAGATTTAGGGTTAGGAAAGCTTAAGCCAATCGTTGAGGATGCAATTAAAAAGTACTCAGGCCAGGAGCTAGGCGAATGTGACATGCAAATATTCCTTGAAGATCCTATTAATGTAGAATCAGAGACACAGGATGTAGATGTAGAAAATGTTATTGTAACAGATATCCCTGACATTGATATAGATAGCCTCGATACTGATGCTATAAATGCCGATCTGGAAGACGATGGTGTAGCGGTTATAAAAACTGAGGATGGAACAGTAGAAATTAATAGTGTTCAAGCGGAATCTGTACCGGACAAAGTTTGTGATATTTATTATCTGGATTACAAGTGTTATCAGGTACACATTTTAACAGAAAGCCAAAGATATGATTTGTGGATTGATAGCGTAACAGGACAAGTAACTGTGTTTAATCACGAGGATGAAACTCTGGGTACTTTTACTAACGGATGGGATATAATGGACGCAGCAGATGTAGAACATGAGCTTCCTGAGGAAGAACAAAAGGAATTTGATGATATCATAAAGACATTTGTCGCTGATGACTTAAAATTAGGCAATGTAGAAAAAATCTATGCTCAGGACATGGGTGTAACCTATACGGGCACTAGCGGTAATAATATACGCGCTTACTATAACGTAATATGTAAGACTGTAGATGGTGCTGTTGTTGAAGTTACTTTTGATATTGGGGAAAAGAAAGTGACTTCATTTAGAACAAGTACACATTATTTGTCTAAATAAAAGATTTACAAGACAGGGGATATTTGAACTATTTCAGATATCCTCTGATTTTTATATTTTACCATTTGATTACTTTTTGGTTAATGTATAGTAAGAAGAAAGGTGTATTATTTATGGGGCTGTCGGGAAATAGACAGTCAAAAACAAGATTATTATAACGATTTTTTTGAATTAGGACAACAGAAAATTAACTTTAAATTCTTCGAATTGAGTATACCTGACGACGATCCGGTCTATACCCTTAAAAAAAGTTATGGAGGAATTAGATTTTACTAGGCTTTTAGCTCAGTATTCAAACAAGGGAAGAAACGGGTATAATCCAATAATGAAGTATGCAGTGCTTACATATGCAAACATGCGCGGAGTCAAGTCTGTTGACCGTATTGTTGAATTATGTGAAAGAGACCTTGCATTTATCTGAATTACCAGTTTATACGCAGATTAAAAAAAGAAGGTTTGATCACACTTGAAGCACTTTATACCAGATACAACGAACTGTTAAATGATAATGACTACGGTCAGAAATACGATTTAGGTAACGTTCAGATGTTTATAATTGAAGGCATGGATAAAGTGCGTGATGTAATTGAGAAAAACCGCAAACGAAAACTTACAAAACACAAAAAACTCTCCAACAATACTGTTATTTTACCATCTTCAACTGTCTCACAGCACTTTCATAATCCGATTTATGCTGGCTTTTTCGAATCTGTTTTAAGCTTTTCTTAACGACGGTCTCCTCCGGATCAAAACTTTCACACAGATACGACCACAATTCTTTCATTTTAAACAGCATATTTTTGTCTCCCTGAATATGCTTACAATACCCCTCATATACACTGTCATGAAATCTCCAAAGATCATCCCGCGCCACGGCCGGCTCCCGCTTGTACATTCTCATCCCCGGATGCATCAAAAGACCTCTTCCGATCATGGCTACCTTACGATCCGGGTTACCCTCTGCAAACTTCTGCAATCTTTCCTCGTCGTATAAATCTCCATTGTAACACAGGGGATTGGTACTGAGTGCTTCCACCCTTTCAAACACCTCCTCATGTACCGGATGGATATAGTAATCCATCTGCGTCCTCGGGTGGACAATGAGCTCACACAGTTTATATTTGTTATATAGATCCAGCAATTCCCAAAATTCCTCTTCCTCGTACATTCCCAATCTTGTCTTGACCGAAAAACGGATTTGCTTTTTTTCTGTCCAATCACACACCTGATATAAAAATTCATCTAACAAATCCGGATATTGTAAAAATCCTGCTCCCTTTTTCTTGGTTACTACCGTTTTGGACGGACAACCAAGGTTTAGGTTGATTTCCTCATATCCAAGATTAACAATTGCCTCCGCTGTTTTGATAAAGTCCTCTGCACGGTTTGCCAAAATCTGTGGCACCAGACAGATTCCTTCATTCTGTTGCGGAAGGATATCTTTGAGTTCTTTGGCCGATATTGCTTTTTGTGTAGTAGCCGTAATAAACGGCGCAAAATATTTTTCTATAGAACCCGAAAAACAAGCCTCGTAAGCATTTCTGCATACAAGGCCGGTTATTCCTTCCATAGGTGCAAAATAAAGTTTCATTTTATCTCCCATGTTATTTCAAAAATCCCTGGATAATCTGTTCTTCTGCTTCTTGTTCCGTCAATCCAAGTGTCATCAGTTTAATTAACTGTTCCCCTGCAATTTTTCCAATCGCAGCCTCATGAATCAGATTTGCATCAATATGATTTGCCGTCAGCTGAGGGCTTGCTGTCACGCAAGCGTTATCCATAATGATCGCATCACATTCACTGTGACCGCTACAAGCCGCATTTCCATTCATCACAGAGAAGAAATCCTGTTTTGAGTTTCCTTTTGCTACGGATCTTGAAATCAGATTACAGCTGCAGGCTTCTCCGTTCATATCAATTGAAAAATCTGTCTTTGCGTACTGCTTTCCGTGCGTCATGATTTTTTCTCTTACTTCCAGAAACGCCCCCTGTGCCAAATCGCCTTTGGTCACACGGATAGTTGAATCAATTCCTTTAATCTGTGTCGTTTCCATCTCCAGATGCGCATTTTCTTTCAAATGAACAATGGTGACCGGATTCATAACATTTTCACCATTTCCGTCTCCTTCACCATAATGTTTCTCAATATAACGCACTTTCGCATTTTTTTCCAAATAGAAGGTATGAATTCCTTCATGCTTTGATGTATCTACACCACAGTTGTGAATACCACATCCTGCCACAATCGTCACATCCGCATCCTCGCCAATGTAAAAATCATTATAGACACTTTCCTGTATCCCACTCTGGCTCAGTACCACCGGAATGTGGACACTTTCATTTTTGGTTCCCGGCTTAATCACAATATCGATTCCGTCCTTGTCCTCTTTGGTGACAATATCAATATTGGCTGTGGTATTTCTGGCGACCTTTTCTCCATTTGCCCGGATATTATACGCTCCCTCCGGAACCTCATGAAGTCCGGCGACCTGCTCAAGTAAATTCTTCTGTATGATATCCATCTTAGTTCCTACCTTTCATTCTTGTCCACAAGCGTTTTGCATGCCTTGGCTGTATGAAGAAGCGACGGAAGCACTTCCTCTTTTTTACCTACACTTTCCAACTTCCCATCCGCAATCACGATAATCTTGTCCGCTATATTTAAAATACGCTCCTGATGGGAAATAATAAGGATGGTACCGTTAATCTCATCTCTCATTTTTTCAAACACTTTAATCAAGCTGTTAAAACTCCACAGGTCAATTCCGGCTTCCGGTTCATCGAAGATGGAAAGTTTGGTCCCCCGCGCTTTAATCATCGCGATTTCAATTCGCTTCAACTCTCCGCCGGATAAGCTTGCATTAATCTCGCGATTTACATATTCTCTTGCGCAGAGTCCGACCTCCGATAATATCTCGCATATTTCAGTCACGGTCATCGCTTTTCCCGCTGCAATCGTAATCAAATCCTTAACTGTGAGTCCTTTAAAATGTACCGGTTGCTGAAACGCGAAGCTGACTCCTTTTTTTGCACGCTCCGTAATATTAAGCTCCGTAATATCCTCCCCGTCCAAAAGAATCTGCCCGCTGGTTGGTTTCACAATCCCGGCAATAATTTTGACAAGCGTGGATTTACCCCCGCCGTTCGGTCCTGTAATTGCTACGAAATGATCGTCAATTGTGACGCTGATATCTTTTAATATTTCTTTATTATCTTCTACTTCATAGCTGATATTTTTTAATTCTAACATTCCATTCTCCCAACTATTTCTGCCTGTATTCTTCTATTATTATCCCCACTTTTGGGATATTGCAAACCAAATCTATATATGCAATCTGCCATCCATGATTTTACGCTATTTTGCCTCTGTATGCAACAAAAAACCCTTCCCACACTCAAATAAACATGCGAAAGGGTTTTCTATTTCTATTTATCATGTGCATTTTCACAAATCCGGACTAATCCAAATTGTGATTTAAACTAATTACCAAAACATCATCCACCGACGGACTCTTAACAAAATAATTCGTCGTTTCCACGCGACGGTAGACATTATCATCTCCAAGTTGACGCGAAATCAGCGATATGTATTTCTCCCCGCGTTCATATGCTGCCATCTGATTTTCCAGACAGAACGTCTCACGGAAACTTTCCTGATCATCCGGATGTAACGTTGAAACTGCATGATCAATGCACTCATTAAACTTACCTGCAGAAACACAGCTTGTTCGCGTAAAATTCTCGTACATCATCATGTAATAGCTGTTCCGTGTCAAATTCACATACAAAATCAAAGGATATCTAATATAAATTGCATCCAAAAGTAGCTGCGTGGCACTAATCGGACTCTGGGCATAGAGTATGTCTTCCGTAAACTCTTCCGTCTCCTTCTGCTTGCACATCTCCCAAAACGCTTCCTGTGGCATAGGTTTTGCAAACAAAAATCCCTGAATCAGTTCACATCCGCAGGTTCTAAGAAATCCCACCTGCTCTTCTGTCTCCACACCTTCCGCAACTGTAACAAGCTTTAGTCTGTGAGCAAAATCCAAAATGCTCTCCAGAACAATTCTCTCTTTCTCATCTTCACAGTTTCTACTAAGGAGTGTCCGGTCGATTTTTAAAACATCGATCGAAACATCCTTCACCGTACTAAGCGATGAAAGACCACAACCAAAATCGTCAATCGCAACCGTAAACCCTGCTGCACGAATGGAATTAATAAAATTATCCAACTCCTGCGCCGCACTGAAAACCATGGCAGACTCTGTAATCTCCACTTCAATCATTTTATGATCGATTTCATACTCATCTACAATCTTACACAATTTCTTGGTAAAATCCTTATCTGTAATATGCTTTCTGGAAAAATTCACCGAAACTTTCACGCACGGAATCTTTCGTTCCATCTGTTCTCGCAGTGATATACAGATTTCTCTGAGCATATACCAGTCAAGCTCCCAAATTGCATCTGATTGTTCCAACTGAGGAATATATTCACCAGGCATAATAATCGTACCATCGTCTTTTATCCAACGTGCTAAAGCTTCAGCAGATACTATTTTGCCTGTAACAGCATCAAATTGCGGTTGAAAATATGCCTTAATCTCTCTTTTTGCATACGCTTCCTGTACAAGATCCAGAACTTCGTCACCAAATTTTGACATACATACCCGCTCCCTTCTCCTATATACAACCGTAGCAATACCTTTAATAATCCACCCTTTGCCAATGATTATATCACTCAATTTCTACAGAAGCAATCCGTATATGTGGAAAAATCTGCAAAAAAAGCAAAAAAAAGCAAGTTATTAGACAATTCACCCCGCAAACTATAATACAGAAATTATCTAACATAGGTATCAGCTATTTCATGTTATTTCTTAAGTGCAAAAAAAGGAGCACAGAAATTTCTTCCGTGCCCTGTTATGTTTCTCGCTTAAAAAAATCTCAAAATGCCTGCCTCTGCATCTTTTTTAGCCTGCATCCCAAAGATACGATACTTCTCAAGAATTTCCTCTTTGTTTTTATTCATCAGCTCCTTGGCATAGTCCGTATCTCGGATACGACTTTCTGCAGCAGTCATATTATATTTCGCATAATTATTATAAGAAATCGTGTGTCCTAGTGCATTTGTCTGTGCTCCCAGAGAACTCCTTGCCTCACTGACCTTTTGCATCGCCTTGTCAATAGCCTTTAAATCAAAACTACCCGTCACATCAAAATCAGCAATCCCAAGTGCTTCCAAGGTGGAGTTTACCATCTGAATCTCCATACCGGTACCGGAAGGATTAGTCGCAAGATCTACACCAGCCTTACTTCCATCCAAAAGTGTCATCTCATTAAAAGAGGTTCCCTTTGCCGTCTCTTGAATCGACTGCTTTAGGCCATCTATCTCTTTCTGAATATAGGCCTTATCATCCGCGGTGTAAAGTCCATTGCTTGCTTTCAGCGCCAGTTCGCGTATTCTCTGAAGAGAATCCTGGATCCCTGATAATGCCCCCTCAGCAACGTTCATCATACTGATTCCGTCCTGTGCATTGGACGCACCTACATCAAATCCGGTTGTTTGTGTGGCCAGCTTCTCGCTAATCGCCAATCCTGATGCATCATCCGCCGCTCTGTTAATCTGATATCCACTACTAAGTGCTTCATACGGGCTTCCTGCCCCAATTCCCGATACACCCATAAAAGGCCTCCTTTCTCTATGTATAAAACAATAAAATCCCTACTTATACTTAAATTGTATAATACTTTTCACCGTTTGTAAAATACAAGATATGGATTGACTTATACATTTTTCCCCATCTCTTTTAATGTGTTCATCAGTTCCAAATCTTCCTGTCTGATTTTGATATTGGAAGTAATCGGGTCCTGCCCCGGCTTTGTAACCGTAATTTCGATGATTGTATCCTCGACAATTCCGCTTCCAAATACCGCACTTAAAAAAGATACAAATTTAGGATGATTGTTTGTAAAAGCGTTTTTCGCTGCCATAAGTTTCATTGCTATTGCCGGATTTATCATAATGTGTTCTCCTCTCAAACTTTCTATCCTTAGATAGGCATTTACTCTGTACTGGTTTTTACCGAAAATATTTTTCATGTTCTTTCGTAAAAACACCATGAATACTATAACATCCGGAATACTACAAAACAAGCCCCGCCTGCGACATGGCACACGCAAGCGGGACTTAAGGAGGATATTATGCTATTTTACTTTTTTCTTCAGCACCTTGCTATAAGGGCTGTAGATCTTCACTTTCTTTCCGTTCACTTTCACTTCCTTGTAAGCACGTACTTTCACATAATAGGTTTTGCCCTTCTTCAAATTCTTAAGGGTTGCCTTCGTGGTTCCCGCTTTCTTTACAAGGACTGTCTTGGTCTGGGATTTTTTGAATTTCTTGTTTGTGGAGTATGTTACTTCATATCCGGTTGCTTTCTTATCCTTTTTCCAAGTTACGGTCAGCTGTTTTGCTTTCTTGCTTGAAAGTGAGTTAATTGATGCCTTCTTCGGTGAAACCTCGATCACAATTTCCACTTTTCCGGCTTTGTAGTTCTTACTTTCTGCCACAGAAACTGTAATAACGGCTCTACCTGTATTTTTGATGGTTACTTTACCGCTCTTGCTTACTTTTGCAACCTTTGTGTCGGATGACTTGTAGGTCATATCACCTGTTGCACCTGTCACTTTTACGGTAAAGGCTTTTGCCCCATATGCTTTGCTGTATGCCGCATTTTCTGCTTTTAAAGTAGAAGCTGCTTTTTCAATCGTAAAGGTAACTGTCTTACTTCCTGTGTAGCTGCCTTTTCCTGTGATGATTGCCTGCGCAGTTCCTGCTTCTGTATTGTTCTTGTATGCGACTGTATAGTCAACTTCTTTTGCAAGAGTTTTTCCGTCTACTGTCACTTTCATATCCTGTGTCAGTGCTCTTCCGGTGTAAACCTTGTTTACAATTCCGGTTACCACTGCCTTGGCAAGGTCTGCCGGAACGTTGTTTTCAGAAACGGTTGGGTCCTTTGGAACATCATTGTCGGATACCGATGGCTCTACCGGTTCGCTTGGGTCTTCCGGTTCTGTTGGATCTTTCGGTTCGGTTGGATCTTCCGAATCACTTGGTTCTTGCGGATCGTTTGGCTCCTCCGGTTCGCTTGATTCCGCTTTTTCAATCATAAATGTCACAGTCTTGGTTCCTGTATAGTTACCAATACCGGTAAAGATCACTTTTGCCGTTCCCACTTCAATATTGTTCTTGTAAGCTACCGTATAGTCGACATCTTTCACAAGAACTTTTCCGCTTACAAATACTTTCACATCCTGTGTGAGTGTACTTCCTGTGTAAACTTTGTCCTCGATTCCTGTTATAACTGCTCTGCTGATGTCTACAGGAACGTCGTCTTCCGGTTCGGATGGCTCGGTCGGATGACTTGGATCCTCAGGCTCGGTTGGATCACTTGGATCCTCAGGCTCGGTCGGGTCTTTTGGATCCTCAGGCTCGGTCGGATCGCTTGGATCTTCCGGTTCTGTTGGGTCTTTCGGATCCTCAGGCTCGGTCGGATCGCTTGGATCTTCCGGTTCTTTTGGTACGTCATTATCGGATACGGATGGCTCTTCCGAATCCTGAGGTTTGGTTAAATCATTTAACTCAAACATCTTGTCAAATACTTCTTCACTATCCATTACCATAACAGAAACTGTTTTGGTGAAAGAAGAATTCTCTACGCCGAGTGTAATCTCTGTCTCAGTCATCGCCGGACCGTTTAATGTAATGGTAGCTTTTCCTTCTGCATCCACTGCTGTGGTACCTACCACTTTTACTTTGCTTTCATCTGCACTATTTGCAGTCAGGATACGTCCGTTTACTTCCTCATCGGATACTACGGATACATTAAAGGTACCATCTTTTCCTGCCAGCACCACGAAAAGTTCAGGTGTCTTAAGATCTTTCACGATTCCTGCTATCGTCAGGTCACTGACTGTCTGCGCCTTGCTCATCGCTACATCTGCATAGCTCTTAACGCCTGCTGCAACTGTTGCTGCATAGGTGCCTTCTGCAACCGGTGCTGCGAAGGTTACCATGAATTCTTTTGCGATTGAAGCCTCATTTCTTGTCTTTGCATCCACTGCTTCTATGGATGCAATTTCCACTGCTGCATCTGCAGTGTCTTTTAATGATACGTTTTCTTTTGTGAAGCTGTCTGCAAGGACATAGTTGTCAAAGCGGACAAGCATCTTATCACTTGCAAGGTCAACACCTGCTACCTTAGGCTGCATGGTACTGACAAGTTCAAGGTTTACGTCAAGCTGTGGAGGAGGCACAGGAAGCCATTCACTTTCTGTGCGGTAGCCATCTTTTTCTGCTACCACCTTCCACTCACCTGCAGGTACAAACCAGCCGTAGTTTCCGTTTTCGTCAGAAGTAAGTGGATTTTCCTGATTAAACTCTTCTGCATTCCATTTCACCTGATTTTCGGCTTCATCCTTGTAGTATATGGTTACAGTTGCACCTTCGACTCTGTTCTCAGACACTGCTTCATAAATATAGCCTGACGGGTCAATGATCCATTCAATCAGGAAGTCTGCAAGAAGCATTTCTTGTTCGGAACCGGATTCATTGGTAACAGCAACAAGCTTTAAGTTTGGCGCAAAACCATTTACACCTACCGGAATCTGCAATCTCCACTTTCCGTTATTATCCATCTTTTTGCACGCAACAGCTTTCTTCACACGACCGTCTTTGTATGTAATATACAACTCTGTCACGTTCTCACTGTTTTCCAGATAAAAGTCGCAGGTGAAATAATATACTTTTCCTGATACATAAGTTAATAAAACTCTTTCTCCGCGTAAGGTATTCATGTCTACATTAAAGTAGCCGTTACCGCCACACTGCGGATAATGATATTTAATCTGTTTTACTTGAGGTGCCTTAGGTAAGTAAATAACATCCTCATATGCAAGTACAACTTCAGATCCTGTCTGAACACGTGCGTTCAACACATACGTTTCATTAGCCACAGGATTCGGAAGTGTTATATCAAGAGACCAGATACCTGCTACGTTTGCAGTAGTTTTTCCAAGTAAAACATCACCAATATATACACTTACTTCTTTTCCCTTCGGTGCTTCACCTGTGATATTCACGGATTCCGTTGCGGTATACTCAGGTGCTCTCATAGTTAATGTATTCATGGAGAATTCCACAGAACCGATGACTTCTTTTCCGGCTGTGGTATTCAGACATGCGACAGATACCCCGTCAACCTCACCATTTACTTCCACTGCAAAGCGGACAACACCTTCCAGGTTATTTCCAACATTAAAAGTAACAGCTGCATTTCCTTCCTGTGCATTGCAAGCCGTTGATTCAGTACCTTTCACGAAACGCGCCGAATCAGCAACATACTTCACATTCTCCGGTAACGTAACAGCAAGTTCTGCATTTTCGCCGTTAAACTTAGATTCATCAACCGCATAGATAATTTCCAAATTCACATATCCTGCATTAGGATTCTGAATACCGGATGTAATATAGCTACACTTCTCAGTCTTTAAAATACCCGATTCTGTCACGACAGGAACATTCTGTTCTCCATAGGATACATCTTTATCTTCGATTGTAACGCCTGAAATCTTTGCATAATGTTCGCCTTCTTTCAGACCAAGTTCCTCATAATCTGACAAGCAGTTCTGTTTCATTAATGCATCAGAACCTTTGTGAAGAATCACCGTGTAAGTACCCTGCTTGAGACCTTCGGATACGAGATTGTCGTCTCTAAGAGACATATCGCATACAAACTTTCCGTCCGCATCATATACATATCCGATTACATTCGTCTCATTTGTCTGTACTTTGATTACAGGAATTCTTTCAAAAACAACATCCTCAATTGTAATCTGCTCTCCAAGAACAAGTTCACACGCATCTGTTACGAAAGACTTGTATACATTACCGTCTGTCATGGTAGGATTAAACTGTAATGTATAGGTTCCGTTCTGCGGAATAAAGAAATCAACAGTTCCGTCTGCATTCACCGCACACAAATCAGAAACGATATCTCCGTTTGCATCATATACCCAAACGGAATATCCTCCCTTCGGGCAAGGTGAAGTTGAACCATCTTCATTTTTCACCAGAACATTTGCCTTCACCGAAGAATTTCCGACAATCAGCTCGCTGCATGGAACTTTCTTTGCCCAGTTACTGTTTTCACTCTTAACATATAGTTTATTTACTTTGGATATGAAAGCTCCATCCAGAACAACATCATCTGCGCATTTATTTGCAAATAAATCAACCTTTGTTGTTGTATAGTAACTTTCAAATACATACTTATTAATCTTCTTTAATGTAGAAGGAAGTTCAATGGTGAGATTTGCAACTGAGTTATGTGCAAAAAATGCACCTGTCGCAATCTCTTCCACCCCTTCAGGAATCGTAATGGTTGTGTCTGCTTTTACATTCGGTAATCTGTAAAGAATCTTACCGTCAGCACTATAGAGTCCTCCATCCATTGATTTATAAGTTTCATTTCCGGACTCTACCACAATATGATTCAAATCATAGGCAGAAGATAAAACTTTATCCGGAACTTTTTGCATTGCTGCAGGAATGACAATGGTATCAACCTCACTAAAAACATCACGTGTGGTTCCGTTCATTGTTGACGCCGAGCCAAAAGTCACATTATCCATGGATTCCGGTAGTACTACCGTCAATGCACTTCTTATCATATTAAACCAAACAGTAACTCTTTCCAAGTGCTCAAGTGTATCAGGTAAAACAATTGTTACCGGATGATTAATTTCCTTCACTACACCGTCAATATTCGTCATACTATCAGGAAGATATACCTTAACATCTTTAGCCGAATAAAACGGATCCCCGCCCGAGACACCAAAGCTCCAGGTAACCCCTTCCGGAATTCTGACCTCACCTCTCAGAAAGCCTCCAATCCACAACAAATTAGTTCCCGCAAATAACATTCCATCCTCAAAATAATAAGCATCGCCAGGTGCATTCTTAATCTCCATATTGGAAATTTTAACAGAATCCGGATCCGTATCCTCATACCACCCCTGGACCCAACTCAGCAGGCTATTTTGATTAACGGAATCTGCATCTTCGAAATCCAAAACAACTGTTTTATCCTTTCCCTGTGAAAAAAATGATCGAATAAAACCATTGTTCGATGTATTTTCTACTGCATTATATGTCAATGTACATTTTGAAGCATTTATACTACTAAGGCCTGCATAGTTACAGGTTACTACATCTTTTCTCGTAGGAAGATCTCCTTCAATACGAACTTCCCCAACATTGACTCCTGCAAATGCATCTGCTTCCAGATTTATAAGATTCTGCGGAAGAGTAATGCAGTCAATTGTCAAACTTGTACAACCGCTAAATGCCCCTTCCTCAATTCCTTTCAATGTGGCCGGAAGATTGATGGATTTTAAATTCGTACAGGATGCAAATGCATTTCTGCCGATAAAACAAACTCCATCAGGTAAAACAACCTTCTCAATTGTTGCTTTTCCGGCAAATACTTCCTCGGTTATGTACGTAACACCCTCCGGTATCACAACTTCCGTGGCATTTCCGGTATACTTTGTCAACCATCCATCTCCATCAATAACGAAATCTTCCGCCGCCGTTTCCGGCAGAACCTCCTCTTCCGTTACGTCTATTTCGGTCTCTTGTACTGGCTCTTCTGCCACCGAAGCCGCCATAACATTCACCGGCACTGTCATCTGGAACACCAGCGCAAATACAAGAAGCTTTGCCAACATTTGTTTTAAAGCTACTTTTTCCTTCCTCATTTTTGTCCTCCCTTTTTCCTATATGTCAACACGTAATCCTCCCTGGATATCTCTATCCATTTTTAATTTTATAGCAACGCTAAAAGTGCAACAAGGCGTGTGGAATAAGAGGTTCAAAAAAGGAAATAAGTTGTTTATTTTTATGCGCAAAATGCCGTTTTTTATGTTTCAAATTCCCTTTCTCCGATTTTGGCATTTTATACGCCGAATTTTGCATTTTATGCATGTTTTTTCTGCCAAAAATGTTGACAGCATACCCTATATAACTTATAACAGAAGTAAGATAACGTTCACTGTGCATCGGGGAAAACATATATGAAGACAAACAAGAAAATTTGTATTGTAATGCTGGATATGACTGAGGATTATCGCGATGACTATCTTATCGGCATTGAAAAGCAAGCTAGAAAATTTGAATATCAGACGGTAACTTTTTCGATACCTATGCTCAACGGAAAATTTGCCAAACGAGAGGAAGAAATTTATCAACTGATTGATTTTGATCAATATGACGGTGTCATATTTTTCGAAAATTCTTTCTCTGCCATTAAATCTATCGGAAATATGGTAGAAAAACATATTTTTGACAACTGTCACGTCCCGGTCATGGTTCTTGGCGAATCCATGCTTTTTTCCGAAACATATATGCCCGACAACAGCCATGGGACAAAAATGCTTACGGACCATCTGATCGAAGAACATGGCTGTGAGACACTTTACTTCCTAGGCGGCGAGCCAAATCAGGTATTGCACAATGAACTTGGCTTTATGAACTCTCTACAGGAACATCAGATTCCTTACACAAATGACAACTTAATCTACGGTGGTTACTGGCTGCAATGCGGTGAAGCACTTGCCAAAGATATTGCTTATAATACTGTAGAAAAGCCGGATGCTGTCGTATGTCAGGACGACACCGTAGCACTGTTTTTTATTAAGGCACTTTCCAAATTCGGAATCCGTGTCCCGCAAGATCTCCTTGTTACCGGTTTCGGCGCACGCAATGATTCTAAAAATGCCGCTCTATCCATTACCACCTATCCAAGTAATGCGGAATATCATGGGCGCAGGGTTATGTCGCGCCTTCATTCGATGATCTGTAATGAAAAAGAGATACCGATCAGTTTTCCAAAAAGTGATATTATTACGGGGATGAGCTGTGGATGTAGTGACCAACTTCCCTCCAACACACGTCTTCTTTTAGAGCAGCATGAAAAGCTTCGCCAGCAGAAAATATATTACTGCAACAGTGAACTGGAAGAAAAATGCTATACCTGCTCAAGTTATGCGGACCTTTATCCGGTTATTTTTAACTCCTATTATATTATACGGGATGCCATTTTCTTTTCTGTTAACATTGCGGAAGATGAAAATACATCTCGATGTATCTATATGAGCAATCAACCATGGAGTGATACGCCTGTCGTATTTCCGTCCAAGGATATTTCTCCTGCTCACTTGCACAAACACCTTTCCAGACATCTTCATGTGGTACCTATGACATTTAACAATGAGTTCATCGGTCACGCTATCATCGGATATGAAACTCCGCTGGTATATAATAACATTATTAAGCTCTACATTTCGCGCATTGCGATTGCCATCTATTTTATAAAAAACAAAATTGAAACGAAAGAGATGTCCTCGGAAGCTATACCTGCGGACCCATCAGAAGCAAGTGCTTCTGTGGTGCGCACACAGGAAATGATTTTCATAAAAAAAGGCTCCAGCCTTCACAAAGTCCCTTTGGACAATATATTATTCTTTGAATCCGAAGGTCGCAAGACAGTGGCTGTTATGAAAAGCGGACGCTATGAGATTAAAAAGACGCTTTCAGAACTTGAAGCACTCTACGAAGACAGTAATTTCTTCCGTGCTTCAAAGTCAGCGCTGATTAATCTCACCAAAGTAGTGAGTGTTACATCGGATGTCGACCGCACTCTTCTGGCGACACTTACCGGAAAGGTAACGGTACGCATTTCGAGAAAGAATGCAAATGAATTTAAGGAAAAAGTGAATATCTCTTAAAAAAGAAAACATAAATTCATGCAATCACGATCCACTTGAAGTATAATGCCTTACTCCAAACCGCCAAAGTACATAGCACGGGATCAAAAACAACACAGCGCACAATGGCAGTATCATAAACACCAAATTGTCCGTATGTCCCAGGATAAACAAAAGCGGATAATATTGAACAAGTGCATACGGAATAATGAATGTGGTAAACAAAAGCATTTTTTCACCATATATTCCAATCGGATACTTGCCAAACTCCCTTGCGCCGTCTGTAAATACATTCATAAACTCAAGGCCTTCCAAGGTAAAGAAGCAAAGTGCGGCATAAATTAAAAACAGTCCCGAAAACACCGCCATCCCTCCGATTACCATGAACAGAATCGTAAGCACTTTTGGTAAGTTCCAATCCACACCACAGCGACTCACTGCGTAAGCAAACATAACCACCGCCTGGAGCATTCTGCCTATTCGGGTAAGTTCAAACTTACTTCCCAGTACCTGTAGAATTTCATTTTGCGGTCTTACAAGCACCAAATCAAAACTTCCGGTTCTGACCATGTCTGAAAAATTATCAAATCCTCTGGCAATCATTTCCGCCATAGAAAACTCAAGCAACACGACTGAAAAACACAGCAGCACCTCACTGTACGTAAATCCCTCCACCTTCTGAAAACGTTGAAACATAAAATAGATTCCTAAAAACACATTAAAGGAAACAAAAAACTGCCCCAGTGTCGTCAAGAAAAAGGAAGTTTTATACTGCATCATACTTCTGACATTAATCGATACGTAATGCCCATATAAACGAATACTTTTTTTCACTGTATTAACCATTCCATTAACCTCCCTGCACCGTTACTTTTCTCTCAGCCAGCCTGCACAGAGAGCTTCCGCCAAGAATCAAAACAACTAACCAGACAATCTGCAAAAGAATCGTTTTCTGCATTTGCTGTGTTGTCATACTTCCACTGTAAATACGCAAAGCTACATTTTGCATGGACGCAAATGGTAACAACTCCAGTACTTTCTGCAGATTTTCCGGAAAAAAAGGAATCGGTATGATTGCACCGGCAAAAAATTCTACCGCAGATACAAAGACCATCCGAAGCCCCTGCGGGGAGATTGTAAAAAATGTAAGACCATACACCAACATGCAAAATGCAATGGTAACAAGTAATCCAAGAATAAGGGTTATCAGGAAAATTGCAAAATGAGTCACGGAAGCCGGTGCTGCCATCCCATATGGAGCCGGAATAAATGCCGCAACAAATAAAATCGGGAAGCAACGAAGTACCGCTCTTGAAACTCTATTGGCCATACTTCTTGAAAACCACATATTATAGATGTGTATTGGTCTGCATAATTCATACGCAATATTTCCGTTAATCACAGAATCAAAAATTTCATTTTCCATCATCCATGCTGCAAAAAAAGCCAAAAAAGCCTGCTGGAGCCATATGTATGAAGACGTTGCGGACAATGTCATAGGGAATGCTGCCGCATCCGCTTCATAGAACGCTTTAAAAATCATAATCTCCATAAATCCCCAAGCGAATTGGGTGACAATTCCTGCTAATGCCGCTGTACGATATTGAAGCCCCATGGAAAATCGAATCCGAAAGAAAGATATATATTTTTTCATACTCCCCCTCCTATATTTCCAGTGTGCGATAAAGTTCCGCTATCGTTTCATCAATATTGGCATCGCCCTTCTTAATATCTTCCAAGGTACCGTCTAACAGAATACTTCCTTTTCCGATTAGAATAATACGTTTGGATAGTGCTTCAATATCCTGCATATCGTGTGTGGTCAAGATAACGGTCGTATTATGCAATTCATTTTGCTTTTTGATAAAATCGCGAACTGCAATTTTAGAAACCGCATCAAGCCCAATCGTCGGCTCATCCAAAAACAGAATCTCCGGGCTGTGCAAAAGTGATGCCGCTATCTCACATCGCATCCTCTGTCCAAGCGACAACTGTCTTGCGGGTGAGCGCAATAACTCCTTTAACTCTAATAATTCTGTCAGTTCTTCTAGGTTGTTTTGGTATGTACTGTTGGAAATGGAATAGATATCCTTTAATAATTC
>JAZNEP010000046.1:0-24283 GCA_045588655.1 Lachnospiraceae bacterium | reverse complement strand
TCTCCAAAAACAGAATACCCCACATGGTTAAATCGTGATTTAACTTCATGAAACACACTCATATCTGCCATACTTAAAAAACCTGTAAAAGCATAGACATTCTGTCTGTACGTTTTCTCAGCTAAATCTTCCAGCCTTTTTTCAAGCAACTGCTGCTCTCTTTCAGCTTCTGACATTTCGAATCTCCTTTGTTAATTCCAGATTTAACTTTACACAAAAGATATTACTTCTTCTTTAGGTGCTTTTACTTTTTCTACTGACAGGGCATGCCAAACCGGACCCTTTCCGTTATAAGCTGCGAAATATTCCGTATGAATGGTTGCAGTAACTTTTACCCAATCTTTCTGTTGCAATTTCGTTGCTCCTTCATATTCACAAGCATATCCAAGAAATGTCATGTCATCTGCACAACAGGTCATCGCCATTCTTCCAGGAACAAAATAGCCTTGCGGAAATTTTTCAGGAATTAAAACCATGGCAAGAAACTCTACTGTTTTTCCTCTATACCGTTCCATGTTATCGAGCACATCTAAGTACCAGATTCCATATCCCATATCGTCGAGTTTGATTATACTTGCATTCACATCATATGGCAAATCTTCCTCCAAGGTTGCATTCACTTCGCCGTTTTTATCCTCAAAAATCAGCTCTGCTTTTGGATTAATTGCTTTAATATTTCGCTTGTAGGATGGCAAATCTGCCAACACATTATCACATCGATTCATAATAATCAGCTCAGACTTACGAATCATTTCTGCAAGTAAAGATTTCATATTGGTAAAATACGTTGAAAAAGTAGATCCATCAATACAGGTAATCTGTTGCTCTATTTTCCAGTGCCAAGGTGTCTTCATCTTCTTCACATTCCACATTCCATTGTATTCTACAATAATACGAGCCGGACGGTATTTTTTCTCCAACTGAATCAACTTTTGGGACGTAAAATCGTCCTCATCTTCCATCATCTCTAACACTGTATTACTTTTTTTGAGAATCGCCTCGTCATACTCGACTTCGCCTTCCTCACAGACAATTAAAAGTGTCTTTTCTCGCGTCTGAAAATACGGTTGTGACAATGTATATTGTATAAACTCTGTTTTACCACTTTCCAAAAACCCATTGATCATATAAACCGGTATCATTCTTTTTCACCTCTATTCCCTACATGCTCTCTTATTTTTCTAAAAACAGTTTCTTAAGATTTTCCTCTTTTAATTCAGATCCGATCACGCAGATTTTTCCAGTGTACTCTGCCTGACCACTTCGTATCTCACTCTCACCCGGAACATAATCAAAATGCAGGAATGCGTCGTCTTCCGATGCTACCATACCTTTTGCACGTAACACAAACCCATACGTATCCTTATCTTCCAATCTCTCAAGGATCTCCTCTATCTGCTGTTTGGTGTATTTATCCGGTGTCTCTGCCCCCCAGCTTGTAAACACTTCATCTGCATGATGATGGTGGTCATGATCGTGACACCCACAAGTACAGTGCTCACCATGGTCATGGTGATGGCCGTGCTCGTGACCATGCTCGTGTTCATGATGATGCTCGTGTTCATGATGATGCTCGTGTTCGTGATGATGCTCGTGTTCGTGATGATGCTCGTGTCCGTGATGATGACCGTGACATCCGCAGGTGCAGTCTTCCCCATGCTCAGCCAGCACTTCCTTCATCAGTTCTGCTTCCAGATCTTTGGCATTTTCTATCACTTCCAATATCTTCACACCTTCGAGATTCTCCCACGGTGTGGTAATAATCGCAGCCTTCGCATTGTGCTCACGAATCAGCGAAATACACTGGTTTACTTTTTCTTCTTTCATCTCTCCGGTACGACTTAAGATAATTGTTCCTGCATGCTCAATCTGATTGGCAAAAAATTCACCGAAGTTTTTCAGGTATACCTTACATTTTTTTGCATCTACTACTGCTACCGCACTATTTAGCTGTACGCCTTCTTTTTCTATTGCATCCTCTACAGCTCGCATAACATCCGATAATTTTCCAACTCCGGATGGCTCAATCACAATACGATCCGGACTATATTTGCTCAATACCTCTTTTAATGACGTACCAAAATCACCCACCAGAGAACAGCAAATACAACCAGAATTCATTTCCTTAATTTCAATTCCGGCTTCTTTTAAAAATCCGCCATCAATTCCAATCTCTCCAAATTCATTTTCAATCAAAACAATTTGTTCTTTGTTCCATGCTTCTTTTAATAACTTTTTAATCAAAGTTGTTTTACCGGCTCCTAAAAATCCGGATACGATGTCAATTTTTGTCATAATAATCACCTTTCTTCTCAATGTTAACGTATACCACTTGTATCAATCTTCGCTACATATAAATGGCGCAAGTCGTCCTAAATCCGCTTCTCCACATTCCGCAACAACATGAATTCCATCTGCCTCGTAGCTACTGCTGATTACGTTTGCGTGCTCTTTTAAGTAAGAAAATAAATCGCCTCTTTCATACGGCAAAAGCAGAGTACACTCTCTATGTCCGGCGTATACACGTTTTAAGATTTCATCGATCAGCTCATCCATCCCCACCCTTTGTTTTGCTGACATATAGATGGACTGCTCTGTAACTTTTGGCAAATCCATCGGTTCTTCTGCCTTTATCAAATCCGCCTTGTTAAATATATAGAATACCGGAACATCTGCGGCCCCGATTTCTTTTAATGTTTCTTTTGTGACCTCCATCTGCTCTTTATAATGTGGATCCGAAAAATCCACCACGTGCAAAATTAGATGAGCAGAAACCGCCTCCGCCAGTGTGGATTGAAATGCCTTTACAAGACCATGCGGAAGTTTATCAATAAATCCCACCGTGTCTGACAGCAAAATTGTCTTATTTTCCTTTGGCGTAATACTGCGGACCGATGTATCTAAAGTCGCAAAAAGCATGTCCTGTTCCAATACTTTTTTCTCTTCATCACCGATATAGGTTTCCACCATTGCATTCATAATGGTTGATTTACCTGCATTAGTGTACCCAACAAGCGCAACACGCGGTATTGCGGATTTCTCCCTTTTTTTCTGCTGTGTCATACGCTCTGTTTCCACCTGTGCAAGCTCTTTTCGAAGCTCTGTCAATCGGTTTTCAATTTTTCTTCGATCCAGCTCAAGTTTTTTCTCACCGGCACCTTTATTACTCATGGAACCACTTCCGCCACCCTGTCTTGAAAGTGCCTCATGAAGCCCTACTAGACGTGGTAGCATGTACTGAAGTCTTGCCACCTCCACCTGTAACATTGCCTCTCTCGACTTAGCTCTTGACGCAAAAATCTCTAAAATCAGCGCTGTGCGATCCATGACTGCAATTCCGGTTTCATCCTTTATATTTCGAATTTGAGAAGGGGTCAGACTATCATTAAACAAAAGCATATCTGCCTCCAGACGCAGCGCTTCCTCTTGTATCTCTACCAGCTTTCCCGTTCCAACATAAAGTGCCTTATGGATGAAAGGCATATTTTGTGTCATACGACCAACCACTTCCATCTGACAGGCATCAGCCAAAAGTGCAAGTTCTTCCATGGAACGTTCAAATCCATTCTCCTGTCCTAAATTTACTCCGACTAAAAAAACTCGATCCATTTTTCTCTCCATTCTTTTCCACTATCAGATAGTATATACAATTATTCTCACGAAAACAATCATTTTTACATGAAAAAAACCCGACAAAAGTCGGGATTTTCTCTCTTTTTCCATGTTATGCACGGTCTAGTAGCTCTGTGTAAAACTCTGTATAATCTGTTCTGCCTTGTTGGATACAATCAATCGCTGCAGATGGATGAAGATTTAAACGTCCAGTAAGCAGATACGGGATATCATATCCCCATACTACACCCTCTTCTTTGAGCTGTGAAACTTGTTTTTCTACAAATTTAAGTGCCGGGAACATATTATATTTCGGATTCTTTAAAAATCCAAGTAGAAGCTCCATTGCACAATTACCGGCTCCTCGTCCCATGGAACTCATCGTCGCATCCAAAAGGCTAACCCCTCTGGCTGCTGCCTCAATCGTGTTTGCAAACGCAAGCTGCTGATTGTTGTGCGCATGAATCCCTACATATTTTCCATGCTTTTCCGCAATATCAACATATTTATCTGCAAGTCTGCGAATCTGTTCCGGGTAAAGAGAACCATAACTGTCTACAAGATAAATTCCATCCACCGAACTTTCTGCAAGCATCTCAAGCGCCGTTTCTACATCGGATTCCTGTGCATTGGAAACCGCCATAATATTACAACAAACCTCATATCCTTTTTCTTTTGCATCTTCAATCATATGTATGGCCGCCGGAATCGTGTTAATATATGTCGCCACACGAATCATATCAATTACACTAAGATCCCGGTCGATGATATCCTTTTTATAATCACAGCGACCGACATCCGCCATTACCGCAATTTTTAAATCCGAATTGTTATCTCCAACAATGGCACGAATATCTGCTTCATCACAGAATTTCCATTTTCCATATTTCTCCACATCAAACATCTCCTTGGATGCCTTATAACCAAACTCCATATAATCCACACCGGCTTTTACATTCGCGCGATATAATTCATTTACAAACTCATCTGAAAAATAAAAATTATTTACAAGACCTCCATCACGAATCGTTGCGTCCAATACCTTGATGTCGGAACGAACAGTCATCAAATTACCTTTTTGTGCCATGATAGTTACTTCCTTTCTGATACCTAATCGCTTTATTGCTTTAAACTTCAACGCTTTAAAGTGTGTACGTACATAGTAGCACAATCGTATTATAAACGCAAGTATTTTTTCTTTTTACATTCCACATTAAGACTATACATCTATAAATTCGGATATTTTTCCATCAGATGCCCATCAAACACCTGCACCCCTTTTTCATTCAAATGGTCGGCGTCTCCGAAACAATCGTTCGGATAGCAATAAAAATCCGGGTAAATCAGAATATCCGGATTCTGCGACATAATCGTTTGCATATATTCTCTGTAATGATCCTTAAACTCACGTGTCAGAATGCTATAGGATGTCTCGTTCATCGGAGTCTGCTCCAATATCACCGTAATCCCCTGTTCTCTGCAAAGTTCAAAGATTCGTTGCATATACCATGTGATAATGTCAGAAGGCACAAAATCAGTTACTTTTGCTTCCCCATTAATATCACCTGACTGCTCTGCCATACCGTAAAAACTATGACCTTTAAACTCTACCATTGTGTTATACTTTTGTTTCGTTTTTTCATATCGCATAACAAAACCCGATTTTTTCAATGCGGTTGCATATTTGTTCGGTAGATAAAAACGATACATGAGATGTTCTATTTCATAATCCTCTATCAATATATTCTTTGTGTCCCGAAACTGCTTTGCTTGATTTACAAGATCTCGAAAATCCTCGTTTGCCAACGTATGAAAATAAATGCTTCTCGTCCATAACGTATCCACATCCATGTAGTGCATCGGTGCATATGCCATAACAACCGTCTGCGGTTTTTCATGGTGTTCCAAATACGTTTTCAGACTGTAATAACCTTCAATCGGAGTCGCACCGCCCAATGCCAAATTATAGCTCTCACTCCACAAAATGTCCGGCTTAAACCCTGCTTTTGTACGTGAGTCACCTAAAATAAGGATTTTGTTTGACTCCTTCTCACTCGTATTTAATTTGCCAGTCACATAATCGCTTTGCTGCTTATACATTGCATATTCATCATCCAAATAATACATAGGAAAACACGCGCAATATAACGGAAGCAATACAAAAAACGGAAGAAGTAACACAAGAAGCTTTCCGCAAATCTGTCGAATATCACTCCACATAATTTATCCTCTTTTTATGATCTTTAAAACTGGAAATATACAAATTCCTGTGCGTTAAAGGATGCAAGCATCAGCACAAGAAAAATAAAGCCGTAATAAATAACCCATCGTATCGGTCTTGACACCTTGCGCAATGTCTGAATCGGATCTTTGTACAAAGACATAAAATCATACATTAGTAACATAATCATCGGCATCGCCAAAGACACTATCTCTGATTTTCCAATCCCCAAATCCATCAGACCTTTTCTGATGTATGCAACAGGGCTTGTCATTCCATCCCACATATGATGTAGAACATAGAATGCATCCGATACTGTTTCTGCTCTGAAAAATACCCATGCCAACATCGCTATTGCAAATGTAACCATTCTGCAAATCCAAATCTTCACACCTTTTATACTCTGCGGATTCTCTTTTTGTTTCCGCGTTAAAGCTGTGATAAACGGTACCCCATTTTCAAATACCTGTAGTATACCATGAAGTCCGCCCCACACGACAAAATGCCATGCAGCGCCATGCCATAAACCACTCACCAAAAATGTCACTAGCAGATTAAACGCATTTCTGAGTTTACTGACCCGATTTCCTCCAAGCGGAATGTATACATAATCCCGAAACCAAGTCGACAATGAAATATGCCAGCGGCTCCAAAAATCCTTGATGGAAATCGCAAAATAAGGACTCTTAAAATTGGTCATCAAATTGATATCAAACAATTTTGCTGTTCCGATTGCAATATCTGAATAGCCTGAAAAATCGCAATAAATCTGAAATGTAAAAAACAATGACGCAAGTAGCATTGAAAATCCACCATAATAATGCACATCATCAAAAATCTGATCAGCATAAACAGCCAGATTATCTGCTACCACGAGTTTCTTAAACAGTCCCCACGCCATGAGTAAAAGACCATAGATTGCATTTTCCTTGTCAAATCTGTGTTTTCCCTTTATCTGTGGTAGCAAATTAGGGGTTCTTTCAATCGGCCCCGCCACCAGTTGCGGAAAAAAGGAGACAAATGCTGCATACACTACAAAGTTTCTCTCAGCCTTCACATCCCCACGATAGACATCAATAACATAGCTCAGTGTCTGAAACGTATAAAATGAAATCCCGACCGGAAGCATAAATGCCAGCGTGAACGGATGCACCGGAATTGCAAAGCGATTTAGCACCGCTGCGATATTAACTGTAAAAAAATTAAAATATTTAAAGAAAAACAATACTCCGAGTGACGCCATCAGCGTAGCGCACAGAAGAACTGTTTTCCGTTTTTTCCATTTTTCCATTAAAATCGCACAACTATACGAGATGGTTGTTGTAAACAAAATCAACACCACATATTTCACATTCCAGCTCATATAAAAATAGTAGCTTGCGACTAATAATAAAATTGGTCTGTATTTACTTGGAAGTGCCCAGTAAAGAAAGAACACAATGGGCAAAAATATGGCAAACGCCAACGAATTGAAAAGCATATCGCATTCCTCTATATATTTTTTGTAAGTAAGCAGGACGATAAGCCGGGTTATGTCGTTGAATGATCATCTATCTAGACCTGATGTTACCATCAGGTTCGAGCGACCCACCTGAAAACACAGCGGGCAACTGTATTGTTTTCTATTCGGTCTTGCTTCGGATGGGGTTTACATGTGCCCCTGCTGTTACCAGCAAGGCGGTAGTCTCTTACACTGCCTTTCCACCCTTACCGGCTTACGCCGGCGGTATATTTCTGTTGCACTGGCCTTGGAGTCACCTCCACCGGACGTTATCCGGCATCCTGCCCTGTGAAGCCCGGACTTTCCTCGTCTGCCACCTTTCGGCCCGACAGCCGCGATCATTTGTCCTACTTACTTATTTTCATTTTGTTATTCCTGCGTCCCTAATTACCTACACCGGGAAACAGCTTCCGCCCACAAATTCTCTTACAATCGAATTATTTGGCAAATGTTCACTGCTGACACCCAAGAAATATTCCAAAAATTTTAGCAGGCGCTTCGCTTCATGGTATTCCGGTTCTTCCGGTGTAATACTAAAAAGAAGTGGCTCTGCAAACTGTTTTAGTACTGCCAGCTCATAAATCAATGCACTATTAAAGAACGCATCCGCACTCTCCTGGAACGGAAAAATATTTTCTTCTTCTCCGCGTCGTACCGATGGCCACATCTGAATCGTACGCTTCGCTGATGCCCCTCTTGTACGCGCATCTCTCACCATACGACGAAGAAGTCTTCCATCTGTAGTTGGAATGCGATTGTGCTCATCTACATTAAGACTTGTCAACGCACTGATGTAAATTTTATATTTGCTGCTGTTTGGCAATGAATAAGACAACTTATCATTCAAGCCATGAATTCCCTCAATCACAAGAATATCATCCGGTCCAAGTTTCTTTTTATTTCCTTTGTATTCACGATGTCCTGTTTTGAAATTGAAGGTTGGAAGCTCCACTTCTTCTCCTTTTAGCAACAGACTCATGTCGTGATTAAACAGCTCAACATCGAGCGCACCGAGACATTCAAAATTGTAGTCACCGTTTTCATCAAGTGGCGTATCCTCTCTGTTCACAAAATAGTCGTCCAGTGCAATCGGATGTGGCGTCAATCCGTGTGTACGAAGCTGAATGGACAATCTATGTGAAAATGTCGTCTTTCCGCTGGAAGAAGGTCCTGCAATCATCACAAATTTCACACCGCCTCGTTCCGCAATGTCTCTCGCAATTTCACCGATTCGTCTCTCCTGAAATGCTTCCTGTACCAAAATCAAGTCACTCAACTTACCTTCGCATATCTGGTTATTCAAATCGCCCACGGTATCGATTCCCATTTTGCTTCCCCATTCGTCAGCCTGTCTGAGCGTATCAAACAACTTCTGTCTCGGAACAAACGGATCTATTTTTCCCGGTTGCTGTCTATCCGGCAGATTCATAATCAATCCACCTTCATATGCTTCTATTGAAAAACAGGAGACATAGCCTGTATCCGGTAGCATATATCCATAATAATAATCATAATAATCCCCAATGTTGTATACATTAACCGTTGACCCTCTGCGAAAACGGAACAGATTGACTTTGTCTGTCATTCCCTGCTTTGCAAACAACGCAATTGCTTCATCCTTTGATAAAGTCTGCTTCTGCACCGGAATACATGCTTTTACAATCTCGCGCATTCTCTTTTCTATGCGCTGTGCTGTTTCGGAAGTCACCTGATGCTTACTCACAATACTGATGTAATATCCTTTTCCGATTGCAAATTCAACTTTTACTTTTTCCGGCTTATCTTCCACCATTACATCGCACATTGCTTTCATCAGAACTAATGTTGCTGTCCGAACATACGATTTATGACCGGCGGAATCTTTTAATGTTAAAAAAGAAACCTTAGCATCATTCTCAATTTCTTTGATCAGCTCACAGAATTTGTCATTTACCACCGCCAGAGCAATCTGCTCCTGATATTCTTCCTGATACTCTTTTGCAACCGATTCATATGTAGTTCCTTTTGCATACTCTTTTTTTACACCATTAATCTCAATACTTACCATAGCTGTTAACCCCCTTAGATAATCCAAAATGGACTTTTTGGCTGCTGTACCATCACGTCAAGGAGTACCATTTCTCTTTTAATGTACTCCTGCATATATGGTACAAAAATCTGTTCCAATCCGAAATGTCCTGCATCTATTACCGCCATTCCGCGCTCAAGTGCGTCTATTCCATCATGATGATCAATGTCCCCGGTAATGAGCAAGTCCGCACCTTTGGAAATGGCCGGCAAAATCATGGAATCTCCGGCTCCCGGTAAAATAGCCACTCTCTCAATCTCAAGCTCTGCATCTCCGAATACTTTTACCCATTCAATTCCAAATGCTTTTTTTACATAGCCGGCACATTCTTGCAATGTCATAATTTGCGGCATTTTACCAAAACGTCCAAATCCTTCCTTGGATATTTCATCCTCAAACGTAATATCCAAAACTTCACGATTTTTCAGTCCTAAAATATCTGCAGCCGCATCTGCCATTCCCATGACATCAAAATTGGTATGCATCGCATAATAACATATATCATTTCGAATTAACTCAAACACTCTTCTTCCGACAAAATCATCCGTGCTTACTTTTTGCAACCCTTTGAAAATAAGCGGATGATGTGTCAATAGCAAATCCGCTTTGCATCGGATTGCTTCCTCAATTGTTTCTGTTGTTGCATCCAGCGCGATATATATTCTTCGAATTTCTTTTTCTCTCCGTCCTGCTAAAAGTCCCGGGTTATCCCAACTTTCCGCATAAGAAATCGGCGAAAGTTCCTCCAGCTTACGGATTACTTCTTCACAACGCATATAACCCCTTTCTAAAAAAGAGCACTTGCCCGTTTGAGAAAGTCTCTTTTTTCAAGCACCTCCGGATCTTGTTTGTCCCTTCTGGCCATCTCCTCCAAAATAGAGTCAAACTTTTCCAGTTCTTTCTTTAGATACTGCTGTAACACCGAATTTTTTTCTGCCAGAAGGCACGGCCCGAACGCATCTGCAACATCACTATCATATATGGTCTGCGGTACACGCTCTGCCTTGTAGCGCACCTTCATCATTGGATAGTATTTACCTTCTTCAAACACCATCTTCTCTTCTATAATCGTGTATTCACTCTCTCTTAAAAACTTACGAAAAGACGCTAAGTCTGACTGCGGTTGCAACACATACTCCGGTATCAACAATTGTCTCTCCATGGACTTTGCTATAATCTTTTCCATCAGTTTGCCACCCATTCCAGCTAAAATAACCGTCTGGATTGCATCATCGGCACAGGCTTTTTCAAGCCCGTCCGATAATCTTACTTCTATGTAAGCTTCCATTTCATACCCTTTCACGTGTTCTTTTGCACGTGCAAGCGGACCTTCATTTACATCCATTGCAATCACTCTGTCTGCCAATTGATTCTGTATCAGATAAATTGAAACAAACCCATGATCACAACCGACATCTGCCACACATCCGCCCTTGGATACCATGCCGGCCACTGCAGACAATCGTTCTGAAAGCTCTATCTTTTTTTTCTTATTCATCATCAGTCCAGATAATCCTTTAACTTACGGCTTCTGCTTGGATGACGAAGCTTACGCAACGCCTTAGCCTCAATCTGTCGAATACGCTCACGTGTAACATTGAATTCACGTCCCACTTCCTCCAATGTTCTGGCACGTCCATCGTCCAGACCAAAACGCAGTTTCAATACTTTCTGCTCTCTCTCTGTCAGTGTGTCCAACACCTCATTAAGTTGCTCACGCAGCAGTGTAAACGCAGCAGCATCTGCCGGTACCGGCACATTATCATCTTGAATAAAATCACCAAGATGTGAATCTTCCTCTTCACCAATCGGTGTTTCCAAAGAAACCGGCTCCTGAGAGATTTTTAAAATTTCACGAACTCTATCCACAGGCATGTTCATTTCTTCTGCAATCTCCTCCGGCGTAGGTTCTCTTCCAAGTTCCTGCAAAAGCTGTCTGCTCACACGAATCAATTTATTTATCGTCTCTACCATATGCACCGGAATACGGATTGTTCTTGCCTGATCAGCGATTGCTCTCGTAATTGCCTGACGAATCCACCATGTCGCATAAGTTGAAAATTTGTATCCTTTCCGATAATCAAATTTTTCTACTGCTTTAATCAAACCAAGATTTCCTTCCTGTATCAAATCAAGAAAGAGCATACCACGTCCTACATATCTTTTTGCAATACTGACCACCAGACGAAGGTTTGCCTCGGCTAACTTTTTCTTTGCTTCCTCGTCGCCCTCTTCCATTTTTTGAGCGAGCTCAATTTCCTCCTCCGCACTTAACAGAGGCACTTTACCGATTTCTTTTAAATACATGCGGACTGGATCTTCTATGCTAACTCCATCCGGTACAGAAAGATCGATGTTCTCCACATCTACTTCCTCTTCCTCAGCAAGCAGTAGCTCTTCATCCGGCTCATCTTCTTCAGTGATACGCAGGACATCGACTCCGCTATGCTCAAGATATTCTACTACTTTATCCAGCTGGTCATCCTCCAAGGAAAGCTCATTGAAAAAATCAAGCACTTCCTGATACTCCAGCACATTTTTCTTCTTTTTGGCGAGCGCTACGATATCCTTAAGCTTCTCGTCAAATTTTACCTGTGTGTTTTCGTCCATTTTTTTTCCTTCCTTCCATTTATGTATCTATTTTAACCTTATTCTAAGGAAATATGCGTTTTCGCTAACTCTTCAAGCTCCTTCTTGGCCGTAACTGCACGCTTCAACGCTTCGATATCTCTCCCAGACTGTTCCAAATGATAATTGTACGAATTCTGTTTTACCTTCATCAAAATATCGTGAAACGCCTTTTCCAAATCCGACTTATTTCCCGGCTGATCCTCATCCATGTCCTTTCCTATGTGATCCAGCTTTGTATTAAACAATCCTGCCACCTCTCTCTGCTGCTCTTCCTCCGTGAAGAGACTGATAATTCCGGCGGGATTTAATGCACCACTCTCCAAATCTCGGAACATAATCTCTGCTACCTGTCGATATAATTCCGTGGTGAAATCCTGAGGTGTCACGTAAGCCTTCATCTGCGAATATACTGACGGATAATCCGAAATCCATGTCAAGAGAAGTCTTTGCATCTTTTCTCCACTTTCCCTCGGCGATGTTTTTCGGGCTGTTGTCGGTTTCGGACGTACCACTCCGCTTCCCATGCCTTCTCTCGCTGCATACCCGACAACCAGTTTGCGCATACTCTCCAATCCGATATTATATCTTCGTGCAATTGCATCCATATAATTTTCTCTTTCAATCTCTTCCGAAAACCCGCAAAGCTTTCTTGCAATCTCATTATAAAACTTAGTTTTACTTTCCGGATCGCTCAGATTGTAATCTTTTTGAAGCATTCGTACCTCATAAAAGAAACTGTTTTCTGCTTCATCGAGTCGCTTTTGAAATGCCTCCTGACCCATATTTTTGATAAATTCATCCGGGTCTTTATATGGATCAAGATTTAACACTTTTCCCGATATACCGGCTTCCTTTAATATTCCTATTGCTCTAAGCGCCGCCTTTACTCCTGCACCGTCACTATCATATGATAAAACCACATTCTCCGTATATCGCCGGAGCAGATTTGCCTGTCCACTTGTAAAGGATGTCCCAAGTGATGCAACCGCCTGCGAAAATCCCGCCTGATGCATCGCAATAACATCCATATATCCTTCGCAAAGAATCATATTATTTTTTCGGGAAGTTCTTGCAAAATTAAGTCCATACAAATTTCGACTCTTATCAAATACCGGTGTTTCAGGAGAATTTAAATATTTCGGTTCTCCCTCTCCCATCACACGTCCACCAAATCCAATGACACGATGATTGCTATCCTGAATCGGGAACATAACCCGATTCCAGAATTTATCACTCATCCCATACTTTTCATGGAATACCGCCACACCGGCTTCCAAAATCAATTCATCAGGAAATCCTTTATGCTTCAAATACTGACACAGATCATTGCTTGTCTTATTTGAAAACCCAAGTCCAAACTGCTTCATAGTCTCTTCGGATAACATGCGCCCCTTAAAGTAATCATATCCCACTCGGCCCTGCTGTGCCCGAAGCTGATAATAAAAATATTTCGCAGATTCTTTATTGATTTCCAAAAGCTTTTGTCTTCTGTTTTCTCTGGCTCTCACTTCTTTGGAATCTTCGATTTCCGGCAAAGAAATTCCGGCTTTATCTGCCAGCATTTTCACCGCTTCACCAAAACTATAATTCTCATAGTTCATGATAAACGTAAAAACATTACCACCAGCTCCACAGCCGAAACAATAATACATCTGTTTTCCTTGACTCACAGAAAACGACGCAGATTTTTCATTATGAAACGGACATAAACCAAAATAGTTACCGCCTTTTTTCTTTAAACTTACATAGCCGGAAATAATATCCACAATATCATTTTTTTTTCTGATTTCTTCTACTAGTTCTTCCGGATAATACATGTTCTCTCCATCTATCGTTTACCACCATTTAGCCATGCCACGTTTTTGGTATATAGATTTCCTCATATTTGGAAATTGCAAATCGATCGGTCATGGCTCCCACATAGTCACACACAATCTGTTCCTTTGATGTTCCATCACGGTCCATCATCTCCAGCATATGCTTCGGAATCAAATCGAGATTTTTTAAATAATACTCATATAATGTAATCATCAGATTTTCCGCCTTGCTCTCTTCACCTTTCGCTATCGGATTCTGATAGATATTTTCAAACATAAATTCTCTAAGTTCTTTCATTGCCTGTGCAACCGGTCCTGACATGGAAACATCATTTTTTCCGGCGCTATTTGTCACAATGTCATGAATAAAATGATCGAGACGTTCTCCATGTGTATATCCGATGACATCTCCTATGCTTTTAGGAACATCCTCATCCTTCAAAAGCCCTGCACGAATCGCATCATCCATGTCATGATGAATGTATGCAATCTTATCCGACAATCGTACAATCTTTCCCTCCAATGTAGATGGTTCACTATTCGTCTGGTGATTTTTTATTCCATCGCGAACCTCATAGGTCAGATTCAGACCCGTCCCGTTTTTTTCCAAGACATCCACCGTGCGCACACTTTGTTCACTATGAATAAATCCACATGGACATACCATATCTAATGCTCTCTCCCCTGCATGACCGAACGGGGTATGTCCCAAATCATGTCCTAGGGCAATCGCCTCCACAAGATCCTCATTTAGTTTGAGTGCTTTCGCAATTGTTCTGGCATTTTGTGAAACTTCCAGCGTATGTGTCAGTCTTGTCCGATAATGGTCACCGTCCGGCGTTAAAAACACCTGTGTTTTATCCTTTAATCTTCGGAATGACTTACTGTGCAAAATTCTGTCACGATCTCTTTGAAACACCGGTCGAATATCGCACTGTGGCTCTTCTCTCAATCTGCCTTTTGAATTTTTGCTCAAACACGCATACAGACTTAAATTGGTACATTCCATTTGCTCTAGATTTTCTCTTATTGTCATGTGTATTCCTCCCCAATTGCACAGACACAATTTATTCCCTATTCTTAATCTTCTGCGTCTTTGTCTGTTTTCCTTTTTCTTTTTTTATTTTTTCGATATTACCATTTTCAATATTTCACCCGCCTTTTACTCTTATATTGGTCAGCCAAAAAGTCAATTTGCTCTTTTCACTTTTCTATGCTATACTCTCAAAGGTCATGAAAACAATATATTATACAAGGGAGAATTCTTATGAAAAAATTTTTTAAAGTACTGATTATAACACTCTTATCTATTGCGTCTCTTTATTTGATTGGATGCATTATTATGTGGTACAAATTTACAAATTTGTTACCCACAAACAAATCTGTCTATATCACAGATTCAACTCTGGCATATGAAAGTACCTATGAAATATCTGAGGGTAATATAACTATGCAAATCCCAACGTACTACACTAGCACTAATATGCGCGACTATTCTGCAATGCTTTGTCACGCGAAAGAAAAAAATCGCGAGCTTATCATTTTTTATGATCATTTTAATTATGTTGCAGACAAACTAATACCTGGATTTTCAAACAAATATTTATCGATGATTGGCAAATACCAAACCGCCGACCCGGAATTTCCTTTCAATTTATTTTTTGACGTCTCGGACGATTTTTTTGATGTACTAAAAAGTACATTGCTTGCAGATAGAAATGATTACAATTTTTGGAATCTGAAAAGTTCTATGGAATTGTACTATTATCTTAAACTTCGTGAACATACGCTGGAAACCAACCTAAACATTTGTTATCTCTATGAAAGAGATGAAATTCGCGCCTTCGTAAACAAAAATCTTGACACACCTAATATGTATATTGTTATGATTATTCCGAACAATAATCTGAGAAATCCCTATTGTTTCTCAGTTCAAACGCCGGATCCAGAAGATGTCATCAAACTATTGAATACCTTTGAGTTTAAACGCTAAAATGAAAAAGCCCCGTAAATACGGGGCTTTTGTTATGCAGGAGATGGGACTTGAACCCACACGATATTGCTACCACAGGCACCTGAAGCCTGCGCGTCTGCCAATTCCGCCACTCCTGCGCGCAATATGTATTTTATCGTTTTTTCCTTAGGATGTCAATGCTATTTTAAAATTTTTACGTCCGCTTCAAATCACTGCAATATTCACGCTATTCTACGCCTGTAAGTCGCGTCTTGCATATGTAACGTATGACACAGTCACACCTGCTATCATAATCAACATCCCTAGTACCAGCGCACCTATTGCAATTTCTCCTGTACTGAAAATATCTCCTGCATTTGCAAACGCAAACGGACTGATAAACTTGTAATCCGACAAATCCGGGATTACTCGTGCAATCAGGTCATATGCATAAAACATCAAGGCAATTCCCAGTCCGATACCCGGCTTATTCTTTCGCACAAAAGCAGATATTCCAAAACAAATTCCAACCATCTCAAGATGCGCCAACAGTTGTAGTCCATGATATAAGAAAAATCTGTCATATTGGATTTCTTCACCAAGAATCAAAAATCCAATAAAATATAGTGCCACGCAACAGACATTAAACACAACAACATTGGTGATAACTGCCAATAGTTTTGCTGTAATAATCTTTGCCCTTGATAATGGTAACGTAAAAAGAAATTCTCCGGTATGACCGTCCTCCTCCTTTGAAAGCATTACTATGCTAATCATTACAGCAAACATTGCTGCCCCCAGACTATGCATCACTCCGATATTCGTCGCATAGTACCCCTCAAGAGTTGCCATGTTTAGCTGATCCATGCCAAACGCCGCCGAAAACATCCCCATATCAGAAAAACTCTCTGCCACATTTTCCATCTCACCCTTCAGAGAACGAAACAGTAAGATACAGGCAAAACACATACCGGCAACCGACAGCGTCCAAATCAAAAAGGACTTAAATAACAATTTCATCTCATGCTTATATATTCTTGTCATAACCCTATTCTCCTATTTTTCATAATAATTCATAAAAATCTCATCCAGTGAAAGATCTTCAATCAGTATATCCTCCATTTTACGTCCGGCAAATAACTCCGGCAATCGGTTCAGATCTTCCTTATATAGAATTTCTTCCCATTTTCCGTCACTTAAGATTTTAATCCTCTTTGCGTTTGTTTTTGTAATCTCTGCAACCGTATTTACCTTAATCAGTTTACCATCCCTCATAATAGCCACATTTTTACAATAATTTTTTACTTCTGAAAGCACATGTGTTGAAAGCATGCATGTCGCTCCTTCTGCTACATATTCCTCAATCAGCGAAAAAAACTCTGCCTGCATTAGTGGGTCCAGTCCACTGGTAGGCTCATCAAAAACAAACAACTTCGGCTTGTGTTGCATTGCGCAAACAATGCTCACTTTTTTTCGGTTACCCAGCGACAATTCACTGATTCTTTTCTCCGTATTTACTTTCAAACGTTCGCATAACTTGTCAGCTTCCTCCTTAAAGGACCCTTTTCTGATTTCTGCTGCCAGCCTGATTACATCCTTCACTTTCATATCCGGATAAAACATAGCTTCCGACGGCATATAACCAATCTGTGATAAAATCTTCTCTTTCTCCGAGCGCAAATCTTTCCCCAAAATCTTGACATTTCCCCTCTCGTAATGAATCAATCCAAGGATAGCGCGGATGGTAGTAGACTTACCTGCTCCGTTTGGACCCAAAAATCCAAAGATATCTCCTTCCTCCACATCGAAAGTTACCCCTTCCACACCTCGATGCCGTCCATAATGTTTTGTTAAATCTCGGATTTCGATTACCTTACTCATGTTCGGTCCTCCTCTCCTGAAATGCCTTAAGATCATTGTTTAGCACTTTCTCATCTAACGTTCTTTTGATTTTATAGATAACAAAGCCTATAATATAAGCGAATACCACATATCCGAAAAAACATGCGCTTACCGCAACGCTCCTGTTAAACCAGTTCCCAATCCAAGATATAAAGGTATATATCCCTGCGCAAAGAATGGTAAATAAACCTTCCTTTCCTCCGAAAGTCTCACCTTCATCAAACCCATTCATCAAATAAATCTGTGCATAACACATACCATAGGTCAAAAAGATCATCTCTGTCATATGAATGATATTTGCCTCATAGCTACCTCCTATCAGCTTATATACCGCGTAAAAAAATAAAATACAAAAAAAATAGAGACACGCCTTAAATTCTACTGCAATTTCCTCTCTCAGATATCTTTCAAAGCTGGTTAATTGTTTATCTATTTTACTCATTTTGTCCTCCTTTCCGAAGTACTCTTCTGAATTCCGATGCATACGTTCTTGAAATCAAAACATGCTCTCCGTTTTTCATTTTCGCATCAATTCGATTGGATGGCAGACTTCTGAGGCTGTCCACCTGGTCTATATTGATTATCATAGACTTACTGCATCTAAAAAAATTGATACCACTCAGCACTTCTTCCGCCTGCGACAATGTATAATCGAGGCGCAGTACAGCATCTTTTGTATAGGCAAAAATTTTGCCATCCACACTCTCAATATATAAAATGCTTCCGATATCAATAACTCTCTGTTCTTTCTCGACATATCCTACAATTCTTTTCTTTTGTTTTTTTATAAAATTAACAATCCTCTCCACCTCAGGTGTCATATCAAGATAATTGACAATCACCTCATCTTCACCTTGTGAAATCCGATTTATAGTATATTTCATCGCTACCTCCTGCTCTTTGTTATCTTGATTCTATCAACCCCTGATTTGAAACTCAAGAGCCAAAGCAGTAAGTGACACTTTTCTGATGTGAAGTGGCACTTTCCCAAGTAAAAACGCTTCTGCAATCATCCTTTTTTGAACATTGCAGAAGCGCATAAACACACTATCCTCTTTATAACATCATTGATATATTACTCTCTTACATACTCACACGAAGTAACAATCCCATGCATATGACATAGTAGGCTCGTTTATTGTCTTTTTTGATTTTGAGCAGTAAATCTTTTGTTTCCTCTTGCGTTTCTTGTAAAAGCCTTTCTGATATCTCTTCATTACGATAAAGATATTCCTGATATATTTTTAAGAACACAAATTCTTTCTTTTCATCCATCCAATGCATCTTATTTTTTCGTATTCTTTCCTGCAATTCACTCCATGTTTCAAATTCTTTTCTCCTATATCCCAGTCTTGCAAATATCCACAAATTGCGTCGCACCTCTACCAGAAACTTTTTCTCCGTACTCATTCGCTTATAGCGCAATCCTTGTATTGTTTTTTCGACTGCAAATATAATAAGAACACAAATCAGAAAAATCAACGTTGCTCTTTGCAAACCAGTAGTAATCCTCTGCTTCCTCTTATGGTTCTTTTCATACACCTCTTTTTGCTTTTCAATCTCTTCGTCTTTTCCACCTGCCTCTGTAGTCAAATCTTGTCTATCTTCCGACGTTGCATTCGAAGTTGACACCTGCCAACCTCGGTATCGCAAAGTGGCATATCCAGGCGTTGGTTCGAAAGGAATCCATCCGACCCCTTCAAAATAGACTTCAGGCCATGCATGGACCATATTTGAAGACACTTCTATCACCTCATCCGAGATTGGCGAAACACAAAATCCTTCCACATATCGAGCCGGCAACCCTTCTGCTCTGGCAAGCAATACAAAGGCAGTTGCAAAATGCGAACAATATCCCTTTTTACCCTCCAATAAAAAATAATCCAAAAATGTCTCCTGTGATTTCACTTTACGAGGCAATTCGCCCGGCGTAGTGGTATAGCTGAAATCCATAAGCCATTCTTCATATGCTTTTAACTTTTGTAGCTTGGTTTCACAACCTGTCGTCACATCGTCCAACTGTTGTTGAAGTTTTTCTGATACTACAACTTCCTTGCAATAATGTTCTTTCATGTTATTTTGGTAATGATATAAATCATCTAAAGAATAACTTTTCTTAATAAGAGAATGTTTCGTATCCATGATTTTATTCCATACGCCTTCGTCAGCTGATTGCTCCACCTCAAGCAATTGAGCAAGCTCCGGAGTATCCAAATTTAACTGGTAATAAAGCACGCTATACTCTGTACCAAACCCTTTTTGCTCTCCGAACACCACATCTCCGGCGCTCCACACGCAATCGGTATCACGCACTCCAGCCACTTTACCCGGCACAAACAGATACCCCGTATTAAACTTCTCATATCTCACCTTTAGGTTCGTAGCTCGCACATATTTCCATAGTCCTTCTTCATCATATCTCCTGATTGCATACAGCAACTCGAAGGTATCCAACGGATACTCCTCAAAATCTTCGTTAATTGTCTTTTTCCATTCCATTCCCGAAAAAGTGTCATAGCTTTTCCCACGCAGATAACTACTGGTTGCCAAACCGCTGTCACCATCAATTGTCATCAAAACTTTATCCTGTTTTACCAATCCGTCAGCAAATCTACTTTGCTCAGAAAAACCAATAGCAGCAAGGCCAAAATCCTCGCTTTTATTTCTTTTAAGGGATTCTCTCCATATAATCACTTTTTCACTGATATTCTCATAAACTGATTTCACCAATTTCCAGTCATAAGGTTCTTTCCTGACCGGAATACATATTAATGCAATCACGTAAACCATAAAAAACGGAAGTAAAAACAGCACATACTCCCTGCTATCATGTTTCTTCTGTTTCTCCCAATGAATACGTACTCGCTGCACAAATGCAATAAAAATATACCCCGTTGCAAAAGCCACACCCACATGACCAATCTGCACTTTTAATAGCATACAACTCAGCAAACCGGCAATAAATAAAACTGCAATAATATCCCTGAATATTTGTTTTTTTTCAATTACAATCTGCAAAAAATAGCAAGCTAAAACAACCCATACCGTCTGTATAAGTTCATAGCCAATTACCCATTCTTTCTCATATCCTGCAGCCCCTATAAACCACCTTGAATAGTTCTCCCAAAAAACTCCCACTTGCTCCGCGGTAATCAACGGAATCATTACAACTATACTATGCAACATCACAATTCCAGCGAGCAATTTCCATGTGGTTTTTCCATAATTTAACCAGGATACCAGAAAAATCGTCCATATCATTACAATCCAGTTCCAAAGACTCACTCTGGAAATCCCACACAAATATCCAACTCCGTTAACAACAGTACACGCTAACAATGAAGACATGAGTAATCGATAACCCATAGGATATATGGTGCTGAATATTCCTTTTCTCACAACAATTCCTCCAAGTCACCCTCAACAGGCAATACCAAAATCTTTAATCTGCTATTACTTTGTCTAATAAATTCTTCTGCATTCCGATCCGTAACCAAATATAGTATTATGGTGAGACCCTCCGATGCCAAAAACTGTAATTGCTTCATGAATTCTGCAGACATATCATGGACCACTAAAATAAAAGTCTTGATTTCCAAATGCATTCTTTCCTGCAACACCTGCTGTAACAAAATCTCTAACTCTTCCTGCTCATCAAATCTCACGTGAGCCATTTCCTGATATAAATGATCCAACTGGGTAATACCTTCTATTTGATATCTCTGTATACCACTTTGTCCACACATAAGCGTATATGGTATATTTTTTTCTGCAAAATGAAATCCCAAAGCCAGTACCGTTTCCAGAATTTGATTTTCTAACGGGATATATTTTTCTTCATTGGCATCGTATCTTTTGGTATCGTAAACCAAAAGAATTTCCTGCTTTCTTTCGCCTAACATGTTACGAGTTTTTAATTTTTGTTCCTTTGCAGAAGACTTCCAATGAATATGTTTCAAAGAATCTCCTTGAACATAGTCTCTGGTGACCACATCCATTTCAGTCTGATTCATCTGAGATTGTAGATGGCTTACATCAATTACATCTTTTATACTATTTAATTCTTTTTTCTGTATAATTCGAGGATACACCAACGCCCTGATGCTTCCATGAATCCGATAACGAAAGCGAAACAAGCGAAAAAAATCCGTTACGATGATTTCCTTCACGCCCACCTCATACTCTCCCCGATATTTACATATCAAATTGGTATGATACGTATATGAGTCTCCCGGCAACAGCTCATATTCCTCATCTTCCGGCATATCCGTTACATACGAGAATCCAGAAAACAATCGTATACTTAAGCCTGCAAATGAATAAAATGTTTCATTTGGAAGTGTAAAATAATACGGCATGGCCTGCTTACATACTATGTTTCTACTTTCGATGTCCTGATAAACTCGGAACTGCGAAAAAAACAACATCAAATATATTAATGATATAACAGGAACCAAGGTAACTCCCCAAAAAAAGCCATAGCTTATCGCTCCTCCATAAAAGGAGATTCCAACCAAAGACATAATCCATAGAAACAAATAGATAATCCTACGCCATTTCATAATAGTTTTCTCCTAAACAGGTATTTTTGTCTTTACAATCAGGCTTTGAAGTAAGGAAGTCATATCTACCTTTCTTATTTTCGCCTCCGGAGTGGGGTTTAGTCTGTGTAACAAAACTCCTTCCGCCACACTCTTTACATCATCCGGTTTTACATAATCTCTATGTTCCAAAAATGCTTTCGCCTGAGCTGCTCGTAACAATGCCAACATTCCTCGAGGACTAACTCCGTACTGATATGAGGATTCCTCGCGGGTAAGATTGACCAAATCCTCCACATAGCCAATGACAGCCTCTTTCACTTTTACTTGTTCTACAGCTTTTTTTAATTCTATAATATCATCTGCACTACATACGTCATCCAGAGAATCAACGGTTTTACCTTCCAAATATTGTGCTGCCATCTTAATTTCTTCTTCTCTTTTCGGATATCCTATAGAAATACGCATCATAAAACGATCCATCTGTGCTTCAGGTAAAGGATATGTCCCCAAAAACTCCACCGGATTCTGCGTTGCAATCACTAGAAAAGGATTCGGTAACGAATAACTGACACCATCTACGGTTACCTGTCCCTCAGCCATAGCCTCTAACAGACTTGCTTGCGTCTTAGGTGAAGTTCGATTAATCTCATCCGCTAGCAGAATCTGATTCATAATCACACCGTCTCTATGCTCAAACTCACCTGATTTCATATTATAAACCGACATACCTATAATATCACCCGGCAGCGTATCCGGGGTAAACTGTATTCTTCCCATTGTACAATTTGTAACTTTCGCTAAAGTTCTTGCCAAAGTCGTTTTCCCTACTCCCGGAACATCTTCCAAAAGAATATGACCACCTGCCAGGAGACAGATCAATATCTTTTCCACCACATCATCTTTTCCGACAAACATGTTATTTACTGCTTCTCTTATCTGCTGCGTCAGCTCATATTTTTTTTCCAATGTCATACCTTTTCTCTCCATTTTTAATATTTTTTCTATCATTTTATCACATTTACCAAGATATACCCATAAAAAAGGATAAAGATTGGCAAATATGCATACATACATTATACAATTTGATACCAAAAAAGGATAGATACCAATTATTTGGTATCTATCCTCTTTTTATTTCATTTTACGATGTAATCGTAACGCCCTTACCCTGGCCTTTGTCTTTCAGCAATTTAGTATAAGCTTTCAATTTCTTTTTCGGCACTTTAATCTTTGCCGGTTTTACTATTCCTTTAAGAGCTTTTTTTCCTACTGTTGTAAGTTTTTCAGATTTAATCTTAATCAACTTTATCTTTGCACAGCCGGCAAAAGCATACTTTCCAATCGTTTTTACATTCTTCGGAATTGTAATGCTCTCGAGCTTCTTACAGTTATAAAAGGCTTTATCTCCAATTTCTGTAACTGCCTTACCAATTGTCACACTTGTTAATTTCTTACATCCATAGAATGCACTAGCTCCAATTGATGTCACGTTATCTCCAATTGTTACTTTTGTTACCTTTTTATTATTTTTGAACGCTTTTTTGTAAATGCTTGTTACTTTAAATTTGTAACCTTCAATTTTGACCGTCTTAGGAATCTTCACAGTTGACTTATCTGCTTTCACCTTATAAACTTCCACGGTTCCGTTCTTAGCATCCGATTTTGTCACACGGTATGTGATTTCATCTATTGTCCACTTAGATTTATTCGCCGGAACTTTTTTGTCATTTCCTGGATTTACCGGTTGTGTTCCAGGTTTATTTGGTTTTTCCGGTGTTGTTCCCGGTTTCTCTGGAGCTGTTCCTGGCTTGCTTGGTTCTTCCGGTGTTGTTCCTGGCTCACTTGGTTCTTCCGGTGTTGTTCCTGGCTCACTCGGTTCTTCCGGTGTTGTTCCTGGCTCACTTGGTTCTTCCGGTGTTGTTCCTGGCTCACTTGGTTCTTCCGGTGTTGTTCCTGGCTCACTCGGTTCTTCCGGTGTTGTTCCTGGCTCACTTGGTTCTTCCGGTGTTGTTCCTGGCTCACTTGGTTCTTCC
>JAZNEP010000045.1:0-16446 GCA_045588655.1 Lachnospiraceae bacterium | reverse complement strand
AACAACCGGAAGAAAAAGCGGAAGAGCTCAAAGAAGTAGAAGAAATAGAGGAAATTGAAGAAACTCAAGAAGAAATCGAAGCTTTGGTAGCTCCGATCAAAGAGGAAAAAGAGCCGGAACAGCCAAAAGTAGTAGAGGAATCTACAGATCCGGTCAAAGAAGTTCAGCCAATCGTTTTTGGACAGAATCAGCCATTACCGGAAGAATTTATTTTGGCGGTACAAAATGCTGCGATGGAAGCAGCAAAAGAAGCAGCAAAACAGGCCGCAAAAGAAGCGGCAAAACAAGCAGCTGCAGAGGTAGCTCAGGTTACAGCAGAAGTTATGAAAGAAATAAAACCGGGAAATCCGGTTGTGGAAGAGCCTGAGAAAATAGAGGAAAAAGCGGAGGAACCGACAGAAGTAGCTATAGAGGAAACTCAAATAAAAGAGCCGGAAGAAAACCAGCAGGTAGAAAAACAGATAACAGGACAATTGAGTTTTTCTGATATTATGGCAGAATGGGAAGAAACCAAAAAAGCAAATGAAGAAAAGCATTTGCAGGAAATGAAACAGAGAGTGATGGAACAGACAGGTCCTTTATTTTCTGATTTTGATTCGCTTGCACGTACAAACATGCAGTCAGATCTTAACATGTTAAGCCCAATGATAGATGTATTTTCCGATACAGATGATTTGGCTACAGAAGTAGAGACTGCTCTTAAAGAAGAAGAAAAGCCGGCAGTGGAAGAAAATCTATTCGTAGAAGAGGAACCGGTAAAACAAGAAGAATCTTTCGTAGCAGAAGAGCCGGCGAAACAGGAAGAGTTTTTTGTAGCAGAAGAGCCAGCGAAACAGGAAGAGTCTTTCGTAGCAGAAGAGCCGGTGAAACAAGAGGAATCATTTACAGTAGCTGAAGTAACAATGAAAACGGAACCGGTAGAAGAGACACCGGTTACATTGGCAAAAGCAGTAATAGAATCCGCTTCTTTTATAGATATACAAGAGAAGCCTGTTGTATCATCAGACTCGGTTGTAGAGAATGTAGAAATTGAAGATAGGCCAAGCAGCTTTAATACAGAAGAAATTAATGGCTTGGAAGAAAAATTAATGGGCGCGCTTGGTAGGCAGCACTATGAGACGGAAAAGATACAAGCGTCTGTACTTGAAAATGAAATGTCAGCACCAAGTAAACCGGTGGAGATAGGGCCTCGTGGTCTGACAAAAGAAGAAAAAGATTTGTTCGGTGCAATTGCACCAAATAGAGAAATACAGGAGAATATTGCGAATGTTCTGGATCGAATGTCGTTTATTCCAAACAAAGAAAATGTGATTGTAATAGGAGAAAAAGCAACCGGTGTAGATGATATTGTAAAAAATTTAGTCTTGTATTTATCAAAAGCAAATCGCGGTTTTTCCGGAAAAACGAAGACTTATTCATGTGAGGAGTTTACAGGAAGAGACATTTTTTCAATTGTCAATGAATTAGCAAACGGAGTGCTGATTATTGAAAACGCCGGTAATATGTCAGCGGATTTGTGTAACAAACTGTTTAAAGCAGAACAGGAAATGAATCATGGTGGTATTCTTTATATTTTGGTTGATACAAAAGCCGGAATTGAGAAACTAAGTAAGACATATGCAAGAATTTATGACTATTTCAATTTATGTATAGAAATTGCGGCATTGGACAATGACAGGCTTGTAAAGTTTGGAAAAGAATATGCGCATGAACTGGAATATTCTATTGATGATATGGGGGTTTTGGCGTTATATAACCGTATAGAAGAGAAACAAACAAGTGAACATGCGGTTACGGTAGATGAAGTAAAGAAAATGATTCATCAGGCAATCGAGAATTCAGAAAAGAAAAATTTCTCACATTTTATGGATGTTATATTTGCAAAGCGATATGATAAAGAAGATATGATCGTACTTAGAGAAAAGGATTTTATAAACGAATAAAAACGGAATAGGGAGAGGTATTGTATGTCATATGGGAAAAAACAAATGAGTCCGGTTTTTATTTCAAAAGATGATGAGTATCTGTTTGCACAAGGTACCCATTATGAAATATACGAAAAACTGGGTGCACATAAGACAATGGTAGATGGAGTAGAAGGCGTTTATTTTGCTGTTTGGGCTCCAAATGCAATGTATGTAAATGTAGTTGGTTCATTTAATAACTGGGATATTTTTAAAGACAATATGGAACGTCTTGGTGATGGTGGTATTTTTGCTCTATTTATACCCGGTGTGCAAATCGGTGATATGTATAAATATGTAATTACCACACCGACAGGAGAAAAACTTTACAAAGCGGATCCATATGCAAATCAAGCACAGTTGCGTCCGGATAGTGCATCAATTGTTGCTGATTTATCTGATTTCGTTTGGTCTGATACCAGTTGGATGCGTGAAAAAGAAGGAACGGATTGGAACAAAAAACCAATGGCGATTTATGAATGTCATATTGGGTCATGGATGAAGCATCCGGTTTCCGGAGAAAAGGAAGAAGAGACAGGATTTTATAATTATCGTGAATTCGCAGATCGTTTTGTAGAATACTGTAAAGAGATGAAATATACGCATGTAGAATTAATGGGAATCGCAGAGCACCCGTTTGATGGATCTTGGGGTTATCAAGTTACCGGATATTACGCACCTACTTCACGTTATGGAACACCGACTGATTTTATGTATTTGGTAAATAAGCTTCATAAAAACCATATCGGTGTGATTTTAGACTGGGTTCCGGCGCATTTTCCGAGAGACGAATTCGGTTTGGCTACATTTGACGGAACTTGTTTATATGAACATCCGGATAAAAGAAGAGGAGAACATCCGGATTGGGGTACAAAGATTTTTAACTATGGAAAAAATGAAGTCAGAAACTATCTGATTGCAAATGCAATGTTTTGGGTCAACAAATTTCATATTGATGGCCTTCGTGTTGATGCAGTTGCATCTATGTTGTATTTAGATTACGGAAGAAAAGATGGAGAGTGGCTTCCAAATGAATATGGAAACAACAAAAATTTAGAAGCAATTGAATTTTTCCGTCACCTGAATTCAATCATGAAGAAACGATATCCTGGTACGCTTATGATTGCGGAGGAATCGACTGCATGGCCTCTTGTGACCGGAGATCCAAAGGAAGGTGGACTTGGATTTTCATTTAAATGGAACATGGGATGGATGCATGATTTTTGTGAATATATGAAACTTGATCCTCTATTCCGTAAAAACAATCATTATGCACTTACATTTGCGATGAGCTACAATGAAAGCGAAAACTATATTTTACCGATTTCCCATGATGAAGTAGTTCACCTGAAATGTTCTATGCTAAACAAAATGCCGGGATTCTATGTAGATAAGTTTGCTAATTTGAGAGTGGGCTATACGTATATGTTTACGCACTGTGGAAAGAAGCTTTTATTTATGGGTCAGGAGTTTGGACAGGATCAGGAGTGGTCGGAGGCAAGAGAACTTGAATGGCACTATTTAGCTGATAAGGAACATAGCTCACTGAAATATTATATGAGCAAGCTTTTAGAAATCTATAATAAATATCCATGTATGTATGAAAATGACAATAACTGGAATAGTTTTGAATGGATTAATGCAAACAGGACGGAAGACAGTGTCTATATGTACATGAGAAAATCCGAAAGCGGAAAGAATAATATTTTGGTGGTACTTAATATGACACCGGTAAAGAGAGACGGATATAAAGTTGGTGTTCCAAAAAAGAAAAAGTACAAATTACTTTTAAACAGTGATGAAGAATGTTTTGGTGGTAACGGAACAATGATTCCAAAAGAAATTTCCGCAAAAGAGGAAGAATGTGATGGAAAAACATATTCTATTACCTTCGATCTTCCTGCTTACGGGGCAGCCTTATTCTTGTTTTAATAAGTGAAAACCTTAAGAAAGGGATGAAAAAAACCGAAATAAAAGGTGAATGCAAAATGCATTCACCTTTTTCTTATGCTATGGATAAAAACATGGTCCCTATTTTAATAAAAATTGGTAGAAGGTGACGTATGAAAATAACATTTGATTCGATACAGGATAATAAAATAAACCAGTCGGGAAAAATAAATGATTTGAGTAAAACAGAGATGAGAGTGGCCCAAAATATAGACCGGGAAGATAAGAGTTTTGGTATTTTATATGGCAAAGGCCAGGATATTCAAGCATATGCAAAACAAGGAAAAAATATGCAGGAAATACAAAATCAGACCGGAATTCTTTCAGCAGAAACATACCAAAATTATATGGTAGTCATGTCTTCCACGATGTCCGGAGAGGATTTTGCTTCCTTAATAGAAGATGGAGTAAAACCGGGAAAAACAGAAGTTGGCGATGCGGTTACTATTATGGATCATATAAAAACAGTGATGGCAAAGTCCGGTGTTGTGATTTCCGGTTTTAATGGTAGTGGAGATATTTCAATGGAAACACTAAAGGCAATGACCGGAAATGATGCTTATGCAGAGTCAATTGCTAAAGCTTTCGAGGAAAATGATGTACCGCTCACGGAGGAAAACGTAGCCGAAGCGATCAAACAAACGGATCTTGCCATGAAAATAAACGGATTATCCGACGAAGTAAAGCAGTACATGTTGGAAAATGAAGTGCCACTTTCCATTGATCAAATTTATAAAGCAAATTATAGTGCGCAAATGAATCAAAGGCAGAACGGGAATCCTGCAAACAGGATGAGTAGTTATTTTGCGGATGACTTAAATGGCTATTTCGGAAAAACCATGGAAGTTGCGGATTACACCATGCTTTCCGATCAAATAGAAAAAGTAATCAAAGAAGCAGGCCTTACGCAAGGTGAAGAAACCATGCAAGAGGCTTCCTGGATTTTGCAAAAAGGAATTTTGCTTACAGGAGAAAATCTCGAAAAACTTCATCAAATGAATCAAATGGTATTCCCTGTAACAAGAGAACATGCGCTTTCACATATTTCACAGGCTTTAAGAGAAGGAAAACCGGCGTCGGAGGCGGATTTGTCAAAGGATGGAATCTATAAGCAGGCGGCGGCAATAAAAGAGGCCGTGGATGGGATTTCTGATCAAGCAGTAAAGCAGGTTATAAATTCGGGTGAAAGAATAAATATTCGAAATTTGGCAAACGCACAAAAAACGATAGATCTTTCCATACACCAGACCAATCAGATGCAAAATTCCTTTGTACATGCACAAAGAATGCTCCAGGAAGTTCGGCTTCAGATGACAATTTCTGCAAATATCATGCTTTTAAAAAGTAATTATGCAATTGAAACAGCGGAGCTTTCAGATTTGGTGGAGCAATTAAAGACCGTAGAACAAGATATGAGTCTGACACAGGGGTTATCATTACCGGATGTAGAGAGCAATGGAATCTTCCGAGATGTAATGGAAAAAACAACTGAAATTCGTCAAATGCCAGTAGCGGTGGTTCCTCGCGTTTTGTCAATTTCAGAAAATTTTACGCTTAGTCACGTACACAAAGAAGGTCGTATTCTAGAATCCACCTATAAACGAGCGGGTGAAAGTTACGAAGCTCTTATGACGACACCGAGGGCGGATCTGGGTGATCGATGGAAGGATGCATTTTCTAATGTAGATGATATTTTATCGGATTTGGATTTTGAATTAACGGAGGATCATCGCCGAGCCATCCGAATTTTGGCCTATAATAAAATGGAGCTGACACAGGAAAATATAATCGCAGTACGAGAGGCGGATGCAAGTTTAAGAACTCTGCTGGACAAAATGACGCCATCCGCTACACTTCAAATGATTCGGGACGGAATCAATCCATTAGAGGAAAGCGTTCGTGATTTGACACAGTATTTCTCGCAACAAGAAAAAGATTTGAATCAACAGACAGAAACCTTCAGTCACTTTTTGTATCAGCTAGAAAACAATGATCAGATTTCAGAACAGGAAAGAGATACATATATCGGTATTTATCGATTGATTCACCAAATCCAAAAAGGAGACGGAAAAGCAATCGGTACCGTACTATCCAATGGACAACCTCTTTCCTTTGATAATCTTCTTTCCGCAATCAGAACAGGACAAAAACGAGGAATCGATATCTCCATTGATGACGATTTTGGGTTCCTGAAGGAAACGCAAGTGAAGGGAAGTCGGATTTCGGACCAAATTAATCATTATTATGAAACAAAGGCAGCAGATTTGCTTACAAAATTAAATCCGTCCATCATGGTACAAAATGACATTTCCATGGAAACCACATGGGAAGAGCTGATGGAACTGTGTGAAACAGAGCAAATAGAAAATGCGTTGGAAAGTAGTTATAGAAATGAACAATTACAGAGGTTACGAGAGACATTGCAGGTGGGAAAAGAGGTCGTTGAATTCTTGGTTAAAAACGGGCAGCCTGTAACGCCGGATAACCTGGAAGCGGCAGATAAACTGTTACATCAAAAAGGAGAAATGTTCCGAAAATTAAGAGATGCGTTTTCTATAAAGAAGGAAAACCGCATGCATGCAGACGAAATAGCAGAGGATGCGGATATCATACAAGAGCTTGAAAACCTCACAGAACAATTTACGGATATGGATTCTGCACAAGAATCCTATGCTGAAATGTATCAAAAAATGAGCGAAGAATTAGAAGAGACGATGCTTTCCGGTAATTTGGAATATTTGGATATCCGGGCGCTGTCTGCGCTTTCCAAACAGCTTTCTCTTGCAAAGTCTCTTACAAAGGAAGAACATTATGAATTGCCGGCTGTAATTGATGGTCAGTTGACCAGTGTAAATGTGCGTTTTCGTCATGAACAAAAAACCGATTTGCAAAAGGGTGCAGTTTCCATACAGATTCAGTTAACAGACGGGAATAAAATTATGGCAGAGCTGAAGGTCAACGGAGATATGCTTTCCGGATTTGTGGGATGCACCAATAGAGAAAAGGCTGAAGTGTTGCGAAGAAAACAGGATGAATTTGTCCAAAACATTCTATCGGAAACAGGAAAAATGGCCGATATTAATATTGTATATAGTCAAGATGTCAACATGAACTATTTTGAAAATGATCGTCAGGCAGGGAAGCCGGCGAACAGGTTCAGAGACGATAGCAAGAAAACCTATAATCAGACAGAAGAGGTACAGGGACGTCATACTTCTGCAAAAGAGCTTTATCAGGCGGCAAAAGCGTTTATTGCTTTGCTGAAAGAGTAAAAACAGAAAGGTGTGCAGAATATGAAGATTAATTACAATGTATCCGCAATTATTGCGAACTCCGCATTAGGTGTAAACGAGAAGAAGTATAATGTTTCCTCTGAGAAATTATCTACAGGTTATAAAGTAAATCATGCGAAAGATAATCCATCGGGTATCGCGATTGCAAAAAGAATGAATGCGCAGCTTCGCGGACTTGAAAATGCAAGTCAGAATGCAAGTACAGCTATTTCCGTAGTAAGTACGGCAGAAGGTGCATTAACAGAGATGCAGGCTATGGTGCAAAGAATAAATGAACTGTCAGTCCAGGCTGCAAACGGAACAAAAACGGATGAGGACAGAGCAGCAATTCAGGAAGAAGTAAAGGAATTAAAAGAAGAACTGACCCGTATGATGGAAGATACGGAATTTAATGGAAAGAAGCTGTTAAACGGAGAATGTGATTTGCAGGGATATGCAGATGTAAAAGGGATATCTGTTGGCTACTATTCAGATGAAGTGAAAGTGGCAAAGTATTCATTGAACATACCAAATCCACTTCCTCGAGATGAAGAGGGAAAGATTGATTTACAGGATGACGATGTGGCACTGTTACAGAATGGTAGTGAAAACGCATTCCCGGATGATGCGAAAGTGACATGTAAGGGCGATAAAGTAACCGTTACAGCAAGTGGCAATTTCGAAATGAACTTTTATGTAACAGATGAGTTTGAAGCAAGTGGAGGTTCAGACGTAACCCTTGATATCACCGGGATGGGTGCAATGCGCGTTCAGATTGGTGCAAATGAAGGACAGATTCTTGAAATTCGAATTCCGGAGGTATCACTTCGCACGATGAATCTGGAGCATATTGATATTTCTACAGAAGAAAGTGCACAGGAAGCCATTGAATTATCAAGACAGGCTAATGCTTTTATTTCCTCTGTGCGTGCAAGAATCGGAGCATACGAGAATCGATTGGAGCACACGGGAAATAGTATTGATATAACAGAAGAAAATGTTACTTCTGCTTTTTCAAGACTCATGGATGTAGATATGGCAGAAGAGATGACAGAATATACCACACAGCAGGTACTCAATCAGGCCGGTATCAGTGTATTAACGCAAGCAAATCAGAGACCGTCGGAAATGTTACAGTTATTGCAGTAAAAAGTGAGGTGTCATTTTGACAGATGAAAAGAAACAGGAGTTTACACTCCGTATTTCACAGGCAAACCAAAGTCAACTGGTTGTGATTTTGTACGAATTGTTTTTTTATTATATTGAAGAGGCAGAGCTTGCGCAGGAAAACAAAGATAAGGAAGGGTTTACCAAAGGTCTTGCCAGAGCGCACGACTGCTTGAACGAATTAATCGTATCTTTGCATATGGAGCAGGAACTGGCAAAACACATATTACAAATTTACTTTTTCGTTAGTGCAAAAATCGGAACAGCAATGGGAAGTCGTAAGATAAAAGAACTTGATGATGCGAAAAGGCTGATGAAAAAGTTGTATGAAGCATATAAAACAGATGCGGTACATGATACCTCTGCACCGGTCATGGGTTGTGCACAAACTGTGTATGCAGGCTTGACATATGGGAAAAATAATCTTACAGTAAGTCGGGAGGACGGTAGTCCAAATCGAGGATTTTATGTGTAAGAGGTAGACATGGATACAGAATTAAAGCAAAAAATAAAAGAAATGACATGGAAACAAAAAATCAGTTATTTTTGGGAATATCATAAATGGTATGTAATTATTCCCCTGGCCGTGATCATTTTTTTAGTCACATTTATCACCAGTTTTTTGGAGGAGATTAAAGAATCAGCAATTACCGTTGCAATTGTAAATGCAAAAGACGCCTATGCAGCATCAGAGATGATAAAAAATGAATATGCGGCGCAGATGAACATCGATACAGAGAAAACTCCGGTAAGAGTAGAAACCGGTTTTCGTCATCCGAAGGTAATGGATAATGCGGCGGCCGCAGATACAACGACCGTAACGAGTATACAAAAATATCAGGGAATGATTACCAATGCAAATATAGATGTTACGGTTAGTCCGACGTGGAGTGTGGATGAGTATCAATTAGCAAATGTATATTTGGATCTTTTACAGGTATTGCCAAAGGAGTTTTTGGATCAGCACAAGCAGCAGCTGTATTATGCAAAAAATTCGGAAGGAAAAGAAGTTGCGGTTGGAATTTGTCTGGAGGGAAAAACAGCAGAACTCTTTGGAGAATTTTATGATGACGGTACGCCGGTTATGACGATATCTTCCTTTACAAAGAAGCCGGAAGAAGCTGTTCGATTTGTACTATGGTATTTTGAAATATGTGAAGAAAAGTAAAAAAAGAGGCTTGGCCTCTTTTTTTGTTACAAAACTATAATTTATCAAGGAAATGTTATGAAATTGTCCGGTGTTTTCTATAAGATAAAATCAATAAAATAAACTTGGTGTTCGTTTTTCTTTTTTGAAAACAGGAAAGAAAAGGACGAAGTTTTAGGATTTAAAATCGTGCAAGCAGATGGTACAATATAAGTTAATGAATCAAAAAAACGAAAGAACGCATATAAAACAGAAAGGATGTCATTATGCGGGAGATAGGAAATAAAATTCAAAAATATTTGGACGATTTTAAATTGAAAACGAAATTAAGGATTTTATATAGTTTGTGTGTTATTATTCCACTGGTGGTTACAGATGGCCTTGTTTTATATACCGTGTTCCACGCGGAAACGGTGCAGACAAGGCATGAAATGGAAAATGTTGCAAATGCGGTTCATTACAATTTGGCCAGTACGGTTGAATATACTGCGTCCACAGCGGAAAGTATTAATAGAAACAACGCTGTCGAAGAATTTTTGAATGAGACATATCGAAAACCGATTGAATATATCGACAATTATCAGAAAATTAAAAATTCTCTGTTTGGCAGCAGTATGGGCGTGGATAATACAACGGTAACCATTTATGCAGACAATCGAACAATTATCAATGGCGGCGAATTTGCACGTATTTCCAAGGTAAAGGAAGAGCCGTGGTATAAAATTTTTTCGCAAAGTGAAAGAAATGCTATGGTAATGTTCTATTATGATAATTGGAATGCACCGGCGATACAGCCGAAAAGAAAAATTCTTTTTTTGAGAAAAATGAATTTTAATAGTAAGCGCGGATGCGAAAAAGTAATTAAGATGGAGATTGATTACAGCAGTATTACAAGAGATATAGAGGGAATGAATTATGCATATCCGGTGTATATCTGCCAAAATGGAAGAGTCTTGCTTTCTAATACAAAAGAAAATGCGGTAGGACAACCATTTGAAAATTTTACCCTAAAAAACAGAGTCGGACATCAGAAAGAAATCTCCTTATATGGACAAGATCTTCAGATTTGCGTCATAAAAAAAGATAATCAGATTATCTCTCAAATTATCCGAAATGCGCCGCTGATTATGTTCCTGTTGCTAATTAATATTCTTTTGCCATATTTTCTTATGAGCCGAATCGCCAATTCCATTACAGATCGTATCAGAAATCTTGGAAATGCTTTTGACAGTGTGGATGCAGATGAACTGAAGAAGATTTCAGAAGTAAGGGGAAATGATGAGATTGCAACACTGATGCACAATTATAATCGTATGGCACAAAGGACAAATGAGCTGATACAGACGGTATATAAGGATAAACTGCGGGAGCAAGAGATTAATATCGCCAGAAAAAATGCAGAACTTCTGGCGTTACACGGGCAGATAAATCCGCATTTTCTTTTTAATGCGCTGGAAAGTATACGTATGCACAGTGTGTTAAAAAGAGAATATGAAACTGCAGAGATGGTTGAAAAACTGGCGGTTATGGAACGCCAAAATGTAGACTGGGGAAATGATAATATTGAGATAAAAAAAGAGATGGAGTTCGTAAGAGCTTACCTTGGATTACAGAAATACCGATTCGGAGAAAGGCTTTCGTTTGATTTGGAAGTTGATCCGGAATGCGAAGCTTACAGAATACCGAAGCTGACCGTTGTTACATTTGCAGAAAATGCATGTGTACACGGAATTGAAAGTAAAATAGCGCCGGGCTGGATTTTTGTCCGGATATTTAAAGAAAACGAATGCATTTGCATAGAAGTAGAAGATACCGGAAAAGGAATGACGGAAGATACCGTGAAAGAGATTGAGGACCGAATGAAAAATGCCAATATCGAGCGGTTGAAAGAAAAAGGAAGAGTGGGTATCTTAAATGCCTGTCTGCGATTGAAAATGGCGACGGATGATAAAGTCATATTTTCGATTGAGAGTGAACAGGGGGTAGGTACCATTATCCAGATTCGTATTCCAATGGATGAACTTGAAATAAACTAGAAGTGAAAGAGGAGTAAAACATGTTAAAGGTTTTATTGGTAGATGATGAACCTTTTATCCTGCAGGGACTAAAAGTAATTATTGACTGGAATGCAGAAGGATATGAGATTGTAGCAACCGCATCCAATGGACAAGAGGCGATTGATTATCTAAAAAATAACAAAGTTGATCTGGTGATTGCGGATATAAAAATGCCGATTATGACAGGGCTTGAGTTATTGGATAAAGTGAAGACGGAAAATATCTCAGATGCTTATTTTGTTATTTTAAGCGGATACAGTGATTTTTCATATGCCCAGGAGGCCATTCGACATAATTGTACCGATTATATTTTAAAACCGGTAGAAAAGGATGAGCTGGTGGGTATTTTGGAGAAAGTTTCTGCCCTGACAGAAAATAACAGAATCGATAGGCAAAATCATCAAAAGATGGAAAGTGCTTATTTAGCTCGCAATATGATTGCACTTTTGTATGGAAAATATGATGCTCAAAATCTGGATTACATCAAAAATCATCTTCAGTTATCCGAAGGGGTTCGTTATGTAGAAATCGAGTTTGCGGAGTCGTATGAAGAGTGGGAAGACGGCGCTGCAAGGGCGTTGCAAAGAGATTTGTACGAAGTATGTCAGGAGATTCTAAAAGAGGATGGGACACATGCAATTTTTGATGTATCTCATGATGAAAAAAGCTATGACACCGGATTTATCTATTGTGACTATATGGCGGCAAAGCAGGAGTGTGAAGAAGAAGAATACTTGAAAAATTTTCAAAGAAAGATAGAAACACATCTGGGACGACCGGTTTATATGTTGATTGGAAAGAAAGTGAAAGATATTTCTTCTATTTCCAAGTCTTACGGTACCGCATGTATTTTAAAATCCCTTGTTGCATTCCATTCTAAGAAAAATATATATTTTTATGAAGATGAAGTGCAAATTAACCAGGGTGGAATCGTGCTTTGTAAAAACAGTCTGGATGCACTGATTTCTTCCATCGAACAGAATGAAAAAATAGAGATTCGTAAATGTGTGGATAAACTCTATGAAGAAATGGGCAAAATGGGGATTGTCGGCGAGACCGTAAACCTGAACATCAATTATTTGCTGTTTCAGTTAATTCATTTGGCGACAGAGCAGGATGATGAGGTCAATCAGGAAGAGATTCTTCAATTTATCAGTGAAAGTACATTTGAAGAGGGTGTTATGCGTGGAAGTAGTATTCACTTAGCACGTTTTGCCAGTGAATATGCAGATTATTTGACACAGCTGAGAAAAAATGTATCCCGCGGGGTATTGCAGGAAATAGAAAAAGAAATCCGTGAGAACTATGCAGAAAATTTAAGCTTGCGGGATTTAAGCAAAAAATATTTTGTTAACAGTTCTTATCTGGGACAGATTTTCCGAAAGAAGTACGGACAATCTTTTAAAGATTATTTAAGTCAGTATCGTATCAACGAAGCGACAAAGCAATTAATTAAAACGGATAAAAAAATTAGTCAGATTGCAGAAGAAGTCGGTTACAAGGATAGCGATTATTTTATCCGGAAATTTATTGAAATTAAAGGGTGTACTCCATCGAAATATCGTAAAAATAAGCGAGAGATCGAATAGCAAGGGACGCCCGAGAAATAGAATGGTATAAAATACAAAGAGGATAGGAGAGAAACATGAAGGCAGAGATTTTAGTCAACAAAAATTACACCATTGGAGAAATTGACAAACGAATTTACGGTTCCTTTATAGAGCATTTAGGAAGAGCTGTGTATGGGGGAATCTATGAGCCGACACATGAAACAGCAGATGATAAAGGATTCCGGAAAGACGTTCTTGACATGGTTAATAAGTTGGATGTTCCGGCGGTGCGTTATCCGGGAGGAAATTTCGTGTCAGGTTACCACTGGGAAGATGGAACTGGTGATAAAGCAAAACGTCCAAAAAAGATGGAGCTTGCATGGGAAGTAATTGAAACAAATGAAGTGGGAATTGATGAATTCCAGGAATGGGCAAAAAGAGCAAAAACCGATATCGTAATGGCAGTAAACTTAGGTACCAGAGGAGCAGAAGATGCCAAAAATCTTGTGGAATACTGCAATGCGACCACGGATACCTATTATGCAAATATGAGAAAGCAGAATGGTTTTGAGGAACCATTTGCGATTAAAACGTGGTGTCTTGGAAATGAGATGGATGGTCCATGGCAGATTGGATTTAAGACGGCAGAAGAGTATGGAAAACTCGCCTGTGAAACAGGAAAGCTGATGAAGCTGGTGGATCCGAACATTGAACTGGTGGCCTGCGGAAGTTCCAGCTATGATATGCCAACCTTCGGTGATTGGGAGCTCACGGTTCTGGATCGCGCCTATGATCAGATTGATTATATTTCTCTGCATCAATATTATGGAAATCCAACCAATGACACAAAGGATTATTTAGGAAAAGCAGTACATATGAATGCGTTTATCAAGTCTGTAGCTGCAATTTGTGATGCAGTAAAAGCTAAGAAACACGCATCAAAAACCATCAATCTTTCGTTTGATGAGTGGAATGTCTGGTTCCACAGCAACAATGCAGAAATTGAAAAATGGTCGATAGCACCGCCACAGCTGGAAGATATTTATAACTTTGAAGATGCTCTGCTTGTCGGATCTATGCTGATGACATTGCAGAATAACTGTGACAGAGTTAAAATTGCCTGCTTAGCACAGCTGGTAAATGTAATCGCACCGATTATGACAAAAACCGGTGGCGGAATATGGGTTCAGACGATATTCTATCCGTTTATGTATGCTTCTACGCAGGGAAGAGGTGAAACGCTGCGTCCAATCATCAAGAGTGAAAGCTATCGTTCTTCGGATGAGATGGATATACCGTATTTGGAAACATCCATTGTACACAATCAGGAGAAAAAAGAGCTGGTTGTATTTGCAGTCAATCGTTCGTTGGATGAAGAAATGGAGCTTTCCATGACATTTGATGGTTTTTCAGACTGTACACCGGTAGAGCATGTAGAGCTGTACTGCGATGACCTGAAAGCAATCAATACAGAGGAAGAAGAAGTGGTGGCACCGGTACAGGTCGAGGTTGCAAAAGAGTGTTCGATTCATCAGAAAGTGATGCTCAAAAAGCATTCATGGAATATGATTCGATATCAATATGAATAGAAGCTGTTATCAGGGATAGTGAAGGAGAGTAAGAGATGAGAGAAAAAAAGCAAGCATTTAATCCGTATTTACCATCATGGGAATATATCCCGGATGGAGAGCCGTATGTGTTTGGGGACAGAGTATACATTTATGGTTCACATGATCTTTACAACGGATATGTATTTTGTATGGGAGATTATGTATGTTGGTCTGCACCCGTAGATGATCTTGGAAACTGGAGATATGAAGGGGTTATTTACAAAAAAACGCAGGATCCATTCAATGCAGAAGGAAAAATGTGTCTATATGCACCGGATGTCACGGTTGGGCCGGATGGAAGATACTATTTATATTACGTTCTGGATAAAGTATCGGTAGTATCGGTTGCAGTTTGCGACACACCTGCAGGGCAGTATGAATTTTACGGATATGTGCATTATCCGGATGGTACGAAATTAGGAGATAAAGAAGGGGATGAGCCACAGTTTGATCCGGGTGTCTTAACCGAGGGAGATAAAACCTATCTCTTTACTGGTTTTTGCGGACCGGGTGACAAATCCAGATCCGGAGCTATGCTGACAGAGTTAGGTCCGGATATGCTGACGGTGGAGAAGGCACCAAGGATTGTGGTACCGGGATGTGAATACAGTGCCGGAACTCAGTTCGAAGGACATGCATTTTTCGAGGCTCCTTCGATACGAAAGATCAATGATTTATATTATTTTATCTATTCTTCAGAGGTAATGCATGAGCTTTGCTATGCAACCAGTGACCGCCCGGATGGCGAATTTACATACGGCGGAGTAATTGTAAGTAATTGTGATATGCATATCGACAGCTACAAACCGGCTACGATGCCTGCTGCATATGGAGCAAACAATCACGGAAGTGTAGAAAAAATCGGGGACACTTGGTTTATCTTTTATCATCGCCATACAAATGGCACCTGGTATTGCAGACAGGGCTGTGCAGAGCCAATCTGCATGGACGCAAGCGGAGCAATCCAGCAAGTGGAAATGACCTCCTGTGGTTTAAACCAAGGCCCACTGCGCGGAGAGGGAACTTATCCGGCGTATTTGGCATGTAATTTGTTTACACCAAAGGAAGCAATGTATGTTGGGGAGGAAAAGTGTCCAAAAATCTGTCAGGACGGAAAAGATGGGGACGAAGAACCGGGCTATGTGACAAATATTACAGATCAGACAACCATCGGTTTCAAATATTTTGAAATGAAAGATGTCCGAAAGATAGGTATTTCTACCCGTGGATATGCAAATGGAGTATTTGAGATTAAAGCAAAGTGGAATGGAGAAGTGCTTGGACAAATTGCGGTAGAAAATACAAATGTATGGGAATGGAATTATACAGATGTAGAAGTGCCGGATGGAATTCAGAGTCTATATTTTACCTATAGAGGAGACGGAAGTCCTACTTTAGGAGAGTTTTCACTGGGAAAATAAGGAAAAAATGCATAAGTTTATGGAAAAAATAGGGATAGATTATAGAAATTTTACAGGTATTCTAGAATTTTTCGGGTTTTTTATATATTTTTTCATGTTTTTTAAATGCTAAAAGAAAATATAATTATCATTAAGAGTAAGTGACTCTAAAAACGAAATGAAGTAATGGGAGGTAAAAACATGAAACTTAAAAAAGTTACCGCATTATTTATGTCCGTACTTTTATCAGTATCTGTATTAGCAGGTTGTGGATCAGATTCCGCTGAGACAAGTACAAGTGATGCAAGTGATGCAACAGCAACAGAAAC
>JAZNEP010000044.1:0-73302 GCA_045588655.1 Lachnospiraceae bacterium | reverse complement strand
GACCGCTTGGCCTCCGACTTCGCTTGGTTTGTGGTTGGTTTGGGGTTGGTTTGGGGTTGGTTTGCGCTTGGTTTGCGAAGTTCTGGCCTCCGGAATTTTAAAAATCAAGTTTTTATATGCCGGAATTTGTCTTTTTTCCCCACCATATCCTCCGAAATATTCATTATTACAAAATAATATGTCAAAAATTACCATTATTCCCTTTTTTATTCCTCAAAATATCTGTAACCAGAAAATATAACCTCCGAAATATCTTAAGATGAATATTTATCTGCCACTTCATAAAGTAATATGCTTTTTATGACCTCCGAAATCTAAAGAAATGAAAAAAAATCTGCCAGCACATAGTACGCTGCCATTCGTATATTCTAGCATTGAGTCCCATAGTACGCTGCTATTCGCATGTTCTAGCATTGAGTCCCCCAAACATTGACATAGGAAAACATAGGCAAACATAGGAAAAAGCATTAATATCTGCCTTTTGCGTACGCTATCACTTCCAGAGGCGCTTCTATCTGACAAAAACCAGCTATTCTTCCGGTTGGCTGAAAGGTCCCTTCCTTCAAATACCACGTTGCTTGAATCGCCTCCATTCCGATAGCTTTGGCCGCTTCAAGCTCATTGCTGCCTCCATCTCCTACGTAGATACATTCGGTTGGCAAAACGCCAAGCTGCTCTGTACAAGCTCGATAAATTGCTTCATCAGGCTTTTTGATACCAAGCTCATAGGACAAACATACTGCATCAAAATATGAAATCAATTCGCTTCGTCTAATCACTTCTGCTTCTTCAGAGAAGCAATTACTGATTAAGCCTATCAAAAATCCTTGCTCCTTCAATCCGATGAGCATAGGAATGATTTCCGGATGCAACCGACAAAAACAATCTTCACATGTCGCAATTCGTTTTGATGCAATTTTCTTTATTAACTCCTCCGAATCACGCGTATTTTCCCTTAAAATTATCTCAAGTGTCTGCTCAAGTGTCAGCTTCCCCACCGTTCGTTCTGCCTCCATGGATCGCCAGATGGATCGGAAGTATTCCACCGAAATTCCTGCATCTTGTGCCATCTGCGCCCCGAAATATAATGGAGTATTGTAATGTGTGATTAATGTTTCAAACATATCAAAAATAATCGCTCGCGCCATCTTATCTCCCTTTTGGAAGCAATCTCCCTTTTGGAGGTAATCTCCCTTATGGAAGTAATCTTCCTTATGGAAGTAATCTTCCTTCTCGATGCATTACCGCATGTATAAAATCATGTATATTCTCATGTTTTTTTGTAAATGCCATCCCGCCACCAATCAGATGTACTGAGTGTATGTCTGAGCCAGCAGTTTGCGGAAAATCATGTTTTTCTGCATATGTTTTTGCCTTTATATCATAAGGCACCTGTCCTTGCGCATCCCGATTGCACCAGACATGTGTCGCATTTACCGTTTCGACCCCATCCACGTATTCCGGAAACAATCGAATCTTAGGAATATACGACGCCTCCCTAAACGGGTGTGCATGAATGATGATTCCTCCTGCTTCGTGCACCATCCGGTACTGCTCCTTTATTGATGCATCTTTGATCTGCGGGTGATTAAGAAGCCATTCTTTGTCCAGTCCATATACTAGAAAATCGGTTCCTTCATAGGTCGCTTCCCAGCCAAAAAACACTTGCAGACCGATTTTATCTCCCATTTCCTTGGCTGATTCATACCCTTCGCAAAATGCTTCTACCCATTCACTCCAGCTCAAACTTCTGTCTACCGCTGTGTTACCATAGTAAAAATGATCAGTCACTATCATTCCTGTATATCCGGCTGCTTTACACGCCACAGCCATATCCGCTCCGTACGCCACACTGCAAGCACTTCCCTCTCTTGTATGAAGGTGTGTTTCATACGCGTACGGATATTCTTTTGTCAAATTCAGCTTTATACTCATATTCCATTTCCAATCTATCTATTTTAAAACATATTTTTTTAAAACATATTTTTTTCAAACATATTTTTTTCAAACATATATCTACTATATTAAATTAGCAATAAACAAACACCTTTGTAATTATGACACCTCTCGTTTAAAATAACAAGTTCTTATGACTTACATATTATTTCTATCTTTGCAAATACTATAGAAGCAACTAGAAATAAAAAAACAATGGGGTACAATATGAACATCGAACAGAAAAATGTAGGTTCCGCGCTTGCTTATGCCGCCCTCGATGAGGTTCCTTCTCCAAAAGCCGATGCAAAAGAGATTGTCGGTCTGGTTAAATCAAGCGGACGTATATCCGGTTATCAACTTTCGGACGGTTCCACTGTTACCAAAGAGGAAGGGATAGCCATGGCAAAATCCGGTGACATCAAAGGGGTCGGTATCGCGCACCGAAAAAACTCAGAGTATTTAAAATCTCTTCCTGACGGAACTGAACGTAATAATCTTGGCAATCTACCATCGATCAGTGGCTGACTTTATCAGTCACTGATTTGTTAAAAAACGCCCGGAAAAACGTCTTCGTCTTCCCAGGCTATTTTTACTATTTATTCCGATTTGTTGTTTACTTCCATTTCCGCATGCAACCTTTTTTTCATCGCATACATCTCATCTTCCGCACGTGTCAAGCACTCCGACATATCTAAGTCTTCTTCCGGTCGTATCATCATATGACCAAAACTAACTTTCAGATTATACGGCAACTGCATCGTCTTCTTTACTTCTTCCAGATGTGCTGCAATCTCATTAATCTTTTCGTTTGCCAGAGACTCATCTTCACACTCGCCAACCATCAAGAACTCATCACCGCCGTATCGTACCACAATCCACTCATCCTTTAACACATCAACGATTGCTTCCGCTACCGTACATATTGCGATATCTCCCTGCAGATGTCCATAATTGTCATTAATAAGCTTCATTTTATTAATGTCTGCAAACATGAGCGCCACCATTTTGCCCTGTCGATGACATTCCTCAAGATATGGATACGCTTTCTTATCACATCCCATACGATTATATACACCGGTCAATGCATCTGTGACAGACAACTTCTCCAGTGTGGTGTTCATCTGGTTCATCACAATACCGCGACGGATATGTCTCATATTCATATTCATATGACGAATCCAACTGTACAGTGTATAATCATACAGCATGTCAATCTCATTACAAAATACGGTATATCCGTAACAACCTTCCTCCCCGTGCAGAGGCAAAAGTATGAACATTTTGGTCTCTTTCCCCTCCGGGTCATACTCCGGAAAAAGAGCACTTGCATCTATTAATGTTCGCTTATATGGTATATCGTCCTTACGACCATAAATCACATCTATCGTGTCTGTATATCCGATTCTCTTCAATGGCGGACCGCCTTGGACTGACGAAAAGAAATTTTCTACCAAACATATGTAGAATTCATCTCCCTCGTATGCTCTATTCCAAAAACTTCCATTCATCGCCTGACAAAGCTGTTCTTCCGTCACCGCTTTTGATAAATTATCTGACAAGTAGCATACATGGATTCCTATGTTCGCTCTGCTAAGATACATATTATAGCTGTTACGCACCTCCGCTATTTTGGTAGCAGCATCACCATACAATCCGAAACATCCACAGCTTTCATTTGGAACTGCCTTGGAATCTACACTGAGCACTCCATCACCTTTTTTCGTGCCATCTTTCTTACCAAGTACATATTCCACTGCTTTATATCCCAGCGTCTCCCAATTTCGCCCAACAGAGGCAATCGATGGTGAAAATGCATCTGCCGTCTTTAAATGATCAAAGCCGGTAACAATGACATCCTTCGGCACTTCATATCCTTGACGATCAAAAACTGTACATGCACCCATAGCCATCATATCATTTGCACAAACAACAGCATCCGGCAAAACATCATGATCCTTCATCCATATCGGTAATAGTTCTTCCACTTCTGTAATATTCCAATTACAACAAAGAACATTTTCTTCCTTGAGTGATAATCCTCTTTTCTCTAAGGCATCTTCCAAAGCTTTTCTTCTTGTGTTACTTTCTTCATTATCAACCGGTCCGCTTACAAATACTACGTCTTTTACACCGTGATCCTCTATCAGATGTTCGCAAAGCTCATACATCCCTGAATAGTTATCTGAGCCCATAAAATCAATGCCCGGAATATCATATTCCAAACTAATGACCGGCATATCCTTACCCACAAACTTTTGTGTCACGTAGTCGAACTCTTCCTTCAAATGGAACGTATTGGCCAACAAAATATAACCATCAAATTCTTGCACATCCGACAGTCTGAATATATTTGACTCACCAATATTATTTTCTTCCGTCTCACCGACTACTGTATAATTTAAAAAGAGAAATATATCCGCATCATTCTCCGTTGCTGCCTGACGTACTCCCTTTAAAACAATCTTCAAATATTCGACGCTCCATGCGTTTCCAAATATTGCGATTTTCTTCTTCGTAAGACCACCCCATTTGCCTGTGTTGTAACACAATATATTTTAACTTAGTTTAACACTCTATACTATAAAAATCAATGATTTACACCGATATTTCTTTTACATATCTGTATTCCTTTTAGAAGCCCACACTTTCGCAATATTCTAAAAAAGATTCGAATTGTACTCTGTTTGTTATAGTGTTAAAATAACTCTAACAGGTATACTACAAAGGCACTTTCATGGAGGGTAAATGTATGCAACCATTTCAAAGAGAAACACCTACAGAAGTAGAAAAATATGTATTGAACGGAACCATAATCGTAAACATCATATTATTAACCTGTCACCTATGCTTTGGCGTACTTTTTTATCTATATCAGGCAAATGTTTTGTTTGCTTACAATTGTCTGAGCATTCTTACATATCTGTCCTGCTTTGCCATATTAAAAAAGAAAAAAGCCTGGACCTATGTGATTATCGTATATGTTGAAATATTTATTTTCATGGTCCTAGCTGTCACTTTCCTTGGATGGGAGTATGGTTTTCAGCATTATTGTATTGGTTTTGTTGCCTCTATGATTTTTACCGATTTTTATATGAGCGAAAAAAAAATAATCAGCAACCGAACCATATGGCTTGGTTCTATCAATGTCGCTCTTTATCTTGCCCTGCGATTTTGGACTTATCACCAACCATATGTCTATGAAATCGGAAACCAAGTTACTGTACGTCTCTTCTATATTTGTAATACTATATTTGGATTTGCGTTCCTTATCCTGTATTCCAATATCTATTCTAATACGGTAATAAAACTTGAAAATGAACTTCTTCAAATTGCCAATATTGATCCACTGACCGGTCTTTGCAATCGAAGAAAAATGTCTCAGATATTAAAATCCATTGTAAACACAAATGGGCACACTCATCTGGCCATCGCTATGCTGGATGTGGATTACTTCAAAAAAACAAATGATACGTACGGACATGACGCCGGCGATGAAGTACTAAAAATGCTGGCCAATATATTAAACCAGAAAAATGCAAAAACAGATACTTTTCAGGTATGTCGCTGGGGTGGCGAAGAGTTCTTAGTTTTATACGGAAACTATAACGGTACGCCTCAGGATGTTGTGGCCGAATTTGATCAGATTCGACAGGACGTAGCTAATAATACTGTCATCTATGATGGCAAAGCTATCAATGTTACTGTTACCATCGGTCTTGTCTTCTACGAAAAAGACCTTTCCATAGACGACTTAATTCGCAAAGCAGATGCTAAACTCTATGAAGGAAAACAAACAGGACGAAATAAGGTAGTTTATTAATTTTTAAATTGTTTTTCTGCACAAATTTCGTTATAATTTATTACTGGATATGATGGAAGATTTATCTAATCTTCAAAACAACTTAAGGAGGACTTATTATGGTTGCACAAAACCCTATTTTACGCGGGTTTTACCCGGATCCGTCCATTTGCAGAGTCGGAAAAGATTATTATTTAGTAAATTCCACATTTTCTTATGTACCTGGTGTTCCTGTATTTCACAGTCAGGATCTTGTTAACTGGGTTCAAATCGGTAATGTTTTAGATCGTCCAAGCCAGTTGCCTTTGGACAACGCAGAAATGTCCCGCGGTATTTTTGCACCGACCATTCGCTATAACAATGGTACTTTTTATATGATTACAACCAACATTGATAACGGCGGTAATTTCTATGTAACCGCAACTGATCCAGCAGGTCCTTGGTCTGATCCGGTTTGGTTGAAAGCTCCGGAAGGTCAGGATACAGGAATCGACCCTTCTCTTTTCTTTGAAGGCGACAAATGTTACTATGTCGGACAGCGTCAGAAACCGGATGCCAAATTCTTTGGTGACTGTGAAGTATGGATTCAGGAGCTTGACCTTGAAAAAGGCGAGTTAGTCGGCGAAACCACCTCTCTCTACACCGGTTCCATGAAGGAATGTGTTTGGGTAGAAGGTCCGCATATTTACCATATCGGCGATTATTATTATATTACCTGCGCCGAAATGGGAACTTGCTTTGAACACAGTATTTCCGTAGCCCGCAGCAAACATCTCTTCGGGCCTTACGAGAACTTTAAATGTAACCCATTACTGACACATCGCCATCTTGGCAAAAAGAGTGCCATCCAAAATATCGGCCACGGTGATCTTGTTGACACCGAAGACGGCCACTGGTATTTGATTATGCTGGGAACTCGCCCAATTGATGGCATTACTGAACTCGGACGTGAGACTTTCATTGCTGAAGTCATCTGGGAAGACGGCTGGCCTGTAGTTAATCCTGGAATCGGACAGGTACAATTTGAGCAAGACATAAAACTTCCTTGTGTCGATCATCTCCCGGGCGAAAAAGCCTTCGAGAAAGAAATCAATGTTCGTTTTGGCGAAACCCTTGACAAACGTCTTATGACCTTCCGCCATCCGGTCGAAGGCATGTACCGGATTGAAGGTGAAACTGAGATCTCTCTGGCGCCTTCCATCGCGACACCAAACGATCGTGACAAGAGTACTTCTTACATCGGAATACGTCAGCAGAGTTATCAGTTCCGCGTGGACATCAAAGTTAATCCGTTTATTTCTTCTAAAGCCAAAGGCGGATTGCTCTATATTCACAGCGATGATAACTATCTCACTCTTATGGTTACTAACGAAAGCGGTAATCAGGTGGTCGAGGCCTACAAGAACGAAAAAGCTGTTTCCACGAAGCTTGGAGAACTTGATCTTGGACAAATTTGGAATGGTAACGAAGGCGACTCCATTGTTCTTTCCATCGTTGGTGACAATCGCAATGTTACATTATATGCAAATGACAACATTGTGGCAAAAGACATTAACAGCGCATTCTTATCCTCTGAACTTGCAGGTGGATTTGTAGGATGTACATACGGACCATACGCTGTTACTACAGATGAAAGCGACGCCCCTCGCGTTCACTTCAAAGATTGGTCTATAATATATTAATATTTTAACCGGCACCAAGGTGCCGGTTTTTTATGTCTATATTTCCTTGTCTTCCAATGAATTGCCAAGGAACCTCGAAAATCCTTAAGGATTACTGCGAATCCAAGAAAGGAACCTCGATAATCCTTAAGGATTACTGCGAATCCAAGAAAGGAACCTCGAATTTGCTTCGCAAATCCTCGGTCATTTCTTGTCTTCCAATGAATTGCAGAATATAAAAAGAACTCCTCGAGTAAACTCAGGAGTTCTTTCCATATTCTGCAATTCGCAGTAATCCTTAACGTTTTGAAAACTGTGGTGCACGACGAGCTGCTTTGAGACCGTATTTTTTACGTTCTTTCATACGTGGATCACGTGTTAAGTATCCGGCTTTCTTAAGAACCGGTCTGTAATCAGCATCTACTGTAAGAAGTGCTCTTGCAATACCGTGTCTGATAGCACCAGCCTGACCTGTGTATCCGCCACCTTTTACATTTACAAGGATGTCGAATTTGTCAACTGTGTCAGTAGCTACTAACGGCTGACGAACGATAACTTTTAATGTTTCTAATCCAAAATATTCATCTAAATCTCTTTTATTTACAATAATATTTCCTTTACCAGGTGTTAAATATACTCTGGCGATTGATTTTTTTCTTCTTCCTGTTCCGTGGAATTTTGTTGCTGCTTTAGCCATTTTAACTTTCTCCTTTCAGTCCCTTTAATTAGAATGTTAATACTTCAGGTTTCTGTGCTGCCTGTTCATGATCCGGACCAGCATATACATGAAGCTTTTTGTACATCTGTCTTCCTAAAGGACCTTTTGGAAGCATACCCTTAACAGCAAGTTCAACAACTTTCTCAGGTTTCTTTGCCATCATTTCTTTTAATGTAGTTTCTTTCATTCCACCTACATAATCTGAGTGATGGTAGTAAATCTTCTGATCTAATTTCTTACCTGTTACTTTAATTTTTTCTGCATTAACAACGATCACATAATCACCTGTATCAATGTGTGGTGTAAAGATCGGTTTATTTTTTCCTCTTAATACTTTAGCTACTTCTGAAGCTAAACGTCCCAATGTCATGTCTGTAGCATCTACTACATACCATTTTCTATCGATTGTAGCTGGACTAGCCATAAATGTTTTCATCGTGTTACCTCCAAACTAATAACCTAACTGGTGTTTCTCGTTTCTGTGTTCCTTTCTCCGGGGCTAATCGGAATCGAAAGGATAATCTCAGGCTTCCATCGCAAGCTCTGCCGGGGCTTAGGCAGTTACTCCATAGGTCGCCACTGTGAAATATTATATTATACGCTTCCGGGTGTGTCAACACCTTTTTCCAGTTTTTTACGCCATTTTCGTTCCTACTTTTTGTCTACTTCTCCCACTGATATTTGACCAAGGTCAAGCCGCAAGCAGGCGCTGTCGGTCCTGCTTGATCCCGGTCTCCCGATTCTAAAATCTCCGGTATTTGATCCGCCGAGATTCTACCTCGTCCAACCTCCATTAAAGTACCTGCTATAATGCGAACCATGTTATACAAAAAACCGTTTCCTGTGACACGAATTGTAATCATATCACCTTGTTTTTCTACCGACAAGTCATAGATTGTTCGAACCGTACTCTCTACTTCCGGTTTAAAAGTTGAAACCGCCGCGTAATCATGTTCTCCCACCAAGTATTTTGCCGCTTCTCGCATCTTCTCCACATCCAACGGTACATATGTAAAATGACTATACAAACGTACTACCGGATTAGGGAACTTTGCATTGTATATTTTATATTCATAAGTCTTTCGCGTTGAAATCTTACGTGGATGAAAGTTTGCCGGAACTTCTTCTGACTTTTGAATCTTAATATCTTCCGGAAGGCGCTGATTGAGCGCATAGGAAATCTTTTCTGCCGGCATTCTTGCATCTGTAGAAAAAACAGCCAAATTGCAAAGCGCATGCACACCGGAATCTGTTCTACTTGCTCCGATCACGGTAATCTTTTCTCCAAGAAGCTCTGTCAGATGTTTATTTAATTGTCCTTCTATTGTATCGCCATTTGGTTGTTGCTGCCATCCGCAGTAATTTGTACCATCATATGCGACTGTAAGCATGACTCTTTTCATTTATATTATTTTCCCAAGTACAATAACTCCGACCAGATATGCAAGTAATATAAGATACGCACTCACATCTCTCTTTTTGTATTTTAATGGTTTCATTTTGGTTCTGCCTTCTCCACCCTGATAACATCTTGCTTCCATTGCCATTGCCAGATCATTGGCACGGCGAAATGCAGATATAAAAAGCGGTACAAGGAGCGGAACCATCGCCTTTATTTTCTTAATCATATTACCACTGTCAAAATCAGCACCTCTTGCCATCTGTGCTTTCATAATTTTATCAGTTTCTTCCAGCAAAATCGGAATAAAACGAAGCGCAATTGACATCATCATGGAAATCTCGTGTATTGGCATTTTCAGCTTCTTGAGCGGACTCAAAAGCTTTTCCAGCGCATCCGTCAACTCATTCGGTGTTGTAGTCAAAGTCATGAGTGATGACCCGATAATCAACAGAATTAGCCGCACTGCAATGAAAATCGCTGTCACTAATCCTTCTTTTGTAATCGTAAGCTTCCAGAAGCTAATCAATGGCTCTCCCTGTGTCAAAAACATGTTAAAGGCAGAAGTTATCAATAACAAAACCACAATTGCTTTCAATCCGCGTATCATGTACTTAAATGGGACATGAGATATACGAATTGTCATCGCCAAAAACAGCATCGCAAGCAAAAAAGGCGCTGCCTCTTTATATAAAAAGAGTGAAATAATGTATATAATTGTACCAACGAGCTTCACTCGAGGATCCAGTCTGTGTATCACAGAATCCGTCTGGTAATATTGCCCGAACGTAATCTCTCTAATCATAGTTTCTCCAATCTATTTTTTTGAAAGAACTTTCAATATCTCTTCTTTCGCTTCGGCTATCGTTGTGGCATCTGCTGAAACCTCAAAGCCGCTTTCTCTCATTTGCTGCATAATATAAGTAACCGCCGGAGCTGCAAGCCCCACCTCTTCCAGTTCTTTGTAATGCGCAAATACTTCTTTTGGCTTTCCATCCAGCATGACGCAGCCTCCATTCATTACTATAATTCGATCTACGTAATTTGCCACATCTTCCATACTGTGTGAAACAAGAATAATGGTCATCCCTGTCTCTTCCTGTAAATGTTTAATCAGTCCAAGGATTTCATCTCTTCCTTTCGGGTCCAGCCCCGCTGTCGGCTCATCTAAAATAAGGACTTCCGGTTCCATTGCAAGAACACCTGCAATTGCCACTCTTCGCTTCTGTCCTCCGGAAAGATCGAAAGGTGACTGATAAAAATATTCATCCGCAAGACCAACCATTTTCAATGCTTTGTATGCGCGCAGTTCTCTCTCTTTTTTATCTAATCCAAGATTTTTAGGACCGTAACACACATCTGAAAAAACATCCACCTCAAACAGCTGATGCTCCGGATACTGAAACACCAATCCCACTTTACTTCTTAGCTTTTTCAAGTCAAAATCTTCATCGTAGATATCTTCTCCATTAAAATAAACTGTTCCGCTTGTCGCCTTAATCAGTCCGTTTAAATGTTGTACTAAAGAAGACTTACCTGAACCGGTATGTCCGATTAGTCCGACAAACTGTCCATCCGGTATTACCAGATTAATATCCGACAAAGCAGCCACTTCCATACTGGTTCCGGCTTCATATATGCAGTTTAAGTGATCTATGATTATTGGCATTTTTTTACCTTACCTTTTTTAATTCTTCTATCAATTCCTTGGTTGTAAGTATTCCATCCGGAAGATTCACACCAGATTTTTTGAGTTCATGCGCAAGAAGCGTCACCTGTGGAACCGACAATCTGAGCTGTTTCAGTCTCTCCACCTGTGAAAATACTTCCTTTGGCGTCCCCTGTATTTCTACACGGCCTTTATCCATCACATATACCTTATCTGCGTAAATTACTTCTTCCATATAATGTGTGATTAGGATAACCGTGATTCCTTCGACGTCATTAAGTGCTCTGACCGCCCGAATCACTTCCTTACGGCCACTTGGATCAAGCATGGCTGTCGGCTCATCTAGAATAATGCATTTCGGATGCATCGCCAAAACTCCTGCAATCGAAACACGCTGTTTTTGTCCACCCGAAAGACGATTTGGTGATTTCTTTCGAAACTGATACATTCCAACAGCTTTTAGACTTTCTTCCACGCGTTCCCAGATTCGGCTTGTCTCAACTCCAAGATTTTCCGGCCCAAATCCGACATCCTCTTCCACAATCTGTCCAATAATCTGATTGTCCGGATTTTGAAACACCATCCCGGCATTTTTTCGAATGGAAATCAGATTCTCTTCCACCTGTGTATCTTTCCCATCGACCCATACCGTACCTTCTGATGGATATAGAATCGCATTCAGATGCTTTGCCAATGTGGATTTCCCTGAACCATTATGCCCAAGAACTGCGACGAAATCACCCTGTTTAATTTCCATATCTACATGGTCAATCGCCGTCGTAATACCTTCCACATTGCCTTCATCATCTCTTCTGATATATTCAAATACAAGCTTACTTACATCAATAATATTCATACAAATTCCTTTGCCAGTGCTCATCAATTTTCACGCGTTCTATTTTACATGGTTTGGACTTGAAATACAAGTGATTTGAATTATAATAAAGGTTAATATATTTTATATTCGCGAGGTGTATATGAAGAAAATAGGAATTGTGTCTGTCTGTATTTTAGTTATACTGGTCATAATCTACACCGCAACTTCTACAGACAATAGAAATGCATATGATAATAAAAAGACAACTCCAGCGGAAGGAGAAGAAGTTGTGACAAACCCAAAAGTAGAAACGACAGAAACGGAAACCTTAAATACTGATAATGGCGATAAGGAAGCCATCGAAAACGAGATGACTCCTCCTGTTACGGTGGAAGAATCGGTCAACCAAACTCCTGACCCGGCAGAAACGGAAACGATAGTAGAAGAAACGCCGCCAAAAGACCGTACTATCTACGCCGATGGTTTTTATTATGAACCTTTGTCGCCTGAGATTAAAGAAAAGATTACTGGCGTCTCATTTCACGAGAATGAAAACATTACTTATGATGATCTTCGCTACGTAAAAGTTTTGTATGTCGATTTCAACGGAAACACGCAGGAAGGTGAGCTCATTTGCAATAAAGCAATCGCACAAGATCTGGTAGAAATATTTAAAGAACTGTATGAAAACGCGTATCAAATTGATAAAATACGCCTGATTGACGAATACGGTGGCGATGACGATCTCTCATGTGAAGATAATAATACATCCTCATTTAATTACCGCGTTGTTGCAGGAACAGACAATCTATCCAAACATGCGCTTGGTCTTGCGATTGATATCAATCCATTCCAAAATCCATACATCACTTATCCAAACGGCGTAGAACGAATTTCGCCTGCCGGGAGTGAGCCTTACGCTGATCGCAACAGCGGTCTCCCACACATGATTCTGGAAGGCGATTTATGCTATAACTTATTTATCGAACACGGTTTTACCTGGGGTGGCCATTGGAAAACCCTTAAAGACTATCAACATTTCCAAAAAACATTATAACCATATGGCAAATCGCAAAAAAATTTCTATCAGATAGTATATAAAAATAACGCACAAAAAAGGAACATCCGGATTGGATGTTCCTTTTCATTAAACTGACTCTTATACTAACTCGAGTAATACTTCCATAGCACCGTCACCTTTACGCTGACCGATCTTTACGATACGAGTGTAACCACCCTTACGATCCACATATTTTGGAGCGATTTCGTCAAACATCTTAGCTACCATGTCTACATCTTTTGTATTTCTCTTTCTTCCAGCTTTCTCTGCCGGTACTTCCTTGATTGGATATAATACCTGAAGCATCTGACGTCTTGCGTGAAGTCTGCTAGGCATATCTTTCTTGATTGTCTTTTCAACTTCTGTATATACTGTAACTTTCTTTCCATCAACGACTTCTTTTACTCTCTTGCCGTCTTTGTCTTTGCGGGCAACTTTAGCAGTAACTGTTACTTCTTCATAGTTGTCTTTCTCTTTTACAGCTAATGTGATAAGCTTCTCAGCGATTTTCTTAACTTCTTTCGCTTTTGCTTCTGTTGTAACAATCTTTCCATGATATAAAAGATTAGTTACCTGATTTCTAAGTAATGCTTTTCTCTGGTCAGATGTTCTGCCAAGTTTTCTGTATTTTGCCATTTTATTGTCCTCCATTCATGGTCAGTCCAGCATTGCTCTTTGGTCTTATATACCGAACCGTTTTCTGTTTCCATTTAGAGCAGGCACGCAAATGCTCTTTGGACTTACTTTGCATGTCTATTCATAGATCTTGTCATGCTTTATTCTTCGCTGGAATTCAGCTCTAAACCAAGCTCTTTTAATTTCGCCAACACTTCTTCAAGTGATTTACGTCCTAAATTACGAACCTTCATCATATCATCCGAAGTCTTGTTTGTTAACTCTTCTACCGTATTGATACCAGCTCTCTTTAAGCAGTTGTATGAACGAACAGATAATTCAAGTTCATCGATACTCATCTCAAGAACTTTTTCTTTTTCGTCATCTTCTTTTTCAATCATAACTTCAGCACTCTTAGCGCTTTCTGAAAGATCAATAAACAGACTCAAATGCTCACTGAGAACTTTTGCTGCAAGGCTCACTGCCTCGTCCGGAACCAACGTGCCATTGGTATAAACATCTAATGTAAGTTTATCAAAATCTGTTACCTGACCGACACGGGTATTTTCGACAGTCATATTAACTCTCTCTACCGGTGTATAGATAGAATCTACAGAAATTACTCCGATTGGCAGATCTTCTGTCTTATTCTTTTCAGCACTCACATATCCTCTGCCTTTTGTAATGGTCAGTTCCATATACAATTTGCTCTCTTTACCACCACTAAGTGTAGCGATAACCTGGTCAGAGTTGATAATTTCGATATCTGAATCACACTGAATATCAGATGCTCTCACAACACCTTCACCCTCGAACTCAATGTAAGCTGTCTTTGGCTCGTTCGTTGAGCTACTATTCTTGATTGCAAGACTCTTTAAGTTCATAATGATTTCAGTTACATCTTCTTTTACTCCAGGAATGGAACTGAACTCGTGCAGAACTCCTTCAATCTTAACCTGGCTTACTGCAGCTCCCGGAAGTGAAGAAAGCATTATTCTTCTTAAGGAGTTACCTAATGTAATACCATAGCCACGCTCTAACGGTTCTACTACGAATCTGCCATACTTTTTATCTTCTGAGATTTCTGCAACCTCAATGTTAGGTCTCTCAAAATCGAACACTGTAAATACCCTCCTTACAATAAACTCTTATCTATGTGAATTATTTCTTACATTAATTATTTAGAATATAATTCGACGATAAGCATTTCGTCAACAGGTACATCAATCATTTCTCTTGCAGGAAGTGATTTCACAGTTCCTTTTAATCCTTCGATATCCTGATCAAGCCATTCCGGAACTAATCTTGCTCCTGTTACTTCCACGATATCTTTGTATCTCTGTAAGCTCTTAGATTTTTCTCTGATTTCAATCACATCACCAGCTTTGATGAGGTAAGAAGGAATGTTTACACATTTACCGTTTACTAATACGTGTTTGTGTCCAACAACCTGTCTTGCTTCTCTTCTTGTTCTTGCAAAACCAAGGCGGAAGATTACGTTATCTAATCTTCTTTCAAGAAGAATCATTAAGTTTTCACCGGTCTGACCTTTCATCATATCAGCCTTTTCGTAATAGGTACGGAAAGGTTTTTCAAGCATACCATAGATGAATTTTGCTTTCTGTTTTTCACGAAGCTGAAGACCATACTCACTAATCTTCTTATTTGCTCTAACTAACTGACGGTTAGATTTTTTATCGTATCCAAGGTAGCTTGGCTCAAGACCAAGTGATCTACATCTTTTTAACACAGGAACTCTGTTTACTGCCATTTGTTTTTCCTCCTAATATTGTTTACAGTGCACACAGCACTTTCTTCCAACATATCCATTTACAATTACTATAATTAAAATCCGAATCTAGTCCTAGTACATACAAGACTACACACGACGACGTTTTGGTGGACGGCATCCGTTGTGTGGTACTGGAGTTACGTCACGGATACTTGTTACTTCAAGACCACAAGCCTGAAGAGCACGAATCGCTGCTTCACGACCTGAACCCGGTCCTTTTACCATAACGTCAACTGATTTCAAACCATGTACTAATGCTGCTTTTGTAGCAGTCTCTGCTGCCATCTGAGCTGCATAAGGAGTAGATTTCTTTGAACCTCTAAATCCAAGACCACCTGCACTTGCCCAGCTAAGAGCGTTTCCTTCTGTATCTGTCAATGTAACAATTGTATTGTTAAATGAAGACTGGATATGTGCCTGTCCGCGTTCAACGTTTTTCTTTACACGCTTCTTTGTTACTTTTTTTGCAACCTGTTTAGGCATAATTAAACTAACCTACTTTCTCTTAAACTAAATCCTTATGGATTATTTCTTCTTATTTGCTACTGTTCTCTTTGGACCCTTACGAGTTCTAGCGTTTGTCTTTGTCTTCTGACCACGAACAGGAAGTCCTTTACGATGACGAATACCACGATAGCATCCGATTTCCTGTAAACGCTTGATGTTAAGAGCGATTTCTCTTCTCAAATCACCTTCTACAACCTGAGTTTCGTCGATTACTTCACTGATTCTCTTAACTTCTTCGTCTGTCAAGTCTCTACAACGAGTATCTGGGTTTACTTTTGCGTCTGCTAAAATACGAGTTGCACTTGTTCTACCGATTCCGTAGATATAAGTCAAACCGATTTCAACACGTTTGTCTCTAGGTAAGTCAACACCTGCAATACGAGCCATTTTCTTTTCCTCCGATTTCCGGGTACATCTGTACCGTAATTAAATTGTTACTAATTGATTGGGGCATAAACACAAAAATGCCCAACCGGACATCATCCGGTCTTTCCGATACTAAGCTTCTAAATTCTCGGTATCAATAAGTAATTTCCCGTAGGCTCACTACGTAAAATTATCTTAATCAGCACGTCTTTTGACGGAAAGACTGCTGTCAGCCGCTTAAATCGTGATACAAGATTTCTTTTGGTCTGTTAATTTAAATTAACCCTGTACCTGTTTGTGTTTTGGGTTCTCACAGATTACTCTGATTTTACCCTTTCTTTTGATGATTTTGCATTTTTCGCAAATTGGTTTTACTGATGATCTAACTTTCACGTTAAACCCTCCTTTCAAAAAAGACCGTTTTACATTATAGCATAGCAAACCTGCGTTTGCAATACTATTTCATGATTTTATTTATCTCTCCAAATGATTCTTCCTTTGGATAAATCATATGGGGATAATTCTAAAGTAACTTTATCACCAGGTAAGATTCTGATGAAATTTTGTCTCAGCTTTCCGCTGATGTGAGCTAAAACCTTATGTCCGTTTTCAAGCTCAACCTGAAACATTGTATTTGGTAATTTTTCAACTACGGTTCCCTCGATTTCAATTACATCTGCTTTTGACATCTTACTCCTCCAATTCTCTGTCAACTACAAGTTTAATCGCTCTTTTTATTTCTTCATCTCTGACCGTCTCTTTTGCAACCAGCTTCTTTTTAATTGCTGCAAGCTCCGGAGTTTCTTTCTTCCAAATCTGAATGTGTTTTTTGTTTTTGACTTTCGGCCGAATCAATGTTTTATATCGACCATCTGCCAACCATACGGAATCTTCTGTTTCTTCTATAATAATGTATATCCGGTTTTTATCATGTCCGGCTTTTGCCGTCGCCAACATTCCAATCATTTTAAATCCCTTCTCTACCTTACTATTATAACAGAGTGAGTATTTCCGGTTCTCCGTCCGCTGTAATTGCAATTGTATTTTCATAATGTGCGGAATAACTTCCGTCTTCTGTGACAACCGTCCAGTCATCATCCAACCATTCCACATCGCTTCTGCCAAGATTAATCATCGGTTCTATCGCCAGCGTCATACCAGCGCAAAGCTTAACACCACGTCTTCTTTGTGCAAAGTTGGGAATCTGTGGATCTTCATGAAGCTTTGTTCCGATACCGTGTCCAACGAGATCTGTTACAATCCCATAACCGAACTGACTGATATATGCGTCAATGCGGTTGGAAATATCGTAAAGATGATTCCCTGCCACGGCCATTTTAATCCCTTCAAAGAAACTCTGCTTGGTTCGTTCAATCAAGAGTTTTGCCTCTTCGCTGATTTCACCTACGGCATAAGTTCTTGCCGCATCCGAATGATATCCTTTATATATCAGTCCTGCATCAAGGCTTACGATGTCACCCTCTTGCAGAATTCGGTCTGCTCGTGGAATTCCATGTACCACCTCATCATTCACAGAAACACAGATGGAAGCCGGATATCCGTTATAATTCAGAAAATTAGGAATACAACCATAGCTTCTGATTAATTTTTCTCCCAATGTATCAATATCAAGAGTGGACATTCCTGGCTCAATCGCCTCTCCGAGACGCGCGTGTACTTCTGCAAGCATTTTGCCTGCATCTCTCATTAGTCCAAGTTCTCTTGCTGATTTTACTGTTACTGCCATTTTTACTCTCCTAAGATTGCAACGATAGCATCAAATACTTCCTTCATAGGTACCGTTCCGTCTACTGTTTTGAGCACACCCTTTTCTGTATAGAAATCAATCAGTGGCTGTGTCTGTTCATGGTAGATTTCCAAACGGTTCTTTACTGTTTCCGGCTTGTCATCATCACGAAGCACAAGCTCTTTTCCACATCTATCACATATTCCTTCCTGCTTTGGCGGAACATGTTCCATATGATAGGTAGCTCCACAAGCAAGACATGCACGTCTTCCTGACATTCTGTTAATAATATTTTCATCAGGAACATCTACATTAATTGCGTAGTCGATTGTCTCACCAAGCTCTGCCAGTGCCTTATCCAGTACCTCTGCCTGCGGAATCGTTCTTGGGAAACCATCCAAAACATAACCATTTTTGCAATCATCCTGTGCTACTCTGTCAAGAAGAATCTTTACCGTAAGCTCATCCGGAACTAAAAGTCCCTGGTCCATGTATTTTTTTGCTTCCATACCAAGCTCTGTACCGTTTTTAATATTTGCTCTGAAAATGTCGCCTGTAGATACGTGTGGAACGCTGTATTTATCTGCGATCATTTTAGCCTGTGTTCCTTTTCCTGCGCCCGGGGCACCTAACATAATAATTTTCATTTTCATCCTCCGAATAAATAGGTAAATATAACCAATTCATGGGACAAGCGAAATTTCGCCTGCCCCAGAACTCTTTTTCTATGCATTACGCATTTAAAAATCCTTTATAATTACGAACCAACATACGTGACTCGATCTGTTTGATCGTCTCTAAAACAACGCTGACGATAATGATCAGACTTGTTCCTCCGAACGATACCTCTGCACCAAACACACCATTGAAGAAGAATGGTAATGCTGCAATGATAATTAAGCCGATCGCTCCGATGAAGATTACATAATTTAAAATATGTGTCAAATAATCTGTTGTCGGTTTTCCAGGTCTGATACCCGGAACAAAACCACCCTGTCTTTTAATATTATTTGCAATTTCCATTGGGTTGAATGTGATGGATGTATAGAAGTAAGCAAAAAATACAACTAACAATATATACACAACCAAACCAATACTATAAACAGGAATATCTGGATTACACCAGTTATTAGAATTCAGACCTTTAAGTATTTCTCCCCAAACTCCTGTCCCCTGATAACCTACCAGCTGGCAGATAACGGTTGGGAACTGCATCAACGAAGATGCAAAGATAATTGGAATAACACCTGCGGTGTTGATTTTAAGCGGAATGTGTGAACTCTGTCCACCCATCGCTTTCTGTCCCTGTACACGCTTTGCATACTGAACCGGAATCTTACGAACTCCGCCATTCAGCAATATTACAAGAACAATCATACCGATAATAATCATAATAATTACGATTGCAGAAATAACAGCAAGTGTAACTGTTTCTGCATTCTTCACAAACTGATTATATAAGTTTGCAAGATCTTCCGGTACTCTGGAGATAATGTTGATTGTAAGTACAATCGAGATACCATTTCCAACACCATGTTCTGTAATTCTTTCACCAATCCACATAATAAATGCAGAACCGGCTGTCAAAGCTGCTACCACTACGATGCCCTCAAACACCTTGGAGTCTCCTTGAAGAAGTCCGCTTCTTGCGAAACCGATCGCCATAGCTGTTGACTCAATCAAGGCAAGACCAACCGTTACATAGCGGGTAATCGTTGCAATTTTCTTTCTTCCGTCTTCTCCATCTTTCTGCATCTCTTCCAATTTTGGAATCGCGATGGTCAAAAGCTGCATAATAATGGAAGATGTGATATATGGTGTAATATTCAATGCAAATACTGACATATTCATAAAAGAACCACCGGTAAATGCATTAAAGAAATTGAATGTTTCACCAGCCTGACTAGCAAACCACTGTGTAAAATAGTCACGGTTAACGCCCGGCACAGGCAGCTGACATCCAAAACGGATGACAACTAACATAGCCAGCGTAAATAATAATCGATTTCTGATATCTTTGATCTTAAAAGCATTCCTAATAGTAGTTAACATTAGATCACCTCTGCTGTTCCACCAACTGCTTCAATTTTTTCTTTTGCAGATGCACTGAACGCATCAACTTTAACATTGAGCTTTTTGGTTATTTCTCCGTTTCCGAGGATCTTTACTCCATCACGTGGATTTTTGATAACTCCTGCTTCTACTAATGCAGCAACATCAACTGTTGCACCATCATCGAATCTGTCAAGAACCGCTACATTAATTGAAACGATATCTTTTGAGTTACGATTTTTGAATCCTCTCTTAGGAATTCTTCTGTATAATGGCATCTGTCCACCTTCGAAACCAATTCTTGGTGCACCGGAACGAGCCTTCTGTCCTTTGTGACCTTTACCGGCTGTCTTACCATTTCCTGAACCGTGTCCACGACCTCTTCTAAAATTATCACTGTGTTTAGAACCTTCTGCAGGTCTTAAATTAGATAATTCCATTATGACACCTCCTTATCTCAATATTCTTATGCTTCTTCAACTTTTACAAGATGACATACCTGTTTTACCATACCTCTTGTACATGCATTGTCAGGTAATTCAACTGTTTTATTTAATTTCTTTAAACCAAGTGCTGCTACAGTTGCTTTGTGCTTTGGAATCGCACCGATTGTAGACTTCACTAAAGTTACTTTTAACATTTTTTCTGCTGCCATTTTTATATCCTCCTTAAGCCATGATTTCGCTGACTGATTTGCCGCGGTTCTTAGCTACTTCTTCTGGAGTTTTGAGCTGGCTGAGACCTTCAATCGTTGCCAGAACTACGTTCTGTTTATTGTTTGATCCTAAAGATTTTGTACGAATATTCTTGATACCTGCAAGTTCACAAACGATACGAGCAGGACCGCCAGCGATGATACCAGTACCTTCAGGAGCTTTCTTCAGAAGAACAGACGCACTTCCGAACTTACCAATGTTGTCATGTGTTACGCTGTTTACATCATCAAGTGCAACTGAAACTAAATGTTTAATTGCATCTTCTTTACCTTTACGGATTGCTTCCGGAATTTCGGTCGCTTTTCCAAGGCCAGCACCTACATGTCCGTTGCCATCGCCTACAACAACAAGTGCTGTAAATCTCATGTTACGGCCACCCTTAACAACCTTAGTAACACGCTTAATGGAAACAACTTTTTCGTTTAATTCCATATTTGTTGTGTCAATGATTGTACGTTTCATGTGTTCTTTCTCCCTTCCTAAAATTCTAAGCCAGCTTCTCTGGCTGCTTCTGCTAATGCTGCGATTTTACCCTGGTATATAAAGCCGCCTCTATCAAAGACTACTGTGTTAATACCTTTTTCTAATGCTCTTTTCGCAATTACAGTTCCTAAATATGCTGCTGCATCAACGTTGTTAGTTTTCTCAAGTTCAGCTTTTACGCTCTTTTCAAGAGTAGAAGCTGCTACTAAAGTGTTACCAACTGTATCATCGATAATTTGAGCATACATATGATTATTACTTCTGAACACTGCAAGGCGTGGTCTCTCAGGTGTTCCGGAGAAACGGTTACGCATCTTTAAGTGTTTTTTAATACGAACTTTCTGTCTTGATTCTTTACTAACCATCTTTACACTCTCCTTATCTATTTCTTACCAGTCTTACCAACTTTACGTCTGATAACTTCATCAGCATACTTAATACCTTTACCTTTGTATGGTTCAGGTCTTCTCTTGTCTCTGATTTCAGCCGCAAACTGTCCAACTTTTTCTTTGTCGATACCTTTTACGATGATGATGTTCTGTCCATCGAGAACAGTTTCAACACCTTCCGGATCTTCCATTTCAACAGGATGAGAGTAACCTAAGTTAAGCACTAACTTTTTACCCTGTTTTGCTGCTCTGTAACCAACACCGTTTACTTCAAGTTTCTTTTCATAACCATCTGTAACACCTACTACCATGTTGTTAAGCAGTGATCTTGTAAGACCATGTAAAGATTTCATTTTCTTTAAATCATTTGGTCTTGTTACAACAATCTGTCCATCTTCTAACTTGATTTCCATTTCTGTTGGAAGCACTCTCTCAAGTGTTCCTTTTGGACCTTTTACAGTCACTTTATTATTTTCTGCAATATCAACAGTTACGCCTGCCGGTACTGCGATTGGCATTCTTCCTATACGTGACATGCCCGTACCTCCTATATTATATATGGGTTAATTACCAAACAAATGCGAGAACCTCTCCACCTACCTGGAGTTCTCTTGCTTTTTTGTCTGTAATTACGCCCTGGTTTGTAGAAATAATTGCAACTCCGAGTCCGCCAAGTACTCTTGGAAGTTCGTCTTTACCAGCGTAAACACGAAGACCCGGTTTAGAAATTCTCTTAATTCCTGAGATGATTTTTTCATTCTTATCTGCACCGTATTTTAATGTGATGCGAATTGTTTTGAAGTTTCCATCATCTACTAAATCATATTTCTGAATATAACCCTCATCAACCAGAATGTCTGCAATAGCAAGTTTCATTTTGGATGAAGGAACATCAACTGTATCATGTTTTGCAGTGTTTGCATTACGGATTCTTGTAAGCATATCTGCAATTGGATCGCTCATTGTCATCTTGAATTGCCTCCTTCTTATATTTTACCAGCTTGCTTTCTTAACGCCTGGAATCTGTCCTTTATAAGCTAACTCACGGAAGCAAATTCTGCAAATTCCGTATTTTTTCAAAACTGAATGTGGACGTCCACAAATTTTGCAACGTGTATATTCTCTTGTAGAGAATTTAGCCGGACGCTGCTGTTTTACTTTCATCGAAGTCTTAGCCATGAATTTACCTCCTGTTATTTTGCAAATGGCATGTTGAATAATCTTAATAACTCACGTGCTTCTTCATCTGTTTTCGCAGTTGTTACGAAGATAACATCCATACCTCTGATTTTGTCTACTTTATCGTACTCGATTTCAGGGAAGATAATCTGCTCTTTGATACCAAGTGCATAGTTACCTCTTCCGTCAAATGCGTTAGGATTTACTCCTCTAAAGTCACGAACTCGAGGCAAAGCAAGGTTTACTAAACGATCTAAGAACTCATACATTTTCTCGCCACGTAATGTTGTTTTACATCCGATAGCCTGACCTTCTCTAATCTTGAAGTTAGCAACTGAATTCTTAGCTTTAGTTACAACTGCTTTCTGTCCTGTGATAGTTTCCATATCTTTAACAGCTGATTCTAACACTTTTGCGTTGTCTTTTGCTTCGCCAACACCCATGTTCAGAACAATCTTGTCAATCTTTGGAACTTCCATAATGTTTTTATATCCAAATTTCTTGATCATAGCATCTACGATCTCGTCTTTGTACATATCTTTAAGTCTGCTCACTGTCTAATGGCCTCCTTCCTACGATTAATCAATTACTTCGCCGGTTGCCTTAGCAATACGAAGCGCTTTGGTCTTACCCGGACGTTTTTCATCCGGAACTCTTTTAAAACCAACTCTTGTTGTTTTACCTTTTACAACAAGCATTACATTTGAAATATCGATTGGAGCTTCTTTTTCGATAATTCCACCGTTTGGATTAGCTGCTGATGGCTTAGCGTGCTTTGTTACTTTATTCACACCTTCTACAACAACTTTTCCATTTTCATGGTCTACGGAAAGAACTTTACCTTCTTTACCTCTGCATTTGATTGCATCTCCGACCATAACTCTAACTGTATCGCCTTTTTTAATCTTTGCTGTTGCCATACTGAACCTCCTATAATACTTCTGGAGCTAAGGAAACAATTTTCATAAACTGTTTATCACGAAGCTCTCTGGCTACTGGTCCAAAAATACGTGTTCCTCTTGGAGTTTTATCATCTTTAATGATAACAGCAGCATTTTCGTCAAATTTGATATAGGAACCGTCTTTACGACGAGCACCTTTTACTGTACGTACAACTACAGCTTTTACTACATCGCCTTTTTTAACAACGCCGCCTGGTGTTGCATCTTTAACAGTAGCAACGATTACATCGCCAATATTTGCATATCTTCTAGTAGATCCACCCATAACACGGATACAAAGAATTTCTTTTGCACCGGTATTATCAGCAACCTTAAGTCTGCTTTCCTGTTGTATCATGCTTATTCTCCTTCCAAATAATAGTAAAGACTATTTTACTCTTTCAACGACTTCAACAAGTCTCCATCTTTTATCTTTTGATAATGGTCTTGTCTCCATAACTTTTACTGTATCACCGATGTTGCATTCGTTGTTTTCATCATGTGCTTTCAGCTTGTAAGTCTTCTTTACGATTTTGTTGTAAAGAGGATGTTTTACATGATCTTCTACAGCAACAACGATTGTTTTCTGCATTTTATTGCTTACGACCTTACCGGTACGTGTTTTTCTTAAATTTCTTTCCACGATCTATTCTCCTTTCTTTCGAGAATTATTCTGCAACTTTAGCTTTTTCTGTGATAACCGTCTGAATTCTGGCAATGTTTCTACGAACCTCTTTAATTCTTCCGGTATTGTCAAGCTGGTTTGTTGCGTTCTGGAATCTCAAATTGAAAAGTTCTTTTTTAGCGGAAACTAACTCTTCTGCTAATTCTGCAGCTGATTTAGCTTTTAAATCTTCTACATATTTCTTAGTTTTCATTTGATACACCGCCTTCCAAATCTGCCTTAGAAACAATTTTACATTTACATGGAAGCTTATGAGTTGCGAGACGTAATGCTTCTCTTGCTGTTTCTTCATTTACACCTGCAATTTCGAACATTACACGTCCCGGTTTAACAACTGCTACCCAGTATTCTAAAGTTCCTTTACCGGAACCCATACGTGTTTCTGCTGGTTTGCTTGTTACTGGTTTATCCGGGAAGATCTTGATCCAAACTTTACCACCACGTTTGATATGACGAGTCATAGCAACACGGGCTGCTTCGATCTGGTTCGATCTGATCCAACATGGCTCCATAGCCACGATACCATATTCGCCGTATACGATCTGATTACCTCTCTGTGCCTTACCGCGCATAGATCCACGGAACTGTTTACGACGTTTTACTCTCTTCGGCATTAACATTATTTATCGCTCCCTTCCTTGTTTCCTTTAGTTGGAAGTACCTCGCCTTTGTAAACCCATACTTTAACACCTACTTTACCGTAAGTAGTATCGGCCTCAGCGAATCCATAGTCAATATCTGCACGCAATGTCTGAAGCGGGATTGTACCTTCGCTGTAGAACTCTGTACGAGCCATATCAGCTCCGCCAAGACGTCCTGATACAGATGTTTTGATACCAAGTGCTCCGGATTTCATGGTTCTTCCCATGCAAGATTTCATTGCTCTACGGAAAGCCACACGATTTTCAAGCTGCTGTGCAATGTTTTCTGCAACGAGCTGAGCATCTTTGTCCGGTCTCTTAATTTCTTTAATATCTACTAAAACTTTCTTGTCTGTTAATTTAGCAAGTTCTTTCTTAGTAACTTCGATCTCTGCTCCACCTTTACCGATTACTACACCAGGTTTTGCTGTGTAAATGATAACTTTTACACGATCAGAAGCTCTTTCGATTTCAACCTTTGAAATTCCGGCGCTGTATAATTTTTTCTTAATGAACTCACGAATGTTGTAGTCTTCTACTAAGAAATCTGCAAATTCGTTTTCAGCATACCATTTAGAATCCCAATCTTTGATAACACCGACTCTTAAGCCGTGAGGATTAACTTTCTGTCCCATTACTCTTCCTCCTATCTTTCATCAAGCACAACTGTAATGTGGCTCATTCTCTTTAAGATTCTGTAAGCTCTACCCTGTGCTCTTGGTCTGACTCTCTTCATTGTCGGTCCCTGGTTTGCATAGCACTCTGCAACGAAAAGATTTTCTCTCTTCATTCCATTGTTGTTTTCTGCATTTGCAACAGCTGACTCTAAAATTTTCTTAACTACGCCAGAAGCATAACGTGGATTGTACTCTAAGATAGCGAGTGCTGTTTCCACATCTTTACCTCTGATGGCATCTAAAACAAAACATGCTTTCTGAACTGGGATACGAGCGTATGATAATTTTGCGCTTGGTCTTGTATCCTTGTTTGCATTTCTTTCTCTTTTAATTTGGGATCTATGTCCTTTTGCCATGGATTAAGCCTCCTTTCAAAATTATCTTACTCTTGATTTCTTCTCGTCTTTTCCATGTCCTCTGTAAGTTCTTGTTGCAACGAACTCACCAAGTTTATGTCCAACCATATCTTCGGTTACATATACAGGAACGTGTTTTCTTCCGTCATGTACTGCAATTGTGTGTCCCACGAATGATGGGAAAATTGTAGAACGACGTGACCAGGTTTTGATAACCTGTTTCTGTCCTGCTTCATTCATAGCATCTACTTTTTTCAGTAAGCTTTCGTCAGCGAAAGGTCCTTTTTTAAGTGATCTAGCCATTTCGTCTCCTCCTTAACTATTTGATTGCTCTACCATCTCTACGTCTTACGATTAACTTGTTAGAAGCTTTTTTCTTCTTACGAGTCTTAAGACCAAGAGCAGGTTTGCCCCAAGGTGTGCTTGGGCCTGGACGTCCGATTGGTGTTCTACCTTCACCACCACCGTGTGGATGGTCATTAGGGTTCATAACAGAACCGCGAACTGTTGGGCGGATACCCATATGACGTTTACGTCCTGCTTTACCAATCTTAACAAGGCTGTGATCTCCGTTACCTACAACACCGATAGTTGCGCGGCAAACGATTGGAACCATTCTCATTTCTCCGGATGGTAAACGAAGTGTTGCGTATTTACCTTCTTTCGCCATGAGCTGAGCGCTGTTTCCTGCGGAACGAACCATCTGTCCGCCTTTACCAGGATATAACTCAATATTGTGTACCTGTGTACCTACAGGAATATTAGATAATGGTAAACAGTTACCAATTCTTACTTCTGCATCTGCACCGCTCATTACTGTCATTCCGTCTGTTAATCCTTCCGGAGCAAGAATGTATGCTTTTTCTCCATCCTTGTAGCAGATAAGAGCAATGTTTGCTGTTCTGTTCGGATCGTATTCGATTCCGATTACAGTTGCCGGAATACCGTCTTTTGAATTTCTCTTAAAGTCGATAATTCTATATTTCTTTTTCGCACCGCCTCCGCGATGTCTAACAGTGATTTTACCCTGATTGTTACGTCCGGAATTTTTTGGTAATGCTACACAAAGTGATTTTTCCGGAGTAGATTTTGTAATTTCAGAGAAATCAGATCCAGTCATATTTCTTCTGGAAGGTGTATATGGGTTATATGTTTTAATTCCCATGATTGTTTCTCCTTTCGAATCTCGATTTGTTATCACGCTTTACTGCGTTTATTCTCTTTGATTAAAGTCCTGCGAAGATTTCAATATCTTTGCTTGCTTCTGTTAACTGTACGATTGCTTTTTTTGTTTTAGCAGTCTTACCAACGATCATACCACGTCTTTTCTTTTTGCCGTCGCAGTTCATTGTGTTAACTTTTTCTACTTTTACGCCGTCAAACATTTTTTCAACAGCTTCTTTAATCTGTGCTTTGTTTGCTTCCGGGTGAACTAAGAAAGTATATTTCTTTTCTCCCATAGCTTCCATACTTTTTTCTGTAACTACCGGTTTCAGAATTACATCATAATACATTAACGCTGCCATTATGCGTACACCTCCTCAATCTTTGCTGCGGAGTCTTTTGTAAGAACAACAGTTCCGGCTTTCATAATGTCATATACATTAATCTGATTTGTTAAAGTAGTATCAACTTTCGCCATGTTTCTAGCTGAAAGAACTACGTTCTGATCGTTCTCAGCAAGAATCACAAGACCTTTTTCTACCTTAAGGTTATCCATAACCTGTTTGAAGTTCTTAGTTTTGATCTCGTCGAATTTTAATTCGTCTACAACGATTAATTTATTATCCTGCACTTTGCTTGTTAAAGCAGATTTAAGTGCTAACTGTTTTTCTTTCTTGTTTAATTTGAAAGAATAGTCTCTAGGTGTTGGAGCAAATACAACTCCGCCTCCTGTCCACTGTGGAGATCTTGTAGAACCCTGTCTTGCATGACCTGTTCCTTTCTGTCTCCATGGTTTTCTTCCACCACCGGATACTTCAGAACGTGTTTTTGCTTTCTGTGTACCCTGACGGTTATTTGCAAGCTGCTGCACAACTGCAAGATGAACTAAATGCTCATTGATTTCAACACCAAATACCGCATCGCTTAAGTCCATTTTTCCAACTTCTTTGCCTTCCATATTATAAACAGATACGTTTGCCATCTGAATGGTCCTCCTTTCATCCTAATTAAGCCTGTGCTCTAGTAGTTTCTTTGATTGTTACTAAAGCTTTTTTAGGTCCTGGTACGGAACCTTTAACCAAAAGCAAATTCTTTTCTGCATCTACTTTTACTACTTCGAGGTTCTGTACTGTAACTTTTACGCTACCCATATGTCCAGGCATTCCTTTTCCTTTGAATACTCTTGATGGAGAAGAACATGCACCGTTAGAACCCTGATGACGATGGAATTTAGAACCATGAGCCATAGGTCCTCTGTGCTGACCATGTCTCTTGATCGCACCCTGGAATCCTTTACCTTTTGAGATTGCAGTAGCATCTACTTTGTCGCCTTCTGCGAAGATGTCTGCTTTGATTTCCTGAGCAAGAGCGTATTCGTCAGAGTTTTCAAATTTGAACTCTCTCACATATCTCTTTGAAGAAACACCTGCTTTTGCAAAATGTCCTTTTTCAGCTTTTGTTGCTCCGTGTCTGTGAGCGATTTCTTTCTTTCCTGCTTTGTCTTTGTTGACAATCTTATCTTTCTTGTCTACAAAACCAACCTGAACTGCGCTGTAACCGTCATTATCAACTGTTTTGATCTGAGTTACTACACAAGGTCCTGCCTGAAGTACGGTTACAGGAATTAAAGAACCGTCTTCATTGAAGATTTGAGTCATTCCGACTTTTGTTGCTAAGATAGCTTTCTTCATTTTGTTACCTCCTTGTTTCTACAGCGGAACGAGTCTTAAGCTTTCGCCTCGTCGTTCATTCTAGATCCGGGTAATCGGTAAATATAAGTGGAACATTTTTGTTGCTTCTATATAAACCTTGATAGGGATCTAATCTGTTTGATTAATTAGTTGTTTTTCATCTTGATGCCGATGTAAACGCCGGCTGGCATTTCTAATCTCTGCAGTGCATCAACTGTTTTCTGTGTTGGTGCAATTACATCGATCAGTCTTTTGTGAGTTCTCTGTTCGAACTGTTCACGGGAATCTTTGTATTTGTGAACCGCTCTTAAGATTGTAACAACTTCCTTTTTCGTTGGAAGCGGTACAGGTCCACTTACCTGAGATCCGTTTTTCTTAACTGTTTCGATGATTTTTTTTGCAGATACATCAACTAACTGATGATCGTAGGCTTTCAATGTGATTCTCATCACCTGCTGATTTGCCATAAAAAAAGTCGCCTCCTTTTCGCACTTTTGTTTCTTAAGTACGACAAGCGGTGACTGTACACTCTCCCGTGTGTGTCATAGACTTTCACACGTCGTTTCTGCTTCTTTCGCAGACTGTTTATTTGGTACAGTGACTTGTCGTCAGTTTCCTAACTTGACATTCGCTCCACGGAAAACCTGCAATTTCTTGCAGCAACCTCACGCTTCATAGCTATCATGCCACAGCAAAACCTAGTATAACGTACGTTTTGCGGGATTGCAAGCACTTTTTTAGAGTTTTTTTCTTGATTCGTTAAAAATATTGTATTTTTTTTAGTGCAATCCTGTTTTTGCTCATTTTTCACATGTTTTATCCCATTTATCGCATTTTATATTCTTATAATTTTATATCCTTATAATAGGAAGAAACTCGTTTTTATAACAGAGCAGCGCTTCGAAAATTCGAAGCGCCTTTTTTATTTCATCTTATTTACATTCTGCTTTTACAGCCTCAAACTCGTCCATCACATCCTGTGAAGGTGCTTTTGTAAGAAGACTGATAATAACGTTAATCGCGATCGCAACAAGGAACGCCGGTAGCAGTTCATAGATTCCCCATACGCCGCCCATCGGCTTAACGAGAAACTTCCATATAAATACCATGGCTCCACCTGTGAACATACCTGCAAGGGCTCCCCATTTATTAGAACGCTTCCAGAACAGAGCAAGAAGCATAACCGGTCCGAACGCCGCACCAAATCCAGCCCATGCGAACGATACGATATCGAACACGGAACTGTTTGGATCTTTTGCAATAAACACGGCAATTACAGAAATAATCACAACCGAAACTCTGGCAATAATCATCGCTGCCTTTTCAGACAAATCTTTAAAGAATACTTCCTTAATGATATTCTGTGACACACTCGAAGATGCTGCAAGCAGCTGTGAATCTGCGGTTGACATTGTCGCCGCTAAAATACCAGCCAGAATCAAACCTGCGATGAGTGCAGGAAGAATACCGTATTGCGCAATCACATTTGAAATAGCGATAATAATTGTTTCTGAATCTTCCAGCACAGGGATTACGCCCGCTTTTGTCATAGCATTTCCGACAATACCAATCATAATCGCTACACCGAGCGAAATCACAACCCATACCGTCGCAATTCTTCTCGACAATTTTAATTTATTTGCATCTTCGATCGCCATAAAACGAAGAAGCACATGCGGCATACCAAAATATCCAAGTCCCCATGCAAGCATTGAGAAGATAGACATGATACCATAAGCTCCGGCAGAACCTGTCGCCGGGTCATGGATGGAAGTCAGACTAAAATATCCTGCAAGACTTTCTGCATTTGTCATAACAGCACCCATTCCTCCTGCTGTTACCACACCAAATCCAAGTACTACAAAAATTGCTATCGTCATAACGATACTCTGCATAAAGTCAGATGTACTTGCCGCAAGGAATCCTCCAAGCGCTGTATATCCAACAATAACAATTGCACTGATTACCATAGCTGTAAAATAGTCAAGACCAAACAGTGATGCAAACAACTTTCCACAAGCCGCAAAACCACTTGCTGTATATGGCACAAAGAATATGATAATCACAAGTGCTGCAATTATAGAAAGAATCTTTTTGTCATCTTTATAACGATTGGAAAAGAATACCGGAATCGTTGTCGAATTGTTACATTTTACCGTATAATGGCGAAGTCTTTTCGCCACCACCAGCCAGTTAATGTATGTACCGATAGCCAGACCTGCTGCCGTCCAAAATGCATCTGCAAGACCGGTCAGGTAAGCCACTCCCGGAAGTCCCATTAAAAGCCAGCTACTCATATCCGATGCTTCCGCACTCATCGCGGTTACAAACGGTCCCAGTTTTCGTCCACCCAGGTAAAAGTCATCTGTTGTTTTGTTCTTTCTTGAGAACACTACTCCGATTCCGACTACAAAAAGCAAATACGCTATAATAGAAATCAGAATACAAATGTTTGCTGTTGTCATATGTATTACTCCTCTCGTTTCAACACTTTACTCTATAAAAGCAATTACTTTTCACATCATAGCACACTTCATATCGCAAAACAAGCCTTAAAAGCGCGTCTGTTTCGTGATACTTTTTGACTAATAGCAGAAAATATTGTACATTGTATATGCAGTGTGTATCAGTGTGTATGTTAGGATACTTTTATTATAGAATAACAAGGAGATATATCATGTGGACAGCAGACAATTGGAAAGATTATGAAGTAATTGACACCTCCGGCGGTGAAAAACTCGAGCGCTGGGGCGATTATATATTAGTACGCCCGGACCCTCAGGTTATTTGGAACACCCCTCACGACGCTGCAGAGTGGAAACAAAAAAACGGCCACTATCATCGCAGCAGCAAGGGCGGCGGCGAATGGGAATTTTTTAATCTCCCAAACGAATGGACCATCGGTTATCGCGACCTTACCTTCCATTTAAAGCCGTTCAGCTTTAAGCATACGGGACTCTTCCCTGAACAGGCTGTCAACTGGGACTGGTGCGCAGAGAAAATCAAGAATGCAGGACGCGAGTTAAAAGTGCTCAATCTCTTTGCATACACAGGCGGTGCTACTATTTCAGCCGCTGCCGCGGGAGCAAAGGTTACTCATGTAGACGCCTCTAAAGGAATGGTCACTTGGGCAAAGGAAAATGCGACATCCAGTAACATTCCTTCTGATCGAATCCGCTGGCTTGTCGATGACTGCGTTAAATTCGTAGAACGTGAAATTCGCCGCGGTAATACTTATGACGGAATCATCATGGACCCTCCATCCTACGGCCGCGGACCAAAAGGTGAGATCTGGAAGATTGAAGAGAGTATTTTCCCATTTATTGAGCTTGCGGCAAAAGTACTTTCCAAAGATGCAGAATTTTTCCTTATCAATTCATATACTACAGGACTTCAGCCTGCTGTTTTATCCTACATGTTAAACACGGTGCTCTGCCCGACCTTTGGCGGTAACGTAGAAGCCCAGGAAATCGGTCTTCCGGTACGTGAGAACGGGCTGGTACTTCCGTGCGGCGCAAGCGGACGTTGGAGCCGCAACTAATATATAATTGAAACAAGCAAATTATTTCAGGAAAATTAACCTCGGGGTAGTGGGAGTGTATCTCTTTTTTCAGGGCACGCTCTCGCTACGCAAAAAACGTAACGGTACTAGGTTTGCGGTCAAAATATCCTTCGACCGCAAACCAAGTACCGACGTTTTTTAAGTGCCCCTTCAATAAAGCGACACACCCCACTAACCCGAAATCCACTCTACCAAGTTACTTTTCCTAAAATCACATATCTTAATTAGGAAGGTGAAGTTATGACAAACGGAACATTAATGCAATTCTTTGAATGGTATCTTCCGGCTGACGCTTCTCTTTGGAGACAACTTGCCGAAAAAGCTACAAATCTTGTCGATGCAGGAATCACAGCCTTATGGTTACCTCCTGCTTACAAAGATGCAAACGGTATAAACGGAGTCGGATATGCCACCTATGATCTCTATGATTTGGGCGAATTTGATCAAAAAGGAAGCATTGCAACGAAATATGGTACTCACAGCGAATATCTCTCTGCAATTAAAGCCTGTCAGAAAGCAGGAATCGACATCTACGCAGACATCGTTTTGAATCATAAGATTGGTGCTGATGAAACGGAAACCTTAAACGCCTACGAATGCGCAGGTTTTCACCGCGATCAGGTATCCGGCAATGAATCCAAAATCGATGCATGGACCCGGTTCACTTTTCCCGGTCGAATGGGCAAATATTCTGATTTCATTTGGGATGCAAAGCATTTTGATGGTGTAGATTGGGACAATACCGCCAGAAAAAATAGTATTTATCTTCTAAATGGCAAATCCTGGGAATCGAACGTGGATGCAGAAAACGGAAATTACGACTATCTTATGGGCGCTGATTTGGATTTCTCTCATCCGGAAGTGATTGACGAATTGACGAAATGGGGAAAATGGTATCTCGACACCACCGGTATCAATGGATTTCGGTTGGATGCGGTAAAACATATCAGTACAGAGTTTTATCACAACTGGCTTCCAACCATGCGCGCGCACGCCGGAAAAGAACTTTTTGCCGTCGGTGAATATTGGCATCACGATTTGCACGTGCTTAGGGAATATCTCACTAAGACAAATCACTGTATGAGTCTATTTGATGTCCCTCTTCATTTTAACTTTTATCAGGCTTCTCAAAACAGTGACGGATATGATTTGCGCAAACTGTTTGATAATACTCTTGTCGCTTCGGATCCAATCCACGCAGTTACTTTCGTAGACAATCACGATACACAGCCGGGGCAGGCTCTGCAGTCCTTTGTCGCAGAATGGTTCAAGCCGCTGGCTTATGCCATGATTCTGCTTCGCGAAAACGGATACCCTTGTGTTTTTTACGGTGATTATTACGGAATTCCAACGCATGGGATTACGCCGGTCGGAAAACCGCTTTATAACATGCTATCCGTCCGTCGCACGCATGCTTACGGAATGCAGCATGATTACTTTGATGACTTTTACTGTGTGGGATTTACACGCGAGGGGAACTGCGATTCACCAGAAACCGGACTCGCCTGCCTGATTTCTTCCAAATTTGATACACAAAAGCGGATGTATGTCGGCTCGCAGCATGCAGGACAGAAATTTTTCGACGCAACCCGGAATATTCAACGCATTATCACAATTGACGCTGACGGAAACGGAGATTTCCCTGTGAACGCCAAATCCGTGAGTGTTTGGATTCCGATATAAACAATAATAACCACAAAAAACATTGTAGGTCTATCTACTTCTTGACATAGACCCACAATGTTTTTCTTTCATTACTACACTATTCTCATCGTCATCTTATACCAGGAACGACCAGCAAGTTTCTTTTTATATTTTGACTTGTACTTTGCCGGTACCTTGAAGGTAGCGTTAGAATCGATTGTTTTAAACGCGCTTTGTTTTATACTTGGAACTTTTCCCTTGAAGGTAATACTTTTTAACTTTATACAGTAATCAAATGCTGACGCACCTATATATTTCACATTTCGAGGAATTGTTATCTTTGAAAGAGTATCACAATACTGGAAACACCCGCTTTCCATTCTTTTCAACTTTGAATTTGTAGCAAATTCAACTTTTTTCAATTTTCCACAATTTCGAAACGCATCTCCATCCAACATCTCAAGACTAGACGGAAAGCTTACTGTTTTCAGGTTGTCACAAGATATAAATGCTTGAAATCCAATACTTTTCAATTTCGATTTTTTTGCAAACACAATTTTCTCTAACTTTGAACATCCCGCAAACGACGATTCTCCAATTTGGGTTATATTTGCCGGTATTACTATTTTTTTCAATCCAGTATCTGCAAAAGCCGCTTCCGAAATAACATTCAACGTGTCAGGTATTTTTATCGTTTCCAAACTTTCACAATCGCAAAAAGCCCATTCACCTAATAAACATAGCTTTTTGGGCAAATTCACTTTTTTTAAATTGATACAGCCATCGAAGGCTTCTTCTCCGATTTTAATGACGCTATCCGGTAAGGTGATTTGCTCCGGATACTTATTCGTATCAAATACTCCACCTTTTTTAAAGGCTCGATATCCAATTACTTTTACGGCTATTCCATCGATAGTCTCCGGTACCACAATGTTTTTCTCTTTTCCGTTATATTTGGTGATTTCAATACCCTCATATTCTTCATTATAACAGTATTTGTAATCACCATAGGTTTTAGTTTCGCCTGCTTGAACGGTTATCGGACGTATAAAAAGCAACAGCATTGCCATTATTAGAAGAATTCTTTGTATTAATCTATCCGTCCCCGAATTTGCTTTTTTCATTGTTACTTGCCCCTCCATATGTAATCTCCATTTTTTCATTTGCGTTTACACTATTCTCATCGTCATCTTATACCAGGAACGACCAGCAAGTTTCTTTTTGTATTTTGACTTGTATTTTGCCGGTACTTTGAAGGTAGCTGCCGGATAAATCCCTTTGAATGCATTTTTTTTGATTGCCGGAACGTCACCTTTGAAGACTATTTTCTTGAGCGATTTGCATTTGTAGAATGCAGACTGTGATATCCTTCTAACTGATTTCGGTATTGTAATTTTCTCCAAAAGATCACATTCCTCGAACGCACTGTATGAAATAGTTTTCAATTTTGAATTGTTCCCAAATGTGACTTTTTTTAAACTACCGCAATTTTCAAAAGCCTCTGCACACACCATCACTACACTTGATGGTATGTTAATTTCCTTTAATTTGTGACAATTACTGAAAGAATTATATTCTAACCGTTCTACCTTAGACCTCTTTTCAAATGTAACTTTTTCAAGTTTCGTGCAAAAACAAAATGCATGCGATTTAATTTCACTTATATTGGCTGGAATTGTAATCTCCTTTATTCCTGTTTGTGAAAATGCACTTCGTGGTAATACCTTTATTGTCTCAGGTATCGTTATATATTCTAAATCAAAACAATGTGCGAATGCTCCCACGCCCATTTTTTGAAGGTTCTTTGGCATTGTTACCTTCCGCAATTTGACACACTCATAGAAAGCATATGCTTTTATCTCTAATACTGTATCCGGTAAAATCACTTCTTTTATTTTTTTGTTAAATACAATCATAAAACCTTTTTTTCTAAAAGCATCTTCCCCGATTACCTTTACAGGGATTCCGTCGATTGTCTCCGGTACAATCACCTTACTTTCTTTCCCCTTATAGTCGAGAATTTCAATACCTTTATATGTTTCATTATAACAGTATTTGAAATCACCATAGGTTTTGGTTTCGCCTGCTTGAACGGTTAGCGGACGTATAAAAAGCAACAGCATTGCCATTATTAGAAGAATTCTTTGTATTAATCTACCAGTTCCCGAATTTGTTTTTTTCATTGTTGTTTTCCCCCATTTTTACAAAATTACAAATAGAAATAGCAGATTAGGAATTCTTTCCTAACCTGCTACTATTATACTACATATATGATATCTGCACAGGGGGCATTCATGTCGTATTTTGCCGCGTTCATGCAAATGACCCGAACCTCATCCTAAAACCTTTCTCCTTTTATGGCATTTTTATGCCATCGAAACTCCCATAAAAAGAACAAGAAGGAAAAATAGGAAATACAACACAAAAACGATTCCCATGATAATCAACTGCACTTTAAAAAAGTTGGATTTTGATTTTTTCTCAGTTTTGCTGAATGCCCAAACAAACATCAACACAATTCCAACACAAGGAATCATCATAAGCAAATAGCAAAGTGCCCATTCTCCCTTTGTAACCGGCTCCTCCAACCCATCTACATTTGACGACGGCTGCATGGTTCCGCTATAGTCCTGCGACATATAGTCCTGCGGCATAGTGTATTGTGACTTGTTCTGTTCCGGCACACTATGTTCTGTTCCCTGTGGCGGGGTCCACTGTTCTCCTTCTAAATATCTTTCATAATTTCTTTTCTTTGGCATTTGATTTTCTTCCATTCCTTTTCTCCTTTTACACTTTTTAACCTTAGACAATTTTGAAAACTGTAAGTCTGTGCATGAAAATGATACAAATTCATTGCAGCCATTGCTTGAACACTTCAAATAATATCGTATCCTTTTTTGTCATCGGCTCAACATCCGGGAAAAATTGGTACATTCTATATAAATAGAAAACAAGCATTGCTAACGTAATCCCCACCACGATCGGTATGAGTCCCACCATCTTTTTTCCTCTGATATATCTTTTATAACATAGATACAGAAAAAAGAATACCCATACATAGATAAACGGATGCATCTTCCATGCACCTATAAAATCCCCTGTCAAAAGCCGTATGCCGGCCCGCGTCAATCCGCAGCCTGGGCAAGGCAGACCGAAGATGATTTGCAGCGGGCATACATCTCTGAAAAGAAATAAAAACAGGAGAAAGATTCCGGCAAACGCCAAAATCCCTGTCCTGTTATTTACAACATCCTTCTTTATTCTGTTATATACCGAAAGGATTGATTTTTTCATTCATGACTCCCTTATTTCTCCGTCAGTGTTTCCGCCTTGGCAATCGCATCATCAATATGGGCACAGAAGTATTCTTTCCCTATCTTTTCTATAAACCCTGCTTTCTCCATAATGCGCATCGGTTGATCATTTACATGCGAAAAAATCAGTTTGATATTTTTCAGTTCACATTTCGCCTGCAACTGTTCCAGAGAATGCATCGCCGTCGCATCAATTGCATTTACGCTTCTCATTCGAAGAATAATACATCTATCGGTATCTTTCAAGGAAATCTTCAAAATTTTATCAGCCGCACCAAAGAACATCGGTCCGCTGATTTCGTACACAAAGGTATTTTTTGGAACTGACTTAAGCCCGATATTATCCGGATCATCTTCCGGATCGAGATATTTCCATCCTTCTACTTCTGTCACATCACTCATACGTTTCATAAAGAGCAGCGCAGCTAAAATCATACCAAACTCAATAGCCACTACAAGATCAAATACAACAGTAAGTACGAAGGTTAATACCAGCACCATAATATCACTCTTTGGAGCTGTCTTTAGAAGGTGCACAAATTCACGCCATTCACTCATGTTATATGCAACCATGAATAGAATTGCCGCAATCGCCGGCATAGGAATCAGCGTCGCATAAGGCATTAAAATAATGAGAATCAGCAAAAGAGTTACCGAATGAACCATTCCTGCAATCGGAGTTCTTCCGCCATTTTTTACATTTGCAGCAGTTCTGGCAATCGCACCCGTTGCCGGAATTCCGCCAAACAAAGCGGAGGTAATATTACCGGCTCCTTGCGCAATCAGTTCCATATTGGAACGATGCTTACTATTTACCATACTGTCAGATACCACGCAGGACAACAACGATTCAATCGCCGCAAGAATCGCAATCGTAAATGCATCCGGAAGCACTTTTTGAACCAAATCAAACGAAAATGTCGGTAGCGCCGGAACCGGAAGCTTATTGGAAATCTCATACAAATCTCCGATGGTATTTACATTCATCTTCAAGCCTTTCACCATTGCAATGCTGACAAGCACCGCAATGAGAGATGGCGGTATCTTTTTATTCACACGTGGCCACACAATTAAAAGAGCCATGCAAACCATACCAACTGCAACCGCTTGGAAGTTTATGGTAGGCATAAACTGTATGATCGCCTCCACTTTTTCCATGGTCTCAATCAGCGGTTCTTCTGTTACTACTGTAAGTCCCAGGAAATCTTTTACCTGTCCCACAAAAATCGTTACCGCGATACCGGATGTAAATCCTGTGGTAATCGTGTACGGAATAAACTTAATCAGACTACCAAACCGAAAAACACCCATTAATATCAGTAAAATGCCGGCCAAAATCGTAGCTACAATCAAGCCTTCCATTCCATTGGTTGCAACAATGCCCGCCACAATCGTAGCAAAGGCAGCCGTCGGTCCTGCAATCTGAACACGAGATCCACCTAAAAATGAAATGACAAATCCTGCGAAAATCGCTGTATAAATCCCCTGCTCCGGTGTAACGCCGGATGCAAGTGCCAGCGCAATCGATAAAGGCAGCGCAATAATCGCCACGATAATTCCCGCCACTACATCTTTGACAAACTGTTCTTTCGAATAGGTCTTGATGACCGAAAAAAGCTTTGGTTTTATTTTTTCCATAAATCCTCCTTGTGACTGCTCTCACTTCATCTTCAATACATTGAGCATTGCACACGAGACTTATCTTATTCCTATTTCCGACATATTTCAAGCCTTTTTCTGTTTTTCTGACATCAATCCCCTTGCTTTATCACTCTTCTTCTCCATAAATCTCTTTTTGAATGATCGCTTTATTTGCCTCGTAATCCACTTCTAAAACAGACATTCCACGGATGGACGCATTGGAATAGGTTCCTTCTGCCGGGATTACTGTCTGCAAAATTTCATAGCTGAGCAGCTTACCGGCGTCCATACTCAGACCAAACATCTCAGCCTGTGTCAGATTTGTTGTCAAATTTGGGAACAACCCTTCCATCAGCTCATCCTGTCCTGTTGCCATTGCAATCGGAAGCTTCTTCATCACTGCCGAAAGTACTTTTCTCTGACGCTCCGTTCTTCCGAAGTCAGTTCCGATGTATCGATTTCTACTGTAGGCCAGTGCCTGTGGTCCATTTAAATGAATCTCTCCACTCAGAGAAGTGTCAAGGTAGTCCGTTGTCATTTCCTTGCCTTCGAGCAGATTATACTCATTCAGATATGCATTAATCCACTGCACTTCCTCATTGGTTACTTCCAGATCAATCCCTCCAACTGCATCTACAAGTGCAGCAAACGCCTGAAAGTTTACAAGCACATATCGGTTTACTTCAATGCCTAAATTATGCTCTATTGTCTCGCACAAAAGCCCCGGCCCGCCATACGCATATGCTGCATTCAGGCGGTTTCCGTCATGTCCCGGAATCTCCACATACATATCACGCAGAAGTGATGTCATATGAATCGTTTTGGTTTTATTGCTGATGGATAATAAAATCATGGCATCGGAACGTCCATCCTCGCCATTGTCACGTGAATCGTTTCCAATTAGCAGTACATTGGTTACTCCATCCTTTTTCAGCGGCTCTGACGCTATCCCGGATATATTTTCCTGATTCATCTGATTATATATCTTGCCAACCATAAGATACCACCAGATCATTGCTGCAGCCAATGCAATGAGCAAAATAATCAGAACTTTTTTCCACTTTGATTTTTTCTGTTTCTTGTGATTTTTCTTTGCTTCCTTCTGATTCTTTCGATTCTTCTTTTGGGGCTCTTCCTGTTTTCTGCTCTTTTTCTTCTTTGTTTCTTTCTGATTCTTATCTTTTTTCTTTTTTGTTTCTTCCGGATACTCAGGCTTCCTATCTCTCATTCCCTTTGAGTAAGAACTGTGTATTTCTCTCGCAAACTCTGTCTGCAGTTGTTTCGCAGGCTGAATTTCTTGCGCTTGCTGCTGCGGCTGCACTTGCTGATACTGTCGCGCTTGCTGCTCTTCTGCCAGCTGTAATCTCATCTCATCTCCAAGCTCCTGATCCAGAAATCGCTCCAATCCATCCTGTATCGCCCGGTTTTCCTCAATTGTTTTTTTATTCATAATCGCTCCTGACTTCTTTTCATTTTAACTCTTTTCTACATTACGAAAAAAGCAGTTGGTTTTTTCGGTTTACCAACTGCTTTATCATATCATCATCCCATATTTTTTCCTAGAAAAAAAAGAAAATTCACAAAATCTTAAGAAGTCACACCACTTCAATTTCCTTTCCTGTGACAAGCATTTGAATTCGCTCGCCCAGCACCTCTTTTAAGATGGGATATGCCTTTGTGCCCGTGCAATGACCGGTATAAAATGTTTCCACTTGCATATGTAACAGCTTTTCACCCAGCGCACGCACCTGTTCTTCGCTCTCGCGCATTGAATCCGGTCCATCGGCCCCCATCAAATGAAATCCACCGATCATAGCAAGAATGTTCCGCTCACCAAACACAGCCCTCACCTCTTCCACAATCCGATCGACTCCACCGTGACTGCAGCTGTTTAGCACAACCAACCCTTCTTTTTGTTCAAACACCAAACTCTGCTCATGCGAAAAGTCATCATACTGCTTTTGTCCCTGTACTTCCATGAACATATGCATCTGCTTTCCACGCTCGCTCAAACCACTATCTGAGTGTGCAATCAGGTACACCCCCTCATCCAGCTTCCGGTTTCCATCCACATAGCATATACGTCCTTCCAGCCTCTGTCTAACCTTCGCCGGAATTCCGATATCCTCTATCTCCCCCGCCTTTTGGGAAAAACACTGATTTTTGGCCGCCTTTTGCATATATATTGTAGCATCTGTATTTATGCGCGCGAAACCGGCAAATCCTCCCGCATGATCATAATGTGCATGAGAAAGCACTGCCTTATCCACCATACCAAGATTTATCCCCAGCGCTTCGGCGTTCTCCATAAACAATTCGCTTTGTCCTGCATCCAAAAGATAGGATTTCCCGCCATACTCAATATAGAACGAAAGGCCATGCTCGCATACTAATTCATTTGAAGTATTATTTTCTATCAATGTTACAATTTTCATCACACGTTCTTCTTTCCTAATTATTTATCGAATTATTTATCGCAAATATCCTTCCTCCTGCACATACTCTATGTCAAAATTCATCACTGCAAGACGAAGCTTCTGAAGCTGCTCTTCATACTCCGGTCCGAACCAATATCCATCAATCTCTTTCATGATATCATCCAAAAGATCTATATCCATCTCCTGCGCTGCTTCTCTCAGCCGAGCAAACAACTCTTTTATTTCTTTTGAATCCGGGTCTCCTGCCTTTTTCTCTTCTGCCTTTATTCCAAAGTTTTTATCCAGCAGCTGTCTATACCATTCCCATTTTTCCATAAACACAGGCGTCAATGTATGAATCTGCGCAATATCTTCCTTTCTTGCAGCATCTTCCAGTATTTTCGCCAAACCTGCAAGTGGTATGATTCCGATGGTCGATACTGAATTTTTCATACTATGTACTTTAATCGCAAATTGGCTCAGATTCTCTTCCTGTTCTATTTCCTCATAATATCTCTGTATCTCATCTGCATCGGATTTCATTACGGTTGTAAGAAAACAAATGGTTTCTATCATGGATTCTTGATCCGGAAAATGCAAACCTGCGTAGTTATAATCCAGTCCATCTATCATTGGCAATGTAGTTGTCTCTTTCGTAACTTCACTCACTGAATCATCTGCTTTTGGCTTTATAACCTGCTCGACTTTTGGCTCTTCCTCTTCTTTTATCTCTTCTTTTTGATAATTTGTAATAAGCTTTGGGTCCAACAACTCGAAAACCAGAACTTCCAGCTTATGCGGAATGATCGGTTTCGGCAGATAATCACAAAAGCCATGTTTTATATATTCTTCCCTTGCCCCCGGCTGTCCATTGGCTGACAAAGCAACCACCGGTGTTTTTTTACAGTAGTGTCTGCGCATTTTTCGAATGGCATTTAATGTCTCGATTCCATCCATCTGAGGCATCATATGATCCATGAAAATGATATCATATGGTTTTTCCTTAATTCGTTCCAAACATTCCTTTCCGCTTTCTGCCGACTCTATCTGCATTTTTGTTGTTAAAAGCAGACTTTTAAACACACGGCAGTTAATCGAACTATCATCCACAATCAAAATTCGCGCTTGCGGCGCTTCAAACGTTACTTTGTAAGCCTTTGCCGGTACTATCGTTTCAATCTCTCCCTCTATCGCTCCGTTTTCAGTTGTGCACTCTACCTGCGATGCGTACATACCAAGGTTGATAACGACTATCCCTAATGCCGCCATCATACTTTGCGGGAATATCATATAAAAGACACAAACCAAAATGCCTAGTCCGGTCGACCACACAAGCGGCCTAATTTTTTCTTTTGCAATATGACGATAATATCCGCAATAATTTGAAAAAACAATCAAAAGATAAAACGCTGCTGCCACGTACACAATCCACATTCCCGGACCGTATATATACCTTCCGTTCTGGTCCAGACTTCCGACCGGCAGCAAAAACACACTGATAAAACCAAGAAATTGTGCGACATGTATAAATTCCCAATTTTTCATCTCGACACCAACTTCTTGTTTTACAAAATCGGCCATATATCGATAGGATATATAAAAAAAAGACAGCACGCACACAAGGTATGCCCTATGTATCAAGCTGCTATAAAAAACGGAATTTTCCGTGACATTCCGAAGCGATTGAACTACCAACACTTCAAATAGAATCTGAAGCATGGAAACCCCCAGACTGCACAGAAATAACGTCCTAATTTTCGATTGTATCTTCCTTCCCATAAGGCAAATTACAGAAAGGAAGAATAAAATAATAATACTTGAAATCTGCAACGAATACATAACCCATTCCCCATTCCACTATAGAATTTCCTCTATGGTCATCAACAGTTTCTTCTGATTTGGCGGTTTCAAGAAATATCCTGCAGGCTTTAATGCCAAAAGCTCAACCACCACTTTTTCATCTGCCATACTGGTCAAAAAAATGACCGGTATTTTTTTTAGCTCAATATCCGCTTGAAGCATCTCAAATACTTTTTTTCCATCGGTCACCGGCATAGCATAATCCAAAAGAATCAAATCCGGTTTCTGTTTCCCAATGGAAGTAAACGCCTGTACTCCGGAAACCGCTACCGAAACGGAATATTTGTCACTGAGCATTTTTTTAATATTTCGAAGCGTGAGCGCATTGTCATCCACGATAAGAATATGTTTTTTAGCTCCCCCTTCATACATATCCATCTCAACTCCTGCCATCTCACAGCAGATATCGAGTAGCTGTCTGTTTGATATCGGTCTTACGGCTTTGGCAAACTGAAAAGTCTCATAATAGCGATAATATGGTATGGTTTCATATTCTGTTCCCAATGTTACTACCGGTATACTGATGAAATCTAAATTTAACAGGTTCATAATACCTGCTTCTTCGATTGCATCATTTCCCAATGCCAAAAGTATAATCGCCGGTGTGGACAGCTGTAATCTGGAACGGAGTGCTTCCTCCGTCGGCTCAATCACATCCACCTCAAACACTTCTCCCAGCATTTCTAGCATTTCTCTGTCCGTGTTACTCTTTTTCCCACAAAAAACTAAATCCTTCATTTGTATAACCCCTACCTTATATCAAGTCAAAACTTATCCAAGTCGTATCTCCATAGTATCACAGGAACACTATGGTGTAAACCGCGTAGCTTCGTCTCTTGCACTTATTAATCTTCCACAACGCACGCTTCTCTTCTATCCAACTCTCATATCCCGAATGGTCTTTCTTAGCTCCAGCACTTTAGAAGGCACTACCGATAACTCATCAATACCCATTTGTAACAATTCTCCGGTTAACTGCGTATCTGATGCAAGCTCACCACAGATTCCCACTTTTTTTCCGTATTTATGTGCATTCTCTGTCACATACTCGATCATCTTCCATATTGCCTTAAGATGCAAATCAAAATACACATTCATCGATGAATTTTGCCTGTCAATGGCGTATGTATACTGCGTCAAATCATTGGTTCCGATACTGAAAAAGTCCACCGCCTGCGCCAACTCCTCACTCATCATCACAGCTGCCGGCGTCTCTATCATCACACCTTGCTTTGGAACTTTGTATGCGACTCCCCGCGCCTTCAGCTCTTGTTCCACTTCCTGTGTCAATTTGCCGATTTGTTCCACTTCATGGACAGACGTAATCATTGGGTACATCACTTCGATATTGCCATAAGCGGCTGCACAAAACAGGGCTCTCAACTGGGTTTTGAATAATTCCGGATGGGCTAGGCAAATCCGTATCCCACGGTTTCCCAACGCCGGATTTTCTTCTTTTTCCAGATCCAGATATTCCACCTGCTTATCTGCTCCTACATCCAGCGTCCTGATAATTACCTTCTTACCATCCATCCTTGTGGCAATCTGTTTGTAAACTTCCAGCTGTTCCTCTTCTGACGGTGGTTTTTTTCTTCCCAAAAAGAGTGCTTCACTTCGAAACAGTCCAATCCCTCCAGCGTCATTTGCAATGACCTGCTCAATCTCTTCTACACTGCTGATATTGGCATAGATTTCTACTTCGTGGCCATCCAAGGTCACATTCTTCTTTCCTCTTAATTGCTGCAACAGACGTTCTTCTTCTTTTTTCTCATCTGCTTTCTGCTTTGCCTCATCCAATGTCTGACGGTCCGGATTCAATGTTACTTTTCCACTAAATGCATCCACCAGTATCATGGTATGATCGCTAATCTGATCCAAATCAAGCGGTACTGCCACCAGCGCCGGAATGTTCATCATCTTTGCAAGAATGGCCGTATGTGAATAGGAAACACCTTGCACCGTCACAAATGCCAGCACTTTATCCCGATCCAGCTGCACGGTTTCTCCCGGTGTCAGGTCATCCGCAACAATCACGGCCGGCTCTTTTAACTGCTTAATTGTTTCCTTGCTACCGCACAAATTACACACAAGTCGCTCCGAAACATCTGCTATGTCTGCTGCCCGCGCTGCCATATAGTCATCTCCTATCGCTGACAACATCTGCGCAAACATCTCTCCGGTGGCTCGGACTGCATACTCTGCATTCCATTTCTCTTCGCTGATCATGCTCTGAATCTTATTAATGTACTCCTCATCTTCCAGGATCATGTGGTAACTCTCAAAAATCGCCGCACTTGATTGCCCCATTTTAACCTGCGCCATTTCGTACAATCCCAACAGCTGCTGCTTTACATTATTCACAGCCTCCGTTAACCTTTTTATCTCGAGCGCAGAGTCCTCTATTTGTTTCTTTTCAATCTGCTGCGCCTTTTTTCTCACCACGCAAGCAGGCCCTATTGCTATCCCTTTACAAACCGACTTTCCTACAAAGCTATGCATACCTTCTCTCCTTATGCATGTCATCTTAACTCCTATTTTATACCGAAATGAGCATAACGTCTATCTTTATCTATGGCTCATACGGAAAAAATTGTCTGGTTTTTTCTTCACTTCCGTCGATATATGTTACCTCGAACATTTTGCGTTCCCGATTGACTTCCATATTTTTATATTGCATCCCGTTCAAATCATCATATAATACTTCTTCTTCGCTTTCTCCCTGCCAGGTATAGAATACACAATCTGTGATTATCTCTCTTCCCTGTTCGTCTAATCTGACGCGCACATAAAAACTGTCATCCCCGAGCATTCGCATATGTGCATCTGTGACTTCCGGCGCCGGGTCCCTTGTATAATCTGTATCAATCATGGATGAACTTACCGATGCATAATAGATGGAATAGCCACTCCCGAATGCTCTTCCTTCCTCCGTCATAAAATCATACGGAAGATAGTCCTCACTAAATTTCACTCCATCTTTGTATATGTATGCGGTCGATATGTATACAATCTCATTTTCTCCCGTTAGCAGTGCGTACTCATATTTGTGCGCCGCATTTTCTACTGCAATATACGCCGGATACTTAAATTTCTTTTTTTCGTCACTGAGCAGTTCTTTCTTTTTATTCCCATAGGTTTTTGATGTATTTTCCAGCCGATCAATCTCCTTCTGATACGCATTATCGTCATAGGTGCATTTCAAATAGGTCTGCAACGTCGGTGAATTAAATGTATCACGATAAGAATTATAAAACTCAGTTTCCAAGGTTCCGTCCGGAATCTGCTCCGGGAATATGATATACCCTGTCTGTATATACGGCTGTGTAAAAATGGATTCATATTTGTCAATATCTTTCGTAATCTTAGCCGGCGGACCGAATAAAAACAAATAGATAAACACAAAAACAACCGTAAATAGCGTCGCTCCGGCCAAAGAAATGCCTATCAAAAATCCTTTTGCTATTTTACTCATCTTTCTCTTCATGATACATCACCTCCCAATCTGTCGGATAAATCCGAAATGCTTCCCTTTCCGTTTCAAATGAATAACCGGCCTGTCCATAATCTTTTGGCAAATAAGATTTCATAAATGTAATCTCTCTGCGATCCACTCCCTGCAGATAGATATAAATAATCGTTCCCTCCTCCTCAGAGAGAAGCGCATATTCAAATCCTTCGTCATACAGCATGGCGTACACACATGGCAAATAATTCTCTTCTTCGGAATATCCCGTTTTTCGACCTGTCTGCTTATCTGTCATATCTAACAGTCGCTGCTTCTCCGTTTGAAACGCATCCTCTTCATAACGACATTTCAGATAGATTTGATATTGTTGATAAAGTCTCTGCCCTTTGCAGTCATAATAAAATTCTTCCACCTGTCCTGTCAGAGCAGCCGCATCCGGAAATAACGCAAGCGGCGATATTCCCTGATATTTCTGCTTTCCATAATCCTGTACCTGTTCATAGTGTTCCTTCACAGAATAGGTTTGTTCCTGATTCTCTTTTGTAGGTATAAAGTTCATTACCCAAAAGCAAACTAGTCCCACGACCACAAACAAAATTGCGCCCAAAAGTCCCATCATCTCATAACGCCATTTTTTTAGCGTACGCAAAACCCTTCTGTCTTGTTCCTGTTGACTTTGCTCCTGCTCTTTATGCTGTAATACGAATCGTTCCATCTCTTTCCGACATTTTTTACAGTCCGACAAATGGGCTTGTATCCATCCCTCAGTTTGTTCACTTGTCAAATGATCAAGTGATAACGGTAGCAAATCGACAACCACCTTACAATCTGTATTTCCTTTCAAATCTTTCACCTCTCTTTGCTAAAAGAAGAACTTTACGTCGATGACGCAAAACGCTATAATCATCGCCAAAAATAGCAGATACCCCAATATAATCATCTTTATCACATTCTTTTTCCTGTATCTGTGTTTTCTTTTTCTCTTCTTTTTTTCTGATGTAATATCAATCTCTTTACTCATTTCTTCATATATCCGCCTGCAGCTTTCACACTCGAGAAGATGCTCGCGGATTACCTGATCTGTTTCCTCACATACCATCTGATCGATAGAGAGCGGAAGCAAATCCAATATAATATTGCAATCATAGGTCTGATTCATCTTTCCCAAGCTCCTTTCCCAGTAACTGCTTTGCACGATAAAACGTAACTCTGGCCCAGTTCTCTGACTGTCCCAAAATATCACCGATTTCTTTGAAACTTAATTCTCCGGTCAACCTGAGCATCACTACATCGCTCATTGGCGCCTGAAGATTATGTATCATTTTATATATATGCAATTTTGCTTGCGCATCTTCGATTGACTTTTGCATATCCTCATGCACAGCAATCTCCACTGCTTCCTCAAATGCCACTTCTTTCCTTCGCCGTTTTTTATCCAGATTCTGATAGTATACATATTTTGCAATCTGGCACAGCCAGGTAGACATTTTGCAATCCCCGCGGAATTCCGAGATTTTTTTCGTGGCACGATAAAATGTTTCCTGCGTCAGCTCTTCTGCCAGGTCATAATTTCCACCTGTCAGCGTACACAGATAACCAAAAACAGTATCAAAATATTGCTCGTACGCTTTTTTTATCTCCAACGTGCTTCTCCTTTCCTCCTTTTGCTTTCTGTAGATAAGTCCATAAACCTATACGTTTCGTTACAAATTTTTTATCGTTTTTTATTTTTTAATGATGAGTGCGCATCCTCTAAAGCAAAAACCTGTCCGTTCCAATGAAAACGGACAGGTTTTTGCATCCTTATTTCTTACAGTTTTATTCCTTTTAACAAATCGCCCAGACTGGTACCCACATTTTCCTGCGAAGAAAACTGTGTCACATCCAGCTCTTCTCTCTCCTGTGCTTCCTGATCTTCCTGTACGGCCTTGATACTCAGAGAAATCTTTCCTTCTCCTGTATTTAAAACCTTTACCTTTACGGTATCTCCTACCTTCAATACCTCTGATGGTTTTTTGATTCTTCTCTGACAAATCTGCGAAATATGAACCAGTCCACTCAGTCCATCTTTTAAATCCACAAATGCTCCATATGGCTGAAGACTCTCAACCACACCTTCCAATACCGTACCCGGTACAATCATTGCCACCTTATGGTCATGCTCCTCTTTTTTCTGCTCTCTGATAATCTCTCTGGCCGAAAGAATCAGCTTACTCTTTTCCTTATCGACTGTAATAACTCTGACGGTCAGTTTTTTTCCTCTGTAGACTTCCAGGTCCTCGACATAGGATATATCCAGCTGTGAAGCCGGAATAAATCCTCTAATCCCTAAAACATAAGCCACCACACCGGCATTTACTACATCGCTAACCTTAACGTTAATCTCCTTTTTTTCTTCCATATATTGCAACAGATCATCCCATGCAAGTATATCATTGGCTTCCTTTTTGGATAATAAAATATTCCCCTGTCCATCATCCATTTTTACCACGGTCGCCTCTATTACATCGCCCAGCTGCACATCTTCCATAATAGAAAACCCCGGATCTTCACTCATATCACCTGCTTTTATGATTCCCTGCGTGTAGTAGCGCAGATCCAGTGTCACTTCCTCTTCATTGACACCAATGACTGTCCCTGACAGGACGTCCCCCTCCTTGATTGTACGAAAGGACGCTTCCAGCTCTCTTTCGTAATCTTTCATTGATTCTCCCATGTTCCTTCTCCTTTTACATTATACTAATTGTAAGAAATTGCTATCTATTTCCAGGTACAAATATAGCAGAATCTTCTGCCATTTTCAATGGTTTCAGCTCTTTTGCGTATGCTGTCACACTGACTCCTTCTCTTCCTCCTGCGCCTGTTGCATTTGATAATAAAATCCTTTCATGGCCAGCAATTCCTCATGCGTACCGCGTTCTATAATCTTCCCTTCGTGTACCACCAGAATGACATCTGCATCCTTAATGGTAGACAATCGATGGGCGATGGCAATTATGGTACGCTTTCCTGCCATGTTTTTGATTGCTTTCTGAATTTTCTTTTCCGTCTGCACATCTACAGACGCCGTCGCTTCATCTAAAATAATCACCGGCGACTTTCTCAGAATCGCCCTGGCAATGGACACCCTCTGCTTCTGACCACCGGAAAGACGCAAACCTCTCTCTCCCACTTCTGTCTCATATTGCTTTGGCATATGCATGATATCTTCATGTATGTTTGCTGCTTTTGCTGCTTCTTCGATCTCTTCTCTTGTAGCATCCGGCCTTGCATAACCGATATTTTCAGCAATCGTACCATGAAACAAAAACGTATCCTGCAATACCGGTGATATATTACGTCGCAGACTCTCTAGTGTAACATCCTTAATATTCTTTCCATCAATGAAAATATTTCCTTCCACCGGATCATAAAATCGGGAAATCAGTTGCGTCATTGTTGTTTTTCCCACACCGGTCGGTCCAACCAAGGCCACCATCGTACCCGGTTTGCAGGAAAAAGAAATCTGCTTCAGCACCGGTATACCGTTTTCATAAGAAAAACTAACATCTTCAAACGCAATTGCACCTTTCACTTGACCAATATCCTTTGCATGCTCTGCATTCTGAATTGCAGAAGGCGTATCCAAAATCAACGTCACACGCTCTGCACCGGCCAACGACTGTTGCAGATTTTCCAGCAAATTGGCAAGCCCGGATACCGGCGCATAGAACAATGACAAATATAGTACAAACGCGACAATATCTTCCACGGATAGCTGCCCTTTATACGCCAGATATCCTCCAAAAAAGACAACCAGTATCGTTCCCGCGGATGAAAGAAATTCTACACACGGATGAAACACTGCACTGGCGCGAAGTGCGCGTAGCATTGCCTTGACCTGCTCAAAATTTTTCTCTCGTACACACTCACTCTCATATGCCTCCTGTCCAAACGACTGTATTTCGTGAATTCCGGAAAGACTATCCTGAAGCTGTGCATTTAATTCGCCCATACATTTTTGTGATGCCTTAAAATATGGTCGTACTTTTTTTGCAAACACCACTCCCGATGCCAGAATAAGCGGAATTGGACAACAAGTAATCAATGCCAGTTTCCAGTTGATTGTCAAAAGAATAACCAGCACTCCCACAAATGTCACAATATTCGTTATCATTTCCGGAATCATGTGGGCATATAGCACTTCAAAATCTCTTGTATCATTGACAATACGACTCATCAGATCTCCGGTTTGTTTGTCATGAAAGAAACCAAAATCAAGACTCTGCAGTTTGTCGTACATTCTGCTGCGTAAATCTCCCACCAAATACCAAGTCGCTTTATGTGCCAAATAATTGCTCAGGAAACGTAACAAAATACGAACGAAATAAAGTAATAACAAAACAAGCGCCAGAGAGGCCGTCATTTTTCGTGCTGCCTCATCTACACCCGCGGAAACGAATCCTGTCATGGCAGACAGCACCTTAGGCGCCGCAAGATTGACCATCGTCAACCCCAATGTTGCAAGAATGGCCAAAATATAAAGCCCTTTATACCTGGCTGCTTCTTTGGTCAGTTTCCAAAGCATTTTCATACCAAATTTCTCCTTTTTTCTCTCTGTCTACGGTCACTCAAACAGTATATCACGCTTAACACTGAAATTCATCTTATTTTCTTATGAAATAGCGGTTTCTTGTAGCAATTTTCAATTTACTTTTGACTCTAAACCACATATAATTAGAGTGTTGTGTGTAATGTATCATCGTATGGATTTTTACTACTTCCATACCAAATAAATATAAGGAGAGTATAGCGTGAAAAACACAGTAGAAATCAGATGGCACGGGCGTGGGGGCCAGGGTGCCAAATCTGCCGCACTAATGCTGGCAGATGCAGCCTTTATGACAGGCAAATATGTACAAGGATTTCCGGAATATGGTCCGGAGCGAATGGGGGCGCCGATTACCGCGTACAATCGCATCAGCGATCACCAGATTCGCGTACATTCCAACATTTATGATCCGGACTACGTTGTTGTAGTGGACGAAACTTTATTGGAAAGTGTAGAGGTAACAAAAGGCTTAAATCCTGAGGGTGCCATCGTTATCAACACCACCAAAAGTGTAGACGAAGTAAAACCGTATCTAAATCATTATACAGGCGATGTCTACACTATCGATGCAAGACGCATTTCAGAAGAAGCTCTGGGAAAATACTTCCCTAACTCACCGATGCTTGCAGCAATTGTTGCCATCAGTCAGGTTATGACAAAGGAAGACTTCTTCCGTGAAATGGAAAACTCATACAAACATAAATTTGCAAAGAAGCCTGAGGTAATTGACGGAAACCTTAAGGCACTACATATGGCATACGAGGAGGTGGAATAGATGGCAGCAACCGACATTACAAAGATAACAGAAAAAAGCAAATGGCAGGATATTACCTTAGGAAACCAGATATATGGTTCCGGAACTTCCAAACTATTTCACACCGGGGAATGGCGTACCAAGACTCCTGTATTCCACAGTGAAAAATGTAAACAGTGTCTGCTTTGTGTTCCGGTTTGTCCGGACAGCTCCATTCCTGTATGTGGCAGTAAACGCGGACAGTTTGACTTGGATCACTGCAAAGGTTGTGGCATCTGCGCAAAGGTATGCCCTTTTGATGCCATCACAATGAAGGAGGGACAGTAACATGGCTATTAGAGAACGTTTATCCGGAAATGAAGCAATTTCCTATGCAATCAAGCAGGTAAACCCTGATGTCATGCCTGCATTCCCAATCACTCCATCGACCGAAATTCCGCAGTATGTGGCCAACTATATTGCAAACGGTGAGATGGATACCGAATTTATTCCTGTAGAAAGTGAGCACAGCTCCATGAGCGCCACCATCGGTGCTCAGGCAGCCGGCGCCAGATCTTTGACCGCCACCTCTTCCTGCGGTCTTGCTTTGATGTGGGAAGAATTGTACGTAGCAGCATCAAACCGTTTACCTTTGGCACTTTGCCTGGTAAACCGTGCGTTATCCGGTCCGATCAACATTAACTGTGACCATTCTGACTCCATGGGAGCCCGTGATACCGGATTTCTTCAGATTTATGCTGAAAACAATCAGGAAGTTTACGATAACTTTGTACAGGCATATCGCATTGCGGAGCACAAAGATGTCATGCTTCCGATTATGATTTGTCAGGATGGATTTATTACAAGCCACGCAGTGGAAAACATTGAACTTTTGGAAGATGACATTGTCAAAAAATTTGTAGGCGAATACCAACCGGAAAATTACTTACTCAATTCCAAGCAACCAATGTCGTTAGGCCCTTATGCCGTTTCCAACTATTACATGGAAACGAAGATGGCTCAAAATACCGCCATGAACAAAGCCAAACAGGTAATTTTAGATATTGGAAAAGAATATGGTGAAATATCCGGCCGAAGTTATGGTTTCTTTGAGGAATATCGACTTGAAGATGCGGATTACGCCATCGTAATCATCGGATCAGCTGCAGGTGCTACCAAAGATGCGATTGATCAGCTTCGTGAACGCGGAATGAAAGTCGGTCTTTTAAAACTCCGTGTCTTCCGTCCGTTCCCGGATGAAGAAATTGCAAATGCGCTGAAACATTGCAAAACAGTTGCCATCATGGATCGAAGCGAATGCTTCCGCGGCAAAGGCGGTCCTTTGGGTTCTGAAGTAAAAGCCGCTCTTTATGATTATGCCAAGGATGTCAAAGCATTTAATCTGATTTATGGTCTTGGCGGACGTGACTTTACAGTTTCAGATGCAAAACGTATTTATGAAGATTTAGCAGCTTATGACAAAGACGGTACTGCATTTGATGAGTATCGTTATGTAGGACTTAGAGGATAAGGGGGGCAAATGAGATGAGTTATGATTTTAAAGCAGAAATGAACAAACCGGAACGTTTGGCTCCAGGACATAGAATGTGCGCCGGCTGTGGCGGTACCATCGCTGTTCGCGCCGTGCTCCGCGCACTCCACGAAGGTGACAAAGCCGTCATAGGCAATGCAACCGGATGTCTGGAAGTGTCTACTTTCATGTATCCTTACACCGCTTACGAGGACAGCTACATTCACAATGCATTTGAAAATGCAGGTGCTACAATGAGTGGTGTAGAAACTGCATATCAAATATTAAAGAAAAAAGGTAAAATAGACGACACCTACAAGTTTATCACCTTCGGCGGTGATGGCGGTACCTATGATATCGGTTTTCAGTCCTTATCCGGTGCCATGGAACGTAATCATGATTTCGTGTATGTCTGCTATGACAACGGCGCATATATGAATACCGGTATTCAGCGTTCTTCCGCTACTCCAATGTATGCTGACACCACTACCACACCGGTGGGACGCCAGTCGAATGGAAAAATGCAGAACCGCAAGGACTTAGCTGCCATTATCGCAGCGCATGATGTACCTTATGTTGCGCAGTCTACTCTGCTTGGCAACTTCAAAGATTTGCATACCAAATCAGAAAAAGCCATCTATACACCGGGGGCTGCTTTCCTCAATGTGATGGCACCGTGTCCGAGAGGCTGGAACTATCCAACCGAAGACATTATGGAAATATGCAAGCTTGGAGTAGAAACCTGCTATTGGCCGTTATTTGAAGTCGATCACGGCAAGTGGATTCTTAATTATGAACCTAAAAAGAAACTTCCAATTGAGGATTTCTTACGTCCGCAAGGAAGATTCCGCCATTTATTTAAAAGCGGAAACGAGCATTTGATTGAGCAGTTCCAGGCCGAAGTAGACCGGCGCTGGGAAAATCTGCAGTTCTTATGTTCAAAATAAATAATGATTTATTTATGAAAATTAAGAAAAGGGGCTTATGCCCCTTTTCTAGTTTGTTATTTCTTGTCATTATCTCATTAAATCGTACTTACGACACCTTGTATTTCATCCGAAAGCGCTTGAATCGAATCACTCTGTGATGTAATTTCTTCTGTCGTTGCTGCAATATTCACGATACGCTCATTCAATGCATAAATACCCTCCAGCAGGTTTTTAATTTGATCGATGCTTTCTTTTATTCTTGGTATCGTGCTTTCTGCCTGTGCATCATTTGCTTCAATCAATTCCTTTGTAGAAGATGCAAGCGTACGGATTTCACCTGCAACCACCGCAAAACCTTTGCCCATCTCACCCGCTCTTGCCGCTTCGATACTCGCATTTAAACTTAGCAGATTTGTCTTATTCGCAATTTTGGCAATGCTGTCATTGCTTGCAACATATAAATCTGCAAACTCCACAAACAACTCTAATGACTTGCTGATCATTTCACACTGCGCTGTCACTTCACTTACTACTTCGGCCACATTCCCTGCATCTTCGGATGTTATGTCGTTTGCCTTTGCCAGCTCTGCGATACCTTGATTTAGCATGTCAAACTTTTCGATGATAAGTGCCAGTTTTTTATTGCGGTTTTCCTGAGCTTCCATATTCTCCTGATAAATCGCTTGAATTTCCTGTTTTTCTATTTCTGTTAATGCCTTTATGTAGTGTATACAGTTTTCTTTATTGTTTGCCCCGTTATATATCGCACAGGCCATCTCTTTACAGGTCGTGTATCCGCAACACGAGCAATCGATATGGCGTGACTCATTTGTGACTTTGCGCATATCCATAAAGATGGCTTCTAATTCTGACGGATCCGGTTGTAATACATTCACTTTTTTATTAGTATATGCTCGTTTAAAGTCATTGATATTTAAATCTTTAAACTGTTCACAGAAATACTCCCAGCGTTTCTCCAATGACAACGCACTGTTCCACGGATTATGTTTTGCTCCTTTGGAAGGCTTTGTCTCGTTTACCACGAGCTTATTCATTTCATTAATTGCCAGTTCTACATCCACATCATCGATTTTCTCATCAGTAGCTGTACCTCGAATGCATCCTTTTTGACAATTTAGAATGTCGACCATAAACGGCAGATTGTTTTTACGCTTTTCATATTCTTTTAGGAATTTGTAGGCTTCTTCCTCGCCCTCTACCTGTAATACAGCGGTCTGATTGCCCAAGAAGAAATATACGCATTCTTTGAGTCCTCCCGGTTTTGGATATCTTGCTCCCAATCCATAGCTGCTTTCTTCTTCCGCTTCCTGCGCATCTTTATATGCGCTGCCAATCGCCTCCATCAACTTTTTAAACGTTACATTGTACTTTACATATCCACCCGTATTTTTATCATTGACTTCAAGTCTTTTTGCAATACAAGGACTTAAGAATACCAAATCCTCTTTCACATTCTTATATTTTTTTAAATATACCGCTTCCGCCAGCATTGGACTATGTAGTGGTACCAGCATCGGGATTAACTGTGGCTGATACTTTTCAATATAATTTACAATGGCAGGACATGGCTGACTGATGAGCCCTGTCTTTCCTGTTTCTTTCAAATATGAAATGTACGCCCACGTCGTAATATCCGCACCGAAGCTGACACTATAGATATGTTCTACCCCTAAGGATTTCAGATAACCATACACTTTTTTATATTCCTTTGGATAATTCGCAATAAACGCCGGTGCCACAATCACCGAAAACTTTTTCCCAGCTTTTAACCCCTCTAAAAAAAGATTGGTATCATCTTCATAATCTCTCGCTCCATGCATACAATGATCGAAACACGCCCCACACTGAATACACATAGCTTCATTTACAACAATTCTTCCCTTCTCTGCGACATTTGCCGTAATCGCAGGACAGGAGCGAATACATTTATTACACCCAAGACATTTCTCATTTGTAAATACCATAGTTTCCCACCTTTCCCACCAGCAAACGGTGAATTACAATCTTATTAAGAATTATAACATAAATCGAACAATTATTATATACTATAAAATGCCTTTTTGTTAAAATGTCTACGTCTTTGCTTTACTTTTTAGTTCAAATAAAACATACAGGGAGGGCTTTCATGAATTGGCTCGTTTTTCTCACTTATCCTATATTGCTTCTCTTACTTTTTTGGGGTGCCAAATCCAGTCCAAAGGGAACCTTTCACGAAGAATTTCTTTCGCTTTCACAGACCAAAGCTATGCAGGGGTTTGCTGCCATTTGTGTCATGCTTCATCATATTGGCCAGAATACCTGCGCTCCTTGGCTGGATGCCAAGATTAAAATCCATGGCTTGAATCCGTTTGTTCCGATCGGTTATCTTTTTGTTGCGCTCTTTTTCTTCTGCTCCGGCTACGGTTTGATGAAAAGTTATGATACAAAAGAAAATTATTTGAACCATTTTTTCATCCGCCGTTGTCTTCGACCGATATTAATTTTGGTACTTTCCGATCTTATTTTGATTCTCCTTATGGTTTATTTGCCACGAATTTACCGTCCTGAAAACACAATTCTTATTCCAACACCATTTCATATGGGCGGCGCAATTTTGCTCAATGACTATTCCTGGTTTATCTATGCCATTCTGATTATGTATCTGTTTTTTTGGATTTCTTTTCGCTTTTTCAATCGCACCATAGCAACCATTCTTGTCTGCATATTGACTACTCTTTACATCGCATTTTGCGACTGGTGGATGTACGGAAACTGGTGGTACAACTCCATTGTATTATTTCCACTTGGTCTTATATTTGCACAGCGTGAGTCTGCTCTGGTGTCTGTCATACAAAAAAAATATATCCCTACCATCGTTTCAACCGGAATTCTTTTTTTGATTTGCTTCTGCGTTGGAGAATACACGCCTTATTTGCTCGGATTGTCCGGCAATTCCTATCACTACTTTGTATGGCACTGGGTTGTTTTGATTGCCCAGATGATTTCCGCGGTTTGTTTTGTACTCCTTTTAATTCTCAGTAGTATGAAACTTAAAATCAGAAATAACGTCCTTGGATTTTTTGGTACCGTGACCGCAGAATTCTATCTCATGCACATTTTGTGGATGCGTCTCATCGGATCAGCATCGGATAAAGAACTCCTTTGGAACATTGATAATCTGGCGCTTTATATTCTCGTAATTACTCTGCTTACTACACTGACAGCGCTTCTTTTGTCCTTAATCAATCATTTGATTGTGCGGATAGTTTCTAAAAAACCACTCATTTTACGCCTGTTAAAGAAGGATTTTTATGTTTTGTGCGGTATTACGATTGTGTTTTTGATTTATTATGTGGTATGTGTTCGGGTGGAAAGTGTAAATTCTTCAAAGCAGTGCCAGCCAAAACTGGAGGCCTATGAAAAAGAGCACATTCTTTTTACAGAAGTGGATGGTTTAAATATGGCCGCGTACGTGGTTGGAGAAGGGGAACATACGATTGTACTACTCGGTGGTTCGACCGATGTATACTCAACCATTTCCCTGCGTCCTCTTGCAAACCGGCTCGCTGAATCCAACCGGGTAATTGTGCTCGATTATTTTGGGTGCGGATTTAGTGATACTACGACTATTCCACGAACCGCAGACCGTTATGTCTATGAAATACGTACTGCACTGACAGGACTTGGTGAATCCGGTCCTTATATTTTCATGCCAAGCGAAATCTCGGGACTCTACGCTTTGCTCTATGCAACGCAATATCCTAAGGAAGTGGAAGCCATCATTGGCATTGATACTGCTGTCTCTACGCAGCCAAACGATACAATAGCATCCCTGGGACTTACGGCGGATGCATACCGTATCCGACTTCAAAGAGAAAGCCTCGCGCTATCTCCACGTAATCGCTTCCTTCGCTATACAGGTTTAAACCGTTTGACATGGCCTTTTACGGAAGAATGGTTCAAATACACGCAGTCGGAGCATACGCTTCCTCTGCTCGAAGAACTCAATCACGTACATAACGGTAACCAATCTTACCTAAGCGCCTATGAACTAAGCTATGACAATCATATGCGCCTATCCGGCGTCACCTACCCAAAGGATTTACCTGTACTCTCTCTTGTGGGATCACAGAGCTGTGAAGGCGTCTACTATTATCCGGAATCCGATTGGCGCAAATTACACGAATCTTTAATCACCAATCCTGACATTCAGGAAGTGGTTGAGATTCCGGGAAATCCTTATATGGCATTTTTCCTCCCGAAAGAAATTTCACAAGCAGCACAGCAATTTATTAATCGTCTTGAAACATCCGAAGAATAAAAAGACTCAGCCTCCTGCAAACAAGAGGCTGAGTCTTTTTTGTTGCTTTTTCCTATTTCTCCAGCTTATGATACACACCCTTGATTTCTATTCCTACCACGGAATCGGGGTCAATCAGACTCGGTTTTTCCTTTCCATCTTCTCCGGTTTCAGAAAACATTCCGCTCAGCAACACTAAATCTGAATGCTGGTTTGTTTCCTTCGAAGTTGTGGCACCGGTGCTCACGCTTCTGATCGGATAGCGACTTCCATCTTCCATAATCAAAAAAGCTTCTTCCAGCGCATCCATCTCCTCCTTGGGCATCAGCCATTTCTCTGTAAGGATATCTCCGTGGACACTTCTTTCATAGACTCCAATGTTTTTCGCATAAACGACATAGGACATCGGCGAAATCTCTATATAAGTTGGCTGATATAATTCGGATATCGGCTCCTTGCCAGTGAGTGCACACGAAACTACTGTCACATTTCCATCGATTTTGAGTATCGTCTCTTCCAGTGTATCTGTCATCGGATAGGACAAAACCCCTCTGCCCGAGTCGTAATCACGACTCATGGTTTCCAATATCAGAAGAAATCGACGTTCATTTTCCTGTGCAAGTTCTTCCCTTTCGATGGTCCTCCAAGAGTAATTGGTTCCACTGACTCTATAATCTTCAACATATGGCTTTAAATGTAGATTGCTTTCGTACTGCGCAGCAGGCAGTTCATATTCAGAAAGCCATGCACGTCCCACCTCATCCAGCGCAGTATAGCAAACTGTCAGGTAAACACACATCCCATCTGAAAGGATTTCTTCTACCGTCATTTGCACATGTTCATCCGATTTGGAATAAATCCCTGTTTCAATTTTTTCTGCCATTGGCTCATAAAATGGCATCTCATGCAATATCAGAGACCGTATCCCCGATGCAACCGCCGGTAGTGAGAAGGTAGCCACCCCAATCACCACTAGCGCCGCTGCAACATATTTCCAAGCAGCTTCTTTTTTTCTTCTGCTTTTTTCTTTGTTTATATTCTCCCAGATTTCTTCTTTTACTCCCGGCCTGGGATCCATACTTTCTATCACGTGGATATATTCACTTTTCTTCATGATGATCCTCCTTTACTCTGTCAGTTCCAATTTCAATAACTGGCGCGCCTTAGCCAAACGTGTCTGAATCGTCGACTGCTTTTCGTGTAACATCTCAGCAATCTCAGCTGTTTTATAACCCTCGTAATAATACAGATAGGTAGGAATCGCATATTTTTCTTCTAATCCCATCACACTTGCATAAACCTCACTGTATTCAGATTCATTTGCACCCACAAAGGAATGGCGTTCCATATCCCCGATGTTTTTTTCTAACGTTCCAACAGAATCATCAAAAGAGACTCTTCTTTTGAACCACCATTTTTTGAGTTGGTTTTTGCAAAGATTCGACGCCGTGACAATTAGCCATGCCTTCGTTTTTTCCTCCGTTTCATAGCGAATCGGTTTGCGAAGCATCTGACAGAATGTTTCCTGCGTCATATCCTGTGCATCCGCATGATTTTTCATATACAAAAAACATACTTTATATACCATACGGAAATACATGTCATATATGCGGACGAGTTCATTCTTCTCCATTTGCTCCTCCTTTCCTGCTATAAGCGCTTATATGTATAAAACAATTCGGAAACGGATTCTATCCTTGCTTTTTTATAAAATGGTTAATTGATTGGACAAAAATAGTAAAAGACAGCCTTTCGACTGTCTTAATTACATGATTTTCCCTTATTTTGTTTTTTTCATTTCCATTCTTTTCATCGTTATGATGTAAAGTACCACTACGAGCATGGTCGAGAGTAAATCTGCAACAGGCTGTGCCCATGCAAGACCATTTTCTCCCATACTTGCTTTCAGTATAAATAACGTAGGGATGTAAATAAAGCCCTGACGACTCAAATTAATCACAAGTGCAGGAATCGCCGCACCTGCTGCCTGAAGCGCGTTCACCAAAACAAAAAATACGCCAAATAAAAAGCTAGTTGATAATAAAATTCTCACAAACTGTACCGCGTATGTAAAAGCAGCCTGTTCCGTAAGGAATATGCTGACAATCTGATTGGTAAACAGATAACAAATCACGGTCATCGCTACGCTCAGACCCAACGCAAAAAATATCGAAAAACGCATTACCTTTTTAAATCGATCCCACAAATTTGCTCCGACACAATAGCCAAGCAACGCTTGTACCCCTTGACCGAAGCCAATACATATCATACCGGTTATCATGGTCACCTTGGATGCTACGCCGACTCCTGCAACTGCCATATCCCCAAAAGAGGCCATCTGTCCATTCATGACAATCTGTGAAACACTCATCAATAAGGAACCAAGTGAAGCCGGAATTCCGATAATTAAAATACCACTACATACTTTGTTTCCAGCGGTGAAATCCTTCGGATGGATACTGAGAATCGACTTACCACGTAAAAAATACATGAGATAATAACAGGCACCAAATGTATTACCTATGGCTGTCGCAATCGCTGCACCGGTAATGCCCCAACCAAATGCCAAAATCATAATGGGATCCAGAACAATATTCAGCAGATTACCAAGCAATTGTCCCATCATTGCTTTTCCGGCCTGTCCTTCCGCACGGATTACATTCGAAAAACAATTCGCAATCAGCACAAATGGACCACTAAAGGTTACAATGGTAAGATAGGATTTGGCAAATCCATAGGTCTCCGCACTCGTGCCCATCATCACCAAAATATCCTCCATAAAAATAAAAAATAACGCCGACATAACAACGCCCACACTAACACAACTCCACATACAGAAGGAACTTGCTCTCTTGGCGTAATCCGTCTTTCCTTCCCCAAGAGCTCTGGAAATCACAGATGTTCCGCCAATACCAAACACGGTACCTATCGACATAAAGATGAGAAATACAGGAGTTGCCATAGAAACTGCGGCCAGCTGATATGCGTCCCTGGTCAAACCTATGAAGAACGTATCTGCCAGATTATAAATCAGCACCATAAGCATGGCAATCATTGCCGGTATAGCATTTTTCAGCACCGCTTTCGGTACCGGTGCACTACGGAATATTTCCAATTCTTTTGTTGTTTCCATACTTAAATTCCATCCTCCTGCTTCTTTGCGTCACTATGCACAGCTATCATTTATCATCATCTACTACCCACTGTAACTCCATTGCCGGTAGCGCGAGATAATTATCAGGCCCTTCGCCCTGTCGCATAATTACATTATGAATCCCTGCTTGTATTATGGTTCTTGCACATATTGGACACGGTTTTGCTCTATGAATAGAATTATCACCGGGATTAATACCTGTTAAATACAAGTCAGCTCCGATTGTTTGTTCTCTTGAACAATTTAAAAGTGCATTGGCTTCCGCATGAATTGCCCGACACATTCCATAACCTTCCCCTTGATGCATACCCCTTTCCATACGCGGGCAATTTCCCAAATCACAGCAATTCTCAAAGCCACGTGGAGAACCATTATAGCCCGTAGAAATCACTACATCATTTTTCACAATTACCGCTCCGTATTTGCGTTTGATGCATGTACTTCTGTAAGCAAAATTCTCTGCGCAATTTAAATACATATCAATCTTAGAAATTCTTTTCCCATCTTTTGGTGTTACCATACAATGCCTCCGCAAACGTTTCCCTTTTTACGGCTCCTCATCGCCATACTTTTCTTGTAATCTCTTGTTAATCTCACCGGCCTGCTTGACATCAATGATGTAGTGGGTAGTAAACGCCAGAATATACACAAGCCCCACATAGATCGCCATCACTAAGATCCCGACCAAATTCATTTCTATCCAGCCAAACCAGCCGCCCATGAAACACATAGTTACATATAAAATCAAATAGTGTACTACCATTTTTACACCGAAACGCTTTTTTTCGTCATCCTCTTTTGGTCGAAATATAAGCGTTATCAAGGTAGTAATAAATGCGGATAATAAAATCTTTCCGAAAACATCCACTGCAACCGTTTCAACTCCTGCGGAGGCATAACCTGCTCCACATACAACCAATATACCTACTGTAATATAGAAAAACCATTTTATAAAATTTGAAAGTGTCTTCATTCTGTCCTCCTATATCCCTATCTTTTTCTTTAATTCCGATACATATTGGCGAGAAACAATTACTTTTTCACCATTTTTCAACGATGCCTCAAAACGACCGTTAAAAATAGGTTTTACATAAGCAATTTTGGAAACATTCACTATAACTGATTTCGAAATACGTAAAAAATCTGTGTGTTCAAACTCCTGCTCAATTTCATATAATTTTTTATGTATCTCGTAGGTTTCTTTTGCTGTGTAGGAAAAAACCTTGTTATCCACTGCTTCAAAATAGAAAAGTTCTTTTAAAGATAATTTTACAATTTTATCTTCTATGTAACCTGTCAACTTATCTTCCGCACGTAATGCCTGAAGCATCTTCAACATTCTTTCATCCAAAGAGGCACACCGAACAATAATCTCGTCCTCTTCCCCGGGTTTCGGTACTTCAATTGTAATTTTCATACTATACCTCTTTTATCGATCGACCTTTTTTTCATATTTTAACATGCACATGCCAATCATAAGAAAGATTATACCACATACAAACAAAATTATCCATTCATCCCTTAGTTTTAGCGTATAATCTGCAACCGTCAGTTGAATACCCATCATTTCCCTATATTTCTCTACCATATCTACCGTCACTCCGTCGAAGGTCGTTTCCATAACTGACTTTGTCATAACTTTTCGAAACATGGACGTACCATAAATGATAGGCGTACACTTCATTAAATTCGCAATACTGTCCGATAAAGAACCGATTGGAATATAGATTCCGCCTAAGAATCCAACCAAAGTTCCTATCACTGTACCAAAACCGCTCCACGCCCCTTCTGTTTTTGCTATCAGCGCTAATGGGTACATTAGAGCTGCATACACAAACGAATTCATCATAATCATCGCGATCAATTCGACATGTTCCATTATCGTATATGGTTGCATACCGCTAACCATCCCATACACTTCCGTAATTGCCAATGTAAGCAGACATATAAATACGGATGCCGTCCACGCTGCAGCAATATAGCTCAAGGATATTTTCATGCGACTGATTGGCGCTGTGTAAATCGCATTCAATCTTCCATTTACTCTATCCTTAATCATCCCGGAATATACTGCTAGACTTACCGTCACGGAATTAATAGCCAGGATTCCGGCACAGGTCCATGACAGGACCAGCAGTTCTGCATTTTTCTTATTCTCTTCATGCTCTTTTAGGGAAAAACTGTCTAAGACTTCCAAAAGCGATTCAATACTCATATCACCAAGAAAGAATACCATAAGACCTATCACAATCACTGCAGATAAAAGTGAAAAAAACACAGCTCCTCTATCCCGCAAATATACTTTTATATTTCTTACTGTTAATACGAAAAATTGTTCCATCATCATCTTCTCCCTCTACTTGTCCAGTTCTTTTCCGACTACATTTACAAACACATCATCCATGTTCCCTTGAATCACTTCAAATCCTTTTATTTCGTCTTTGTGTTTCTGAATGATCGGTACTGCTTCCAACGTCGATTCCATAGGTATAGTCACGCACTTATCCGTAAAATAAAGTTTTAGTTTGTCTTTTGCATACCTCTCTTTTAATTCAAACGGAGTTCCTGCTGTCACAATTTTTCCATGATCTATTATAATAATATCATCCGCTTTGGCTGCTTCTTCCATATAATGCGTCGTCAAAAATACTGTCATTGTTTCTTCTTGCTGCAACTTTTGCACTATATTCCAGACATCCATTCTGGTTGCAGGATCTAACCCTGTTGTAGGTTCATCCAGAAATAATATTTTGGGTGCATGCATCAGTGCTGCCGCAATCTCACATCTTCTTTTCTGACCACCGGATAACATCCTATATTTTTTCTTCAAAATTTCGTCTAATTTCAATGTCTCTGCCAGTTTATCACACTGTACCTTGGCTTCTTTCCTAGAAATGCCATGTAGCACACCTCTACAAATCAGGTTTTCCTGTACACTCAGCAAATCGTCCAAACAATTTTGCTGATAAACAATCCCTATGTTCTTTCTAATTTCACTATCCTCTCTACCAAGCTCATATCCGCAGATTTTAACCACACCTTCATCCGGCTTTAATAAAGTTGCCAGCATATTAATCACTGTGGTTTTACCAGCTCCATTCACCCCCAAAAATCCAATCAGGCTCCCTTCTCTTACTTGAAACGAAATGTGATCAACCGCCACATAGTCACCATATTTTTTTGTAAGGTCATGTATTTCAATACTATTCATATTGCACCTCGTCTTTCTGATTTCTGTAATTGCATCTTATCAGAACAAAAATAGAAAGCAATACCTCTTAGACCAAGCTGCATTTGTTATCATGTAAGCTGCATGATTAATCATGTAACATGCAAAAGACGATTCCAATTTCCACTATCAGTATTCCGGCCAACACCCACACAAACACATGGGACAAGCAGACAAAACCGGCTAAAAATATCATTATTGCAGGTACAATATATTTTCTTGGATGATGATATAAATCACTCTCCAACTTCCAATTACGTAAAGGATATACCCATTCCAATCCCACAGAACACAAAGCACCTTGCATCGCAAATATCACCGCAGAAACAATCATCACTACATTTACATCTCCATACTGCAATTGCCAGCTTATCAGATAAATACTGCTCAATAACATATTTACTCCAGCCAAAAAAACACAATAGTGCACTCCCAGACGCATTCCTTGGCCCGGAAGTATTCTCACTGCTTGTTCCAAATCTCCGTCCACTGACAATAAAATACATAGCGGTGTATTCAAGCTTAAAATTGCCAATCCGATCGGCAATACATAAAAGTCACCAAACTGATTTAAAATCATAGGTAATACACACGCTATTACACCTAATCCGACTGTATTTACCATATAATTTTTATTTGCTACCAGATACCTTATCAGGTATATCAAAAAGTTTCCTCGTTTGTTCTTATTTTTAACTATCGTTTGCACTGTACCCGGATCATAGAACGCATAAACATCCGCAGTCAAAAGAAGTATTCCTGCAATCGAAAGGCTGCCCACTACTATTGCAGCAAATACAAAAACACTTTTCATAAAAAAAATGGATGCCAAATAACCTGCCAGCCACACAATCACAAAAATACCCTTTGCTTTTTTTCTAAATAGATAACCTATGACCGCAAACATGCAACCATTGCATACACACAACAACGCTATGATGATTTCTTTTACATTCCAGCTTCCGATTGCAAAGAAAATCACCAAAATCAGCGCGCTTTTTGTAAGCAGGGTATGCGCGCTCATAGACGATACATAAGCCAATACCAGTTGACGGTTTTCAAAAGGAAGTTCCAGCATTCCCTGCAAATTTTCCATGCTCTTTTTCGCACCTAAGGCCTGCCACATCACTCCCATTGTAAAAACGGTTGCTGTCAAAAATAGTACAGAGGATGCCACCACCATTTTCACCTCTGTAGCAAATATAGCAAAAAATACAACAAACACTACAAATGCACTCTTTCTTATCCCTTCATATTTTGCTCCAAACAAGTGCTTTAAACATGCTTTATATGGATTCATCCTCTGAAAGTACCTCCCTGATATTCTGTGCGTTAATTTCTTCCTGCCTGAACGTCTTTTCTATTTGACCATTTTTAAGCACCAATACTCTGTCTGAGGTAAGGCTGATGCTTTCCAAAATGTGAGAAGAAAATAGTAATGTACCATGCTTTTTGTATGCACCCATTAACCGGTACAGATATTCCGTACTTTGAAAATCCAATCCATTTACCGGCTCATCCAAAAGTAGCAACTCAGGCTTTAATGCAAAAGCGGTAATCAAATACGCTTTTTTCAAGTTACCGGTCGACAACTCTTTTAATAAGACATCTGTATACGCTTCGAAATGAAAGCCTCTCACCAGCTCCTCCACCTCGGTCAATTCTTTTCCATAAGAAGCCGCAACATAACCAATGTACTCGTAAAATGTAAAATACTGAAATGAGCGTTCTTCTGCAAATACCACATATCTGTTTTTCTTGAACGCTTTGTCGCGAAAAGCAAATCTCTTTCCTAAAAAAGTAGCATCTTCTACCTCACAGGTACCCAGCAATCCGGTTAAAGATTTCATAAACGTAGTCTTTCCTGCGCCATTTAATCCGATTAATCCAACTACCTCATGACGATTTAATTCAATATTAAAATCCGTAAGAACGCTTTTTTCTTTCGAATACCATGCTGATAAATGCTCTATCTTTAATAACATGTCCTGACTCATGATCTATCTCCCGTCTGCCTTCTCTTTTTTCCAAATTGTATATGCAGTGTACATGAATACCACACTCAATACTCCATATAACGCTGCCATGGAGAGATTTCCTCCAAAACCACTTGCAATAGCTGCAAACAACCAAATCAAACCCATAAATAATCTAAAATAACAATGTCTCATTATCCGTTTCCTCCGTGTTCTCTTATTTACAACTATATCTTACCGCCCCAAAACGGATTGTGCCAAAATGTCCGCAATTGGTAGATTTTTGTCCACGAAAAAAAGGAGCAACCGCTCCTTTTTCAAAATCTTATGGTACTCATTAAAAAAACAAGGTGGCCACGGCGCAAAAAACATGATTCTCATACGAGGTTTCAATGCTTCCGTCATAACTTTCCGCTTCCGTTCGGGCACTTTTCAGCCCCCAGCCGTGTCGCTGTCTATCTTCTTTCGAGCTTTGTATTACACCGTCTTCCAGGATCGGTTGATCCTCAAAACTGTTTTCCACCTTAATAATCAATATATTATTAATTCGCCTAATTGTGAGATGTACAAATCTCTCTCTTTCCTTACATTTCTGCGCGGCCTCAATCGCATTATCTAACAAATTTCCCAAAATTGTTGTCAGAGCGACACTTCGGATATTGGTATTCCGCGGAAATTCTATATTTGTCTTTACTGCTATTTTCTTTTTCTGCATAAGCGCCAGCTTCGTGTTTAGCAGATAATCAATGGCCTCATCACCGGTCCATACATTTTGCGTAATCTCATGAATTGGCGTGCGCAAATCTTCCAAATAATGCAATGCCTCCCCTACTTTGTTCTGGGTTAGATAGCTATACATCATTTCCATATGATTGTGCAAATCATGATAGAGTTTTGCATTCGCAGTATATATCCGATTCAAATTCTGATACTCATTCCTTATCAGTTCTGCCTGCTCCGTCTGCAATCTTGCGACTTCTTTCTCCATCTCGTACTGTTTGCCTAAATTAAAGAATAATATCGCAAACATCAGTATCACTGTCATCAGCATCCAGCTATCCGTTGCTTCACTATTGATTGGAATCAATGTCTGCTCTGATACAGTAATCATGGCAAAAAAAGTCAATATACAGAATAGTGAAGTTAGTCGGAAGCTACTGATTTCTTTTTTCTTCACCTTATAAAGAACCAGCACTGCGATACACATCAGAATACGTACCAGCCAAATTGCAATCATGTATTTCGTCTCTTCCACCTCTAGAAACGCTACATTCCTAAATAGCATAGCCATGCCGGCGGAAATCAAAAATTCCCATAATGCAACTGCCAACTCATAAAAGAATAACAAAAATGCGCACATTCGCGGTTTCTGATGACAAAAATATGTCAAAATAACCAGTAGCAATAGAACTTCACTTCCCAAAAGCGGATACTGTTGCATATTCATAATGCCCTGCATGACAGTTATGATGATTGCTATCCCTATCAGACAGCCTCCTGCTATTTTTTTATTTATTCGAAATTTAAGCACTTCAAAAACCAATAAGAACGCTGCTAAAATTCGTATTCCATTTGTCATAAAATAAGAAATCAATTGATACCATTCCATTAAATATGTGCCCCCCAAAACTGTGCAACTTGCTGTTTTACTTCCTGTAGGTGCGAACGGCTGATGGGTAATATCTCCTGATTTTTCAAATGTACCATTCCATCATGAAGCTTCATAATATGTATGATATTCACAATGCATCCTCGTTCAATAAAAATGAACTCCGACGCATCAAGTTCCTCGTACACCTGTTGCAGACTTTTTCGCACCTTGGAAACTCCTTGCGTTGAAGTGATCTCTGCATTTTTACCATCCCGCACAATATAAAAAATATCCTTATGCTTAATGCGTTCCAAACGATTATTGGTCTGTATGGTATACTCCTGCCCTGCTTCCAGCTCAATCAGCTTCGCTGCATCCGTCACCGCCATCTCTAAACGCTCTCTTCTATTGTCCTTTGGTACATACCTAAAAATTGTTAATTCATATGCATCTATCGCATACTCCACATGGGATGTAATAAATATAATTTTTACATTTGGCAAATATTCTTTTACTTTGCCTGCCAGCTCCATTCCGGAGATTTCCGGCATTTCGATATCTAATAAAATCAAATCATAAAAAAAATTGTCCTCTGAAATATCACAAAGCAAATTAACACTTTGAGTATAGGTTACAAGCTCATAACCGATTCCACAAGCCTGCAGGCTGCTTTTTACAATCTCTTCATTTTGCTGTACCATGCTTAATTCGTCATCACAAATAGCTATTCGTATCATACAAAGTTTCCTCACAAATTTTCTTTATTTAAGATACAATAAAAGCTCCTTCGATGCAAGCATCTTGGAGCTTTGTAATTTTGTATTTGTGAATTTTTATTTGTTAATCTGCACCGGATGAAGCTCAATATATCCTCTTGTTCCAATTGGTTCCAACTGGATGCGCGGATTCTCTTCATCCCAGCTATAGCCTATCGTACTTGGGTCATATGTTTTTATTGCATCCCACATCTGCTGAATTGCCTCACCAAAATTTTCTTCCTCATACGGTTCTCCCTGAAACATGATATATTTGCATTTCGGCAATTCAATCACATCAAACCCTTCCGGAATTTTACCCGAATAGTCCATCGAAACTTCAACTCCCTGCACATATTCCGAAGTATTTGGTTTGATATACTTTTTCGGAAGCCATAGACAAACAGGTTCACCTCCAATTGACTGAATGCTCGTCAACAATCCCCAAACATCACATCCCACTTCTTCACAATATTTCCAATACTCTTTTGCTTCTCTCCCCCGCTTAATAATAACTTTTCGCTCCGGCTTCTCGATTACTTGAACAAATACATTCTTTACTTCTTTCATAGTTCCTCCCTCTCTTATCTTTGAATACTTAATTCCATATGGTTTAAAAAGATAAATTGGTGTCGGACATTTTGAATATTCGTAAGGATTACAACCAAACTCCTGATAAAAAGCTCTTTGATAACCATCCACACTTTCAAAACCGGATTCCAAAGCAGCTTCCACTATTTTCCTCTTCTCATCCCGAAGTTTTAATGCTGATTTTGATAATCGCAATCGCCGAATATATACCGCCGGTGTCATGTTCAAGAATTGAACAAATAACCGATAGGAATACCACGGTGAATACATCGATACCCGAGCTAAATCTGCCATAGTAATATCCTTATCAAGGTTCCTCTGAATATAATCCTGCATCCTTTGCACCGCTTCAATATGTTCTTCCACTTCACTCATCTCCCTATAGTGACAGCATACAATATAATAAGAGCGCATTCTCGACTTTTTTTGCTATTTTATGCTTCTTACGCTACTGATTTATTTCATAATCAAACTGAAGTTTTTTGTCGTCAAGTATCTGAGTGCTAATCACTACTCCTTATTGAGATACTGTAAAAAGCATTTTTAAATCAATATTTTCACAATCAACTCCAACAATTTTTAATTTATTCTTTCCAGCGCTCATGGAAACCGTCTTTGTTACGTATCCATCGGTAGAACTTTCCGGCGTACACTCAATTAGGTTTGTAACGTTATCATCTGCGTCAATATGCACAATTTTTGCTTGTCCTTCCGTAAGAAGCAACAAAAATTCAATTTCAACACTTTGACTTTCTTCCAAAGTATCTGTCCATAGTGTCTGTCGGCCATCAAACTTTGAAACGACAAGCGAATATCCTCCATCAATTGAATTAAAAACTGAATTTTCCTTTGCATACCGGTCTTCATTCTCTATTATCTTTTCTACAGAATCGTATTCATTTTCTGCAAACTTGTTACTACATCCAGTCATAAACAAGCATAATACCATAATTAATAGAATACCGTTTTTTTCATATTTTAAATCTCCTTCTTTCATCGTTTATTGACCATAACCTCTTTTATTGGTCCTGTGTCAAATCTATAAACTTTCCCTCTAATTATACAATGAAGTTCAAATTTTACAATTATCCTGTTTCTGCACTTCTAATAGCGAGATGACCTAATATATTCCGGACGACAGCAGACTGATTACAATTTAAACAGCCACAGGTGCACACACGCAGCGTATTGCTTATATTTTTTAACATGGAAACTCATCCCAAAACAGGATTTATCAGATATGACAGAACGATTACAGCCCTCTATTTTTTAGAGGGCTGTAATCGTTTAATTTTTGGAAGTATGAAACTCCCTAACAAATATAAAATACACAGATATACAAATAGATTTCCAATATACGAATAAAGAGTAAATCGCCCTTTCGTGATAACCTGTGCAGATAATGTCTTTGTATCAGACTGAAAGAAATCGGTCTGTGCCAGCACACTACCTCTAAAATCTGAAACAATCGACATTCCGTTATTTGTATGTCTGATTATATTACTTCCATTTTCAACCCCACGCACAATCGCTGTCTTTGCGGCTAATAATGTCATTTCTTTCCAATCCGAAGCCGGAACAATTAGTATATCTACGTTATCTCTACCTGCCTGCTGTATTTTAGACAAAAATGCCATATCAGAACATATAAACGGCGCAATTCTACCATATTCTGTATCAAAACTTTTTAGTATTCCATCTCCTTTTTGGCACAATTCTCCGATTGAACGTCCGTGCTTAAAATATTCTGATATAAGTTCTCCTTGTGGATTAAATGCTACCGTTTTATTTTCCTTTAAGTCCACATAAGGGGTCTTCACCAGTAACGAAACAATCAAATAGATTTCTTCTTGTTTTGCCATATCCGACGCTCGTTGCAGAAGCATATCTTCATCTTGTTTTAAAACCGCTCCATTTAGTTCAGACCAAAAAACAATCTTTGCACCTGCTTGTGCTTCCACCTCTGTTTTCAAGAAAAGTTCATCAGCTACTGATGATAGTTTCTTCCTTGTATTTGTAATATTTTCGTCAGTAAATGTATCAGTATAAAATGTAGAATATATATCTTTATCATTATTTAACAGCTCTGAAATCGGAACGGTTACTCCTGCGATCCTAACACTTTTATCTAAATTTCCTTCGAAATGAAACATAACAACTCCATAAGCAAATACCAATCCAATTACAGAACCATATACGATGATATATTTTCTGATGTATTCTTTTTTGCTTTTATTGTTCCAAATCCATATAACCATTGCCGCTGTCCAATATATTAAAAAAGTGATTCCATAAATTCCTGTTACCGTTACAATTTGTAGCAGATATAGATTTTGGTATTGTGTATAAGCGTCAGACAACCCAGCCAAAATAGGGTATACCAGATAAATGATATACTCTATTGATACCATTATAGTTGCAAAAATAATGGTATCTTGAAATCTCATTTTTGATTTTGACCAGTAGATATATGGTAAAACCCTCAGAAAAGATAATAAAATTGATACCATTATACATATCTTTATATCCATTCCAATGGCTCTCCCAAACTGGACAACATATCCGATGGCATATATAGAACAAATTATAAGGTAGACTTTCCGAGTACGATTAAGGTAAATCATACACAGAAACAAAATTGGATAAATCCACGCAAAAATCGGAATACACCATTCTCCGTTGGACATTATATAAACTAAAAAGCTTAATATTATAAAAACCGCAATCTTATTAGATAATTTTATCTTTTTAAACATAATTTCACTCCATCAACTTCAAATCTTTGGTTGTTTTCAATCTCTCCACAAGACTGAAGTTTATCTCTCTATTCACATGCTCTTCTCAAGCATCTCCCTCGCCCAGAAATACTGCCCTTTATCATCGAATTCTCTATAAAAAACTTCAATCATCATCGTTAAATATAAAATAATATCATACCAACGCAATCTTTTTAATT
>JAZNEP010000043.1:0-72657 GCA_045588655.1 Lachnospiraceae bacterium | reverse complement strand
TAAATTACATCCACACCATTTCTTAATACCGGAATAATATACCCTGCCTAACTATAAATAAAGCAGACAAATGTTTTTGTATCTGTCTGCTTTCAATCTATTATTTAGTTATCATGCTCCAGCATGTTTTCTATAAAAATCCCATACCCCCTGGTCGGATCATTCACCAGTACATGTGTCACTGCACCTATAATCTTTCCATCCTGAATAATCGGGCTGCCACTCATTCCCTGTACAATTCCTCCTGTCGCTTCAAGTAGCTGCGGATCGGTTACGGTTAACATAATACCTCTATTTTTCTCTGCGGGATGGTATGTCACTTCATCAATGGTAATATCATAAAGCGCCGGGGCTTCTTCCAATCTGCAATAGATCTGTGCCGGTCCACATCTTACTTCCTGTTTTAATGCCACCGGATAAAACACACAGTCACCGATAAATTCACTTCCTTCTTCACTCTTGATAAAATCATCTGCTATTTTGCCAAAAATACCTTCGGATGTATTGTTGGTAACTTTCCCTATATAATCGCTTTCATCAAAGGACAAAACTCCCGTAAGCTCTCCTGGTTGTGATTCGGTTGCTCTGCGAACTGCTAGTATATTCGTGCGATAGATGCTGCCTTTTTTTAGTTCCATGAGATTTCCTATGTCTGCATCATTCACACCATGTCCGAGGGCCGCGAATTCTCCATCTGCAGTAATATAGCTTAAGGTACCGATTCCCTGTGCACTATCTCTTACCCAAATTCCAATTTTGTAAATTCCATTTTCGTCCTGACAAGGTTTTACTTTTACATCCGAATATTCTCCGTTTCGCAAAATGGTTAAAATCATTTCTTTACCGTTGCTTTTTTCTATGCAATTTACAAATTGCTTTTTCCCCGTCACATTCTCACCGTCCACTTTTACAACATAATCTCCCGGCTGTAAAATATCATCGGAAGGACTCACTTTTCTTCTCTCCGCACTTACATATGTTCCTGTGTCAATCACCAAAACTCCTTCTGTTTTTACATATATACCAATCGGAGATCCGCAGATTGCTATTGTACGATCGCTTACAATATCAAGTTGTACTGATTTCATTGGTATAAATCCCATATATTTTAGATCCATCGTATATCCTGCAGCATCTCCGGCCTTAATCGAAACTGAAGTCGCAACAGGTGTTTCCAGATAGGTCACGCCGGATCCTGACATCGTCTGTGTATATCTCTCTGCGCGATTAGAAGCGGTACTACCGGCATTACTATCAGAGGCACTACTATTTTGCTGATTGTCAACTCTGACTGCATTTATTTTTGCTGAAACCGGGATATGAAAATCTATTTTCTCCTCTTTTCCTTTTCTTAATAGAATGGTATCCGGAACAGAATTTACTACCCAGATACGATATACACCAATAATTGCAATTCCTGTCAGAATCAACAGCACCCACAAAAAATATCGATAGATTACCATTCTCCTGTCTCTCATTTCCATCTTCCTCCTTTCTGCAACTATCCTAGTTAGCGGTTTTTGATTACTCTAATTCACATTTGTCCTTCCCGTTTATCACAACAAAAAAATACCAGGCAGATTTCTCTACCTAGTATTTGTTTATCTCTAAAAAATAATTTAGTATTGTTTTGTATGAATTGCCATTTCTTTCAATTCTTTTGCATTTTGCATTACTACATCTGTAATCACATCACCGCCGAGCAATCTTGCTATTTCTGCTAACATTCCCTGCTCATCCAGCTCAGTCAATGTAGTCGATGTCTGATTGCTTGTCTGTTGTTTTTCAATCATAAAATGTGAATCTGCCATTGCAGCAATTTGCGGAAGATGCGTAATACAAATCACCTGACGATGTTTTCCCAGCACTCCGAGTCTTTCCGAAACCTTCCATGCAGTCTTTCCGCTGATTCCCGCATCAATTTCGTCAAAAATTAATGTTTCTATCTCGTCTTGTCCCGCCAGCAATGTTTTAAGCGCCAGCATGATTCTGGAAAGTTCACCACCACTTGCCACTTGCGTTAGTGGTTTTAAGACTTCTCCTGCATTTAAAGAAATCAAGAATCTCACTTGATTATTCCCTGATTTGGAAAGATATTTCATATCTTCCGTCACTTCGATTTCAAATCTTGCATACGGAAAATTGAGTTCTAAAAGAGCTTCTTGCATTTTTTTCTGCAAAACAAGTGCTTGTTTTTTACGACACTCATGTGCCTTTTTGCATAAATCAATAATTTCTTTTAACAAAAGCTCTTTTTGCTCTGCCATTTTCTGTTTATATTGCTCAAAATCTTCAAATTTATTTAAATAATCTGATTTTTCCTGTGCATATGCAAGGATTTCATCTATGGAATTGCCATATTTGGTTTTTAATCGGTTCAACGTATCCAATCGCTCTTTCACATATTGATAGCGCTGACCATCAATTTCCAAATGCTCCATATAATTCTGTAAAAACCGCCCCGCATCGCGCACAAGTTCTTGCGCCTGAATCAGTGCATCTGCTGCTTCCTTGAGTTCTCCATCAAACACCAAAGCGTCATTTACACATTTGGTTGCACGTTCAATCAATGTCTCTGCATTTTCATGGTCATAACTTCTTAGGCACTGACCGGCTATCGCTACGGACTCTCCGATCAATTTTATATGTTCCATACGGCGGAATTCTTCTTCCAGCGTCACATCTTCTCCATCCACCAAATCCGCCTCTTCAATTTCTTTTAATTCAAACTGTGCAAGCGCAATCTCTCGATCTTTTACTTTATCTTCATCCACCGCCTGCTGCAGTTCTTTTTCGACGTCTGTATATTTTATGTAAACTTCTGCAATTTGCTTCTTTATCTGCGCAAGTGTTTCACCACAATACAAATCCAGAACTTCCAAATGCTTTTTTTCATTTAAAAGCGATTGATGTTCATGCTGTCCATGAATATCAATCAGTATGGAAGCTGCTTCCTTTAATACCTTTCCGGAAACGCTTTCTCCATTTAAACGACAGCTACTTTTCCCCGGCATAATGCGTCTCTGAAGTATTACTTTGTCTTCCTCATCCGGAAAAATCTCAAGCTCTCTTAATTCTTTTTTTACCGTTTCACCAGTGACATGAAATGTAAGCTCCACATATGCATACTCTGCTCCCTGGCGAATCAGATTTTTATCTGCTTTTCCTCCGAGTGCAAGATGTATCGAATCAATCAAAATGGATTTACCTGCACCGGTTTCTCCTGTCAGAATATTAAGTCCATTCTGAAATTCTACTTCGGATTCATCAATCAATGCCACATTTTTAACTACTAATCTTTCTAACATATTGCATTCCCCTTATGTTCTTCCGGACACTTTCCCTCTTATTCCAAAAGAAGCATAATTTGATTCATAATGCTTTTGGTATCTTCCACAGAACGAATCGCCATCATAATCGTATCATCACCGGCGATTGATCCTACTATTTCCGGAAATTTCATGGTGTCAATTGCCGCTGCAACCGCCATTGCCATTCCTGAAACCGTTTTTACCACCAGAATATTTTGTGCCATATCTATCGATACAAAACCTTCTTTTAACACATTTACATACTTGGATGACAAATGCTTTTCATCATGATACATCATCACATATTTTTGATGTCCGTTACCCACAGGTACCTTGGAAAGTTTCAATGCCTTAATATCGCGCGACACTGTTGCCTGCGTCACCTCAAAACCTTCCTCATTGAGAAGCTGTGCTAACTCCTGCTGCGTCTCCACATTTTGTCTCTCTATGATTTTTATGATTGCCGCCTGTCTACCCTTTTTCATACTTAATTCTCACTCATTTTTTTATGAAGCGCTTCTAAAAAACTGACTTTATTTACACGTATCAGTTTCGTCGTCTGCTCAGATCTACGCATCACCACTCTGTCTCCGGTAATCAGTCGCTGTGTCAGACCTCCGTCAAAGTTGATTTCTGCCTCCTGCGCATACTCGCCTCTGCCCTGCTCTATTTTAATCTCAATCTCATCTGCTGCCGACAATACAATGCTTCTTGTATTGAGTGTATGCGGACAAATCGGTGTCATCACCATAAGCTGCGCACTCGGCTCTACAATCGGTCCGCCTGCTGACATATTGTAACCGGTTGATCCTGTCGGTGTCGATACAATCATACCATCTGCTTGATAGTGATTCAATTTTTGTCCATTTACCGAAACCTCGTAGGATAGCACCATCAGACGTCCATAGCGATTAACAACGACATCATTGAGCGCATGCGCTCTGCTGATTTCCTTTCCGTCCCGAATCACTGTCCCGACCAGCATCATCCGCTCTTCTGTCTCGTAATCATCACAAATCAGGTGTTCCAAAGCTTCCGAAATTCCTGTTTTTTCCACTTCTGCAAGAAACCCCAGCGTTCCAAGATTAATTCCAAGCAAAGGAATACTTAGTCGCACCGTATCTCTGGCTGTTTGAAGCAGGGTTCCGTCACCACCAAGAACAAGAATACATTCGGTATCCTCCGGAATTTTGAGAGGATTCTCTTCACTGCTTTCCTGACACTCATGTTTCATCGGATTTTCACGTGCCAGCACCTCCACCTTTTTTCCGTTTCCTTTTAAATAATCACATATGTAATTCGTTGTCTCAAGCTCCGGGTCCTTATCCCGGTTCGTCACAATAAAAAAATGGTTCATTAAAGCATTCCGTGAGCTGCATCTGCTGTTGGTTTGATCCATTCCAGCGGTGCTGTCTGCTCTTTTCCTGTCTCTTTCTGCATAAACAATAGATACTCTATATTTCCTTCCGGTCCTTTGATTGGCGAATAATCAAGTCCCAGAATATGAAAACCAATTTCAGAGGCAAATGACATTACTTTCTCCATCACTTCACAGTGCACACAAGGATCAGTCACCACACCTTTTTTTCCTACTTTCTCTTTTCCGGCTTCAAACTGAGGTTTAATCAAACATACCATCTGGCCTTCCTCTTTCAAAAGTTGATAGGCCGGTGGTAATATCTTTGTCAACGAAATAAAGGAAACATCACATGAGGCAAAGTCTACTTTTTCACCGAGCGAATTTTCCTCCATATATCGAAAGTTTGTCTTTTCCATACAGACCACTCGCTGATCATTACGCAATTTCCAATCCAGCTGACCATGTCCTACATCCACCGAATACACCTTTTTTGCTCCATTCTGAAGCATACAATCTGTAAATCCACCGGTAGATGCACCAATATCAAGGCAGACTTTTCCATTTACGGTAATCGGAAATACCTGCAATGCTTTTTCAAGCTTCAATCCACCTCTACTGACATATCTTAATGTGGCCCCTCTTACTTCAATTTTGATTTTCTCCTCTTCAAACATGGTTCCGGCTTTGTCTTCCTTCTGTCCATCCACATACACAATGCCTGACATAAGAATTGCTTTTGCTTTCTCCCTGGATGGTGCAAAGCCCTGTTTGACTAAAAGAATGTCCAATCTTTCTTTCATATCTTCCTCTTGTTTTACATATTCTGATAAGCAGCGCGAACCTTTGCTACAATCGATTCGACATCAATTCCGACTTCTTTCTTTAATAATTCCACATTACCATGCTCTACATATTCATCCGGTAAAGTAATCGGAAGCACCTGTACGTTCAATTTATTTTTCTGTACATAATCAAGAACTTTTTCGGAATATCCTCCACTTAATACATTCTCTTCCATGGTAATTATTAAATCATGTGTCTGAGCTGCTTCCAATACTGCCTCTTCATCGATTGGCTTTACAAAGCGCGCGTTCAAAAGTGAGCAGTAATCAAACCCTTCTTCTTTTAATCGAATTCTAAGCTCTTGTGCTGTTTTTACCATACTACCAACTGCCAAAAGCGCAATTTTAGATTCTTTATAAATCCATTCTCCTTTTCCGTATTCGATCGGCTGTCTGTATTCCTTCAAGCCATCATAAGCCTCTCCTCTCGGATAACGAATCGCTATCGGTGCTGAAAAATCAACTGCATACTTCAGCATATCAGAAAGCTCCCACTTATTTTTTGGAGCCATAATATGCATGTTCGGAATACTTGACAAAAACGAAAGGTCAAAAATACCCTGATGTGTTTCTCCATCGCTTCCAACCAGACCTGCACGGTCAATTGCAAAGGTCACAGGCAGATTTTGTATACATACATCATGCAATATCTGATCGTATGCTCTCTGCAGGAAAGAAGAATAAATCGCCACCACAGGTTTTAAACCACCCGCTGCCAATCCCGCTGCAAACGTTACTGCATGTTCTTCTGCAATGCCTACATCGAAAAATCTTTCCGGATATCGGTTCTTAAACCGTTTGAGACCGGTTCCATCCGGCATTGCAGCCGTAATCGCAACCACCTTTTCATCTCTTTCACCGATTTTATTCATAACCGTTGCAAACACGTCGGTATAATTTGCTTTTTTTCTTGGTGATTTAGGAAGACCGGTTTCTATTTCAAACGGCTCTGCACCGTGAAATCTTGCCGGATGACGTTCCGCCGGCTTATAACCTTTTCCTTTTTGCGTCACTGCATGAATAATCACAGCACCGTTAATACGCTTAGCTTCCTTGAGAACCTTTACCATTGCCTGTATGTCATGTCCATCCACCGGTCCTAAATACTTGATTCCCATATCTTCAAAAAACATACCAGGAATGATTAAATGTTTTAATCCATTTTTTGCATTCTGAATCTTTTTTACAATTGCAGCTCCGTATTTTGGCATCTCAAGCAAACGATAATAGATACTGTCTTTCAAATCCAGATATTTCGTATCCGTACGGATAGAATTTAGATAGGAGGAAACACCACCCACATTTTCTGATATCGACATATTATTATCGTTTAGAATGATAATATAATTCTTTTCTCTTTGCGCAGCATTGTTGAGTGCCTCATACGCCATACCACCAGTCAAAGATCCATCACCGATTACCGCAACAACTGTATGGTCTTCTCCTAGCAAATCGCGTGCCTCTACCAGTCCGAGTCCGGCTGATATAGAAGTCGAACTATGACCGGTATCAAAACTGTCACAATCACTTTCTTTTCTTTTAGGGAATCCACTTATTCCACCAAATTTACGCAATGACTCAAAACCTTCTCTACGTCCGGTCAATATTTTGTGGGTATACGCCTGATGACCTACGTCCCATACAATTTTATCCTCCGGCAAATCAAGCGCCAGATGAAGTGCCATCGTCAGCTCAACTGCTCCCAAGTTAGACCCTAAATGTCCTCCTGAAACACTGATTTTTTCTATTAGAAAATCACGAATTTCCTGTGCAAGCACATCATAGTCTTCCGGATTTATCTTCTTAATGTCATTTGCTTTTGTAATCTTGTCTAGCAACATAATCCACCTCTTTTGCGTGTCTTATTTTGTCCTATGTATCAAACTGATAATCAAATTTTCGAGGAATTCATGATCTCCCGGCAAATCTGCCAGAAGACTTACTGCTTCTTTGGATAATCTCTCTACTTGTAATGCAGCCTCATCCAAACCTGTCAACGTCACGTAAGTCGCTTTATTATTCTTTTCGTCACTACCGATTGGCTTTCCTAATTCCTCTTGTGATCCTGTAATATCCAGAATATCATCCTGAATCTGAAATGCAACACCTACATTATATCCGATTTTTTCTAATATATCGATTTCATTCTGGTCTGCACCCGCGAGGATTGCTCCAATCATCAATGCAGCCTGTATCAGCGCGGCTGTTTTATTTTCATGTATAAACAGTAACTGTTCTTTTGATAACGGAAGCTGTCGTTTTTCTGCCTCCACATCACATACCTGACCACCAACCATACCAAATATACCAGCTTTTTTCCCTAGTACCATTAGCGCTCTTTCCGCCGAAATCGACCCCGGATTTGTTTCAAACGCAGAAGCCGCAATCTCAAAGGCATAATTTAGCAGTGCATCCCCTGCTAAAATAGCCATTGCTTCTCCATATACCACGTGCGTGGTTTTCATCCCTCTGCGATATTCATCATTATCCATGGCTTCCAAATCATCATGCACCAGCGAATACGTATGAATCATCTCAAGCGCTGCCATAAACGGCTTAATCAGCTCTTGCGTTCCACCAAACATGCGATAGGTCTCCAGCATCATGAGTGGACGTAGGCGTTTCCCTCCTACTTTCACACTATAATTCATAGCCTCCAGCACCGTCTTCTGATTTCCTGTCTCTTTTGGTAAATAGGAACATATAATTTCTTCTGTCTCTTTTGTCTTTTGATCCAGCCACTCATTAAAATTCATCTGATTCTCCTCCTTGCGAAAGTACTTTCACTTCTTTCTCTACTTTATCAATCATATCATTGCAGTGTTTGACAAGTGAAACACCTTCTTTATATGCAACAAAGGATTCCTCCAGTGATGTCCCCGGTTGTTCAAGCTTTTCTACAACCGCCTCAATTTGCTCCAACGCTTCCTCCAGCGAAAGCTCTCTTTCCTCACTCATTCTGTTCTCCCATTGACACGTTCCACTCTTGCATCTATCGTGCCATCCTGTAAATATATTGTAAGCTTATCCGATGGTTTTACCTGTCCTATCTCAGTTAAGGCATGTTGCTGCTCTGTCGTCACATATGCATACCCCTGTCTTAGTTTTGCAAGTGGTGACTGACTTTCCAGTCGCGCCGCATACATCTGAAGCTCATGTTTTTTCTGTTCCAGCTTGGCTTCCATCAGACTCGTAATCTCATTCTCTTTTGTAAGAATACGCATTCGTTGTTCTTTCATTATGGCTTCCGGAGAAACCAACTTTATTTTTAAAGCCAGATGTTCAATCCGCATCCGTTCTTTCTCGCATTTGCTATACATTGCATCCGACAAACGTCTTGCACTCTGCTTAATCTGCCAAAGCAGCGCCTCCACGTCACACACCGCCAGTTCTGCACCTGCGGAAGGAGTCGGTGCTCTCAAATCGGACACATAATCAATAATTGTGGTGTCTGTTTCATGTCCGACAGCAGAAATCACAGGAATACTACAGTCAAATACAGCCTGTGCTACCTCTCTGCTGTTAAATGCCCACAAATCTTCTATACTTCCTCCACCGCGTCCTACGATCATAACATCCACCTGTTCAAGCTCCATTGCTCGAATCCCATCCACAATGCTCTCGACCGCATAATCGCCTTGTACAATTGCCGGATATAAAATAATCTCAATATATGGATTTCTTCTCTTCGCAATTTGTATGATATCTCTCACTGCAGCACCGGTAGCGGCCGTTACGATTCCCAGACGTTTTACGTATTTGGGAATTGGCTGCTTATAACAGGAATCAAACATCCCCATTTCTTCCATTTCGCGCTTCAGCTTCTCATATTGCTCATAAAGCGCGCCCCCTCCGGCAAGTTCAATCTGTTTTGCATAGAGCTGGTACTTACCGGCACTCTCATACACATCTATGGAACCTGAGGCTATAATCTGCTGACCATCTTCCATGCGAAACGAAAGTCCACCTCGATTCCCCGCAAACATAACACATGAAATAGCAGCTCCACTATCTTTTAGGGTAAAATAAATGTGCCCTGAACCATGGTATTTCACATTGCTCAGCTCTCCCTTAATCAAAATGGAACTGCATAAAAAATCCTGTGTAAACATATTTTTAATATAACTATTAATCTGGCTTACGGAATAAACATTCTGTTTCATTGCCTACGCTTCCTTTGGCACAAACTTAGCAAGTACTCCGTTGATAAATGCAGGCGATTCTTCTGCTGCATATTTTTTGGCTAATTCTACCGCTTCATTGATTGCAACAGAACCCGGAATACTCTCATCATAAACAATCTCAAAGATTGCAAGACGCAGAATTGCAAGCTCCACCTTGCCAAGTCTCTTTGTATTCCATCCTGTGGTATTCTCATCTATTTTTGCATCTATCTCAGCAAGCTTTGAGATTACCTTATCAAATCTTTCCTGAATCTGCTCCTGTTCTCTTTCTGTCACGCCTTCCTGTTGCTGGTCTTCTAAAAAAAACTCAGTTTGCTGCTGCAACTCTTCTTCAGAATTAAATGCAACACGGAACAATAATTGAAATACTTTTTCTCTCAGTTTACTTCTACTCATCTGTTAGTCCTTAATTTTTCGCTTATTTCATTTCCTGCATGTTGACACCGGCAATACGTATATTGACATCGGATACATCAAGGCCTGTCATATTTTCAATTGCAGTTTTTACTTTATTCTGTACATTTTGACATGTCTGCGGAATATTGTATCCGTACTCAATCATAATCGCAAGTTCTACCGATACTACACCTTCCAGAACTTCTACTTTTACGCCCTTGGTCAGCTTTTTCATTCCGACTTTACTCATAAGCTCGTTTGTAATATTTCCAACCAGCGCTGACACGCCATCTACTTCTGTTGCTGCAAGCGATGCGATCATAGCAACCACATCATCCGCAATCTGAACTGCTCCTAATTTATCATCTTCTTTTAACATATAAGTACCACGTTCTGTCATATCTTTTTCCATGCTGTGGTCCTCCTTTCGCTATATAACAAAAGTATATCAAATCTTTTTCTATTATTCAATCCAGAAAATCAGTGTATACATATTATCATTGTAACTATACGAAACACTATTTGAAGAAGGTACGAAATCAAATAACTTTTGCCGCGTAATCAGCATATTTTTCACCTCTTCATAGACCATAGCATCGGAACACATAAAGGAAATCTCATTCGGGCTCGCTGTTCTTGCAAACTCTACAACTGCGCGAACCGCACTTTCATCCGCACTTGTCAGATATCTTCCTTCTCTTACAAAATAATTGTTACGTGTCGCGATACACGCCGGAAGTGATACCACGTTATCTATTCTGTGGGTCCGGGAAATCTGCTGAGTTGTAATCAAAAAATACTCATAATTTACAACCTGTTGCGCCAATACCTGTTGCTCCGTTCCCGGTCTGCTATATCCTGCATCCCCCCAAGTGGTATCCATGTAATAATAATCACCATCCACTCTAATCAAATTCCAAGAATGAAGATCGGTTCCCACCGTACCATATGCAAGTGTAATCTCAAATCCCATTTTCGACAGAATATACTGTGTCGCTTTTGCATATCCCTGACATACACTTTTTCCATTTAAGAATACAGAGCATATATTCTGACTGTTCTCACAATTTAATTCATATTCTGTATTTCTTATAATGTACTCATAAACGTACTTTACTTTTCCATAGTCATCCAGCCCCTGCGGCATTGCAGAAATACACGCCTGTACATATCGCTCAATCTCATACTGGTTTGCTTTTTGCTCTTCCTCTGTCATGTGATAAGTGGGTTGAAAATACATTTTTACCGTCACATAGTCACGCATCTGCTTTTCTAATTGATAAGCGGATGAATAAAAAATTTCAGGATGATCGTTCATAATACTCTGAAATACCTTGTCCACCACGCCATCATTTACTGTATCCAGCAAAATCTTCTCTCTGGTTGTGATTGCAGAATATATCTGCTGATACATCGCCTTCTCATCCTGTGTCAGCGACTCATAATAATATAAACCGGTGGTTAGAGCCTGCTGCTGTGCTGTCGCGGTCGAGCTAGACTTCTCATTCTCCTGCATTGACACAGTTACATCTGTCGTGCCTTGATGTCCACTTACATCAACGTAGTCTGTCTTTCCCACATCTGCAACCATTTCCCTTCCGCCCCTAAGTTCGGTAGAGACAATAGAAACAACCATTCCGACAAATATAATAATAATACAGGCATAAATAAAATTTTTAGATTTATCACTCATGTTTTAATTCTTTCCAAATTCTGCTAGTTCTAATCCTTCGTTACGGTTTAATACCATCTGTACACTCCACTCATTAATAAACAATAGAAGTGGTCTCTCTTTTAAATCGGTCACTTTTTTCATATCGGAAGTACCGACAATACGATTCAGATCAATGTCGTCATTCTCTACCCAGCGAATATATTCATATGGCAATGGTTCTAATCTAATATCAACATTATATTCATTCTCAAGACGATATTTTAACACATCAAATTGGAGTACACCTACCACGCCAACGATAATCTCCTCCATACCGGTATTAAACTCTTTAAAAATCTGAATCGCACCTTCTTGTGCAATCTGCGTGATTCCCTTGACAAACTGCTTTCTCTTCATTGTATCAAGCTGACGCACACGTGCAAAATGTTCCGGAGCAAACGTTGGAATACCTGCATAGCAGAAATTTTCTTTTGGCATACATATCGTATCACCGATAGAAAAAATACCCGGATCAAATACTCCGATAATATCACCTGCAAATGCTTCATCCAAAATTTTTCTGGAATCCGCCATAATCTGCTGTGGTTGCGATAAGCGCATCACTTTATTGCCCTGCACATGCTTTACTTCCATACCTGCATCAAATCGTCCGGAACAGATGCGCATAAAGGCCACTCTGTCTCTGTGCGCTTTATTCATATTGGCCTGAATTTTAAATACAAACGCAGAAAAATCATTTTCTACCGGATCGATCATTCCTTTGTCTGACAGCCTTGGCAATGGTGTTGTCGTCATTTCCAAGAAATGCTTTAGAAATACTTCCACACCAAAGTTTGTAAGCGCCGAACCAAAAAATACCGGTGTCAGATTTCCTTTTTGAACCTCCGCAAGGTCAAACTCTGCACTCGCACCGTCCAAAAGTTCAATCTCATCATTTAGAAGTGCAAAAGCATCTTCTCCAATCTGTTTTGTAAGACGTTCTGTCTCGTCCACAGATATAATTTCCGTTTCTCCTTCTTTGGTACCCTTTTCCGTATCAGAAAACGTAAATACATTACGTGATTTTCTCTCGTACACACCTTTAAATTCTTTTCCCGAACCTATCGGCCAGTTTACCGGGCATGTCGCGATTCCAAGCTCCTTTTCAATCTCATCTAACAGTTCAAAGGTATCATTTGCATCACGATCCATCTTATTAATGAATGTAAAAATCGGAATTTTACGCATCACACAAACTTTAAACAGTTTTCTGGTCTGTGCTTCAACACCTTTACTTGCATCAATAACCATAACCGCAGAATCTGCTGCCATGAGGGTACGATATGTGTCCTCCGAGAAATCCTGATGTCCCGGCGTATCCAAGATGTTGATGCAAAATCCGTCATATTCAAACTGTAATACCGAAGACGTTACGGAAATACCTCTTTCCTTTTCAATTTCCATCCAGTCAGAAACTGCATGTCTGGCAGTCGCCTTACCCTTTACACTTCCTGCCAGATTAATCGCTCCTCCGTACAACAGAAATTTTTCTGTCAATGTCGTTTTTCCCGCATCCGGGTGCGAAATAATGGCAAATGTTCTACGTTTATTTATTTCTGCGCCATATTTACTCACTTGTTTTTCCTCCAGCTCTTATGTTCTCTTACCTGCATCTACAGCATACTGCTGCCTTCTATCTCACATTTCACTCCCAGATAATCCAGTACCGTCGCACCGATATCCGCAAATGTACTTCTTGTTCCCATATTTTCAGCTTTCACACATTTACCGTAAATCAGACACGGTGTATACTCTCTCGAATGATCGGTTGACTGGGTATATCCCGGATCACAACCATGATCCGCCGTAAGAATGAGGATATCCTCTTGTCGCATATTCTCTATAATCTGCGGCAATTTTTCATCAAAATACGCAAGTGCCTTTGCATATCCGTCCACATCATTGCGATGCCCATATAACATATCATAATCTACCAAATTGATAAAGCATAACCCTTCAAAATCTTTCTTAAGATACTCCAGGGTCTTCTCAATTCCATCTGCATTTCCGGTTGTATACGTATGCTTAGTCATTCCGATACCCGCAAAAATATCATATATTTTTCCGATTGCAATCACGTCTTTTCCGGCTTCCGAAATGCAGGAAAGTATGGTTTTTTTCGGTGGAACCAACGAATAATCATGTCGTTTGGATGTCCTTGTATAATTGCCGCTCTCTCCGATAAACGGACGCGCAATCACTCGACCCACACCATGTTTTCCTACCAGGATTTTTCTGGCAATTTCACAATATTGATACAACTGCTCTACCGGTACCACATCCTCATGTGCGGCAATCTGAAACACACTATCTGCGGATGTATAGACAATCAGTGCACCTGTTTTCACGTGCTCATCTCCATATTCTTTGATGACTTCCGTACCGGAATATGGCTTGTTACATAACACACCTCTTCCTGTTTTTTCGGAAAACTCCTCCAAAATTTCTTTTGGAAAACCGTTTGGATACGTCGGTAATGGATGTTCGGAAATCACACCTGCAATCTCCCAATGCCCGATGGTTGTATCCTTTCCATTTGATGTTTCCCTCATGCGTGCGATTTTTGCAAGCGGCTGCGCTACAGGCGACACCTTTCCTCCTACATCCACACCCTCTATATTGAACAATCCAAGTTGTTGCATATTCGGCAGCACAAAATACGGTGAAGTTGCACATGACCCTATCGTATTCGTTCCAACATCGCCATATGCATCCGCATCCGGCATTGCTCCTATTCCAAAGCTGTCAAGTACGATCAAGAAAACTCTTCTCATAATGACCTCCCATTCTGCTGTATTTTTCCAAATTACCACGTCAAGTATATCATACTCAAAACTATTTGACACTATTTTTCTGCCACCGGCGAAATAATGATATTTTCGGCTTCAATACCTGTTTTTCTTTTCACGATATCCTCAATCTGCGCTCTCTGTGCATCGGTCAGCTCCGTGGCCGCCACAATCACATCTGCAACATCTCCTGTAATACTTACCACAACATCCTCAAACCCTTTTGCTTCCAATAATATTTCTGCCGAACACTCCTTTTGCGCAATGTCTGTGAGAGCGATCATGTTGTCAACCGCCTCCTGTTTGGCGCTATCCGGCAGATTGTCTGAGTTAATAATTTCCATAAGCGTCTCTTTATTCTTCGCTCTCGTTTGTTCTTTGAGGACGTTGGCTCCCTGCAGAGAAGATATAGCGGTTGTGCTTGTAAATACTGCCTCTCCCGGTGTTTCTCCCTCATAGTCTTCCGTTACCGCCGCTGTGATATTCTCTCCCTGCTCTTCATCCAGGTAATCACTATAAATCATTTCCTCCTCCGAATCCATACTGTCAATATCGGTCAGCGTGGCTGATGCATCGATTTCCTGCGTCTCATCTGTAATCAGCGCCAGTTCCTCTGTCTGCATCACATCACTCACCTGAGCCAGTTCTTCTCCATTTGTTGTATCCGCTACTTCTGCCATGCCATCCATTTGTGCCAAACCATCCACTTCTGCCACATCACTCACATCTGCAACCTGCGCTTCTTCAAACTGCGCCGATGTCGTAAAAAGGCTTTCCTCATCCACTTTTTTCCCCATAAAATTCAAATACCCCGCGATTGCAATCATAAGCGCAAGCGCTGTGATCATAATCTGATTTCTTTTCCACAATTTTTTCACCGTATATCTCCTTCCACGATTATGTATTTAGTTTTACTACTTTTATTTTATGTGCTTCGATTCCAAATAATGCCTGCAATGCCTCTGTTATATTCTTTTTTACATCCTGACGGTCTCCCCCCTGTACTGCCACTACAATCCCCTTAACTACAGGCACGATTTCCTTGACCACAATCGGTGCTTGGCTCCCATCCTCATTCTCTATCAATACTACTTCTGCATCGTTTTCCGTTTCTCCGACCAGACGAGTATTCCCATCCGTATACTCTTCTTCGCTTCTTGTGCTGTATGGACTATTTCTTTCTACAATAATTTCTGACGACGAATGCATAGTTATGTAAACCTCTGCTTCCCCGACCCCCTCCAGCTTTTGCAAAAAATTTTTCAGTTGCACACACAGTCGCTCCCTGTACACTTCAATCTCTGACACAGATTTTCCCTGTACCCGCCCTGCACCTAACTGATTCTCATTTGTCAAATCCATGTTGTCCATGCTTTGCACATTTACCTCTGCTTTTTTGCTCTTCTCCTCTCCTTTTTTCGGTAGTGGCATTGTAATCACTACCATCATAATTCCTGCAATTAACAAAAGCATAAATCGATCTTTACCAAGCATCTGCAATTTTTCCAGCATCTTGTCCCACTTCATGTTTGCTCTCTATCCTCTCTCATTTTTCATGTGCCTTCTCTGATTCATTGCCCGGTATTTCCTCCACTACGTCTTCTGTCATCTCTTCTGCCACATCCTTCACTATTCCCTCCGCTATTTGCTTCGTTCTCTCTTCTAGCTCGCCTCCTTTTTCTTCATAATCATTTTCCACTTGCATTTCCCAATACATTTCCCATTGTTCTTTTCCTTTTTCCAAAAAATTCTCTTCCAAAAATGGAGTTAAAAAGAGTGAAAAAGCGACCCACGTTGTCAATACCCCTAAATACTTCTCATATTTTTCATTCGGGCACATATGTAAAAAAAGTCTTGCCAATATAAAAAAACAACATATCTTCTCTAGGTATAGCATCATGTAGCTCCTTTCATTACAAACATTGTCATAGCTATCGAAATGTAGAATGCTATAACTGCACATGTAACAATCCTCATTACCAGTATTCCTGCTTCTCCCATTTTTGCAATCGTATCCGACAAACGGCTTTGACCCATCACACGAATAAAAGCCGCCGCCAGCCTCATCGACATAGCCATGCAAAACACTTCCCACAACGGTCTGAGAACAATCAAAAACAAAAAAATCATTGCAGTTGCGCCAATCCCATTTTTGATTAAACTGGCAGACCCCGCAAGCACTTGCGTCACCGACTCAGACAAATCTCCGATTCCGGGCAACGCACCAACCGCCTTCTGGAATACCGTTTTCTGCATCCCATCCAGTTGTACCGAGACCGCATTCTGTATCCCACTAACCACAACCGTTATTGTGAGACATACTTTGATTCCCCATGAAATCGCTCGTTCCAGCAGACGTACAAACTCCTTTAAGCGACAACTTTCATCAATCCCATCCACTATGACTAAAAATACATAAGATTGTGTCACAGGCAATAGCATCCCCACCAGAATATAATCAATTCCCAACAGCAACAGAATGACCAGTTCATAATGAACTACTGCGCTCGCACTTCCTATGGAGAGTGAAACCGATAAACAATATGCCGGTACTAATGCTGCAATAAATTGCTTCAATAAATCAAGTAACTCTCTTCCTGTTTCCAGCATCTGACCAAAACTATCCAGCAATAATAAAATAAGCAACAAATATACAATATAATATGCTATTTCGGAAACCTGTCGGCTTTTCACCACGCCGAAACTGTAGTGAAGAATCATAGAAAAGAGTCCTAACAAAATCAAACCCATCCATAAATTTTTACTATCCCATAACCCGGGTATACAAAGTTCAACAATCATGTGTTTCAACATGTCCCAAACTTCATTCCACTCACCTTGCACCATACAGCGCACAACATCCGAAAAATTATATCTGCTTTGTACAATGATTCGATCCACAAGGCGATCTATTTCTGATAAATCAAACTGTTCCCATATTTTTTCATTCATCCTGCATAAAACCCCGTAATTGCCTCCATAAGTGCCCATAACACAGGCATCCCCAGTAACATGACTGCAATCTTTCCACAAAGTTCAATCTGTCCCGCAATCAGCGTATTTCCACTGTCTTTGCATAAATCACTCGAAAATTCGCATAGATAGGTAATACCGAGCGCTTTCCACAAAATTCCCATGTATTCAGATATCCCTCCCAGATATGTTTCCCAGATTTTTAAAGCCTGTAGCAGTTCAAGAAGAAATCTCAAAAGGTATATCGCAAGAACGGTTCCCGCTGTTATTGACAATATCACTGCCCACTCACTTTTATACGAGCGCAAAAAAAGTGTCAGCACTACTGCGATAATTCCGAATATCGCAACTTTTGCAACCGCCATATCATCCTCCTAGATCAAACAATCTCTCTACTGTGTCAAACAAATCACTGATATAAGGCACCAGCCATGACAACACTAATACAAGCCCTGCAAGTCCAACAAAGAAAGAATATTCTTCTTTGCCACTGTTTTTTAATACCTGTCCCAATACCATAACCAGAATCCCAACTGCCGCCATTTTAAACAGCAATGCAACACTCATCCGTTATCTCCCTTCTACAACAGAAGAATGCATACAAATAATCCTGACATAATACCGAGTGTCTGGTATAATCTGCACTTTTCTTCCTTTTGTTCTAACAGCCGGCAAAGCTTCTTCTCCACCTTTTCTTCATACAATCTTAGCGCCTGACTTTGTCCTTTGACATCCATAAATCCCGTTTGTTGCATACATTCCAAAAAATCTACATAATCGTTTTTATTGATTATTCCAATCAATCGCTTTGCATTGTTTTTCCAAAGAAATGAAATGTCCTCTCCGGAAAACTCTTCCATCTGCTCCGCTATTTTTTCTAAAAACTCCTTCAACGGCTTATCCATTCTCCTTGCGGTCTTTCGAAATGCTTCCGGAAGTGCTGTCGATTCATACAGTACCATATCATTGATATAGTGCATCATATTGCGGATCTGCTCCAGCATCTGTATTCGCATGCGATACTCTCCCACCAATGCAAAACCAATTCCTGCTGCTCCCGAAAGAACGAAAAGAAATCCAACCCACTTCACATTAAGCACGCCCCTTTCTCATCGTACATTTTCACTTCGCCCATTTTACACATCACAACAAAACGTTTAAAATAGCCGCTCTCTAACAACGGCCGTAGAAAAGGTTTCTCTTTCATCTCCTGCATATCTTCACCATGTATTGTAGCAAATACTCGAATTCCACAGTTCATGAGCAAAAGCAACGCTTCCACATCCTGATTCGTCGCAATCTCGTCCACCGCAATGACCTTCGGGGCCATCGAACGTAGCACCATTTCCATTCCATGTACCTTTGGACACGCGTCCAGTACATCGGTACGAATCCCAACATCATTTTGTGGTTCACCCAGGAAACATCCTGCTATTTCACTACGCTCGTCCACAACTGCTACAGTACACCCTTTGATTCGGTTATTTCCATCTGATATCTGTCGTACCATATCTCTAAGCATAGTTGTCTTCCCTTTTCCCGGCGGTGCTACAATCAGACAACTATATACGCTTTCTCCTTCTCTGTCATGCACATAAGGTATCACGCGATCTGCCACACCTTTTATTTCATGTGAAATTCTTATATTTAGTGACTTTACATTTCGAATTCCGGTTATCCCGTTTTCTGTTTTTACCATTTGTCCGGCTACTCCAATCCTGTGACCACCTGTCACCGTCAAAAATCCTTGCCTAAGATCTTCGCTGTATGCATAGGGGGAATATCTACATAAATGTACAAAAATATCTTCTACCTGTCCTGCGTCAAGGCACAACGCCTCCGTAAACAAGTTAGCGCAGACTAACACTTCTCTTCCTCTCTTATCCAGATAATATTCTTGATTACTCCTATAAATTAAAACCGGACGATCAGCACGTATTCTTATCTCTGACAACGTTGCATACTTCTCTGTCGTTTCTTCCATATATTTTCGCAATGTTTGCGGAAACAACTGCAATATGGTTTTTCCACCTTTCATTTACCTCACCTCTTTACTCAATATATGTTTCTAAGATAAACTTATGACTGCAAGTACAAAGATATGTAAAAAAAGTGTTCGGATCATGTTTTTATATAAGAATATAAAGATGAAAACATATAAAATGCAAAAAAATCCACATGGTATGATTTTCTTCAACCATGTGGATCTAACTCATTTTTTATACTCTTATATTTTGATGTCCCGTTTACTTCCTATTCGCGTTTTACACCTCAGTCTCTGCCATTCCCTCCTGAGCCTGCTTCATCTGCAACTCCTGCAAAACAAACGGGTCATCCAGATGCAACATCAGAACTTCAATCTGTTCTTTATACTGATCGATTTCTTTACGTAATGCAGCTGTTTTATCCCGAAAAGCAACCTGTACTTCATCCATCTGCTCTTCGTACAATTTTTTCATTTTTTCAAGCTCTGCGTCATGCGCTTCTTTTTGCTTGCTCATTTCTTCTTCTGCTTCTTTTTTTGCATCCGCAACTTCACTTTCAAACGCTTTTTGCATTTCCTCTTTTTCTGATGCAAACTCTTTTTTCAGTGCTTCGATTTCTTCTTCGTGATCTGAAATCATCTGCTTTTCTTTATCTACAAACTCTTTATTTACGATGTCTCTGCATTTTGCTTTTTCTTTTGCGAGCACATCATTTACTACCGCATTTGCTTTTCCGAGTTCTTTTTCAATTTCCTCTTCCAAGGCTTTCATCATTTTGCGCCATTCCACTCCGACTGCAATATGTACTTCCTCTTCTTCATTTTGCTGTGACATAGCAGCTTTCATCGCTTCTACCGCTTGAATTGCTTCTTTTGAAGCTGTGTCATTTTTCATTTCCTGCATCGTTTCACTTGACATAGTGTCATTTTTTACTTCTTCTGTTATTCTTACATCCATCATCATTACCTCTTTTACTTTATTTACTCTGTTGCCAAAAGACTTCCTATTTGTTCTTTAAATATGTCAATCTGCGCCTGTAGACTTGCATTCTTCTCACGGAACGCTTCTTGTACTTCCAATAGCTGCTCATCATACAGCTTACTCATCTTTTCCAGTTCCGCCTCATGTGACTGTGCGTTGTTTTTATATAACTGCATTTGCTCCTTTGTCGCATCCAGTTCTTTTTGCTGCTGCACAAGCTTTGCCTGAAACACTTCCTGAATTTCTGTCAGCATACTCTCATAAATATTTTTCATACGTGACAGCTCACTTTCGTGCTCTGCATTCACTCTCTGAAGCTCATCCTTATTGATATCAAAAATCTCCAGTGCCATATCCGCTTTTTTCTTTCGAAATGCGGTCTGTATTTCATCAATCTGCTCATGATACAACTGTTTCATTTTTTCCAACTGAGCTTCCTGCTTTTTATTTTCTTCCTCATATTGGATGCTCTGCTGTCGAATCTGCTCCAGCTCTTTTTGTAACATCCCGTTTCTGTCACGAAATGCTGTTTGAATTTCCTCAATCTGTTCATGATACAGAGTTTTCATTTTATCGAGCTCTGCTTCGTGCGCCACGGTCAACTCCTGCGCATTATTTTTCTCTTTGTATAGATCAAATTCCTGACGCAAGCTTGCTGTTTTCGCTCTAAATGCAGCTTGAATCTCATCAATCTGCTCATGGTATAACTTTTTCATCTTGTCAAGTTCTGCCTGATGATCGTCACTGAGCTTTTGAATCTCTTTTTCATGCGCCATACAAAGCTGTGCTTTTTCCTCTGCACACTCTTCTTCCTTTTTTTCTAATTCGCGCTTACTCACGCCACCAAACAGTTTTAAAATAAAACTCATTTGCATCACGTCCTATTTTATAAAAATAAACCAAAGATATTTTAGCACTAATTTGCCCGCTTGTAAAACCCTATCTTCTATTTTTTTACAGTTTTCTGCATAAAAAAGGGAGTATCATCCCATAAATGCAATTCTTGCACCCATCGAATACACTCCCTAGTCATTTTACTGTGCGTCTTTAATTGAGAAGCTAAGTCTACCCATTTTGTCTTTTCCAAGACATACTACTGTTACAACATCTCCCAGTGTAAGAACATCTTCTACGTGATTAATTCTCTCTTTTGCCACCTTTGAAATGTGTACCATACCTTCTTTTCCCGGTGCAAATTCAATAAATGCACCAAACTCTTTAATACTTACTACAGAACCTGTATATTTTTCGCCTTCTACAAAGTCAGATGCTATCATCTGAATCATTTCGATTGCTTTCTCCATTCCTGCCTGATCATTTCCACAAACAGAAACTGCACCATCATCTGTGATATCAATTTTAACACCTGTACGTGCGATAATTTCGTTGATTGTCTTACCTCTCTGTCCAACCACATCACCAATCTTTTCCGGATCAATCTGAATCTGAACAATCTTCGGTGCATACTGACCAACCTCAGCACGCGGCTCAGCAATTGCCGGTTTCATACAAGTATCCATAATGAATAATCTTGCTTCTCTTGTTCTGCGGATTGCTTCTTCCACGATTGGTCTAGTCAGACCATGAATCTTGATATCCATCTGAATCGCTGTGATACCGTCTGTTGTACCTGTTACTTTAAAGTCCATATCTCCAAAGAAGTCTTCAAGACCCTGGATATCTGTAAGAACGATATAGTCATCATCTGTGTCGCCTGTCACAAGACCGCAAGAAATACCAGCTACCATCTTCTTAATCGGTACACCGGCAGCCATAAGTGACATACATGATGCACATGTAGACGCCATAGAAGTTGATCCGTTTGACTCAAATGTTTCTGATACTGTACGGATTGCATATGGGAATTCTTCTACTGATGGAAGAACCGCCATAAGTGCTTTCTCTGCAAGGGCACCATGACCGATTTCTCTACGTCCCGGTCCTCTGCTTACTTTTGTTTCTCCAACCGAATAGGATGGGAAGTTGTAATGGTGCATATATCTCTTGGATGTAATATTGGTATCAAGTCCGTCTACTTTCTGCACTTCTGACATTGGCGCAAGCGTAGTTACGTTACAAATCTGTGTTTGTCCACGTGTAAACATTGCACTTCCGTGTACACGCGGAATAAGATCAATTTCTGCATCCAGTTTTCTAATTTGATCAATTGCACGGCCATCCGGACGTTTGTGATCTTTCAAGATCATCTTACGAACGGTCTTTTTCTGGTACTGATATACTGCTTCACCAAGAACAGCAAGCCATTCTTCTTTATCAGCAAACGCTTCTTCTAATTTTTCTGTCACTTTACGGATATTTTCTTCACGAACCTGTTTCTCATCTGTGAACACAGCCTCTTCCATCTCAGCAGGCGGAACAATTTCTTTAATTGCTGCAAACATCTCTTCCGGAATTGCACAGCTAACATATTCGTGTTTTGGCTTTCCAACTTCTGCTACAATTTTATTAATGAACTCAATGATTGTCTTGTTGATTCCATCCGCCATGTAAATCGCTTCTAAAATCTTATCTTCCGGAACTTCATTTGCTCCTGCTTCAATCATAATCACTTTTTCAGAAGTAGATGCAACTGTCATCTGAAGATCTCCATTATCCCACTGATCCTGATTTGGATTGATAACAAACTGTCCATCTACAAGACCAACCTGTGTCATGGCACATGGACCGTCAAATGGGATATCTGAAATACATGTTGCAATCGATGTACCAAGCATAGCCACAAGCTCCGGACGACATTCCGGATCCACACTCATTACCATATTGTGAAGTGTTACATCATTTCTGTAGTCTTTTGGGAACAACGGACGCATCGGTCTGTCGATTACACGACTTGTCAGAATCGCATTTTCACTTGCTTTTCCTTCTCTTTTATTAAATCCTCCCGGGATTTTTCCTACTGCATATAATTTTTCTTCATACTCAACACTACATGGAAAGAAATCAATTCCGTCTCTTGGCTTTTCTGAAGCTGTTGCTGTGGATAATACAGTTGTTTCCCCATACTGCATAAATGCACAGCCGTTTGCCTGTTTACCTACTCTGCCGATGTCTACACGTAATGTACGTCCGGCAAGTTCCATCGTATAACTCTTATACATCGCTTTCTCCTTCTCTTTCCGGGCACCGCCCTATTAGTCTCTACTGTTATTTCTATAATTTATCAGGTAGAAGACGCCGAAACTACTGAACCACACACGTATGCATCATGTACGCTTCAGTGGTCTCGGAATACTTCTTCTACCTACAAAAGAGGCGGATATGAAATCCGCCTCTCTCATTTCATTGCCTATTTTCTGATACCAAGTTCTTCAATTAAAGTACGATATCTTTCAATATCTCTATCCTTTAAGTAGTCAAGAAGACCTCTTCTCTTACCGATCATCTTGTACATACCACGTCTTGAGTGATGATCCTTTGGATTCTCTTTCAAATGCTCTGTAAGCTCTTTGATTCTCTCTGTGAGAACTGCTACCTGAACTTCTGGTGAACCTGTATCACCTGCTGTTCTGGCAAATTTCTGCATAATTTCTGTTTTCTTTTCCCTTGAAATCATTTTGATTTCCTCCTTCTTTTCATAAGGCCTATGCTAAGAACCGGGTTGGAGTTTCCCTCGCCTGAGCATGGCTATTTTTCATACTTAAGCAGTATAACATATGGGAGAAGTTATGTAAAGGGGGATTTTGTTGAAAATCAACACATTCAAACCATACAAAACCGGGCATCACACTTGTGATGCCCGAACTCTTATATCTGCTCAATTCATATCCGACCAATTTGTATCTGCTTAATCCTGCAACAATCTCACTGCTGCTACCGGATTTCTGTAATAGGTACTTGAAATACGGATACCAGTTTTCGGTGAGCTGGCATGAATCACCTGACCACCGCCGATGTACATCGCTACATGATTGATGCGACGACCACTAGAATAAAATACCAAATCTCCCGGTTTCATCTCGGAAACTTTAATTTTGGTACCGCAGTTCGCCTGTGCTCTTGAAGAATGTGGCAGTGATACGCCGTATTTTTTATAAATGCTCAGCACAAATCCGGAACAGTCCGCACCTTTTGTAAGACTCGTACCACCCCATACATATGGATTTCCAAGGAACTGTTTTGCGTATTCGCAAATTTCCACTCGCACATCTGACACGCCCGCTCCATAAAGGAACTCTGTCATATTCAGCGCTGTTTTTAATTTTTTATCTACTGTTACATAATCTGCTGAAACATATACTCTCTGTCCGTCAAACTTTACGGCTACCCATCCGTCCAGTTTTTCAAGAACCTCAAGCTCTTCTCCGTAAGCTACCATATCATATACTTCCGCTTCCAAAGAAGGCTCCATTCTCATCTTTAATCCGTCGGCAGTCACAGTTGCAAGCTCTTTTACAATCTTGTTCGCATATTTTTCTGCTGCATCACCAATCAAAAGATAGCCTGTGCTAACATATCCCTCCACACTACCTGATATAATGTGTGCCATACCGTCTGTGACACCTAACACCTCACATCCGGTCTCATTTTCCATCTTACCGACAATCTTACTTGATTTATCTGCACTTTCACGTACATTTAAATGATCCTCTACTAACGCAATACCAAGATTCGTATAACCGAAAGCTCCTCCGGCCTCTTCCTCCTCTTCGTAAGACTGTTCTTCCATATCTTCCGGTGCAACTGTTACAGATGCTGTCACTACACCGCCTGCTCCTGCGGTAAAAGACACCGGCGTATCTGTCTCTGTATTCACTCCGTCTGTACTCTCTGTGTCCGCATTTCCGTTATCCGGAACAAGCGTCGGAACTTCCTTTGCTTTTACCTGTAAATCAAGTGATGGCGCCTTAGCTAATGCTTTATCTGTTCCGGCTGTAAATCCTTCTACTCCAAGTGTCGGAGTGGCCATGGTCTGCACCGGCATCATTAGTGTTACTGCCAAGCTTAATGCCAAAACTACTTTTCCTACTATTCGTTTATTATACATAACATACCTTTCCTGCTATTTTGCTTTTGTTTCTCGTTCACCCTATAATTGTTACATTTTTGTTACAAATGTTACAAACATTATAACAACGCGGTGTCTTTATGTCAAGCCAAGGGCTTGTGGTAGTATCTGGTATTGTTTTTCCCTAAATCTTGTTACTGTTTATGTTATATCTCAATTGTGTTTGCATCAGATAAATGCATCTTGGTGTATAAAAATACTCGATCGCCTGCTTCAAGTTTCATATTTCCGTTTGGAATCAGCGATTTATTTCTGCGCTTCACAAGTACAATCACCGACTGACGTGAAATATCTAAATCACGAATGCGCACCCCTGTCCAAGGGTTATACTTCTTTAAAATCACTTCTTTTAAACTAATATGGTCGTTTTCATCTTCCTTATAAGGCACCGCGCCGAGTACGACTATGTCCTCATTCTGAAGGACAATATCGCCACGCGGAATAAGTATTTCGCTGTTTCGTTTGATCATAGCCACAATCAATCCGGATGGCAGCATCAAATCCGCAATTCTTTTCTCACACCATTTATCTCCATCTACTATATGAATGCGAACAAAATGCATATCTTCCTCATAGCCATACTCATTTCTTCGTTTGATGGTTGTGTACTGGTTTACAAATCCGGCAGAAATAATACCGGTCGGAATCGCTACCATACCAACACCAAGAAACGAAATAAAAATGCCAAACACTTTGCCAAGTGTTGTAATCGGATAAATGTCCCCATATCCTACGGTAAGCAAGGTTGAAGCCGCCCACCAGATTCCGGAAAAGGCATTCGTGAACACTTCCGGCTGTGCTTCATGCTCCAAGCTGTACATACACAAACTGGACCCAATCATCAACATCACAATAATAAATATCGACGAAACCAACTGCTGACGCTTTTCATACAAAACCGCGGTAATAATGCTGAGTGAATCATGATATGCATTTACACGGAACAGGCGCAAAATTCTCACGATTCGCACCATGCGGAACGCAACCGTCCCTGCCGGAAACACTACCGGCAGGAAATATGGAAGCCATGAAAGCAAATCAATGATTCCCGTAAAAGAACATACATATTTTCGAATAGCCTGAGCCTCTGTAATATTCTTCTCATCCGCATATAAAAAGCGCGCTGTGCAAAGTCTCAAAACATAGTCGATTCCAAAAAATACTACCGTTGCAACCTCCAGTGCAACAAGGATGTTTCCATATTGCTCACGCACCCTTTCATACGTGTGCAAAATGCTGGCCATCAAATTTATAATTATTGTCAGCACATTTACATAGTCGTAAAACCGACTGACATTATCCAGGTCATATCCGACCTCCGTTATCTCAAATAACCGTTTCCGTCTTTGATACCAGCTTTTATTCTTTTTCAAATTACTCATTGATCACTTACCTCTTACCATATCATCTTTTATGAACTATCTTGACACTTTTTTCATCCATTTTTCACTCACATTCCTATTAAAGAAATGAATAAACGGTCCAAGACCAAATGCTGATACCAGCGTTCCAAGCCCAATCATTCCGCCAGGAATTCCCCCTGCAAGAATACTTATGATTGTAGCGATTCCGTCATCCAATATTCTATGCCAAAAATATGGAATCTTCGGCAAAAACTTTTTTGTAATCAGTGACAGACTATCATACGGTGCAACGCCCACATCTGACGTCTGATACAGAGATAGCCCAAAGCTGCATATGATGACACCAATGCACACTGTTACTACCTGCATAGCAAAGCCCTGCGGTCCCCCTGTCAGCCCATATAACAAGTTGTAAAAAAAGGTCACTATGTAACCTAGAAAACATGCATTCACAATCGTCCCCACACCGATAAATTCTCTGCCGAAAAACCACTGTATCACAAACAGACACAGATTGAAAATCACCTGAAAATGCGCATATTCCAGATTTACGCAAATTGCTAAAGACATATTCATTGCCGTAAACGGATCATTTCCCAGTCCTGAAAGTTTAAAAATACCAATTCCAAGTCCAATGAATATGTTTCCAATCAGCGTCATCCAAACCCTCTTTGCACCCACCTTTTGAAAATATTCCTTCATCCTAAAACTCCATCCTCGTCTTCTATCAATCTATCCTCATAAATAAGGATATTTTGCATAAGCTAATTTTTAAATAAACATATTATTTTAAAACATATTTATTGTATTACAGTTTCAACAATTTTTCCAGCATGATCCCTTGTAAATTAAATCTTATTGGAAAACGCAGGAACAACAACACATACTGTAAAAAAACAATTGACACGAACATATGTTCGTGTGTTATAATTTCTATAAACGGACGGAAAGGTAGGTGTCACATATTGAGTCAACGGACATATCTCTGTATTGATTTAAAATCCTTTTATGCATCTGTCGAATGTGTTGAACGCGGACTTGATCCCATGAAAACCAATCTCATTGTTGCAGATATGTCCCGAACCGAAAAGACTATCTGCCTTGCTATCACCCCCGCAATGAAAGCATTGGGTATCCCAAACCGATGCCGGGTTTTCGAAATCCCCAAACATATTAACTATATTGCTGCAGTTCCCCGCATGCAACTCTATATTGACTATGCAGCTGAAATCTACAGTATTTATTTGAAATATATCGCAAAAGAAGATATCCACGTCTACTCTATTGATGAAGCATTTATGGATGTGACGGATTATCTATCCCTTTATGACATGTCTGCGCGTCAACTTGGTAAAACCATTTTAGATAAAATCTATACCAGCCTTGGAATACGTGCTTCTTGCGGAATCGGCTCCAATCTTTACCTGACCAAGGTCGCTTTGGATATCACTGCTAAGCACGCAACTGACTTTATCGGCGAGCTCGACGAAGCACGCTACCGCGAAACACTCTGGAGTCATCGCCCCCTCACCGATTTTTGGCGAATCGGAAAAGGCATTTCCAAACGTTTGGAAAATGTAGGCATTTTTACAATGTACGATCTTGCACACGCAGACGAAGATTTTCTCTACCATCTATTCGGCGTGGATGCAGAGCTTCTCATCGACCACGCATGGGGACGCGAGCCGGTTACAATTGCAGACATCAAATCCTATCATGCACAAACCAACTGCCTCTCCAGTGGTCAGGTACTCCCCCGCCCCTATACCTACGACGAAGGAAAACTGATTGTAAAGGAGATGGCGGATTTACTCTGCCTTGATCTGGTCGATAAAGGACTTGTCACCAAATCCATTACTTTACACATTGGATATGACAATCGATTGGACGCTGCACCTGCACACGGAACAATATCGCTCAATGATGAGACAAGTGCAGATCTTCTCATCGTTCCCGCAGTGCAAACGCTCTATCAACAAATCATCCGCCCCACTCTTTCTATCCGGCGGGTACAGTTAACGTTCAACCATGTAGTCCCAGAATCTTACCATCAATATAATTTTTTTATCGATTCTGAGCATTTGGAAAAAAATCGAAACATCCAAAAAGCTGTATTATCCATCAAACAAAAATATGGAAAAAACGCGATTCTAAAAGGCATGAACCTGGAACAACATGCCACCACAAAAGAGAGAAATACTCAGATAGGAGGACATCGAAGTGGCACTACGACCGAAACATAACATGTCTGTTCGTGACAGGGCAAAACAATTTATGCCATTTGCCGCCCTCAAGGGATTGCCGCAGGCCCTTGCAGCCAAAGAAAAAATCCGCGTACCCAAGCCCATACTTTCGCCGGAAAAAGAAGAAGAACTTGACCGACAAATGCACCTTTTGAAAAAAGGAACTATGGCATCTGTCATTTATTTCCATGCGGATGAATATTTAAAAATAACCGGTCTGGTCGCTCGTATAGATACGAACTGCCGTTTCCTTCAGATTGTAAATACCAAAATCCCATTCGATGCCATTTTAGATTTAATGATTGTATGAATTTATCTTGCTATATTGACGGACGAAGTCCAACAATTTATAGTTATTATTGAAGGTATTATTTTACAAATTATTTCTAGGAAAGGGGTACTAATTATGGGTCGTTTAGACGGAAAAGTAGCTATTGTCACAGGCAGTAACTCCGGTGTAGGAGCTGCCACCGCCAAATTGTTTGCAAAAGAAGGTGCCAAAGTGGTTATCAGCGCTCGTCGCCTCCCACAGCTGGAGGAGGTTGCTGCAGAAATTAAAGCAGACGGCGGCGAAGTACTTATCGTACAAACTGATGTATCAAAAGTGGATGAAGTTGAGAACCTGGTTGCAAAAACCGTGGAAGCGTTTGGGAAAATTGATGTACTGGTTAATAACGCAGGGGTTCTTGAAGCCGGTTTGAAGCCAATTGACTGTTATGAAGACGAAGATCTTGAGTGGGTTCTCGGTATCAATACCAAAGGTACTCTCTATTGTACCAGAGCTGTTTTAAGAGAAATGATGAAACAGAATTCCGGCTCTATCATTAACCTTGATTCGGTTGCCGGACAGTTCGGTACAGGCGGTGCTTCTTACGTCACAAGCAAAGCCGCCATTGTCGGTCTGACAAAGCATACCGCACTTCGTTTTACAGGTACCGGTATCCGTTGTAACTCAGTTAACCCTAGCTCAATTGCCACTCCTATGGCAAAGACGGATCCTGCGACTCTAAATCAAGATATGTTTGGTCAGATGAGAAAGCATATGGATTTATCTGTACCTATCTGTATGCCGGAAGATGTTGCCAACATCCTACTCTTCCTTGCAAGTGATGAGTCCAGAGCCATCACCGGTCAGATTATTGTTTCCGACTTTGGTGCTACCTTATAGGATTCATTTATAACGCACATATAAAATCCTCCCGGATTTCTTTTCTTTCTCAAAAGAATCCGAGAGGATTTTTTTCATTTCTATATATTTACATATTCTGTATATTTACATTTTATCATTCTGTTTCGTTCTCTGTTACCTGCTGCAACAATTCATTTAAATCAACCGTTGCATCAAAGGATTCTTTCCAGTCCGGCGCCACCTGATCCAATATCATACATTTAAGCATCCCCATGTCATAATATTTTCCGGAACCGTTTGTATAGACAAATGGTTTCATATAGGTTTCTTCCCATGCCTGCGCACCTTCCAGTTCTTTGTAGATTGCGCCTTCCACATACTTGGCACTTCCCTCTACTGTCTGGTAATAACGTTCAATAAATGCTGCCTTGGTACTGAGCACCTCTTTGCGTTGCTCCTGAAACGCTAACACATCGTTAATCAAGTCGACTTTTTGCTCATCCTCTGCATTGATAATCTGCCACAACAAATCCATTTCCTGCTCGAACAAAGTCTTCAATGTTTCATTGGCATCTACCTCTTCTAACAGAACCTCTTCATATCTTGTATTTTCATCAATCCCCGCCTCGATTGCAAGAGACTCTATCTGTGATGCTCGCTCCGTAAACTGCCAAGTATGAAATGCTTCATGCCACAAGGTAGCAATGTGTGCATTGGTACTATAGGCTTCTTCCTCAAATGAAATATCACCTTCTGCCAGATTACCGGCTTGTGAAAGCATAGAAAACATCTTTGAGAATCTGTCATACACCGGGAGAAGAACCTGATACTCCCCTTCAATATCTACCGTTGTTCCAACAAACGTTTCTATTACTGCTTTTTCCTTTTTCACCTCATCGCCTTTTACAACATAGTCCGCATTTCCGTCAAAAAAGCGGACCTTATAATCACGAATTACAAAGTCATGGAATCCCATGCCTTTTACTGTATCGTCCAATTCCATTGCTTTCGCATATATGTCTTTGTCCGTCTGTGATAATCCCTTCTGTGCTGTCGCAATGGTCAAAATTAACAATACCACGCCAACCGCAATATAAACCACATATTTCCAATTTAATTTTGCCTGTTTCATCTTATGCCTCTTTTCTCTTAAATACAATTAATCCGATGGTACAGATATAGAAAACAAGGAATCCCAAACATATAACATGTACTTCTATCGACTTTCCAAGGACCAAGTTTTGTGCCTGTGTCTGAATCCCGTGAAAATCCGGAACTATTTTAAGTACAGCAGTCAGCACGGCTTTGGCCACTCCTCCGACTATATTACGATATATATCAAGTGCACCATGAAAAATGCCTGCAAGTGTCAGCAAAATACCAATGACTCCAGTCAACGCTCCCGGAAGCACAATGCTCAGTACACTTGTAAACAATGCCACGATTGCGACATTTAATGCAACCAGCAAAAAGGCCGGAATCAACATTCCTACGCGAACGCCATCTCCCTTTATACCCGTGTATACTGCCAACATCACATATAGAATCAATGTGGCAAACACACTGCTTACTACATTGGCCAGTGTCAGCCCTGTGTGATATGTCTGCTGTGAAATCCCTCTTACCCAAACCAAATGGCTGTTGCGTCTCTCATACTCATTCGGAATGGTACGAATACTTAATACGACCCCTAGGATACATCCAATCGCATTAATAATTATGTGTAAAACCCCAAACATACTACCAAATCCCGTCAGAGACTCTCCACCTACCGAAATAGTCATTGAATCACTACTGCACAGCAAAAACAGCAACGCTCCAATTACCACAATGATATATAACTCTTTTCTTCTCATGCGCTCTTTTAACGCATTTTTCATAATCACTAACATATTTTTTTCCTCTTTATCCCTACAATTTTGTTTAGCCAACTACTTCTACAAACATCTCTTCCAACGATTGTTCACCATCTAAATCGGCTTTGGTGAACTCTTTTAATTTTTGTCCTTTTTTCATAATAATTCCGGAATCACATACTTTTTCCATATCATTCAAAATATGGGAATTCATCAGAATAGTTTTTCCTTTCTTTTTCAGCTTTTCAATGAGTGAAAGCATCTCCAAACGCCCCATTGCATCCAGTCCCGCACACGGCTCATCCAAAATCAAAAACTGTGGATCTCCCAGAAGCGCCTGTGCCATCGCAAGTCTTTGTAACATTCCTTTCGAATAAAACCGCACCTTTGTGTTGTCATCTTCTAATCCCACTTCTTCCAAAAGGGCACTGCACTGGTTCTCCAGCGTTTCTTTTTCTATCTTTTGAAGCTGTCCATAATATGTAAGTACTTCTTTTCCTGTCAAAAATGGCGGAAAATATGGTGTCTCCGGCGAATATCCAATCAATATATCCTTCGTTTTTTCAATTTTACCGGAATCTTTTTTCACCAAATCCAAAATCATTTTTATTGTCGTACTTTTTCCCGCCCCATTACTTCCTAGCAAAGCAAAGAGCTCTCCATCCTTTATTTCAAAGGACAAATTATCTACTACGGTTTTTCCTTTATAACTTTTTGTCAGATTTTCAATCTTTATCATTTTCTTTTCCTCTCCCGAATTTCCTTCGATTCTTGCTATGTAAATCCCACATAAATATACCCCATTGTATACATTTATACAAGGGGGTATTCGTTTATCACATTCTTTTTTCTACTTTTTTCTACTTTTTACTATTTTTTGCTGATATTTTTGTATAAATACTTACATTTCGATTCTCTTACATCTCTGCTACGGTCTTTATCTTCTTGATCCATTTGCCACTTCGCAGGCGAATCACACACCAAATTGCTTTCAGCACTTGATCTATTTTCAAAAAGAAGTAAATCCAAAACGCAGGCAGATGCAAAACAAGTCCAGCCAATATTCCAAGAGGAAGTGATACAACCCACAAAAAGATGTTATCTGCCAGCATTAACATCTTTGTATCTCCGCCTCCACGAAGTACGCCCTTGGTCATAATACTGTTGGTTGCCTGAAATACTACAATGATACTAATTGACACCATTAGCTCCCACGCAATTTTCTCTGTATTTGGCGATAAATGATAGGCTGCAATCATCGGTCCGCTGATTATCAGGATAATACCGGCTGCAATCAGGCCAAATACGATTCCGATTCCAAGGAACGCATATCCTTGTTGATGCGCCTTTTCTTTCTCTCCTTCTCCGAGCGTATATCCGGTAACGATAGCTCCTGCTTGTGAAAATCCCTGAATCATAACAGAGCTCAGCTGCTGCGTTACCATTGTCACCGCATTGGCCGCCACAAAATTTTCCCCCAGTCTACCAATCACCATAGCAACCGAATTGTTACCCAGTGCTAAAATTCCATCACTAATCAAAACCGGTATGCTGATACGAATGTATTCTTTCCACAAATTACCCACCGGCGCAAACAAGTGTTTCAAACGAAAACCAATGGATTTTTCTTTGAAAAAAAGATAACCGCAAATCACAGAGAACTCAAAAATTCTAGCAATCAAAGTTCCGATTGCCGCTCCTGCAACCTCCATTTTCGGAGCACCGAACTTTCCGAAAATAAAAACATAATTAGCACCCACATTGATGAAGAACGCCGCAATGGAAGTATAAAGCGGGATTTTTACCTGTTCTACATTTCTAAGAACAATCGTACAAGTCAGCGACAGTCCCAATAAATAATACGTAACTACCGAATATTGCAAATAACGTGATCCATTCGATATAATCGCTTCTTCCGTCGTGTATATCCGCATAATCTGATCCGGCAATAAAATCGTTGTCACACAAAACAGCGTTGCCATCGCAAGACACAGGCGAAGCATGATTGCAATTGTTTTTTTGAGGGATTCATTATCTTTCATACCGTAGTAACGCGCCACTAAAACAGACGCTCCCATACCGATACCCATACAGAAAATCTGAAAGATACTAATAAACTGATTGGCCAGTGATACAGCGGATAACTGTGTCTCTCCCACAGTTCCAATCATAATCGTATCCATCATATTAACTCCAGTGGTAATCAACCCCTGCAGTGCAATCGGAACTGCGATTCCGGCTACCATTTTATAAAACTTTGAATCTTTGACATATAATCTTGGCATTTTCGCCCTCTCCTTATCCAAACATACTCCCTTTTATCACACTAAATTATAATTCACTCACACAATATTTCAATCTTTTTTTATGCTGATTAAATATGCATTGAACTTTCGAATCATCATGATATAATACTATAATACTTCGCAATATGTTAACGCTACAAACAAAATGGGAGAAATCATGAGAAGCAAATCTAAGACAAAATCTGACTTTTATTCTAAAATTTTTAGATTGGTTTTACCGATTGTAATTCAAAATATATTAAGCGCAGCAATCAGTTCCGCCGATGTAATTATGCTCAATTATGCAGGACAATCGTCTATATCTGCCGTCTCACTGGCTTCTCAATATGCCGGTATTTTGTTCTCGATTCTTTACGGACTCGGTACCGGTGTTACTATGCTCTGCTCACAATATTATGGCAAAGGCGATATGGATGCCATCAACATTGTTCAAGGTATTGCTCTTCGTTTTTCATTCATCGCCAGCCTTGCGTTCGCCGGTACCGCACTCCTTATTCCAAAGCAGATGATGCGAATCTTTACCAATGACAGCGAACTGATTCTCATCGGTGCCACCTATCTTCGCTATATGAGTATTGCCTATATTTGCTGGGGAATTATTGAAGTCTATATGTCGGTATTAAGAAGTGTCGGACGCGTTACCATTTGTACGGTACTCAGTATCGTCGCATTTGTAGTGAACATTTTACTGAATGCCGTTTTTATTTTTGGCCTATGCGGTGCTCCGAAATTAGGAGCAACAGGTGTTGCCATCGCTACCTCGAGTTCACGTGTTATTGAGCTCCTTGGTTGCATTCTGGTTTCCTATTTTAGCAAAGATACCAAATTAAGTTTCCGGTACATTTTTATCCGAAACAAGGTGTTATTCAAAGACTTTATGAAGCTTTCCCTTCCTGCTCTTGGAAATGACGTGGTTTGGGGACTTGCATTCTCTATGTATTCCGTTATCATCGGTCACATGGGATCTGATGCGGTTGCTGCAAATTCCTTTGTAATCGTAGTTCGAAACTTTGGTACGATTCTCTGCTTTGGTATTGCCAGCGCCGGAACGATTCTCCTTGGAAATACTTTAGGCGAAAATCGTTTGGAAGATGCACGCGAAGACGCGCGCAAACTCATGAAGCTTACTGTACTGAGCGGGATTTTAGGTGGTCTCATTGTACTAGTCTCCATGCCGGGTGTTCTCGCCTATGCCGGTACCTCTCTCTCTGCTACCGCGCTGCATTATCTTAAGTACATGCTACTCATTAATACCTACTATATCAGCGGTACTGCTGTAAATACCACTCTGATTGCCGGTGTTTTCCGCGCCGGTGGCGATAGCCGATTCGGGCTGATTTGCGATACGATTGATATGTGGTGCTATGCTGTCCCATTAGGATTTCTTGCGGCTTTTGTATTTAAATTGCCTGTCCTTTGGGTCTATTTCTTACTGTGCACAGATGAATTTGTCAAATGGCCTTGGGTAATCAAACACTATAAAAGCGGAAAGTGGATTAAGAACATTACCAGAGATGACATTTATGGCTAATCTTGCCTCAAAATCTCCATTAGCTCTTTCCAATTTTCTATTGTGAGGACGCCTTCTCTTGGCTCATACTTCATATCAATTGCCCCGATATACCACACCGGAAATAAACCTGCTTCTTTTGCTCCGACAATATCACACTGATACTGATCCCCGACATACCATACCTCTTCCGGTTGCAGGTCCGCTTTCTCTAATGCCAATTCGAATATGCGCTTATTTGGCTTGCGATATAAATATTCGCTAGTTGCAATAATAAATTCAAACTCATTCTCCGGAATACACTCATTCATCCTTCTTTTTACCGCATCCGCGCTATATGAAATATTACTGATTACACCGGTTCGAATCTGATTTTCTTTTAAATACGCAAGAAATTCTTCAATTCCTTCGGTTGGCTTTCCCGGTGCTGCCGCATCCCAAAACACACTGTCCATTTCTTCTTGGCTCAATGCAATTTCGATTCCTTGCGACTCATATAAATATTGGCTAAACATATAATTGGGAACTTCCAGCTGGAACAGATGCCTCTTTTCCGGATCGAAGCGTCCCAGCTCCTGATTCAATGTGTTTGCATATGCCTGCACTTCCTCTGCCGATTTATTGTATTTATTTTTTGTGGCATATTTCAGAACCTCTCCCGTTCCTTTCACGCCATCAAACGACTGCTCATTTACCAAAGTTTGCCCATAATCAAACAAAATCATCTTAGGTATTTTCATTTTGCTGCATCCTCACTTTATCCATTGATTACCATACTATATTTACGTCAGGGTAAATGATTGCGATTGCCATAAATATCATAACAAAAAAGATGATTGAAACCTTTACCCAGTTTTTGACTCCATTCAGTTCTTTCACCGCTACTTCGTATTTACGTGCGCTTACCAAGCCTGGAAAGAAACCGCATGCCAAACCGCCCAACACAGCAAAAAATAACAGTTCATAATTTCTGCAAATAAGAAACAGAATAAGATCTATTACTATCCCCGTATTAACTACGATTTTTTTATTTTTCCCTTCTATTATTATACAAGCTCCCAGCCATATACATGGCATCACAATTCCTGCAATTAACCAATAATCAATTGTTTCCATAATCAATCTCCACCAATAAAGACTCTCCCTTAGAACAGTCCCCACCTATCTAAATTTATTCATACTCGTAATCCGGCTTTTGATACAGATTGGGATTATCTTTAATTTCTGCTTTATATACTTTTTCTCCCCACTCTTCTCCCGGAATTTCTTCTAGTGCAACTGACACAGTTCCCATCTCTATGTTCAGCTCTTCTGCAACCGTATCCGCAATCCGTTTCGCTAGTTTGCTTTTGATTTCTTCGTTTCTTCCCGGCCATAATTTTACAATAATATGTGGCATATTTGTTCCTCCTTAATTCTTTTAAGTTCTTTTCAATTTGCAGGTATTTTTCATTTGCTATCCATTCAGATTCAATACTTTCTGAAAAAACTGCAAAAATCCATCTTCCACAGCAAGCTGTTCCAATTCATCCGCTGACAAATCGTAGTAGTACTTATTTGTTTTCCTATCAATTGAAATGCTATCTAATGGGAATCCTTTTTTCCTTATTGCACTATGAGGCTTGTCTGTTAAAATAAATGTTTCGCTAGCCATAGAATCATCCATGGATTCATAAATATGGTTTTCGTCCATCACAAAACAAATTGCGTTTTTATATCTTGCTATAAGATTTCCATATTGTCTCACAAGACCTGCGTAATATTCTATCATCTCTTCATCTGATAAACATTTCCCTTTTACATTGCGCACATGAATTCCCGGTTGTATCTCGTCCGGCACATTATCAAAATACAGACCCGAATCGCAGGAAAATACCGGTATCTGAAAGGTTTCATAATATGACATTGCCTTCAATCTTGCATTCTCAAGCGGTGTGTTACCATTCTCTGACACTTCCGGGATCCTCCGTCCTTCTGCGCGCAAATCGTTCAAACCAATTAACTCTATTCCTAATCTCTGAAGCCTGTTTCGCATCGCAGATAATTTCGCTTGATTACCTGTTCCGTATAGTAATTTCATTTTAACACCACTTACAATTTTTTTGTAAAACAAATGATTCTATTTGCATCTTCCACCGTAGCTTTCTTAATTATCACTTTCGTTGTTCCTCCTGTTTTTCTTCATAACTGATTTCATAAGCAGTATATTCGTGGCTGAAATGATATCCCAGCTTTTGTGCCAAAGAAACCGACCACTTATTCTGCGCGTCCCAGCTTGGATATAATCCATTTTCTAAGCATTCTAAAATCAATTTTGCACCACACGCATATGCCAACCCTTTTCTTCGATGATCTTCTCTCGTGTCAATTTCAATTTCAATCCCTTCTTTGTATCTGCTATAAGAGGAAGCACCGGAAACTAATTCTCCCTCCTTTAAAACAACGACACCCAAACCTAATTTTTTATAGGTTTCATAATCCTTATATTGGGATACCAAGTCATTCGCCCAGCCATTGTTTTGGCACATATTATATTCCTGTTCTTTTAACAGTTTTAATTCATAACCTTCCGGTAAGTTCATACTTGCCTGTTCCAATTTCGACACATCAAAAATATCCTGCTCCTTTTTGATTGCATATCTTGTCACTCTCTTTGCTTGATCGCCGTAGCACGTTTCAATCAACTCCGCCCATGCAGCGTTGTGCGGGACCATAATCAGAAAATCTTGCTTATAATTTTTAGGTGCAAATCGAATCAATTCTTCGCTTGGATTTCCTGCATAAAACGCAAAATCACCTAAAATTGCAATTGCAGCATCTCCCGCAGTATTGGTATGTATTTCGCCCATGATTCCTTGTAAACAAGACCATACGATTGTTTCATTCCATGTTTCAAATATTTCTTTTATATTTTCCTTCAATTAGACATGTCCTCCGTTTTATAATCTATCATTATATCTATATCTTATCACAAAAATCTATGATATCCGCCTTCCGCGGTTCTACGTCCTCTTTATACTCTATGGAGCACAAGCCGAATCCACCACCGCACTCAATTTCCATATGCCCGTAAAAATGTTCAATTGTTTGAATAATTCGATTACATTCTCCGATACTCGGCCCTGTTCTTAAAGCTACCACATAACCTTTCTTTCCACTGCCTATCCTTGCATGCGGTTCATGCGTATTACACCATGGTGTACATCTGTCAATGAAGGCCTTAAATTGTCCCGGAATATCTGCCCAATAGGAAGGTGCTACCGATATTATGATATCTGCCCATTCATATTGCTCCATTATTCTATCCATATCATCCTGCTGGATGCATTTTGCCGTATTGTGACATGATCGGCACCCCTTGCAAAAATTTAATTTAAAATCATCGATACATATCTTTCTGACTTCATATTTTTCTTTCAAACTATTCGAAACCACATTTACTATTTCAGCTGTTGCCCCATTTCTTACCGGACTGCAATTCATTATCAAAGCATTCATCATTTTTACCTCACCTCAAAAGTATATTGTCCCACATTATACTCTTACACCTTTATAAATTCAAGCAAAATTATCTTAACAAGTCAAAAAGTAGTGCAATTCACAAAAAAAGAGAACTTCTATCGACTACATCGTAGAACTTCTCCCATTAAAAACATATTCTATTCGTTTTAAGCTTTTTATCTTAATTCTATTTTTCCTCCTCTTTCGCGATCAAAACATTAATTGCTTTCACTTCATCTTTCAAATTTATGGTATCCAAATATACGCAAACGCCAAAAATCACAATTGTCATAATTACTAATACAAGAGCAGACAAGTTATCATACCATCCCCATAAATAACCACTTGCCAATACAAGCGCGAGTACGTATATTAATTTCAATCCGGTTTCGAGGATTGGATAGCGATATTCAAAGCGATTCAAAATATATATTCCTGCATAAACTGCGGTATTAAGCACGAATGCTTCAAATATTGCACTAATAAAAATCACAGTTCCTCCATAACATGTGGCAACCAAAGCCAACACCATTAAAGTAAGCCCGGTTGTCGCCATAATATTTAAAATCATTTTTTTCATTCACTATTTCTCCTTAGTAATGCTTCCCTGATGTCCTTCAAATATTTTCTGGTAACACATATACTTTCTCCGTTTGAGAGGATTGCTTCCAGTTTACTGTTGACGAGGGTTTTTACCCCTTTTAATATTTCAATATTTAAAATTGTAGATTTACTCACTCTAACAAAGCTTGTATGAGGCAACAAATTTTCCAGCTCATACAGTTTGTAATTACTTTGAAACACCTCTGTTTCGCAGTACACAAACACCTTCTTATCTACACTTTCCACATAATAAATATTGCTCACGGGAATCGCATATTCTTCATTATCTTTTCTGCAAACAATTGTCTGATCCACAGAACGAACAAAATCCGACACTCTTTTTACGCTTGCTGTCATCTCACGATATGCAATCGTAACCTCCGGATTTTCCAAATCTTGTCGCTCACACATTATTAAACGCATTTTTGTCTCCTGTCCTGATCATTATACTGACTGATATTATAGCACAAAACAGGCAAACTGATAACCGATTATCCTTTTTTGCGACAAAAACGGATATAGTAAATCAAAACAAGAATGAAAGACACTGACTGTGCAATTGACACTCTGACTACCATCATCTCATCTGCACCGCTATCAGATACCACGTGTAAAAGATTAACGATAGTATTATTCACAAAATGATCTCCCATAGCCATATAATGACTTCCCGACATTTCTGTTAACAATGCAAACTTAAAACCAACCAGTGCAGATGTTACCAACAACATGATTACATTTGCAATCATACCTTCCTTGCTGGAAATCCCATCAAAATAATTGCGGACAGGTCCTATCACATGCCAAAATCCAAATAAAACAGACGCAATCAGCGTTGATGAAATGAAGGAATACTTTTTCTCAAGTATTTTTGCAAAAAGTCCTCTAAATACACCTTCTTCCATCATGACATTCACAATATTTCCGACTATGCAAATCAAAAAGAATAACATTTCTGTCTGGTGTCCTACATTTTGCTCAATTGCATATGCACTCACATACAACTGCAGGGAATCAAATCTCCCTTGAGAGACTGCAATCAGTACCTCCACTGCATATGCAATGATAAACACAGCGATTCCAAATGCTAAACCTATACCTAAATTGCGCAAACTATTTTCTTTGGAATATCCGATTTCCTTCGTAGTAAAGTGCAATAATTTCGCTGCAATAAACAATATCGCAATACCTATCAATTTATGTACAATTGCTTCCCCGACCCATGTTTGATCTGTACGTAAAATAAAATACTCAAAAATTCGAAACGCATAACATAAAAAATAAATAGTTAAAACAGTTGACACTACTTTTTGTCCTTTTTGTATTTTTTCCATCTTTTTATCCTCTCTTTGTGTAACATATCTTCTTCCTGCACAATATCACACACAAATTGCCTTTTCAATGGGCCTGCTTCCAAGATGCAAAATACACGTACTATGTTGCAATTAAACCATCTTCTTTTATTAAAAATGCGGATGAAAAATCAAACAAAAAGTGTAATATTATCCCGATTACTAGGGAACTTGTCACTAAATAAATAGCGACAAACAACATCCCACCAACACTTGTCTTTAGTATTCCTGACACGCCTTGATAGCAATGAAATAATCCAAACAGCAGCGACGCAATCAATCCGATTACAACTATATGCATATCCGGAAAGATATCTGTTAACAAGAAGATGATACATCCTCGCAGATGAATCTCTTCACAAATTCCTGCTGTTAACGCTACAAAAAAGAAATATACTTTTTCTTTGAATGTTCGAGGCAGAAGCAGATTATACACAACTTCATCATAGTGATTATTCCCATTCTTTTTATTTACAATTTCAAGGGCAATCGCTTCTCTAAATGCTTCATCGGATAAAAAGCGAATCATCTGATACACCAACATAATCGTCATAATTCCTGCTATTCCCAGCACTACAATGTTTAACCACACATACTGACTTAAAACACTCTTTCGAAATCCGATATCCTGCAAATTCATATCTGTAAATGCAACAAATAAGAAAATGATACATACCGGAACCCACCCCCAAATAATAGTTTCTTTATAAAAATGAATTCTCTCCTTTTCCGTTATATTCATTCCCTTTCGTTTCCTTATGTCATACATGTCCACGATTGACATCACTACCTGATATGTAATAAGAACTACCAATATAATCATACTCATACTATTTACACCTTTTCCGTTTGCAATATACATGCACTATGCACGTATATATCAAAAAATAAAATTGTCTTTCGACAATCTTATTCTTTCATTGCTGTTTTTCTTTGATTTCTTTAAAATACATTTCATCAAAAATCGGAAGTCCCAGATTATCCAAAATTCTTTTGATCAGCATTACCTTCTTCCAAGTTTCTTCCTCATTCATTGGAAAAATGGCAGGTACTGTCCAAAAATTGATCAGATAAACCAAAAGTTCAGCAACCAGTTTTGCATCCTCTACCTGTATGGAACCATCTTTGATACCTTCTTCGATTAATGCCTGACATGTCGGCGCCAGGATGTCTCGATTCGTGTCAATAATAAGTAATTTTAAAAATGCCGGACTATCTAATAAAGGCATAAGTGCCAGATTAAATTTTCTCCTGTCCGTTTCCTCCGTATTTGTCTCCATAATGGCAAGCCTAAGTTTTTCTAAACCATTCAGATCATCCCGTTGCATTACTTTCACAAAAGAGTTTGTTTCCTTTGCGAACTTGTCTCTTAAAGCATCTAAAACTTCTTCCTTTGACTTGAAATGATGATAAAATGCTCCTCTGGTCATTCCACCCATATTGTGAATAATATCTAAAACAGTGGTCTCCTCATATCCTTTCTCACAAAAGAGTATTAGCGCTGCATCTAATATTTTTTGCACCGTTTCTTCCGGATATTTGTTTCTTGGCATAGAATCACCTCTTTTATTATACATGCACTGTGCATGTATAACTTAACATATGCTTCTCGTATTGTCAATTAAACTTTCTTTTGCATACAAATCAGCTTTCAAATATTTCCACTACTTTCGCATTAATCTCCTCTGCTCTTTCATGATTCAAACCATGTCCGGCCTTCTCATAAAATGTGACGTGCATACGATTCTCCCGTAATGCAGCAGCGCCTCCAAGCTTTTCAAACGGATCTTCCAATCCCACCAGAAACTCCACTTTTTCCCGAATTATGTCAACTTCTTCCAATGTAAAGGTACGCACCTTATGATATCCCATTGACATATTATTAAATCCTCTTAACAAGTATGTATAATGTTCCATAATATCACTATTTTCTGTAAATACAGCGCTGTTCTCTCCACACAGCTTTTTAATTAGTTTTCTAACATTTTTCTTGGTTGGAAAAAGAGCTTCCGGAAGAAATATTTTCATCATGGTAGTAATCGGGCTCCCCTTCTCACCTACCGACAGTGCCCCTGAGATACTAATCCCTTTTTTCACTCGCTCCGGTCGACACAGAGAATACATCTTTACCATGTATCCGCCATGAGATACTCCTGCAAAAAAAGCTTTCTCTATTCCCAATTCCTCTAATATCCTATCAATCCATAGAACATCATCAAATTCCTTATTATACAGAATTCCGGGCACACTTTTCCCCGGTCCGCCAATCGTATCCACCGCATATACTCGATAATATCGACTTAGATATTCTGCATTATATATCCACATTAAAGCAGAATCATCGCCCACACCGTGAAAAAGAATGAGTGGTGGATTCTCTTTCTTTCCACAAGCAATGACATGGGTCATTCCATAGGTTGTATCCAGCTCCATCTCTTCTATAGCAATACCCCATTGCGCAAGAAGCTTGTCGTAGGTTCTTAATATTTCCTTCTGCATTTTCTTATTTCTGTATACTTTCATGTTTATTACATCCCTTATCTATATTTCATACTCGTCAATTTTTCGTATTATAGTTTTTGATGTTAATGCGATTGCTATTGCTCCAACGATAATTCCGGAAACATGCCCGGTAAAAGCCATCAAGGCATTCATCGGATTCATCATAAGCAACATTTGCAACATCCCTATAAGCTCAAATGCGCAATAATAAAACAATGGCTGTTTAAGGCAGGAAACCTGCTTTTTCTTTATTACCTTGTACACACAATAAAAAGCCACTGTTGCAAACGCATATGTTATCGTTGAAATTCCGCTCGATTGACCGGGTTGATCCCAGCTAACCATTTGAATACATACTGCGGTTACCAGAAGCTCACCGAGAAACAAGAAACATGTTCGCTTTGTCCCAATCACTTTTTCCGTGATAATGCCCAACGGAATCAGCCCCATGAAATTCATCCCCATATGAACCCACATAGCCCATCTCGGTTCAACATTATGTATGAAGCATCCGCTAAAATACTGCCATATATGTTGCGGTCTTGTTTCTATGCATAGCAAATCATACCATTCCGGTATCATCCATACCAAACAGGACATCGCTAAACTCACTATCACAAGTATCATGGTAACGATTGGAAAACCTTTTATTCTATACAAATCTTTTATTTTCATCTTTCAATTCCTTTCTCTTGCACAAATACACGGTTATAAAATCTCTGTAATTGCACCTGTAGTTGATCAACGTTACCCGTAAAATAAGCCAGCATGATGATCGACTGATATTCTGCTGCCAATTCCTTTGCACCGTCATCACATATTTCCCCTCGTTCTTTTAGCATACGAAATACATTGGTTTCATGTTCTAATGGTGCCAAGATTAGTAATTCTTTCCAAGCTCTGTCGGCATCTTCATTATGAAAGCGCTCACATTCCAGTACTTTTAGCAATGGCGCCACCTGTGGATTTTGCAAATACCCAGTCAGAAAAAAAATTCCTGCCTGAGCAAACGCTTCCTCTCCCACAGCGCCTGCCTTAGAAAATGCACTCAGAAAAATCGCCTGCAAGCTATCTTTTACGTCATTTGCTTTCTGTATCAGTGCGTCAAAAAGCTCCTGTTTTCCACTAAAATGATGATATATAGAGCTTGCACGTATCCCTACTGCTGATGCAATATCTCTCATAGAAACCGCGGAATAGCCTTTGACAGCAAACAGAGCAAGGGCTTCCTGCATAATTATTTCACGCGTATTTTTTTCTTCCATGCTGATAACCTCTCTCATATGTCTTATATATCTTATGTATTCGCTTCGTTTTATCCTTATTTAATCCCTACCGAACATTCGTTAGTTTTAAAATATAACAATTTTGAGATCTTGTCAACTATTAAAAGCTTGCAGAACATTCCTTAATCTCCATCTTTTATAATCGTTAGCAATATCTCATAATTCTCCGGTTGATGTGGGAAGGTACAATTGGTACAAACCTTAATTTTTTTTCCTTCCCTCTCTATATATTCCGGTTTTCCCGGACAATTCTCTTTATGATACAGCGGACAATAGCAAAACAAACAATTAAATACATCCATTCCCTTATGGCATGGAAAATACTGACAATCTTTATTTTCAAAAAAGCGATATGAATTTTCCATTGAAGCATCCCCTTCTTGCATTATCTAGATTTCTCCCAAAAACTTTAGTCAACGTATTCTGCATAGATTCCTCTATACTTCTTAGGTAATAAAGCTGCGATACTTATCATTAAACCATGAAGCACTCTTTCTTCATACTCTTTCTTTGTTTCATCTAGTTTTATATTTGGAATTTGTATTGGCTTACCAATTTTAACGCTGACAACTGCTCGCTGAAATCTTTCCTTTCCCATATCTTCATCATTAATTGGTAATAACTTTTCTGTGCCAGTTAACCCGATTGGCACAACGGAGGCTTTTGATAATCGCTGCAACAAAAGGATTCCACCCTTTCCTTGCATCATACTTCCACTTCTACTTCTTGTTCCTTCCGGAAATATAACAATATTATTTCCGCCCTTAAGTATATTAACTATTTTCTTAATTCCTTCCTTATCAGGTGAATTAGGTACTATAGGTGTAGTTTTTACAGCAACAACCCCTAGTCTTGTATAACTATTATTGGATAATTTCACTCCTGATACAAATGTAACGTCTTCATTTTTTAATACCTTGTTTAAAATCAAACCATCTGCATTACTCAAATGATTGCAAACAAAAATAATCGGTCCTGTTACATCTTGTAAATTATGATAACCTTCAACATTAATCTCTGTATACTTATTTATTACTTTATCTACAACTATGCCCGCCATACGTTTTGCCATTTTAGGTGGTAGGCATTCTAATATTTTTATTAATATATGAATAAACACCAGAACATACCTTTCTACAATAAATCGAAAATGATTAACACCGGTTCATCGAACCATCCTTGTTTGCTTATTCTTCGATCATGCTTCGTCTCTTCGCCCAAATATAGTTTAGGCGTTTTTCAAAAAAATCAGCTTTCATCAATGCCAACCCCTCTGTCTCATCTCCAAGCAAAATTAATTCGTCATCTTTCTTGATATCAAATACTTCTCTGGCTTTCTTTGGAATGACAATCTGCCCACGCTCATTTATCTTAACCGTTCCGAATATATGCTTTCCTTTCGGTGCAGGCATCATAGGTTCATTTCCAACCTTAAAAGAAAAATTGAGTAAACTATCGATGCTTGTACCATACAATTCTGCCAGTTTTTGACAGCGCATCACATCCGGAACCGACTCACCCTTTTCCCATTTCGCATATGCCTGCCTTGAAATACCTATCTTCTCAGCAACCTCTTCCTGTGAATAGCCTTCAACATTTCTTAACATAATAATATTATCTCTCAACATCTTTGTTCTCCATTTCCGGCAGCAAATTATTCACTGCGTCCAAATACAGCGCTTTATGTACATCATGAATTACATGATCACTTGTTCCTGTTTCTATCAATGTGCAATTATCGCCTATCAGTGCAACTGCTCTTTCTGCTTGCTCTTTCGATGCTGCACACAGATATACTCCATTTTCTGCTACATTTTCTGTTGCATGAAGGTATATGCATGGTACTTTTATATTTGCAAGAAGTTGTTCGTGAGTAACTCCATTATTCCATGTCAAATCATAAAAGTGTTCTCCATACAACATATCATATTGATTCACATAATGAAAGACACATGTTACACTTTTTGGCATAAAGAATATTTTCACTTCTTCTCCCGGATGCTTTTGATTATACATCTGCGCATAATTTGCAATTCCCGGCATTGAATCTTTCATGAACAATTGTCCCCAATAACAATGGCGCAGATAATATGCCGGCCAACATTCTTCCTGCTGTTTTGAAATGTAATTATGCAACGGCTCATATGTATCTAAATACGCAAAACTATTCTCCCAATTTTCTCCCTGCGTGGAAAATACCGGCGGATCTTCTAACACTACCCCCTTTACATAGTCTCCGCCATAAGCTGCAACATAGCCTGCGGTCAAAGCTCCATTGGAATGTCCGCAAACTACAGTTGCTTTCTTTATCACATGATCTATAAACCAAATCAAATCATCACCGTTTCTATCTAAATAATAAAGCTCTTCTTCATGGGAGGATTCTCCATGTCCGTAAACGTCAATCGCATAAATATGCCAATTTGGAGATAATTCAGCCATTACACCTGCATAATCCTCCCATGCTGCCATCTGTCCATGAATCAATAACAGCGCCGGACCATCGGTTTCTAATTCCCCATAATTGATCACATGACCACTTGGAAGCGTAACTTGTTTCTCCACGACTCCTAATTCTTGTATTTTTTCCATATCTTTTTCCCACCAGTGAAGATTGTTATAGCAAAAAACAACTGCCGCAATAACCAAAACTACAATAATTACCAGACATATTATACCGAGTATTTTAAGCATTCTTTTTTTCATCCTTTCCTATCCTTTCCTTCTTTAATTTTGCCTAGATTATATCACTCCCATAAAACCTCTTCCAGCAAGGATCTTTTGCATATTTTTCTGAATTTTGTTATATTTGGTTGCATCAAAAAAACCTTACCGATTTTCAGATATGATATCTAAAAATCAGTAAGGTTCCCTTATTCTGCCACTCTGCTCTATAACGCGCATGCAAACCGCATCCTGATACAAAGCCTGTCACATTCCAGCCCGGCCTCCATATTTCCGTTCATTTTCTCTACAAATTCCTTTGCGATGGTCAGCCCCAATCCCGTGGAACCGTTACTCCTTGCCCCATCCCGCGTATAAAACCGGTCAAACAAATGCTCTACATCTTGTTCGTCAAAGTCTTCCACATCATTGGCAAAGCAAATCACTACTTCTTCCTTCGTGTCCTTAACAGACACTTCAAAATTTCTTATGGCATACCGACCTGCATTTTGTAACAGATTTTGGAATACCCTCTGTAATGCATTTTCATTTGCTATGACAGTAACTGCCGTTTCCGGTATATCTACCACGACCTCCAACTCCCGGGCTGATAATTCCATATAGGAATCTGCCATCACTTCCCGCAAAATTTTGGTTACCTCTACCGTTTCCAAAGTGATAAGATATTCCGAATCTGTCAGTCTTGAAAAATCATAAAACTGGGTAATCAACTCCTGCAATCTTTCTGCTTTTCGCAGAACAGTGTGCAAATCCTCCCGATCCTCCTCGCTTAAGCTGCCGGTGTCCACAATACGCAAATATCCAATCATAGTGGTTAGCGGGGTACGTAAATCATGACTAATATTTTCTATCTGCTGCTGAAATGCTTTTTCACGCTTTGTATATGCAATTTTCTCTTGACGAATTGCGTAAAGAGAATCATTGATGTACGTAAGCAATTCTTCTAATTCGCGATTTGAGGCAGAAAATTTTACAATTCTGTTTTCCTCCAAATTCCGGCTAATCTCCTGTAGCTGCTTCCCCGCATCTTTCATGGATCTTTTCAACAAAAGCAAACGTACGGAAAGATAGCATGCTACGATTCCTAATACTACAGTTAATATATAAATCATTTCCGTCGCTCCTTTCTGTGCTGACTCCATGCAGTCACACTATACTTCCTGCTTTTTACATATTTTTAATCCCAATAACAGGAATACAATCAAACCAATCACTCCCGAAATCAGACACTTGGCCACTCCCTCCGGCGTCTCCCATAAACAGCTCCAGCCACTCATATTGGCAATCACTTCACTTCGAAAATAATTGTAAGGCATCCATGCTGCAATTCTACGGAAGAGCTCACTATCTAAGCCGATAATCCTACAAATCTGTGGTATTATCACCACCACCAGATACCACACGACAAATGTAAGGCTCTCCTTTTCAAAAAAACTACAAAGCGCAATCGTGAAAACCTCAAAAGCCACCGCCATAACTAGTGTACAGGCTACTCCTCTTAGTATAATGAACGCCGCATTCGGTTCCACTCCCGATTCCAAAAGTAAAACTGCACTTCCTATATATACTACAAGAATCACAACTAAACTACAAATCGATATTCCAGTGCTTACCAAACATTTTCCCAGAAATATTTTTTCTCTTGAAATACCAAAGGCTATAGGGTTTTTCAATATCCCATTCTTCTTTTCACCCGCAAATATTAAACTGACTAAAATCAGACCCATATATAACAAAATGGTCATATTCGACAACATGCTCAAAGAAAAGGCTGTTGTTCCGTAGCGAAAACCATCTTTATACTTACTCATGAAATATAAAATGAAATTTATCATAAGTGCAAGACCTGCCAAGGTTGCCGTAAATATATAGATAGTAGAGGAATGTGTAATTCGGTACCATTCACTTTTAATGTAATTATACATTTGCACAGTCCTCCTTTGCCAAATTCATATAATAATCTTCCAAGTTATTCTTCTTCATGCTCATTGCTCGAATTCCAATCTGATTCTCGCTGGCAAGGGCACTATATTTCTCAATGTCCTGTTGAACATCAAAAATCCGAATCACTCCGCCTTCCAATACAAGATAGTTCGCATGTTGCAATTGCTTTTCCAAAAGCATGGCATATCTTTCTGCGTCAGATACCATGATTTCCAAATAATTCCCACATTTTTCACGCAACGCTTTCGCAGATATCTGTTCCAAAAGCTTTCCTTTGTCCAGAAATCCATATACCGTTGCCAAGTGCTCTAACTCACTTAAAATATGGCTGGAAATAATAATGGTCATGTTCCTTTCCTGATTCAGCTTCTTTAACAAATTTCGCATTTCGATAATACCGGCCGGATCAAGTCCATTAATTGGTTCATCTAACAATAGTAACTCCGGTTCCCCCAACAAAGCTATGGCAAGACCTAAGCGCTGCTTCATTCCTAAAGAAAGGTTTTTTCCCTTTTTCTTTCTCACATCCCAAAGGCCTACCAATTTCAATGTATCGGCCACGATTTTCTTTCCCGGAATTCCTTTTTGCAACCGGTAATATTCCATGTTTTGTTCAATGGAAAGCTGTGGATAAAAACCGGGGATTTCAATCAGCGCTCCCATACGTGTTCTCTGATTTTCCTGCTCCCTTTGATGATATGCATCAAATAGAACCACCTCTCCCTCACTAGGAAAAATCTGTCCCGCTACCACTTTTAAAAACGTAGTCTTTCCGGCACCGTTTGCTCCTACCAATCCATAGATTTCACCGCGCCTGATTGTGAGGCTTGCACGATGCAAAGCAGTGCAATTGCGATATTGTTTGGTCAAATTTTTTGCTTCTACAATATGTTCCATAGTTCTTTCTCTCCTTTTTATTATGCACTTATCATACCTTCTTACCTATTAATAAGTCCTCAAGAAAGTTTAAAGAATTTATAAGGAAACTATGTTATGCCATCTTGAAACCAATTCCCCACACGGTTTTAATGTATTCCTCTTTAGAATCCACCATCGCCAGTTTCTTTCGAATGTTACTGACATGCACATTAACCGTGTTATCTTCGCCCAAATATCCGCTACTCCACACCTTTTCATAAAGGGTATCCCGGGAAAAAACCTTCTCCGGCTGTTGTAGCAGAATCAACAAAATCTCGTATTCATGGGGTGTCATTGGAATCTCTGTGCCTTTCACAGTGACAGTTCTGGACTCCGCATTTAATACCATATTTTTGTATCGGTATTCCTCTTGATCATTCTTTTCCTGTGACATATTTGACATATCCGTTCTTCTGAGCACTGCCATTACCCGCACCAAAACCTCCTGTGGCTCAAAAGGTTTGGTAATGTAATCATCTGCCCCTATCATCATTAATTCTACTTTATTTTCCAGCGCCGTCTTGGCAGATAGAATAATAATAGGCACACTACTTTGCTTCTCCTTGCGGACATACTCGGTAATTTCCTCCCCCTTCATACCTGGCAGCATTAAATCCAGTAAAATCAAATCCGGTAGCTCCTGCTCCAAACGAAGCTTTCCCTCCGTTCCCGAATATGCCGAAATCACCTCATATCCTTCTTTTTTCAATATTTTACAAAGAAGCTGATTGATATCCTCATCATCTTCAATAATCAGTATTCTACTCATATCTGCTCCCTACTTTCTATTATTCACAGGTAATACTATATATTAGGCCGAAAGGATTTTCAATAACTTCATTTTATAGAAAAAAGGTCCTACTGACCATTTAAACAGTAAGACCTTTTCTATTTAATTTTAGTTGTTATTTGAATTTTCTTTTTTCTTTGTCAATCCACCATAAATTAACATAGCCGAAACGGATGCGCATGTACCTGTCACTACTGCATCTAAGTGAATGTTATTCATATTGCACAGCACATTGATTCCCAATAAAACAATCAATACTACTACTGTTATAGCGATTCCTGTTAATAAATTTCTCATTTCTTTTGTCTCCTTTTTCTGTTCCTTTGTTTTTTCTTCTCTCTCTTACGGACTTATCATACCCTGTCAGCTATTAATAAGTCCTCAAGAAAATTTAAAGAATTCATAAAGAAATTTATTAAACTCACTATCTTTTAAATTTTTGATGTATCCTCTACCTCTTTTCGATTATTAAGTGATGAAAAAATGCTATATCTTTATATCCATCCATGTCCGACACTCGCATCTCTATCTCCATCATTTTCTCCTGCCAATCCGCATCCTTATGAATCTCCTGGTTTTGTTGCATATCCCAGAACGTTCTCATTCCAAGTGTCTTTGTAATCGTAAGCTGTGAACACCATTTTTCAATATCCAAATCTTCATAATAGCGTATTGCTCCATACTTGGAAGCCATTCCATCTTTTCCATCTAACAGACTATGTGCATGTTCAAAATCATTCAAAAGTACAACCATCTGCATAACCCTTCCTGCTCGATTATGTTTTACAATGGAAATCTTTCCATCCGATTTAAGAACTCTCGCAAACTCCTTAATGATGTCCTCTCTGTCCGATGCATACTCTAAGACATTATGGCAAATAATCATATCAAACGTCTCATTTGCAAATTTGCGTAATTCATCGGTAGTTCCTTTCATCTGCGTATAATCGTGATCTGCCCATCTTTCCCTAATGCTTTCTTCATCCGGTTCAATTGCGATTACTTCGTTATGCTCTGCCAAATAATTTGCAGTCACTGCAATACCACTGCCAAAATCAAGTATTTTTTTGTCGCGAATGTCTCCTAACTGTTTCCAAACAATTCTTTTCATCAGACATTCCCATGGTTGTAAATCTTGTATGTTTTTGCTCACTCTACCAACTCCATTATTCTTATATTTTTTCTCTGATTTTCCTCATTTCACGCCAAACATTAATTTCATAATAGCCTGTTGACTTCATATCACATACATCAAAAATCTTCTCTTTAAGATATTGATCAAACAATAGTCCCGTTACATTTTCAATTATCATGGCAAGCAGTACATATCCTGTATTGTTGTATTGGAACTTTTCCGGCTGATGCACTGGCAAATTTAGTATCTAGTGAATTCGGAAATTCTTTTATATTCATATCTTACCTACCTAACTCTCATCTGCAATATCTATCTCAAATGCCTGCTTTTTTACAAATTTTCCGTCCGAATAGTCGCATTCCATTCCTGTATTATCATTACAAATATAAAAATAGTAAGCACATCCCCAATAAGGATTATCGTATAATGTTATTTCAACAGAGTCAAAAGCCTCTTCTTCTGTCACTGATGAAACATATACGTTTTCACGTTCAATCCATTCATTTCCGGTAAGCTCATAAACCGTGAATCTTTTTTCCACACTGTCTACATCAGGCAAAAATTTGATACAAACCGTTTCACTTTCATTCACCCACGTTCCCAACAGCTTCTCGTAAGAAGCATTTTCTTTTTCGGCCAACGCGATTTTTCTTGCTTCCTGTTCATCCTTTTCTTCCTGCGTATAATAGGCGTCTTTATCACCACTTGACAAAAGCCCTGCATCATCATACTCGGCATAGACTATCATTGCGTATGCATCAGAATCCAGATATCTTACCTTCATATAAAATCCTTCATTCTCCTCCACATACAAACCACTTATCAGGCTTGCATTTTGTGTTTCAATGGTAAGCGTATTTCTTCTAAATGAAAACTCCGGTTGTTCTTCTATAACCGAAAAATCTGCTCCATAGCACTCTACGCGCTCCACCTTTGAAAAAGAATCTTTTGCAAATTTAATCACAAGTTTATCCTGATATATTTCTGTTTTTTCAATTTTTACACCCTCAATTTCTTCCTTTTCATAAGTATAGGTTGTCACATTACTGCTACATGCTGTTAACATCCCCATCATCATAACCAATACGCTTAAAAATACAATGTGTTTCTTCGCATCACTCTTATTTTCCCTCATAAACATACCTCTTCTTTTCATCCAACACTTCGAAAATGTCTAAACCATAATCCGATATCCATATCAAATAATTCCTCAGAAATAAGCCAAAACACCGTTTCAAGCGGAGGCATTCGCAAACTATGTAAATCTCGATGCTCAAATACTGGATATCTAATCTACAATTGCTTATCATTTCTAAATATAAGATTATTTACTTTTTCTGAAATCCAAATTTCATCCTCTATAATTTCAACTTCATATCCCCTAATAACAGCTTCATTGTGTCTATTAATGATATCATCAAACTCCAAAGCAGTTTCTTTTTTTCTTGGAAACCGAATGATAGTCTCAAAACCGTCAATATACATCAAAGCAACTGAACTTCCCATTTTTTTCCACTCGTCTTTTGTGTAAAACTTTATATGTCCATCTTTTTTCATCTGCATATATTCATCTACAAAGCGTTCTACATCATTATCATTCGGAGTTGGGTCAGATAAAAAGAATACTCCATTTTTCTTCAGCACCCTACTGATTTCACGAAATGTATCATTAATTGCTGGAAAGTGATGCAATGCATACCTTGTAATAACTATATCAAATGAATTATCATCAAACGGAAAATCCATTCCATCGTAGCTCACAAAACGTAAATTGTGAATGCCTTTTAATTCAGCCTTTCTCTGATTTTCCTCTAAAGTCTTTTCTACTATATCCAATCCTACTACTTCCACCTGGTTATACTTATCGGCAAATGGAAACGCTAAATAGCCTGAACCTGTTCCTAAGTCAAGAATTCTCATTCCTGGTTCCACTTGTATGCACCCTAAAATTAATTCCAAATGCCTATCATCCCTTGTTTGCTTATTATAGTACGCTCCAACTCGAAAGCTTTCTTCAAAACCTTGTTTTGTTTTCTCAATACTCTCTTTATAATTCTCATTATAATTCACTTCACATCACCACCTAGTTCAAATTAATCTCTCCGTTAAACGCACCTGCTAACTGAACTTTTACGCTTATTTCATATCATAAAAGAGCAATTCACATCATCTTTAAAAATATCCATTCTCTTTAGATACTCAGCAAATCTACCTTACTGTTTTTTCGATATAACACAAACGTTGCAATCCCTAAAACCATACATAGCAGTATCATTGCCAGATTCGTATATTGTGCCGGAATCAGCATTACACCAAAAGTCAATATGAGCATTACCAAAAAAGGCACCAGTCCGCCGACAAACATGGACGCACTTTGCTTTACCACGGATACTTCATTTTCCCAATCAAATACAGGCAGTTTTAAATTCACAGTCTGTCCGAATACACAAGAAAAAATCATAGATAAAAATGGAACAAGCAGGAGCCATACAAATTCTACAGGCGTAACCTTCTGTCCAATTGCTGCCATAATCACAGATATCCCACAACAAGGTGCCAGTATACTAAGATTCATGAGTAGCTTACTGTCAAGTAAATGCTTCGCACTAATAGGCAATGTCTTGATAATCCACCACTGCTTGCCCTCCATGGATATAGAAACTGCTGTAATCGGCATTATGCAAAACACAGTAGCAAGCGCCATTGGCAACATGTTTCGTATCTGCAACATCATTCCGCTTTGTTCATAAAAGTCCACTGCCATAGTTTCCAATTCTACCGGTGTTACGAAAAGCATTGCTCCCGCAAATAATATTCCCATAATAGGACTAATAATCGTATTGGTCACATATACGCTTGACGCAAAATAGCGTTTAAACTCTCTTTTATACAATGCGCCTAGTATATGAGTGCTTTTTAACTGTTTCATCTGATAATCATGTCTTGCACTTGTACTGAAAATCTCCTCGCAAATCCGAGTGTAATTCACCGATACAATACCAATCACAATGCACAAAACAACAAAGCCGGCGCACACACAACCAAAACATGCCACAAAATCCCCTGCTAACATTGCATTACCCAGCCACACTGCCGGTGGATAAATGCGATTTATCACATCCAAAATCACATTCAGCAGATTTTTTAATTCTTGTATATCAATATTCTCTGCTGATACGGAAAATCTCATGCTGCCAACCATAACTCCTATCACAAGAGCTACAGAAAGAATTACACTCACCAAATTCTTATGCTTGCTTCTGGATGAAATTACTTTGATCAATGCTCCAATGAACACAGAAATGGTAATCGGAATAAACGGTATAAAAAATACTACAATGATTCCAATCACATAAAATGACCAGGACGGTTTCTCCATCACGCCAAACACTACAATTGCCGGCAACATAACTGTCACAACAAGCAGAATATTTTCTACATAAAGGCCTATAAATCTGCTAATCACAATCATACTATTTTTCACCGGAAGCGAAACAAGTATATCATAAAAATTCTTTTGAAAAATAATATCCCCCGCCTTGAATATGGAAAACATCAAAATAATGAGACTTACAAGCATAATTAAATATGCAGGCAAAGCATCTGCAAGCCCCATATAGACATAGCCATAGCTCAATGCTCCAGCATAACTTGCTACTACAATAATAACAAAAACGTACGCAATATAGAGCCAGAATTTCTTTCTCTTTTCTTTTGGGTCTTTTAAGTTACGGTATACATTTTTTCCGTACAAATTCACAAGCTGAAGTTTTGTAAAAGTAGCAAGCTGCCCCCAGAAATTGCAATTATTCATCGCAGATTACCTCCATGAAAATATCCTCAAGAGAAATACCATCTTTCACAACATCTTCCATGTTACCTGTTTTTATCAAGGTTCCATCCTTAATAATCGCCACCTTGTTACATAGCTTTTCTGCTACATCCAGAACATGCGTAGAAAAGAAAATTGCTCCACCTTCTTCACACAATTCATGCATTGTTTTTTTCAGCACAACTGCCGCTTGTGGGTCCAATCCCACAAAAGGCTCGTCTAAAATAAGCAGTTTCGGCTTATGTATCAAAGCTGAAATGATTGCCAGTTTCTGTTTCATTCCATGTGAATAAGCGGAAATCAAATCTCCTAAGGACTCCATAATTCCAAAGGCATTTGCATATTTTTCGATACGATTTTGCCTATCCTTCTCTGACACCTGAAATACATCTGCCATAAAATTCAAATACTGAATTCCTGTTAGATAGTCAAATAAATCCGGATTGTCCGGAATATAGGCAAACTGCCTTTTACATGCCAAGGGGTCCTCTTTCATAGACAGACCATTCATGTAGATTTCTCCCTGATCAAAGTCATGAATTCCTGCCACACACTTCAGCGTAGTCGTTTTTCCCGCGCCATTGTGACCAATAAAAGCAAAAATATCTCCCGCTTCTACATTTAGACTAAGATCCGTTACACCCTTTTTGCTCCCTTTATAATGCTTTGTCAGATTTTTGATATGTAACATAATGTATCCTTTCTTACTTCCTTGGTTTCTTTACACAAATTATGACTGCTACAATAATCATCGGAATCATACTAATGATACCGATATATACCGGACCTAGAATTGACATATTGGAATATTCAGGTTTTACCAGATATGCAAAGATGGTAAATGCATTGATAGCACCATGCATAAGGGATGGCAACCAAATGGTTTCTGTCTTTTCATATACATAATCAAGTAAAATACCCATCATAATAGTACAGATACAGAATACGATTGGCCCAAGTACCGGTGCACCGATATATTCTTTTCCATACTCATAACCAGCAAAAATCATAATAGGCCAGTGCCAAGCCCCCCAGATTGCACCACCCACAATACGGCCTTTGGTGTCACCAAGCTTTTTCTTCAAATACGGATATAGCGCACCTCGCCAACCGACCTCTTCGCCTAATGCGACAAACATATTCACAAATGGTGCAATTGTCACAGCTTGAACAGACGTAATCAGCAGATACATTGGCATGGTGATACCTTGCGCTTCAAACTGCTCTAATGCTCCAGTTTCTTCTAAAAGACCATACAAGGTAGAGAATTCTGAATCAAACGCACCCGGAAAGAATGCAAAAAACAAAACACCACCAAGGATACTTAATAACGCAGGCATCCAAAGTGCAAAGAATACATAGCGAAGTTTCCCTTTCAAATGCGGTATCCACCCCATACCTTTTAGTGAGATTCTTGCTACAAGCACACCAAGGAACGGCATAAACATGGTAACCACCAATATAATAGCAAACACCATTTGATTTCCATTATTACTAAAAACACTTGCTATCATTTCTAAAATCCAAGCCAGCCCAAATGCGACTGCCATGTATATCACAAATTGTTTCTTACTCATATTTATTGTTTTCATTATGCATCCACCTCTTTTCTATATACTTCCAAACTCCAGCGTTTTCTCTTGCAGATAGGGCAAGTCAATTTTCTCATCTTTGGTGTATGATTTCCAAAGAATGCTTCTAATTTCTTTGGCTGAAATCTCGTATGACATTCCGGACAAATATACTCAATCCGTTTATACCAATACCCAAACATAAAGATTGTACAAACAATAAGCACTGCCATAGTCAAAAAAAATGGTATCCATATTCCTTTTAATATACCAATCACAAAAGTGACAATTTCGATAATCTCTAACGGAATTGCTATGATTAGCATTTTTTTGTACATTTTCTTTCGGTTTTCTTTTTCTTCCATAATTGATGATATGTCATGAATTGTTTTTTGGGAGCCATCCTTAAAAGAAATCAAAAAACGTCTTATGTTTTTTATTTTCTCTAATTGCTCCATTTTCTTCTTAATCTCTGCCTGAAGGGTTTTATCTTGATCATCAAGCAAAAGCTCAATTACTTTTTTTGATTCATCGGATTCCAATATTTCAGCAATATCTTTTATGGAGATATCTAAATCTCTCAAGAAACAAATTGTTTCCAATGTGACAACATCCTTTTCAGAGAACAGTCTTCGTCCTCCCTCCGTTAAATCCGTTGGCACAAGAATACCTCTTTCATCATAGTACTGAATCGTTCTTACTGAAACATTACACTTCTTTGCAAGTTCTCCTGTTGTATATAATGACATATCCTGCCTCCTTTCAAGGCCTATATTAGTATATAACGTAGCGTGACAAGCAATATATCACGCTACGTTATTTTTAAAGTTTTTGGAAATAATCAAATTTATAAATTAGTCAATATACAAATTATTTGCCTCGAACAATTTGCAGTATTCCATCTGCCAGTTGTAGAAAGAATCATCAACATCCTCTGGCCAATTTGATTTAGTTTCTTCATTCAAAGCATCATTTTCTTGAACCAGCTGCGGCACCGTATGTGCGTAGAAAAGAACTCTTTCTTCCCATACATCACATAACATCCTCGGATAAACAAAATCCTCATTTTCTCCTTTGAACAAATCACTTTTATGACTAATATGCTGTTTTTGACCACCCGCTTCCATCAATCGTTCTGTCTGCGCGTTCAAATGCCCAAATCCACATATAACCAGAATTCTTCCGTTTCCATAATCAGCAAGCTTTTCCATAATGTTATTATGAATGTGGTCATCTCTTTCATCCGTAGTTGTATTCGTTTTAGAATCATTCGTGATTTCCCAATAGTCAATCATTTCGACAGGAATATTATTGTCAAAACAATAGCTATAAGCTACGCACATATCTATCGGTCCATCTACCACTCCATATTCTGTAAAACTGTTTTCTCTTGCTTCAATGAATACAACATCAGGTTTAATGCTATTTATCGCATTTACCATTTCCTCTATTGAATAATTTGCATATCGTTCAAAATGTTCTGTATGAAATGTCCCCATAATGTATACTTCTTGTTGTTCTGCCATTAAAACCTTTTTGAGCGTAAATACCTTGAGATTTACATACAAAGCAGCAACAATTAAGAAGACTAAAGTAATTACTATTGATACAATTACTATTCTCTTTTTCTTTTTCGTCATTTATATCATTCTCCATATGAAAAGCTTCATAAATTTTCACATGCTTTTACTAATTAGACTTTCCGAACACATTGTTAATTTTGTTGATTAGTATTGCACTGGCAAGCCTAATTTTAACAATGCCCATTGTTCTTTGTAGTCTTCTAGAAAAGCTTTCTTGCTTTCTTCAGTAAAATCAGAAAATGCTCGAGAGCCTTTTTTTAGAAAAGCCTCTCCCGTGCCAGTACAATACTCAACTGGTACAGGGATGCTAAATTCTATCCTTTTTTCTATTGCAAGTTTTTCGTATTCCTCGTTGATCTCACATGCAGTTTGCCAAACTTGCTCAAGTTCACCATCCTCTAACATTCTAAATTCAGGCATCTCCAAGCGAAAGAATACTCTATTAAACTGATATTTTTCATGCACAGTTTCTTCGCATTTCCACTCGGGATATTTGTCGGCAAGTTTGTTTTGTATAACAACTGCATAATCATAATCTGTCCCTATTCGATAATAGAATTTCACAAACTCACCAGCCATAACACCTTCATTCCACACCCTATCAGAAACACTTGCAACATGACAATTCACACCATTTATCACTGCTTCCCATTCACGATATGGCCAACTGTATTCGTCCTTCATATCCGTATATTCTTTCGAAACAGTTGCATTAGGGTCTATAGATTTAGCAAATGCCAATATTTCTTTGTATGTATGGGGGTTTTTCGTGCATCCTTCGGGAGGATTATATATGCAGGCAGTTAAGCATAGAGTCAGCAGCAGTAGGCAAAATACAGCTAATATTTTTTTCATCGTTATATCCCCTTTCTCAAATTCGCACTATATTCATGTATATCCTCTTGAAACATTCGTTTTTTCTCTCTTCAAAATTTAACGACCTTGATTATACACCAAAATTTGCATTTTTTCATCATATGGAATCCCTTTTCACGCAATTTTTGCTGTTTTCAGGCAAAAAAAGTATCTACGGAGAAATTTTTTTCTCTATAGATACTTTGCGTGTTCTTGATAGACTAATTAGCACTCATCGCATGCATGCTCCACATGATTATGTAGAAGTTTGTGCTCTTTGCCTTTCAATAAACCGTCATATAACATGGTGATGAACGGATTTTCATTTGAAAGTCTGATCTGGGAAGCCTGATCGATGTTATAAAGGCCGTCCATACGCGCTTTCTTGGTACGCGGACCGATTGGGGTAGGCTGACCGCCACCTGTGATACATCCACGTTTGCAGGCCATAACTTCCACAAAGTCATAATAAACTTCTCCGCTCTTAAGTTTCTCTAACAATTCCCCTGCGCTTGCCAGACCGTTTACGACAGCAATCTTAACTTCGCGTTCACCAACCATGATGGATGTTTCTTTGATACTTTCATCTCCGCGGACTCCCATGAAACTGATGGTCTCTAAATCTTCCGGACGATTGCTGTTCACAATACGGCGAAGAACTGCTTCTGTCACACCACCGGTTACTCCGAAGATCGCACCTGCACCGGATGCAAGACCAAACGGCATATCTAACGATTCTGACGGTACCTGTGCTAAATCAATACCTGCCTCCCGAATCATACGTGTTACTTCTACGGTTGTAAGTACATAATCAACGTCCTGTTCGCCGTCTGTAAAATGCTCCGGACGCACAATTTCATTTTTCTTAGCCGTACATGGCATAATGGAAACTACGACTGTTTTTCTCGGATCGTCTGTCTTCATGCGGCCGTCTTCCTTCAGGAGTGCACCGAACATCTGCTGCGGCGAACGGCAGGTAGAAATATTCTTTCTAAACTCCGGATATTTGTTCTCGCAGAACTTCACCCAGCCCGGACAACATGAGGTAAACAGAGGTAAATTCTCTCCGCTTTCCAATCTTTCAAGGAACTCTTTTGACTCTTCGATTACCGTAAGATCCGCTGCAAAGTTTGTATCATAAATTTCCTCAAATCCCATTCTTCTAAGTGCTGCCACTAATTTTCCTAAGGCATTTTCTCCCTTCGGAATACCGAATTCATCTCCGATGGCAACACGTACCGCAGGCGCAATCTGAACGACCACTCTGTTATTCTTATCTGCCAGTGCATTCCATACTTCATGCACGTTTGATTTGATGGTAATGGCTCCGGTCGGACACACCACGCGGCACTGACCGCATCCTACACAATCTGTTTCTGACATGCATTTATTAAATGCAGGCATAACTCGCATTTCCGAACCGCGATGTGCAAAATTAAGTACTCCGATACCCTGAATTTCTTCACAAGTACGTACACAATCACCACAAAGAATACATTTATTCGGGTCGATTACAATACAGTTGGAAGAATCATCCATAGGCATTGTTTCCTTTGTATTCTGAAAACGCACGGAATTCACACCAAGCTGCTGTGCCAATGTCTGTAACTCGCAAACGCCGTTTTTTCGACAAGTGGTACAATCTCTGCAATGAGATGCCAGTAATAATTCCAAAATCATCTTTCTGTGATGCTGTAATTTCGGCGTATTGGTATAAATTACCATTCCGTCTCTCGGCTCTTCGGAACAGGACGCTAAAACTCTTCCTCTTTCATCTTCCACTACACACATACGACATGCACCGTAAGTGGATAGTTCGGAATGATAGCAGAACGTCGGCAAATCAATTCCTGCTTTACGAATTACGGTCAAAAGATTTTTTTCATCATCAAATGGTACTTTTCTATTGTTAATTGTAATATACTTCATCTTTAACCCCCTAGTTCTCTACGCTGATTGCTCCGAATGGGCACGCACTTTCACAAGCTCCGCACTTAATACAAACGGAACTGTCAATGGTAAACGGTTCTTTTATCTGACCTGAAATCGCACTCACCGGACAATTTCTGGCACACTTAGAACAGCCCTTACATTTCTCCGGATCGATCACATAGCGACGAAGCGCGCTGCAGGTACCTGTCTTACACTTCTTATCAACCACGTGCTCTAAATATTCCTCTCTGAACAATTTCAACGTACTCATAACCGGAAGAGCCGCACTCTTACCCAAACCACACAATGCGGTGTCGGTAATCATGGTTGCCAATTCTTCTAAAAGGTCCAGATCCTCTACACATCCCTGCCCTGCAACAATGCGTTCCAAGATCTCCAACATACGTTTGGTGCCTTCGCGGCAAGGAACGCATTTTCCGCAGCTTTCATTCTGCGTAAAGTTCATAAAGAAACGAGCCACTTCCACCATACAGGTATTGCTGTCCATAACAACAAGACCGCCGGAACCAATCATGGCGCCAAGTTTCTTTAAGGAATCAAAATCAAGGCTGACATCCAGCTGTGGTGTTACCAGACATCCGCCGGACGGACCTCCGATCTGAACTGCCTTAAACTCAGCATCCCCTTTGATACCGCCGCCGATATCGAAGATAACTTCGCGAAGTGTCGTTCCCATCGGCACTTCAATAAGACCGGTATTTTTTACACTACCAGTAATGGCAAATGCTTTTGTACCCGGACTGTTTTCTGCACCGATTCCCTTATACCACTGCGCACCGTTTAAAATGATCATCGGAACATTGGCATAAGTCTCAACGTTATTTAATACTGTCGGTTTTTCAAACAAACCTTTTTCAACGGTACGCGGCGGTTTTACACGTGGCATACCTCTGTTTCCTTCGATGGAAGCAGTTAGGGCACTTCCTTCACCACACACAAACGCACCTGCACCTCTGTTAATATGTAAATGGAAACAGAAATCGGTTCCTAAGATATTGTCACCGAGTAACCCTGCTTCCTCTGCATCCTGAATCGCTTTTTTCAGACGACTGATTGCCAGCGGATACTCTGCACGCACATAAATGTATCCTTCCTGAGCACCGACTGCATATGCTGCAATCATCATGCCTTCAATCATCTTATGCGGGTCACCTTCCATGATACTTCTGTCCATGAATGCACCCGGATCACCCTCATCACCGTTACATACAACATAACGGACTTTTTCTTCCTGTCTGGCTACCTGTTTCCATTTATAACCTGTCTGGAAACCGCCGCCTCCACGGCCGCGCAGATTCGACTCTAATATCTCATCAATGACTTCCTGCGGTGTCATTTCAAATAATGCTTTTGCAAACGCCTGATAGCCGTCCTGTGCACAAGCTTCTCCAATAAACTCTGCATCAATACGGCCGCAGTTTTCCAGTACAAGACGTGTCTGCTTTTTGTAAAACGGAATCTCTTCCTGTTTCGGATACTGTACACCGTTTTGGGTATAGATAAGACGATCGACAATCTCACCGTTTTTAATGGTTTTTTCAAAGATTTCTTCGCAATCTTCTAATTTTACTTTAGTGTATAAAACACCAAGCGGCTCGATTCGCATCAAAGGTCCCATCTCACAGAACCCGTGACATCCGCTTTTCTTTACTTCCATCGGACCGTCGCCATGCGCGATCTCCGGTCCGAAATGTACTTCTACATTCGGATTCTCGCCAATGAGCTTACTGATCTTCTCGTAAATCTCTCCGGAACCGCTGGCAAGACAGCCTGTACCTGCACAGATTAATACTCTGCACTTGCTATTTTCCATTCGCTCCTTATTCTCATCGCGGAGCTGGTTTAACATTTCTTTATTTTCTATTTTTTGCATATGTCCCTCCGTCACTCCGATTAAATTTCTATGTTACCTTCTCGCAAATCGCAAATAAGCTGCGCTGCTGTATCCGGTGTCATCGATGGAAAAACTTTGTCATTTACTGTAAGAACCGGTGCCAATCCGCATGCGCCCAGGCAAGATACTGTTTCTAATGTAAAAAGCATATCATCCGTGGTCACTTTGCCTTTCGATAAACCAAGTTCCTTATTTAAACGTTCCAGAATCGGAATCGATTTTCGTACATGACACGCGGTACCGTCACACACTTTAATCACATATTTTCCCTTCGGTTCAAACGAGAAATTCTCATAAAAAGTTGCAACACTGTACGCTTTGCTTTCCGTAATGCCAATCTGCTTTGCAACATAAACCAAAAGCTCGGACGGCAAGTAGCGATACTCACTCTGAATATCCTGAATGATTGGAATCAGTGAGGCCGGTTTTGCACCATATACTGCTATAATTTCATCTGTTTTTTCATAATAGCTTTTGTCTAGCATCGTATTCTCCTTTTTTTAGTTTTTTGTGTTAGTAAATTGTTTCTATTATATTCCATTTTAGTCAGTTCTTCAAGCCAAGAACGTGCGCGTTGGATGTCTTTTTACTCCCCATAACGTTTTCTATATTCTATAATAGGAACACTCCTTCTACAAATAGCAACTCGTTGTTGCCCCGAAAAAAAGTCAGATACTTGAAAAATATTTTACCATCCCAGTTCCATCAGCCAGTTATTTAACATTCTCTCCCTATCTTTCTCCTGTACGTTGGCTTCTTTAGGACTAATATACTCTCCCTTGATATTTCCATCTACAATATATAACACTCTGGAACACTTTGCGGCCACCTTTGCATCATGGGTTACCATCATAATCGTTGTTCCTTCTTCATTCAACTTCACCAGTTCATCCATCACCTCATTGGACGCGGTTCTGTTTAAGGCTCCCGTAGGTTCATCTGCAAATAAAACCTTTGGCTTATTGATCATACTTCGGCAAATACAGGCTCTCTGAAGCTGTCCGCCCGAAACTTCGCTAATGTCATTGTCTGCGATTTCGATAATACCAAGCTTACGCATTAAGTCCTGTCCACGTTTAGCAGTTTCCTTACGTGTTTCGGTATTCTTCTTTGATTGCACCGCCGGAAGAATAATATTGTCGAGAACGGTCAGATTTTTAAGCATATACATCTGTTGAAAGATAAATCCCATCTCGTCAAGACGTAAATCTGCAAGCTCCTTTTCGCCCGTTTTTGCAATGTTCTTACCACAAAATTCCACCTCTCCCGCAGTGATGGCATCCATACCGGAAACCGCATAAAGAAGCGTAGATTTACCGGAACCGGATGGTCCCATAACTGCCACCATTTCCCCCTCACTAACTGTAAAATTTACATTTTTTAAAACGTTGTTCTGACGTTTGTTTACGATATATGTTTTGCAAAGATCTTTTACTTCTAAAATATTCATAATAGCATCCTTTCTTATTCTATATTAGCTGTATCCGAAGACTTAATCTTTCTTGTATAAAGCGAAGTCAAATATGTACTTAACGTAGTTGTCAGTAATACCACCAGCGGGAAAATAAGATACATTTCCAGCGGATTTACAATATATTCCACTGCAAGCTCCATTCCCATCATTTTAAAAATCGGGTCGATACAAAGATGCGTAAGCGGCATTGCACAAATCTCGCCTAAGAAAACTGCAATAATTCCTACATACAACATCCTTAACGTGTGATATGCATAGATACTGCTGTTTCTTGTACCGATGGCCTTTAAAAGCGCTATTTCTCCCTCTTCCTTTGCTATGAACGACCTTTCCATCAATACGGAAACGAGCATCGTTAATACAATGGTCAATATAGTAACCAAAAGTTTAACTACATCCAGAGTCTCTGTAACCCCAAGCATCTCTGACACATCATTTGCACATGTTTCTATCTTATTACACTCCGGAACCAGCTTTTTGATCTGCTCCATTCTGCTCGCAATTTGGTCTTCATCCGGATGATCCGTAAACACAACATAAATGTTGCCAACTCCGGATGCCTGACTGTAATTTATCTCTTCATCCACATGAAGCCATATCCCATCCCCAAAATTGGTCATTGACTGAAAGAACGCAGTAATCATATATTCCTTATCGCCGTCTATTGTCCGGATGGTGACTATATCTCCGATATTCGCATTCAGCTTTTCTGCTGACATTTTTGTTATCGCTATTTCATCCGCATTTACCGGCATAGTTCCTTCTGTATATTCATAGCTGTCCATTGTACTCCCGATTCCCTGCTGAACCTGAATACTCATCACGGTATCACCATATATTACCGGAAGCAAAAATCCTGCTTGTCGAAAACACTTTGCCGGAATACCATGTTCGACAAAAAGCTTCTCCATATCCTCCAGATCTTCTTTCAGACGCTGCGCTCCTCCCTCTGTTAAATATTCTGCATTATCCAAGTCTATTGAAATATCATATGCAGGAAGTCCAAAGGCACTTATCAGCGTTCCGCTCTTCATTGTGAAAACGGTTGTCGAAAGAATTAACATAAGGGTCAGGCAAAGGAAAAACGTCAAGGTTATAATGCTATAACGCTTCGGACTGCTGACAATATCATTCATCGCAAGGAAGGACGTTGCAGAAAACTTCGATGTCCTAAGACTCATGATACTCTTTTTCCGAAAACGTTCTCCGGTCTGGCCACTGCGGATTGCATCAATGGGAGTCATTTTTTTAACCTTACCGGTACAACCATAGCAAAACAGCAATACAATTCCCACAACAAGCATCGCACATACTACATGGAACACAACCGTAGTCTGCCCGCTGATGATGATTGACATAGAAGAAACCTCCATAAGCATTTCCCCAAAAGGAAAGCTTAAAGCAAGCCCAATAACTGCACCGATCATAGCAATCGCCGCATACTTTACCAGATAAAGACTTCGAATTTTCCAATCCTGGATACCGATCGCCTTCATCACACCGATTTCCCTGAATTCCTCCGACAATGTAAACGTAATCGTAAATCGCAGAACCACAAATGCGATTAAAATAAGAATGATACTTATCACTAAAAGAATTCCGGTTACCACCATATCGAAGATATAAGTGAATTCTATCAAAGCTCTGTCAGCCGTAAACGCAAAGTATTCCGATGCCTGCAAAAGTTCCGATTTGGTTTGAGACAAATCATTTGTATGGATACCATAAATGTTTCCGCCATAATAGGACCTTATGGTATCATCCGAAATATACGCATCAAACTCCTCTTCGCTTATGATATATCTGCACATATTATTCGAATCAGCCCCCAAAGCAGCATCCTTAATTATCCCGGCAAAAGTAAATTCCCGTCTCACATTTTCGATTTCAATGAGAATCTTATCCCCCCGCTTTAGCCCGATTGTTTTTGCTTTACCGGATGTGATATAAATCTCGCCATTTCTTACTTCCCGCAAAATACTGCCATCCTCAAGGAAATAATTTGCCACAAACTCTTTGTCACTTTGAAGCATATGGGTGCCAATATTGGCGTTCTTCAAATTTTCTGTCATCGCCTCATCCTCAAACATCAGATGTTCCGAAAACATGAAGATGATTTTTTCCGCATCGTAACTTTCAATCGATGTTGCCTCGCCCAATGCTTCTTCCACATCAACCTTAAGCATTTTATCCATTGTAAGTATTAAATAGTCCGGCACATCCGCCATTTCCAAATAATCGTCCAGTGCCGTCGTAACATTGATAATGTTGTTTACACTTGACGATACAAACATAGTGGCAAGAATAATAAATAAAAGTAGTATAATATTCATTGCCTTTTTTCGTTTTAAATCTTTTTTCAGTATGTTTAAATACATTTCTTTGCTCCTTTCTCTTGCTTCTGAGCTGATTCTACAAGAGAAATTATTAAATAATCCTTAAATACTAACCTTCAGAGCCATGCGGATTTATGAACAAGCAACCTGGCAAGCTTGCTTGCATAGGTCGCTTTTGCGAATGTGGCTCTGAATTCTCTCTTTTGACATTATAAAAAAAGGACTACATGAATATAGCCCTTTTATGCCTTCCGCACTACTACTGTAATCATAAAACCGTCCGTCATGCACTCTGCATACACTTCACCCTCCATTTTGCGCATCAATGTTCTGCATATATAGAGTCCAAGCCCGCTACCTTTCACCCCGCTGCTGTTGCTTCCGCGATAGAAAGAATCAAAGAGATTCGGAAGTTCCTCTTTTTTCAAACTGCTGCCCGAATTCTCGATATGTATTAATTTGCAGTCCTCTTCCTCTCCAAACGAAATATGAATCCGTTTACCATCGCCGTATTTTATAGCATTTTCCATGACATTTTGCAGGACCTCAACCATACGGTTCTTATCCCCTTTCAGCAGACACTCCTCGATTTCATCCACTTGAAATTCGGTGTGAAGCACAGACAACTTATCCATATAATAGCTTTCTGTGACTTTCATAACTTCCGAAAGGTAATACTCTCCCATTATGACTTCCTGATTCAGAAAATCTTCTCTGGATGCTGTTACAATCTCGTCCACATACCCCTTGATTTCTTTCACATTCCTTGCAATGCCCTGCAAAGCTTCATCCTTTCTCTCCTGTGTGTCATACAAATCCTCCGACAGCGCTTTCGAATATAATTCGATGGAAGAAAGCGGCGTCTTAATATCGTGTGACAAAGAAAGAATCAAGGTCTTACGCTCCTTCTGAAATTCAAGTTCTTTTTCCTTGTTATCCTCAAGTTTTTCACGGAGCATGTCCATTCCCCACAGAAAACGACCAAACAGTTTGCTTTTTTCCTCTTTTATGGGCATGGATAAATTTCCTTTCGCAAGTTCATAAGACAAATTACTCATATCGTGAAACGGCTTTAAAACTTTCCGGTATACATACACGAGCACAATGATCGTCACAATCAGCATACCAAACAGAGCGAGATTTATATACAAAGGCAAAAGAATACTTCTTTCGTCTATATATTCTATCCGATATAGTTTACCGCCTATTTCTTCCACCAGATAGTCATGCTCACAGACTTCTCCTGCAAAAAACTCTCTGATCTCAACCAGAGTCTCATACTTCTCTAAACTCATTGCTTCTATTTCGTCATCTTTTAATTGCTGCTTTTCAATTTCCCTGATCGCACGCCTTGCTTCCACCAGATACAGCCTTGCTCCACTGTCACTATTTTGATAGATATACAGTCCGTTTACAAGCAGTATAATCAATATTTCAACTATGACAATCCAAAATGTAAAAAGTTTAAATCTACTCAAACCGATATCCTACTCCCCACTCCGTAATAATATGCTTAGGCTTTTTCGGATCTTCCTCTATTTTTTCCCTAAGCCACTTAATATGTACCGTCAGTGTCTGAAGTTCCGAATCACTGTCACTTCCCCAAACAGTATGAAACAAATATTCCTTCTTCATCGTTACATTTTTATTTTCCATCAGCAGTTTTAAAAGTTCAAATTCCTTTTCTGTCACCTTTTTCTTTTGCTCATCTACATATAACGTTTGTTGCACGGTATTTAACCGAATATTGTCGGATGCGATCTCTGTCTGCCCGTATTTCCTTTTAAAAATACCATTGATCTTGGCAATTAAAATATCTACATCATATGGTTTCTCAATGTAATCGTCTGCACCGAGATTAAGGCCCTTTAACTTATCATTCTTTTCCACCCTGGCACTGGCAATTAAAATATGGGTATTGGATGTTTCCCTGATTTTGGAACAAACCGCAAAACCATCCATTCCGGGAAGCATAATGTCCAGTACAATCACTCTGGCTCCGTATGCTTCGTACAATTCCAAAGCTTTTTCGCCCGTCTGTGCCACACTGACCGTGTAATTTTCTTTCCGCAGGAAATCGCATAATAATGTACCTATTTCTTTGTTATCTTCTACAATTAATATATCCAACACAGTTCTTCCCCCTTCATGCTAATGTTCGCATCTATTATATTCCCGATTACCCCATCCATGGTATGCAATTTTCCAGTTTTCAACAAGAATCTCAGTAATTTGCTTTACATCTTCTTCTGTCGCTTTTCTGATAATCATACGCTCACCTCAATTTGGGGCTATCATTGTAGTTTATTTTCAAAGTTAATAATCTCTACAAATTCAAGATTTTTTGTTTTCTACGAGTCTGAAATTCGTATTAGTCAGAAAAACTTCTAAAATATATAAGATTTCTATCAGGATCATGAAAACTCATATTAACAGTTCCCCACGGACGCTTCGTTGGTTTTTCAATAATCTCAACCCCCATAGTAAGTAGTTTTTTATATTCTGCCTCAATGTCATCCACTGTAAATGCTAAGCTAATATTTTGGTTGTTATTATTCTTGTTTGTACCATCATTATATATCGTAAGTTGTGTTTCCTCACATATTAATGTTTGATGTATTTCAGCATTGCTACCATTATCTATTCCTAACAATTTCTTATAAAAATTTGCAAGTGTTATGACATCATTTGTATTTAAACATACTTCACCAATTCGCATACGTTCACCTCGTAAAATTCAAATCTCCCAGACTAAATGTTTACATTAAATACTACTATTTCTTCCTCGCACATAGCTAACTGTTCATCCAACCATTCACCAAATGCTAGTTCTTACCTTCTTTCACTATGTTTTACCTCTTTCACATGTTCAATCGGTGAAAAATCTTTTATTTTTCTGTTTCCAAATAACTCCACATACTCCAATTCCTTTAAATTATGTAAAAACGAAATATCTTCCAGATTATTTGCATTATTCATAACAATATTCTTCAAATGTACTAATTTTCCAATCGGATTGTAGTCTGTAATCTTCTTAATATCGTTCATCCGCAACTCTTCAAGCAGATGGAGGTATTCAAAGGCAGAAATATCCGTTATGTTTTTACAATAGTCTATATTCAATTTTCTTAAGTTTCCAAGATTCTGTAAAAAAGATAAATCTATCTTTGCAGTATTATCCGAAATTTCCAATTCCACTAATCTGTTAAGATATCCTATTTTTGAAAAATCCAGCTTACTATTCATGAATGAAATATTTAAGAATTTCAAATTCTGTAAATGCTCAAACACATTAAGATTCTTGATTTTCTTATTGCCAAACAGAGTTAATCTTTCTAATTTCTCAAGATTACCAAGAACTGACACATCTTCGATACCGCATGTTCCCAGAATTAATTCTTTTAAATTTCTTAGTTCGGAAAGATATGATATATCCATAATTTTTCGACAACTCAAGCATAAACTTTCTAACTCCGGTAAATTGATAATTGCTGAAATATCAAAGATATCATCATTATCCTGTCTTCTTCTTAAATTGAGAACTTTTAATTTGTTCAGATTTTTTACAAACTCGAAACTTGATACATTTGCACCTATAATTTTTAATTCCGTCAATTGTATCAACTCTGAGATTGAATCAACATTAATGGCCCAATCAAATGCACAATTTAACTTCTGTAGATTCCTTATTTTCTCTAAGCCACTTAAATCAACTCCTGCTATGGAATCTTTAACCTCAAGTATCAGCTTTTCCTCATCATTAATTATTATAGTTATTTCAAACCAATCAGTATCTGAACAATAAACACTCTCTATTTTCTCAATATCTGTCTTGCTATGTTTTAAAATCAGTTGCATCGGATTAACCAAAACTCCGCTTTTTAACAATTCACCTTGTGGATTAAATACAACAACCTCACCCTCATTAATCTCTTTTCTTTTAAGTTCTGATTCTAATACAGAAATCTTCTTTTCTTCCCTATATACATCAAGCGTCTCTAAATATAAATCTAGCATAGTGGACATATCCTCTGCCACACCCTCGCACCCAAAGTCCTGCTCCCAAATATGTTTTACTAAATATTTTTCCATTTCATTGCTCCTCCTTTTGTTAAAATGACTTTACATTTTCGACACCACCATAAATTCAAATAAACGCGTGCTTTCAGTCTCACCAGGCGCCTGAAAGTTTCTCTTCATTCCCTGTTTTTATTAAAGTGGCATCTCTTTTTCCCAAGGCAAAAACTCATATGTTTTATATTGTAATAGATTATCAAACATCTCCTTTTTGCTCCAAGGACGACGCAACAAATGCTGATGTAGTACTTTTTCATATAGCTCTCTAAAATTATAATTCTTCAATGTACTTCAACATTGGCTCTAAATACGACTTATCTGTCCAATCACACTTTTTCCCCACTGCACTCATCAATGCTTTTTGCCAAGGTTCATATTCGTCCGGATTTTGCTTCGC
>JAZNEP010000042.1:0-113400 GCA_045588655.1 Lachnospiraceae bacterium | reverse complement strand
ATTGGTAACTGAAGACAGATTGCGTTTTTACCTAAACGGTTACGAATCTGATCTACTGCACCATAGAAGTTTGCACCTAAGATGTCCATCTTGTTGATGAACGCCATTCTTGGTACATTGTAAGTGTCAGCCTGACGCCATACGTTTTCTGACTGTGGCTCAACACCGCCCTTTGCACAGAATACGCCGACAGCGCCATCCAGTACACGAAGGGAACGCTCAACCTCTACAGTAAAGTCAACGTGTCCAGGTGTATCGATAATGTTGATACGATGTTCTTCTGCACCTGGTTTTGCTTTACAGTTTTCCTGTAATGTCCAGTGACATGTTGTAGCTGCTGAGGTAATGGTAATACCTCTTTCCTGCTCCTGTTCCATCCAGTCCATGGTAGCAGTACCTTCATGAGTATCACCAATTTTATAGTTTACTCCAGTATAATAAAGGATACGCTCTGTTGTTGTGGTTTTACCAGCATCAATATGAGCCATAATACCAATATTTCTGGTTCTCTCTAATGGATATTCTCTTCCAGCCAAGGTATTTCCTCCTTTTAGAATCTGTAGTGAGCAAATGCTTTATTAGCTTCTGCCATTTTATGCATGTCTTCTTTTCTCTTAACAGCTGCACCTGTATTGTTTGCAGCATCTAAAATTTCGTTAGCCAGTCTTTCTTCCATTGTTTTTTCGCTTCTCTTACGAGAGAACATTGTTAACCAACGAAGAGCTAAAGCCTGACGTCTGTCCGGACGTACTTCGATCGGTACCTGATATGTTGCACCACCGATACGTCTTGCTTTTACTTCGAGAGATGGCATGATGTTGTTCATAGCCTCTTCGAATGTTTCAAGAGCCGGTTTACCGGATTTCTCTTCTACTCTGGCAAATGCACCGTAAACAATTTTCTGTGCTACACCTTTCTTACCATCTAACATGATGTTGTTGATAAGCTTTGTAACCACTTTGTTGTTGTACATAGGATCTGCCAATACATCTCTTTTCTGAATATGTCCTTTACGTGGCACGGTTCTTCCCTCCTTAATAATAGTATTAAATCATCGGTACTCACATGTTTAACTAATGTGTGCGTGCGGTATTGCTTTATCCGCAAAAATGCGTGAAATTGGAATCCCAACACTGAATTAGTTCTTAAATTGTGGTACTACAAGCAGAATTATTTACCTGCTTTTGGTCTCTTAGCTCCGTATTTAGAACGAGCCTGTTTTCTGTTAGCAACTCCCGCTGTATCAAGTGTACCACGGATTACATGGTATCTTGTACCTGGTAAGTCTTTTACTCTACCACCACGGATAAGCACTACGCTATGCTCCTGTAAGTTGTGACCTTCACCCGGAATGTAAGATGTAACTTCGATTCCGTTTGAAAGACGTACTCTGGCGATCTTTCTAAGAGCTGAGTTAGGTTTTTTAGGAGTAGCTGTCTTAACAGCTGTACATACACCACGTTTCTGTGGAGAAGAAATATCAGTTGCTTTCTTGTGAAGGGAGTTGTATCCTTTCTGAAGAGCAGGTGCTGTAGATTTCTTTACAGTTGTCTGACGTCCTTTTCTAACTAATTGGTTAAATGTTGGCATTCTTTTTCACCTCATTTCCTTATATTTTCTATTTTCTGTGGCACACAAAGAAACATGCCTTTGCATGCACACTCTGTTAGTATAATTTTTCATTTTCCTATTGTCAAGTAAAATACATGCATTTTTTTCGTTTTTTCCCAAAAAAGAAGGCATCTCAATGAGTGCCTTCTTTTTATCTGATTTATTCCACTGTTACAGTTTCTTCCACAGCTTCTTCTTCGAAGACATCTTCAATCATTTCTTCCATCATCTCGTCCATGATTTCATCTGTCATTTCGTCGCTTAAATCTGCTTCTGTTTCTTCATAAAACTCTATATCCATCTTCTGGTCTGTACTAAGATTTACATTTCTGTATCTCTTCATACCTGTACCTGCCGGTATTAATTTACCAAGGATAACGTTTTCTTTTAATCCGATCAGCGGATCTACTTTTCCTTTGATTGCTGCTTCTGTCAGAACTTTTGTTGTTTCCTGGAAAGAAGCCGCCGAAAGGAATGAATTTGTAGCAAGTGCTGCTTTCGTAATACCGAGCATAACCTGTTTTCCTTCTGCCGGTTTCTTGCCTGCTGCAATCAACTCTTCATTCATATCTTCATAATCAAGAATGTCTACAAGTGTACCCGGTAAGAATTCTGAATCACCGTTTTCTTCTATACGGATTTTCTTAAGCATCTGACGAACAATCACTTCGATATGTTTATCAGCAATATCTACACCTTGCAAGCGGTATACACGCTGTACTTCGCGGATCATATAATCCTGCACTGCACGAATACCTTTAATCTTTAGCAGGTCATGTGGATTTACACTACCTTCTGTCAGCTCATCACCGGCCTCCAGTTTTACGCCATCCATGATCTTAATACGTGAACCATATGGAATGAGGTATGCTTTGCTCTCTCCCGTTTCATCATTTGTAATAATGATTTCACGTTTTTTCTTTGTATCTTTGATTGTAGCAGTTCCGCCAAACTCTGCAATAATCGCAAGTCCTTTTGGCTTTCTTGCTTCAAAAAGTTCCTCTACACGAGGAAGACCCTGTGTGATATCGTCTCCGGCAACACCACCGGTATGGAATGTTCTCATGGTAAGCTGTGTACCAGGCTCACCGATGGACTGTGCAGCAATAATACCAACTGCTTCTCCCACCTGCACGGCTTCTCCCGTCGCCATGTTAGCGCCATAACACTTAGAACAGATTCCGTTGTGACAACGACAACCAAGGATTGTACGAATCTTTACTGCTTCAATCGGATTTCCGTCTGCATCTACACCTACGTTCATAATCTTACTTGCACGACTTGGTGTAATCATATGATTCTTTTTCACGATGACATTGCCATCTTTATCTTTAATCTCTTCACAAGAGAATCGACCTGTAATACGATCTTTCAGACCTTCAATCGTTTCTTTTCCATCCATGAATGCTTTTACATACATTCCTGGAATTTCCGCACGATTTTCACTACAGTCTGTCTCACGAATAATAAGCTCCTGTGAAACGTCAACCATACGTCTTGTCAAATATCCCGAGTCCGCTGTACGAAGCGCCGTATCGGAAAGACCTTTACGTGCTCCATGGGCTGACATGAAGTACTCCAGCACGTCCAGACCCTCACGGAAATTAGATTTAATCGGAAGTTCGATAGTACGACCTGTCGTATCCGCCATAAGTCCACGCATACCTGCCAGCTGCTTGATCTGCTGGTTGGAACCACGGGCTCCGGAGTCGGCCATCATGAAGATGTTGTTATACTGATCAAGACCTTTTAACAGCACGTCTGTCAGTTCCTTATCCGTCTCATTCCATGTTTCAACAACAGCTCTGTATCTTTCCTCTTCTGTAATAAGACCACGATTAAAGTTTCTGGCAATCTTATCAACTGTCTTCTGTGCTTCTTCCAACATTTCCTGCTTTTTCGCCGGAACTGTCATATCAGAAATCGATACTGTCATAGCTGCTCTTGTTGAATACTTATATCCCATAGCCTTGATGTCATCAAGTACTTCTGCAGTCTTAGTCGCACCATGTGTATTGATAACTTTTTCAAGAATCTGCTTTAATCCTTTTTTACCCACATGGAAATCTACTTCCAATGCAAGCGCCAGTTCTTCCTGCTCACGATCCACAAATCCAAGATCCTGCGGAATAATCTCATTAAAGATAAATCTTCCGAGTGTAGATTCAACAATTCCCTCTATCTCATTTCCGTCTGCCATCTTTTTGTTCATACGAACTTTAATGCGCGAATGAAGAGTGATTGCTTTATTTTCATAAGCAAGAATCGCTTCATTAACATTTTTGAATACTTTTCCTTCTCCCTCTGCACCAGGTCTTTCCTGTGTCAGATAGTAGATACCCAAAACCATATCCTGTGAAGGAACAGCTACCGGGCCACCATCGGATGGTTTCAGAAGGTTGTTTGGCGACAACAGAAGGAAACGACATTCTGCCTGTGCTTCTACAGAAAGCGGAAGGTGCACAGCCATCTGGTCTCCGTCAAAGTCCGCATTATAAGCTGTACATACAAGCGGATGCAATTTAATCGCTTTACCTTCTACGAGAATCGGCTCAAATGCCTGAATACCTAATCTATGCAGAGTAGGAGCACGGTTTAACATAACCGGATGTTCTTTAATTACTTCTTCCAGTACGTCCCAAACCTGTGTATCTAATTTTTCTACTAATTTTTTGGCATTCTTAATGTTCTGCGAAATTCCTCTGGAAACCAGTTCTTTCATAACGAACGGTTTAAACAGCTCGATTGCCATTTCCTTCGGAAGACCACACTGATAAATCTTAAGCTCCGGTCCTACCACGATAACGGAACGTCCTGAGTAGTCAACACGTTTTCCTAATAAGTTCTGACGGAAACGTCCGCCTTTACCCTTTAACATATCGGAAAGTGACTTCAGCGCTCTGTTACCAGGTCCTGTAACAGGACGTCCTCTACGACCATTGTCGATAAGAGCATCTACTGCTTCCTGAAGCATTCTCTTTTCATTGCGGACGATAATATCCGGTGCTCCAAGCTCCAGCAATCTCTTTAAACGGTTATTTCTATTAATGATACGACGATACAAATCATTCAAGTCAGAGGTTGCAAAACGACCACCATCAAGCTGTACCATCGGGCGAAGATCCGGTGGTATTACCGGAACTACATCCATAATCATCCACTCCGGTCTGTTCCCAGACTCACGGAATGCTTCTACAACTTCCAGTCTCTTGATAATGCGGGCACGTTTCTGTCCATTTGCATCTACCAGCTCTTCTTTTAATTCTACGGAATCTTTTTCAAGATCAATCGATGCTAAAAGTTCTTTGATTGCTTCTGCACCCATACCTACACGAAATGCCTGGTATCCGTAGCTTTCTCTTGCATCCTGGTACTCTTTCTCGGACAGAACCTGCTTATACTCAAGCTTTGTCTCTCCTGCATCAAGTACAATGTAAGATGCAAAATAGAGAACTTTTTCAAGTACACGCGGCGAAAGATCTAACAACAGACCCATTCTGCTCGGAATTCCCTTAAAATACCAAATATGGGAAACCGGAGCCGCCAGTTCAATATGTCCCATACGCTCTCTACGAACACTGGATTTGGTCACTTCAACTCCACAGCGATCGCAGACAACGCCTTTATATCTGATTTTTTTGTATTTACCACAATGACATTCCCAGTCTTTGCTTGGTCCAAAAATCTTCTCACAGAACAAACCATCTCTTTCCGGCTTTAACGTTCTGTAATTGATGGTTTCCGGCTTTAAAACTTCACCTTTGGACCATTCTCTGATCTTTTCAGGGGATGCTAATCCGATTTTAATCGCATCAAATGTCACTGCTTCATATGCTTCATTTTTTGTTTCTGACATTTATGGCACTCCTTCCAACTTACGTTTGTAGACTCCTTATTCGTCAAATGAATCCTCATCATAAGAAACGGATTCTAATGCAAAATCGTCCGAATCATCCGAATCATCTTCCACATTGACCAGTTCCTGACTCTCGTCATCGAACTCCTGTTTCTGGTAACCCATACTTTCAAAAGACGCTTCCTCATTATAGGAACCATTCTTTCCGCCTTCCATTTCAAAGCGGAGATCAGAATCACTATAATCTACGGTCTCTCTCATATCAATCTCTTCGTTGTTTTCATCCAAAACTCTAACGTCAAGACCAAGTGACTGTAACTCTTTCAGAAGTACTTTGAAGGATTCCGGAATACCCGGTTCCGGAATATTTTCACCTTTAATAATCGCTTCATAGGTCTTAACACGTCCGATTACGTCATCGGATTTTACAGTCAGAATTTCCTGCAATGTGTAAGACGCACCATACGCTTCAAGCGCCCAAACTTCCATTTCTCCGAAACGCTGTCCACCAAACTGCGCTTTACCACCAAGCGGCTGCTGTGTTACAAGTGAGTAAGGACCTGTTGAACGAGCATGAATCTTATCATCAACCAGGTGATGTAATTTCAGATAATGCATGTGTCCAATCGTTACCGGTGAGTCAAAATATTCACCTGTACGTCCATCACGAAGTCTTACCTTACCGTTTCTTGAAATCGGAACACCTTTCCAAAGTTTTCTGTGTTCTCTGTTTTCATATAAATAATCAAGAACTTCCGGAAGCAATTCTTCTTTATGTTTCTTTTCGAATTCTTCCCATTCGAGATTTACGTAATCATCTGCAAGTTCCAATGTATCCATGATGTCATTTTCTTTTGCACCATCAAATACCGGTGTTGCCACATTGAAACCGAGTGCTTTTGCTGCAAGAGAAAGATGGATTTCAAGTACCTGTCCGATATTCATACGTGAAGGTACACCAAGAGGATTTAATACAATATCCAGCGGACGTCCGTTTGGAAGATATGGCATATCTTCTACAGGAAGTACTCTGGAAACAACACCCTTGTTACCGTGACGTCCGGCCATTTTATCTCCCACAGAAATCTTTCTCTTCTGCGCGATATAAATACGAACTGCCTGATTTACTCCAGGTGAAAGTTCATCTCCGTTTTCTCTTGTAAATACTTTTGCATCCACAACGATACCATATTCACCGTGTGGAACTTTAAGTGAAGTATCTCATACTTCTCTTGCCTTTTCGCCGAAAATAGCACGAAGCAGTCTCTCTTCTGCTGTCAGCTCCGTCTCTCCCTTTGGAGTTACTTTACCAACAAGAATATCGCCTGCACGAACCTCTGCACCGATACGGATAATTCCGCGTTCATCTAAATCTTTGAGTGCGTCATCACCCACTCCCGGAACATCTCTTGTAATCTCTTCCGGTCCTAATTTTGTATCACGTGCTTCTGCTTCATATTCTTCTATATGGATCGATGTATATACATCTTCCTGTACTAATCTTTCACTAAGCAGTACCGCATCCTCGTAGTTGTAACCTTCCCATGTCATAAATCCAATGAGTGGGTTTTTACCGAGTGCAAGCTCACCGCCATCCGTCGATGGGCCGTCTGCAATGACATCTCCTGCTTCCACATGATCGCCTTTAAATACGATAGGCTTCTGATTATAGCAGTTTGATTGGTTACTTCTTGCAAACTTAGTGAGTCGATACGCTTCTTTTTCACCATCATCATATGTCATCTTAATCAATTCAGAAGAAACATAATCAATGGTACCTGATTTTTTAGCAACCAGACATACACCAGAGTCAACTGCCGTCTTTGGCTCCATACCTGTACCAACTGCAGGAGCTTCCGTAAACAGAAGCGGAACTGCCTGACGCTGCATGTTAGATCCCATGAGCGCACGGTTCGCATCATCGTTCTGCAGGAACGGAATTAAGGCTGTCGCAACCGAGAAGATCATCTTAGGTGATACATCCATGTATTCAAACATCGTACGTGGGTATTCCTGTGTTTCATCCTTGTAACGACCGGACACAGCAGTTCTCTTGAAATGTCCTTCACTGTCAAGAGGCTCACTCGCCTGTGCTACATGGTAATTATCTTCTTCATCTGCAGTCATATATACTACTTCATCCGTTACCCTTGGGTTTTCCGGATCTGTTCTGTCAATCTTACGATATGGTGCTTCTACAAAACCATACTCGTTAATTCTTGCATAAGAAGCAAGTGAGTTGATAAGTCCAATGTTCGGACCTTCCGGTGTCTCAATCGGACACATTCTTCCGTAATGAGAATAGTGAACGTCTCGAACCTCGAATCCGGCACGATCTCTGGAAAGACCACCAGGACCAAGTGCTGACAAACGTCTCTTATGTGTCAATTCACCAAGCGGGTTATTCTGATCCATGAACTGTGAAAGCTGAGAAGAACCAAAGAATTCTTTCACTGCAGCCTGCACCGGTTTAATATTAATCAGAGCCTGTGGCGTCACTTCCTCTGCATCATGTGTCGTCATTCTCTCACGTACAACTCTTTCAAGTCTTGTAAGACCTACTCTGTACTGATTCTGGAGAAGCTCTCCAACCGCACGAATACGTCTGTTTCCAAGGTGGTCAATATCATCGTCATTTCCAAGACCATACTCAAGATGAATATTGTAGTTAATCGAACATAAGATATCTTCCTTGGTAATATGCTTTGGCATCAATTCTGCTGCATTCTGAGCAATTGCGTCTGCCAATTCTTCCGGTTTTTCAGAATAATCCTGTAAAATCTGCTGAAGAACTGGGAAATATACAAGCTCTGTAATTCCAAGTTCTTTCGGATCACAATCCACAAAGCTTGTCAGCTCTACCATCATATTAGAAAGAACTTTTACTTCTCTTTCTTCTGTTGCAATCCAAACAAACGGAACTGCTGCATTCTGAATTTCATCTGCCAGTTCTGCTGTGACAACATCACCTGCACTTGCAATAATCTCACCTGTAAACGGATTCATGACATCCTGCGAAAGCGTTGCATGTCTGATTCTGTTTCTGAACGCAAGTTTTTTATTGAATTTGTATCGTCCTACTTTAGCAAGGTCATATCTTCTAGGATCAAAGAACATTGCTGTAATGAGACTCTCTGCACTTTCTACGCTGAGAGGCTCACCCGGACGAATTTTTCTGTATAACTCTAAGAGACCCTCTTCATAACTTCCTTCCGGATTCTTCTCTGTTATCGAAGGGTCTTTTGCAAAGCTGGCAAGAATCTTCGGTTCCTCACCAAACAGCTCTAAAATTTCTGAATTTGTACCGATTCCGAGCGCACGAAGTAAAACCGTAATCGGAACCTTTCTTGTTCTATCGACACGAACACTGAAAACGTCATTGGAATCTGTTTCATACTCTAACCATGCACCACGATTCGGAATTACCGTACATGAATAGAGCTCTTTACCGATCTTATCATGACCGATTGCATAATAAATACCAGGAGAACGAACCAACTGGCTTACAATAACACGCTCTGCACCGTTAATTACGAATGTACCTGTCTCTGTCATCAGAGGCAGATCTCCCATAAAAATCGTATGTTCCGTAATTTCTTCCTTCTCTTTATTATAAAGGCGTACTTTTACCTTCAAAGGTGCTGCATATGTTGCATCTCTTTCTTTGCACTTTTCAATAGAATACTTAACTTCGTCTTCACAGAGCTCGAAATCTACGAACTCAAGACTTAAGTGTCCACTGTAATCGGCAATCGGAGAAATATCTGCAAATACCTCTTTCAGACCTTCTTTCAGAAACCACTGGTAAGAATCTTTCTGAACTTCGATCAGATTTGGCATATCCAAAACTTCTTTTTGCCGCGAGTAACTCATACGTAAATGCTTGCCGGAGGCAATCGGACGTATTCTGTTCTTTTCCATTGACATTCACCTCGTTCATATTTTTTAACCAATTTTATATGCAAATGCATAAAAATAGCACACTATAACACAATAGTGCATTGTCTATTTTACTACAAGTCTATTTTAACGTCAAGAAAATTTTCTGTATTTTTCCAATATTTTCACACAACATAAAAACCCGGGTAGTGATTTATTATCACACCCGGGATCTTCACACAAGTATTGCTCTTATTATTTAAGAGTAACTTTAGCGCCTTCAGCTTCAAGTTTAGCTTTGATATCATCAGCTTCTTCTTTAGAAGCGCCTTCTTTGATTACCTTTGGAGCTCCGTCAACTACGTCTTTTGCTTCTTTTAATCCAAGACCTGTAGCTTCACGTACTACTTTGATAACTTTAACTTTGTTTGGTCCAACATCTGTTAATTCTACGTCGAACTCTGTTTTTTCTTCTTCAGCGCCACCTGCTGCACCGCCTGCTGCTGCAACTACAACACCTGCTGCTGCAGATACACCAAATTCTTCTTCACAAGCTTTTACTAAATCGTTTAATTCTAAAACTGTTAACTCTTTGATAGCATCAATAAGTTCTGCTGTTGTTAATTTTGCCATTTTATTTTCCTCCATTTAAAAATTTAAAATTCATACATTAATGTTCTGATTATTCTGCTGATTCTTCAGCCGGAGCTTCCACTGCTGCTTCTTCAACTGCCGGAGCTTCCTCTGCTACCGGAGCCTCTTCAGCCGGAGCTGCTTCAGCTACCGCTTCACCAACGCCACCTTTTTCAGCAAGCTGGTTCATGACGCGAGCAAAGTTCGCGATTGGAGACTGCATACTTCCAAGTAATTTGGAAAGTAATTCTTCTCTGCTTGGAATACTAGCAATGCTTTCGATTCCTTTTGCATCGTATGCAACTCCTTCAACTACACCACCTTTGATTTCGAGTTCTTTTGCATCTTTTGCAAATTTACCCATAATACGGGCTGGTGCTGTTGCGTCTGTAGATGAGATTGCAACTGCGCTTGGTCCTTCAAGATATGGAGCAAGTGCTTCAAAATCTGTACCTTTGAATGCAAAGTTCATCATTGTGTTTTTGTACACTTTGTAAACAACGTCATTTTCACGACAAAGTTTACGAAGCTTTGTATCCTGTTCCACAGTAAGTCCGCGGTAGTCCACAAGCACAACTGACTGAGCATCTTTGATGTAATTAGAAATCTCTTCCACGATAGGTTGTTTTAATTCAACTTTAGCCATTTTATTACCTCCTTATAGATTTTGGTGCCGATAGGAGTATAGCTTTATATCAAAAAAGCCTCCCGAAAACGGGAGGCATAGAATACTCTAACTCTTCTCTCCTCGGTAGGCGATACACTTACGCTCAATGGCACCTACTGTCTTCGGCATTGGTCTAACGACCTCGTATAGATTATCACACCCCCTCACAGCGTGTCAAGCACATTTTTCGCTTTTTATATTATCCAGAAATAGAAGGATACCTAAATCCCTGCAATTATAAGGGATATAAAGATTTTTTATATTTTTTAGTCTGTAATCTCAAACTCTACAAAATAAATAGAATTGTCATAATTGCCTGTTTCTCTGAAATCCATTATGTCTTTTCCTATTCTGTATTTACCTGCAGGTAAAGAACCATATAACCAATTCCAATTTACTTCCCATTCACAAGTGTCATTCATTGGGATAATCCATGCTTCAGCAGTCCAACTAATTTCACCTTCTATAACATAAGGTATTTCTTTCCATCCATTTTCTTTAGTCCAGTTCTCAACAATGTACCAACTTCCAGTTTGTAATTCTCCTGTTGCTCCTCCTGCTGATTGAGTACATTTAATTTTTAAACCTTCCGGAGTAACATTTTCTGCTGCAAGAGTGATTCCCCATGTTTCTTCAAAAATCATAAATTCTGGTGGTAAATAAGATGAATACATTCTTTCTTGCTCAGATAGTTCTAACCAATGTAATGTAGCATCACATAATTCAGACTTAAGATATTCTTTTCCATTATAGGTAATAGTTTCTGTTTTATTAGATTCTTTAGGAGTACATAAATACCACTCATTTTCATACAAAACAGCAATACCGCCTTCTACTTCAGCATAAGGCATATTTAATTCTCTATTAAAATTTGTTTCTCCGTTTTTAGAAGGAAAACTATCTGTATATGAATTTGTATATCCAATAATAGCACTCTCATCAACCTCAGCTAGAATTGCTTGACCTAATAAATAAATCATATCATTTACCATAATTGAAGCTGGATAATCTGCTGTTGAACTTACTGCTAATTCAACTTCTTCATTTAAATTTGAGAATGAACATCCCATAAGGCATAATACACATATAATAATAGATAATATTGTTAATATATATTTTTTCATAATCAAAACCTCCTTAATACTTATTTTCTATATTTTATACAAATTAGATTTTACCAATAACTTTATTTAATTATAGCATTTTAAAACAAAGAAAGAAAAGGTACTTCATAAAATCTTAAAATATAACAAAAAGACTTAGAAAGTTTTCCAAGTCTTTTTATTAATTGATAAAACATAATTTTATTATCTCTCCATTACCATGTCACATATCCATCCCGATCAATCATGACATTGGACGAGATTCCTTGTAAATACCCCAGAACCCTTTGCGCCTCTTCTTCATGCAACATTGACGTGCTACAATTTTCCTGCCTTGCAGGGATAATTTGGACACTTTCTATCCCTTCACCATTTACTTTCACCTTTAGCAACGCAGTATCCATTGCTTTTGAATTGAACCAATAATTCCCAAGGCTATAAATTACCGGAACACCACTCACCTGATCAATTCCCTGTAAGCAATGCGGGTGCGCTCCCACAATTATATCCGCTCCCGCATTAGCGATTAGCTGTGCCTGATACGGCTGTGCCCAATCAAGTTCATCTGTATTCTCTGTTCCCCAATGCATATATACCACCAGTACATCACACCGCTTCTTCACATTCTCCACCACAGTCAAAAAATGATTCAGTTCTTTTTCCGAAAAACAACGAAGAACTCCGGGGCTGTTTTCTGTGGCACCTCTGGTATCCGGATTTTCCATACGTTCAATCTGGGTTGCCGAAAGAATAGCAACCCTCACTTGATTCGCATCAAAAAACACCGCCTGCGAAGCCTCCTCCAGATTCCTTCCTGCACCAACATACTTCACATCAGCATTTTCCAGAACAGAAAGCGTATCCAAAAGAGCCTCCTCTCCGTGGTCGTATGCATGATTATTGGCCAAAGAAACAATATCCACCCCCATCTCATGCAACAACTTCACATTCTCCGGTTTGCTACGGAAAGCAAATGTCTTTTCCGGAATCGGAGCCCCCCTATCCGAATAAGGAAACTCGTTATTCACCATACAGATATCCGACTCCCTCATCTCCATCAAAAGATCTCGATCAATGCAGGTTTCCATTGTCCCTCCACGCGAAACCAGTGCTCCCATATTCGCAAACGGGTCATGAAAACAGATATCACCTCCAAATGTCAATGTAACACTCCCACTTTCTCCCGGCATTTCTTCAATCTCTTTTTCCACTTCTCCCTCTATCTCCGCATCGTTCGCCAAGACCTTCGAGTCACCTTCCGACTCAGATTCCTGCTTTATCTGCTCCTCCTGCTCATTTTGCACTTCATTTTGTGTCGCCTGTTCGTCCCCCTCTATCTCTGCATCTGTCTCAATCACCTGCAATACCTCCGTATTCTCACTTGCCATTTTGAGCGAATATTTGGAATACACCCCCAAAGCCAATCCGCCAATCAACAAAGTCGCAATAAAAGCGATTGCAAAAGATATACATATTTTCTTACTATTTTTCTTCATAAATTCCCTCTTACTCTAACTTTTGTTTAAAATAATCCATTGAAAGTATACAAAAAAAATGAGTGATTGACAATGTCAACCACTCATTCAATCTCATTCTTTTTTCAACAACTTGCTTTCAAACCACAAGAAATAGAATTAGAATTTAACTGTGCTAACCTTTACACCAGGACCCATAGTCGGAGCAAGTGTTACACTCTTTAAGTACTGTCCCTTTAATGTACTTGGTTTTGCTTTTACAATCGCTTCCATAAGTGCATTAAAGTTTTCCTGCAATTTTTCTTCTTCAAAAGAAGCTTTTCCAATCGGCACATGGATAATGTTGTTCTTATCCAATCTGTATTCGATCTTACCTGCTTTGATATCATTTACAGCCTTTGTAACATCCATAGTTACTGTACCAGCCTTAGGGTTTGGCATTAATCCTTTTGGTCCTAATACTTTACCAAGACGACCAACAACACCCATCATATCAGGTGTAGCAACAACTACGTCGAAATCTAACCATCCATCATTCTGAATCTTTGGAATGAGTTCTTCTCCTCCAACATAATCAGCTCCAGCTGCTTCTGCCTCTGTTAATTTATCGTTTTTAGCAAATACTAAAACACGAACTGTTCTACCTGTTCCATTTGGAAGAACTACAGCGCCACGGATCTGCTGATCTGCATGACGTCCATCACATCCTGTACGGATATGTGCTTCAATTGTTTCATCAAATTTTGCAACTGCTGCTTTTTTTGCTAATGCGATAGCTTCTGCTGGCTCGTACTGCACTGTGCGGTCGAACGCTTTTGCAGCATCGCTATATTTTTTTCCATGTTTCATTTTGTTTACCTCCTAGTGGTAGTGGCGAACCGAAAGGCTCTCCCACTATATATCAAATTACTGCGTTACCGGAATCTTATTCTTCTACTGTGATTCCCATACTTCTTGCTGTACCAGCGATCATGCTCATAGCAGCTTCAAGACTTGCTGCGTTTAAGTCTGGCATTTTTGTCTCTGCGATTTTCTGCAAATCCGCTTTAGAGATTGTTGCAACCTTTGTTTTGTTAGGTGTTGCAGAACCGGACTGAATCTTACAAGCTTTTTTAAGAAGTACTGCTGCAGGTGGAGTTTTGGTTACAAAACTGAAACTTCTGTCAGCATAAACTGTGATTACTACAGGGATAATCATATCTCCCTGATCAGCTGTTCTTGCGTTGAACTGTTTTGTAAATTCAACGATGTTAACACCATGCTGTCCAAGTGCAGGACCAACAGGTGGTGCTGGTGTAGCTTTACCAGCAGGGATCTGTAACTTAATGTATCCTTCTACTTTCTTTGCCATTTTGGCACCTCCTAATAAATTGTGGTAGTGGCGGATCTTATGACCCTCCCACAGCTCACGAGCTGAACCTTCTTATATATAAGTAGGAATTCATCCTATGAACTTCGTTTCAAATTCGTCTTACGACATCTTTCTTACTTCTGCAAAACTGATTTCAACCGGCGTTTCACGTCCGAACAGTTCTACATTGATTGTCGCTGTCTGTTTATTAAAGTCCATTCTCTGAACCATACCGACTGTATCTTTCCATACGCCGGCCACAACAGCGATCATATCTCCTTCTTCAAAATCAACAGAAATATTTTCCGTTTTGATTCCAAGCGGCTTCATTTCTGCTTCTGTAAGCGGAACCGGCTTACTTCCCGGTCCGACAAAACCTGTAACACCGCGTGTATTGCGGACAACATACCAGGTTTCGTCATTCATCACCATATTGATTAACACATAGCCAGGAAACATCTTCTTCTGAACTGTTTTCTTAGCTCCATTCTTCATTTCGACAACGTCCTGCATAGGAACTCTAACCTCAAGAATCTCCTCTTCCAAATGACGATTATCAATTGTTTTTTCAATATTGGCTTTGACTTTATTTTCATAACCTGAATAGGTATGGACTACATACCAGTTTGCTTCTGCCATATTGCCACCCTCGCTTTACATTGTAATAAAGTTGATTGCGTATTGAATAACCGTATCAAGCAATGCAATAATCAGTCCCAAAATCACCGAAATGATGGTTACTGCTACCGACTGCTTTCCGAGCGTAGCTTTATTTGGCCAAACAATCTTACCAAATTCTGCTTTTAAGCTTTCAGCAAAGCCTTTTTTCTCTGTATTACTTTCTCCCATAACTTTTACTCCTATCTTAAAACGGATTATTTTGTTTCTTTGTGTAAAGTATGAGTTTTGCAAAATCTACAATATTTCTTTGTTTCCATTCTGTCCGGATGTGTTTTTTTGTCCTTTGTCATATTGTAGTTACGATTTTTACATTCTGTACAAGCTAAAGTAATTTTTGTACGCATATCCTGTTCCTCCATTCCCTATATGGGCATTAATCTAAACTTAAGTTTCGATGGCGCATCCAATCTTTTTTTGAGCATAAAAAAAAGACCTAATGTCATCTCGCTAAACAAATATATCACACGAAAACTGTATCGTCAAGCTGTTTTCTAGCGTTTTTTCTGTTTTTTCTTATTATAAATAGGATATCTTTCCGCAGACCACTTGCATTTGATTTCTCAGCGTGATATATTTAATGTATAAAAATAGCTTTATTTTGCCCATGCTGGGATTTTGACACGGATTGTCTATTCTTATCCCACCAAACAGCAATTTCAAGGAAGAAAGGAGGGCTCTTATGGCAGTAAACTTTGGTGCACTTAATCAAGTATACAACTATTATATGGCAGAATATGCGCCAAAATCCATTACGTCGCAGGACGCTCACAAAAAGAGTGATTTGCGCAACATCTATAATTCCATCGTAAAATTAAATAAAGAGTCTCCTCTATATATCCTTGATACAAGCGAGGCTTCAAAATCATATGCTGTCGGACTGAAGGAAAGTGCGCGTATTTTCCGTAACTCAATTATGGAGACTCGAGGTACACTTGATGAAAACGGCATCCTCGGACAAAAGAAGGCATATTCCTCTCATCCTGAGATTGCATCCGCCAAGTATCTTGGTGCTTTAGAGGGAGATACACCGTCCGATGCCCCTACTTTCCGACTTGAAGTTGCCAGACTTGCAAAGCCGCAGGTAAATCTCGGAAACGCCCTCACATCAGATGAGTCCATAGCACTTACTCCGGGCAGCTATTCCTTTGATGTAACCATTAAAGACACCGGTTATGAATTCCAGTTCGATCTTCACGAAGACGACACAAATATAGATATACAAAATCGTTTGCAACGATTAATCTCAAACGCTAATATCGGATTGAATGCTTCCATTGTAGAAGACGGAGAAGGCAGAAGCGCCCTCAAACTAGAGTCAACCTCTACCGGTCTTATCCAAGGAAAGGATACCCTGTTTGAAATCAACGATGAAAACACGAGTAAATCCAATGGCATTGTTGAATATCTTGGTCTCGATCGTATTTCTCAGCCATCCTGCAATGCTCTATTTGAAGTAAACGGTATCGAGCGAACCGCTTCCTCAAATGTATTTACTGTTGAAAAGGTTTATGAAATCACATTAAACAGCCCAAGTAGTGAGCCGGGATTTTATACTGAGATTGGACTCAAGAATGATATTGACAGTTTATCCGAAAATATTCAGTCTTTGGCTGCGAGCTATAATGACTTTATCAACCATGTGTCCGCAAATCCGAGTCGGCACACCAAAAACTCACAGCTTTTAACTGAAATCGGATATATATCTCGACATTATGCCAGCGACCTTGATACCATCGGTTTATCTTTTACTTCTGACGGACAGCTTTCCGTGAATACAGAGAAATTGCGCCAAGTTACTTTTGATTCCACAAACGAAGAAGCACTTTCTCCTGTAAAAGATTTTGCCAATTCCATGCTTCGCAAAAGCAATCAGGTTTCATTAAATCCGATACAATATGTGAACAAAACAATTGTCGCTTACAAGAATCCGGGCAAGAATTATCCTTCCCCGTATATTACCAGCGCCTACAGCGGAATGTTGTTTAATAATTATTGTTAAAAATCAAAAGATTGTAGAGGAAAACGATGATTTATATATTGTGCCCGGCAAACAAGGCCACCGGTGGTCCGGAACTTTTGCACCAATTGGGATATAAACTAAATATGCTTGGCTTTCCGGCCAAAATGCTGTACCTCAATGTTATTGATGGTACTGACCCGGTCTGCGAATCCTATCACAAGTATCAGGTTCCATGGTGCACAAAAATAGAAGAAAATGAGGATACGATTGTAATTGTTCCAGAAATCAACATTCCTCTATTGCACCAGCTGGCCAATTTCAGATGCTTTATTTGGTGGCTCAGTGTCGATAATGCGGTATACAGCAAAGAAGACCTTGCAAATATGCAACATCATACCAACCTGATACATTTGGCTCAATCGCACTATGCTATCAATTTTTTGACAAACACATTACATATCGATTCCGATAAAATATGCTATCTTTCTGATTATTTGAATGGTGAGTTTTTTCTTCAGAGCGAATCCGGAAGTGACAGTGAACGTGACGATGTGATTTTGTTTAATCCCAAAAAAGGATTTTCTAAAACGGCCGAATTGATCGCCAAATCAGATTATCAAATCAAATGGCAGGCACTAAGCGGATTGACGCCATATGGCATGCGAGAAACAATGAAAAAAGCAAAAATATACGTTGATTTTGGTTCTCATCCTGGAAAAGACCGCATCCCAAGAGAAGCTGCTATGTGCGGTTGTCTTGTTGCCACAAACACAACAGGCTCTGCCGCCTATTCAGAAGATGTGCCAATTTCCTCTGAATATAAGTTTTCCGAAACGGATTCCGCATCCTATATTTTATCCAAATTATGTCGTATGCTGGAAGAGTATCCCACACGCAAAAACGACTATACGAATTATCTTACCTTTATCAAGCAAGAATATATGTTATTTGAAACCGATGTGCTTCGCATTTTCCGCAAAGCTACCGGTTATCATCCTTTACCGGATTTTGATGCTAAGACCTACACGAACCTTATGCTTTCTTCCATCCAGGAGGAGGACTATCGGTGCGCATACAATGCACTCGTTCATTATCGTTTACACAGTTATCCTGAATCCGCAAACCTTGATACCATTGAAACGATTATTCGTATGGGCATTGGCGAATATGCAGAGGCAAAAATCAGTGTCGAGCGAGGCCTCGAAAAAGATCCGCAAAATTACGAGCTCAATCTATATGCCGCACAGTTGCATCTACACATCGGCAATCCACAACTTGTCAGACAATACTGCGCATGTGCATTGCAGCATTGCCTGGGAAGCGCGGATGAGGAATTCATCAAAAATACCTGTGCTGAATTCATGTCACTGTGCGATAAGTGTGATAACTAACTTTCGTTTCCGAACTCCTTATACAAGAAATCCAGACTCAGCATTTTGTCATCCACATAATAATCTGCGTTTGGTTTCCCCATATGGAGTTCGTGATACTTCACACCCCAATCTTTCATCTGCTTCTCCGTGACCTCCCTCCAGTCAATTCCGGTCACATAACCTCTTGCCGTAAACAGTACAATTTTATTGCCCCAATCATAAAGCTGATTCACAATACGAATCATCTCTTCATTTGGTCCTGCCTGCGCATAGTCGAGATCTTCACGTTTCAGTGCAATCACTCCATCAATATCAAAGACAAATTGTTGACCTCCGCCACAGATTTTTATCCGATCAGCAACCCTGGAGAAATCTGCTTCCGTATCCACGTCATACATTTCTTTCATTTCGAATCCCTTGATATTTTTTCCGGTCATAGAATGATACTCTGTCACCACTCGCGGACGAAGCAAATCCACATTTCCGTTCTGTATATATGTCGCAGGCAAAGCCTGACGTGGCATATTGTACGCCTCCGGAATATCTTTCATAAGAGAATCCAAAGTACCGTCCTCTTTGAGGTACCACATTTTATGCGGAACCACTTCATTTTTCTTTACACTACGAACAGAATCTACCGTTTCATCCTCCAACATCATCTCAATCATCGTATCAATGTCTGCCGGATCTCGATATGGATAAGTTGGCCTTAAGTGCACAACGATATCAGGAACATAATTTTCTTTTTCTTTCAAAAAGCCAAGTGCATGCTCGAATACATCAATATCCAGCGCTGTGTCCGTAGCATATTCCGCCGGCCGAATAAAAGGTATCTCAGCTCCGTATTCACGCGCAATTTCCGCATACTCTTCACTATCGGTTGAAACAATAATCCTATTTATATATTTAGAAGCTTGCGCATGTGCAATCGAATAGGCCATCATCGGTTTCCCGTTAATCTTGCGGATATTTTTATGCACCACGCTCTTTGAGCCGCTTCTTGCTGTAATCAAAGCCAATATCTTCTTTTCTGCCATGATAATTCCTCACTTTCCTTATCTGTGCAATTATCATAGCACACGTTTGTTTTTTTGTGGAGTTTTTCTATGCAAAATCTTTCACAATCACCTTTATAGTGGGATATTTCCATGCTTTTTATACGGCGTATCTGCTTCCTTATTCTTTAATCCTTTCAAAGCTTTCAAGAGAGCCATTCTCGTCTCTTCCGGTTTAATCACTTCATTTACGTAGCCGCGCGATGCTGCCACATAAGGATTTAAAAATCGCTCATCATATTCTTTAATGCATTGCTGCCGCATTGCTTCCGGATCTTGCGCCTCTTTAATCTTGCGTTTAAACGCAATATTGACCGCACCTTCCGCACCCATAACTGCAATTTCTGCAATCGGCCATGCATATACGATATCTGCTCCCATTTCTTTTGAGTTCATCGCTATATAAGCTCCGCCATAAGCTTTTCTCATAATAAGAGAAATCTTTGGAACCGTAGCCTCTGAATAAGCAAAGAGCACCTTCGCTCCATGACGAATAATTCCGTTATGCTCCTGCGCTGTTCCCGGTAAAAATGCCGGAACATCAATCAATGTAATGAGCGGAATATTAAAGCAGTCACAGAAACGGATAAAGCGCGCCATTTTATCGGATGCATGATAATCAATTGCACCGCCCATATGATTTGGCTGGTTACATACAAATCCCGTTACCTCTCCATCCATTCGCGCAAACCCCACAACCACGTTCTTTGCGAAATCTTTCTGCACTTCAAAGAAACTGCCTTTATCGATAATACACTCCAAAACATCCTTCACGTTATAAGCACGTCTGGAATTATCCGGAACAATATCCACAATCTTACTACTTCGATCCTCGCGAAGCGGAATCATCTTTTTTCCCAGCTCTCCCACTTTTTCCATCACATTTGATGCAAGAGATGTTGCGACCTCAATCTCTCCCACCGCAGGAGGGTTCTGCGTGTTATTTGCTGGAAGATATGTCAAGAGTTTTCTAACTCCCATCAAACATTCTCTTTCCGTCTGATAGGTAAAGTGAGAAACACCCGATTTTTCTGCATGCACTTTTGCACCACCAAGCTCTTCTACCGACACTTCTTCGTTAATTACGGTCTTAACCACATTCGGTCCCGTAATAAACATTTTTGAAATATCTTCCACCATAAAAATAAAATCACAAATTGCCGGAGCATAGCATGCACCACCCGAGCACGGACCTAAAATAACCGCAATTTGCGGAATCACTCCGGACGCTTTGGTGTGTCTTAGGAACATACCGCTGTAGCCACTAAGGGATGAAATCCCCTCTTCAATTCTGGCTCCGCCACTGTCATTGATACAAATCAATGGAGCTTTCATCGACATCGCCATATCCTGAATGCGACAAATTTTGAATGAATGATATTCTCCAAGCGTTCCGCCTATCACCGTAAAATCTTCACTTGCCACAAACACCTGTCTACCATCGATGGTTCCGTAACCTGTGACAACACCATCTCCCGGTACTCTCTTTTTATCAAGACCAAAATCATCTATACGAGATTCAATCATCCCGTCTACTTCCACAAAACTTCCTTCGTCTAATAGGACTTCAATTCGCTCGCGCGCCGTCATTTTCCCTTTTTTATGCTGCGCCTCAATTCTTGCTCTTCCACCACCGAGATTCACTTTTTTCCTACGTTCGTCTAAATCATTGATCGCTTCATTCCAGGTCATGTCTGGGCCTCCTCTATTACTTTCTATTTCAAATAGTTTGACTTTCAAAGTATTATACTGCAAAAAATTCCCCATTGCAAGTAGCAACGGGGATATTTCGCACTTTTATTTTATTGCACTTTCTCTTTGGCAAATTCTTCTGCTGCCATATCCAGCGCTGCACGTATTACCTTATCCATATCGTAATACTTGTACTGTCCAAGTCTGCCTCCAAACAGCACATGCTTCTCCTGCTCTGCCAACTTAGCATAACGTTCATAAAGTGCGCCGTTTTTTTCATCGTTAATCGGATAGTACGGTTCATCGCCTTTGTTCCAATCCGCAGGGTACTCTCGTGTAATCACCGTTCCATCACCCTTACCAAACTCAAAATGCTTGTGTTCGATGACTCTGGTATACGGAATTTCTCTCTCCGTATAATTTACCACAGCATTCCCCTGATAATTTTGTTCTGTCGGAAGATATTCACTCTCAAATCGAAGAGAGCGGTATGCCAGCTCACCAAAACGGTACTCAAAAAACTCGTCAATCATTCCGGTGTATAGAATTTTATCATATTCAATCCGCTTGCTATTCTCCGATTTAGTTTCTGCCTCTTGCTTACTGCGTGCCACAAACTCTTTGTAGGTGATACCGAGCTCTACTTCGGTTCCTTCCAGTAGCTTTTCCACAATCTGCGTGTAGCCACCGATTGGAATCCCCTGATATCGATCATTAAAATAATTGTTGTCGTAGACAAAACGTAGCGGAAGACGTTTGATAATAAACGCCGGAAGATCTTTGCAATCTCTCCCCCACTGCTTTTCTGTGTAACCTTTGATCAATTTCTCATATACATCCGTACCGACAAGTGAAATCGCCTGTTCTTCCAGATTAGACGGCTCCTTAATCTGCGCCTGCTCAATCTGCTTTGCTATATTATCCTTTGCCTGCTGCGGCGTTTTCACTCCCCACATTTTACTAAATGTATTCATGTTAAACGGAAGATTATATATCTCATCTTTGTACACTGCCACCGGAGAATTCACGTAATGATTAAACTCCGCCAATTCGTTCACATACTCCCATACTTCTCGATCGGATGTATGAAAAATATGTGCTCCATATTTATGTACCGAAATGCCATATGTCTGTTCGGTATATATATTTCCCGCAATATGTTCTCTCTTCTCAATCACATAGCAAGTCTTACCGGCTTTGCGCGCCTCGTTTGCAAATACGGCACCAAACAATCCCGCACCTACAATCAAATAATCATATTTCATGCTTTTTCTCTCTCTACGATGATACTTGCAACTTGATAGAATATATCCATAAACGGAAGCATTCCTTCTTCCATTGCCTGTGCAACTTTTACATTGTCACGTTCCTGCAATGCTTTATTGAGGAGCTGTACCTTTTCTTCCATTCCGTCTTTATTTAGAATCTCTTCCTTTTCATTAATCATATCAAGCGTTGCATTTACAATCTCAATTATAAAATTGATTCCTTCGATAATCTGATTCAGGAAATCTTTTGTATCTTCTTTTTCATCACCACGAAGCTCCGGTATGATTTCTTTCATCGCCGGAATCAATTTTTTCACATACTCGATTCCTGTTTCTAACGCTTCTATCTGCTGCACTCTGATATCTTCCATGATAACCCCACTTTCCGTCAAATTAAACGTATATACGTTGACTCTACATAACTACACTATATCATATATATCGGTGTTTTTCTCAAAAAAATAACAGGCATTTCTTGTTTTTTTTTAAGTGCTATTTTATACTGATTTTAGAAATAAAAGAAACACAAAGGAGGCCTGTATGACACCCAACATTTCTTTTTGTCTGATAGGAAAAAATGAAGAAAAATGTATGGAACGCTGTCTTCGGGCACTTTCTGCATATCCGATTCCTATCCTATATACGGATACCGGATCTGTCGATCAGACGGTAGACATAGTTCGTAAATATACCGATCACATCCATCAGTTTACGTGGTGCGATGATTTTAGTAAAGCCAGAAATTTTTGCGCGAGCAAAGCCTCCACCGACTGGATTTGGTTTCTCGATTGTGACGAAACCCTGGTTTCGGCTGATTTTACGCAGCTGATTTCTTTTATCGAAAACAAGAAAAATGCTACGGTTATCGGAACAATCCAGCAAAAAGATGCTTACACGCTGTCCGGCTCTGCCACCTATGCAATTACCCGCCTCGGCAGAATCTATAACCGTAACTACTATCAGTACACCGGAGCAGTTCACGAACAAATCACTCCCATTTCCGATCAGCTCACCTGTCAGTATCACGATCTCCCTGTTTTGTTCCATCATGACGGATACCTGACACCGGATCTGCTACATCAAAAATGCAAGCGAAACATTCAACTGATGGAAAATGCTCTTATCCAAAAAAAGGACCCTTATCTATACTACCAGCTTGGAAAAGCTTACTCCACCATTGGCGACGATAAGAGGGCACTTTCAGCTTTTCAGAACGGATTATCGTTTGACCTTGATCCATCCCTTTTTTATGTGCAGTCCATGGTCGAATCCTACGGATATTGTATGCTGAATCTCAAACTATACAAAGACGCGCTTAGTTTTGAATCTATTTATGACACGTTTGCAATCAATGCGGATTTTGTTTTTTTAATGGGACTGATCTACATGAACAATGCTCTATTTGACGAGGCTATTGCGCAATTTAAAAAGGCGACTACATTTCAGACATGTGTGGTTGAGGGTACAAACAGCTTTCGCGCCCTTTACAATATCGGCGTCATTTATGAATGTCTCGGTGATCTGCAAAATGCAGTCTCTTATTATAAAAAATGTAACTCCTATGAACCTGCAAAAGCAAGACTGGAGGTGATTTCCAATGCCTGAAATCAGTATTATTATTCCCTGTTTTAATGTTGAAAACTATGTGATGCGATGTTTTGAGTCTCTGCGCAATCAGACCATCGGCACCAATCAATTGGAGCTTATTTTTGTCGATGACGCCTCTACCGATCGCACTTGGGACATTCTGACACAAATCGAGCAATCGGCTCCGGACCTTGTTTCCATTATTCATCTGGAAGAAAATCAGCGCCAAGGTGGCGCCCGAAACATTGGTATCTCCTATGCACGCGGAACTTACATAGGTTTTGTCGACTCGGATGACTGGGTGGAACCGGACATGTATCAACAGCTCTATCTTGCGATTCAAAATACAGATAGCGATTTTTCTTTTTGTCGACATGTCCGCGATGACGGCTCTCATTCCTTATTTTTAGCTAATCGAGATGATTCCATAGCCATTTCGAAGGAGACCGGACTTGCAGACCGACTAATCACCATCACCTCCTCGCAGGAGCGCGCTGATTTTATTGCCTCAAATGTTGTTGGCTGTAATGTATGGGACAAGCTGTTTCGCAAGGATTTCTTACTGAAACATCATATTTGCTTTCCGGAACATCTGGCCTACGAAGATATTTATTTTTCTTCCCTTGTCTATTTATATGCACAAAAAGTATGCATTCTTGAGCAAAGACTCTATCATTATTTTATCAATCTGCAGTCTACGGTACTTTGTAAAAATCTTGCATACCATAAGGATATTCTCCGCATCAATGAATTAAAATGGGATGCCTACCAAAGCAGAATGGTTCCGTCCGAACTAAAAGATGCCATTGAATTTGATTTCCTTATGACATTTTACTTTACCGGTATTAAAATACTCTGCATGCGATTTGACACATTTGCATATGATGACTTTATGCAATTAAAAGAGGGAATTCTAAAAAGAATTCCCAACTATCATAATAATCCATATATTCATTCACATGTTCCGGCATTTTACAAACCCCTTCTTACACTGCTGGACCACCCTGTCACGCAACAGGATTTGAATCAAGTACAACAGGCATTTCATACGTTTCACAAAACGGATTGATTTCTTTGGCTCCTATCTCTGTGTCAACAGACTTAGGATCTTTTCTTCTTCCTGTTTCAATCTTCCGTTATTGTTTATCAATACCTGCAACAGCCACCCGGACACTTTCGCATCTTTCAGATATCTGATTTCTTCCGCGGACGCTTTTTCACTCACTAAATTAAGAAGAATCCTTTCAATCAGAGCATAATGCTTCATCAGCATATCCAAATCCTTTACGATATCCAACATTCCTCCGTTTCCTTCTTCCAATTCCTTTTCACAGACATACAGAATCCGGAACATATTTTCAAGTTCCCCTGACAAATCCGAGGCCTGTAATATCAAATCCGGTCGCTCCTTCATTGAACTGCGGAATATTTCCAGCGCTTCCCTTATACTCTCTAAGGTTCCCACAGCTACTTTTTTACGAAGTCTCTCCTTTAATTCGATCGTTTCCGCTTTCTCCTGTGTCAGACCGACGGAACACTCAAAAATCTTTAGCGATCTGCTCTTTACCCACACATATAAAAGCTGTTCAGACAAAAAGCCAAACACTCTCTTATGATACGCATCATAGGAATCGACGCAGATTTTTTGCTCAACCAGACTCAAAATATCAAATAGCCATTTCGAGTATTCACAAAACAGTGTGCGCGACGTTACAAATAAATTGCCACAATACACTTCGTTTCCATGAACCACCTCTTCAAAAATCGAATAATCTTCCGGATAAAGTTGTCGCAACGCCTCTCCCGTCGCAATCAAATCGTTAATATGATGCGCTTCCTTGTACACTTCATAATAGGATTTATCATAATATACTGCTCTTGGCAAAATGATATCGTAGCTATGTAAAATATCCTCATATTCCTGACCACTCATCAAATTTCCTACGGCACTTAGAAAAAAACGCCTGTAGTGGCAAAGTCCCATATAATCTGCGTCTGTAATATTGTGAGCCGCCCAGTACAATCCGGTCAATTCACTATAATAGCAGTTTTTTTCCGATATATTTTCCCCCGTATCATCTCCCAGATACCCCAAATCTTGTTTTCCTGCTTTTCCGACCTGAATCGGTACATATACCGGGTCTTTCGGAACCGGAAATACCTTGTGTGTCATAACAAAAATTTTTGTACTCATTTTTTCTCCATTATTATACGTAATCGGTCAAATTGTGATATACTTTATCTCATAATATAACATAATCGGGAGCCAAAAACATGGATTTTGTATCTGAATTTGAAAATATATTGGAAAACAGTTTAAATCAGCGCATGTATCAAGATGTTTCACAACTTTTGCAGACTTTTCGCACCACCAATCTGCCTTATACCATGCGCATTTTTTCTTTGATTAACCGATTTCGAAAAGAACAGAACCCGTTTTGTATTCCGGCTTCCAATGTTCCTTACCGCATTGTAATTTACAAAACAGGAAACTATATCCTCGATTATATTGCAGATCAGTTCAGCCTCTATTTTATGCAAAAAAATTACTCTCTGCTTACGTTTGATCCATCCGATTTTCAAGGTAGTAGCAGCTCACTTTTTTGCTTTGCCCAGGATGGAATTGATGCTGCTTTCTTTTTTAATACGGTCGGCCTGTCACAAAAACTTAGTGATGGCAAAAACCTTTGGGAAACGTTATCCGTTCCTTGCTATACTTTTCTTGTGGATCACCCGATGTACTATGCGGATTCACTGGATCACGTCCCTTCTGATACTACGGTTCTTTGTGCAGACAAAACACACGTTTCCTATATTTCAAGGTTTTATCCCTCTATCAAACAATCTGTTTTCTTAGCCACGGGTGGACACCCATGTGAATCAGCATACAACCAGGCCACTGCTTCTTCAAACTCTTCATGGGCACAACGTCCCATTGATGTATTGTTTATCGGCAGTTACAAATCCATTTCTGATTCTTTGCATAATGAGGCGGATTTGTTTATCCTGTCGTACTTACAGTCTCACACGAACGCCACATTTGAGGAAGCTGTTGAAACCTATATGAATAGCAAGACAGATTCTCTGCGTTTTACAGACACCGATTTAAAACACATGATAGAATCCCATCGTTTTACGGAAACCAATTTATCCGCCACCTATCGACGAGCTATTTTAGAGGATCTTGTCCGTGCCGGAATCACTGTCCATGTCTATGGTGAAGGCTGGCAGCAAACTTCCTTGCCTGATTATTCTCATTTCATTTTACACAAGCCGGTATCCTTTGAAGAAGGAATCCATCTGATGTCCGAAGCCAAAATTGTGCTCAACCACATGGCGTGGTTTAAAAATGGTTCCAGCGAACGAATTTTTAATGCAATGTCACAGGGCGCAATCTGCGTGACTGACAGCAGTCTGTATTTGGACGATATATTAATAAATGGCGAAAACTGTTTTCTTTATTCTCTCTCTGATGTGTCCGATCACATCGTTTGCAAGCAGATTCGCCATATTCTATCGCACCTGAAGGAGTCTGCCATCGTCGCGCAAAACGGTTATTTATGTGCCCGCAACCACAGCTGGCAAAAACATTTGGATCTCGTATTTCGTACACCAACACCTTAATATAATCCATCTTTTAGATGAAAATGGAGGAGTCATTATGAAACAAACAGAACTTGCAAACACCCTGTTTAACGCCGCGAAGGAATTTAAACATCACATGATTCATCTGGCTTCTTGCCATATAAGCGACTATAAATTTGATGAATATTTGCACATTATCCATAATCTGCAAACTTTATATCATACACTTAAGCTTCCGGATACACTCCACCCGCTTATCTCCGAGCTTACAGCATTGAAACAAGTGGCTGTTTCCAGCGGGGACTTATCAAGCTTCCATGCTTTATATATCCGCATTTTGGATCATATCATCATGGAAACCATTTTTTATCGTCAACAGTATTGTATTATACAGCGAAATGACCCTGTTCCGGGACTTGCCTCCCATATTATGACCAATCTTGGTCAGATTGTCGCTTGCCTGCAAGAAGGATATATTCCTTTGGTTGATATGCAACATTCACAAAACATGTTTATATCACTTAGCGAAAATCAAACCAAGAATGTGTGGGACCTGTTTTTTGAGCAACCATTTCCTCAATACTCTCTAGACGAAGTAATCACATCCCAGACTTATACTGTTAAAAGCGGGATTCCTCAATTTATGCCTTATTATAGTATGGATTGTCTCACCAATCCGTTTCTTATGGAATTTTGGCGTCACGCAATGAGAAAATATATGCCATTTTCGCAATCTGTCCAGACATGCATACAGAACTCTTACGCCTCTCTTCCATTTGGCAAACAAAAAATTCTAGGTGTCCTATGCCGCGGAACTGATTATCGTAGGATTCGACCATATAACCACCCTGCCCAGCCTGAGGTAGATGAGATTATAAAGCATGTCCAAGAGACCATGACTCGTTTTGAATGTAGCTATTGCTACCTTGCAACAGAGGATGAGGGGATTCTAAATGAATTCCGAAATGTTTTTGGTCCGCAGCTTATCACCTCTCAGAAAATGTATTTTCCAAAGGACAATAATTCTCTCTTGGCGGAGGTCTATTTGGAATCTCCTTCTGAGCTTTATTCCAAGAATATCGAATATCTCTCTTCTTTATATTTACTTGGACAATGTGACTGCTTCATTGCAGGTCGAACCAGCGGTACCGTAGTGGCACTTTTACTAAACGAAAAGCCTTTTGAATATATACACATATGGAATCACGGCAAACACGGGGTTGATGATTCTCCTATCTTACGCGAGATAAGCATAGAATCCTAGTTTTAATCATGTTATAATATAGTTACTAAATTACCAAAGAAATCGGAGAACGAACATGGGGATGAGAATACAATATTTTAACGGTGGTCTTGCCAATCAGGTATTCCAATATATCTTTTATCGCTACGGTGAGCTTTCCACTGGTCAAAAAGATATTTGGTATCTTGACGATTCTTACTTTTTTTTCAAAAACGAACATAACGGGTATGAACTCGAAAAGCTTTTTGGCGTAACACCAAATCTCTTAAGCAAACAGTTTGATGCGGATGCATGGAATGTTTTTATCCAAAATCGGCAAAACGGGATTGGAACCGCTCAGACGATGTTGAATATGGGACTTTCCGTGGAAATGATTACAGAAGCTCTAAACTATCGTACCGATAACCCTTTCCATGGCAAAGTATATACCATCCCGTGCAATCAATATCATCCGGAAATTTTAAACTTCCCCGGAGATGTTATTTATTTTTTCGGCTACTGGATTAACAAAAACTGGTTTGCAAAATATAAAGAATTGTTTCTTGACGAACTACAGTTTCCACCTATTTTAGATGAAACCAATCTGACTTATGCAACCAAAATTAAATCTTCGTTGTCGGTCGGCGTTCATATTCGACGCGGTGATTTTGTGAAATTAGGTTGGCAGCTTGATGCTTCCTACTATCACAATTCCGCAAAAAATATGGTGACTGCATATCCGGAACTTACATTTTTTGTTTTTTCGGATGACATTGCATGGTGTCAGGACCACGCGGATGAGCTGGGACTTACGCTTGCAAAGGAAGTCGTGTTTGTACAGGGAAATCTCAATGGAGCCAACTATATCGATGCACAGCTGATGAGTATGTGTCACGGCTTACTTATGTCCAACAGCTCTTTTTGTTACCTCGCAGCACTATTAAATCCTCATTTAGACTTTTTTATTAATCCAGTTTCTTATCGCGAACTATAAATCGCCTATATAGACAAGGAGACGAGAATTCTATGGTACCTATTTCTGTCTGCATCATTACAAAAAATGAAGAAAAAAATCTGGAAACATGTTTAAAATCGATTTATAAACATCCGTTTGAAATTGTTGTGGTAGATACCGGCTCCACCGACCGGACCAAGGAAATTGCTTCCAAATATGCTTCCAAAGTACTAGATTTTACGTGGCAGGACGATTTTTCTGCTGCCAGAAATTTTTCCATTGCTTCTGCTTCCAATGACTGGGTGCTGATTCTTGACAGCGATGAATGGATTGAAAAAATTGATTTTAATCAGATACAAAAGCTCATTGCACAGTACCCTCACGCCATCGGGCGATTAACCCGAGACAATCTCTGCTACGATCAGCATCAAAACACTCTGCACTCCACCGACCTGGTAGAGCGGCTGTTTGATCGTCGCATTTATAAATATCAGGGTACGATTCATGAACAAGTCGTCAAAATCAAACCAGGACAAGGTTATGGCTTTGATATACCGCTCTTTATCTCACACTCCGGATATTATGGTAGCCCGGATGATATTCTTGCTAAATCTAATCGAAATATACGCATGCTGAAAGCCGCTTTAGAAAACGAACCAAGCGATCCATATCTTTATTATCAGCTTGGTGAAAGCTATATGCTTGCCAGCGACTACGAGAATGCTTTCCAATATTTTGATCAGGGATTTTACCTCGATGTAGATGAAACCCTCGAGTACGTCCAGCGTATGATTATATCGTACGGTTACAGCATGCTATATACGGGCCGAATTGAAAAAGCACTTTCTCTGGCTCATGTATACGATGCATTTTGCACCAATGCAGATTTTGCTTTTATGATGGGAAATATTTATATCAAAGCAATGCAAAACGAAAACGCGCTTCGCGAATTTTTACACGCAACCACAATTCAAACACATTTTGATGAGGGCACAAATTCCTATCGCGCCTATCACAATATTGGTTGCATTTATGAAGCCTATCAGCAATATGATAAGGCGAGAACCTATTATCAAAAGGCTGGAAACTATCCTATGTCCGTGGAACGACTAAAGAATTTACCGGTATAGCAGGTATAGAAAAGGAGACAAGACCATATGATTCCGATTTCTTTATGTATCATTACCAAAAACGAAGAAGTGAAGTTAGAAAAATGTCTGATGCGTGTCAAAGATTATCCCTTTGAGATTGTCATTGTAGACACCGGTTCCAACGATCATACGGTGGAGATGGCAAAAAAATACACGGATGCAATTTATCATTTTGATTGGATTCAAGATTTTGCCGCTGCCCGTAATTTTTCCATCGAGAAAGCCAGCCACGATTGGATTCTCGTCCTTGACAGCGATGAGTATGTCGAGGAGCTCGATTTAGACGAAATATATCGTTTAATAGAAGAAAATCCAACCGGCGTCGGAAGACTTCTTCGCTATTCGGAAGACATCGCACATACGGTAACGGTTGATCGCGTGGAACGACTCTTTCACCGAAATGTCTATCACTACAAGCGTCCGATTCATGAACAGGTATTACCGATTGATCCTTCCACCACCTACTATGACTATCCGATTCCTCTCAAAGTAGAACATGACGGATACGTGGGTACCAAAGAGGATATGAAAAATAAGGCTGAGCGAAATCTGTCTATTCTGTTAAGTTCTGAAAAGGACTTCCCTGATTCCTATACTTACTATCAAATTGGTCAATCCTATTACATTATGTCGAAATGGGAATTGGCACGTGAATATTTCGAAAAGGGACTATCCTTTGATCTTTGTCCGGAGTCTGAATTTGTTCAGCTTATGATTGTCAACTATGGGTATACGCTCCTTCACTTAGAGGACAACGAATCTGCTAAGACTTTTTTTGAGCAGGTTGCTCCATATTTTGAATTTTACGCAGATTTTCAGTTTTATATGGGCTACATGTATTTTAAAAACCAAAATTATTTAAAGGCCGCCCTCTATTTTATTAACGCTACTCAAAAGTCGCATTTCCATATACAGGGCACCAATTCGCATCTCGCATTTTATTATCTTGGCATCATCTACGAAATGCTTGGTGATAAAAATATGGCACGAACTTTTTACCAGAAATGTGGAGATTTTGACAAAGCCAAGCTTTGTCTGGCTGAGCTTGACGCTTAAATTACTAATTTGATGTCGTATAAAATCAGCGCACCTTTAGATGCAATCTAAAAGTGCGCTGATTTGTTTTTGATAGGATAAATATTCTTTTACTTTTCGATATCCATTTTCTGCAATCTCTTCTCTTTGTTCTTCATGCTCCAAATAGTAGGCTACAATGTCAGATATATCGTTTTGATTTTCGTAATACACAAAATCTTTTCCCGGCTCGAAATATTCCATAAAATCCGCCTGATAGTTCGTCAAAAGAAAGCCTTTGCATCCTAAAATATCTAATGCTCTAAGGGGCATCCCACTATGAATACTTCGTAGCGAGATATTCAAATTAATCTTTGCGCCTTTTATTGCATACGGCGCCTGTAAATAGTAATCCACCTTCCCCATATTATGTACTTTAGGAAGCCATGGCGTCGGCTCCGGTGTAAATAGTTTGACCCTATACTTTTCTGACAGATCCGATAAAATCTCTCTTCGCTCCATCGCCGTTATCTTTCTGGCCAAAAAATAATTAGCTAGTACCCACTGTACCGTTTCAAACCCATCTCCATGCTCCGTCACCGGACATACCTTAAGAATCGCCTTCACAATATCCGGCTTTAGTCCACTCTCCAAAATATCAATGCCATACAATTCTTTCTGCGCTTCCATCAGGCCAAATAGATATCCTTTTGTATAATCATCAAGATTCTCTAGATGTCGGAACATATGTTGACTTGTCTCACTATACATCGATCCGATAAATGTAACATCACTCCCATAATGCACTTTGTCCGCATCAGACAACACAATATTATCATAATAGTCTGTAGCCGCTGCCATCGGAAGATAATACACATGTCGTATTCCCAAGGCGTTGAATTTTTCACACTCTAAGCGATCAAATACAAATACCCTGTTGGTATCATACTTTATCGTCTCAGAATACATCAAAATATACGGACTGTCATAAATCCATGATACATATTTTGTTTTGCAGGCCTTACATGCGATTGCAGCCACAGGAAAATAATTAAACGAAAAAACAAATGACGGCTTCTCTTTTAAAATGCTCATCGTGAGTTTTTCCGTCAATTCCCTTCCGCTACGGACATCTTCCGTCTCCCTTGGAAACGGTAATTTCACTATCTCATATCCCTTGGTCTCAAATGCTTTGATGATATGCTCATTTCCAAAACTTTTCCACTCTAAAAATAGTATTTTATCCACACTACTACCCCTTCATCAATCAAAACTCATATCGCTTATACATCGATAAAAAAGGGATTATCGGTTCCCGATAACCCCTTTTTGTTTGTATACTCTTATACCGATTAGCCAAGTAATGATAATACACCCTGATTACTCTGGTTCGCCTGTGATAACATCGCCTGTCCTGCCTGAGCAAGAATGTTGTTGTTAGAGAATCGAACCATTTCAGAAGCCATATCTGTATCACGAATCTGTGATTCAGCTGCTGTCGTATTCTCAACAACGTTATCAAGGTTTTTAATTGTGTGCTCTAATCTGTTCTGAATCGCACCAAGCTCTGCTCTCTGCTGTGAAACTTTTGCAAGCGCGGTTTTAATCATTGTGATGGCTTTCTGTGCACTTGCACCGTCTGTTCCGCCTACAGTAATCGCACTAGCTCCACCTACCAAGCCAAGTCCTTTCGCACTCAGTCCAACGATAGAAACTGAAATCACCTGATTTGCTTCTGCTCCCACCTGAAGTCCTTTGTTCTTGAAAGAACCATCAAGAAGATTCTGCTCATTGAATGTAGTGGTTGAAGCTACGCGGTCAATTTCTGAAACAAGAGCCTGAATTTCTGAGTTGATATATCCTCTATCTGCAGATGTCTGTGTTCCGTTTGCTGCCTGAACTGCAAGCTCATTCATACGCTGTAACATATCATGTACTTCTGCGAGAGCACCTTCTGCTGTCTGTACACAAGAGATACCATCCTGCGCATTTGTGCTGGCCTGTGTAAGACCTCTAATCTGACGTCTCATCTTTTCAGAAATTGCTAAACCTGCTGCATCATCTGCTGCACGATTAATTCTATAACCTGAAGATAACTTCTCTGTTGATTTTGCCTGAACGTCTGTTGTAATTCCTAACATTCTGTTCGAGTTCATTGCTGTAAGATTGTGCTGTACTACCATACCTTTTCCTCCTTGACTTTAACGGCTTTATTTCCGCTTCCATTTCCATATTATTATTAACACTTTGCAAACTACTGAGTGCTGCTAAAGCCTCTCACTTGTTTTACTTGTATTATATATCGGACGTTTTCAAAGGAACTTTATATCATTTTGTAAATTTTTTCAATTTTTTCTTTTATTTTTTTCAAAAAAAGAGAACCGGTAAAACCGGTTCTCTCTGGTAGTTTCTTACAAACCATATTACTTTGCTTATTAGCCAAGTAATGATAAGACGCCTGTATTACTCTGGTTAGCCTGTGCCAACATCGCCTGTCCTGCCTGAGCAAGAATGTTGTTGTTGGAGAACTTAACCATTTCAGAAGCCATATCTGTATCACGAATCTGTGATTCAGCCGCTGTTGTATTTTCAACAACGTTATCAAGGTTCTTAATTGTGTGCTCTAATCTGTTCTGGATTGCACCAAGGTCAGATCTCTGCTGTGAAACTTTTGCAAGTGCAGTCTTAATCATTGTGATTGCTTTCTGCGCATTCTTGGCATCTGTTCCACCTACAGAAATGTTTGTAGCTGCATTTGCACCATTTGTTAATCCAAGTCCCTTAGAACTCATACCTGAGATAGAGATTGAGATAACCTGGTTTGCTTCTGCACCAACCTGAAGACCTTTGTTCTGGAATGTACCATCAAGAAGATTCTGCTCGTTGAATGTAGTTGTTGAAGCTACACGGTCGATTTCTGAAACGAGAGCCTGAATTTCTGAGTTGATATATCCGCGGTCTGCAGATGTCTGTGTTCCGTTTGCTGCCTGAACTGCAAGTTCATTCATACGCTGTAACATATCGTGAACTTCTGTTAAAGCACCTTCAGCTGTCTGTACACAAGAGATACCGTCCTGAGCGTTGGTACTAGCCTGTGTAAGACCTCTGATCTGACGTCTCATTTTTTCAGAGATTGCTAATCCTGCTGCATCGTCTGCTGCACGGTTAATTCTGTAACCTGAAGATAATTTCTCTGTCGATTTTGCCTGAACACCAGTTGTAATTCCTAACATTCTGTTAGAGTTCATTGCTGTAAGATTGTGCTGTACTACCATATGATTTCCTCCTTGAAAATGAATGTCGTCATCCTTGACGATCATCGATTGAATAAGAACCTTCCCGGCCGTACGCTCCGTTCAAATCTTATTCTTGGTTGATAAGTATTTGTTTTACTTGTATTATATATCGGAGAAACTCCGAAATAATTAATACCTAATTTAAAATTTTTTGATTTTTTTATTATTTTTTACTATCCAAAAATTGTGCCTGTAAAAATGAGCTCTGACTCATGCTTTTATAGTAATCCATCGCTGCCTTTGATGACGTGCGCCCCATACGAATGTTCTCACGGGTACTCTTAAAATATTGCTCCACCATCGTTTTATTTCTGGCCTCCTGTGCCTGAATGGATACACTTTTTTCCGTAATCTGTTGTATCAAGCTCTGCATACTGGCGATTACCTGCGCATGTTTTTCTTTTCCGTCAGGACTTTGAAGTTCTTCTCTTACTCTTTCAAACAAATCTTCAAACCCTTCATCGAGCTTTTGCATCTCCTCGATTAATTCCATTTTTCGGTTGGCATTTTCATCAAAATCTTCCCATTTCATATTCGGATCTTTCAGAATCTCTGTCTGCTCCATATTTTTGGTTATAATCTGATCCAAAATCCCAATTTTTTTTTGAAGACTCTGCTCCATAATTGAAAGATACTGTTTTCCCATGATACTCTCCTATTTTGCTCTCTTCATGACTTCCTTCCATGTATCACGCATAGAATGGAGATGTACATTGACTTCCTCCAAAATTTCTTTATCTTTCTTTATGTTTGCCTCCAGCAAGCGGCTAAGCAAGTATTTATAAACCCTGTCAAAATCTTCCGCTACCGGGTATTTCATATCAAGTGTTGCACGGAACTCATCGATGATGCGCTGTACTTTCTTGATATTATCATTTGCCTTTTGCATATCCTTCTGCTCCAGACCCATGATTGCCATATTGCAAAACTTAATCGCACCATCATAAAGCATCAGTGTCAATTCTGCCGGAGAAGCCGTCATTATTTTATTTTTGTTATACTGCGCATATTGCGCGTACGCATTAGGTAATGCCATCTCTATCTCCTTATTACATTCCTAACAAACCGGATATTGCGCTTGTCTTGGAATTTAATTTTGCCATTGCTGTTTCCATGGCACTGAATTTTTTATACCATTTATCCTCGAGCTCTTTTAATTTTTCTTCCTGCTCTTTGATTTCTTTTGTATACGCATCATACTCGGATTTCATCTGCTTATCATTATACGCCTTATAAACACTACGCATTTCTGTGCCAGACATCTTATCCGTCAATGTAGTATATAACTGATTACTGAGCTGCTGGAAGAAACTCATAACCACCTTCGGGTCATTGGTAATCATTTCTTTTAATTTATTTGCTTTTCCGGAAGTCGACGGATCATCTTCATCCCCATCAATATGGTATGCGTGCTTTTCATTGTCCGCTGCGGTAAAATAACCTAATGTATTGATACCAAAACTTGAAAGGAAATATTTCTCACCATCTACTTCAAAGCCGGAAGACATTACTGACTGCATTGCCTGAGAAAGTGAACCGAGCGTCGAATCTCTTCTAAGAAGGGAATCTTTAATCTTCTTCTCCCACTCTTCAATCTCTTTTTCCGTCATGGCTTCCTTTTCATCTGAAGTTAAAGGCTCATAGCCTTTAGCTGCATCTGCATTGTAGAGGGAATCCATCTCATTGATTAATTCATTATAACCCTTGAGGAACTTCTTAATTGTATCGAAAATACCATCATAATCATCTGCCGTAGTCAATGTCACTTCTTCGGATGACTCTTTTAAAGCTGTGATCGTAAGTCCGTTAATCGTAAAATTGTTCCCTGTCGCTTCAAACACAGCACCATTTAATTCAATCTGCGCATTCTGTGCCTGAATTCGTGTTGCAGCACCGCTTGCTTTCTCTGTGGAAAGCGTTAATCCCAAACGATCAAGCTGTGCCCGAAAATCTGCACTGACTGCACCATCTTTGGAAGCATTTTCATCCGCCTCACTTGTCAACAATCCGAGGGAAGAAAGTACTTTTAGACCATTGTCTGTAGTATTTCCATCTGCATCCTGTGCCGTTAAAGCAAACTCTGCATCAAGACCGGTTTCCTTCGCACTGACAAAGAAACGCTGATTCTTCTCGTCAAAGTTTGCGTTAATGCCTGCATCCTTCAACTTTGCAACTACATCGCTAACCTTTGAAGCACCTGACAGCTCAATGTCTTTTTCTGTTCCGTCTCCGAGTTTTACTTTTAAGTTTACGGTTTCATCTTCACCGATTCCCGCTACATCTGCAAGCGTACTGCCGGATGTTACTCCGTCCAGCTTTGCACCTGTCAGATAGCCTGATTTTGCAAGTGCATTTACTTTTAATGTCTGTACACCGTCCGTCGCTTCAGTTCCTGCGATTACCGAAGCTATGCTGGTATTGGAAACCGTGGTTTTTTTCTGTGTATATGCGGAAGAAAATCGCATATCACTAAGTGTGGAAGAATACAAGCTGTAAAGCTTACTGTTTAATGTCTTCCAAGCATCCATCTTCCAGGATAATTTTGTCTGTGATTTGACAATATTATCTTTTTTCATACTCTGGGCAGATACAAGTTCGGTAATAATACTTTCCGTATCGAGCCCCGAGTTCATACCGGTGATTCGAATTGCCATACGATCTGCCTCCTATCTTTTTTCATCAACAAGAATACCTGCCATCTCCCATACTTTCGCTATCATATCAAGCGTTTTTTCCGGCGGCAGTTCCTTAATTACTTTTTTAGAATCTCTGTCTACAATTTTGATCATCACTCTGTTGGTATCTTCATGAAAACCGAAGACTGCTTCCGCATTTTCCATCTTCTTATTCATCTGATCTACCGCTTTTTTGATCTGTTCATTTGACGGTTGATTCTGATTGTTAAACGCACCATTCTGTCCCGAAGAATCTCCATCGGATTCCTGTGCGCGTGCAACGCCCTGCGTTGTCGCATCCAGCTTGGCACCTGACTCCAGTGCGATCGCATCCGTGCTCTCCGCAACCGGTTTGACTGATTCTACAGGTGTAACATTTTGAGCCTGCAGCGTCATCATACTTCCAATTGGTTCAATTGCCATATTATCCACCTCCATGTGAAAAAAGTTTTACCTAGTTTTACTTTAACTTATTTATCGTCAAAAAGAAATAGGAAATTAACCCTTTCACATAAGAAAAATCACAAAAAAATACTAGAAAAGAGACTTCAATGCATCCAAGCCGGAAACTTCCATTGCTTCCTTGTTTGCATCCTGAATCTGCATATATACTTCTTTACGATATACCGGTATCTCTTTTGGTGCAGATATACCGATCTTCACCTGATCCCCTTTTACTTCAAGGATTGTTATTTCGATATTATTGTTAATGACGAGTGCTTCGCCTTTTTTACGTGTCAATGCCAGCATATCATTCACCCGCCTTTCTGCTCTTAAGAATATCATAAATCGGGAATTTCACCGGATATTCCTCACCTTCCGTAATCACCTGACATGCTTTTCTGTTTGTTGCATTGATAACAATCGGTCCTCTTAAATTTACGCTCATTTTCGTCAAATCATTCGGAACAACCACGGTCACAAGCACAAGCATATTTTCAGGATCAAGTCCCCCAATCGGCTTCAAAAGCTCATCCTCTACTTGCGGATTGTAGTCATCTACTACATCGAGCGGATTCATTACAGGTATCGCAAACTGCGGCTCCTGCATAGACTGTAACCACTGGATTCCTCCTTGTTTTTCCGTATCATGAATGAGTGCAAATTCTGTCAGCTGTGGAAAGCCCACAATTCCATTCACAAAGTGAATTAATTTTTCATCCTCGATATTAATCAGTCCGAAAATTCTTGAATTAACTTCCATACCTATTCTCCCTTTCTTTTGTTTATGCTATAAATAATTTAACAACGTCGTCTGTGAAATCTTTCCTGTCGCCATAAGTGCTGCCTGATATGCAAGCTCTACGCTGGATAAATTCACAGCAACCTCTGTCAAATCTACGTCTTCATTTTGAGATGACAACGTCTTAAAATTTACTTCCTGTTTCGCAAGACGATTGGAAACCAACTCCACTCTTGAGCTCCGGTTACCCGTTGCTGTCAAAGCACTGTTTGCCAAATCCAGATGATTTTGCATATTGGTAATATTTTTTTCAAATAATTTTTGCATCTTGTCTGTCAAAAATGTATTTGCTTTATTGGCTGCATCCAGACGGTCCTTAAGTTCCTGATTGTCCGGATCTGTTTTTAACATCTGCTTGAGCACTGCTATGTTTTCTTCCATCGCCGTCACATCCTCAATGGACGCCACAAGATCATCCACATCCCTGCTTAATCCTGTCGAAAACACTTCGCTCGCCAGCGTATTCACTCTGACGTCCTGATTAAATCCGACATCATACGAAATAAATTGATTTGAATTGTCATCTGTCGCTCCGGTCAGATATCCTTCATTGTATGTAATTCCATCTGATTCACAATAAAAATAATGCTCCGGCCTAATGTCCTTTTTGTCAAACTCATTTTTTTCATACGTTACACGAATTTCGCCTTCATCTGCTGCTGTGGAAGGATCATCTATCACACCTGTCAATTTTTCATAATTGGCTTTGCTGAGTATAATCTCTCCTGTTTCCGGAATAAATACGGCCCCTGTTGCCGACATTTCTGCGCTCATATAAGGATCCTGCATCGGATTGTTTGCCGAAATCACTTCCGTAGAAATCGTCTGCATTGCACCTGCTGCGGTATAATAGGAAATGGTCGGCGCCATTGCATCTGAGCAATTATTATATGCCAGGCGAAGTCTGTACACCTGATTTGTGCTGATTTCCTGTTCTTTGGTTCCCATTGCTTCTGCATTAGCTTCCGTAAGGGTATCCAGCTGCGCCACATCGACATAAGTGATTTCATCCAGACTTTCTGCCGTCAGCTGTTCCGTAATCGTATAGGTTTTATCCGTCTCTGTCCCGAAGGTCAGAGAGGTATCTGTTCGATATCCCGTAAATACAAATCTGCCTGCATAGTCTGCATCTCCCGTGGCATATACCTCTTCCTGCAGTGCTTTCAGATTGTCCAAAATTTTGGCTCTGTCTTCTGCCGTATCAAATCCTACCGCACCCTTTGTGCAGTTAGAATACATATCCGTTACAATCTCAATAACTGTACTGATTGCACTTTCAGTCACATCCAACCACGACTCCGCATCCGGAATATTTTTCGTGTAATATTGGCTTACCTGATTTAGGTTCGTACGAAGACGAAGTGCTCGTATCGCCACCACCGGGTCATCCGACGGACGATTAATCTTTGAACCTGTCGCAAGCTGCGTATTTAGCTTATCTTCCAAAACTTTATTATTATTAATGTTGGTTATGGAATTTTGGGAAATAATTTTGTTCGTAATTCTCATGGGCCACCTCCGGTTTCCATACATTCAACCTATATATCGGCTATTCTCCTGCCATTCTAAACACCTGTCTGGAGAATCAGTCTGTCATATACTTCCGTCAGTACCTGTATCATTTGTGAAGCCAGATTGTATGCATGCTGGAACTGTACCAGATTTAACGATTCTTCATCTGTATCTACCCCACTAATGGAAAGGCGCTGCGTGTCAATCACTGCCTCTACATTTTGGTAGCTGGCATAAAACGAATTGGCACTGCTTGCATTTAATGAAATATCTGACAAGATACACTGCAGGAAATCTCCCGAGCTGCATCCTCTAAAACTCATGACCTCTTTATTGTTTCTAAGGTCATTTAAGTCATCTATAATATCGTAAGCTTCCCTTCCTGCTCCCGCTCCTGTGTGCGTCGCAAAAAGCATCGAATCTTCCATCATTTCTTTATTTACTGCAAAATTAGATGCAGTCAGGTAATAGTAGGTGTCATCTGTACTGGCTATCGGTGTTCCAGGCACCTTATTTCTGGAATCAAGGAACTTTTTCTGTCCCACATCTGTCGCTTCATTCGCTACAAAAAGAACATCCGCTTCCTCTCCATATCCATTGACAGCGCCCTCTTGCGTCAAAATACGGTTAAAGGCTTCTGCAAAGGTACGAACCCATTCATTGAGCTGTTCTTGATAATACGGAACTCCCTGATAATCAATATTGGCTCCTACGGAAACATCCTTTCCAATTCGACTTGAATTTGGCTGAGAGGCATTTTTTGCAAGGTCATCACTGATTGCAAAAACATATTGCGTAATCTCACCCTGGTCATTATAAATCACCTCGAAGGTGTCATAGTAAAATTCCTGATTCCCAATCTGCATCACTCCACCGTCATCAGAAAGTGTACATTTATTCAGATCCCTGAGATAATCTGCACTCACATCTACCGTTACCTCATTCTTACCTGTTGTCTGATTTTTGGTAATACTTGAAACAATACCGTTAAAGTTTTCCCCATTGTTTCCGTCTCGCATGGCAATCAATCCTTGCAACTGTCCGCCAATCAGCGTACTCGACATATAGAAATCGTTACCATTTTTCCATTTGATATCAAACAATCCAAGTGCATCCGACTGATTGTTCGCCTCATAATTGGCTCTCGCTACACACTCAAGTTCAAAATACTCTCCGCTATCTACGAGCATCTGACCGCCTGCAATCTGTACTACATAACGTTTCGCTCCGGTGTCGCGTCCGTTATTTATATCATAAACAGGAGTCTCCGTAATCTTTACACTCGTTACAAGAGATAATTTGTCCACCAGAAGATCTCTCTGGTCCCTAAGTTCATTGGCCGTCGTTCCGGTCAGTTCAATTACATTAATCTGCTGATTTAATGACGCAATTTCTCTCGCATATGAATTAATCTCATCCACTTTATTTTTGATTTCCGCGTTAATATCCAGCTGAATATTTTCAAGATTTTCTGCCACAGTATTAAAATAATATGCCAGATTATTTGCAAAACCTATAAACTGAGATTTGGTCGTCGGATCTCCTGCGTTTTTCTGCACTTCAGCAAGCGCATTATACATATCGTTATATATACTTGTGAAACCTTTGATGGTTTTGTCATCCGAAAACAAATCCTCAATCTGCTGCATATAATACTGCTTTTCTTCGTACTCTCCGACCTTATTATTATTGTTCCAGTATTTAAAATCATAAAAGGCATCTCTGTTTCGATCAATGGAAACCGTATCCACACCCGCACCTGCACAACCGTATGTCGTATAGGTACGAATCGAATCGCTGGCTTTTTGTGTCACGGTCTGTCTGGAATATCCGTCCGTCTCAACGTTTGCAATATTATTGCCGGTCGTATTAAGCGCCGCATTGGCAGCCGTAAGTCCTGTATATGCAATATTTAAACCAAAAAATGTAGAAGGCATCTATATTCCCCCTTTATGCTCCTAATGTGTTAAGAATGTGCTCGAGCATCTCATCGATGACATTAATGTAACGGCTGGATGCATTGTATGCATTTTGGAATTTAATCATATTGTTTAGTTCCTCATCATCCGAAATACCAACAATCTGCTGTCTCGCGTATTCGGTTGAATCCACCGTGGTCTGCTCGTTTGTATAAATACTGTAAAAAACAGCACCTGTATTTGCTACCTGACTGACTATATTGGAATAATAATCCATAAGATTGGTCTTCGTCATTACATTTGGATTTAGTCTGTATTCTTCCGTCTTAAACACTTCCTGAAGATTCATCGCTGTCTCGTAATCTTCTTTTGCGTCCATCTTAATAAATCCAAGTTTTGTCGGTTCTTTTACCAAATCTTGGTTAACCACAAGATTTGAGATGGTAAACAGTGTATTCTCTTTTCCCGGATCCGTACTCTCACGAATCAACTGTCCGTTTGCGTCATATTCATCCGAACCGATGCGATGAAACAGCTGAATAATCGTTCCATCTTCATTTCGAAGGTATGTTCCACCTTCTTTTACTGCTGCATTTTCAAGAACCTTGTTAATTTCAGTCACAATGTTGTGAATCAAATTGTCAAATTCCGCCTCGACATTCATCAATATGGAAGATGCCACATCATCATTGTACTGTTTTGCATCCTGCAAATCGGTATAATTTGCTCTGTGTGATCCTCTTGCCAGAAGCATTCCCTTTAAACTTCCGATGTCTGTGTTTGCTTCCGTCGAAATCGTACGGCTCATATCGTACACTTTACAGTTATCTATTAAATAACGGAACGTTCCGTCTTCCTGCAATACCTTTTTGGCGTCCGTGAGCCAGAACGGTGTGTAGAAGCCGGTCTCTGGATCTACGTCCATCCCGATTTTAAAGCTCATCGCCCGATTTACCAAAATGTGCCCTTCAAACTTGACAGACACACCGCCTTCGAGATCTTCACTATAATCAATGTTGCCTAATTTTCCAAGTTCATCCAGTATTTTATTACGCTCGTCGCGGAGATCGTTTGCACGTTCGATTCCGCCGGATTCAATACGGATAATATCATTATTTAGTGCGAATAGACGATCTGCATAAGTATTAATCTTATCCACCTCGCCGCTTAGCTGCACATTCAGATTATCCTGATAATTTCCAAGAGCACTATATACATTGGAAGCCTGCTCCACAAACTGCGAAGCTCTCTGTATCAAAAGCCCCTGGGTCACTGAGCTGGCCGGTTGCTTTGCAAGCTCCTGTACCGCTTCCCAAAGATTGTTCAATGAATGACTAAAAGACTCTCCTTCTAACTCACCAAGAAGAGTCTCTACTTCTGTCAACGTATTATAAGATATCTCATAAAAAGCACTGCGGCCGGACTCCCTGCGATAGGTCTGGTCCAGAAATACATCTCGTACCTGTCTGACATCCGCATAGGTAACTCCAAGTCCAAGTTGCTGATTTGCAATCGCCTTTGCATTTATGGATAAGGTATTATATTGTTTATCCGTTAATAAAGTCTGCTGTCTGGTGTATCCTACTGTATCTGCATTTGCTAAATTGTGGGCAACGGTATTTAGTGCATTTTGCCCTGTCTGTAAACCAGACGCGCCGACATATAAGCTTCCAAATAATGACATGTAATCACCTCATAACTATTGTTTGGCATCAAATCTTCCGGATGCCACTCCCATCAGATTTCCGGCGCTCATTGCGCCTCTGTTGTATTCCGCAGTTTCCGGAGCTGCTTTTAAGCCCCTTACCAGATTTAAGTCAAATTCTACCAGCTCCAACGCATTTTCAAGAAGTTCTTTATTCTGAGCATTGATTCTGGCCATATGCTGCGTTGTTTCATGAAGTGCATCCTTGACTTCTGTGAGACGTCTCTGCTCCGCCGGTCTGCTTGCAAGCATCTCAATCAGTTTGCCAAGCTTTAATGTTTGAACATCCATGTTCATTACGTTGGCTATATCCATCATCACTTCTGCTCTCTTTTTATCAAGAGCGTTAATCGCGTCCACCACTCTCTGCTCTTCCTCCGTGATTACAGAAAGCTGCGCAATATCATTTGAAACAATAATGCGCGTTTTTCTCATGGACATCTCCAGCAGCGCCTTGTACTGGGTATTCTCTTGTTCCAGGATATCGATTAAATTCTCCATTAAACTCGCCACTGGTTTTTCCTCATTTCTTTTAGGTTTTTCCTTCCCGGTTTTCTCGGGAAGCATGATTTTACCTCATGCTTCCTTCTTATCCGAGAATCGAACTGTATCTTTCTAACAGTTTATCTGCAAAGTCACTGTCGGAAACCTGATACGTTCCATTTTGAACTGCTGTACGAATCGGACTAACAACGTCCTCTCTGACATCAGGAGCTGACATTACTGCTTTTTTTGCTACCTGATAGTCTTTTCCAAAACTGGAAATCTCAACAGCATCTGAAAAACCGGCTCTTGTTGGTTTCGCTGCACTTTTTACTTTTGTATTATTATAGATTTGCGATACCTGAGTATAAGCATCAATACGCATGTATACTCCTCCTTCCGATGTTTTATATTTATTTTATCGGTTGTTTTCGGGATTACTTTAGAGAAAATGTGGTTTATTTTTGGATTTATAAAGAAATGCACGATTTTATAGTGATACAAAAAGAATCCTACTATCTTGTTCGTCCGCGCTCTCGTTCCACAAAATAGTAGGATTTTTCTAAAAAATTTTGCTTTTGCTAGCCAGCCACATAGCTACGGCTGCGTAAAGGATACCGAGCACGATACCTGCAAGTACATCGCTCGGATAGTGAACCCCAAGGTAGAGTCTGGAAAATGCAATAATTGCAGCATAGACCATCGCGGGTGCTCCAAGCTTTTTCGGGAGTTTTCGAAGCATTACCCATGCAGCGGCAAAGGCTGCGCTAGAATGTCCGGATGGGAACGAAAAATCACGTTGCTTTTCGATAAGCGGAATCAGTCCTTCTATTACCTCGTACGGTCGCACTCTTGCTACAAGCGGTTTGATTAACAGATTGGTAAAAACAAGCGAAAGTATGAGCGCCATAGCGCACACAGCCCCTGCCTTTCGTGTCTTTTTGAATGCCAGAAGAAAACAGGTAAGCACAATCCATATGAGGCCCCCGTTTCCTGTGGTAGTAATAAATGTAAGAAGCGGAGTCAGAAGCTCACTCCGCAAATTTTCCTGTATCCATAAAAGTATGCTGCTATCAAGATTTTGCAGCCACAATAATAATTCCATCATACAAAAACTCCCATTATCTTAATATAGTCTTCTGACTTATCGCGCATCACATGAAAGCCCTGCTCCAAATCCCCCAGTGAAAATTTATGAGATATCATCTGCGCCGGATTCACTTCTTTTTGGGCAAGTTTTTTGAGCACGTAATGCCAATCATCGTCCGCTTCCCCGGTAAATGATGAATTCCAAGTTCCTTTTATCGTGAGCTGGTTGCGCAAAATTTTCCAATATACCGTTTTATCAAGCTCCATATCAGAATACGGATTCCCTACAAGCATCACTTTTCCTGCCGGAGCTGTAAAATCAACTGCCTGTCGGAACGTTTCATTCTTTCCGACACACTCAAAAAAGACATCTGCACCGCCGCCTGATGTACGTTCCTTCATCCACTCTTCGACATCCTGCTGACGACTGTCGCAGTAACATTCTTCCGAAACGCCAAGCGCAAGTACGCGCTCTCTCTGGAAACTTTTATTTCCAATGGTAAATACTTGTTTTACCCCCATCGCTTTTAAGAACATCACAAGAAACAGCCCTATCGTTCCAAGTCCGCACACTACGACCTTATCTTCTGCAGAAACTTCGATTCCGCGTATTGCATGGATTGCAACCGCCATAGGCTCGAGCATCGCTGCCTCCTCATAAGAAACGCCTTCCGGGAGCTCAATCAGACACTCCTGCGGCACCGCCACATACTCTGCAAATCCGCCATCTCTTCGCGAACCAAGATAATTATAATTTCTGCACATTTCATACTGTTTATTCTGACACGGTCCGCATTCTCTGCATGGAATCAGTGGGAACACTCCGACCGGCTTATTCCTCCACTTCGAATCAGTCCCTTCGCCGGTTTCGACTACTTTTCCGGAAAATTCATGCCCGATTACTATGGGATGCACATGTGCCCCGGTCTGATATGCTCTGGGTATATCAGAACCGCAGATACCTGCTGCCATTACCTGCACAAGCACTTCACCGGTTCTTAACTCCGGTTTCTCTATCTCTTCTAATTGAAATTGATTCATACCACGTAAAACATATGCTTTCATTTCCACCTCAGAATTCTTTCTCATAAAGTCGTTTAAAGCGTTCTAAATCTGCCTGTGTCGTAATTTTAAAATTGCGTTCGTCTCCGGGAACCGTTGCAATTTCCATTCCCGCAAGAAGGGCCGGTTCTGTCGAACCGTTCATTTTTAATATTTCATCCGGAAGAAGTCTCTCGTTTGCCTGATAGTATTTATCGTATACAAAAACTTCCGGTGCCTGACCCGCCACCACATGGCTGCGCTCAAGCATGGAAGTAATACTTTTTCCATCCTCACTAAGATATACAGTATCTTTCATCGGAAGCACCGGAATTACCCCATCATGTCCTTCGGCTGTCTCAAGATAGCTTGTAATCATCTCAGAAGTAAGTACCGGTCTTGCTGCATCATGGATAAAAACTCTCGCATCTGCTTTTGCCAAATTCCGGATATCACAGAGAGCATTCCAAATGGAAAGCTGACGGTTAGCCCCCGGTAACGAAAAACCTTTTATTTTTTTCATATTTACATGATCACAAATGTAGTCTCTCCATGATTCATCTGCTACCACCCAGATGAAATCAATCATCCTGTGTTGCGTTAGCTTATCGACAGAATACGCAATCACAGGCTTACCGTTTACTTCTATATACTGTTTTGGTCTGTCTGCGCCAAGGCGCGTTCCGGTTCCACCGGCCAGAATAATTGCAATATTCATAAAATGTCACTTCCTTTGTAAGTACATTATATAACAACCAAATAGTTTTCACCATGCTTTTTTGTCTCTTGACATATCCTCTATAGACCCATATAATCTACTCACAATCAAATTTCGTGAAAATCTCATCCGTGGATGTCCCTATATCCCAAAGCGGAATCTTTGGCAATTCGCCGCATTTTCACTATGATTCAACCAAATACAGAAAGGAGTTTTGTCTATGGTACAAAACAAATCTATTATTTCAGGCGGTGATTTTGCTTCCGCCACCGGAACTATCGAATACGGTTTCACCAACGATTACATGTTCCGCATCGTTCTGCAGGAACACGAAAACGTATTAAGAGGACTCATCTGCTCCCTCCTGCATCTACATCCTGAAGAGATACACTCCATTGAAGTTAAAAATCCGATCAAACCCGGAACATCCATTGATGCCAAAAACTTTATTCTTGATCTTAATATCCTGCTGAACAATCAATCCATCCTCAACCTTGAAATGCAACTCCAGAACAAAAGCAACTGGAGCGAACGCTCCCTATCCTACTTATGCCGCAGCTTTGACCATCTCAATTCCGGTAGCGATTACGCCGAGGTGCGCCCTGCTATACATATTGGTTTTCTCGATTTCACACCATTCCCCGAAGTTCCCGAATTCTATGCCACCTACAAAATGTTAAATATCAAAAATCAGCATTTGTATAGTGGTAAATTTACGCTCAGCGTGGTAAACTTGTCTAAAATCGAACTTGCAACTGACGAAGATAAGACCTGGGGCGTCGACCACTGGGCACATCTCTTCAAAGCGAAAACATGGGAGGAACTCAAAATGATCGCCGAGAAAAACGAAGCCATGAAAGAAGCATCCGAATCACTCTATACCATGCACTGCGACCAGACGATACGCGACATGGCGCGCGCCCGCGCGGAGCAGCTTGCGTGGGAAAAACACGTGAAAGAAGAAAACTCCGCTCTGAAAGCAGAGAACGAAAAGCTTTCCTCCGATAACGAGAAGCTCGCCTCCTCGCTGGCAGAAAAAGATGCCGAGATTGCAAGACTGCATGCGCAACTTGCAAAGCATAACATGTAAATAACGGGTCCGGCTTTTACGCCGGACCCGTTTCGCATATCTGCTTAAAACTTCAATTTATGTATATCACTCAGAACCTCACCATATGGCTTTCCCTTGCCAAACAGCAGCGTCGTTCCAAGTACAAATCCATTTACACCCTTTGGTGCGTATTCTAAGATTTTTTCTGCACTACAAGCTCCATCCCAATAAATATCAAAATCCATTTCTTCACGAAGCTCTAATAATTTATCGATTTTTTTGCCAACATACGGTAGATACATCTGGCCTGCATTTCCCGGATTGACCGACATGACAAGCACCTTCTTTACGATGGTAAGCATCATCATAACCGTTTCCACGCTCGTCCCCGGATTAATGGCAATGCCAGGAATCATCCCTGCATCGATAATCTTCTGTAGCGTCGTCGACGGATGATACTCTGCTTCCGGATGAATATAAACTGTATCTCCCGGGCGAAGTCTGTTTAAAAACAGATGGATGTTATTGTTTGGATGCTCAATCATCAGATGGACATCAAGCGGCTTTTCTGTCGCACTCGCGATAAACGCCATATCATTTAAGGACATCGCAAAATTTGGTACATAACGGCCGTCCATAATATCAATGTGGAACGAGTCGATTCCGCCTTTGTCAAGTTCTTTTACTTCTTTTGCCAAATTACCATAGTTGGCGCACATCATGGATGCTGTAAGTTCGAAGTTCATATGTACCCTCCTTTTCTCCATTCGTATTTCAAGAAATCTTTCTTCTATTCTAGCACATCTTTTATATCTGTCATACGATTAAAAAATGGATCTTCTACTATAAGTGCCAAAAAGTCAGAGTCTGTGATTTCTATTTTATCAATCAATGATAAAAAAAACTCATCCAGTTTTTTATTCTCTACTCGCAATGACTCCGGAACAAGCGAAATATACTCCTTAAAATAATTCAGTATCCCATCCTGCGCCCTCCCAAAACATTGAATATCTCTCTCACTTCGGGTTTCCCGAGCATAAATCGGTTTTCCCTCCCGATCAAAACCCAAAACCGAAGGATGCGGCGCTGTCAATATAGTCTCCAGAATATAATAACGATCAAAAATTGCGCTCTGATTCTTCTCATCTTCCGTATAAAATGGCTCAATATCCAACCCTTTGTCACTCATAAAGTCTGGTTCAAGTTGCAAAAAATAGAAACCTTTCATGTGATTCGGTACGAGTCGCTGTAAATACATCTGTGTCGTTCCTTTTGCTACAAAATCAAACATCGCGATGTCACCTGCAGAAAAATCTAACTCTTGAATATATTTTTTTAAATTGCGGCTTTGCTCCTGCGCCCTATCCAAAATCACTTCTTGATATCCAAGAACTCCTTGCGCTTTAGAAAGCTCCAATGGTTCGATTCCAAAACGCACCCTAAGACTATCTTCCTCGCTACCAAAATATTTCATTCTTTCAACATAACGAATATCCTCTTCTGTACGTACTCCAGCGCGTATTGCGGCAATTCGTGATGTCAAAAAATAAACAGAATTAACTTTTCTATCCAGACAACGATACATACGTCGAATCAGATATCCATCTCTCGCGCAGAAGCAAACATCTTCTATATCATTTTGTTTAAGCAAATCATCCATCCAAAGTACAAAATCCGTTATCATCGGTGCAAAAAATAATTCCCCCAATGTATAAGAATTATCAACACAAACCTTTTTTCCATTTTCAAAACAGAAAGGGTCATTAAATATTTCCGACACAAAAAAACCCAACTTGACTCTATCCGCTATAGTCTTAACATACATATCCAAGCCCATATAATCCAGCGTTTCAAATAATTGATTAGCACTATACAACCCAACAACTTCCATCCCAAGACTCCGAGCAATCTCGAGGCTGGGACTCCCATCGACGCCCACATACAAATATGATGCAGCTTTTACAGATTCTTTATAACGATTAAACAACTCCTCTTGACTTTCGCCTTCACAATCTCCCAAACAAAATATTTTCTTATATCCGAAAATCCCACATGCCGAAAGAATCTGTTGCACCTGCTCCTTTCCAAGAGAACTGTCATCCACAATATATATTTTTTTCCCTAAATTAATCAATTTGTCAAAAATTGAAACAACCTTCCGTCGGGGTATCGTACATGCCAATCTTAAATCCCACTCCAACTTTTTCTCTACCGACAAAGCCAGTTCTTGAAGATCCGAACTTTCAAGTACCTTCTGCATAACCAACACATCATAAAGTCCGAAGCCGACTATCTCCGCTTCTTCTGCCATATTCATCAGCTGTTCCGACGACTCTCCTGATATATTAGCAAACACGAATTTTCCATTTTCTGCACAAAGCAAATCTTTTCCGCGCACATCCATAAGTGCAATTCCATACTTCTCGCAAAAGGCTCCTATTTTCTTTCTAATCGCTTTACAGGAACCCGGACGCGCAACTACAACAATCAGCCTAACCTTCTCCTGCCTTGCTCTTTCCAACGTCATAATCGGAAGACCATACATTTCACCCTCTGTGAGATATCCATCCAGCAACCCAACAACGTCAAACAATCCACGTAAGCAAGGCAACTCTTTTTCTGTTTCCGTCCCAAGTCCATAAATCGCTATTTTATTATGCAAATAATCTGCATACAATTCTGTATTTATGGCCATCTCCATCATCTCCCGCAAATTCGCATCTTACACTTCTTTGCGAACAATTTTTTTTAAATCAAATTCTCTATTACAAAAATTATCCTTTAATACATTTCCATCAAAAAAATCAGTTTCATCCAACGAATATTCAGCATTCACAAAATCCAACAATGTTTCTGCCAATCCTCTGTCTAAAGCCATCTCTTGATTCCGAACACGTTTTTGGTAAGCCTCACAAATTCCTCTTTGGACTTCCTTTACATGAAAGAGTTTTCTCTCATCTCTGTCGTCTTCCTCAAATACTGGTTCTCCCTGAGGACCAATGTATTTTAACGATGGTTCCAAGGATGTCATAACATTTTCCATAAATACATAATTATCATGTAGCTTATTCTGCTTCTCATATGCATACCTCGGCTCATACAGTGATTTGATTGGCAAATACGCTTTATAGTCATCTAAATTTCTTTGAAAATAATAACCTGTTAAATCACAAAACTGCATCCGATCTAGCCAAAGCTGACAAGTTCCAGAAGAAACAAAATCAAAAAATCCTACATTACTTCCTTTCAGACTTAAACCTTCCAAATACTGTCTGTAATACTTCCCATATTTCTCTCCGCGGGCAATCACATCTGGAATATGGCGTTCCAAATATGCTTCATCCGTTTCACCATCCATACGTTCCTTCACTTGGGAATCTTCGAACAAAAACCTCTTCTTTAGCAACTCCTCGGTACTACCGTCAAAAGCCATAGAAGCAGCGTATTCCACATCCTCTCGGTTCTGAATGCCCGCCAACGTACAAGCCATACGAGAAGAATAAAAATAATCGTATGCAAACTTGATTTCCCGACTCATTCCTAAGATATCTAGCAAATCCCTAATCAACCATCCATCTCTTGATCCCAGAAGCAGATGATCCACCTTATCCTCCTCGCACTTATTTACAATCCAATTCATAAACACTGACATCATCGGCTCCAAAAAATAATAACCGAGATGATAAGAAGAATCAATAACACATTTCCCCCCGGTAAAACAGAACAAAAACGGATTGTTAAATATGTTTGAAAAAAAATGTCCTATACAATCCCTGTCCTTAAGAGTCATTTCTCTATCCAATATGCCCGCCACAACAGAATCCTGTATCATTTGATACACGGACGATATCTGAAACACGTCTTCCACTCCATATCTTAGCGGCATTACAATATCCGCTTCCTGATTATCTCCAATATGAAGAATTTTTTTCTCTTTATAAGCATCCCTAAGAATCCGATATAACCCGTTACATTTTGCCATGCCATACTCACAAGACACAAAAATTTGCTCCACCTGATCATAACCATTACTTTGTAAAACTTTTTCTAACATCTTTTGGGGCAAGTACATGTCTGATGTGCAACATATGTTCTTTCCGGCTTTTACAGCATAATCCATCACCTGCAACATTTCCATTCTCGGATGAAGCACACGTCGCTCCAACTCAATTTCACACTGCATCAATGATTGTGCTTTTCCTTTTTCTAGTCTTCCATCCTCCATCATCTTATCGTAAATCTGTTCCAATTTGGGATTACAACTCAAATACAACTGACGTTCTGCCGTAATACGCTCACGGACATAATCATATCCATGGGGAAGCATTTGCTCACACTCTACAGCCACTTTTTCGAACACATCAGTGGGATATAAGGTAGTTCTTACAAGCAAAGTGTCGAAAATATCAAAGCTGATAACATCACTTTTGTCGATTTTCTCCTTCAAATTTCTCCATGTGCAATTCGCATAAAACTCCGGCAGGACATAGTCCTTTTCCATATTTTCCCAACGCTGTCCGTTAATATCGTAAACCTCGATGCCATACTCCTTACATTTAGCAGCAATACGTCGAAAAATTATAGGTACATTTGCCGCGGTAGCCAAAATAACAATCACTTTAACCCCCATCTCTGCTACAGCATCACAAGACAAAACCGGATAATCCCAAACAACCTCACCCGTCCGAACTCCATCCATCAGACCAACGAAGCAAAACTCTGTGCACTCCTCCAAGACAACCTTAGTATTTTTGCCAAGCCCGTATATCACCAGTTTCTCCTTTTGAAATTGTTTTAACTTTTCTCGAAAAGAATTTACCACAAAGTTTTTTTCATCTATCATATTACGTCCACTCTTCTATCTTTCTTTCTGATAATCCCCACGGAACCATTTCCTCAATCGGTGAACAATAACCGCAAAACGGAATACGACGGGTTGCATAACGATATACATCCTCCTTCGTCGCATTGTATATGTCCACATAATCTTCCGGAAACACTTCAAGATTTTGGTCAAAAGCCTCATTGACATAATTTGCAGAAATGCAGTATATACATTTATAAAGTCTTCCTCTATTTAAAAATAAACTTCTGAATGTCTTATAACGCGGACAATAGATAAATTTGTGTTTCGGTGTATCCTTCGTAAAATTAAGCGGGCGCTTCGAAAAATACTTCTGTCCATCCGCAAATATTACATAATACTGTACCCCACACTCATCCAAACGCTGATACGCCTTTGACAAATCTAGATTCGGAATCGGATATTCCGTCACCGTCAACACAACTTTAAGCTCCGCCAACTTCCTCAACACAAATTCATCGCAATGCTCTATAAATAAACCGTTGGAATACAATTGGAATTTCAAATCTGGGAACAGTTCTCTTGCATAAGAAAGCATTTCCAAAATATCCGGATGTAACATTGCCTCCGCTCCTGTAAATTCAAAAGCCCGAATTTTACGAAAATCTAGTTTTTTGATTTGTGCAATATCCTTTTTAAACTGCTCAAGTTCATAAAAATCCGGAGTCTTACAGATTGGCGCAAAGGCACTGCAGGATTTACATCCCAGATTACATTTGTTCGTCACATAAATATTTATCCAAAACTTCTCTTCATTTAGAGATTCACTAAAAATATCTCCGATCTCTTCCCTTGCAAGCGCGGATGGAATACAAATCCGCTCATTTGGAAATGCTTCTCGTATTTCCCCCATCACCTCTGGAAAATACTGATCGCTCAGGCCCACAATTAACCCTGCCTGCTCTGGTTTGCCTAATTCCTTGATACAATCAAAATCCGCCGACGTAAGTATTTCTACATCCGGATATCCTGAATCCTCCAAAAACTTTTTCATAGCACTTCCGATTCTGCCATTTCCAAACAAATATAGTTTTGAATATTTTTCAGCAAATTCTACGATTTCTTCAAATTCTCCAGTAAACAACGAATATTTACTTGTATCATTCCCCGACCATCTAAACAATTCTGCCATATTCCAAAAACCTCTCTTTCTCCTTATAAAATGTAGACATCTTGATATATCTTAACACTTCCTCCTCCGGAATCTTTAACCCAAGAAGAATTTCCTCTAACATAAGCAAAAGCGTATCGTATCTCTCTTTTTGCTCTTCTTGCGTTCGCTTTCTATGACAATGCGAATCGTCATGAATTCGGTAATATGCCAGTGGCTCATCGATAAATCCCCGTTTGCAATGATACAATACAGGAAGCAGCAATTGATAATTCTGTCCCTCTCTGCACTCTGCGATCTCCAGTTTCGGATTGACCTCTTTCAAGTTTTCCATTCGAATCATGTGTGCAAGATTTTCAATGATACACTCACCAATCAGCGCCGGATAAAATTGATGCTTCTGAAGATTTATCTTCCCATAAATCTTGGCTCTTCTTTCTAGAGTCGGAATTCGATTCTCGTACCACATATAAAAATCACTTGTAACAATCCCGAACTCTCTGTGAGTTTCTAAAAATTCCACTTTCTTTTCCACACAGACTTCGCTCATGCGGTCATCTCCATCTATCCAGCACAAGTACTCTCCCGTAACAAGTTTTAGTCCATAATTAGTTGCAGCCGCTTGTCCTCTATTTTCCTGATAATGATATTGCAGTATTTTCCCACCTTCTTGAAATCTACTTATATAGCTTTGGATAATCCTAGCCGTTTCATCTGTCGATCCGTCATCTACGCAAATCATTTCTATACAGGGATACGTCTGCGCAAGTACCGAATCCAACAGCTGCCCGATATATTTTTCCTCATTATAACAGGCAGTAATCACACTCACCAGAGGACGCTTTTTGCAATCTATACGTTCAATTAGATCCATAAATCTCCCACCAACTCCTTTAGCGACACAACCTCCATTTTTGGATAGTCTCTCTTTAATATATCGGCTATTATGTCAAAATCCCAAATAGGAGTTATGATAACTATGTATTTTTTCCCATTATTAAAACATTCTCTCAATACCTCTTCCCCCATATGATATACCGGTATACCACAACAATTGGTCATTGCATAATTTCCATCAATAAATCCTTTTGGACTTTTTTTCATACAGTTTAAAAGACCTCTTCCGAGTTTTCCCGCACCGTATATCAGCAATTCTGTATCTTCATCCCAAAAATCATCAATCCATAAATTGCAAAATTGAAACTTCATCAACTTTCTCTGCATTTCTCCTCGGACAATTTCCCGATAAAAATCCTGCTGTACATTTTCACGATAAACAAACTCATCCACCCATTTGTTTTCATAATATAAACGACCTATTTTTGCATCAGCAAAAATAGCCCTCATGTATTCCTGCTGTGCTTTCCGCTTCATCTGCTCAGAAATCATCACATTGCGATTCAAAATCTGTTCGTTCGTCAAATCGTCCAAATGCACCTGCTTTAAGTTTCGGGCACAAGCATTTAGCAATTTTTCTCCTTTTGTCGTATGCACAAGCGCAAGCGTAGTCCCCTTGCCATCATAAATATCCGGTGCCAGCTCCTTCATGCCGCAAAAATCTCCGATAGTGATATCACTATCCCTCTCTACTCCTTTATATTTACACTGGTAACATCCGTCTCTGTAATAACTCAAACGACTATTTAAAAACAGATCTTCTTCTCCGGTCGCTATCACTTCCGTTTCACTGTAAGTCACCTTCATGGCAAACGCAGGATACCCTTCTGGCTTTAAATATTCGCTATATTTATGGCGCATGGTAACGTCTTGCACCGACTCTGTGGATGTAATTTCCTCCAAATATTTTTCCCAATGCGCGGGCGCTGTCACACCACCGCACACAAGATCCACTCTGTATAAGTTATCCGGCACTTCTCCCAAGTATGCGGTAAGCCCCCTCGTCTGACAAGGCGTTCCTACAAACAAAACTTTCCTTTCTGTTCCCAGTTCTTCCTTTATTTTCGGAAAGCAGATATATGCATTACTCTGTACATATTTGCTTCTACAAAAAACATCCAGATGGCTTTCTTTTTCACAGAAATCATGAACAACACGAAAGTTTTCATCATACTTGCAAGCTACAACGAGCCCATTTTCTTCCAAAATGTATTTTGCCAATTCATAAAATGCCCCTCCGGACGATCCCGCATTTCGTACTTCTTCGTCCTTTGAAGAGAGTGCCAGAAACTTTTGATTATATGCTTCTCTCGGCAATTTTTCCTCACACACTCTTTGACATTTTCCGCATTTTATACATTTTTGTTTATTAATGCGCGGAAATACGAATCCAAACTCATCCTCTTCCATCGATATACATCCCACAGGACAACTCAGCATACATACACCACAGCCGGAACATTCCGAAGTTTTCTTTACATAAATACAATCATTTTTCTCTATTGCAAGATTGCAGGACAAAAACTTCAAGGACTTCTCTCTCATCTTCCGAAGCATATTACCAACTGCGACATAATCCACAGATACATCCAATATCTGTAATACCTTTTCATTGCATTTTGCCTGCTCCCCATCATAATCCACGTAACGCCCCCGTAAGTTAAACACTTCAAGAAGATCCACTAATCTGGCATTTCTACTTCTCTTCGTAGGCACCCTGTCAATTGGAAGTGTCACGAACTGCTTTTCAAATAGAATAGCAAAAACGGTTGCATGGAATGAATCTGAAACTACATAAGCCGCATCGCGAATCAACTTCACAAATTCTTTTGGTCCGATACTTTCTCCTTGAATATAACCGCTACGGATTACCTGCAGCTTCTTTTTTTTCGCCACTCCTTCTACCAATTTATCTAATTCCGCATTGGCTCCCACTGTATAATAAAACAGATACGGACTTCTTTCTTGTCCCTCTGCCAAATCATTCCATACTTCTTTTCCAAGTAGCATAACCGGATCAAGTACATTCTCTACCTTTTTCCCCGACAGCTTCTCCAAAAAAGGAATTGCTGATATCTCTCTTGCAGAAATTGCATCTAGTTTAGGAAGTGTTGCTTCGAGTACTTCTTCAATTTTTCCATTCGAAACCGATGACCCCATACTGGCAGCATACGCAATTTTCGTTTTATTCTCCGGTACAAATCCAAGCGACATCACCGGAAGTTTAAAAATCGGCATACTCTTTTCAACACCCCAAATCTGATCGCTCCCTGTGACAAAAATATCATAGCTATCTAGACACTCATAAATCGTGTCCGCATCATACAACTTTATCGTATGTGGAATTCCTACTGAAAACTCACGAAACTTCTCATGGTCTACCGATGCATATTCATAAGACTGCAATGCCTCAACTTTGCTCCATTTAAAACGAATCTGTTCGCATTCATACCCCATGTTTTCTATGGCTTTCTGCAACGCATACGACTGAAGCTGGGCTCCAAAATTATATGTTTTATAATATAAGCTCAATATTCCGACACGTTTCATCCTACCCAATCCTTTCTTTTCGTTTCCAGTCATGTAATAATCTTTGATTAACTTCCTCTCTAAGTTTCTTTTCTTTTTCAAAAATATCTCTATCCATAGTATCCTTCCAGCTGTTATCACACCAGTGAACCGCTCTGGAATTATCTGTCAAGGCCAACTGTGCCAGCTGATAACTTCCATCCTCACAAAGCACTGCATTCATAGGACACAGATAATCACTCGGAAGAAAAAGCATATCATCCACCACTTCCAAATAATTGTCAGGATATATTCCCCTTCTCCTGAAATAGTCATTGGTATAACGCGGGCACGGCGTCAAATTATAGGAACCATCTGCCATGCAAAACGGTATTCTCTCATACATATCCATCATCTCTTTTAATTCCACACAGCCCGCCTCGCCTGCAAAACCAAGTCCAGTATTTATTTCTCCATATTCCATATATGCAAATACCATTCGAAAACTTCTGAAATCATTTAGATCTTTCAACAGTTCTACATCTACATCCAAATAAAATCCACCATAGCGATACACCACATCCAATCTAACATAATCCGAAACGAATGCATATTTTCCCTCTGCATAAGCCTCTCTTACATACTTCGGCGTCTTCGATATATCATACGTACTCTCATCCCAACGCATAATCGTAAAATCAGGCTGTACTCTACTCCAACTCTCAATACACACCTGATCTTTCTTGGGGATTTCTTTGGGTCCAAACCAGCAATAGTGTAAAATAGAAGGAATTCGGTCTTTTCCCCGATTCTCCAAAACAATCCCGTGCGGATTTCTCGGTTGCGGAAAAAAAGTATATCCCCACTGAAATGTGCCAAGCCCATATATACAATCCAGCCCATCAAAACAAGTCATTTTATCCAATTGCTCCAAAACCTGACACACAAAAGCATCCTTCAAAAGCAGAAATATAATGTACATATCCTCTTCGACACACTCATCAAAATCTGGAAGATAAGCAATCTCAAGTATCCTCTTTCCCACCTGCAGACAAGAACCTTGTAAACCCTTATTGTTGTCCAGTAGGTAAACAATATTATCCAAAAGATCCACCTTATCCATATGCTGACGAATAAAATCACGACAAGTTCCGCCTGCTCCTATGCAGATAATTTTCTTATCTCTATACTTGCTCAAATACGATTCATAATTAACATTTACAAAACAAACCATACCTTATTCCTCTTATTAATCGATAACGATTCCTCCATATATCTTTTCTCCGACATTCTTAAATTGCGGCACCTTTTTCTCTCTATCTCCTCTTCCTACCCTCTCAATAAATTCGCGAAACCGGGTTCTGTCCGGATCATACACTTTTCGCTCATACTCTTTTATCTCCTCAGTCTCCAAATCAAATCGCAAAATCTTATTCAACTGATAATTCAAATATATATATTTTCCATCTCTGGCACTACCATCAATTACGCTGATATCTATATCTAATTCTTCCGCATTACTATACGGTTCAAAACATTTCAAAATATTTGCCTTTCTATTGTTTATTTCTATCTTTACTGCATGATTCCATTTCGCTGGAAAACAGTATAGAACATCTCCACACAAGGCCATGGACTCTGGATCAAAAAAAGTTTGTCGTTCTTTCTCATCCCATTCTATATCATCAAAATAGTGGGTGTCTTCCACAGAAAAATCTTTTTTCAATTCCAACATTCCAAGACGATTCTTTAAAAACAAAAAATTTCGCCCCTTATATCCAACAATCGCCCCCCATTTATCACTAGAATTGCCGAGCCGCACTATACGATACTTTTTTTTCTCCATATCAAATTCCATTATTTTATTTGAACTTAAGGATGGCAAAATAAGTGTATTGTCATCCTTATATGTGTATGTCCAAAACAGATGCACTTCGGATTCTTTACAAAAATCGCATTCGATATCTACTGTCATCTGCTCGCCTGTCTGCAGATGAACAAACACAACTTCACGATAAGCAAAAGGTATCAAAACCAGATATTCTTTCCAAAATACAGCTTCACAAAACAAACCAACATCCCCACATATCTTGTTTTCTTTCAGTTTCAACGGAATAAACTCATATTTATTTGTCACAAAATCATATATACAAATCTTAGTTTGCCTAAAAGGTATATAATACGCTCGTTTATCTCTTACTAAAACCTTGTGATACATTTTTAGAACATCTTCCGATTCCAAAGGAACATGGCCAATAAACCGAACTCCTTTTCCATCCGAATCCAACTTCATAATTTCATTTTGGTCATATTGAATGCCATAAATCTCTCCTTTATATTGATGCATCCCTATCATAAAGACCCAAAAATTTTCCTTCCATACATTTTTCATTTTTACAACTACCTCCCCTACACTTTCATATAAAAAGAGGTTGCTCGAAAGCAACCTCTCCTTCATTCGAACTTTATGCCTCAACAACAACCACTAGTTAATTGTCAACGTATCAACATGATTATCAGAGTATGTAATTGTAATTGTTGCTCCAGAATATGAAGAAACAATTGCCTCTTTAATAGCTAATGTGGTACCGCTAAGAGTATACGTATTTCCAGCTGCAAGTGTTACTGTAGATCCATCTCCCTTGTTTAATATAACACTTGAAATAGTAACCTCATCTGGAAGACTTAATGTGACAGACTCGCCACCAACAGAAAGCGTCGTTGAAGATACATAGGCATCAACATGTTTTGCTACTGTCCATGTTAATGTAAGGTTAGGCGCAGCAATTGTAGAATCAACTGTACCTCCTTTTACTTTACCGGAAAGTTGAACATCCAAACCAGACCAATCGTTCACAGCGGACTTCGGCTCTACCTTATAACTTCCGTCACTCTGGCGTTTTATCTCAAAATTGCTATCCTGTGCCGCAAGCTTGTCCGTTACTTTAACCCCATCGCTTGTAATAGCGCCAGTCTTTGTTCCAACTGTAAGATTTAAGAGAAGCGCTGGTGATGTAGCTGCATTCAACGCTGTTTCATCAGCCACCAGTGGAATTGTCGTTTTACCTTCAGCAGCCGCTGCAACTTCAACCTCTACAGATATGTCTGCTGCTACATAATTCTTTGCAGCAATTTTTACAGCCTGGCTTGTTGAAGCATAAGTACTATCTAACTGTTTGAAATAAACAAGGTCATCATTTGCAAAGCTAGCACCTGCCGTAGTTGAACCATCCGTAAATGTGTCAGCTTTAGCTAAGATATCTTCTGGGTCAATCGTGAAGTCAAATATATTTGCTACCGAATCACTTGTTGGAAGCACTGCAACTACCACATCTGTGTCTAGGTGTCCTGTGTTTGTACCAGCACCGGTTGCACTTGATGCATCTTCACCCATAACTGTCATTGTACTACCAAGCACCATAACTCCTGCCATTGTTAACGCCATCATTTTCTTTCCTAATTTCATACCCTTTTCCTCCTTGAAATCGATTTGTTTTTGTATCAAGCTAAAAAGTCATTCCGTTGACTATTTGATACCATTTTTAATTCTCAACAATAATTTTCAAAGTGACGCGCAACGTACTTAATGTATTTTGATCTTCATCCACAAGGTGATAAATACAAACACAATCATATTCCCCTTTATCAAGCTTTTGATCCAATGCAATTTGTTCAAGTTCTCCGCCTCTTGGGATTATAGGGGATTTGTAAATCGCATTTTCTTCATCACCACTCACAAAGATGTCAAAATACACATCTGAGCTGTTTTCAATCGCATTAGCAACATATGCATTCTCTGACACAGCATCACCGCTTGAGAATCTCCATTCCGGTGTCATCGTAACCGTATAATAAGATACTGGAAGCACCTCTTCCTCTGCCATCTGCTCGATAACCTCTTCCACATTATCTTGCGTAACTATTACATTTCTTTTTTCTTCCTGTTGCGTTGTAACATTACCTTGTTTTATAAGCAATACAATAACAACCACAAGAAGTAGTACGATTATCACTCCAGCAACAGCCAACAGTACTACGAATCCTTTCTTTTGCCCCCCTTTCATATTTGTTGATTGATTCTGTCCTTCTTTGTTTTCAGACATCTCAATATCACCTTTTGTTCCTTTCCGCCCCATGATTTCGAGCTATATTTTATCCGTTACAGGAATAAAATCAACCCCGGACATTATAAACACTTTTTCATCACCTTTATAATATATCATTATACACTTTGCTCAAGTTTTGGTCAAGCCCAATGTAAAACACCAGCAATTTGCACAAATTTTGCCATCGCTCATATCGCCCATAGCAATTAACTATTTGATTCTTTTATCGGCACTTTCTCCCTCTTTCTTTAGATGAAAATAAAATTTTTATTTTTTCCACTATCTGCATTTGACATCCTATACCAATCCCTGCGTTCATTTCCCTTAGGATTACTAGATTCCAAAATTGAAAACAACCCTATACAATACACCTTAAATACAGGCTCGCTGCTTCTCTTGCTACTTTTGATGTTTATTCCTCTCTCCTTAACCCTAAAGCAACAAATTCTAATCTCTCTCCAGATGCAAATCCAGAATCATCTCATATACATCGTGAGCTATAACTTGCGCATCATAGATTGCTAAATCCATGCATTTACCTATATACCCATTCGTCCCCCCCCTGCAACAGCACCGGCTTCTTCTCCTCTTTGCACAGCTGCACAGCGCTGCTCGGATCTCCATAATACCCATCACACAATGCAATCGCACGATCCATATCCGGGGTATCATCATAGATTCCCCAACCTTCTGCCTTATATTCTTCCACAAGTTTGCGGTACTCTTCCCACAACTGCGGGCGCATGGATTCAATCGTCGCTTTGATGAGCGGATGCGGTCGCCAGAGAAGTGCTACTTCATCCTTATTTTCCTTAAACAATTCAAAAACATCTCTCATTTTATCCAGCATCTTTTCACTGTGTTCCAGCAATGCACTCACACTGGTGTTATAGAAAATAATCTTCTTCCACTGTCCGTCCGGTTTCTCTATTATCCTAAGCCACTCTGGCGGTACTTTGATATTTTCTTTTCTTGTGTTGTGTATCTTATCATATTTAGGAGAACCAATACCGAGTATTTTATTCTCCCAGTAATATCTCGTCTCTTCCCCTGCAAATTTTGTCATGACATCAATGTAAACTTGTCGCATGTCCTCTGACTGGACAATTACCTTATGTGCATGAAGCACACCCGGAACTGTTACAAAATGCTCTATACTTTTCACTGCTAGTTTATCGTTTGAATTTATCTCTGCCAAAACAAAATACGGTATATATACAAGACAGTCTGTCAGTTCTTTTAAGCGCTTTGAATAAAACATCGGATGTACACTCGTCACAAAGTTCGCTTCATCATACGGATTATGGATATAAATCATATCCGGTCTGCGCGATGCGATATCATAGGCATTATAATCTGTTACAGGCACATAATCCGGATACAAATCCCCTTCGTAATGCATCTCCTTTGCGGTTCCGTCCGGATTTTTGTCAAAATATGGTATTGGCACCACATAAGCATCGCATTCCGGATCAGCGTCTGCTGCCATCCAAACACTTTCAAGTGAATCCCACATAGATGCTTTATACGGCAGAAAAACTACTTCCTTACGAATTTTGATATCATTTTGAATACTGCTCTCAATTTCTATCAGTAATCTTTCCATTGTCCCACCGATTACTTCTGCATCCGGTCCTTTTTGATCCACGTTTTCTCTACCTGCTTGCACCATTTCAAACACTTGATAAATCAGCTCACAGTACTCCTCCAGCATTTTGACCGTCGGGAAACCTTCACCCTCTGACTCCTCAATGATTGTCCCTATTTGGATTGCCCCTTGTTGACATTGCTGCAATAAATCAAGCACAAACACATACTCCTGCTGTAATAGCAGTTTTTTTATATGCTCCTGTGCTTTTTTTAATAAATTAGTAAGCTCTATAATAGAGTCTTTTTGTGCTTTTCTCATATCCGGGCATCCTTTCCCATTTCCTTTAACATATATCGACTATTTTTTCATTTTTCATTACCCTACTTACCCCATAAATTTATAACATTCCTTCGGATTAGTGTACTAAAAAAAGTATGTGAACGTCTATTTTTTCAATTCACAACGCGACATCACAACCCCATCTTCCCCAAAATCCCATCCACCGTCACACCCGGATGTGTCAGGTAAAGGCGACAAATCTGCTCCGATAGTTCCATGCTGATTTTATGCTTTTTTGCAATCTGCTCTGCACTCCTATTCCGTTTGATGTCTTTTACCACACGCATCACCAGCATTTTCATTTCACCCGGTGAAATCTCTCTCGTTTCTGCTTTCGCTTTTTCCTCTTTTATATCAATTCTTCGAACCGTAATCCCAGCATTCTTAGCATCTAACTCAGTAGAAGCCTCCACCATCGCCATCGTCACCGGCAAACGAAAGCGCACCGGTCCGCAGCTTCCCGGATTAAGAAAAAGTGTTTTCCCGACGTAAAACGTATCATACTTGTGCGAATGCCCAAAAACTACAAGGTCGTACCCACCGCCGTCTGTCAGAATGTCCGCAGGAATATCGCGTCTGTCATGCACCATAAAGATACGCAGATTCCGTGCATCAAAACTTAATCCTTCCATCTCCGAAAGCGTTGTATCCACCACCTTCGAAATCCCCTTTTCTACCGTCCACTTTCCATCGTTATTTCCGCGCACAGTTAGCATAGGCTTATCAAAGCGTTCCAATGCATCATAAATAGCCGGCGAACAGATGTCGCCGGCATGTAAAATCAAGTCGCATTCTTTCAGTTTTTGTTTTACTTCTTCTCGAAGCATATTGTGGGTATCTGAAATCACCGCAATTTTCATATCACAGTTCTCCTCATATTGTTCAAAGAAATCACTTCACCACTTTCTTCATCTGGCAAATCTTATCTTTACAGTTGACACACTGCAGATTACGGTTTGAGCTGTAGAAAAATCGCTCCGGATGTCGGGCATAAATAACCTCCCACTTAATCAGGACAATGCACGCTGTAAAAAATAAACTCCAGCTGTAGAAATTACGGATAAAAAGCATCGGGGTAAACATCATAAAATGTCCCCAGTCATAGATTCTGCAATTGACACAGCATCTGTTTTTCATAATAAAGCTCTGGAACGGGCAGAAGAATAAAATACAAATATAATCGCAGAGAAAATAAAACACCGTGAGCATAAGAAGATCTGCTTCGTCCATGATTTGCCCAAGATACAACACGCCAAAAATCGCATTAAAAATAAGCCAAATTAGCATGACTATCCACGATCTTGCATTTTGTTTTTTTACAAATTCCAAAAGCTGAATGATGGAGTAATCGGTCACCTCATCGTACTTCTTTTTGTCAGCCTTGCGAAATGCCATTGACAATGTCTCCGTCGGAAAAATATGACGAATCATCATGACCATAAACACAAACCAAAGCAGATGAAGCGGCGTAATTCCCATCATGACCGGCTGAGTCATAAGTTCAGACATCAGTGGTTTATTCGTTATATACAGCACAAAAACACCGGCAAAAATTGTAAGCCGGATTGCAAATTTAATGAGATATGCACGAAGTGTTTTGGTCTTTTTTATACACGCCATAAAGTACCCTTCTTTTTAAAAACCCTCTGTGTAAACATCTCACACAGAGGGTCATTTATTCTTACTCGGACACACTATACTCGCCTTTTTACATCCGATTTTACCACATCCGAATAAATTAAACGATCTTATAGCAATCGCCCATCAGTTTCATATCGCACTCGCCCACGCATTTGATTTTATCTTTCGCAAACAGGTGCTGATAGCGGAACTGCTTATACGGCTCGCCCTCCCAGATTTCTTTCAGGCTCTGTGTATTGGTATCACCGAATACGATTTCGTTGTTAAAATCTTCCATACACATGGTTGCTTCACCGTTAGACTTAATCGTCATGGTCATCCATGGATGCTTGCAGATTTCTGACCAATGGATTGAGTTGGTTCCATGGAAATCTTTTCTGTACCACTGACAGTCCTCACTCTTAAGATAAATATAGACATCCAGATCTTTGAACGCATCAAGAAGTTTATCGAAGTCTTCCTTCTGATGAGTTCTGTTCAAATCAAGCATGGTAATCACAATCGTCGTGTGAAGACCTTTCTCTTCTTTGTATTTGAGTACCTGTTTAATCTTCTCATAGCTCTCTGTAAAGTTCGAAGCCTGTCCACGGATTTCTTTGTGAAGTTCGTCATCCACACTCTCGATTGAATATTTGATGTAATCCAGACCACTGTCAAGCATATCGTAAGTTCTTTCCAGATTGATGTTCGCCGGATTACAGCTGAAATACGAATAAAATCCTTTTTCGTGGAGAATCTTTACATACTCTGCCATATGGACATCAAGAAGCGGATCACCGTATCCGTGAAGCTGGATTACCTTCGGAATGATATAAAGGAAGAAATGATTCTCGCTCATTTCATTTTCATAAATTCCGTAAGTCTTCTCACAGAAGGTTCTCCAAGCGGCCCATTCTTCTTCCGTATGTGGTCTGATCTGATCCACCACGTTTAAGAAGGTCTCCCTGTTAATATCTTCGTTGGAACGGGTCATCATCGTGGTTCTCGGGCACATTTTACAGCGCATGTTACAGCGGTTTGTCGTCTCAATATTGTAAACCACCGGATCACTGCTGCGAATTGCCTCTAATTTGGCAAACATCTCGTCCGCCGTGTACTCTTTATTTTCATCTAACTCTTTGATTAATTCATGAAATCGCATATAAAAACCTATATCAAGCATTTTTGTTCTCCTTTTCCTTGAATCTATACACTATGCTTATTATAGCATAACTTTCCGGAAAGAAAATATCCATCTTTCCTTTTTCCAATAATAATTCACAGACTACCCGTACACAACAAATCAGGGCCGTCTCAAACTAAATTTTGTATATAAAAAACTCAGTTTAAGATGGCCCGTTTTTTAAACTATTTTATCTTGATTTTTTTTGCATTGCTCCAGTCGCCGTAACACGTTTTTCCATCAAGTTTCGCGAAAGCACGAACCTTGATATAATAAGTTCCTTTTGCCAGCTTGACCGTTGCTTTTGTAGCAGTTGCAGTAGTTCTTACTGTTTTCTTTTTCGCGTTTTTAAAGTTTTTCTTCTTTGCATACTGTACCTGGATTCCGGTAATATTATTTTGTTTTTTCCAGCGAAGCTGTACTTTCTTACTTCCTTTGGCAGTTGCCTTGAGATTTTCCACTTTCTTTGGTGCGACATAGATTGTGTGCCTTGCTTCTATGTCAGTACCATCGGTAGACGTCGCTGTGATTATAACCTTTCCAATCTTTTTACCGGTAACAACACCTGCACTATTGACCGTAGCAACGGAAGTATCAGAAGATCCCCACCTTACGGTCTTATTGTCAACATCAGCCGGTGTAACATCTACCTTTAATGTGATTTTCTTGCCTGCAACAACAGATTTTTTACCGCTTACGGAAAGAGCACTTACATACACCGGAGCTTTTTTCCAACGAATTTGATATTTTCCGGTGTACATATGATATCCAGCATTATGTACTTTGAAGTAATATACACCTTTTTTCAGTTCAATTTCTTTCGTATCTGTGCCCGGTGCATTCGATACATAAAAGGGATAGTTTGCCACCTCTTCGTAGTCTGCATTATAAATGGTAATGCTTTTCCCGCCAACATCAACAGCGCTATTATATAAGATCATTGACAATGCGATTTTTTCATCCGCCGGAAGCGAAATCTTATAAAAATCATTCGTATTATCACTACTGATAAAACCGGTTACCAACGCTTCTCGGTTGAGCGTCATTGCCTGAGCAAAACTGTCGTTTGGCTCCACCTCAGTAGCACCGGATGCCTCCTGTGTTATCTTAACACGGTATATACCGGTAGTCAGATCGGCATACTCAGAACTGTTAATCTTAATATAGTAGTTTCCTGCTTCTAAATCAAGTTTGAAGGTTTCCGTTTTCGGATCGTTCGGTGTTCCATGAATACCGGCATTTCCGCAATAGTCATTTTCGCCGTTTGCATTATAGACATAAGCAGATGCAGAAAATTCAGTCTGCACATTGATAGTCACTGTTCCGGACGAAGTCAAAATGAATGAATGCTGAATCACTTCACCTTCGGTATCATAGTTGTATCCAATGTAAGTACCGTTTACCGGATGCTTAACAATCTCGACAGCATTTACATTTACCATCAGACATGCAATGGAAAGAAAGCATGCGATAGCAAGTGTGCTGAATGCTTTTGAACATATTTTTGTCTTCATGTGAATTCTCCCTTTAATGCAATCCTATACTTATATTCTAAGACTTATTCTCGTTTATTTTATCTTAACTTTTTTCACTGTTGACCATTTTGCCGTACAAACTTTTCCGTTTTCTTTTACAACATATCTAATTTTATAATAATAGGTTGTATTTTTCTTTACCTTTTGGTCCGTATAGGAAGCTGCATTTTTTACCGTCTTAATCTTTTTGAATCCGGACTTCGGTGAAGTAGAACGATAAATTTCATAATTTGCGTTTTCATATTTGTGCTTCCATGTAAGTGTTGTATATCTGCTGAACCAGCCCGAATAACCTTGTGCTTTAAACGAAGACGGAGCTGTTTTCTTTACAATACTTTTTACATCTTTGAACTGCATATTGTAAGAACAGTTGCCGCCACCTGTAACCTTAATGTAATAGGTACGGTTTTTGCTTAATTTCAGCCACATTGTTCTGCTTGAAGCAGCTCTCACATTCATTTCTTTTACTTGCGGAAGCGCCGATGCAATATCATTATTGCTGTATATCGTCACCCGCATATCACCCTGTGACTTATTCTTAAAATAAAACTGGTAATAATTCTGTTTTTTCAACGTTTTAAACTTGAAAAAGTCTGTATCGCCATTTACCTGAATGGTCTTGGATGCAGTCTTGCCATTCGTCAACTTCGTTGCATCTGCAAAATCATCACCCGCGTCATCTTTGATTTCTTTTACAACAAATTTGTAACTCGTCGGATCGTCCCAGTAATTACCGTCCAGTATTACATAGTACGTCTTATTTTTCTCCAATTTCTGTACAATCGATTTTGTATTCCCCGGATTAGCGGATACTTCATAAAAATCATAAGAGGTATCCGGTCCTTTATAAATCCTTGCACACGCTTCAACATTTCCTGTACATGAAATTGCCATTTCATAGTAGGAACTATTTTTTGTCGTAGTAAAGCGGAATGCATCTACTTCCCCCTTATCCGGCACTTCAATATTACCTGTTACAGTAGTTCCTAAGGAAATCATCTTACCTGTTGCAATATCATCGCTGTAATCATCATTCATCTTAGTAATTGTAAAATTCGCCGTTCCACCAATTTTGTTCGATCTCGGTTCTACCATAATATAATACTTTTTGTTCGGAGTGAGAGAAAATATCCTGTTTGAGTTTCCGTCACTCGACTGATACCAACTGCCAACCGGACTGCTTTTATCTGCGGTTGCATAAATATAAAGATATTTCGCCTCACCGCCGGACTTTCCAAGGTTGATACTGTACCAACCAGGGTTCGCATCCGTAGTAAAGCAATAATAATGTGCGTCTCCGCTTGTCTCAAAGCTAATTTCTTGTCTCTGTGTCACCGGAATTGCCTGTGCTGCGGCAAAGGATGGTCCTCCCGCCTGTGCTGTTACTGTCATTGCAACCGTCGCTAACATCGCTACAGCCAACGAGAGAAGGACAGATTTCCATGTTTTCCATGCATTTTTTCTCATACTACACCTCATATTTTTCTGAAATATTTTGATATTTTTTCCATTTCATCGTATCATACCGGTGCTGAATATTCAACAAAAAACGGCAACACAATTCTTTCATTCTTCCACATGGTTCAGACAAGGACCGTTATCGTTTCCGGCGCAACTTTCAGCGCAATTTTCGGAGCAGTTCCCGGAGCACATCCCGCCCGCCGGACAACCGATACACTTTGCACCTTTTTTCTTTGCTTTGACGATATAGGCTACAGCACCTCCAAGAATCAAAATAACGATTCCTATGATCACAAAATCAACCATTTCTTGCCTCCACTACGCATTTCACCAAAGTTATCTGCTTATGCTATATTCCGTATGCATCTGTTTGTCGGCTTTGGCCATCAGTACAATCACAATACTTGCCATGACCAGTACAGCAAGGAGTCCGCCCACAAATCCTGCACCGAATGCACCTGTTGTGATCCATGTACCAATCTGGTATACCACAAATGCCACGGTATAGCCGGTTCCAAGCTGAAGTGCCACACCGCCCCAAAACCATTTTGCACTCTGCATCTCTGAATTCATCGCACCAAGTGCCGCAAAACAAGGCGGGGTGAAAAGATTGAACATAAGGTATGCCAGCGCAGCTACTTTTGTCAGTCCCATGACCGCTGCCACTTCATTCCCACTTCCTACTAAAGCAAGCTCTTCTGTATCAATAAAATTGGTCATTGAATAGCAAACAGCAAGTGTACCTACCACATTTTCTTTTGCAATGCATCCGGTTACGGCCGCTGCTGCCAGCTGCCATGCCGCCACGCCCACAATTGGAACTAACACTACCGCAATCGGAGAGGCGATGGAGGCAAGAATCGACGTAGCTTCCATTCCTTCTTCCACCATCTGAAGTTTCCAATTGAACGTCTGCATGATTTGTACGACCGTATTACATACCAAAATAATGGTACCGGCCTTTATAATATAAGCTTTTCCGCGTGAAAGCATAGAAAGCGTTGCCCTCTTTAAACTTGGAAATTTATATTCCGGAAGTTCTATAATAAAAAATGATTTTTTAAATTTATGTCCGGTAATCCTATGAACCAGTAGTGCGCCCGCTAAAATCAGAAGCACACCCATAAAATACATTACGGTTCCAACCCAGGAAGCTTCCGGGAAAAATGCCCCTACAAAGAGTGCGATAACCGGAAGTTTCGCACCGCATGGCATAAACGGTGCCAGCATCGCTGTGGTCCTTCGCTCTCTTTCGTTGCGAATGGTACGAGCCGCCATTACACCCGGAATCGCACAACCGGTACCCATCACCATCGGAATCACAGATTTGCCGGAAAGTCCAACTTTTTTAAATATCGGATCCAACACTACCGTTGCACGGGCCATATAACCACAGTCTTCCAGTAATGCAATCAAAAAGTACATCACCATGACAAGCGGAAGAAATCCTACTACGGCTCCGACACCACCGATGATACCATCCACCAAGAGCGACTGTAAAAATGGATTCGCATTTTCTACTTTCCCTGCGACCCAACCTTGAAAAGTTTCAATCCACGCTACCAGCCAGTCCGCGATCCAGGTTCCGAGCGTGGACTGTGAAATATAAAACACAAGGAACATAACAAATGCAAACACCGGAATCCCATACCTTGGACTTGTAAGCACTTTGTCAATCGCATCCTGTTTGTTGATGTTTTTCGTCAATACTTTACGCTTTTCCACATCCTTTACGATTGCGTTTACAAATACGAAACGTTGCTTGTCTGCTTCCGCCACAGCTGCTTTGTCCTGCAAATCAACCTCTCCCTGTACATAGGCCGCTTTCTGCCCTGCTCCTATGAGAGATACCGCCGTCTCAACCACCGCCTTTAATCCATTATCTGTGGACGAAGTGGACACCGTCTCAATTACCGGACAACCAAGCTTTTTTGCCAGCTGTTCACTATCGATTTCGGTTTCTTTTTTTTCGTTAATATCACTCTTATTTAATGCAACCACAACCGGGATACCAAGCTCGAGAATTTGCGTGGTAAAAAATAAACTACGACTGAGATTTGTTGCATCTACTATATTGATCATCACATCAGGATTTTCATTTTTTATGTATGTACTCGTAACACTTTCTTCTGCTGTAAAGGGTGACATGGAATAAGCCCCCGGTAAATCCACGACAATCAATTCCTCTTTGCCGGAGTAGAGTCCTTTTTTCATCGGACTCTCATTCTTTTCAACGGTTACTCCTGCCCAGTTCCCTACACGCTCATTTTTTCCTGTAAGTGCATTATACATAGTTGTCTTTCCGCTATTCGGGTTTCCGGTTAATGCAATTCTCATACTATCTCCTAATAAATGCACATAAATTCTATTTTTTTACTTTTACTGTTTTTGTTTGTCCTTTGTTTTTAAATAATTTGGTATAAGACTTCACTTTTGCCTTCGGAACAATAATCTTACACTTCTTGTTGATTCCTTTTAGTGCATTCTTACCAACTTTTTTCAGTTTGGTACTCTTAATGGTAATCTTCGTTAGCTTTTTACAATTAGTAAATGTATTGTTTCCGATTGTTTTTAGTCCTTTACCGATCGTGACTGTCTTTAGATTGGTACATCCGTTAAATGCATCCTTTCCGATTGTTGTGACGGAAGAAGCTATGTTAATGCTTTTGAGCTTTTTATTTCCCTTAAATGCTTTGGCTGCCACGGATGTAACTTTAAACTTAATTCCCTTGTAAGTACTGTATTCCGGAATCTTGACGCTGGTTTTTTTCTTGTTGCTTGGTCCTTTATACTCAATCGTAAGATTTCCGATTTGGTTACTCTTCACATTATATTTTGCATTGTCTTTTTTACTGGTATATTTTTCGATTGATACACTTGTAACCTTATATGTCACACCGTCATATGTAATTGTCTTCGGAATCTTTACTGCAGGAGCATTTTCATCTGCAACACCGTTAAATGCCACCGTAGGGTTGGACGGAGAGCTACTAGTTACCGTAAAACTTGAATTAGCCGGAATCTTTCCTGTTTCCGAAGTCAGATTTATAGAATTCAAAGTGGTCCCTACGGCTACAGGTTCTGACGGGGTTACTTTCTCGTTCGTACGTATATATGTACCTGCCTTTGTAATTTCTGTCACGTTTTCTCCGGTTGGTTCGTATATCCACTTATATACTTCTATTGGTAAGTCAAGTTTCACCGCTGATGTATTTTGTGGTGCAATAATTTTACTTAAACTGCTACAATCATAAAACATATTCTCCATGTTTGTCACTCGACTCATATCGAATCTGCTTACATCGAGACTTGTGAGACTACTACATCCCTGAAACATAGCTGACATGTTTGTCACCTGACTCGTTTCAAAGCTGCTCACATCGAGACTTGTCAGGCTTCTACAGCCACTAAACATATGCGCCATGTTTGTCACACAACTCGTATCAAAGCCACTTACATCAAGACTTGTCAAACCACTACATCCATTAAACATAGCTGACATAGCTTTCACCTGACCTGTTTTAAATCTGCTTACATCGAGACTTGTCAGGCTTCTACAGTCACTAAACATAAAATCCATAGATATTACTTGATTCGTATCAAAGTTGCTTACATCAAGACTCGTCAAACCACTACATCCATTAAACATAGCTGACATAGCTTTCACCTGACCCGTTTCAAATCTGCTTACATCGAGACTTGCTAAAGCACTACATTCATAAAACATAAAATCCATGTTTGTTACTTGGATTGTATCAAAGTTGCTTATATCAAGTTTTGTCAGGTCACCACATCCACTAAACATATGCCTCATGTCTGTCACTCGACTCGTTTCAAAGCCACTTACATCGAGACTTGTTAAACCACTACATCTATCAAACATATGCGCCATGTCTGTCACTCGACTCGTTTCAAGGCTGCTTACATCAAGACTTGTCAAACCACTACACCCTTCAAACATGCTCGCCATATTTGTCACTTGACTTGTATCAAAGTTACTTACATCGAGACTCGTCAGGCTACCACACGCTACAAACATAGCACTCATGTCTGTCACTTGACTTGTAATAAATTTGCTGACATCAAGTTTTGTCAGACTACTACATCCGCCAAACATAGATGACATGTCTGTTACCTGACTCGTTTCAAAGTTACTTACATCGAGACTCGTCAGGCTACCACACTCTGCAAACATATTACTCATGTTTGTCACTCGAGTTGTAACAAATTTGCTGACATTGAGACTCGTCAGGCTTCTACATCCATCAAACATATTCTTCATGGTTGTTACCTGACTCGTTTCAAAGTTACTCACATCGAGACTTGTCAGGCTTCTACATCCATCAAACATAAAACTCATGTCTGTTACCTGACTCGTATCAAAGTTGCTTACATCCAGTTTTGTTAGTTTCTCACATCCATAAAACATCCCGCTCATGAATGTCACCTGACTCGTATCAAAGTTGCTTACATCGAGACTTGTCAGGCTTCTACATCCATCAAACATATATCCCATGGTTGTTACCTGACTCGTATCAAAGTTGCTTACATCGAGGCTTGTCAGGTTACTACATCCATCAAACATCCCGCTCATGAATGTCACCTGACTCGTATCAAACTTACTCATATCAATACTTGTCAGATTTTTACAGCCAAAAAACATAGCTGATGTATTTGTTATCCCACTCACATTCACGGTTGCACTATATATCTCATCACTGTATGCAAGCCAATCACTTTTCTCTTCTTCCGTTACATATAGGTCATAATCTCCTTCTCCTGTAATCGTCAGATGTCCATCTGAGTCAATGCTCCAGCTAAGATCTCCGCTCATACCACTATATTTTATGCTAGCAGTCTCTGACGCTACTTCTTCTATCTCCGCTTCTATTTCTCTCACTGCTTCTTCTTTTACCGTATTGTCAGATATAGTCTGTGCACTGATTGGTACATATCCGGTTACTATACTCTCAAATGCCAATATTCCTGCGATTAGAACTGTTTTCATACGTTGTCTTCTCATTAATTCTCTCTCCTCTTTAACTAATTATACCTGTTAGTTTTAACTAACTAGCTGTCGTAAAAAATAGTGATTCGAAAATCACTCATTTATTCTTATGATTGCACTCACCTATATAGAATCTCCTATATGAAACACCTATATAGAAATAGCCGCTGCTAATTCGTTATCTATATTGTATCTGGCATCTTTAATGGCGATTACACAGCTACTTCTTAATCGATTGATTACCGTGATTGGTTCACCACTGTAACATCCTAATGAAAAAAGAAACGCATTTAATTCTTCATCCTCTGTCACAATGTCCTTTACTATGTATTCTACTCCTTCACTCGCTTCGGTCAAATTCATGATCATCGCCTCAATTCCTACACTTTCCGTCTGTGAGTTTTATGCAAAAAACAGCGGTTAGTATTATCTAACCGCTTTGAGTGTAATATAAATGTAAATATCTGTCAATATATTTTGGAGTATTTTTTATCATCTTACTCATCAACTAATCTCTCCTTGCATTTTTGTCTTTGTATCACTTATAATCATTTTGATATTACTAAAATAATTAAAACAGGAGAATTTTATATAGCCAAATGATTTATACGATTCACAAACCCAGCACTGTGCCTGCATACATACAGCTATACGAACAACTAAGAGAAGATATTATAAGAGAAGTCTATCCCAAAGGAAGCAAGCTACCATCAAAACGGCTTGTTGCTGATGAAGTTGGGATCAGCACCATTACGGTAGAACATGCATATGCTCTGCTCGCTGATGAAGGATACATTGAACCTCGTCAGCGAAGTGGTTATTTTGTTATCTTTTCTTCCGGTGACGACTTTATGAAAAATGATTCGTGGGCGTCTTTCTCAAAAATTTCTTCCGTTTCCCGCACCCACGCTTCCCTTAACCAGCGCGTGAACAAAGAGTCAAACTCCGATTTTGAGCAGGTGTTTTCTTATTCGCTACTTGCCAAAACCATGAGACGGGTGCTAAACACTTACCAGGAAACTCTACTTGACAAATCTCCCAATGAAGGAGTGTTATATCTGCGCGAATCCATCCAGCGATACCTCGCACACACGCGCGGCATTGAAGCAGACACCTCGCAGATTATTATCGGTTCCGGTTCAGAATATCTCTACGGGCTGATTACATCTCTACTTGGACGCCATCGCATTTATGGAATTGAAACGCCTTCTTATCATAAAATTCAGCAGGTGTATCTTGCTTCGGGCATCACATACGAGATGTTACCTTTAGGTCCTGACGGTATCGACAGTCCTTCTTTACAAAAAACGCATGCAGACATTTTACACATTACCCCATATCGGAGTTTTCCGAGCGGTGTTACCGCTTCTGCGTCTAAACGTCATGAATATCTGAGATGGGCAAGCAATAATCAGCGCTATATTATAGAGGATGACTATGAATCCGAATTCTCCGTTTCGAAAAAGATGGCAGAAACCTTATTTACGCATACCAAACATGATAATGTAATCTATCTGAATACCTTTTCACAAACGATCTCACCGGCTCTTCGTGTGGCTTATATGGTTCTGCCCAAGCACCTTGTTCCTGTATTCCGTGAGCAACTCGGTTTCTATTCTTGCACGGTACCCACTTTTGAGCAGTATGTTTTAGCCGAGCTTTTATCCCGCGGTGATTTTGAACGCCACATCAATCGCGTCCGCAGGAGCAAACGAAAAAAACTCCAAAATACGGTTTTGTAATTTTAGCAATGACCTAATACATTCAAACACGAAGGGAGCGTACCGCGCATCTGATGTTACATGATTTGCACGGAACGCTCCCTATACTTTTACTTTATTCTATTACATTCTTTTGCACTTCCACCATTTTTTAAACAGTGAACTGTGATGACGCTTCTTCCAGCGCTTTTACTCTTGCAGCAAGCTGCTCAGCCTTTTCATTGAGGTAAGACATAGACATTACTTGCTCGTTCAGCGTTGCTGTAATTTCTTCTGCTGCCGCCGCTGTTTCCTGTGAAACTGCAGAAATATTGCAGATTGCTTCCACTACATGATTCTTCTCTTCACCGATCTCTGTCATTCGGGTGGTCATATACTGAAGCCCTGATACCAGTTCATCTACACATCGGTTAATTGCACCGAATACCACAATGGTATCTTCCAGCGATGTCGCCTGCTTATTAATAAACTCTTCTGTCTTTTGTGCAGACTCTGCTGTCTGATTGGTAGTGGTATGGATATTTCCAACAATATCTTTAATTTGATTACCGGCCTGCATAGACTGATCTGCCAGCTTACGGATTTCATCCGCAACGACTGCGAATCCTCTTCCGTTTTCACCTGCTCGCGCTGCCTCAATGGATGCATTCAGTGACAGAAGATTGGTCTGCTCTGCAATTTCATTAATCACGTTGATGATATTTTCAATCTCATCCGACTGAGTCTTAACATTTTTGATATCCTGCTCAAGTCCCTTGGCTAACTCTACCGTAACTTCTGACTGCTTATTGAGGTCTTCGATAATCACTTTACCGCGGTTAACTGCATCGATGGCTTTGTCTGCCACACCGCCCATATCTTGTGTATGCTCACATACATTACCAATCTGATCGGAGAATTCAGCCATTTTACCGTTACAGGTTTCTGCATCTCCTGCCTGCGTAACCACACCTTGTGCAACCTTATCAACTGCACTTGCAATCTCTTTCATGGACCTGTCAATGGTATCGGTTGTCCTTACCAGTCCACCCGAAAGTTCATTGACCTCCGAACCAAATCCCTGCACATCTGTCATCAATCCGCGGATGCCTGCAAGCGTGTGATTTAAACCATCACTCAATGTATGGAACTCATCTTTTCTCTTGGTACTAAACGCCACCGTCAAGTCACCCTCTGCCACTTTGCTGAGCGAATCTACCGTCACTTCCAGCTCTTTACTAATGCTGACTGCAATCGCACGTCCGACTACCATGGCCACAATAATCGCCAAAATAACAAGAACCACTGTAATATTTCGAATATTCGCTGCTTCTGCCACAATATTAGAATATGGAATCAATCCACAGGTCATAATACCTGTTTTTCCGATTGGGGCGTATACATACAGATATTTTTTACCGTTAAATCTAATCTCTGCGCTACCGGCTTCTTCTGCTTCCAAAGACTGCTGATAGAAATCAGAGCCTACAAATATTGTTTCCTCCACCTGCTGCTGAATGGTATTTCCTTTTTCGTCAATCGCATTCTGGAACACAATCTCTCTGCCGTCCGGTGAAATAACCGCTTTATAGCTGTCTTTCCCGAAATCCATACTTGCAAGTGCATCCTCTATCGTTTCCATACTGATATCCATCACCAGCACAGCATCTGTCTTTAAAAATCTCTGATAATATACCAGACCATAATCACTGTCATCGGTGCCATATGTACCATCAATATAAGCATGTCTTCCAAGCCATTTATTTCTCTTTATATCGACACTCAGATATACACCGTCCGTATCTGATTCATACATCGCGTTATAGGCATCATCCGGAAGTGCTGTATCTCTTGATGAAATCTGTGTACCTTTGGAAGCTACAATGAAGTAATCACTAATATATCCTGCACTCTTTTTAACACGTTGCAGATTGGTCTTTATATCCTTAATTAATTGCATCGTCTCCGCATCTGTATTGTCGTAATACAAATCATAGTAGGATGCCACATCAGAATCCTGCACAAACTCTGCCGTCTTTGCCGACAATGTCTCACAAAGAAGTCTGAAATACATACTTTCTGCCGAAATAGTGCTGAACGAAGACTCCATATAGCTATCAATAATCGTACTATATGCTTTTTGATAAGAAGCAACACCAAGAATTACAATGAAAATTACCGGTACCAGAAACGCTCCGACAATCGTTGTCCTGATTTTATGTGTGTTTATCACACTTTTCAGAACCGTAACCACTTTCCCTATCGGTTTGTCTGCATTTGATCCTTCACGCTGTGGTTTTTCTTTCTTCGGTCTTTCCTTCTTAACCTTTTCTTTTTTTATCTTTTCCTTCTTTACCTTCTCTTCTTTTACCGCTTCTTCTGCCGGTACATCTGTCTGATTTTTTTTCAAATTAAGCATTTTCATAGTCTTATCCCCCAAATGTCATTTTTCATCTGATCATTCCAATAATCACTATTTTATACCCACTACATATTTGACACTATTTTACCACTTTTGTCGCTTTTCGTCCAATTATATTTTTCAAACAATTTGCAAATTTTTCAACAAAAATCAGACGAATTTTTTATACCTTTTTTACTAGAAAAGACGGTTGCTCTTTTGGTTTGAAGACTTCATAATATAGGTATCTTATATCGTAAAATGATGGTACATGATGCGCCTACGGGGCATGTACCGGAAAGGAGCACAAACGAATGAAATACTATGTAAATGCAGCTGCCGCAACCGGTGGAAACGGAAGCGAGCAATATCCTTTTTTGACGATTCAGGAAGCTGCCAACATTGCAAAGGCCGGCGATGAAGTTTTGGTCTATCCGGGAATCTACCGGGAGTATGTAAATCCTATGCATGCCGGAACCGAAGATGCACGTATTACCTACACCTCCGTTGAGCCTTTGAAAGCCTGTATTACAGGTGCTGAGGTCATTAAAACCTGGGAGCCGTACGAAGGTGATGTATGGGTCGTTCGAATTCCAAACGGCCTTTTTCATGACTACAATCCTTATACCACACTCGTCAGCGGCGACTGGTTTATTGCAACCTTCATTGCCCACACCGGAGAAGTGTATCTCAATGAAAAATCATTATATGAAGTCACGACGCTCGAGAAAGTCCTTCATCCTGAACGTTCCAGAACTTCCTGGGACCCTGACTTTTCTGTATACACCTGGTACACGCAGCAGGATGAGGAAAAGGACGAAACCATTATTTATGCCAATTTCCACGGAGCAAACCCAAATAACGAAACCGTCGAAATCAATGTCCGTCGCAACTGTTTTTACCCTTCCAAAGAAGGCGTAGGATACATTACGCTCCGCGGATTCTGCGTCACCAAGGCCGCCACTCAGTGGGCACCGCCGACCGCCTATCAAGAAGGTATGATCGGACCGCACTGGTCCAAAGGCTGGATTATTGAAGACTGCGAAGTTTCACATTCCAAATGTTCCGGTATTTCGCTTGGAAAATATAAGCAGCCAAACAATGATAACAAGTGGTTAAAATGGAAATTTAAGGACGGAACCCAAACAGAACGTGACTGTATCTGCCAGGCTCAATTGGAGGGCTGGACGAAAGAAAAAATCGGTTCTCACATCATTCGACGGTGTAATATTCATGATTGTGGACAGACCGGTATTGTCGGACATCTGGGCGGTGTCTTCTCTATAATAGAAGACAACCACATTCATCACATCAACAACAAGCAAAATCTCGCCGGCGCGGAAATCGGCGGAATCAAGATGCATGCTGCAATCGATGTGATTTATCGCAGAAATCATATTCATCACTGCACCAGAGGTTTATGGCTTGATTGGCAGGCACAGGGAACGCGCGTGACACAAAATCTTTTCCATCACAACACTCTGCCGATTGCGGATGATTGTATCGATGTCGATGATCCCGGACTTGGAGAAGACATCTTCGTTGAGGTTTCGCATGGACCGACGCTGATTGACAACAACCTGTTACTATCCGATCGTTCCGTGAAACTGGCGACACAGGGCGTTGCTTTGGTACACAATATCATCGCCGGTGCATTTACCGCGGTCGGTATCGGTACGGACAATGGCTCAAAGACCTTGACTTCCCCTCGCTATACCCCGTATCATGTACCACATCGAACCGAAGTGGCCGGATTTATGACATTCCTGCACGGTGATATGCGATTCTACAATAATATTTTCCTGCAGCAGCCGATGCGTCCGGGCATGAAAAGGATTATGGACTACATGCAGGGTGAGGGAAAGAGCTGCTGGGATGACGGAAATCTGATTGTCGGTACGTGGATGTACGATGATGGATATCAACTCTTTGACGAATGGGTAAAAGAATTTGACGGATACTGCGGTATGGGATCTGATCCGAGTGACCGCTACTATATCCACCTTCCGGTGTGGGCGGACGGAAATGTATATTTCAATGGCGCCAAAGCATGGAAAAAAGAAACCAACTGTATTGTAGATACGCAGCATAAAGTCGAATTTACACTGGAAGAAATTAACGGCGAATGGATATTTAAATCGAATCTCTATGATTTACTACCTTCCCTCAAGGTAGGAACCATCAGTACACAGACACTTGGTATGGCGTTTGAACCGGAGCAAATGTTTGAAAATCCGGATGGTTCACCGATTCTGTTTAATACTGACTATTTTGGACATCACAGAACGGTAAATCCTCTGGTAGGACCATTTGATACTCCTTCCAATTCTATTCGAGTCTATTAGGTGAAAAACAATATAAAAATACATCCTTCCACTTTCTGATGATTCACGTGGAAGGATGCATTATTTTATTACTTATGTTGTAATTTCTGCTGAATTTTTTCATGCACCAAAGATGCAATTTGGCTTGCTTTTAAATCTTTATACTCATCATAAAAAATTGGTTCAAGGAAATGAACTTCCGTATGCACAACACCTGATTACGGATATTTCCGGTTCTTTTCATCCGTGCTACAATCCTTCTCAGATATTGGTAATTTCTCTGTTCCGAATAGGTTTCCGACTTTGACAATTTGCGCATTTTAAACATCATTCTTGGAAGCACAAACAGATTTCTGGCAATTAGATAAAACAGTCTCATCCTTCAGCTCTCTTTTCCCTTTTTTATCATTTTCCATCATCTTTCAGATTTTTTCAAGAGCATCTTTTGCATAGCCATATCGTACCAGTTCATACTCTGCATGCAGAATTTTGGTTTCCTCTGCCTGGGCCACTCCTGCTGCTGTTTCAATCTCTGTCGGTGTTTCATATACTTCCGGAATCTCTTTGCGATGCTTTCGAATATATTTGCGATAGACTTTTCGAATCTTAGGTTCTTTTTCACGTTTCGAAAATCTTTTTTTCTTTTGCACCGCTTCTTCCTCATCCAGCTCATCCAGCGATTCCACTCTGTCCTCATCCTGCGGTATTCCTTCCGCAAATTTGTCCAGCTGTCCGTAAATAAAGTAAATCAGCATAATCAGCCCTACCACTAATAGTGCAACGGCTAGTGTAATGAACACAACATTTAATATTCCATTGATGATTTGCATAAATAGAGGCGTCTCCCTCTCCTCCATCAAATCCTGACTCAAGTCCATCATATCTCCTTGCGGTATAACTGTCTCTGTCGGTACCAACGGACTCTCATACTTTCTGACATCCACATATTTTCTCTCATTCATCGTCAATATCGCCGGAATCAGCATCAACAAAATGAGTGCTACATACACCAGAAGAAACCCTCTCCCGATTTTATTGATACGCTTATACGGAATATTTTGTACGTTACAGACTCTTTCGTTTAACTTTAAATATTTTTCTGACTGTACAACATACACATATATGGACGCAACCACCAAATAAACAATCCCGCTAAACAACGCCACATTACAGATTTGCGGGCAGTCAAATATCTGTGCTAAAACCGATATCACAAAAAACCAGACTACAAATGCAATCCTTGGATCACTAACAAAAAAACTGAGATCCGACCAGATATCACCTGTTTTTGCTGATTCTTTTCGCTGTGCATTATACAATCGTTTTCTGAAATACTCTATCCCGGTAAAGAAAGACAAAACCAACATTGCGACATAATAATATCCTTCTACATCCTTCTGAAGATAGTTGTCAGCGATCAAACCTGCCCCAACTCTTACCACAATCAAAACCAAGATCAAAATTCCAATATAACTAACAGCTTTTTTACTTTTTTTCGATGCGGTTTGTAAAACCATAACCGGGAAGAATAGAAATAAAGATGCAAAATACATCTCATACATTAGATGGTCCGGTCGCACCATCTGCATCATGTACAATCCGGGAAAAATCAACGAAAGAATCATGGTCATGTGGACCCATTCTAACAGATTTCTTAAAAACTTATTTGCATTTTTTCTCATACTTTTTCTACCTCCCGCTTCACAAACAGGAATTTCTCAGAAGAACATTCCCACGTATCTCCCGAGGAAACAGGCACTACCCAAATACCCTTTGTATGATTCTTTAACATGGACTCTGCTTTATGCAAACGTTTCTCAGACGTCTCCTTTGAAATAATAATCGGAAGCGCATCTCCGTACGGAATTTCAAGTATCGTCTCAAAATCAACCACGTCCTCTTCCTTCCATTCTCCGGATAAAAAGCGTTCTGTTTCGGTCCAATTGAGTTTATTTCTTGATGGACTACAATAATAGAACCCTTCCTTCTCCTGTGTTTTTACGTTAATACATATTCCTACTTCTGCCCCTTTGCTTACCAGTTTTCCAAACAAAGTTGCTGCGATGGAAATACTTTCCTCCTTCAGATGCTCCATCTTGTAGATGGCACGATCTTCCACATCCAAATAGATCATCACCTGTTCATTTCGCATCGAGGTGTATGTATTTACCATCAAACCACCCGTCTTAGCACTTGCTTTCCAGTTGATGGACTTCATCGGGTCCTGCATGGTATATTCGCGTATAGATGCAAAAGCAAACGGGTCTTCCAAATATTTCTGCTGACTTTCCTGCTCACCAAGCATCTGCTGACAGGCTCTTAAAATATCGGATACATCCACTCTCTTGGCAAACACATAAAAGGATGCATCGGTATCGATTTCCATGCGATATGCTTCATTGTGCAAGAGTGCATAACTTAAAGCCGAAACATCTTCAATTTGATAATATCCCCTTTTCTTGCACAGCATATGCAACGTTCTGGTAATCCTCTGTCTTCCGCGAAGCGCGTAGATATCCCTTTTATATACAAAATCACTGACTGAGGTGTTATCTGTCTCCTGAAAAGAAATCCCCTTTTTTATACGAAATCGCACCTCTACAGGTGTCACCGGTAATTTTTTACGATTTTCAATTATCTCTTTCAGCTTTGCAGATTCTCCTGCGTAGACATAATTATGTCCAAAGGAAAATCTGACCGACAGATCTTTATACCACATTTTTTTATAAAACATCTGCCATCCGATGATAACAAACAAAATACTGATGATTACTATTGAGATCATGGTCTTTTCCAATCCTCCGTCGGAACTGCTACCGATTGAAGCAGTCCCTGTATCTTTGCAACCTTACGCTGATAGTCATCCTCTTCACTGATTAGTCTGTGCGCCAGAACCGGTACTGCAACTGCTTTGATATCTTCCGGTACTACATAATCTCTTCCCTTGATCAGTGCATATGCCTGCGATGCACGAAGAAATGCTAAGGTTCCTCGCGGACTGACTCCTTCCATCATAGCCACATCACCCTTTTTCTCTCCGGTTCCCTTACGGCTCGACTGCACCAGTTTTACAATGTAATCACGCAAATCGTTATGCACGTAAATGTTGCGACATTCTTCCTGTAATTTTCGAATATCCTCCACGGTACATACCGGTTCTACTTTCTTGAGCGGCTCATCATTAATGTAGCGGTCAATCATTTCTCTCTCATGCGCTTTGCTCATGTTTCCCATACTGAGTTTCATCAGAAAACGGTCCATCTGCGCCTCCGGCAACGGAAAACATCCCAACGTTTCTACCGGATTCTGTGTCGCCATAACAAAGAATGGTTCTTCCAGTGATCTCGTCTGCCCATCTACGGTTACCTGACCTTCGCCCATACACTCTAAAAGGCTCGACTGTGTTCTCGGTGTCGCACGGTTAATCTCATCCGCCAAAAGGAGGTTGGTAAATACCGGTCCCTCTCTAAATACAAATTTCCCCTGCTCCTGGTTATAATAGGACAACCCTGTTACATCACTAGGCAACAAATCCGGAGTGAACTGTATACGTCCAAATGACATTGTCATTGATTTTGCAAGCGTTTTTGCCAGTACTGTTTTTCCCATTCCGGGTACATCTTCCAACAATACATGTCCCCCGGAAATCAAAGCAGTCAAAAGCATTTCCACGGTATCTTCCTTTCCCACAATTACTTTTGAAATATTAGAACTGATTTTATTAATTATTTCGCTCATCGACTCTCTCCTTATCCCTTTTCATAATATTTTCAAATCTATTTTATTCACTTTTTGCGATGAGAAAACACCTCACAATTCCACAAATTTCCTAGACAAATTATAGGTATCATAGCGGATAAAGCAAAATTTCCCTCAAAAAAACTATTATTTTATGCACAAAAAAAGACCTTCACTTGCCAAATTTTGCTCTAAAGTGAAGGCCTCATTCAAGTCCTTAAACCATTCTATTTTTCTTTTTCCATGACACATATCTCCAGACACAGAACACTGCGCTGACCAGCCATGTCAATCCGGTCGCCCACCAGATTCCCCAGACACCGATAAACGGTATCATTGTCATTGCCACCGGAATCGTAATACGACCGATAACTTCTACCACACCGTTAATGAGTGCAAACATCGCATCACCAACACCGTTTAATACGCCTCTTGTCATATAGATTAATCCAAGAAAGATATAGAACCAGCTTGTTATCTGCATAGCAATCGCACCGTAATGAATTACCTCCGGATCATTTACAAATAACTTCACAATCGATTCTCCACCAAACTGTATGATTGGTAACATCAAGAGAGAAAAAATCGTCATCATAATAATACTTTTCTTAAATCCAAGCTTAATCCTCTCAAAGTTTCCGGCTCCGAGATTTTGCCCGGAATAGGTCGAAAGCGCTGTGCTGAGCGTACCGTACGGCTGATGAAGAAGCTGTTCCACACGGCTTGTGGCTGTAAAGGCCGCCATAACTGCCGGTCCGAATCCGTTTACCACTCTCTGCAGTGCCATACAGGACAAAGCAATCAGTGAAAACTGTAAAGACAGCGGAACTCCAAGTCTCACAGATCCCCATATCATGCTTCCTTCCGGCGTGAAATGTTCTTTTCCCATCCGGAAATACTCATTAAATCTGATTGCATATATAAGACACCCCACTCCGGCTACCAACTGCGCTAAGATAGTTGCAAGCGCGGCTCCAAAAATGCCCATGCTAAGACCATATACAAACCACAAATCCAATCCCACATTTAAAATGCAGGAGAAAATCAAAAAATACAGCGGTGTTTTTGAATCTCCCAGTGCCCGCAGCATCGAAGAAACATGATTATATACCGCCACAAGCGGCAGACCGATGCATTGCAATTTCATATAAATCAGCGCATCCGGCATTAGCTCTTGCGGTGTCGCCATGATATGTAATAATTGTTCCGCAAACACATACGACACAGCTCCCATCAAAACAGAACCAAGTAACAGAATGTATCCGGAATTTACAATTGCTTTCTTGACCTTTTCATCATTTCCCGCTCCGAACTGTTGGGCTGTGATGATACCTCCACCACTTCCGATACCGTTACATAGGGCAAAAAACAAAAATGCAACCGAATTGGTAGCTCCTACCGCTGCAAGTGCATTGGCACCTACAAATTTCCCCACAATGACCGAGTCTACAAGGTTATATAATTGCTGAAATATATTTCCGATCAGCATCGGAATCGCAAACACAATCAATAATTTTACCGGATTCCCTTCCGTCATATTCAGTGTTTTTGATTTCATTTCCTCTTCCTTTCTCTGCTTTCCCGTCTCCACTGCGAGTTAAACTCAACACTTTTATGTATTTTTACATATAGACCTATAGTTTTTACACATATATTTTACATGTAGATGCGATAATTTCCACTGAGCGCGAGCAGTGCAAACATATATAAGCAGTTATCATAATATCGTCTGTCGCCTTCTCTCATCGGCTGATTCCAGAACCATTCCACCCATCTTTTTGCAACATTCCAATCACTGTCTGCATCCTCTGACTCTACTGCAGGTACTGCCAGCGCGCCCTGCGCTGTTGTCGCAAGCAATCCCAGTGGATGCAGTACTGTTTTTTTGTCTAAAGGAGTACCATCCACTTTAAATACGCATCTGGCTGCTTCCAAGTCCGTTTTCAAATAACGCATCAGACGAAGAGGTGCTGCATAATGACCTTCATCTATGTTAAACCACACTGCATCCAGACCGATGTTAGCCGCAGTACGGTATGCATCGCTGAAAAACAAGTCATGTTTCTCTCCCCATGGAAGTTTTTTATCCATAGGCTTTCCGTCAAAATAACCATATTCCGGATTCATACCTGTCACAGGATGACAGGCCTTTGTAAGATACTCCCGGCTGGCTTTGGCCGCCTCTTTCCAGAATGCTCTGTCCTCCTCATACGCCCAAAGCGCAAACAGCTCATAAAAATGTGGCAGATGATAGGATGGATCTGTAAACCCGATTCCCGGTACAAATAAAATTTGTTTGTTTTCATGATTCCACATCGGACATCCAGGTCTTCCGTTTTCTCCCTTATGAAGACAGGCTCTTAAAATCTCTCTGGCCTCATGCGAATAATTAAAAATACCTTCTCCGTCGCCCCATCTGTTTGATGCAAAGAACAGTGCCATGGCATAAAATTCTTCACCGTCCGGTGCCGGTCCGTTTGCATTTTTAGTGCCATCAAGCTGACAGCTCCATGCAAAATATCCCTCATTCTTGCCATCTTCCATATACATATAAGTTTTTGACCATTTCCAAATACGGTCAAATTCTTCTTTCATATCCAGCTGCACACACATCATCATTCCGTATGACATACCTTCTGTTCTGGCGTCGTGATTTCCGGTATCTTCCAGATATCCCATATCATCACCGGCCGGATGATAAATGCGTGTCTCCTCACTCCCGTAAAAGAATGTATTTACTGCATCCTTTATTTTCTTTTCGATTTCTTCTTGACTTTTACCAATCTCTAAAAAAAGATTTCTGTACTCTCCTGTCTGGAATGCACTCATGTTGTCCTCCTTACTGTCCGATAACCTTATATCAGCATACCCCATTGACATTTTATGTACAATGAACAATACTAATATAAAATTGATCTTTTCTCATATTTACTAAATTTGCTGTTACTGTGTAACTTTGTTACTTTATATCATTTAAATTCCAAAAGAAAGGAATTATTATGAATCAAATTCATTCCATCGGCTATGATGCTGTCCATCAAAATAATTTCAGATATGACATCCCGGAAGGGCTCGATTATTATCTTCTGGTCGTTACCACCACACCGGCTCTCTTTCGTGTACAGGATTCCGTGGAAGAATATCCGGCGCACACTGCCATTCTTTTTCCACCGAAACACAAAATATGGTACGGCGCAGCCAGGGAACGCTATTGTAATCACTGGCTCATGTTTACTTCCGATGAATCGTTTGTCACCAACTTCCCGCAGCAGGCCGTTCCATTTTCAGTTTCTGACCCGGAATATTGTCATAAGCTGATTCAGCTTCTGACCTGGGAAGATTCTCAAATCATTATTTCTCAGTTGTTGCGTATTTTGTTCAACAAACTGCATGACGATCTTTCCAACAATAAAATTTCCCCTCACGATCATGAGCTCCTGACTCTGCGACGCAGAATCGCCACTACTCCGGAGCTTGCTTGGAGTATTTCTGATATGGCCGATGAAATGCATATCAGCACCGGCTATCTTCAACTTTTATATAAGCAAAAATTTGATACTTCCTGTATGGAAGATGTCATTCATGCGCGGTTGCTCAAAGCAAGAGACTACCTGACTTATACACCACACAGCATCTCTGAAATCGCTGAATTGTGCGGCTACAACAACACCGAACACTTTTGTCGCCAGTTCCACAAAAATATCGGTATCTCTCCCGGACAATACAGAAAGCATTCTTCCATGCAAGAGACAAATTTACCTCCGACTATTTGATGGTCTCACTGTTATTGATTACAAGTGTGCTATACAAAAATAACACATCCTGCTCTTCAAAATCAATATACCGATCCAGAATTTCCGGTGAAATATATCGAATATCCACTAAGGTCGTTTTTGTGTACCCTTCCGCTAACAGTGGTGCTATACTGCTGCCAAACGAATCCCGAAACACAATGAGCTCTTTTTGCGTCGTTGCACCAGGATTTCGGATTTCAAGGAGTGATACATCCCCTGACAGGTATATCTCATAGGGGTCTTTTCCATGCGCCATCTCCAAGTCATAGACCGGTATTTCCCTGGCATGTTCATAATCATATACCACATAATTTTCCATTTTCTCTCCGGAAAGATAATACAAGGTATCCGGTTCTGTCTTCCTTGCAGATTGTCCGCTGTAAACTCCGTAAAAAGGATGCTGTAGCGCATGCATTTCATAGGTGCCGGAAAGAGGGGTCTGCATCTGTGATGCAATCCGCTCTGCGACATCTATGATCTTCTCTTGTCTCCAGTGGGTATCAGTCCGATAATAATCCTCCACATCCAATAGGTCACTAATATCAATCCACTGCATAAAATCTGTTTTTTCCTTCATCACATCGTAAAACTCATCATAATCCATCGATAATTTCCCGTTGCTTTGCGCCAAATAACAGTTTTTATCCGGAATCATAGCAAAATACACATTCGTATTTTTATCTTTCAAATAGGAATCATATATAGATCGAAATCGCTTCACTGCTCTGTTCATAGAGCTCTCATCCATGGGATACTCAATCTTACTAAGATAACCGTCTGCCATGTAGATTCCATTGGTATCCTGCTGAAATAAGCATGAGGTTCTAAACCAGGCCTTGCATCCGCGAAAGGTATCTCTTAACGGAAACTGATCCAGGGCATAGGACTCAAAGTCTGTCATAAATGCACCATTTTCAATTCGTTCCCAGGAAATTTCCGGAAACTGCTTCAGTTTTCTTCTCTCTGCATCCGAAATCTCCTGCGGTGGTTTCACCCATGCAAGCAAAGAAAACCCTAGCAAAAACGCGGACAGAATCAATGTCACTGCAATGTCTTTTTTCTTCACAGTTTTCTTCACAGTCACCCTCCTTAAAACCTGAAATATAAAAACGGATTAAACGAGCCATCCACCAAATATCCTGTCACCACAGCTAGTATAAGTACCAGCCCTATTGGCTCCAATACGTAAAGTATTTGTTTTCCCTTCGGCATCTGACCGATTTTTTGTACACATAGACCAGGCCCCGGTGTTGCACCAATCATGGAAATAATGAACACAATACAATAACTTTTCAGATAATACCAAAATTCCTCTGAAACAAGCTCAATTCCACCGAAACCAAAAAGTCCTCTCATGCTGCTAACTACCTCAGTCATGCTGTCTGCGTTAAAAATAACAAATCCTATTACAACAAAAAACAGCGCATATACGTGACCAATCCATCTTTTCTTTTCCAAATAGTTTAGCAACCACAATTTTTCTATCATTAATAGCACGGCAAAATACAATCCCCATGCCACAAAATTCCAAGATGCTCCATGCCAAAATCCTGTAATCATCCATACGACCGCGACATTGAACAGCCATCTTGCTTTTTTTACACGATTTCCTCCGAGCGGAATATACACATAATCCCGAAACCATGTACCAAGCGTCATATGCCAGCGTCTCCAAAACTCAGTAATGCTGCGAGAGATATACGGATAATTGAAATTTTCCGGAAAATGAAATCCAAATATGTTTCCAAGCCCGATAGCCATATCACTATATCCCGAAAAATCGTAGTAAATATGCAAAGCAAACGCAATAGCTGAAAGCCACAAATAAGCCACGGATAAATCCTGCGACTGCTTCGCAATATCGCAAAGTTCACCCAAGGTATTTGCAATCAATACCTTTTTTCCGAGTCCCAGTACAAAACGGCGCATTCCAAGCGAAAATTGCTCCACGCTATGCATCCTGTCATCGAGCTGTTTCTCTATCAACTGATATCTTACAATCGGACCGGCAATCAACTGCGGAAACATCGAAATATAAAGTGCCAAACGAATGATATTTTTTTGTGGCATAGCCTCTTTGCGATATACATCAATCAAATAACTGATAATCTGAAATATATAAAAGCTGATACCAATCGGTAGCGCAATCCTTAGCATAGGGACAGACATCCCCATCGCCCGGTTCCAGTTTTCTATGAAAAAATCTGCATACTTAAAATAGGCTAAAACCCCAAAATCAAATAAAACAGATATCCCTAAGATCCATTTCCGGTATCTTTCCTTTGAACACCTCATAAGGAAAAGGCCGGAACAATATCCGGCCACAATTACTGTTAACATCAACAGTACATATCTAGGCTCACCCCATGCATAAAAAAGCAAGCTTGCGCATAGTAGCACACCATTTTTACACGCCTTTGGTGCAATTACATACGCCAATAATACAATGGGTAAGAAATAATACAAAAACGAAATACTTGAAAAAAGCATATTTCTACCGCCACTTCCTATTGTGTAATCTGCTCATCCACTAAAAGTTTTGCACTTTCACCAAATACCTGAGAAACCTTATTTTTGAATGTCTCCATGATTTCTGCATTTCCGAAGGCTGAAATTACATATTCGTCATTCACCTTATATATTGCCAGCTGATCCGGAAAACCGCACATCCACTGTGTATTCAAAATATTGTTTTTCATTGCATCTGCAAATGCATCCACATTTCCAGCATCGGTCAGATGGAACGCAGCACCTGTAAACGTATTCGCATTCATTCCATGAATCAGAGAAGCCGCCTCATCAATCATTGCAACTGCGTCGTTCGGTACCAAAAGTGAAGCTCCGAGCGCCTCAGTATCATCAAGACTGTATATACCTGCTGCATTATCCACAGGATGATTCATATCGCCACCCATTGCAAAAAATTTTTCATCTTCACCATAGGTTGTCCAAACATTGTTTAAAACAGCTGCACTATCCGCTACCTGAACCTGCTCGGTTTCCGGCTGCGTGTTTTCTGTCTCTGTCTGTGTATTTTCTGTCTGTGTATTTTCTGTCTGAGTATTTTCTGTCTGTGTATTTTCTGTCTGCGTATTTTCTGTCTGTGTATTCTCTGTCTGAGTATTCTCTGTCTGTGTCTGCGGCTGCTTGTCCGCCTCATTCCCTGATGAACAAGCTGCAAGTGACATAGTCATCATTGCTGTTGCCAATACGATTATTAATTTCTTTTTCATTGTTTTTCTCCTTTTTTGATGTCATATAGGCCATTGCGAAACTCACCAAATGGTATATTGAGTTATGCAAACTGAGCTGTACCTATTGATGCTATTATTCTATGTCTTTTACGTGTTCTTTATCTATCGTCAGCCAAACAACATTTTCTTTTTCAAAGATTGTATCCGGTCTGATATTGGTTTTCAGATCATTCTCATGTCCGTAAGCAACCACATTAATTCCATAGCGGTTTCGAAGCTGCAATTCAATAATGGATTTTCCAACCCATTCTTCCTTTACCGTCATTTTAATCAGACGCACCTGCGGTGAAATCTCCATGTAATCTTCAAACATCCCCGTCATAATGTTTCTTGCAACCCGCATTCCGCCACTGCACTCCGGCTTTTCGATTCTTGTCGCGCCGATTTTCTTAAAAATCTGTTCCTGTGTATCATTGCGGGCTTTTACGATAATCTCTTTTACCCCTTTTTCTTTTGCAATCAAAATCGCCATAATACAAGCGTCCAGACATCCTGTCATCGCCACTATGACAGCATCCATGTGATTGAGTCCCAGCCTGTCATATCCGCGCACTTCCACTGCATCAAACTCCATAGCCAGCGTCACTTTATCTGCAATATCCGATATTCTATCCCGATTGATATCGAGCACCATAACGTCCGCGCCGGCTTCCATCAGCTCCAATGCCACGCTTTTACCAAACTCTCCCATCCCAAATACTGCAAATGATTTTTTGCCTTTTGTGTGATTTACTTTTCCATTTCCCATTTTCATTGCAATCTATTTCCTTTCTATCCAACCGTAATGGAATCCTCCGGTAATCTCATAGGTGTCTGTGTATCTCTCATTGTAAACGCAAGCACCATGGAAATCGGTCCGATTCTACCTAAAAACATACAGCCCATTATCACAATTTTCCCTGCAAGCCCAAGCGTGGCCGTATAATCCCTGCTCAGTCCTGCCGTACCAAGTGCACTATATACCTCAAATACCATATCCGATGCATTTCCCGTTTCCAAAATGAACATCAGAGCCAGGGCAATCACACTTGCCAAAAAACTAATTAAAACAACTGCCACAGATTTACGTGCCGTCTTGATGGAAATTCTACGATTAAAACAGGTGATATCCTCCTGACCGCGCACCGTAGCAAGTACCATCAGAAAAATGACTGCTATCGTTCCTGTCTTGACTCCTCCTGCGGTACCTTGAGATGATCCGCCGATAAACATCAATACACAGGATAAAATGACAGATGGTGTCGTCATTCCACTTTGCGATATTGCTGCAAATCCGGCTGTCCTTGTCGTCACTGACTGAAACAGACTGGCCAGACACTTCTGCCAAACATTAAACTCTCCTATTGTGGCAGAGTTGTTGTATTCAAAAATCAAATAGAAACCTGCACCGCCTAATATTAACACCAATGTTGTCAGTATCACAATTTTGCTATGTAGCTGCAACCCGGATAAACGTGCACCCTTTCTTGTTTCTTTCCTAATCTGACGTTTTGCATAATCCAGTACATCCCACCATACCACAAAACCAATACCGCCCAAAATAATAAGCGACATGGTGATGACGTTTATTCTGATGTGATGCACATATGGTATCAGGCTACTCTCTCCCAGTATATCAATTCCTGCATTACAAAACGCTGAAACTGCATGGAATATGGAATACCATATTCCTTTTGCCCATCCATACTCCGGTATAAATACCGTCATATATCCGATGGCTCCGATTCCTTCCACTACAAGGGTTCCGACAAATACTTTCTTTAAGAATGTGACTAACCCCTGCAAAGAATCCATATTCAAAGCATCTCCCAGTATCATTCTTTCTCTCAGTGAAATGTTTTTTCCAATTGCCAGCACAATGGTCGTTGTGATTGCAATAACGCCAAGACCACCAATCTGAATCAGAAGTAATATGACCACATGTCCAAACAAGCTCCAATGCGATGCTGTCGTTACTACCACCAGACCCGTCACACAGACACTTGTTGTGGCTGTAAACAACGCATCCACAAATGGCGTCATTTCTCCGCTTGCAGAAGAAACCGGCAACATTAAAAGCACGGCTCCAATTAATATTGTGATAAAAAAACTCAATATGATAACACTCGTCGTAGAAAGCTTTTGCATGCATCTGACCCATACAAGTTTTCTCTTCTCTATGATGCTAGTTTTATTTATCCATCTGTCCATGCAACTTAATTATTCCTTCCATTTATAATATTCATTTACCAGACTGCGAAAACCCAGTCTTTTTATGTCTTCATATGAAATTTTATAATTCCCTTTGTAATGTCTCCCGCTACTTAAATACCGGATGTACTGAATCAGATACGCATCCAATTCTTTCAACCCCTCATCCGTGGTCAACACCGGAAAAAACCATCGACTCCACGTAAATCGCTTTTCATCGGTCTCGTCATAAAATTTTTTATTAAAAATTCGTATCATTGTTTTGGCTACCGGTTCAAACTCCACCTGTTTCCTCGTTCGCCACCGGTACAATGCATGTGCCTTTCTTTTGATTTTGGCTTTCATTTTATTCTTAGTCACATGCGAAAGATCCACATTCCCTTGATGGTATGTAAATCCAAGAAAGTCCCACGGCTCCCCCGGCTCTGCCACCTTTACTTTCTCCGGGTTCAGCACAAGCCCCTTTTCACTGAGTCGATTTTTTAAAAGCTGCTCATATTCTTCCATCTCTTCCCGACTATCAGCAAAAAGCAAAATATCATCTGAATAACGAAAATACGCGACGCCTTTTTCCTCAAATTCCTGATCCATGGAGAGAAGATAGATATTGGCAAAGAACGGAGCGATCGGAATTCCTGCCATCGCACCTCTTGCTTCCTCCTTTAACTCTCCTGCGTCATATGCCACTCCCGCCAAAAGAAGTCCGGCCAAAAAGTCTATTAATGCCGTATCGTCCGCTATATTTTCTCTCAATACCTCAACCAATTTTTCTGATGGGATAGAATTAAAATAATTGCTGATGTCCGCCTTGAAACAATATTTCTTTGAAAGCCTTTTCTGCTGTAATATGCGCCGAATCGCATCCTTTGCACTTTGACTTCTGCGAAAAGAATAACAACATGGACTCATTAATTCGTCATATCGATAAAGCAAATGTGACATTACTTTTAAGACCATGGACTCTTTTTCCGAAAAGGAATATACGACTCTTTTTTTGTTTGTACCGCTTTTATTGACCAAAATTTTGACCGGCGGCTCAAAACAATATCCCTCTTTTGCCAGCCTGTCCGTCACTTCCAGGTACTCCTTGCGCTCGACAAATGCAGTCAATGTTTCCTGCTCTTTCGATGACAAATGTCTCTTTTCTATTTTATATTGTAAAAACGCTCTCCAAACAGCATCATCCCTAAGCTCATCTAACATGCTCACTTTGGGACCTCCTTGCAAAAGAGATAAAAAAAGAAAGAGAAAATGCTTTGAATCAAGCTATGCTTGAGTTACCAGACTGAACAGCCATCGGTTACCTGCAAAACCATTTTTGACCACTGCTTCATCCTCCACAGGTGCAATCATGCGTTTCTCTTTCTTTTTCACACATATAATCACAAATACTGATGTAAACGATCTATCACATAATCAATTCGATTCTCAAACGAACCCACAAAATTAATCATCGTCACGCCTGCACGCTCTGCCTGCTCCTTTGACCAGCGATATCTACGTGATCTGCATGTATTTTTGGAAACAATCATGATAAAAAGTTTTGGCTGTCCGCTTTCATATACACCGAAATCATACGACAAAAACTGACCTTCACCGCCCAGCTCTGTCGGAGAAACCGACTCTCTAACCTGATACTGCGGAAATTCCTTTGCTAAAATAGCACGAAGCTTGTCGTCCACATAGTCACGCGCAAACGCTTCATATCCCGCAGGAACATTCTCTTGCTCTATCTTCTTTGCTGCTGACTCTGTCTGCACCGATTTTGATTTCAGAGCGTTGTTATCTCCATTTTTTCTCGCGCCCCCTAAAAGATCCTGCGCCACATTTCCTACTGCATCCCCAACTGCATTTCCTATGGCATTTGCCGCCGCGCTTGTTGCTGCATTGGTAATTGCCCGTGTACTTTTTTTCACCAATGAATCTAAAAATCCCATAAGCTCCTATCCTTTCCGCGAAAGTTTACCCTACTTATCTAGAATAGCATACTGCGTCCTCCATATCAATATCCAACCCCTGCAAATAGTATGATTGCGTACTTTGGCAAATCATTCGATTGCCTTCTTCTTTGTTGCACACACTCCCTCTCTTGTAGTAAACTGAATAAAAAACAATGTGAGGGTATTGGGTATGAAAAGAAAAGCATTTGCACTTCTCCTATCAGTAGCACTGACCTGTTTTTCTTTGTCCGGCTGCGGACAAGCACAGCAGGCAGAGCCTGAGATGGAAACAATCGAAACAGACGTCGAACCGGTGGTTACCGTCACCGAACCGGAACCGGAGCCGGAACTTGCGCCGGAACCGGAAGTCGTTGAAGAAATCCCTGACGGTATGTACCGGAGCGAACTAACCAATGAATGGATTGATGAAACAATCCAAAATCAGCGTCCGGTTGCTGTCATGGTAGACAATGAGGTTTACGCACTTGACCACTATGGACTCACGCAGGCCGATATTGTCTACGAAATGATGAACAGTACCGCAAATGGTGAGATTACACGTTTTATGGCTATTGTCAAAGATTGGGGAAATATTACACGCTTCGGAAGCATCCGTAGCGTTCGACCGACCAATTTTATGATTGCACCGGAATACAATGCCGTTCTCATTCACGATGGCGGTCCGTTTTATATCGATGAGTATTTAAGCAACCCTTGGATTGACAATTTAAGCGGCGGATTTGCCCGCATTGACAACGGTAAATCCCGTGAATTTACCGAATATGTAACCACCGGTGAAATCGCCGCGCGTATGGAAGCCTCCGGCTATGATACGGAGTATAACTCCTACTACCAGGGACAACAATGGCAATTTGCGGATGAAAAAAATCCAATTGACCTGTCGGTGGCGTCAGATTCTGCCACATGCACACAGATAGAGCTCCCTTTCCCACATAATTCATCCAGACTGGATTATGATGCAGAAAGTAACACCTATTTGTATTCCGAATACGGAAAAGCACATATTGACCCGGAAAACGACAACAAACAGCTGTCCTTTTCCAATGTCATAATCCAGTGCGCTGATTGCACACAGCTTGACGAAAACGGCTACATGAAATTTAGCATCATGAATCAGTCCGGTCAGGGTTACTATATTACCGGTGGCAAATCCATTCCTGTTACATGGAAAAAAGGTGACGCCATGGACGCCACCTCATTTTTTGATGCTTCCGGAAACGAGATTACTCTAAACACCGGAAAAAGCTATATTGCGCTTGTATCCACAAACCGTTGGGACGAATTGAAGCTAAATTAGTATTCAATCGCATGTAAAACTGCATCCATCAGTTTGGCATTTTTAATTGAAAACTCCGGGGTGATTGCCGGCTTTTCTACGCCTGCAATCGCCCTATTTAATTGCTCAATTTCCAGACAATAATTTTGTCTTGCATTCACTACTCTCTCTATCGTCTGATCTCCTGCTGCTATCGTGTACCTAAGCTCACCTTCCTGATTGTATTCCACATCTGAACGAATGGAACCTTTTGTACCATGAACATAAAGACGGTCGAATCTCGCATTTGTTCCCGGACGGAACATCATTCCGATATTGAAAGATGCTCTGACTTCATTTTCAAATTTTATAATTCCTGCTGTAAATAAATCTACGCCTTTATCGCTCATTTCAGCACTGGCTTTGACATACACCGGCTCAGAATCTACTAGGGACCAAATCATGGTTGTACAATAGCATCCCAAATCATACATCGCACCTCCACCTAGCTCTTTGTAAAGTCTGATATCCTCTGTATATCCCTGTGTCAAAAATGCAGTCTCAATATAGTCAATCTCCCCGATGATACCGCTTTGTACATCTTCTACCAGTGATTTTACATACGGACTGTGAAGGTAAGCAAACGCTTCGGCCAAAATCACACCGTTTTCCTGCGCCGTCTGATACATCTCTTCTGCATCCTTTGCATTCAGCGCAAGAGGTTTTTCACACAGAACATGCTTTCCGGCCTTCAAAGCTTTCATAACCCACTCATAGTGTAATCCGTTCGGAAGCGGAATATAAACTGCCTCTACCGCCGAATCCTGCAGCAGTGCTTCATATCCTACATACGCTTTTTCAAATCCATATTCCTCTTTAAATTTTTGTGTCTTTGCTTCATCTCTTCCTGCAATGGCATATAACTGACATCCTTCTGCCTGCTTCATACCCGGAATCGTACATCCTGCTGCGATCGATGCAGTTCCCAACACACCCCATTTGATACTCATATCCTTCTCCTCCTATACGCTTTTGTATCATTATAACTTATATAACCTTGAAAGTAATGAATTTTCGCTATAATATTTTAAAATACACCAGACAAATTCCGATAGCGACACTTACTGCAATGCTCCATACAAGCCCCAGAATGCAGGTCGTATTTGCATATCTGTCAAAGACTTTACCTGCACGTTGATTTAGTCTGACATAACATTCCATATCTGTCCGATATAACTTTTTTTCCAATATGGACTCTTTTGGAAAAATGCACGGATATTCTGTCCCATCCACTAAGTAGTAAGCCACTTCAAACTTACCGTTTCCTGCGCTGTCCATACGTACAAACTTTGCCTTTTCTCGTTTGGCAAACAGTAAGCAAATACCACAGTAAAGAAAGCCCAAGGCAAAAGCCACACTACCTATTCCAAACAATAGAACCACACCAAATAATATATAACTTGCATTCACATCTAAAACGAAACACAACTCTATCACAATGATAAGAACAATCAAGAATTGCATATGTTTTATCTCCATCTAACATCTTAGTTTTCTACAGCACTACATCTTACTTTTCTACAGCACTATTATACTGTATTTTATCACAAAAGAGCAGTAAAATGGTGCATATGTGATAACAAAGCAAGGATGCAAATCAAAAGTTATCAAAATTTATTAATACTTATCAAAAGTTATCAAAATTAATTAAAGTTTATTAAAATTTCTGAGTAACCCTTGGTTGTTAGCATCCGCTTTTGCTTAATTTGGGATTTTCGGATGACATAATCAGCTCTCATCTTCTTTTATTGCTGCTTTTTCTGGCTTGACCTCATCCGCTTTTGCATGTTTTGAGTTTTTCGGATGACATAATCAGCTCTCCTTTTCTTTTATTGCTGCTTTTTCTGGCTTGACTTCATCCGCTTTTACATGTTTTGGAGTTTTCGGATGACATAATCAGCTCTCTTATTCTTTTCCAAATTTTTCTTTTTTGAGTATTTCCAACACTTTGTTCTCTCGCTCGAGCATACCTCTAAATGTTTGTACTTCTTCTTTTTCCAGGTGGTCTGCATGTTCATTGATCTCTATTGCATGCTCCGGAGATACGAATTCTAATACAAACTGCTCTTCCTGCTCATAATCCTCCAGCGCCGGTTCGATTCTTTCCTCTTCCACCTCACATAAGTAATAATAATTTTCCTGAATGAATATGTCCTCTATTTTTCCTTTTTCAATTCTGTGAACATAGCCAAATTCTTTGATGGAATCGCGCTTAACAATAAGACCGCTTTCTTCTCTCACTTCGCGAATCAAGGTATCCTCATAGCATTCTTCCTTTTCTATACCTCCACCCGGAAGCTTGTAATAATCATACTTTAAACTATGCATCATCGCGATGGTATTGTCTTTTATTATAATTCCTCTCACAGACGGACGCTTTCCGACTTTTCCGTCTTTGTTATAATTTTGTTTATCTATCGTAAATAATTCTCTCACGCTTCTTCTCCCCATTTCTCACAATCTGATAAATCCCGAATACTTCCTTTGTACGCTACTGCGTCTCAAGAAACTCAAGTATCAAGGCATTTATATCCATTCCATTTATGCTTTCACTCGGCCATGAATGACGGCCGTCTTTTATAAACAAATCCCACACCTGCGTTTGTTTTGTTTCACTTCCGTATTTTGACAAAATTGATTCTGTCCCTATCTCACACGTTTCCAATAGTTCTAATCCATTGGATTTTACCATATAGTCCATCACTTCTTCAATTGCCGGAGCTTGTGAGTATTTTGCACTTCCATCACTGTTTTTCGGAACCACATCATCTTTTTCTCCGGTAATCTGAAAAAAGCCTACTTCATTTGTTTCACTGCGCTCATTCCAAATGCTTTCGGGCATCATACCGGCCACACTAACCACTGCCGCGTACGTATCACCGGCCTCCATCGCAAGACGATGTGTCATAAAAGCTCCATTGCTAAATCCTACCGCAAATGTGCGCTTTTTATCAAGCGAATATTCCTTTTGCAAATACTTAGCCAACGCAACAAGAAACTCTACATCTTTATTTCCTTCCATTCCGATTCCTGAATTCCATCCGCTTGCAGAAGTCGCATCCTTAGGATTGGAAGCTCCTGTTACGTACACAACGGCATATCCAAGCGCATTGGCTTTTTCCTCAAAATGAGTCGTGCTACGAAATCCTTCTGCAGATTCCCCATAACCATGCAACATCACAACCAAAGGGGCTCCCTCAACTTTATTGGGTAAATCCACAACAAAATCATGCTTTGTGCTATCATAAGTGCAAGAAAACTTATTGCCCTTTTCCCGGACAATATCTTCTATTTCTTTCATATCCTCCGTTTTGACATCTTCATTTTTTATATCTTCATTTCTTACATCTTCTTTTCCTATATCTTCATTTTTTATGTCTTCATTTCTTACATCTTCTTTTACCGCGCTTTCTTTATGTACACATCCAATTTGAAACAAAAGCAAGGCCATAATGAAACAAACGCAAACTCTTCTTTTCATTCTATCTCCTTAATCTATATCATCCTTTAATTTCCACAAACATTTTGTTCTCTTTTTAAGCGGCATTTTCTCAATCCAAACCCAATAAAGAATAGTAACGCCGTAGGTAATATACCTGATATCGGATCCAGAATAACCGAATAATTCTCCTTTATTTGAAATACATTCGCTGTCACAAACAACATGGTAGGTACCGCATCTTCCATCGAATGCAGAATGACACATGGCCAGACGGATTTTGTTAATCTACGCAATTCAACAAACAATGGTGACCAGAATATCATCAGCACAATTCCCTCTACTACCATCATCGGTCTGCTGATATTCGTAAAATATTCGTCCGGAAGAAAAAACATATAGTATGTAATATGCCACGCTCCCCAGATTAAACCACTGAAAAAATATAAGAGCCAATCGTTCATTTGTGTCTTTTCCAAATACGGAACCAGACATCCCCTCCATGCAAATTCCTCAAATATATTCTTTACACAATTTGCAAAAAAAGTTGTGAGCATCAGTACCGGTAATCCACTCAGCTCTGCCTCTTGTACAATCAGACCTCCTACCATTTTGGCCCCAATCATGCAAACCAACATTACGCAAGGGAATGTCAAAACTGCAACGGCGTACCATTTCAAATTGTGCTTCAAATTTAGGCGTGCCCCCATCTGCTTCATATCTTTGTTAACGATTCGAAGTACAACACCTGTCAAAAACGGAAGCACCAACCATAACCCCATTCCCAGTGAATTACCTTTGGGCTGTTCTGTAAGTACTTGATCCAGTAAATATCCAAATAATCCTGCGGTAATTGTTATAAAAACAAAAATTGCTAACGCAATTTTATCTCTTTTACTCATCGCTTTGTTCATTCTATCTCCTTCTTTCTAATCTTTATTCTCATTTTTTAATATAGCTAAAAACCAGTCCTTTTCCGGCAATTTCAAATCATCTCTTGCAACCAATGTTTCTGCAAAGCCTTGAATACTACTATAAAATAGTACGGAAAGTGTCAACGGGTCTCCTTGCTTGATCAGGCCTAATTCCTGCCCCTTTTCAATGTACGGAACGCTCATTTTCTCAACATCATGCTCCCTCATCAATTGTGCTGCTCGCTCTGAAACCTCTTTTGCATTTATGGCTACCAACCCCATAAAAACAAACATCCTCGATGCAAAATTATTTTGTGTTGCAACCGACAAAAACCATTCCACCTGTTTTTCAAAAAACAGCAGCGGCGACTCCCCCTCTCCACTGTCAATTGTCATTTTTTCACACCCGATCTCTACCAAAGCTTCATAGAGGGCCAATTTGTTTGGAAAATAGTGAAACATCAAACCTGAGCTTATCCCTGCTTCTTCCGCAATCTTTCGGGTAGATGTTCCATAAAACCCATACCGGATAAAATGACTCAATGCAATATCTAAAATCTGCCATTTTCGTAGTTCATACTGCTCTTCTTTCTTTGTCATTCCTACTCCTTTCCAATGACTTTTCTTTTTGCGTCTATGATATAATCTATTATAAAAACAACTATGTTTTTCTATATATTAAGCAGTTGCTCAATATTTGTCAAGTATTATTTTGGAGTGTAAATACAAAAAAGAGCTGTTGCCTCACGAAATTTCATTCGTTAAAGCGACAGCTCCTGTCATAATCTTTAATAATAATTTGGCATAGGTTCCTCCGGATATTTCCCGAGCATATTGAGAACATACGGCCATTTTCCTGTATCTTCAATCAAAAACCCATAAACAATGCCCATATGCCGATGCCAATGTCTCATTTGACCTAAAATCAAACGAAATCTGCTCATGTCACAATTTTCAGGTTTTTCTGAAAGTACACAATCCTCCAATTGTTCAATATAATGCTGTATTTTATCTTGTATCTGATAAAAATAAGCTTCTAATTGTTGTCTTTCCACATGTTCATCCTGCGGAATCACATTCAAATCATTCAATTTATCAATATGAAACGGCGGATCCTGATACATCGGATCGCTTGGATTGATATACCATCGATCCATCGAATATAACATGTGGTACAGATACTTCCACATAGGAATTCCATCATATCTTTTGCACCAAAGCTCATCCGGAATGCATTTCATAAGGTTCTCTGTTTCCCATAACGCTCTATTGGTTAAATACCTTATATCATCACAAAGCATCTGCCTTATCCTCCTGTTTACAAAACTTTCCTTTTTGATTCAGATTGTGAATTTCGTTTTGAAATTTTGCATGTCAATCGATATTATCGCATTCATCTGTCAGATATTTTTCCAATATCCTATCCAGATACTCAGGATCAATCGGTTTGGAAATGTAATCATCAAATCCTTCGTTTCGGTATTCTTGCTCTGCACCCTGGATGGCATTAGCAGTTAACGCAATTACTTTCGTTTCTTGATTCGGATTTCCGTCTTCACCACGAATGAGATGAAGTGTTTCGATTCCGTCCATCTCCGGCATCATATGATCCATCAGTATAAGATCGTACTTCTTTTCTCTTGTTCTCTCAATTGCCTGACTCCCGCTGATTGCCAAATCAAGCTTTACTTCCGAACGTTTGAGAAGCGCTTTCAACACCTTCAAATTCATTCTATTATCGTCCACCCCAAGAACAAACGCATCCGGGGCACGGAAATACTCCCCTTCTCTTCTTTCCGGCTGTATCAGCATCTCTTCCGGCTCTGTCATGGATATAATTTCCTGCGGAAGTATCACTTCAAAACATGTCCCTTCACCGTAAACGCTACTGACTTCTATACATCCGCCCATCACATCCACGAGCTGCTTTGTAATACAAAGTCCTAGTCCCGTTCCTTGAATATGGCGATTTTTCTCAATCTCTAAACGCTGAAAACTGTCAAACAGATGATCGATGTCTTCCTCACGGATTCCGATTCCCGTATCACTCACCGATATATAGAGCTGAAAAGAATCTTCCTCTTTCAGGCTTTTCACGGACAAAATAACGCTTCCCTGCTTTGTATATTTTATGGCATTGGAAAGAAGATTGTTTAAAATCTGTTTCACGCGAATCTCATCTCCGCTTAGTCGCGCAGGCAATCCCTGCTCGATTTGAGCCTGGAAGGTAAGCCCCTTTTCCTTTGCACGTTTTTGCATTTCCTCACTTATATCCCCAATCAGGGTAGTAAGGGAATATTCCACCGGTACAATTTCCAATTTCCCCGCTTCGATTTTGGAAAAATCAAGGATCTCATTGATAAGAGCAAGTAACATCTGCCCGGATCTTTTAATATGTTTGGCGTATCCTTTGATTTCCTTATTCTCCTCTTCGCGCAGAATCATTTCATTCATTCCGATGATCGTGTTAATCGGGGTTCGAATCTCATGCGACATATTCGCAAGAAACAGTGCCTGTGATCTGCGTGCAGCAATTGCTGTCTGCTTCTCACTCTCTATCGTTGTTACTTCTTTTCCAACCTTAATACCCGCAGCACAGACAAAACCGATCAGAGAGATACACAGCGGAACTCCGTTAAGCTTAGCATTTACAGTATGCGATAGAACAATTTCAATCACGGACGCAAAAAGAATCCCTGCCATTCCAATCGCAACCGGGCGATATTCTACAATAAATCCTTTTTTCATATCGTATAAAATCGTTGCAAGCATCTCAAAAATTGTAACACCAAGCAAAATATGCGAACTGGTCATCGTCTCAAAAAAGTCTTTGCTTCCCGCTATCTGCAATCCCATGCAGACCACAAAGTTGACCATCGTCCAAAGCATAATCACCGAATATACTTTTTCATATCGACTTTTCTGCACCTTATCCAAATAACTCAAAAAAGCGTATGGCAAAAGCATCATCATCAAAAATCCCATGTACATCGAAATGGTACTATTTGGAAAAAAGAATTGCCTAAGCTTTGACTCTGAAAGAAGCCATGACGACGTCATCACAACAAGCATACCAAGAGAAAACATTTCCTTGTTTCCGCCGGACTTAAATATCGGTACCAGCGGCTGATATGCTATCATAATCGTAATTCCTATAAGAAACAAAAAGGCCGCCATCAAAGCCGAAGCACCATGCTGTCCGAACAAATAACTAACCAAGTCCCATTTTTCGCCGCAGAGGATCTCTTCCATATATCCCGAATAAAACGAGTCGCTCATAAATTCAACTCGCAAAGTTTTACCTGCATCTTCCTCGTTGAGGCTTACCCACACGTATGTAATCGTACTCGTCTTTCCAAACAACTGCGTGTCAATCGTTGAGTACTCCTGTCTCAGTTCATCCTCCACATAAATCTTAAAATCCTGTTGTAGACTGCGCAGACCCAGACACGTATTTCCCAAATCCCCCGGTATCTTCGTTTCAATTGTTGCCCATTCTCCCTGCTCGCACGCAAGCTGAACAGGAAGCGTAATCTCTGTCCTGCTGCCATCCGCTTTTACATGCTCCCATTTTTCTCCGTAAACATTGCGAAGATCTACCCCATTTTCATTTTCTTTCGGAAGCGCTATCTGCGTCACAACAAAAAAAACAAAGGATGCGATAACAAAAACGCCCAGAGTTTTTTGTATAAACTTCTTTGCTTTATTCGGAAAGTTTTTCATAAAAATCCCTCTCATCATGTATGTGTCATATCTATCATTTATTTTACATGTTATGAAGCGATTTGACTACCAAAAAAGAAGAGATCTGCTAATTTGGACATTTTTATCTTTGTTTCCACGGACGGTTTTTACCAAGCCAGCCATTTTTCTCCCAATATTCCTTTTCCATTGGGGAAGACCCCATGCCGGCCGCCTGCATGCCCGCCATTACCTGAAACATAAAACGGGTCCGTATACCCACAAATGGCTTTTTATCGTTGGAAAGCTTTTTGGCAATCTGAGTCGTTTCTTTTTCGATTTTTTCTTTTTTCTTCGGGCTTACCATATCCCAATTCATCGCTTGTAATGCTTTTCCATATGACTTTATATATGGAACCCCCCAGTAAAAAAGCGCGGTTTTCACATCCTTGATTGCAGCTTTCATTCCCTGCCCAGCAGCTGTCGATACTACCACTGCCTTCTTTGAATACATGCATTTTCTTGGTCTGTGTGAAATCCAGTATGTAAATGTTAAGTCGATAAATGATTTTATCGGCGCTGAAGCCCGCAAGCAATATGTAGGTGTCGTGAAGATTAGCAGATCAGCCATTTCTACCGCCTCCATAATTTTTCTCTTTTCCTCATAGAACGGACAATTTTCGTCTCCCTCGATGCATTTATAGCATCCAAGACAAAAATGATTTAAATCCTTTGGGAGAAAAAACTCCGTTATTTCTTTTTTCATCTCAATTTTATCGGCAATCATTCTTCCGATATGATATGAGCTTCCTTTGTGGTTTTGTCCATGTATCAAAACAATCTTCATTTTCGCTTCTCCTTATGGTTGATAAATTCTGTTAAATTGTCTTATGTGCTTTTCCAGAAGTTTTAACGCTTCTGCTTCTCTTTCAGGCTGTCGATCACAAAGTGTCAGAAGCACATATATAGGTGCATAAAAATGTAACGCCATTACATCTGTATCCTCTTGCCTCAGTACTCCTGCCAAACACAACATCGCTAGCATTGCGGACTGATACGTCAACGGATCATCCGTGTATTGTTTTGTATAAAGTTGTGACAATTCCATATTGTGAAATTGTTCCATCGTCAACATTTTTCGAAATTTGCAGACATATTCATCATGCAAAAAATAGGAAAACAGTCCTATTCCCATTTTTACTAAGTCATTTTCCGAAACAGATGAAAATATAGCAGCATCAACCTTTACATTGCTACCATCCATATTAAGGGCACTTGCCTGCTTATCGTAGTTATTTTTCATCTCATCCAGAATCGCATTAAAAATGTCCTGCTTGCTTTTAAAATGTTTATAGAGAGAAGGAGCTTTAATTCCTACTGCATCAGCAATCTGTCCCACATAAACATTTCCATAGCCTTTTTCTGCAAATAATGTCAACGCCTCGTCAAGTATTCGTTTTTTCGTATTCATATTTATCCCCTTTGGCTAACTCGAATTAGCCTCATTATAGGCTAATTACAATTAGCTGTCAAGTAACCGTTTGCGAAAATGATGAATTATACCTCTTGCGAAAATGATGATTATTGCGCCACCGTATACAGCGAATAAAAATATCCTTTTTTATCCATCAACTCTGTAAAACTTCCCGACTCTAATACAGAACCATTTTTAAGAGTTAGGATTTTATCGAATTTCTTTAAACTTCCTTCATCCAAATCATGCGTTACAATGATACGGGTCATGTTCTCAAGCTCCAAAATTGCCTTAAGCACCATGCTTGATGTCTTTGCATCCAAAGATGCTGTTGCTTCATCTACCAGAAGCACCTTAGATTTTCTAAGAAGCGCTCTTGCAATTGATATTCTCTGTTTCTCTCCCCCGGATAGCGCACATCCATTCTCACCGCACATATATTCTTCACCCTTTTGGGCAATTAACTCACTTAATCCGGATAATTCTATCACTCTGTCTATTTCTTCCCTCGGAAAATTACCAAACATAGTAATGTTATCTTTGATCGACGCATTAAAAACAAAAACCGTTTGCTGAATCGTTGAAACGATATCGTATAAAGACTCTGAACTAATGTTTGATATCTCTGTATCATCATATAATATCTCTCCGGTATAACTGTTCATTCCCGCAAGGAGAAGCTGCAACAGTGTGGATTTTCCACATCCGGATGCTCCTACGACCGCATAACTCTTATTTTTTTCAAAATAATAATCCAAGTCCTTAAGAACGCATTTTTCATTCGCATAGGAATAAGAAACCTTCTCTAACTTTATTCCTCGATTATGCTCACATATCACATGATTCTTCGAATCCTTAATCTCATCTTCTTCGTTCGAAAGCGCATGTTCCATTTTAGATATTAATTTTTTTGAAGCTTTAAAATTTGCAATCAGCGACGGCAATTTACCTATCGGCTGAACGATAAAGTTAAGCAAGTTGACGAATACAATAAGCATACCGGGGGTAATATCCCTGCCATATAGGCAAAGAATCGCACCGACAATAAAGACTCCCAGCTGTGTCATCACTCCAGCCACCGTTCCTAAAAGGAGCACACTATTCTTTGTATAGTTTCTTTTCTTCTTCACATCCTCGAGACTTCTATTTTTTTCCGAAATCAATCCTAAGATTTTCATTTCTGCTTTAAAACTTTTTATTACAGAAAAACCGGTTAACGTTTCCTGAATGATCCCAACATAGCTTTCATTCTTCTGTGAAGTTTTTTCCTCCAGTGGAGCTATTTTCTTTCCGGTTTTAATCGACACAATAATCGGGATAAGTGAAAAACCGATCGCCACCAATGTAAGAAGCGCCGAATATCTGATCATGATACCAAAAGACCCTATAAATAAAAACAGCATCATGACTATTTCAAATCTTGCCAACAGAAAATTCTCTTCTATCACCTGACAATCGTTCGTCAGGCCTGAGGTATAAAGTGCGGTAGACTCACTTCTGAATACTCCCATCCCCTTTTTCATTATCTTTTCTGTTATACAATCCTTATATTGCTTCATGGCTTTTGCTACAAAACGCGCCCTCACAACAGAGTATAGATAACCTACCGGTAAAAGTCCGACAATGACCAAAGCAACCTTTATCGCTATGCTTTCCAGTTCTGCTTTACCCCCCATCCCGGCCGCTACATCAACCACTTCCTGCAAAACAATCGATATCAGAAGATTGGCAGATGACGTCGCAAGATACAATAGCAGCGCCACAACATATCTGAGTCTGTTATTTTCCCAAAAGGAATCACTTAATCGTTTCTTTGTTTGATTTGATTTCTCTCCAAATAGCATTTATTTTCTCCTCTTCTTTTTGATTCAAATACTTATGGATGAGTGAATCAAGTGTATTCACCGAACCCGACTCAACACTATCATATATTGGCCAGCCTTTCACAGTTCTTGCAAAGATCACATTATCCAGACGATTCACCGGTGTTTCATCAAACTTTTTCGCATAGGTATACGCTTTGCGAAGCAACTTTCTTCCCTCTGCTTCGTCTCCCATTGCAATAATGCATATTCCTTTCACCATGTAACCAATGGGAACAAACTTATCAAACGGATTGAACGTTTCTTCCTTTTCTTTCAGCAAAGATAAAAAGTTGTGCAGAAAATCACAGGTTTTCACACACATCCTTCTATCGGTTTCGAAGAAAATCATCAAATATACACTTAGCTCATTTAACATATCTGTAATGCTTTTAACATAAGCTTTATCTACATATATTTCAGCCTCTTTATAATTCTTAAAAGAATCCGATAGCAACAATGCAATTGGAATATCATTGGTATTCAAGACATTATTCTTTTTAAACATTTCAAGCGCTTTCTCATTTTCACCTGAATAGAGCAAACATGTAGCCATTTCGTTTTTTATAGTAATTTCGTTAATTTCCGGATTGTCCGAAGGCAATAACTCCAAGGAATGCGAAAAATACTTATATGCCTTTTCAAGCATATCTCTGCTTTTTTCTTCGCTCCAACACACCAGATATGCACGTGCACACGCATGCACAATCCGTAAGTCATTTGGAAACTTCATAAGCGCAGCATCTGCTTCACAAACTGCAGCCACCACATTTTTGTCTTTTACATACTGGTTGATCTGTTCAAGGATAATCTCTACATTCTTTCCTTTCATCGTATATCCCAGCAAAACGTCAACTGATATATGAAAAATATCTGCCATATCCATAATATAATCGACATCCGGCTGTGAAAACCCACGCTCCCATTTTGAAATTGCTCCAAATTTGACACCCAGCTTCTCTGCCAAATCTTCCTGTGTTAAATTATTTGCTTTCCTATATTTTCTGATGTTCTCTGCAAGATTACTCAATCCTCACTCGCTCCTTTCATCTACCATACTACTTATTTTTCTAGCACAATTCTATGCCATATCTGTATATTTAGTCAAAATATTTTTCTACGTTTCGTAGAGTGGTGCAAGCATTTCTAAATTTATGCAAAAAAGATATCTATAATTTCTATAGATATCTTTTCATTCTCTAAAATCTTCAAAATATGTATACATAATCTGTAGCTGTTCTAAAAGTTCCATCTCATCGATTTCATCTTTCTTATTCCTTGAAAACTCGAACTTATCACCATTTTTCGTTGCATAAAGAGCCCCTACTGTCTTTGCATAAAGATTGATGTCTATATGCTCTACCTTTTCGGGCTTTCTCTCCATAAAAAAATAAAGTGCATCCACTTCTTTTATATATTTCGCTATTTTTTCTAAATCACTAAACTCCTCAATTTTTATAGAAAAATATGGATGCGCCCTCTCGTCATCAAACTCATCCAAAACATCATATTTTTCAGCCAGCTTTAATCTCTCTTCCACATAAAAATCATCATACATAATTGCTTCTTCATATTTAATCTTTATTACTTCGTGATAATTACTTAGCTGCAGTGCCTCAAATGAATCTGCCTCGATACGCGCCTCGACTTCAAATTCAATCTCTCGGTCTTGTAACACATAAATATACAACGCCGAACTATGTTCTTCAAATTCCACCGTTCTTACATATCGTACCGGTTCCTCTATTACGGATTCTACATAATCCGTAATCTCATCCTCCGAACTAAGAAAAACATCTTTCCTTGAATTACATCCTGTCACAATCCATAATAACAGACACAATAAAAGTAGCAGAACGATTTTCAAAATGTGGGTACTATTTAGCTTTTTATCCAATTGTGCAAAGTTTTCCTCGTAAAACATAACCAATCTTCTCATAACAAGTATTTGATGCAATGTAATCCGCATCTGTGTAAAGCATTGGAAGACTTCCTTCCTCTTCCGCCATCTTTCATTTCACACTTACAGAGTTCCCCCTCAACAATTTCATCCGGCTTTATTGGATTTGGACAATCATAAGCCAAAAGATTGGTTGTAACTGATAAATGGATTCCATCTTTCAAAGCTCTTTTTATAAAATAGTCTGCAAGTTCATACTTAATGTTAAAACTGTGTTCTTTGTTCATCAGCTTATTTTCAACTACAATCTGATACGCCCTTTCCATTTCTTCTTCCGTTGCATCATCCGTTGTCCAAATCCAAACAGGAAACGGATCATTAGAAAAGCAAATGATTAATCTCTCATGATCAGATAATAGTAATTTGCACGGTTCATCCATGATTTTTCTCAACACAAAAAAGGTATACCTGTCACCTTCTAATAATTTATAATCTCTTTCATCCACATAATTGTCCATATTGTACTCCTCTTATTGTTACTACCTGTGATGCATGCTGATTATATCATAATTATTTCTTCTTGCACATTACTCTCTTACGTAGTAAACTTTAAAAAAATCAAAGAGAGTATCGAAAATGAATATCGAAAATCTAATTATACAAGAGAAACAGTCCCTTCAAAAGGAACATCAAAAAAGAATAACAGCCGGATTTTTTTCAAAAACATTCCAAACCTTCGCCTACCAAAAACAATGCGCCATGTTTGATGATTATTTGACAGAGAAGTGGCAGTGGAGCATGCTGCATAAGCTAAGAGACAACCTTTCCGACAAATTTTTTATCGGAGAAAAAGCTGTCATAACTTCCTCCATATTTTCGAGTAACACAGCGAAAGTCGATGACTATGGCGGTTTTGCCATTCGCGAACCATTCGGCGAAGTTTCCTTTTGCCACGTGGCTACTTGGTCTGATCACAAGAGACACGAAAAAGTAACCATTATGCAGAAGGATAAAAAGCTCGCACTCATGCTTTGGCTTGGAATGGTTTTCATTCTCCTTTTCTCTATTTGGGCAACAAAAAAGGCGGTCATGGTTTTTCCTTTCCATGCCACCTTTGAGTGTTCATTCTGAAATTCAAGTGCGGTACAACCTGCTAATTGAAAGTTTCAAGTGTATTGCTAAAATGATTGATAATTTGTTCTAAATAATCTCTGCTTAAATGCCCTGACCTTAGCACCATAACGACTTGACATTATTAATCCTGCCAGAAGCATTCCTATTGCCAATCCTTGTGCAATATCTGTTACTGTTTTTACAACTGAATAATCAGCATAAAGCATAGTGTCTCTTATTATTACATACAGCAGGAATAGACCCATAGCGATTGCGTTGCACAATCGTACACGCTTGTTACACCTCTCTGCTTCTGTATTTGTATAATCTACTGCCTGCAAAACAGTTTCTTTCATTTCCTTATCCATATTCTCACTTTTCCTTTCTCCATTAAGAATCTCCCTAAGGTCAACTTCATAATAATCGGATATTTCAATTAGAATGTCTAAGTCCGGCATATTATTTCCATTTTCCCAACGAGATATTGTTCTATTTGATACGCTAAATTGTTCCGCAAGTTGTTCCTGAGTTACCCCTTTTTCCTTACGTAGTTCTTTTAAGAACCCTCCTATTTTTTTCTGGTCCATATGCTGTTGGTTCCTCCTTTCAAACAAAGCGTATCAAATCTACCGGTAAGAAAACATGACACAAAGTGAGAAATGCCCCATTTTACTACCAGACACACTATGTCTACCTATGTATTTTTTACTTTTCCCTCGTTTTTTCCTTTAAAATACCTCAAGCGAAAATTCAAAATTGCCTCATAACACCAAAGCTCTACACAACGTACTCAATTCATCTTTTAGGAGTTAGTCCCCTTATCAAATGTATTCAAAAATCCCCTGAATAGCATCAGATACATTGATCATTTCTGAAATTGGCAATCTATCCACTTTCTTATGTCCTCGGACCGACAAATCCAACAGTGCGAGTTTTTCACATTGTATATAACCTTGATTTTCTTCCGTAGCCATCCATATATGAAGTGGTCCTGGAATAGAATTACTGATAATCGGACATCCTATTATTTCACCACTAGAATTAAAGAAATCCTTGCTAACTACCAATACGGGATGTTTTATTGCTTCATGGTCTGCTTCTTCTATTTCTGCCGGTACGGTTGCATCAATTCATGAAGTTCTTTTGAATAATTTTCCACAGTTCTTTCTGTATCAGACCAATCGCTAATACCTACTCCCGGCGGTTCATATACAACAACCTTGTATTTATCTGACAGCTTAATTGCAAGGGCATCAAATTCGTAATG
>JAZNEP010000041.1:0-9718 GCA_045588655.1 Lachnospiraceae bacterium | reverse complement strand
TTCTTCAAACTTTTCTTTTCCCACAAAAAGACCATACTCCGCAGTCTCATCAACAAAAGCATCTATTTGCTCAAAATCAGAATGTTCTTTTTCATATACTAATTCAATAAACGCAAGTTCTGCCGGAATCACAAGTTGTTCAAACACAACATGAATCCCTTCATCTGCTTCGCTAAATGAATTATTAAGTGACAAACCAACGTCTTCAGTTACTGTTTGTGGTTTACAAAAACTCCAAGACACATTACGCCAGTCAAAGGTCATCCATGGTCTGAATTCAGTTTCTTCCATGCTATCCACAGCCTTATTCCATAATTCTTTAGGTACAAATGTGAACAATTCAGAATCATAACAGCAAAAATTAATCAGCTGAAATTTTTGTGTTTGTGCATCAAGAATCTTCTGCATATTCTCAAAAGTAACATCCATTCCCGCAGCATCCATATACGTAGCGTCAATAGTCAATATCTTTCCGTACCACTCATTTTCTGCAACATCACCCGTATATGGTAATTCATCACTACTTTCTTCCGTTACGCCCTTAATGGTGTATGTTTTTCCGGGTTCAAGCACACTTCCAAAGCCGAAACTGGTCATTACATAACCGGGTTCATCTGTATAAACAGACACATGCTGATTAATTATTTGTTTTTCACCGTCAAAAAACGCATATGAATCATGCAGTCCGTAAGCCGCCCGCATAGGCTCATACTCTTCACAACCTTCAATCGTGAAAAAGTCAAAAAAAGTGGTACAAGCAAAATCCACCTGTTCAAATTGAAAAGACAGACCTTCTTCCGGCTCACCGATTTCATATGAAAAAGCAACATCAACATCCTGCTGTATTTTAACCGGGTTCAAAAATTCATAAACATATAATGATGAATTTATATAAGATTGAAAAGAGATAAATTTTCTTTTAAATTCTGCATTTTCGGTTAAAATTGTAAGCGCTTCATTCCACAATTCTTTGGTAATGATATGAAAACCGCTGGTATCGGAAACATCAATAATAACTCTGTTTACCGGTTCTGTTTGTGCCTGAATGATAGCTATCATATTCTCAGCATTCACCTGCATTCCATGCGCTTTCATATGAGATTCATAGATACCAAGCGTACGACCATACTCATCATCCTCACTAATCGTACCTGTATACGGTAATGCTTTTACTTCGTCCTTGGTATCAACATCATATTCTTCTGTTTCCCCTTCGGAAACTTCCTCTGTCGCATCCTCGGACACAGCTTCCTCTACTATCTCTTCAGAAGCTTCCTCTGTCGTTTCTTCTACTGCAACTTCCGCCGCATTTTCTGCAGCCAAAACACGGATTGATGATAACTCAACTGTAGAGAGCATCACAATCAGTGCTAAAGCAAACGCAAAAAAACGTCTTGAAATTGCTTCCAATCGTCTTTTCCTCAATTCTTTTTTCCTCCTTTAGTTTTTTGGTACAAAAAGCCTACAAGAATCATACTAGCACACATTCCCCCATGTAACAAGGGACATTCGGCGCAAAATATCCAAATATATTCCGCATATTTAACGCTCCGCAAACTTTATTGCTATTCTTTGAATAATATCAAATATCTGTCTACTCAAAATACTCCGACGCATAATACTCTGATGCAAACTCTACATAATAATCCATACCCTCAGGCACCATTCCCTGTTCTGCATACTGAGCAAAAGATTTTTTATAAAAAAAAGCAAATGGCTTTCTTACATAAGGATCAAAACTTTCCAAAAAGGCCTTGCTCTCCACCTCTGTGAGATTTGCCGGCACACATACCGCCATCTTCGGCTTAAAAAGTGCTTTGGGCCGCAGTTTCTTTATAAACCCAAATATTACCTTCCTAAAAACAGTATATTCCGCCACCACACCCCATTTGGTTGGAGATTCGACCATGATATAAGCATCATCCGTATATCGCCTTGCCTCTTTTCCTACCGCCACGATTTCGGAAGTTTTGATGTTATATGCACATAACACCTCGTCTTCCAGCAAAAGCTCTTTTTCCTTGGAATAAACTCTTATTGTTATTGGGGCGTACCCCTTTTTATCTATATGAGTCATTTTATCCTCCTTAAATCATCCATCACAGTACCATTGTAATACACATGGAAGAGAAAGTGAATATGTTTTATAAAACCAGAAAACGAATGGCATTGTAATGCCATCCGCTTTCAATCAATCTCAAATTATATCTTTGCCAGGGCTGCTATTGCTACAATCACAATTATTACCACATTTATCCCTGCATTGTTTTGAATAAGGGCAACCAATACAAGTCTCTCCATGTTTTTTTGAACGAACCAAAAAGCATATAATACTTATAACAATTGTAATCAAAATTATAATAATAACAATATTTTCCATAACCCAGACCATATACACACAAATTAATTTTTCACACGATTCAAAGCATATTCTGCTTTCAGTTTCTTGTTTGTATTCATAATAATACCTACAATAACAGCTACAATAACAGCCACTGCAATCAGACCACCAATAGCTGCACCAATATTGAGTGTACCACCGGTAATAATTGTACCAATAGTATATACAAAATATGCTACTGTATATCCGGTAGCGAGCTGAAGACCAATACCGCCCCACATCCATTTTCCACTCTTCATCTCAGCATTCATAGCACCGATGGCTGCAAAACAAGGTGGAGTATAAAGGTTAAACATCAGATAAGCCAACGCTGCCACCTTAGTGATTGCCATGATACCCGCAACTTCTGCTCCTGCACCTTCCATAAGCGCAAGTTCTTCGGTGTCAATAAGATTCTCAAGACCTACAAAGCACACGGCAAGCGTACCAACAACATTCTCTTTCGCAATAAAACCGGTAACCGCTGCTGCTGCAAGCTGCCATGACAATACACCAACAATCGGAACAAGCAGATATGCAAAAGGAGATGCAATGGAAGCAAGGATTGACTGGTCAGCAGACTCAGCAACCTGAAAGCTCCATGTAAATGTCTGCATCAACTGTACTGCCATGTTGCAAAGAAGAATAATAGTTGCTGCTTTTACTATGTACGCCCAACCACGACTGCACATGGACTTGAAAGCACCCCAAAGAGAAGGTAGCTTGTATTCCGGAAGTTCAATGATAAAGAAAGATTTTCTTGCTTTATATCCGGCAATCTTGTTTACAAGAAGTGCTCCAAGGAAAATAAGAACAATACCGGAGAGATACATCACGGTGCTTACCCAACCCGCATCATCAAAAAACGCTCCTGCAAAAAGTGCAATAACAGGGATTTTCGCACCACAAGGCATAAACGGTGCAAGCATAGCAGTTGCTCTTCTTTCACGTTCGTTACGAATGGTACGACTTGCCATAATACCCGGAACCGCACAACCGATAGTGATGACAAAAGGAATCACTGACTTACCGGAAAGACCAACCTTTTTAAAAATAGGATCAAGCACAACCGCAACACGGGACATATATCCGCAATCTTCTAAAAGTGCAATAAGGAAATACATAACCATAACAAGTGGCAGGAAACCAACAACTGCAACCACTCCACCAATCACACCATCAACAAGTATTGCAGAAAGAAGTGGATTGGCATCAGACAACAGCTCACCTACCCAGCCCTGAAAAGCTTCAAGCCATCCTACAAGAATATCCGCAACCGGGGTTCCTACCCACACCTGGGAAATTTGGAATACGAGGTACATAACAACAGCAAAAATCGGAATACCAAGCCACTTATTAGTAAGCACAGCATCTATCTTATCTCCAACATTCTTTTCCTTAGTGAGAATCTTGCGTGTTTCAACTTCTTTTACAATTTTATTTACAAAATCAAAACGCTTACGATCCGCAGCTTCAACAACCGCTTTATCAGTCAAATCAATATCTCCCTGAACATAAGGAGCTTCCTGTCTTTTACCTACTTGCGCAACAGCAGTATCAATAACCGACTTTAACCCTTCCGCAGATGTGGAAACTGTACATATCACAGGACAGCCAAGTTTTACCGCGAGCACTCCTTCGTCAATTTTGGTTCCTTTTTTTTCGTTAAGATCGCTCTTATTAAGAGCAACAACTACCGGAACACCAAGTTCCAGAAGCTGTGTAGTAAAGAAAAGACTACGGCTCAAATTTGTGGCATCAACAATGTTGATGATAACATCCGGTTTTTCCTTCTTTACATAAGAACTGGTAATGCTTTCTTCGTTTGTAAACGGAGACATGGAGTATGCACCCGGAAGGTCCACAGCAATTAGCTGTTCTTTCCCCGCATACGCTTTCTTAATCGGATGTTCTTTTTTGTCAACGGTAACACCTGCCCAATTTCCAACCTTTTCATTACGCCCGGTCAAAGCATTATACATTGTGGTCTTACCTGAGTTTGGGTTGCCTGTCAAAGCAATTCTCATTTTTCTTTCCTCCAATTTCAATAATCTATTATTTTTCTTGCTACTAAAGTAGCAAGAAAGTTAGTTTCAACTAACCCATTGGCAAAAAACAATCAGCAGATTGTTTTTTGCCACTTAATGCATAATCAAATAACAATAGCTTCTGATAACTGAGAATCAATATTATAGCGACCATCTTTAATGGAAACCGTGCATCCTCCCTTGCGGTGAGCAACAACCGTAATTGCCTCACCTACATAACACCCAAGAGAAAATAAAAATGCGTTCAATTCTTCATCATCTGTCTCAATCTGCTGAATAATGTACTCATTGCCTTCCACAGCATCTTTCAAAGTCATATTATCACCGCCGTATAAGTTTATTATATATATGAAACACAAATCACTTCTGGTTAGCGTTGCCTAACCCCACATTCAAAAAATAGGGTTAGAGGAGACTAACCGTAAATTAATATAGCACTGCATTTTCTGTTTGTCAATAGGTTATTGGTATTTTCTTACATTCAGTGCATCAGGAATACCTATTTTCCCAAATTCACAACACCTGCAACACCTTTAATGTCATTTACCGCTTCTTCCACACAAGAGTCACCCATCTGTTCTGAGCAATTATTTGAATTTTTATGAAATAAGTGATATGATAAACGAAAATTATTCGGAGGCTTTAAACATGGATAATAGCAAATTTCGTTCAAACAAATCTATGGAAGACTATTTAGAAACCATCCTTTCCCTTCAAAATACTATAGGACAGGTTCGTTCCATTGATATAGTAAGAGAAATGGATTTTTCAAAGCCAAGCGTCAGCGTTGCCATGAAAAACCTTCGAGAAAAAGGATACATTATCATTTCAGAAGAAGGCTATATAGACCTAACGCTTAGCGGCAGGGAGCAGGCAGAACATGTACTGGAAAAGCATACGCTTCTATCAAACTGGCTCATCAGTTTAGGTGTAGATCGTGAAACCGCACTTGATGATGCATGCCGTATGGAACACGATATCAGCGACAAGAGCTTTGCCGCCATCAAAAGATACATCAGCAAACACTAATCTTCTATAAATATTTTTAATGTTGAATGACCCGCCAAAAATGGTGCATCGTTCAACTTTTACTGCTTGTTACTTGTGGTGCCTTAATGAAGAAATAACCAAATTGATACCTATAAAAAGAGGCATGACTACCGTCATGCCTAAATCTACCAAAATATACAAAAACCCCTATACGAAATTTTTGTAAGAACACATTATCAAGCATCATTAAGGCATACTTTAATAAGGCCGGCTCTCGCCTGCCAAATTATAAACTTGTCCTTTTGTTTACACATTCTCTGATGCTCTGATAAAATTGTCCTCCTATTTCGTAATATTTTTTGTAACAGTTCAGTCATAAGCGTTTTCTGAACTGCTAAAACTTTTTCTCAGTATAACATTTGAAAATAAGGATGTCAACAACTGCTTATAATTAAAAATGGAAAGTATACTTGACATTCAATTTTCCTTATGATATTCTGTAAATGGAAAGTTAACTTTACATTGTTGCGAAAGGAGGTCGTAATTTGAAAAATAGATTGGAAGAAATTCGTAAGAGTAAAGGAATACGACAAGAAGAACTTGCTAATATTTTAGAGGTATCCAGACAAACGATTGGTTCTCTAGAAAACGGAAGATACAATCCTTCCATCACTTTAGCATTTAAAATCGCCAGATTTTTTGGAATGAACATTGAAGATATTTTTATTTATGAGGAGGAATCAGAATGAAAAAAAATAGTTTGAATTATGTATTAATAGTAATGGGATTAGTATTATTGGTCGGAGGTCTTGTATTACTAAAAACAAATACAGAACCACAAGGAATATTTTTAGCACTACCTTATCTATGTATTGGCTGGGGATGCGGTATATTTGGTGGAGGTATGGGCAGTTTATTGGGAAATCTCTCTTTGAAAAAACATCCTGAACTACAGAAACAAAAAGAGATTGAAGAAAAGGATGAACGTAATCTCACTATTTCTAATCGTTCTAAGGCTCGCGCATATGATATGATGATATTCGTATTTGGAGCCCTTATGCTAGCTTTTGCTTTAATGAATGTAGAAGTGCAAGTAATTCTTTTACTGGTTTTTTCATATCTGTTTGTTATTTTTTACGGAATCTATCAGCGTTGCAAATTGGAGAAAGAAATCTAATAAACATAATTTATTAAGGGGTAGCTCCAAGCTACCCCTAATATCAGTTTAAACTACCGTCTCCTGTTGAATGACCCGCCAAAAATGGTGCATCGTTCAACTCCGAAGGACCCGAGTCAAAGCGACGGCGCAGAACGTACAAATCAATTTTTGAAAATATTCATTCTGATACTTGTGATTCTGCTCGGATGTTTTGGATTGTTTGCGTTAGGCATATCTCAGGGACAGATTATACTGTAGGACGTTGATTTTGGATTTGTGGACAGGCATAGCCTGAAGAGGGATACATATTGGATGAAAAAAAGAGTCTAAGTTGGACAAACAAAGGAAAAAAAGATTTATTTGAGACTTTTGCAGTGGAATTGCAGGAGTATTATGAATCAGATAAAATGCCGGGTAGCTGCGACAGAGAGATGCAGTATTGGCTGGAGTTACAGAATGAACGTTTACAGGGAAAAGACCTTTCCATGAAATATCATTTCGTGCCAAGAGACATTCCTGATAATATGAAAAGAGAACCTATATTATCTTACGCGGATGATAAGTACAAAACGAAAGCATTCTGTAGACCTTGTCGGTTTGAAGGGAAATTTTATCGCGGAACGAAGCAAATATATTCCTATAAAGAGAAGCGGAATTTATTTCAGAGCATTACATTCCGTAAGAATCCCGAAGTGGGGGAAAATGAAGAATATATTTGCCCCAACTGCGGTGCCGGAACCACCATTAAGGGGTTGCTGGACGGATGTGATTATTGCCAGACCCGTTTTAAAATGGATGAGCTGTTTCCGAAGGTAACAGGTTTTTACATGTTAAAAGATTTTACGGGAAGCAAAAAGGATTTGGCGTGGGAGATTTTAAGAATTGTTCTTCCTACGATTTTGGTGTGCTTCCTGATTTCCGCCTATTTTGAATGTTTCGTAAACGGCAACGGTTTATTCCCCGGAGCCTTAATCGCCTTGCTTCAGGGAAGCATCATAGGCCTTGTGATTGGATATCTGTTGTGGTGTGTTTACAAGGTTGGTTCCGTTCTTGTGACCGGCGCTGAGTCTGCCGACATGCTGGTTGGTGCAAGCGGCTCCAAACAGAAATTTGAGAAACAAATGAAGAAGTATTCTCCGGAATTTTCTTATGCTTTTTTTACCAATAAGGTAATTTCCATGCTGAGAGTTCTTCTTTATGCCAAGGATGTGAAAGAAATTCCTTTTTACGCAGGAGAGTCTGTGGGGGATTTGTTTGAGGATATTGCGGATGCCCATTTTCGTGGCTCTATGGGATTGAAAAAGTTCGAAGTTAAGGATAATTATTGCTATGTGACGGTAGATGCGTACATGGATGTTATCTATGCCAAAACAGGCATTCGTAAAAAAGAGGTTACTTACCGTATGGAACTTCGTAAAGATATCAGTGTCCCCATGGACATGAATTTCTCAATTGCCAGAATTCATTGCCCGAACTGTAACACCAGTTTCGATGCCACCAGACGATGCGATTGCCCCGCCTGCGGTACAAGATACGAGGTAACTGACGACTGGGTAGTTTTAAGCGTGAAGAAGAAATAGGCGGGTGGTTTTTGTCGCCGGCGGTTTGTGTGTTTTAAGAAGGGGGAAAGATTTATGGATGATAAAAAAATCATTAGTGAATTGAATAAAGGTGTTAAAAAGGGTTCCGTTTTTTCGACTTTAATAAGTTTCCTGTTATACACGGTAGTAGTAATGGGAGTTATACTTTCCTTTGTATCAATGATAAGCGGAAGTAAGATAGGATTCTTATTACTGCTCATTTCGGCAGGGATCATTTTTATTATGATTATTCGTTCCGCAATCACTACCAAGAAAGCGAAAAAAAGAAAAGAGATAATGGGTGAATATGTGATTAAACCTTTGTTGGAAGAACGTCTTGAAGTACTGGAATATTCTCCGAATAAAAAGTTAGACAAGAATTCTATTTCGCAATGCAAGATTCTTCCCGGTTTCAGCAAGCTTCAGGCCACGGACTATTTTCGCACCATGTATAAAGGTGTAGAGATGGAATATTGCGATTTGGTTTTGACGGCAGAACGGGAGAAAACATATAATGACGGAAGCTCTAACAGTTATACCGAAACCGTATTTCGCGGAAGTTTTATCAGACTGCATTTAGAAAAGAACCTGTATGGATATGTAACACTCATGGAACGAAAAAACCATAAAAAGGGGAAATCTTTAGTGGATTCACTCTTTGGTGTAATGGGGAAAAATAATCTCATTGAAACGAAAGATGAAACGTTTGACAATTATTTCGAGGTAAGAAGTGATGATGAGCATATGGCGCTTGAACTCTTAACACCGCAGTTTAGGGACCGAATTGTAAAGATTGATGAAATGGCTCAGGGGTATACCAATATTGACTTTAGTGCTGATGAGGTTACTCTTGCCCTAAATAATAACAGCGATAACTTTGAAATCAACAAAAAGATTACAAATGTCAATGACCTGGAAGAAAGAAGGAATCGCATGAGAACCCAGCTTTCCACCGTTCTGGCAATCGTGGATGAGGTTCTTGCAAACGAAATGTTGTTTAATTAAAACCTGATTCAGTTGAATGACCCGCCAAAAATGGTGCATCGTTCAACCGTAGAATCAGAGGTAATCCCCTTCCTTTTGGAAAAAGGTGCAGATTTATCAGAGGAAGATAGGAAGCGGCTTATTTATTATGTGGAGCATCATGATGACCGTATGAGTTTACGCGTGAAACATGTGCGGGAACATATGAAAATCCCGGTGACGTTTGAGACCTTTCAGAAGCTGATGCTTTTGGAAGTGTCAGATGCACTGGCGCATGTGCAGATTCCGGTAGTAGCGGAAAGAGTGCAGGTTTGCAGTGCATTGGCCGGGGAAGAGGGCCGGAAACTATATGAACAGTTATAGGGATAAAAAGAAAGGGGGGAGAAATACAATGGAAAAATATCCGGGACATCCAATCTTGACATTTTTACAAAATTTGTTTTTAATAGTAAGTGTATGTGGTTTTGCCTTTTGTGCTTATTCATTGGTCTGTCTGTTTTGGCTTAAGCCGGAGAATATGAACGTGGAGTTTACGACTATGTCAGCAATTGTTTTGGGAATTGCTTTTGTAGTTTGT
>JAZNEP010000040.1:0-2111 GCA_045588655.1 Lachnospiraceae bacterium | reverse complement strand
CGATGCTTGCTTTGCTGGAAAGTGTTGATTTCTCAGGCAAAAAGATTGTTCCGTTCTGCACCTTCGGTAGTGGTGGATTGAGCACCTCTGTAGCAGACATACGCAAGAAAGAGCCCAATGCAGAGGTTTTAGAAGGCTATGGAGTAAGAACCGCACGAATTGCACATATGCCTAAGGAGATTGATTATTTCCTCAAAAAACAGGGCTATATCAAAGGTGAAATAGCCGAATATCCCGATTTCACCGAACAAAAACCTGTGACAGACGAAGAAAAGGCTCTCTTCGATGCAGCCTGTGGAGACTACCAGTTCCCGCTTGGAATACCCGTAACTGTAGGTTCGCGCCCTATTGAAAATGCTACAGAGTACAAATACACCGTTGATAGCAACGGAGCAACCTCAACAATTTATGTCATCCTCGGCAATGAGGAAGGTGCAAAGCCTGAATTTACTCAGGTGGTGAGATAAAGAATTGTATTGATACATTCATAAGATGGAGGGGGGGGCAATTGCCCCCCCTATCTGATAATCATTTTCCCGTTTCGTAAAAATGAAGAGTTTGAAAGAAATGTCTTTCTACTCTCCAATTCTTTTTTGTGAATTTATAATAAAGCAGTAAAATAAATCGGGACACACAGTGTAGCACCGTCTTTCTGAAAATCTTTCGTATAAAGCAAAATTCGCTTCCCTATACGGGATGAGAATTTCTCACAGAAAGCATCCAACGATTTGTGAGCCTTATAACCCGACGATTTCACTTCGATAGGCACTATTTTACTGCCTCTTGAGAGCAAAAAATCAACCTCATAATTCTTGTTTCCATTCTCGGCAGGAAAAGTATAATAGAACAATTCATTGCCTGCAGCACGCAACATCTGAGCTACCAAATTCTCATACACATAGCCCAAATTAGCCTCGAGTTTGTCACTCAGCAATTTCTGATAGATAATATTCTCTGTGAACGATTTATCATAAAATGCCAAAGTAACAAACAATCCTGTATCAGCAAGATACAATTTGTATGCATCCAAAGACTTCATCTGCCCCAATCCTACCTGTGGGTCATTGCTATGGTATGCCAAAGTGACCGCGCCACTTTCTTTCATTTCCGAAACAAGTGTATGAATGCCGCTTTTGCGTTTCCCTTCCATAACGGTGGAGAACATGTAGCGCGAAGCATTGCCGGTAAGTTGAGCCGGAATATTCTTCATTATCAACGAGGCTCTTCCCGATGGGTCAATCTTATTGAAATCTACATCATACAAATTCAGTATATCTCGTTTCACTTCGTCTACATATTGTAGATTATTGTACTGCAAATAAGCATCAACCGCTTGCGGCATTCCGCCTATTAACATATACAATCGTAAATCTCGCATCCAACGACGATGCACGGCATCTCCCATAGGACGGTTCATCTCAAAAACTTGTCTCATTTGCATTGGAGTGGTGTCATTGCCTACAGCCCAATAAAACTCATCCAAATCCATAGGATGAAGAGTCATGCACTTTTCTTCACTTGGTATAAGTATGTCTTGTACATTTTTCCGAATGGAAATCAGCGAACCGGTTTCAATATAATCATATCGCCCATCCTTGACAAGGTGTTTGATAGCTTGGCGCGCCAAAGGTTGGTGCTGCACCTCGTCAAAGACTATCACCGATTCGCGAGGATGAAGAACCACATTGAACAAGGTTTGCAGACGGATGAAAAAATAGTCCAAATCCATCATGTCTTCAAATAATTCGTTGATTTGCTTGGATGTCTTCGAAAAGTCTATCAAAATATACGATTTATACTCCTTCTTTGCAAACTCTTCCACAAGTGTAGATTTTCCTACACGCCTTGCCCCATTGATTAACAAAGCATATTTTCCTTGCCACATTTGCTTCCATTGAAGCATCTTGTCATACAATTTTCTTCTAAATACCATATTCTGAACTTCCTAACAAATGAAATATATCTGCAAAGGTAATATTTATTACAAAATCCACAAATTTATTCTTATGAAAAACGTCGATAATCCACAAATTTATTCTTGGAAATATAAACAGAATCCACAAATCTTAGATTTTTTGTCTAATCAATGTTGATTGGAAGGAAAATCTGGA
>JAZNEP010000039.1:0-1533 GCA_045588655.1 Lachnospiraceae bacterium | reverse complement strand
AAGACATCTTTACATAGATTCTCCCTCTTTGTAAAGGCCTTTTGATAGAAACCCGGTATGCATTTTGTTATACTGAAAAACGAAGGAGGTACCCAATGAACATCGGAACAAAAATCAAAGAAGCCCGCTCGCGACTTGGCATTACCCAGGAACAGGCTGCCGAACACCTGCTGGTCTCCCGTCAGACCATCTCCAGTTGGGAAAACGGCAAATCCTTACCGGATATCGTCAGTGTCATCAAAATGAGCGAGCTGTACCACTTAAGTTTAGACGAACTATTAAAGGGAGACAAAGACATGATGAAAAAAATCGAGAAAGACACAAAACTTGCAAAAATCCAAAAGAAATTTTTCTTTGTTGCATTTAGTTTACTTATTATCTATTCCGTTATGGCAGCGCTCCATATCTTTTTTGACGGAAACCCGGTAATTGACTTTTTATTCGGTGCAACACCGGGAGTATTGCTTGGATTAAGTTTTCTGTTTACAATGTTAAGCTTCAACAAGCTTGAGACAAAAGAATAATCCAACAAGAAATAAAGGCCTGGGATTCATAATCTCAGGCCTTTGCTTCATAACTTTAAACGTAAGCACTCATTATTTATTTCTTTTACGAAATTTCTTTAGATATTTACCTGTCCAAACCACGCCCATAGAAACAATTGCAACAGGAATTCCGAGAGTTGCTCCTTTTAAAAGACCATACACAAAATCTGATACATCCGGTCTGTATGAATCCGCAATAATATGTAGAATAAACGATACACATCCTGCAATAAACAACCACTGCATCATTCTTAGCAACCTTCGTTTTTGTTCATTAGTGAAATCCGCCACCTTTAATACCGTTTCTTTTAATTCCTTATCCATTCGCTCGCTCTTCCTTTCCCCATCCAGCAGCTCACGTAAATCGACATCATAGTAATCTGCCATTTCCACCAACAATGTCAAATCCGGCATATTACTACCGGTTTCCCATCTGGAAACCGTCCGTCTGGAAACACCGAACACCTCCGCCAACTGCTCCTGTGTAAGATTTTTTTCGTTTCGTAGTTCCTTAAAAAAAGAACCGATTTTTTGTTGATTCAATGAACTCTTCCTCCTTTCACCTACAACATACCATTTATCCGTAAAAAACAACAGGACACAAAGCGAGCAATGTCCTGTTTTTCCTTAAAAGACAAGAAATGACCACAAACTATCGAGCAAAATCTCATTCTTACTACCCCCAAAAACCAATAATAACCCACTCTTATCAAAATGATGGAGTCCTGTCGCTTTGCGGCAGCCGCCCTTGTTGGCAAACAGGCTTTGTGGCTCAAAAAAAGAACTTTGAAAAGATACAGGAAAGTGATTTGAAAGAATTTCGAATTATCTTTATCGCGTAGGATGTTTAGACTTTCTTATTGCTTCGTTAGTACACTGCAACGCTTGGACACGGACGTCCAAGCGAGCGTCCGCACGCGGCATGGAGGGCGCGTAAGGACCGGTTGCATGCCTATTACATACACTTCCCGAAGCAATTAGAAAGACT
>JAZNEP010000038.1:0-1719 GCA_045588655.1 Lachnospiraceae bacterium | reverse complement strand
CCCTTCAAACGTGAGATAGCATCTTCTACCTTCATACCTTTTACCAAGGCACTGATGCCCTGCAAGTTGCCGTTGCAACCGCCGGTAAAGGTCACGGACTCGATGCAACCGTCTTTTACTTCTACATCAATCATGGAGGAGCAGGTTCCTGTTGTTTTATATTTCATGTAAATACCTCATTTCTTTTTTGAATAGAGAGTACCTTTATCTTATGTGCTCTCCATCTGAATTATACCAAATCTTTCATATAACAGCAATTCTATTTCCAAATATATTCAAATTATTCAATATACAGCTGTTCTTCCCCATGGGGGATATTGTCGAATGCTGAAAAAAGCTGGCAAAAGAATGTAGAACTGTTCGAAATATATCGACGAAACACCGTGCAAGATATATTGTAAAACCGTTAAAAAGTATTTATACTATGATATGAAAATAAAGAGCAATATAGAAAGGAAAAGAACATGTTTTCAATATTTATGAGAGAGAAAGTTGTAACAATAGGCATGCTTACCTGTTTTTTTGTAAGTATTTTGTTGCGGGTATTTTTGGCTGCCCTTTATCGCAAAATGAGCCATGAAACAGACAATATGGCCATTACGGAAAACAAGCTGCTAAAGCAGTGCAAATTAAAGTTTTCCCATTGTTATCAGTTAAACAACGGAGTTGCCAACATACCGGTTTTTGTGGAAAAATTTATGAACAGGCTTGCAATTGGGCCGTTTTCCTTTCGGATGCTTTATCATCTGTCAGGACAGCTCATGCTTCTGTCCGTTATCTTTTCGGGATTCGGAGTGTGCAAGAGTATTGCCGGAGGCTGTATGTTTGGAGAGATTCTTCCCTTTTACTTATGCAGTATGCTTGAACTGTACATATTCTTTGCGGTAAGTTCGGTTGTGGATATTAAGGGCAGACGTAAAGAGTTAAAGGTAAATCTGATTGATTATCTGGAGAATCATTTGTCCAACCGTATTCAGGTAACAAGGGATGATATTCAGATGTTGTACGGCTCAGAAATGCCGGAGAACAGGGGAGTGGACATTTTGCCCATTGCCGGTTGGATTGCCAGCCGCAGTGCGCAGAAGGAAATTGCGGAGCAGGAAGATAATGTTTACGCATATGCCGGGACAGAGGAAGAGTTTTGTTCTCGCGAAACAAGCGTGGAATACACTTTTCCGTCCCTGGAGCCGGAAGAATCTGCAGAATTGGAAGTTCTTCTGAAAGAAATTTTGAGTTTGTCTTGAATAATTGTATAATCTTTGTTACACTATGCTCGACGTGTTGTCCGTAAGAGGACGGTATTTTGATGAGAAAAAGGAGTACTACTATGAGTGCAAAAGTAACATTTGATTATTCAAAGACCGGTGCATTTATTTCAGAAGCAGAAGTGGATTACATGAAGAAGCTTACCTTAGATGCAAAGGATTTACTGGTTTCAAAGACCGGTGCAGGCAATGACTTTTTAGGTTGGATTAATCTTCCCGTAGATTACGATAAAGAAGAGTTCGCTCGTATTAAGAAGGCAGCAGAGAAGATTCAGAACGATTCAGAGGTTCTTTTGGTAATCGGTATCGGCGGTTCTTACCTTGGTGCAAGGGCAGCGATTGAGTTCCTTGGCCACAGCTTTGCAAATATTGTGGACAAGAGCATCCGCAAGTCCCCTGAAATTTATTTCTGCGGTAATTCCATCAGCTCTACTTATTTGAAGCATTTGATGGA
>JAZNEP010000037.1:0-82076 GCA_045588655.1 Lachnospiraceae bacterium | reverse complement strand
GGTAAGTTGTGTGGTCCCTTGTGATTTACAATGTAATCGAAGGAACGTTTTAAGTGGTTGAGGAGTGGAGTTGCCTTTGATTCATCGTTATCAAAAGGTACCATCTCATTTAATATAGAAATATCGCCCGTTTCACGGATGTATGCGCTGGTTCCGCCAATCAGCCATAATGGATCATCGTTAAAACCGCTACCGATATCAGAATTTCCTTTTTTAGTAAGTGGCTGATACTGGTGATATGCACTACCATCTTCAAACTGTGTAGAAGCGATATCGATAATTCTCTGACGAGCACGCTCCGGAATCAAGTGAACAAATCCGAGTAAGTCCTGACAAGAATCACGGAATCCCATACCACGTCCGATACCTGATTCATAATAAGAAGCAGAACGTGACATGTTGAATGTTACCATACACTGATACTGGTTCCAGATGTTAACCATGCGGTCAACTTTGTCGTTAGAAGATTTTACAGTGTATTTATTAAGAAGTTCGTTCCAGTAAGCCTGAAGTTCATCGAACGCTTTCTGAACATCTTCCTCTGTCTGATATTTAGCAAGCATAGCATTGGCAGGATCTTTTTTTATAATACCGTAAGATTCCCACTTGTCATCATCCGGGTTCTCGCAATAGCCGAGTACAAATACAAATGTTTTGGACTCGCCAGGAGCAAGATTTACGTTAATCTGATGAGAAGCAATCGGTGACCAACCGCTTGCGATAGAGTTTGTAGCTTTGCCGTTTTCAACCGCTTCAGGATTATTCGCTCCTCTGTAAGCGCCGATGAAAGCATCGCGGCTTGTATCAAATCCGTCAACCGGAGTGTTAACAGAATAAACTGCATAGTGATTACGACGTTCGCGATACTCTGTCTTGTGATAAATGGTAGAGCCGATGACTTCAACTTCACCGGTACTTAAGTTACGCTGGAAGTTACGTGAGTCGTCATCTGCATTCCATAAACACCATTCTACATAAGAGAATAACTGGATGTCCTTCGCTGCGGAAGAGTTGTTGGTAAGAGTTACCTTGCTGATCTCGCAGTTATCATTCATAGGAACGAAGGTAAGAACAGAAGCTGCCACATCGTTCTTGGAACCGTTGAATTTAGAATAACCGATACCGTGACGGCATTCATAGTTGTCAAGATCTGTCTGCGTCGGTTTCCAACCTGGATTCCAAACGGTGTCTCCATCCTTAATATAGAAGTATTTACCATTGATATCATTTGGGACATCATTGTATCGATAACGAGTAAGACGCAGAAGTTTTGCATCCTTATAGAAAGTGTAGCCTCCGCATGTGTTAGAAATTAATGAAAAAAATTCATTGCATCCAAGGTAATTGATCCAAGGAAGCGGTGTTTTAGGTGTTGTAATGACATATTCTCTGTTGTTGTCATCAAAATAACCAAATTTCATAAGTTTCATGTCCTTTCATAATAATAAAGTTTGCGAAAAAACAAAAACGATTAAGTATATGTACTGCACTAGATTTAAAACCTATACAACAGATTATACTCAAACGGAAGCACAAAAGCAAGTAAAAATACACAAAAATGAATAGGCAGGCACGATTTCTGTGTCAAAAAGCACAATGCAAAACAAAAGACACATAGAGGGAATATTGAAAGAAGAAAACAGAGAGAGCGATGGAAGTGGAATTACAAAAAAAGAGGTGAAACTTCCTATTTATAATATAGAAAATAAATGGTCTGCTTTTTTAGTGATTGAAAAAGATCTTGATAAAAATCCCTAAAAAATGTGTCGAAAAACGCCTTTAAAATATGAACAAAGTGTGAATGAATTATGGATGAATCGTTCAAAAAGTCAAATGTAAAATTGTGAAATAGTAACAAAAATAGAAAAAGTGTACAATAAATACAAAAAAAGCGTTGCTATTCTATCCAAATTGTTGTATATTAAGAGAGCGAAAACGATTAAGTGGTTTTACGTATTAACTAATTGTGGCATTTATATCACGTGAGGTGATAATAAAAAATAAATGCAAACTATTAACTAACACTTATTTCAAAAAAACATCTTTTAGAGGAGGACAAAAAAGAATGAAAAAGAAAGTATTAAGTGTATTGCTTTCAACAGCTATGGTTGCATCTTTATTAGTAGGATGTAGCGGATCTGGCGAAACAGCAACAACAGAAACACCAGCAGACACAGAAACAGAAGCACCAGCAGAGGACGCAGCTGATGAACCAGCTGAAGAGCCAGCTGAAGAACCAGCTGAAGAAGTAGCTTCTGGTGACAAAGTTATTAACTTATGGGCATTCACAGATGAAGTACCAAAAATGGTTGACAAATATAAAGAGCTTCATCCAGATTTCGATTGGGAAATCAAATCTACAATCGTTGCTACAACAGACGGCGCTTACCAGCCAGCACTTGACCAGGCTCTTGCAGCAGGTGGTGCAGATGCTCCTGACATCTACTGTGCAGAAGCAGCTTTCATCCTTAAATATTCTCAGGGTGATGCAGCTCAGTGGGCAGCTCCATACGCAGATCTTGGTATCGATGTAGATGCTAAATTAGCAGAAGCTCAGATCGCTCAGTATACAGTTGATATCGGATCAAATCCAGATGGTAACTTAGTTGCATTAGGATATCAGGCAACAGGTGGAGCTTTCATCTACCGTCGTTCAATCGCTCAGGACGTTTGGGGAACAGACGATCCAGCTACAGTAGCAGAAAAACTTGGTGCAGGTTCAGGTAACTGGGATCAGTTCTGGGCAGCAGCAGATGAATTAAAAGCTAAAGGATACGGAATCGTTTCTGGTGACGGAGACTTATGGCATGCAGTTGAGAACAGCTCAGATTCAGGCTGGATCGTAGATGGAAAACTTACAATCGATCCAAAGCGTGAAGAGTTCCTTGACTTATCTAAGAAATTAAAAGACAATGGTTACCACAATGATACTCAGGACTGGCAGGATGCTTGGTTTGCTGATATGAAGGGCGAAGGCGCTCAGGGTATCCTTGGTTTCTTCGGACCAGCTTGGTTAATTAACTACACAATGGCTCCAAACTGTGGTGGTGCAGCAGTTGGTGAAGGTACATACGGTGATTGGGCTGTTTGTGCATCTCCAGTAGGTTTCTTCTGGGGTGGTACATGGTTACTTGCTAGCAAAACAGCAGCAGAAGATCCAGCAAAAGCAGCAGCTGTAGCTGAGATTCTTGAGTGGATTACACTTGATAGCTCTGAAGATGGACTTCAGTATGCATGGGCTAACGGTACAGTAGATTGGGATAACGATCCTGCTACACCAACAGCTAAAGACTGTGTTGCTTCTGGTACAGTAATGTCTAAATCAGACGGATCTGTTGATTTCTTAGGCGGACAGAATATGTTCGAAGCTTTCGTTCCAGCAAACGAATATGCTAAAGGTACTAACTTAACTCAGTACGATGAGACAATCAACGGCTTCTGGAGAGAACAGGTTCGTGAATACACAGCTGGTAACAAAGATCGTGATCAGGCAATCGCTGACTTCAAACAGCAGGTAGCTGATAACCTTGATGTTATCGTTGAATAATCATAAAAACCTAATTATGAAATAATAGAAAAAAGGGACGGACATTTTTATAAAAACGTCCGTCCTTTTTCCTATGCCCAAAAACCTATGATGAAATTTTGTGATACGTGAATAAATAACATGAGATGAAAGAGAATCTTGGGGGTTTGGATAGTATTTAGAAATTGTACATTAATCACACGTGGAATATGGAGGTGGGTGAAAAATGAAGAGTAAGAAACTGCGCGGATATGCAAAGTATGGCTATATATTTAGTATCCCGTTTGTGATTACATTTATCCTGTTTCAGCTTTATCCGATTATGTATACCACAGCTATCGGTTTTACTGATTTGAAAGGTCTTGGAGTGCTGGAGATGAATTTTTTAGCTGACGATCCGTTTAGAAACTTTAAAACGGTTTTGGCTAATCCGTCTTTTAGAACAGCGTTAAAGAATACATTGTTTTTGTGGGGATGCAACTTCGTACCACAGATTGTTCTTGCACTCTTACTGACAGCTTGGTTTACAGACAAACGTAGTCTGGTAAAAGGACAGGGTCTTTTTAAAGTCCTTTTCTACATGCCAAATATTATTACAGCAGCGACAGTTGCTATTTTGTTTGGTGCATTATTTGGTTATCCGACTGGACCGGTAAATGATTTATTGGTAAAACTTGGCATCTTTTCAGGTCCGGTAGATATGCTTCTTAAGAAAAAAGTTGCGCAAGGTATTGTTATCTTTATTCAAACATGGATGTGGTATGGTTATACGATGGTTGTGTTAATTTCAGGTGTTCTTGGTATCAGTCCTGAGATTTTTGAAGCGGCAGAAGTAGATGGCGCAAATCGTACACAGACCTTTTTCATGGTAACGATTCCGAATATTAAAACAATCTTGTTGTTTACACTCGTAACATCATTGATTGGTGGATTGCAGATGTTCGATATTCCGAGACTGTTCCTTGATGGTGCTCCGGATAATTCAACATTGACAACAAGTTTGTTTATATATAATCAGGCCTTCAGCGGAAGTTATATGTATAACAGAGCTGCAGCTGCAAGTATGATTATGTTCCTTATTATTTGTGTTCTTTCAGCGATTATGTTCTTTGTCTTAAGAGATAGAGATGAAGAAAAACTCAGAAGAGAGATTCGTCGTCAGGAAAAGAAATTTAAAATGGAACAAAAAGAGCTTAAAAAACAGGCAAAGGAGGGTGTTTAAATGTTAAAAAACAAAAGCAATACAACGCTTAAAGTTGTTATTTACATCGTATGTATCCTTCTTGCGATTCTTAGTATTTTGCCGTTCTACATAATGATTATTAATGCGACCAGATCGACAACAGAGATTCAGCAGCACGCAATTTCTTTGATTCCGTCGACGCATCTTATGAAGAACTACAGCATTTATGCAGGTAAGAGTTTTAGTCCGATTAAGGGATTCATTAACTCGATGATTATTTCAACAGGATCTACTGGTTTGGCAGTTTATTTCTCATCTCTTACAGCATATGCACTTACTGCATATGATTGGAAATTGAGACAGCCATTCTTTAGCTTTATCATGGCTATTATGATGATCCCGACACAGGTAACTATGATCGGTTTCTATCAGATGGTTTACAGACTGCATCTTACCAACAATTTAGCAATGTTGATTATTCCAGCGATTGCATCACCGTCCATGGTATTCTTCATGAGACAGTATTTACAGTCAACGCTTTCGATGGAAATTGTGCAATCAGCACGTATCGATGGTGCAGGTGAGTTTAGAACGTTTAACAGTATTGTATTGCCGATTATGAAACCGGCGATTGCGACTCAGGCAATCTTCAGTTTCGTAGCAAGCTGGAATAACTTATTTACACCGTTGGTACTTTTAACAGATCAGGATAAGTTTACAATGCCAATCATGGTCAGCCTCCTTCGTGGAGATATTTACAGAACTGAGTTTGGTTCCGTTTATCTTGGTTTAACATTAACTGTATTACCTCTGATTATTGTATACCTCGTTTTATCTAAGTATATTATCGCAGGTGTAGCTTTAGGTAGTGTTAAGGGTTAATCCCCGATACAGTCAAATAGAACGTATATGGAAGTCGGGATTTGTTCCTGGCTTCCATTTTTGTTATAATAGATGATGATTTGTGTTATGCTAAACGAGATAGAGATTGAAAAGAAAGAGGAAGAATTGTGTTGAATAAATCGGAATATATTGACATCATAGAAAAGGGATTAATTGGAAGAATAAGTGATCAGGATCGTAAGGAGACTGTAGATTATTACAGAGATTATATCGACATGGAAATAAGAAAGGGAAAAACAGAAGAAGAGGTGCTTGGAGAACTTGGAAATCCCAGATTGTTAGTAAAATCAATTGTTATGGCAAAAGAGCAGAAAGATAATAAAATGGATTCCGAAACCGGTGCATACGAATCTGAGAAGGAGAATAGACGACAAAAAATGAGGAGTTTTCATATTCCGATGTTTGTGATTGTGTTGATTGTGGTTTTGGTATTTTTTCTGTTCATTGGGCTTGCATTGTCCTTGGTAAAGGTGTTATTGCCGATTGTTTTACCAATATTATTGATATTTTGGGGGATATCGTTATTTCGAAAAAGAAAATAAAATTGCGAAAAGATAGAAAAGTATAAAAAGCATAGAAAAATATAAGAAATAGAAAAGAAATACAGAAAAACAGCCTATCAGGGGTGACAGACTGTTTAGGGGAGTATAAATATACTACTATTTCACAACAGCTAAATTGGGGATTACTGTTGTATATAAATTATAGGATATTTTTGGAAAAATCGCAAGTATTTTTGAACAAAAAATGTACGTGTCAACAAATTTTGCATAGATAAAAATTGTTTGAATAAAATTTTCTTGATTTGAAATACTATTCTTGTAAACCTAAAAAAGGAGGAAAAGAATATGACAAGAAATGATTACAACTCACAGAACAATAACCAGAATAACAACCAGAACAACTCACAGAACAACTCTCAAAACAACTCACAGAACAGCACACAGAACAGCACAAAGAATAACTCACAGAACAACAATCAGAGCAACAACAGCACAAAAAATGATATGTCAGACAGCCAGAAAAATGCTACAAACTGTAAATAATACGGCTGTAATAGAGCAAAAGAAGTGCGAAAAAGGGCAGAATATCTGCCCTTTTACATATTTGAAAAAGATTGACAGTGTATGAAAATCAATTTAAGATAGAATTATGAAAAAATTTGAATGTATTATTCCATGTCATTTTGGACTGGAAGCAGTGTTAAAAAGAGAAATTATTGATTTGGGCTATGAGATAACATCGGTCGAAGACGGACGAGTAACCTTTTTGGGAGATGCAGAAGCGGTTTGTCGGGCCAATGTTTTTTTGCGTACAGCAGAAAGAGTGCTGATTAAAATTGGCTCATTCCATGCGGAAACATACGACGAGTTGTTTGAAGGGACCAAGAAGCTTCCTTGGGAAGATTGGATTCCCCAAAATGGAAAGTTCTGGGTGGCAAAAGCAGCCAGTGTGAAAAGTAAGTTGTTCAGCCCTTCGGATATACAGTCGATTATGAAAAAAGCCATGGTGGAGCGCATGAAACAAAAGTACCATATTGACTGGTTTAAGGAGGATGGAGAACGATTTCCGATTCGTGTGTTTATCATGAAGGATGAAGTGACGGTGGGACTTGACACAACAGGAGATTCCTTGCATAAGCGTGGATATCGAAAATTGACAGCAAAGGCGCCGATTGCAGAAAATTTGGCAGCTGCCCTTATTATGCTGACACCTTGGAAATCGGATCGTATTCTGGTGGACCCGTTTTGTGGAAGTGGAACGTTTCCGATTGAGGCTGCATTGATGGCGGCAAATGTGGCGCCGGGGATGAATCGTTCCTTTTTGGCTGAAAATTGGCAGCATTTGATTGCAAAAAAGGAATGGTACGATTGTATGGATGAAGCCAATGAGATGATAGATTTTTCGCAGATGCCTGATATACAAGGGTATGATATCGATGCTGAGATGGTGCGTATTTCCAGAGAAAATGCCAAGTTGGCAGGGGTGGATCAATATATCCATTTTCAAAAAAGAAGTGTTGAGCAATTGAGCCATCCAAAGAAATACGGATTTATTATTACTAATCCACCATATGGTGAGCGTTTGGAGGAAAAGGCAGCGCTTCCGACAATATATCGATCGCTGGGGGAACGCTATCAGGCGTTGGATTCTTGGTCGCTGTATATGATTACATCCTATGATGCGGCACAACAGTATATCGGAAGAAAAGCGGATAAAAACCGTAAAATATATAACGGAATGATGAAAACATATTTTTACCAGTTTATGGGACCGAAACCACCAAAGAGAACACGGGAATAAGAAATGACGGATAGATTAGCGAGTGTATTTGTATGGATAAGTATAGTGGTAACAATCTGCGCGATTACTGTGATGTTGCTGACGGGGACACCGGAGGAAACGCCGCAGGAAATGCCAAGCGTGCAGGAACAGGTGCAGCAACCGCCACAGGAACCAAAGTCGTTGCTTGTGGCAGATGAAACATTACCGGAGAATTGTTTGCAATTTTCCGTTCCTTCTTCGATGGATGAAAAAGATATCGTAGTAGAAAGTGATGGCATAAATCGCGTGATATCGCTGACGATGAAGAGAGAAGAGGGGGAAGAAGAGTTTTCGACTGCATTTTTTTATGATAATCCAATTAAAGCGAATGCAGCAATAGAAGATGTGCGTATAGAGGAAAGCGTGGATACTGTCACAATACGGATGCAGCTACCTTCGACGTTTGAAGGAGAGTGTCGGATGGAGTCAGACGGGCAGCTACAGACCATGTTTATGCAGCTTGTCAGACCAAAGGAAAAGTATACAAGGGTTGTGGTTCTCGATGCAGGACACGGAGGAGAGGATTTAGGATCTTTTGTTCAGGGAGAAGATGAAGCGGTCATTTTATCTGAAAAAGAAGTAGCACTTTCTGTTGTGATGCAAGCCGGTGCATTGTTAGAGCAGCAAGGAGTGAAAGTGTACTATACAAGAACGGATGACGCTGCGCCGACGGACGAGAAGCGAAATGATTTTGCAAATCAGGTGCAGGCGGATATGCTGATTAGTGTTCATGCGGATTGGGCAGATGACACAACGCTTTATGGTATGCGTACCATATATAATGAAACATACTTTATATCAGATTTTGCGAGTGCGGATTTTGCGTATCTTTTGCTTGAAAAAGTGGCAGCTTGTACCAATGAAAAAGCGATTGGTTTTGAGCCGGGAAGTAGTGAGAGCGAATTGATACGAAATGCCATGGTTCCGGTAGCACAGCTGAATGTTGGTTATATGTCAAACAAACAGGAGCAGAAGCTGTTGGCGAGAGAGGATTATGTGCAACGAATTGCAGAAGGAATCTGCGAAGCCGTGATGGCAGGTTATGAGGAGATTGAGAAATGAAAGAAATTGTATTAGCAAGTTCAAATAAAGGGAAAGTTCGCGAAGTTGAGATGATGATGCAGGACATGGGGATTCGTGTGATTCCACTGGCGGAAACATCGTTTACAGAAGAAATTGAGGAAAACGGAGCTACGTTTGAAGAAAATGCGGTTATTAAGGCAAGAGCAGTGGCAGAAAAACTAAATGTGCCTGTACTCGCAGATGATTCGGGATTAGAGATCGATTTTCTGGATAAGGCTCCGGGAATATATTCTGCAAGATATTTGGGACATGATACACCTTATGATGTAAAAAATGGAATGATTCTTGAAAAATTGCAAGGAGTACCGGAAGAGAAACGAACGGCTCGATTTGTTTGTTCCATGGCTCTTGTGTTTCCTGAGGGTGATGTGATTACGACTACGGCTACGATGGAAGGTCGTATCGGACATGAGATAAAAGGCGCAAATGGATTTGGATATGATCCGATTTTCTTTTTGCCGGAATTTGGTATGACCTCGGCAGAAATTTCGCCGGAACAAAAAAATGAAATCAGTCACAGAGGGAAAGCCTTGAGGCGGATGAAAGAGGAAATTAGCAAAGCGATAGGCAGGGAATGAAATGAGAGTTTTGATTGTGAGTGATACGCATCGTCATAATGAAAATTATTTTCATTTGATCGAAAAAATAAAAGATATTGATTTAGTGATACATTGTGGTGATGTGGAGGGTAGTGAGTATGCAATCAGCGAAAGTGTAGATTGTGAAACTATGATGGTTATGGGGAATAATGACTTCTTTTCGCAGCTGCCAAGAGAGATTGAGACCCAGATTGGTGGATATCGGGTATTGATTACGCATGGTCATACATATTGTGTATCACTGGGAAGTGAGAGAATCAAAGAAGAGGCCATTCTTCGCGGTTTTGATATCGTGATATATGGACATACACATAGGCCGGTTGTGGAGAGGGATCACGATGTCATAGCAGTTAATCCGGGAAGTCTTGCATACCCGCGCCAAGAGGGAAGAAGACCGAGTTATCTCATAATGGAAATTGATGATTCTGGAGAGGTTCATTTTACGATTAATTATCTTTAAAAATAAAAATTAAAAAAAATAAAAAAATGTGTTGACAACCAAGAAATCATATAATATAATATGTCTTGCGTCACGGATAATAAGTGTAACAGCGGGGTGTGGCTCAGCTTGGCTAGAGCGCCTGGTTTGGGACCAGGAGGTCGCAGGTTCGAATCCTGTCACCCCGATTTTTTACGCATTTTTGCGGGTGTAGTTCAATGGTAGAACACCAGCCTTCCAAGCTGGATACGTGGGTTCGATTCCCATCACCCGCTTGGCATTTTTTTAAGGTGTCATAGGCAGATTACCATGGTACAGGAGAAAGGTGCCCCATTATTATTCAATCAAATGATATTGCCAGAGAAGCAAATCATACTAACAGATGTGTGTTCGTAGCTCAGCTGGATAGAGCAACGGCCTTCTAAGCCGTGGGTCGGGGGTTCGAATCCCTTCGAGCACGTGTGAGGGAAGGGAATCTTCCCTCAAAGTTTTATGGTGGGTATAGCGCAGTTGGTTAGCGCGCCAGATTGTGGCTCTGGAGGCCAAGGGTTCGAATCCCTTTATCCACCTTTGTTTAATAATGGGCTATCGCCAAGCGGTAAGGCACAGGACTTTGACTCCTGCATTCGGCAGTTCGAATCTGCCTAGCCCAGTTCATTATGGGCCACTAGCTCAGGTGGTAGAGCACTTGACTTTTAATCAAGTTGTCCGGGGTTCGAGTCCCCGGTGGCTCACGAAGTACCATAACAATCCGAATTGTTATGGTATTTTTTTTAAAAACAATACGCGGGTGTGGCGGAATTGGCAGACGCGCCAGATTTAGGTTCTGGTGGGCGACCGTGCAGGTTCAAGTCCTGTCACCCGCAGGATGGCCCTTAAATGGGCGATGGAGAGACTCCTTGGCGAAAGCTGAGGAGTTTTTTCATGCAACGGTAGCAATATTTGTATGTTGGCTTCGAAGATAAAAAAGTATATAATATAGATACGTTGCTGGTCAACGTTATATAATGTCAATTGATTGCCATTGATGTGTGAAAGAGGTGTTGCAAATGAAAAATAATAAATTGCATAAACTAGATTGGATTTTGCTTGGTGGAATGGGACTTATAGGACTAATAGGTGTATTGCTAGATCTTGTCATTATAAGAAAGATTAATTTTCCTGTGTATTCCATCACGAGTATATATGCCTCATATGCTCTGTGGATTATACTGCTGATATATTCTTTCATTAAAAATAGAGGAAATCAAGATAAACCAAAACTTGTCAGGTGGTTCGTCGGTTTTGCTTTACCGTATTTTCATTGTGCGTTTATAGTAGTCGGTTTTGCAATTGTTATTTTGTTCATGAAGCTCTTTAATCTATAATTAGCAGACAAGATAGGTTCTGGTGGGCGACCGTGCAGGTTCAAGTCCTGTCACCTGCAGGACATACCATAAATAGGCATTTATGAGGTCTCCGGGCGAAAGCTTGGAGGCCTTTTTGTGTGGTTTGACAGGGATGGTGCCAGACCGTAATATAGGATACAAAAAAGATACATGACTTTCGTAAAGTATCTCTTGGAAGGAGGAGAGCAGGATGAAATACAATCTCTTATTGGTAGAGGATGACAAATATATCAGGGAAATTATAGAGGACTATTTTTCAGAGCAAAAAGAGCCCGCATTTATGGTATATTCTGCAAAGGATGGGGATGAAGGGATGGAAATGATATATGAGCAGGAATTTGACCTGATTATGCTTGATATCATGCTACCCGGAGTAGATGGATTTACCATTTGCCGCGAGATAAGAAGGAATAGTATTTGTCCCATCATTTTTCTGACAGCAAGAGGAAGAGAAGAAGATATTTTATATGGCTATCAGCTAGGGTGTGATGACTATATTGTAAAGCCATTTTCAGTGACTGAGCTATTGGCAAAAGTAAACGCGATGTTAAAACGTGCCAAGGGAATGGTAGGGGCAGATAGGCTCGTTTGTGGCAGCATCTCTTTAAATCCTGCAACTTTTGAGGTGCAGGTAAGCGGCGTGGGGGTGGACCTACCACCGAAAGAGTTTTCAATTCTGAAATATCTGATGGAAAATAAGAATCGCGTAGTACAACGAGAATTACTTCTTACAAAAATGTGGGGATATGATTTCGAAGGAAATGAACGCGTGGTGGATAATCATGTGAAGAAACTTCGAAAGGCACTTGGTAGTGCAGGTGGGCAGATTAAGACTGTAATAACAAAGGGATACAAACTGGAGGAATCGTATGATAGGGAAAAGAAAGGCAAGTAGAAATAAAAAATGTAGAATCGGAAAATGGATTCAGGATAGAAGAAAGAAGAAGCAACGCCTGTCGTTGATGAAAAAGCCGAGCTTACGAAAAATATTTGCGAAATATATGGCGGCTGGATTGTGCGCGGCAGTGATAGTTGGATATATGGGAACCCAAATTGCCGTGGCGAATTATCGGGCCGCCGGTCAAATGGACTTTAGGGTATTTACCAAGGAGATGGGCGAGGATATCGCACAATCCTATACAGAAAGCGTACAAATAGCAAGGACGCAGGATAATATCATGTCACTGTGGAAAGCACAGGTTCGTCTTCTGTTAAATACGCGGCGAGAGTATGGTTATGAAGCCTGTTTGTATGATGTGGATACAAAAGAACGGTTTATGGAGCAAAAATGTGTGGTTAATATCACTATAGTTGAAAAACCGGAAAGTGAGGAACCAATCTTTCGGTCCTTTGAGTGTGAGTGGGCTAAGATGCAGGAAGCACTGTCGGACTACAATGAATTGTTTCCGGATAGTGGAGCAGAAGTGGATGAAACATATATAGAGGAATGGCCTGATTTGGAAATAAAGGACATTTACATTAAGGGTGGGGCGTTTGTACCGGGAAAAGTGAGACTTGTCATGACAAATAAAGCCGGTACGACAAAAGTATTAAAGGAATATGATTATACACCGGATGATATAACGGGCTACCAGCATCTGGATAGCAAAGAGATGGATAAATATGGAACAAAGATATTTTGGTGTATTGAACCGACAGAGGAAGTCGACTATAAAGTGATAGATGCATATATGAAGAGCGAGGAATATGATTGGAATGAAAAATATTTTTGGAGAAGAGAGGAGTCAGTATATAGAAATACCTTCTGGGGAACAGAAGAATTTTTTACGGAGCAGGTGACACTTGACAATGGAAAAGATTATCTGTTGTTTGTGGCGGTGGATATGAATATGTGGAATGATTTTAAGAATCGAATTCTGGCTGCGTATGGCGGACTTTTGCTTCTTGCGCTTCTTGCGGCGACATCGGCTGCATATGTCAGCTATATGAAAAGGCTCGGTTATTACCGGCTCGATGCCTATCGCAGGGAGACGACCAATGCGATGGCTCATGATTTGAAGACTCCGTTAATGGCAATTTTCGGTTATGCAGAAAATCTCCGCAACAATGTACATACTGAGAAGAAGGACTATTATGCGGATCTAATTGTGGAGCATGTAAAATACATGAATGATATGGTAGAGAATATTCTGGAACTTGCAAAGGTGGAGGGCGTTAGCCGAGTTTCGGAAAAGATTCCGGTTGATCTAAAAATACAGACAGAGACGATACTGAAAAAGTATGAAATATTAATAACAGATAAAAATCTGAAAGTGAATATGGAAGGAGAGTGTGAAATAGAGGCGGATAAAGTTTGTATGGAACAGGCGATAGAGAACCTGATTGGTAACGCTTTAAAATATGCATTAAAAGATACAGATATTAATATCCGGATGGATAAACATGTTTATGAAATAAAAAACCGGATGGGCGCAAAATTGCAAACGCCGGCAGATGAGCTTTGGAAGCCATTTGTAAAAGGAGATGAGAGCCGCAATGAACAAAGAGGAACGGGAATCGGACTAACGATTGTAAAAAATATTGTCGATATGCATGGCTTTGAATTGATGCTGCAATGTGAGAATCAAGAGTTTGTAGCAGGAATTTTGTTTTGATAAAATTAAGACGCTATCAACAATGATATTCTTTTTATGTTTTTTCATATTTATATCAAATTTATATCGCATAGTATAGTTGCAGTGTTATGAAGCTGGATGGCAAGCAATGATGTGCCACTGCATTGATGGAAATGTACAATGTATGAGGAAGCGATATGAGGAAAAATATAAAAAACATAGCAGGCAGTATTTTGTTTGTCGCGATTGCGTGGGTTATGTTTTTGATGCTTACATATGCCTTAAGGCCTATTGAGGATGGAGCGGGAAATCGAGATGCTTTTTCTTGTTTCTATGCACAGCAGGAAGACTCACTGGATATTGTTGCACTTGGTAGCAGTAGCATATACCGTTTTTTAAACAACCCGTTTCTGTGGGAAGAATATAAGATGACTTCTTACAATTTGGCAACCGGATCGCAACCGGTGGGAGTGTACAAGTGGCTGTTGGAAGAGGTTCAAAAGACACAGACCCCGGACCTTGTGATAGTGGAGACCAGAGCCTATATCAAATATACAGAGGATGAAGAACTCCAGGATGTGAGATTTCGTCGTGTTTCTGATTATATGAGCTATTCGTGGAACAGAATCAAAATGATTAATGAGTATGAGCAGGACTGGAAGAAAAGGTGGCAGTTGTATTTTGATATCGTGTTTTACCATGGACAGTGGGAAAAATTTAAGTTTGCGGATTTTAAGTATGCGGAGAATAAATTGGATGCACCGATGAAAGGATGGGGAAATGTCTATAAAATACAGTCGGTAAAGCCGACCGGCGTATTTGATGATGTCAAAATGCAGAAGATTGATGAAAAGAGAGAAAAAGATCTGATTGACTTTATGGAATATTGTAAATCTAAGGAGATCGAGGTTCTTTTCGTGGCGACGCCGTGGATGATTGATGAAGAAAGTGTATCAAAAAATTTACATTTGGAGAAATTGATAGAAGAGTATGGGTTTGGCTTTCTGGATTGCAATCAGTACATGGATGAAATAGGATTGGATTTAAACGCAGATTTTTATGATAAAAATCATGTAAATGTATGGGGGGCCGAAAAGGTGACTCGGTTCATTGGAGAATATATCTGTAATCATTATGAGATGGATAGCGCGCATTCGGCGGAAACGACAAAAGAATGGGATGAGACTGCGCAAATTTATCGTAGAAAGGTAGAAAAGGCGGAGGCCAAAGATTGACGAAAAAGAATGAAAAAGGTAAAATGTGAGGGAAATATCAAAATTCTCTCACATTTTTTTTGTATATCTATCTAGGATTGGGTTTTATATGGTTTGTAAAGGGAGAAAGCAAAATGAGAGATGGCACAAGCACCATATTGGTAGTGGAAGATGACCCTAAATTGGCAAGTGCATTACAGGAATATTTCACAGGAAATGGATATCATGTACTGCATGCAGGAGACGGGGAAGAAGCATTAGATATCTTTTTTTCAAACAACCAAAAAATCGATATAGTTTTACTGGATGTGATGCTTCCAAAGCTGGATGGCTATGATGTGTTACGGACGATTCGAAATTATTCTTCGGTTCCGATTATTATGACGACGTCAAAGGAAGCGGAAGAAGAGCAACTGGAAGGATTAAACAGCGGAGCAGACAACTATATTACAAAACCTTATAGACTGTCGATTTTACGGGCGCATGTAGAAGTGCTTTTAAATCGAAATGCGAATAAAGAACAAATGCTGCGTGCAGGGGCGGTAAAGATTGATTTGCTGGCACAAAAGGTTTATGTGGGAGAAAAGGAGATTGTGGTTACGCCAAAGGAGTTTTCGCTGCTGAAGTATTTTGTTCAAAATCGAAAAGTGGTTCTTAGCAGAGATGTGATTTTGGATGCTGTTTGGGGTTATGATTATGATGGTGATTTTCGAACGGTAGACACGCTTGTAAAGCAGCTTCGTAAAAAGCTGGCAGGAGAGTATAATTATATTCACTCAATTTATGGGGTTGGATATTATTTTGAGGAGAGCGCAGTTGAAAAGAATGTCTGAACAGTTGATAAAAAAGATAACACTGCGGATTGTGCTGGTGTTTGGCGGAATGTGGTTGCTTTTTTCAATGCTGGCCTATCCATGTGTAAAGGCAGAGCGAATTAAGAACATTAAGCAGGTCTATGAGAGCCTTCAGCAAACGGACATGGGAGACTTGCTGGATGCAGTAGAAGAAGAGCAGTTATATTTTCAAGAAGCAAATATTGATTTGATTATATGTGATGCGGATTTTCAGCTCATTTATTCTTCAAATATAAAAAAAGATGATAGAACCATTGAAAGAAAAATCATCAACCATAAACAATTGTATCGGAAAAACGCCAAGCCTGAGATGGTGACAAACGCAACCGGTGAAAGGGTGGTAATCCGAGGGATTCTCTCATCAGAGCAGCAAGAATATTACGTATATGTATACAGTAATTTGAGCGAAGATTACAGCAATATTCTGTATGCACAGTTTGTTCTCTTTGTGGGCCTGTTGATTGGAATCGTGGGATCTGTTTCTATTGTTTCTTTCTATATAAAGAAAGTAGCAAGAGTGTGGCAGGAAACGGAAGCGGTCACAGAGAAGCTTTCGGAAGGCGAATTGGAAAATCGAATCGTTACGGAAAGTGAATTTGAGGAAGTAAGGAAGCTGTCGCAACATATTAACGATCTTGCAGAGCGGTTGCATGAAGACAGAACGATTATAAATAATTATAGATATTTGTTGGAACATCAAAAAGATGATATGGCAGAGCTGGATGTGATGCAAAAGCGCTTGGTCAGCAATGTGACACATCAGTTAAAGACACCACTGGCGATTATATCCAGTCAGCTGGAGCTTGAATTTGCGGAAAAAGATCCGGAGAAAAAGGAGTATTACGTAAATTCGATCATGGAAGAAATCGATAAGATGAGTGATCAAATCAGAGATATACTAAATCGTTCCAAGGAAACGCAGACACAGACCAAGGTAAGAGTGAGCAGAGCAAATATATCGGAGTTTTTGGAGGAAATGGCTTTGAAATATGAAAGCTGGCTATCTTCAGAAGGTATTGTTTTTGAGGCACAAATCGAGAAAGGACTTCATGCGCTGATAGATCCGGGACAGATAGAGCAGGCAATCAATAATTACATGATGAATGCTTATAAATATACAAAAAAAGGGAAAAAAGTAACACTCAGATTGTTGAAGGATGAGGATGCATGTAGAATCGAAGTACACAATGAAGGAACAGGGATTCCGGAAGTGGACATGGACGATATATGGAAAGATTACTATCAGCGCTCATCGGAAAAAACAGTCAAAGGAAATAATGTGGGATTAGGTCTGTACATTGTAAAAGATATTGTGCGTCAGCATGGAGGAACTTGTGGCGTGAGGAATGATGACACAGGGGTTGTTTTCTGGATTAGGATCTGATGGGATGACATATTCATATCACAATTCTATTGTAGGATGTGACGTGTGGTGTGAAAAAGAAAAATTATATCACAGTAAAAAGGAAGATGATTATGAAAAAGCGTTTGTTACACCAGATAGTATTTTTGGTTATTGCACTTGCTGCTTGGCAGGTGGCGTATGAAATGGAAGTATTTCCTAAATTGATGTTCCCTTCGCTTGCGGATATATTCGGAGCACTGGTGAAGGGATTTACAAAAGATGGACTTGGACAAATGGTAGGATACTCGATGTCGTTGCTTCTGAAAGGCTTCGGAATCGGAATTGTACTTGCATTTATACTTTCCGGTTTGTCTATCATGAATAAGGTATTTTACGATATTTATAATATGCTGGTATCCATGTGTGATTTAATACCGGGAGTGGCGCTCATACCGCTTGCAATTTTGTGGATGGGAATCGGAGAAGAAACGATTATTATGATTGTAGTACATTCCATTATCTGGCCGATGTCTCGTAGTATTATGGATGGATTTGCATCCGTACCAAAGATATATAAAGAAGTGGGTCAGAATATAGGATTAAATCGGGTATCGATGTTGTTTGGCATCTATGTTCCGGCGGCGTTTTCGTACATACTATCCGGTGTGAAAGTAGGCTGGGCGAGAGCGTGGCGAGGATTGATTAGTGCAGAGATGATTTTCGGAACGACAAGTTCCGGTGCAGGAATCGGTTGGTTTATTTTTATGAAGAGAACAAACGTGGATATCGCGGGCGTGTTTGCAGCGCTTCTTGTAATTATTGCAATCGGTGTGATTGTGGAATACGTGGTATTCCGTTTGATTGAAAAAAATACAATCAGAAAATGGGGGATCGGTAAATAATGAAAGAGAATAATACAAACAAACCGGTTCTCGAAGTAAAGAACCTGGTAAAAAAATACAATGATGAAATGTCAGTTGGTCAGAGTGCGATTTTGAATGAGTTGAACTTTTCTATGGAAAAGGGAGAATTTGTCTGTATTCTAGGACCTTCGGGCTGTGGCAAATCTACATTTTTAAGATGTATTGGTGGCTTTGAGCCATATGAGGGAGAAATTCTGGTCAATGAGCAGAAGGTTGAGAGAGCCGGAACGGATCGCATTATGGTATTCCAGGAGTTTAGTCAGCTTCTTCCATGGAAGACAGTAGAAAAAAATGTGCAGTACCCATTAAAACTGCAAGGCATAAAAGACAAAGAAAAATTGCAGGAAATATCAGATAAGTATTTAGAGAAAGTAGACCTGAGCAATTATAAAAAATTTTATCCGCATCAGCTAAGTGGCGGAATGAAACAGCGTACAGCAATTGCTCGCGCATTAGCACTTCGTCCGGAAATTATTTTGATGGACGAGCCTTTTGCAAGTCTGGATGCGATGAGCAGAAATAATCTGCAGGCAGAGCTTTATCGGATTCATCAAAAAGAACAAGTTTCTGTAATTTTTATTACGCACAATATCCAAGAAGCGATTTGTCTAGGGACAAGAATTTTGGTTATGTCAAAACAGGGAGATATCAAAGTGGATATGAAAAATCCGCTCCTGAAACCGGTTACGCCGGCATCGGAAAAATACGGTGAAATGTGGGATATGCTCCATGAAGCACTTTATGAGGCGACAGAAGAGGAATAAGTAGTTATGTCATATACGTCATTTGTTTATTTGCTATTGATTGCTGTAACTTTTTTGGTTTATTATGTGGTGCCATGCAAGGTAAGATGGTATGTTTTGCTGGTGGCCAATTTGTTTTTTTATCTTTCGGCGGGGCCGGCAGAGCTTGCCATTTTATTAGTGGCGGTGGTGGCATCGTTTTTTGCAGGAAAGATAATAAGCCGGTACAATCAAAAGGTCAAAGGTTTAAAAAAAGATGAGACCTTAGATAAAGTACAGCAGAAACAAAAAAAGGAAGAATACAACAAGAGAAAAAAACGTGTGCTGTGGCTGGGGTTGGGTGTACCAATTGGTGTGCTACTGGTTGTAAAGTATACAAATTTCGTACTTGGAAGTGTCAATTCTGTTCTTGATATGATGAAAGTAGAAGGACAAATGTCACTGGTTTCCCTGGTGGTTCCTTTGGGAATTTCATTCTACACGTTCCAGATTATCGCGTATATTATGGATGTGTATAAAGGGAAAATTGAGGCTGAACAAAACTTTTTACGATATATGCTGTATGCGTCTTTCTTCCCGAGCGTGGTGCAGGGACCAATTCCGAGATTTGCCCAATTATCACCGCAGTTATATGAAGGACATGAATTTAAGTTTGAAAATCTTAGGGACGGCGCGATTCTTATTCTGTGGGGATTTGCGAAAAAATTGATTCTTGCAGAGAGACTAAATGTGTTTGTCGCTACGATTTATGATAATTATATGAGTTATGAAGGTGTGATTTTTGCAGTGGCAACGATTGCATTTTCGATACAGATTTATGCTGACTTTTCGGGATGTATGGACATTGCGATTGGTACGGCCAGAATATTTGGCATAGAGCTTACGCCAAACTTCCTCAGACCATATTTTTCCAAAAATATGCCGGAGTTCTGGAGAAGATGGCATGCGACGCTTGGAAGCTGGTTTAGGGACTATGTATTTTTCCCGTTTTCGATTTCGAAGACTTCACTCAAGATAAATAAAAATGCCAGAAACTGGTTTGGAGAAGGAGCAGGACGTATCGTATCAGCATCTATGCCGATTCTTGTGGTGTGGAGTTTGACGGGAATATGGCATGGGCCGGAATGGAAATATGTTGCGTGGGGATTGTTCCACGGAATGTTAATTATTTTAAGTACAATTTTTACGTCGAAGTTTGAAGCGTTGGGGCAGAAATGGAACATTCGGATGGATTGTTTTAGCTTCCGTCTGTATCAGATGGCCAGAACATTCTTTTTATGTTGTGTTGGACGTGTCTTTTTCAGGGCAAGCAGTATTTCGGCGGCGTTTATGATTTTTAAGCGCACCTTACAGACTACAGGACTATATTTGCTAAAACCGCAGTATTTCTTTGAATATGGTATCAATCAGGCAAACTGGATTGTAGTGCTTGTATTTTTTGTAGTGTGGTTTACCGTTAGTGTACTGGAAGAAAAATATGGCGATGTACTGGAATTGTTCAGTAAGCAGAATTTGATATTCCGCTGGATTGTACTGTATATATTGCTGTTTTCTGTGATTATTTTCGGGCAGTACGGACCGGGATATGATGTAGCAGACTTTATTTACGAGCAGTTTTAAGGAGAACTATGAGAAAGAATATAAAAAATATTGTGGGCAGTGTGATTTTTATCTTGATCGCAGTGATTGCACTGGTTCCGATTTCCTATATGTTTCGTCCAACAGACGGTGGGATTAGCCGTTTTGTTATGTCGGGATTCTATGCAGAGGATGAGGATACGCTGGATGTCATAACGCTTGGCAGCAGCTCTATGTACCGATTTTTGAATAATCCTCTTTTATGGGAGGAGTATGGGATTACTTCTTATAATTTTGCCACGAGCTCACAGCAGACGGATATGTATATTCCGCTGATTAAGGAAGCATTAAAAACACAAAAACCGGATTTGTTTGTAATTGAGACAAGAGCTTATATCAAATATTTCACAGAAAAAGAGGCTTTGGATATTACATTTCGCCGCGTCTCTGATAATATGAAATATTCATGGGATAGAATTGAAATGATCAATGAATATGAGCCGGATTTGGAAAAACGTCTTACCTGGTATTTTGATTTGATATCCTATCATGGCCAGTGGGAAAGCTTAGAGCTAAAAAACATTAAGTATTATGATAACGAAAATAAGCGACCATTAAAAAGCTGGAAAAATATATACAAGGTAGATGAAATAAAAGCACCGCTGTCATTTGAAAATGTACAACCGAGTCCGATGGATGAATTGCAGGAAGAGAGATTATTGGAACTGTTGGAGTTTTGCAAGAAGGAAGAGATAGAGGTTCTTTTCGTGGCCACTCCGTGGGAAATGAAGCAAAAGTACATGGAAAAGGCATTGTATGTGGAACAGCTGGTTACGGAACACGGATATAAGTTTTGGATGGGGAATCGAGATTGGGAAAAGATGGGACTGGACCACACCAAGGATTTTTATGATAAAAAGCATGTAAATATGTGGGGGGCTGAAAAATTTACCCGATTCTTTGGTGCATATCTTTTGGAAAATTACGACATGGATTTGTCGCACTCGAAGACAACAGTGAAAGAGTGGGATAATGTAGTAGAAAAAAATAAAGCAGAGGTGGTAATTGGGCTGGAGAAGCATCGGCTCAAGGAAGCAGGACTTCTTGTTACGCAGGAGCAGGACACAGAGTCAGAAGAGACGTCAGAGGAAGGCTCAAGTGATATTGATATGGAACTGCAAGAATTAGAAGAAAATGAAGAAACCGAGGATGAACTATGAGATCATTAATAGAAGCTGTGGCGACTTATGCCACTACGCAACCGGATTGTTTTTGTATTACAGACGGAAAATATGAACTGACATACAAAGAATACTGGAATCAAATTGCCGGTTATGCGTTGTATCTGCAGGAATGTGGCGTGAAAAAGGGAGACTGCGTAGTGGTGCGAAATTCCCAAAATGTAGAGTTTGTAACTTGCGGTCTTGCGATTCAGTTGCTTGGCGCAATCTTTGTTCCTTTGGAAAAAAATATTGCAGAGCAGCGTATAGTGGAGATTTGTGAAGAGGTAAAAGCAGTATTTTATATTGCGGCAAAAGCACCGGAATTTGAGTTGCCGTATCTTTCGCTTAAGGAAGTGATGGAACATGCAGCGGATGTGGAAAAGGATGTGTTTGTCTTTCCGCAGGAGACAGATCTTGCAGAGATTTTGTTTACGACGGGCACAACCGGAAAATCAAAAGGAATCGAAATTCTGCATAAAAATGTCGTTGCAGTAGCAGAAAACGTAATTGACGGCGTAGAAATGAAGAAAAATAATGTGGAGTTAATTCCGATTCCAATCAGTCATTCGCATGGACTTCGCAGATATTATGCCAACATGCTTAATGGAAGTGCAGTGGTGCTTCTGGATGGTGTCATATTTGTAAAAAAAGTGTTTATGTGTATGGAAAAATATGGTGTAACCTCAATCGATCTGGTGCCTGCTGCGCTGGCGGCCCTTTTGAAGCTGGGAGCAAATGAGCTTGCAGCATTCGCTGATCGGATTGACTATGTACAGCTGGGATCAGCACCGATTCCGGAGCCGGATAAGCAGAGACTTCGGGAACTTCTTCCAAAGTCGCGTTTGTATAATTTCTATGGAACGACAGAATCAGGATGTTCCTGCATTATTGATTTTAATAAAAATAGTGAGAAAAAGAATTGTATCGGACGTCCGACGTGTCATGCAGTGTTTGCTTTTCTTGATGAGGATGGTAATGAGATAGAAGCGTCAGAGGAAAATCCGGGATTCCTTGCTTGTAGTGGTGATATGAATATGGCCGGTTATTATCATGCGCCGGAACTGAATGAAGAGGCATTTCGCGGACCGTATATTGTGACGCAGGATATGTCTTACAGAGGTGAGGATGGCATGATCTATCTGCTTGGAAGAAAGGGTGATGTCATCCAGAGTGGAGGAAATAAGATATCACCGCAGGAGATAGAAGAAGTGGCGCTGACACATGAAGCAATAGCAGATTGTGCGTGTATTCCGGTGGCAAGTGAATTATTAGGACAAGAGCCGAAGTTGTTTTATGCACTGGAAAAAGGTGCGCAGGTTGGCGAAGATGAGATTTATCAGTTTTTAAGAGAGCATTTGGAAACATACAAAGTGCCAAAACAAATAGAAAAACTGGATAAGATTCCAAGAACGTACAATGGAAAAATACAGAGAAATGTATTAGTTGAGAGAGAGAAAGGAGAATAAAAATGGAAGAATTAAAAGAGGTATTGAAAAAAGCAGCTCCGAAGGTAGACTGGGATATGGAAGGAAATCTGATTGATGAAGGAATTTTAGATTCTGTGGATATCATCAGTGTTGTTTCTGAGATTACAGCAGCCTACGATATTGAGATCCCGGCGGAGGAAATGGAAGTAGATAACTTCTGCTGTGCGCAGGCGATCTATGACATGGTACAGAGATTGTTGGATGAATAAGTAAAAAAAGAACGGTCACTTTAAAGTGACCGTTCTTTTTTTATGTGCTTTGTACACGATGAATTATCGCGATGGCATTTTTTTCAATTTGCTGGAACTAAAACCTTTGACAATGCTTTTCCATGAAGAAGCACCAATGGTGTGGAGATAAGCATCGACATAGGTAGCATACTGTGGCGTGTCCATATATTTGTAAGCATTTTCTGCTTCACGTCCGATAAAGTCAAATTGCAAGCCGGCACCGCCGTGATCGCCGCTTGAGAAGATGACCGCATCAATCATATCATTAAACTGTGCTTTGTAATATAGGTATACAACTGCAGCAGCTTGGACAGATTCGCCGGTCTGCCTTCTGGCGTTGTGCGGAGAACCCACTCCGCCGGAGCAGGAGAATCCTTGCTCGGAAAGGATGATACGAACATCTTTGCCAAAGTTTTTCTTTACATAGGAAGTCAATATTTCAAGGTTCTTTGGCGATACGAAATCAGCGTTCTCGCTGTTTGGTGCAAGACTTCCGTCATTCCAGAAGTCTGCGTTGGTTAATACAGCAGAGTAGGCATGATATGCGAGATTCCATTTGATGTTTTTGTTTTGGTTTTTAATTTCTTTATGGAACGCCGCTGTAAAATATTTAGTACCCCAATCCTTCTCACGGTTAATCCAGGTGTGGTCGCAACAAATATAGACACGACTGTTTTTGCTGTTGGATTTTACTGCGTAATAAAGCATGCGGAAGGTAGAAGCATAATTTTTCATGAATTTATCACGGGAAATATTACCTGCGTAGTACCATTTCGCGGTTGGGTTTGCATAGGTATTTACCTCGTTTCCCAGAATCCAGTTGTCAACATGATAATTTTCTTTGCTGCCCTGCTCTGCGAGGAAACAAAATGCAGCTTCCAGCTTTTCTCGTGCAGCCTTGGAGTCGGTGTTAAAGGCATAATAAGTGGTGGATTCTTTGCCCGGAACAGGTGCGACCCGTGCGCTTTTGAGAATCAAATCGGTACAATTGGTGTCCCACTGCAACATAACCTGAACCGTTGTAGTACCACCATCCTTGTTGATCATGGAAAGATTTCCGAAATTCGGATAAATGAAATAGTAGGTCTTTCCGTTGTACTGGTAAGCGACATCATAATTGGTCGGAGTTCCGATAATGGTGTTCAAATTAAAATTCACAAAGTAATTTTTGTCACCAAGGTTTGAGTTATAAAGTCCCTGACGGCCTTTTTTGGAAGTAGGGGTAGGAAATGCGCCCTTGTAGGAGGCGGCAGCTTCCGGATTGTTGATGTAGGAGGTCGAAGTAATCAGCATATACTTTGAACCTTTCTTGATGGCTACACCATATTTCCCCTGAATGTGATTATTTCCGTCCTTATCTTTTAAAGGAATCTGAAATTTTACAGTGGTGGTTTTACCGGTCTTGGCAATTTGTTTTAATATTTTGCCGTTATTCGGATCTACTTTTACAAGGTAATAGTACTGGTCGGAGCTTTTTAAGCGTTTTGAAACTTTTGCCTGTACAAGCAGATCGGTTTTGTTTTTGACACTTACTTTTTGGAGTTTACCGGAATCCTTTTTTGCAGTATATTCCATAACGCCGTTTTTCACTTTGCAGGATTTAACAGAAGAATAACTGCCGTAGGATTTTTCACCGGTGGAATCTATTTTGTAGGCGCGTACCTTAAAATAGTAGGTTTTCCCTTTTGGTAGATTCGTGATTGTCAGACTTTTTTTAGTGGTCGTCTGTGTCACTTTATTTTTCTTGAATGTTTTTACCGTGGAATATGCGACTTCATATCCATCTACATTGGAGACACCTTTGAATTTAACGGTGACCTTACCTTTGGCTGAGTTTTTGGCGGTAAGAGAAGTTGGTTTTCCGGGTTTGACAGAAATCCACTTTGCATAGACCGAATAAGGAGCTACTTTTCCGTTGGCATCAGAATCGATGTAGGAGCCGGATGGGATGGTAGTTACCTTCTGGGTAAATGCTGCATCTTTATACCAACCACCAAATTGGAAATTTGCCCGTTGCGGAGTCGGTAACGTAATGGTTTCGCTCATAACAGTGAAATGAGACGGAACGCTGAGATTAGGATCCTTCTCATCAAAAGAACCTCCGTTTAGATTGTAGTCAATGGAGAAACGATAAGGTTCTTTGGACATAGAAGCTGTAAAAACAAGATCTCGCCTTATTTTTAATTTGGAATATATGTAGTCCGGTTGGTAATATTTGCCGTTTGTTACACAGTACCACCGGTCCAGAGCATAGCCCTTTTTGATGAAGCTGAGGTTATATGGATTAGCAAGGCCGGAATTTAAATAAACAGAAGTCCCTTCATAAGATAATGGAACGGTAAAGAGCAAGGTTTTTGCATTTTCTTCATAAAATGAAATCGTAAGAGTTTCCGGTTGCTTTGTTTCAGTATCATCCTCAGTCGGTTCGCTTGGCAACTCATCAGACGGTTCGTCTGGTAGAACCGGTGTATCCGAAGGTGGCGTAACCGAAGAATCATCCGAATCTGTAGCAGGAGAATCCGATGGGGGAGCCTCCGGAGTACCGTTTACTGACACAGAAGTGTCGGGAATTGAGTTGTCAGATACAGGGATAGTCGTAGCTGTAACAGTGAGTGTCGACCCGGCGATCATGCACACTGTAAGGAGCATGCAAAGAAGCCGTGAGAAAAATCTTTTTTTGAGGTTGTTCATAATCGGCCCTCTCTTTCTTAGTATAGTATAATTTATCTGTAATAAGCACAATTTATTATACCTTAAATCGTCTGTTCAAACAACAGAGAAAAGTGAAGAGAAAAGGGCTTTACAAAGTACCTTTTTTGATGTAGAATTAGGCAACTTACGCAAGGGTGTAGAAGCGTATTATGTGTGTAAAAGAAAGAAATAGGAGGATGGAAATGACATTACAGAGAGAATTGATCGAATTGAAATTAGAAGAACAGTTGGATGGAATTTTAGAGTCGCTTTATGGAAAAAAAATTGCTGATTGTAGCGACTCGGAGCTTTATTATGGTATTTTACAGCTGACAAAAGGTATGCTTAATGCAACAGAACCAATCAGCGGTCAGAAAAAGGTATATTACATTTCAGCAGAATTTCTTATTGGAAAGTTGCTTTCTAACAACTTGATCAATCTCGGTATTTACGGAAAGTTAGATGAAATTCTCCAAAAATATGGAAAAACACTTTCTGTCATTGAAGAGATTGAGCCGGAACCATCTTTGGGTAATGGCGGACTGGGACGACTGGCTGCTTGTTTTCTGGATTCAATCGCCACGCTTGGTTATCCGGGAGATGGCATCGGACTGAATTATCATTTTGGTTTATTTAAACAGGTGTTTAGTGACTATAAGCAGTGTGCACAAAAGAATGAGTGGATAGAGAAGCAGTCGTGGCTCAATAAGACGGATGTGACGTTTGATGTGATGTTTGGCGACCGAAAGGTGACGTCTCGTTTGTACGATATTGATGTCATTGGATATAACAATGGCAAAAACAAGTTACATTTGTTTGATGTTGAGTCTGTGGATGAAAGTCTGGTAAAAGATGACAGTATTGATTTTGATAAAGAAGAAATTGAAAAGAATCTAACGTTATTCTTATATCCGGATGATTCCGATGAAGCCGGAAATCTGCTTCGTATTTATCAGCAGTATTTCATGGTTTGTAATGGGGCGCAGCTCATATTAAAGGAGTTAAAAGACAGAAAATGCGATCTTCGCAAGATGAATGAGTACGCAGTCATTCAGATTAATGATACGCATCCTACGATGGTTATACCGGAACTGATTCGTATTCTTGTAGAAGAGAAAGCGTTCACAATGGATGAAGCCATCGAGGTGGTGAGCAAGACTTGTGCCTACACCAATCATACGATTTTGGCAGAAGCGCTCGAAAAATGGCCACTAAAATATTTGGAAAAGGTAGTTCCGCAGCTGGTTCCAATCATCAAAGAGCTGGACAAACGCGTGAGAGCAAAATATAAGGAAGAAAAGCTGCAGATTATAGATAAAGAGAATCGTGTGCATATGGCGCACATTGATATCCATTATGGATTTTCAGTGAACGGTGTAGCAGCAATTCATACGGAAATATTAAAAGATACGGAGTTGAATCATTTTTATAAAATTTACCCTGAAAAATTCAACAATAAGACAAATGGTATTACATTCCGCCGCTGGTTACTCTCATGCAACCAGCCGCTTGCAAATTTGTTAACCGAAACGATTGGTGATGGTTATAAGAAAGATGCAGATGAGCTTAAAAAATTACTGGAATTTAAAGAGGACGCAAAGATTCTTGATGCGATTGCACAGATTAAACAGACCAAAAAAGAAGAGCTTGCAGATTACTTGAAAGAGAAAGAGGGAGTAAAAGTAGATGCAAACTCCATCTTTGACATACAGATTAAGCGTCTCCATGAGTACAAACGTCAGCAGATGAATGCGCTTTATATCATTCACAAATATCTTGAGATAAAGGCCGGTAAAAAACCGGAGACTCCAATTACATTCATTTTTGGAGCAAAAGCTGCACCGGCTTATATCATTGCGCAGGATATTATTCATCTCATTCTTTGCTTACAGGAAATTGTGAATAAGGATCCGGATGTCAAAGACTACATGAAAGTGGTTATGGTAGAAAATTACAACGTAAGTTATGCAGAAAAACTGATTCCGGCCTGTGATATTTCGGAGCAGATTTCTCTTGCAAGTAAGGAAGCTTCAGGAACCGGTAACATGAAGTTTATGTTAAATGGGGCAGTGACACTTGGAACAAGTGACGGCGCTAACGTGGAGATTGATGAACTGGTGGGACGTGACAATATTTACATCTTTGGACAGGATTCCGATGCGGTAATCGCTCATTATGAGAACGCGGATTATGTGTCAAAGGATTACTACGATAATAGTCCGGTCATTAAGGAAGCGGTTGATTTTATTGTGAGTGATGAACTTTTGGCAATTGGTGATAAAGTAAATTTGGAACGCCTCTACAAGGAATTGTTAAACAAAGACTGGTTTATGACATTGCTTGATTTAGAAGATTATATAAAGACAAAAGACCAGGCGTTTGCAGACTACGCAAACAAACAGGAGTGGAAGAAAAAAATGCTGGTAAACATTGCAATGGCAGGATTTTTCTCTTCCGACAGAACAATCAAGCAGTACAATGACGACATTTGGAAACTGAAAGCAGAATAAGAGGTCATCTATGAAAGTGAGAAAGAGAGCGGCAGGAGTGCTTTTGCCGATTACAAGTCTTCCTTCTAAGTACGGGATCGGAACAGTGGGAAAGGCAGCATATGATTTTGTGGATTTTTTAAAAAAATCCGGCCAGACCTACTGGCAGATTTTACCGGCGGGTCCGACGGGGTATGGAGATTCGCCGTACCAGTCCTTTTCCACATTTGCAGGAAATCCGTATTTTATTGATTTGGAGATTCTTACGAGCGAAGGATTGCTACTGGAAGAGGAATGCGAAAAAGCAGATTTTGGTGACAACGAGCAGTATGTAGATTATGAAAAACAATATTATGTCAGATTTCCGCTTCTGCACAAAGCATATGAAAGATTTGCTGCAGCAGGTGGAAAAGAGAGAGAAGATTATCTTACATTCTGCAAGGAGAATAGCTATTGGCTCGATGACTATGCGATATATATGGCGGTAAAAAATCACTACGATGGCAAGAGTTTTCAGCTCTGGGATGAAGAGATTCGTATGAACGATGTGTTGGCGTGTGACCGCTATCGTGAGATGTGCAGAGAGGACTATGATTTCTATTGCTTTTTGCAATTTAAATTCCGTCAACAGTGGATGGCATGGAAAAACTATGCCAATGAGAACGGAATTCAGATTATTGGTGACATTCCGATTTATGTGGCAGCAGATAGCGCGGATACATGGGCCAATCCGGAGTTGTTCCAACTCGATGAAAACGCGATTCCGACGCGTGTTGCAGGTTGTCCGCCGGATTATTTCTGTAAAACCGGCCAGTTGTGGGGGAATCCGCTTTATGACTGGGAATACCATAAAAAAACAGGGTATGCTTGGTGGATTAAACGTATTGCGTATTGTTTCGATTTGTACGATGTAGTCCGTATCGATCATTTTCGAGGCTTTGATGAGTATTATGCAATTCCGTATGGCGATCCGACAGCAGAATTTGGTCGTTGGGAAAAGGGGCCTGGGATCGAACTGTTTGAGGCACTAAAGAAAAAGTTGGGAAAGATGAATGTAATTGCGGAGGATCTTGGATTTTTAACACCGTCGGTGCTTCGTCTTGTAAAGAAAACTGGGTATCCCGGAATGAAAGTGCTCCAGTTTGGATTTGACCCGGAAGGAGACAGTACGTACCTTCCGCACAATTATCCGCAAAACTGTATTGTATATAGTGGAACGCATGATAACGATACGTCCATTGGATGCTATAGAACATTTCGGCAAAAAGAGAAAGCGTTTGCAAGAAAATATCTTAATATAAATAATGTAAAGCAGGTGAACTGGGCGTTCATCCGTGCAGCGCTTGCAAGCCGTGGCAATACGGCAATTATTACGATGCAGGATTATCTGGGCCTGGGTTCAGAGGCTCGTATCAATACGCCGTCGACGCTTGGCGAAAACTGGAAGTGGAGAATGCTTCCGGGACAGGCGACCGATGAACTTGCGGACAAAATACATGAGATGTGCTTTGTCTATGCAAGATGTGACAAATAACAGATAGCATTAGTCCGGGCTGCAATTCAAATAAATCATATTTGAATTGTGGTAAGCCGGATGATTCGTCACATCCTGATCAAACCATGCAGGCGGCTCAAAGGCCAGTGCACTTTCTTTGTCAGGGAATTCGACTTCGGCCATAATAAGATGGCTTGGGCTTTCAAACAGGTCAAGCTCAATCACAAGGTTCAGTCCGTCATTGGTAGAGTGGGGGATCTGATATCTTGTTTTGGAAATAATACATCCTTCCGCTTTGGGCAGCAACTTATCAAAGGCGTCTTTCGTTAATGGAAGGTTGTATTCCTCTCTTATCATAAGTCCCTTTCCTTTGTAAGTGAAAATATAATTCTCATCCTGTTTTCGGATGCGCATAACCGGCTCAGTGCATAGATATGCCTGAGTTATTTTTACGTGCGGATAGGTGTGAAGCTGTTCCGGTAGCGTTTTGATGGTAAATTTGCGTTCGATTTCCATAATAGAATCCTTTCTTATTTTGCGTAAATGTAATAGTAGGTTGCGAAATATCATAAAAATAGTATATCACAAGTGATTGCGCTTTGTTGTCTTTTCTTATATAATGAACAAGAATCTATGCTGATAGGTGTCAAAATATGAAGAAATAGAATAGTGTAAAGGGGATGGAGATTGCTATGGGAAAAGTGTGTGTGTTTCTGGCAGATGGTATGGAAGAGATAGAGGCTCTGACAGTGGTAGATATTTGTCGCCGGGCTGAGATTCCTACGACAATGGTGTCGGTTACAGAGTCCTTGAAAGTGACAGGTTCACATGAGATTGCAGTTGAGGCAGATGAAATGCTCGAACAGGTCAAGTTTGAGGAGGTAGATATGATTGTACTCCCGGGGGGAATGCCTGGAACATTGAATCTGGAAGCGTGTGAGCCTCTTATGAAGCAGGTGGAAAGCTTTGCACGGGATGGAAAATATTTGGCGGCGATATGTGCTGCACCGAGTATATTTGGACACAAAGGAATACTTGCGGGGAGGAATGCATGTAGTTATCCAAGCTTTGAAAGCCATTTGGAAGGTGCAAAGGTCAGCACAAATCCGGTAGAAGTTTCGGATTATGTAATCACAAGCCGGGGCATGGGAACTGCGATGGAATTTGCACTAGCAATTGTTTCCTGTGTGAAAGGCGAAGCGTGTGCAGATCGTATAAAACAGTCAATTATTTTTGAAAAATAAAATAAATTTAAGTAAAAAGGGAGAAAGAAAGTTATGTGGACAAGAGCTGAACTAAAGAGTAAGGCAAAAGAAAATGTGAGACAAAGCTACTGGGGACTTGTGTTGATGAGTCTTATCATGGCATTTATTACCGGCGGTGGTTCCAGTGGAAGTAGTAGTAGCAGTAGTAGTTTTGATGAATTGAGAAATAGCGGGTCAGGTGCCGGATCGTATGATGCTACACTTATAACAGCAATCGTTGCAATTATGTTATCGATTGTGGTTGTGGCAATGATTGTTGGTATATTATGGGTGACATTTCTTACCAATCCGTTGCAGGTTGGGGCACAGAGATATTTTGTGGAAGCCACCTATGCACCAAAGACAGTAAATGATTTGAAATTAATCGGTCATGCATTTGGAAAAGGAAGATATATGAATGTTGTCAAAATTATGTTTTTGAGAGATTTGTATACGACCCTTTGGAGTTTGTTGTTTGTGATTCCGGGAATCGTTAAAGCCTATGAATATCAGATGATACCATATATGTTAGCCGAAAATCCGGATCTTACAGCAAAACAGGCATTTGGACTTACCAAGCAGATGATGGATGGTGAAAAATGGAATGCTTTTGTACTTGACCTGTCATTTTTCGGTTGGGGATTATTATCCGTATTTACTTGCGGATTGTTAGCTATTTTTTATGTATCTCCGTACATCTACATGACAAATGCGCATTTGTACGAGGTTTTAAAACATAAAGGATCGATTTCCTATTTTGATCCTACACTGACAACAGCTGCATATGGTTATGGAAATCCGGGAGCATATGCACAGACAAATACATATGATAGTTCGTACAATAATTCAATGGATAGCTCCTATGATAATTCGTACGATAATAGTCCATATCAGATGCCGGATGATAAAGAATAATAATTTGAATATGAGAATATGATAGAAAAAAGCGTCGTTTCAAGAGAGAAACGACGCTTTTTTTATAGGATTACTATTTCAGCTGAGATTCGTAATTTTTTACCATTCTACGAACCATTTCGCCACCGATAGAACCGGCTTCTTTAGATGTTAAATCTCCGTTGTAACCTTCTTTTAAGTTTACACCAAGTTCAGACGCAACCTCTGTTTTGAAACGATCCATTGCTGCTCTTGCTTCTGGTACTTCCATTCTATTTGCTTTATTACTTGACATTGTTTTCACCTCCGTGAGTTTTGTTTGTTTGTTCTGTTTCCAAGATAAGTGGCAAAACACTTATCCGGAAACTTGGAATCGGTGTTTTGTTCATCACTTATCTTGGTTTTATTATGTTCGAAAGATAAAAAGAATATGTTGGTAAGTTTTGTTAAAAAACAAATAAGAAAATGTCGATAAAACGCGCTCGAATCAAGAAAAAAAAGCTAGTAATTCCGTAGGACTTGTGCTATAATCTTAAAATGACTGTGAGTATGGGAAAATGTTTGTTTTTCCATTTTGCGTAGAAAGAAAAGAAGAAAGTGATACAAAAGAGATCACATAAAGGAGGAACATAAAATGAGTTTACAGATGGAAAAATTAGAGCACAATATGGCTAAAATTACAATTGAGGTCTCTGCAGAAGAAATGGCAAAGGCAGTCAATGCTGCATATCAGAAAAATAAAAGTCAGATCAGTATTCCTGGATTCCGTAAAGGAAAAGTACCGTTTGCTATGGTAGAAAAAATGTACGGAAAAGGCGTATTTTTAGAGGAAGCAGCAAATGCGGTAATTCCTGGAGCATATGAAAAAGCAATGAGCGAGTGCGAAGAAGAAATCGTATCTGCACCTGTGATTTCTGTAGTTCAGTTGGAATCAGACAAAGAATTCATTTTTACTGCTGAAGTGGCTTTGAAACCGCCTGTAGAACTTGGAAAATACAAAGGTGTTAAAATCCCTAAGATTGAGACAGAGGTAACAGAGGAAGAAATCAATGAGATGATCGAGCGTGAAAGAAGAAACTGTGGTCGTGAAATCACAGTAGAAGATCGTCCGGTAAAAGACGGTGATAAGACAACGATCGATTTTGAAGGTTTTGTAGACGGAGAAGCGTTTGAAGGCGGAAAAGGAACGGATTATGATCTTGTAATCGGATCACATTCGTTTATTGATACGTTTGAAGATCAGTTGATTGGTAAGAATATTGGAGATGAAGTGGATGTCAACGTAACATTCCCGGAAGATTACCATGCAGAAGAGCTTGCAGGAAAACCGGCATTGTTTAAGGTTACAGTAAAGGGAATTAAAGAGAACGAGCTTCCTGAGCTGGATGATGAGTTCGCTTCTGAAGTATCTGAGTATGAGACATTCGCTGAGTACAAAGAAAGCGTAAAGAAAAACCTTGCAGAAACAAAACAGACAAATGCAAAGAACGAGAGAGAAAGAGCAGCAGTAGAAGCTGTGATCGATGATGCGAAGATGGATATTCCGGAAGCTATGGTAGTGACCACACAGAGACAGATGATGGATGAATTTGCACAGAGAATCATGAGCCAGGGTATTGCTTTTGAACAGTATCTGCAGCTGACAGGATCTTCGGAAGAAATGATGCTTGAGCAGATTAAGCCACAGGCTGAGTTACGTATTAAATCAAGACTTGTACTTGAAGCGGTTGTAGAAGCAGAAGGCATCGAAGTATCAGAAGAAGAGTTTGATAAAGAAGTAGCAAGAATTGCTGAAATGTACCAGATGGAAACAGAGAAAGCAAAAGAAATGATTGGCGATGCAGGAAAAGTGGAAATCATGAAAGATCTTGCAGTAGCAAAAGCCGCTGATTTTGTTGCAACAAATGCAAAGGAAAGCAAATAGAAAAATAACTGATAATAATTGGTTAGGATAGAGTGTAAGGAGGAAGTACCATGAGTTTAGTACCTTATGTCATTGAACAAACAAGCCGTGGAGAACGTTCCTATGATATTTATTCAAGACTTTTAAAAGAGAGAATTATCTTTCTGGGAGAAGAAGTAAATGAAGTGTCGGCCAGTGTAGTGGTGGCACAGCTTCTGTTTTTGGAAGCAGAAGATCCGGAAAAAGATATTCAGATTTATATTAACAGTCCGGGTGGATCTGTGACAGCCGGTATGGCAATTTATGACACAATGCAGTATGTGAAATGTGATGTCTCTACCATTTGTATCGGTATGGCAGCAAGTATGGGAGCATTTTTACTTGCCGGTGGTACTAAGGGAAAGAGAATGGCCCTTCCAAATGCAGAGATTATGATTCATCAGCCACTTGGCGGAGCACAGGGACAGGCAACAGAGATTGAAATTGCTGCAAAGCACATCCTTAAAACAAAAGAAAAATTGAATCGAATCCTTGCAGAGAACACAGGACAGGATTACGAGGTAATTGCTGCAGATACAGAGAGAGACAACTGGAAGAGCGCAGAGGAAGCACTTGCGTATGGATTAATCGATAAGGTTGTCGAAAATCGTGAAAAATAAAGCATTACAGTAGGGAGTCAAAAAAATGGCAGGGAAAAATTCTGATATAAAAATCAGATGTTCTTTTTGTAATAAGACGCAGGATCAGGTTCGGAAACTGATTGCAGGTCCGACCGGAGTCTATATCTGTGATGAATGTGTTGATTTATGTGCAGACATCATTGATGAAGAATATGAAGATGAGATGGTAGAAGGCGGTCCTGAAATCAATCTTCTGAAACCGGTAGAGATTAAAGAGTTTTTGGATGATTATGTGATTGGACAGGAAATGGCAAAAAAAGTCTTGTCCGTGGCAGTGTATAATCACTATAAGCGTGTGATGTCAGAGAAAGAACTGGATGATGTGGAGTTGCAAAAGAGCAATATCATCATGATGGGTCCGACCGGAAGTGGAAAAACATTTTTAGCACAGACACTTGCAAAGATTATTAATGTGCCGTTTGCAATCGCAGATGCGACAACATTAACAGAGGCAGGATATGTGGGTGAAGATGTAGAGAATATCTTGCTGAAACTGATCCAGGCAGCAGATTATGATGTAGAAAAAGCGCAGTATGGAATTATATATATCGATGAGATTGATAAGATTACCAAGAAAAGCGAAAATGTTTCTATAACTAGAGATGTATCCGGTGAAGGTGTACAGCAGGCACTTCTGAAGATCATTGAAGGAACGGTCGCATCGGTACCACCGCAGGGTGGCAGAAAGCATCCGCATCAGGAATTGATACAGATTGATACAAGTAATATTTTATTTATTTGTTCGGGTGCGTTTGATGGACTGGAAAAGATTGTAGAAGCGCGTTTAAATCGTAAATCCATCGGATTTAACGCAATCGTTGGAAGTAGCTCGGATCGTAATATTAGTGAAGTATTACATGACACCACGTCACAGGATCTTGTGAAGTTTGGTTTGATTCCGGAGTTTGTCGGACGTGTACCGATTATGGTTTCACTGGATGGACTGGATGAAGAGGCACTTTGCAGAATTTTGACAGAGCCAAAGAGTGCACTCATTAAGCAGTACCAAAAACTTTTTGCAATGGACGATGTGGAGCTTGAATTTGATCCGGAGGCAATTCGGTTGATTGCAAAGCAGGCGATGGAAAGAAAGACCGGGGCAAGAGGTCTTAGGTCGATTATGGAAAATATAATGATGGATGTCATGTATGAGATTCCATCAGATGACACGATTGAAAAATGTGTCATAACCGAAGCGGTGGTGTCGGGAGAGTGTGAACCGATTGTGGAACGCAATCAGACACCTGCAAATAAGAAAAAAAGAGCATAAAATAATACGCCGCCATTTGGGCGGCGTTTTGCAATTAAGAGAGAGAAAGAAAATGAATGAAAAACAAACAATAAGTATCCCGGTGATTCCGTTAAAAAATATGTGTGTCTTACCGGATTCCATTATCCATTTTGATCTTAGTCGAAAAAAATCCATTGCCTCTTTAGAAAAGGCAATGAGTTTAAATCAACAGTTGTTTCTGACGGCCCAGAAAAATCCGGAAGAAAATCAGCCGGATCTTGCAGGGGTATATCAACTGGGAACATTAGTACACATTAAACAAATTGTAAAGATGCCGAATAAGATTGTAAGAGTACTTGTAGAGGGTATAGGAAGGGCAACTTTGGTAGAGTTTGAAACAGAACCTTATTTCATTGGTCAGATTGAGATGTGTAGAGCTGAGGAAGAGATGGAGCAGGAGTTAGATCCAGCCAGAAAAGAGGCAATGAAAAGACAGGTTTGTGAAATGTACATGCAATATGGCGCCCTGGCACAAAAAAATGATCAGGGACTTTTGCAACATCTGCGAGGGATTGAACCGCTTTCGAAGCTTCTGGATCAAGTGACAATGTTATTAACTGTGGATTATAAAAAGAAGCAGACCATTCTGGAAGCAGTAGAGCTCAATGAACGATTTGATAAAATGACGGAATTATTGCAGGCAGAATCCGGCGTATTGCAGGTAAAAAACGAGCTTGCAAAAAAAGTGAAAGAACGTGTCGAGAAGAACCAGCGAGAATACGTGCTTAAGGAACAGATGAATTTTATTCGTCAGGAACTTGGCGGAGAAAATACAGTGTCAGATGCAGATGGATTTCGTGAAAAGCTTGAGAAAATCGAGGCTACAGAAGAAGTTAAAACAAGAATTAACAAACAGATAAGCCGTTTTGAGCATCTATCCGGAAGTTCATCCGAGAGTGCAGTAGAGAGGACATATCTGGAAACGGTATTGGAGTTGCCTTGGGATAAGATGTCATGTGACAACACCGATCTGGAAGAAGCGGAGCAAATTCTTGAGGAAGATCACTACGGATTAGCGAAGGTGAAAGAGAGAATCTTGGAATATCTTGCAGTAAGGCAATTGAGGGGAGAAACCGGAACTCCGATTATTTGTCTGGTCGGACCGCCGGGTACAGGTAAAACATCCATTGCACGTAGTATGGCAAGAGCAATGAACCGTAAATATGTCAGAATCTGTCTGGGCGGAGTGCGTGATGAGGCGGAAATACGTGGTCATCGGAAAACGTATGTCGGGGCAATGCCGGGACGTATTGTGACAGCAATCAAGCAAGCAGGGGTAAAAAATCCACTGATTCTGTTGGATGAAATTGACAAAATGAGTCGTGATTATAAAGGGGATACAGCATCAGCGATGCTGGAGGTGCTTGATAGTGAACAGAATGAGCATTTTCAGGATCACTATATTGAGATACCGATGGACTTGTCAAAGGTGGTATTTGTTGCGACCGCAAACGATTTACAGGCAATCGACGGACCGCTGAGAGACCGTATGGAAGTAATCGAGGTTACGAGTTATACAGCGAATGAAAAATTGCATATTGCAAAAGAACACCTGGTAAAAAAACAATTAAAACAACATGGTATTTCTAAAAAGCAGCTAAGTTTTTCAGAAAAAGCATTGCAGAAAATGATTGTAGGATATACAAAAGAAGCAGGGGTACGAGAGCTCGAGAGACAGATTGGTAAGGTATGTAGAAAGACAGCAAGAGAAATCCTAAAAAATGACAAAGCAAAGATTAAGATTACGGTTCACAATTTGGAAGAGTATCTTGGCAAAGAGCGATATGTGCAGGAAAAAGCCGGTAAGAAGGATGAAGTAGGAATGGTAAGAGGGCTTGCTTGGACAAGTGTCGGCGGAGTGACTCTTGAAATTGAAGTAAATGATATGCCGGGAAAAGGTGAAGTAAAGTTGACCGGACAGCTGGGAGATGTCATGAAAGAATCTGCGATGGCGGGATTGAGTTATGTGCGTTCTGTGGCTTCAAATTATCAGATTGAGAATGACTATTTCGAAAAACATGATTTGCATATTCACATTCCGGAAGGGGCTGTGCCAAAGGATGGACCGAGTGCCGGGATTACAATGGCAACGGCAATTCTATCTGCAATTTCAGGATATAAAGTAAAAGCAGATTTGGCTATGACAGGCGAGGTGACCTTACGAGGGCGCGTGCTCGCAATTGGCGGATTGAAAGAAAAGTTGCTGGCGGCAAAAATGGCCGGAATACATAATGTGCTGATTCCGGAAGAAAATCAAAAAGATCTGTATGAAATTGATGAAGAAATTAAAGCAGGATTAAACATTACTTGCGTATCAACTATGAAGGAAGTGCTTTCGCAGGCGCTGGTTTTATAAGGAGGAGAAGGATGGTTATTAAAAATGTAGCATTAGAGACGGTATGTGGTATTACAAGTACCTTACCTGAAAATACACTACCGGAAATTGCTTTCGCAGGAAAAAGTAATGTAGGAAAATCCTCCCTAATCAATGGTTTGATGAATCGTAAATCGTTAGCGAGAACTTCTTCACAACCGGGCAAAACACAAACAATAAATTATTACAACATTAATCAGGAGTTTTATTTTGTGGACCTTCCGGGATACGGATTTGCAAATGTGTCACAAGAAGTAAAAGCAAAATGGGGAAAAATGATTGAAAACTATCTCAAACAGTCTAAAATGTTAAGAGAGGTCTTTCTTTTGATTGACATTCGTCATAAACCGGGGGCAAATGATATTCAGATGTATGATTGGATTGTTGCAAATGGATATCGCCCGGTGATTATAGCCACTAAGCTGGATAAAATTAATCGATCACAGATTCAAAAGCAGATAAAATTGATTAAGGATACACTGCAGGTGGAAAAGGGTACGCTGGTATTTCCTTACTCTGCGCTGACAAAGCAGGGAAGGGAAGAGATTTATCAATATATGGAAGAACATATTTTGAAACAGACTGCGGAAGAATAGCAGGATATGAAAGAGGAACAGAGTGTGGCAGAATAATTGTGTCGTATAAGTGTATGGGAGGAAATATGGAAGCAGTAAAACATTTCGGGAAAATTATATTAAACCTGCTTATGGCGGTTATTGCAGTAGTTGTAATTTTGTTTGTTTTACCAAAGCTTTTAGTGTTTTTTATGCCATTTTTAATTGGCGGAATGATTGCTGCATGCGCGTCTCCTATCGTACAGTTTTTGGAAGCACGCATGAAGATTCGGCGTAAGGCGGGCTCTGCATTTACAATTATTCTGGCAATCGGGTTAGTAGCTCTTTTATTATATGGTATCGGAAATTTTTTGGGACAACAGGCAAAGGGATTTATTGCCAATTTACCACAAATGTGGGAGGCCCTGGAACAGGATTTTGAGCAGACTGGTGCAAGATTTCAAATTGTGTTTGAACGTATGCCACAGCAATTTAGGGAGGAACTGTTGCACCTGACGGATAATATACAGAAATATATTGGAGATGGTCTTGGAACCTTAAGCTCGCCAACCATGGAGCGTGTGAGTGAGTTTGCGAAAAATGTTCCGGGATTTATTGTCAGTGTGGTGATGACGCTTCTGTCTGCTTATTTTTTCGTAGCAAATAAGGAAGAGGTGTATGCATATTATCAAAACTATGTCCCGGATTCCTGGAAAAGAAAGTGGGATATTGTACGTGGCAGCATGAAAAAAGCGTTTGGAGGATATCTGATTGCGCAGTTAAAAATTGAATGCTGGATGTATCTGCTTCTTTTTATCGGATTAAAAATTGCCGGAGTAGACTATGTATCGCTGGTGGCTCTGGGAATTGCCTTTTTGGATTTGTTACCTGTCTTTGGAACCGGGACGGTGTTGATTCCTTGGGCAATTATAAAATTACTGGGAGGACATTACACAACAGCTGTTATTCTAGCTGCTCTTTGGGGAATCGGGCAGTTGTTAAGACAGTTGATACAGCCAAAGATTGTCGGAGAGTCTTTGGGGATGTCACCGATACCGACTCTGTTTCTGCTTTATATTGGTTGGGAGATCAAGGGGGTCATTGGTATGATTCTTGCAGTACCAATCGGACTTGTGTTACTAAATTTGTATAGAGAAGGTATATTTGAAACAACCAAAGACAGCATCGGAATTTTGGCCAAAGATTTGAATGCTTTTCGAACCTATCAGAAAGAGGATTATGTGTTCTACAAAAAGATTTCAAATGGCAGAGGTTCAGATGTCAAGGAATTCAAGGAGGTAAAGAAAGGGGAAGAATCACATGCAGGTGACCGTTTATAATTACAGAGAGTTTGATGAGAAAATCTATTTTGAAACTTATGCAAAGCAGCTGGGGATTGAACTTGTAATGTGTCCGGATGCACCGAATATGGACAATGTCACCTTGGCAAAGGGGAGTGAATGTATTGACATTTTGACGTCCAAAATGTCAAGAGAACTGATCGAGGCGTTGGCACAACAAGGAGTACGCTATATCACAACTAGAACGATAGGGTATGATCATATCGACAGGAAGGCATGTAAGGAGTTTGGGATTACGGTGGGAAACGCACCATATGGACCAAACGGCGTGGCGGACTATACAGTTATGCTACTACTTATGAGTATCCGCAAAGCCAAACAGATTATGCAGCGAACCAACATTCAGGATTACACGTTAAAAGGCAACTTGGGACGGGAGCTAAAGGATATGACGGTTGGTATCATTGGAACCGGACGTATTGGGAAGACCGTGATTCAAAATCTGAGTGGGTTTGGGTGTAAGATGATTGCATATGATTTGTATGAAAGCAACGAAATAAAGAAATATGCATCGTATGTTACGCTGGATGAAATGTGGAAACAGGCGGATATCATATCTTTACATACTCCTTTGACAGACGAAAATTATCATCTGATTAATGAGGAAACCATTCAAAAAATGAAAGATGGAGTAATCTTGATTAATACAGCAAGGGGACCGCTGATAGATGCCAGGGCACTTATTTCTGCAATCGAGAGCGGAAAAATTGCTGCCGCAGGACTGGATGTGGTAGAGAATGAATTTGGGTTATATTATTATGATCGTAAAAACGATGTGCTGGATAACAGAGAGCTTGCACTGCTACGTTCTTATTCAAATGTAACAGTAACGCATCATATGGCATTTTATACAGATAATTGTGTACAGACCGTGGTGGAAGATTCTTTAAAAAGCTGTGTATGTTTTATGAAGGGCGAGAATAATCCTTGGCAAGTGTCATAGAAAAAGCTGGCGAGAAAGATGTTTTTTAGGAAAAGAGAAAGAGGAGAAAGTGATGTTTGGATGGGGGAAGAGTAATGCGGCAAGAGAGTTAGATGAGATATTAAAAAGTCTGCAGCTTGCGTTTGAGAACAATTACAAAGATAATGCCAGAGCAAATTTGAAGAAATTTGAAGAGGCGTATGAGGAAGCTAGAAAGCAAAAAAAGCTTCGTCCGAAAGAAGAAAGTGAGTATGAGCAGAGACTGGAGGAGCTCAAGGAGCGTTTAAAGAATTTTCATCATTAATAATGGTTTGAAAGTGCATGGTGATCTATTGTTTTTTATTGAAATTACATTGAAAAAAAGAATGAAATCAAGTATACTATAGAAAATATAGCTTTAGTATGTGAAAGGGAGTGACAGTGTGGGAATAGGTGCTATTTCAGGATATCAACCGTACATTTATAATACCAACAGCGTAAGTGCAAATAGTTTGAACCGGATTTCAGCAGTTGAAAATGATGTTACAAGCAGTCACATAAAACCGGATAGAACACTGAGTGATATCTATAGTCAGGAGACCATCAATCCGCTGGAAAGAGGAGAAACTGCTGATTTTGCAGGAATTCTTGCAATGCAGATGCAGATGGGTAGAAACAATGCTGATCACTTATTTGGTGCGGAATCCGTGTTTGCCGGCTAATGGAAATCGAATTAGGACTCATGGATGATAGAGGTTGTCATCCATGAGTTTTTTTGCATAAAAAGTAGTATTTATAATTTAAATATAATTTAAAAATACATAAATATGAAAGATAAAGTGAGGAGAAAAGAAAAAATGTTAGCAGTAAAAAGTATTATTTTAATTATTGTTGGATTTGTGTTGTTGATCAAAGGAGCGGATTTCTTTGTAGGAGGTGCAGCCGGAATTGCCGAAAAATTTAAGATTCCGCAGATGATTATCGGGCTTACCATAGTAGCCTTTGGAACGAGTGCACCGGAAGCAGCAATCAGTATTTCTGCAGCATTGCAGGGGACGACGGGGATTGCAATTGGAAATGTACTTGGAAGTAATCTTCTAAATGTGCTCCTGATATTGGGAATTACAGCGTGTATTGTACCGCTGAATATTCAAAAATCAAGCATACGCTTTGATATGCCTTTTAACATAGTAATTAGTATTGTTTTGCTGATTATGGGCGCATGTATGGGAAAATTAAATCTTGCCTGCGGTGCTATTTTTTGGGGATTATTGATTTTCTTTATTGTGAAACTTTTAAAAGATGCGAAAAAAGGTATGGCATCGGCCGCAGAGGAAGAGCCTACACAGACAAAAAACATATTTTTACTCATTCTGTTTACCATCGGCGGACTTGTAGCGATCGTGTTTGGAAGTGATTTGACGGTAGATAATGCAAAGATTATTGCAGCTATGCTTGGCATGAGTGACCGTTTGATTGGGCTTACTATAGTGGCATTTGGAACGTCCCTTCCTGAGCTTATTACTTCTGTAACGGCAGCACGAAAAGGAAATGCCGATATTGCAGTTGGAAATGTGCTTGGAAGCAATATTTTCAATGTCTTGTTTGTCCTTGGAACGGTGGCATTGATTTCACCGGTAGCGTTTGCAACTGATTTCATATTGGATGCAGTTCTATGTATCGTGGTGATGATTTTATTGTTAGTACTTTGCGTAAAGAAACAGGTATTGCCACGGAAAGGCGGAATGGTGTTAGTGGCCTGTTACGCACTTTATTTTGTATATTTGCTTATTGGATAAAACATTTTAATAAATACCAGTATGTCATAAAAATGACAAAAAAGTCATGAGAGTTATATACATGGCAGACACAAATTATATAGTAATTATATAGTCAATATAAATGCATAAATTATTTGGAACATTGTGTACAGAAAAACATTAAAGGAGAAGGCTAAAGGAGAAGGTAACATGAGAAAATTTGATGGGTATTATCGGGGAATTAACTTAGGAGGCTGGATTTCGCAGTGCTGCCATGAAAAGGAGCATTACGATACGTTTATAGTAGAAGAGGATATTAAGGAAATCGCTTCCTGGGGAGTGGATCATATTAGAGTTCCGATGGATTATAATTTAATCGAGACAGAAGAGGGAGAAAGAATCGAGGAAAACTATAAATATGTGGATCAGTGTTTGGATTGGTGTAAGAAATACAATTTGAATATGATTCTGGATCTCCACAAGACAGCAGGATATGTATTTGATGATTTAGAGTATAGTAAAGAGTTTTTTCAAAATGAGGCACTTCAGGAGCGTTTTCTGAAATTGTGGGACGATTTGGCGGCAAGATATGCTGAAAAATACGCAGACAGATTGGCACTGGAGCTTTTAAATGAGATTGTAGACCCGAATGTGGCGAAAGAATGGAATGCACTTGCAAAGAAGGCAATGCTTGTGATTCGTAAGTATTCCAAGGATGTAAAAATTTTAGTAGGCGGAATCAATTACAATAACGTACTTTCTGTGCAGTATCTGGATGCACCTTTGGATGAAAACATTGTTTACAATTTCCATTGCTATGATCCGCAGATTTTCACGCACCAGTCGGCATACTGGCAGGAGTTCATGCCGGAAGGATTCCACTGTGACTATCCACTGACGATTGAAGAGTATATCAAGCTTGCAGAGGAAAATAATTTCCCGGAGGCTTCTATAACACATTTTCGTTATCCTGGCGTAACCCAAATGGACAGTACATTTTTTGATGCTATTTTTGCAACCGCGATTGCACATGCAGAGAAGTATGATGTGCCGCTATATTGCGGAGAATATGGCGTAATCGATCAGGCGCCGCTGGAAGGTACCGTAAACTGGTACAAAGATATCTATGAAGCATTTGAGAGACATCAGATCGGAAGAGCCGCATGGACATACAAAAAGATGGATTTTGGACTCACACAGGAGCATGTAGCACCGGTGAAAGAGGAATTATTGAAGTTATTGTAAGATAATGTGAGATAAAACAGAAAATAGAGAAAAGAGCTCATTGCAGGATTTGCGGTGAGCTCTTTTTATTCTATTTTATTGATTGACCCTTTCTTTCATCCTTTTTTGGTTCCTTTTTTGGAGACATTTCTTTTAAGGGCCTTTACGGTTACTATTTCTTCCTTTCGCTTTTTTTGTGATTCTTCTATGTTTTTACGCTATTTCCCCTTTTTTTCTTGCCTTTTTTCTCTTTATCTGTGTTTTTTTGATTTTCTGTTCTGGATTTTGACTTTTTTGTATAGTCAACTATATATTGTGGTATTCATACAGTAGTGACAAATAAGATAACAAGCGGTATATATGTAAACGGCACCACAGGAAGTTAACATAAAAGTGGTTTACATAAAATTGAATAACACAATATTGCAAATTTGAAAAAAGAATGAAAAATACAATATATAGTCCTTGTGGGTCAAAAATGATACTATATTATGTGTTTAACAAACCACAAGACATATTTATTAAAAAGAAATGACGGAGAGGGTAAGGGATAAAATTCGAGTTTGTATCAAATTAAATATCGCGTGATATAAATGCTGAAAATATAGGGAAATCAAGGAAAAGATAGATGTGTCATAAAACTGTTAATCAATTTAGTCAATCAACGAGAAACGCTTCTGTTACATATACAGACACAAGTTATTCAACAAAAGGTTAACATAAAGTTGAAAAATAGAAGCAAATATGGTAACAAAGATAGAATCCTCCCGATTTTACGAATAAATAACGGCACTACAATATATTGTGGTCAAAAATTACGTCAACCACAAAATAAAATGGGTAAAAAATAAATAACAGTCGAAATATAAAGTAAGTTGATGCAATAGGTTGAAAAAAGGCGAAGTTTTTGTATAATTAAATTGGTATGTTTCAAAGTATGACATATATAAATAGGAAAACATTTTGAGATGGAGGAGTCATCAGATGGCTGAAGTAAGACGTATCTACGTAGAGAAAAAAGACGATTTTGCAGTAAAGGCAAAAGAACTGCACGAGGATCTGAAAAATTATCTGGGAATGAATGACATTGAAAAGGTCAGAGTATTGATTCGATATGATGTTGAGAATATTTCAGATGAAACATTCAAGAAAGCATGTCAGACCGTGTTTAGTGAGCCGCCGGTTGATATTTTATTTGAAGAGAAGTTTGATGTAGCCGAAGGCGCACGTATCTTTTCTGTAGAGTATCTCCCTGGACAGTTTGATCAGAGAGCCGATTCAGCAGTACAGTGTGTGAAGTTTTTAAAAGAAGATGAGGAACCAATCATCCAGACCGCAATCACATATGTGCTCGAAGGTAATGTGACAGACGAAGAGTTTGAAAAGATTAAAGCATACTGCATTAATCCTGTAGATTCCAGAGAAACAGGAATGAAGAAACCGGAAACACTCGTTTCGGATTTTAAAGAGCCGGAAGATGTAATTATATTTGATGGATTTAAGGATATGTCTGAGTCTGATTTAAAAGAACTTTATGATTCTTTGGGTCTTGCTATGACATTTAAAGATTTTCTTCATATTCAGAATTATTTTAAAACGGAAGAAAACAGAGATCCGTCAATGACAGAGATCAGAGTGCTTGATACGTACTGGTCAGATCATTGTCGTCATACAACATTCTCTACAGAGCTTAAGGATGTAGCGTTTGAGGATGGATATTATAAGGCACCAATCGTGGAGACCTATGAAAATTATCTTGCCACACGCGAAGAAATTTTCAAAGGCAGAGATGATAAATTTGTATGTCTTATGGATCTTGCACTTATGGCAATGCGTAAGCTTAAAAAAGAGGGTAAGCTCGATGATATGGAAGAGTCCGAGGAAATCAATGCATGTTCGATTGTTGTTCCTGTAGAGATGGACGGACAGACAGAAGAATGGCTTATTTTCTTTAAGAATGAGACACATAACCATCCAACAGAAATTGAACCGTTTGGTGGAGCAGCTACTTGTCTTGGTGGTGCAATCCGTGATCCGCTTTCCGGTCGTGGTTATGTTTATCAGGCGATGCGTATCACAGGTGCAGCGGACCCGACAGTTCCGGTTAACGATACAATGAAAGGTAAGCTTTCACAGAAAAAACTGGTTCGCGGTGCAGCAAGTGGATATTCTTCTTACGGTAACCAGATTGGACTTGCAACCGGTTATGTCAAAGAGTTATATCATCCGAATTATGTGGCCAAGAGAATGGAAATCGGAGCAGTTATGGGTGCTGCCCCAAGAAAGAATGTGATTCGTGAGACTTCTGATCCGGGAGATATTATCATATTACTTGGCGGTCGTACGGGACGTGACGGCTGCGGTGGTGCAACCGGTTCTTCCAAAGTGCATACAACAAGCTCTATTGAGACATGTGGTGCGGAAGTACAGAAAGGTAATGCGCCAACAGAACGTAAAATCCAGAGATTGTTCCGTCGCGAAGAAGTAAGTCGTCTGATTAAAAAATGTAACGACTTTGGAGCAGGTGGTGTATCGGTAGCTATCGGTGAGCTTGCTCCGGGCCTTATCGTAGATTTAGATAAAGTACCGAAAAAATATGCAGGTTTGGATGGTACAGAGCTTGCAATTTCCGAGTCACAGGAGCGTATGGCAGTTGTTGTTGACCCGTCAGACGTGGATGAGTTCATGAAATATGCGGATGAAGAGAATCTTGAGGCTGTAAAAGTAGCGACTGTAACCGCAGAACCAAGACTCGTACTTTCATGGAGAGGAAAAGAGATTGTAAATCTTTCCAGAGCATTCCTTGATACGAATGGTGCACATCAGGAAACAACGGTGAAAGTAGACATGCCAGATCCAAGCGATAATTACTTTAAGAAAGTATCAATTGATAAAGTAGCAGAAGATGTGAAAGCAGGAAACGTAAAAGAGGCGATTCTTGACACATTAAATGATTTGAATGTCTGCAGCCAGAAAGGTTTAGTGGAAATGTTTGATGCATCCATCGGTGCAGGAAGCGTTTATATGCCGTATGGTGGACAGTATCAGCTGACAGAGACGCAGACGATGGTAGCAAAACTTCCGGTTCTGAAAGGTAAGACGGATACGGTTACGATGATGAGTTACGGATTCGATCCTTATTTATCAAGCTGGAGTCCGTATCATGGAGCGGTTTACGCAGTTCTCGAATCGCTGTCGAAGATTGTGGCTACCGGTGGTGATTATAAGAAAGTGCGTTTCACATTCCAGGAGTACTTCCGTCGTATGACAGAAGATCCGGCGAGATGGAGTCAGCCGTTTGTAGCACTTCTCGGTGCTTATGATGCACAGCTTGGATTCGGGCTTCCAAGTATTGGAGGAAAGGACAGTATGTCCGGTACATTCAATGACATCGATGTTCCACCGACACTTGTGTCATTTGCAGTGGATGTAGCAAAACATCAGGATGTTCTTACACCGGAATTGAAAAAAGAAGGTAATGTTCTTGTAACATTTGCAATTCCGAAAGATGAGTATGATCTTCCGATTTATAAAGAGGTCATGAAGCTTTATGAAGCAATTCATGCGATGATTCAGAACGGTACGTTGAAATCAGCTTATGCAGTAGATGCGAAAGGTCTTGTGGCAGCAACAGCAAAGATGGCATTTGGTAACAAACTTGGTGTTGCTTATGAAGATAGTTTGACAATAGAAGAATTGTTTGCAAACGGAATCGGTAATATTGTAGCGGAAGTAGAGGCAGATAAGCTTAACGACATTAGTGTCATATACAAGAAGGTAGGTACCGTAATCAAGACCGGATTTACGTATAAAGATGTGACCGTAGGGGAAGAAGAGGCACTTAGTAGCTGGACTTCTAAACTGGAAAAAGTGTTCCCTACGAAAGCGGTAAAGGGTACAGAACCGGTAAATACAGGTTTGTATGAAACAAAAGAGATTTATGTATGTAAGAATAAAGTAGCTCGCCCGACGGTATTTATTCCGGTATTCCCGGGTACAAACTGTGAATACGATTCAGCGAAAGCGTTTGAGAGAGCCGGTGCGGACGTAATTACTAAGGTATTTAAGAATATGACAGCAGAAGACATCCGTGAAAGTGTGGATGTGTTCGAAAAATCAATTGCACAGGCGCAGATTATTATGTTCCCGGGCGGTTTCTCAGCCGGAGACGAGCCGGATGGATCAGCAAAATTCTTTGCAACTGCATTCCAGAATGAAAAGATGAAGGAAGCGGTTATGAAACTCTTAAATGAACGCGATGGTCTTGCGCTTGGTATCTGTACCGGTTTCCAGGCGCTCATCAAATTAGGTCTTGTACCGTACGGTGAGATTTGCGGACAGAAGGAAGATTCACCGACACTTACCTTTAACACAATTAACCGTCACATCTCTAAGATGGTTTACACGAAGGTAGTTTCAAATAAATCACCTTGGCTTGCTCTTGCAGAAGTTGGCAAGACATATGTAAGTCCGGCATCTCATGGAGAAGGACGTTTCGTAGCACCGAAAGAGTGGATTGATAAATTGTTTGCCAACGGTCAGGTTGCAACACAGTATGCAGACTTTAGCGGAAATATCTCTATGGATGAAGAGTGGAATGTAAATGGTTCCTATGCATCTATCGAAGGTATCACTTCTCCGGACGGAAGATGTTTTGGTAAGATGGCGCATGCAGAAAGACGTGATCAGGCAGTGGCGATAAATATTTACGGTGATCAGGATCTTAAAATCTTTGAATCCGGTGTGGCATATTTTAAATAAAATAGGGTTATTACCGATAATTCACTGTATCACATTGTAGCCGGTATTCTCATATAATAGGATATCTGGGAGGCGGCTATGAAAAAAGGAAACATTGTTTTGTTAGGTGGAGACCTCAGGCAATATTATATGGCAAAATCCCTTTTGAAAAGGGGTTTTGCCATTTCTTATTATGGAATACTTTTTCCTGTGGAGTTGTCTGGAGGAAAATACTGCCGGAAGAAGGAGGAGCTGTGGAAACAAATAGAAGAAAGTGAGGCCGTCATATTGCCGGTTCCATGCACAAGAGATGGCAAGTATATAAATAGTAATTCTCTTGCGGATGAGACGATAAAGATGGATGAAATAGTGGAGCATCTATGGTATGGACAGAAATTATTTGGGGGCGATTTTTCAGAGTTCTTTTATGGTAATTTGCTGAAGAAGTATATAGAGATTTTTGATTTTACAAAGGAGCCAATACATCGGACTAAGAAGAGGGCGCTGATAGCAGAAGAAGTGTTGCTGGAAGCTATGTTACTAAGTGAGGAGGCAATCGTTCAAAGTGAAAGTTTGATATTGGGATTTGGTAACGTCGGAAAAATATTGGCTAAGCGATTAAGAGGAATGGGGAGTGAAGTGGCAATAGCTACAGAGGAGGAGACAGAGAGAGAGCAGGCAATTAAAGAGGGCTATCCGCTACTTACTTATCCGATACTATGGAATGAAGTAAAAAATAGGAAATTTGTATTTCTGACAGAGACGATGTGTATAGGAAGAGTAGAAGAATTACAGGTCTTTGCGCCGGAAACAATAGTCCTGGATGTCACAGGTAGAAAAGGTATGGTAGACTATGGCCAAATAGAAAAGATGGGAATCCTAGTCAAAATATGCTCGCCCTATCCAGGAAAATACACATCCAAAAGCACAGGTGAGATGATGGCAGATTATGTTTGCGAACAATTGAGTAAGCCTCGCATGTCATAATTCAAAAAGATTTTTATAAAACCACTTGCACTTTTGTATTATTTGTATTACTATGAATAATACAAAAAAGGAGTGTTGCTTATGGTAATTGTGTTACAAGATGGGTCCGATGTACCTGTATTTAAGCAAATCAGAAATCAGATTGTTATGGGGATTTCAGATGGAAGATTGAAACCGGGAGAGAAGCTTCCAACTGTTCGTACACTGGCAGAGGAAATTGGTATTAATTCTATGACAGTAAGCAAAGCCTATCAGTTATTAAAGCAGGAAGGCTATATTACAACTGATCGCCGAAATGGCGTGCGGGTGAAGGAGCAATTCTTGATTCAGCCGGGGCTGTCAGCAGAGTCGGAACAGCAGTTGCGGCGGCTTGTATCGGAAGCTCGCATCAGTGGAATGAGCAGAGATGAATTTGTGGAGATTGTAGATAAGTATTATACTGACAGGAGGAATGGGCAATGAACATGACAGGTTTGATTTTGATTATACTACTATATCCGTTTGTGTTTCTTATGTATGCCCTATTAAAAAATGAGGCAACACCGAAATCCGGACTCTATTATGGTGTGAGATTGCAAAAAGAACAGCGAAAGGCAGAGGAAGTCTTGCAGATTTCGCAGGATTACCAGAAGCAGATGCGTAAATGGTTGTGGATTGTGATGCTAATTCCGCTCCCGCTGGTGTTTATTCCATGGTTTTCGATTATGTTGACACTATGGATGTTGTGGATGCTGTTGACAATGGTTGTGTTCTTTGTTCCGTTTGGAATTGCAAATAAGAGAATGAAAGAGCTGAAAATAGAAAAAGGCTGGAAACGGAACGAAGAGCAGCTTGTATATGCAGAGACAAAAGCAGCAGGAACCATACGCAAGGTAAAATGGTATCACTTTTTATTACCTACGCTGGTTAGTTTGGCGATTCTGATAGGACAGATGATGAGGGGAGAGAAAGAATTATCAGCAAATTTGATGATTATGCTTGTAACATATGTAGGAATTACACTGTTATTTTGGCTGATGGCAGTATGGATCGACAGGCAAAAAACACAGATTATCAGCAACGATAGTGATGTAAACATAAACTATACTCGGGCGAAAAAAAATCAGTGGTTGAGATTTTGGGTAAGTTGCACGTGGATTAATGTGTGTTACATGATTAGTTTGCCGTTTTCTATAGATAGGATGGGAAAATTCAATGTGGTATTTACTATAGCTACCGTTTGTTATACTATGGTGACGCTTTTTGTAGCATTTTGGACAGTAAAGAAAATGAAAATGTTGGATAATGCATATGAGTCAATGCGTGATATTGAAATACCTGACGATGATGATAATTGGATTTGGGGAATGGCTTATTATAATCCGAGGGATAAACATAGTATGATTGAGAAACGGATTGGAGTCGGAACGACAATTAATATGGCCTCGAAAGGTGGAAAAGTATTTGTGGCTTTTTGCTTACTGACACTGTTGTCAATTCCTGCGGTATGTGTTTGGTGCATCATGACGGAGTTTACACCAATACAGCTACAGGTGACCAATCATCAGATGATAGCAAGCCATCTGACAAATGAATACACTATCTCAAAAGCAGCAATTCAAGAGATTGAGTTGTTGACAGAGCTACCGGAGATGTCCAGAAATCATGGAACTGACATGGATACTCTGCAAAAAGGAAGTTACTATGTGGAAGAAGAGGGAAACTGCGATGTGTTTCTAAATCCGCAGAATGATATATTCCTACGCGTGCAAACAACAAGCAATATATATTATCTAAGTGGCTGTAATGATGTGCAGACACGAGAAGTGTATGAACGTATGAAATAGAGAGGAAAAAGAAAACCCCGGTCATAGTTTTGACCGGGGTGGTTTATTATCTTATTCTTCTGTTTCAGCAGACACATCTTCGGTTTCAATTTCTAACTCTTCCGATCCGTCCTCTGTGTCGATTTCTACATCATCTGTGACATCTTCGACTTCAATTTCAGCATCTTCACCTTCAACATTTATGCTGTCTTCAATAATGTCGGTTACGTCTTCTACAATGTCTTCTGAAGAAGTATCAGCCTGATTTTGTGTATAATATACTAAATAAACACTGGCTGCAATCAGGATAGCTGCAACAAGAATGCCACCGGCCCAAGCTAGAAATTTATTTCGTTTCTGTTTTTTTTCAATTTCTTTTTTGTGTTTTTTTGCATATTTATATGCATCCATTTTCTTTTGACTCATACATAGGTCCCTCTCTTTTTCAATTTCATATAGCTCTATTTTAGTGAACTTTAAAATGATTGTAAAGGATATTTGTGAAAAAAATATGAATCAAAGAGGTAACTTTACTACTTGACACAGAGAGAGAAAGTGATATAATTCATATGAACAGATATTCATATGAACGAATATTCATGACTTAAAAAGAAAATAAAGGAAACAGGAGGATGACATGGCAAAACAGTATGACGATGTAGAAAAATGTGAGTGCATGCATATACATGAAGACGTTCTTAAGAAAGTGAATGAGCATATGCCACAGGAAGAGCAGCTTGCAGATTTGGCTGATTTTTTCCGCGTATTTGGTGATAGAACAAGAATTCGCATTCTCTATGTGCTCATGTGTTCGGAAATGTGTGTGTGTGACATTGCTACGATATTGGGAATGACGCAATCAGCGATTTCGCATCAGCTTAGAGTATTAAAACAGATGGATCTGGTAAAAAACAGAAGAGAAGGGAAAACCATTTTCTATTCTTTGGCAGACAGTCATATTAAATTAATTCTGAGTCAGGGGTTGGAGCATATTAATGAATAAGAAAGAGAAAAACAATTTGTATAGGAGGATAAAAAATGAAAAAAACAATTATTCTTGAGGAACTTGAATGTGCACATTGCGCAGCAAAGATGGAGCAGGCAGTAAAAAATTTAAAAGAGGTGGAAAGCTGCAGTGTGAATTTTTTGACACAAAAAATGGAAATTGTAGCGGCAGATGATGCGATAGAGCGCATTCTCAAGGAGGCAGAAAAGATTGTGAAAAAAATCGAGCCGGATGTAGAGTTTGTTGTTAAATAGCAGGTGGTATTAAAAATGACAAAGAAGTTGAAAAAGAAATTACGTCGGATTATTGCAGGGGCAATCTGTTTCCTGCTTTGCATTCTGACACAAAGCTATGTGCCGCATGTAAGTGATACGATGCTACTGATTGCGTATCTTGTAACTTATATGATTGTGGGAAATGATGTGATAAAGGGCGCATCTGCAAATATAAGGAATGGTCAGATTTTTGATGAAAAGCTGTTAATGGTAATCGCTACAGTGGGGGCGTTTTTGATTAGCGAGTATCCGGAGGCTGTGGCTGTCATGCTCTTTTATCAGGTGGGAGAGTGGTTTCAGTCTTATGCGGTAAACAAATCCAGAAAATCAATTCGAGAGCTCATGGATATTCGTCCGGACTACGCAAATGTGTATAGGGATGGCAAAGTAGAGACGGTAGACCCGCAGGATGTAAAACTCGGAGAGCGAATACAGGTGAAGCCGGGCGAGAGAATTCCTCTTGACGGAGTACTGGTTGAAGGCAATACATCGGTAGATACGATGGCTTTGACCGGTGAGAGTATGCCAAGAGATTTGAAGGTGGGAGATGAAGTAATCAGTGGATGCATTAATCTTTCCGGTGTGATTGAGGTGACAGTGTCCAGGGAATTTGGGGAGTCTACTGTAACGAAGATATTAGATCTCGTAGAAAACTCGGCGTCAAAAAAAGCAGAGACAGAAAACTTTATTACAAAATTTGCAAGGTACTATACCCCAATCATCGTTCTTCTTGCAGGATTACTTGCAAGCATACCGTCGCTTGTTACAGGCAACTGGGAGGTTTGGATCTATAGAGCACTTTCATTTCTCGTAATTTCGTGTCCGTGTGCGCTGGTGATTTCAGTACCACTTAGTTTTTTTGGTGGAATCGGAGCGGCGAGTAAGGCAGGCATTTTGGTAAAAGGAAGTAATTATTTGGAAGCGCTGGCAAGTGCAAAGATTGCTGTCATGGATAAAACAGGGACATTGACCAAAGGCGAGTTTGCGGTGTCTGAGATTAAGGCAGTGGGTGCAGATAAAAAACAAGTGCTATTTTTGGCGGCTTTTGCGGAACGCTTCTCAAATCATCCGATTTCGAAGTGTCTGGAACTGGCATATATGCAGCAATATGGTGATGCGACAGGTGTGTCGGAAAATGAGCGAAGTGACGAAGAATCGGCAGTGGAAGAACTTGCGGGATATGGTGTGCTGGCAAGGTATGAAGGTAAAACCATTGCAGTAGGAAATGAAAAACTGATGATGCGCCGGTTTAAAGATAACACATGGAATGAAATAAAAGATGGTGTATTACATGAAAACAGCGAGGAGATGGCTGGTACGATATGTCATGTGGCTTACGGCGACACATATATGGGATATATTCTGATAGAAGATCAGATGAAAAGTGATGCAGATAAATGTATATCAGAATTGAAGAAAGAGGGAATCGATCGTATTGTTATGCTGACCGGAGATCAGGAGAAAGTGGCATCAAAGGTAGCAGAGCGTTTGGGAGTGAAAGAGTATCATGCGTCATTACTTCCGGGAGATAAGGTGGAGCGTGTGGAAGAGTTATTTGCCGCAAAGCCGAAACAGAGCAAGCTTATGTTTGTTGGAGATGGAATGAATGATGCACCGGTTTTGGCGAGAGCTGACATTGGAATTGCGATGGGTGGTCTTGGCAGCGATGCGGCGATTGAAGCAGCGGATATTGTAATTATGACAGATGAACCAAGTAAAATACCGCAGGCGATGCGAATTTCAAGAAAGACCTTACAGATTGTAAAACAGAACATTATATTTGCAATCGGAATTAAGATTGTTGTACTGCTTTTGGCAGCCGTGGGGTTGGCATCGATGTGGGCGGCCGTATTTGCAGATGTCGGTGTGGCATTTCTTGCGATTTTGAATGCAATGCGTGCACTTAAAATTAAATAGCATAAGTTACAAAACATGGCAGGGATGAAATGCAAGAATTCTTGCCATGTTTTGTAGTGTATGATAAAATATTCATGTTTTTTGGGGAAACAGGTGAAATACCTGTGCGAGCCCGTCGCCGTAAGGAAAGTAATAACATCAGACTAACCTGATTGCCGCAAATCAGGGACTGGTCATTGGAGAATTCTGAGAAGGCCGTCTGATTGTGTTCCGAGCCGGAATATCCAAAAGACAAAATTCTCTTAACATCGTAAGATACGCTGCGGTAGCCGGCGGAAAGAGAAAATAAAAAGAACAAGGAGAATACAAAATGAAAAAGACAGGATTAAGAAAAAGTCTGTCATTCTTCCTTTGTATGATGCTGATTGCGGCTATGGCACTCGTTACAACAGGTTGTAATGGCAACACACAAGACCAGGCAAATGCGCAGACCGAGCAGGCAGTAACGGCAGAGACAGCGGAGGTAGTGGAGTCAGCCGGAACACAAGAGCAGGCGAAGGCACAGGTGATTGGTGAAGGCGCGACGGTGTTTGCATTTACGGTTGTGGATAAAGATGGTAATGAGACCGCTTTTGAAATTCACACAGATAAAACAGTTGTTGGGGAAGCACTTCTTGACTGTGGGCTGATTTCCGGAGATCCGGGTGATTACGGTCTTTATGTAAAAACGGTAAACGGTATCACAGCAGACTATGATACGGACGGAGCATATTGGGCGTTTTATGTCGATGGAGAATATGCGCAGTCCGGTGTAGATACTACCAACATTGAAGAAGGTAAAACCTATACCTTTAAATATGAGAAGTCATGAAGCTGACAATCAAAGAAATGACATTATTTGGAATGCTTGGAGCAGTGATGTACTGCTCCAAGATATTCATGGAGTTTTTACCCAATGTGCATTTGCTTGGCGTATTGACGATAGCATATACGATGGTTTATAGACAAAAGGCGTTGTATCCCATTTATGTATATGTACTTTTAAATGGTCTTTTTGCAGGATTTAATATGTGGTGGGTACCCTATTTATATTTATGGACGATTCTTTGGGGTGTAGTGATGCTCTTGCCAAAGAACACACCTAAATTTGTTTACGTTCTTCTATGTGGGGCACACGGTTTTTTGTATGGGACGATGTACGCACCGATGCAGGCAATTATGTTTGGGCTTGATTTTAAAGGGATGGTAGCATGGATTATAGCGGGACTTCCATTTGATTGCATTCACGGAGTTGCAAATCTCTGTGTTGGGATCTTGATTGCGCCGGTGGCGGCAATATTAAAAAAACTTGAATAAACAAATAGAGGGTGAGAGAGAAATGGCACTAAAAGCACTAAAATGTCCGAATTGTGACGCGAATATCCAGGTGGATGATAACAGAGACTACGGATTCTGTTCGTATTGTGGTTCGCAGATTCAGGTAAAAGAAGTGGTGGAAATATGGCGCAGCGAAAATGAAGAGATGAAGCCAGATTTACAGTTTGAACAGATGATAGAAAATGGGAATGCGCATCTGAAAATGAAGGATTACTACAAGGCAGAGATTCATTTTTGGGAAGTGATTCGCGAGTATCCGGGAAGGGCACAGGGATATGAGCGCCTTATATGCGTGATTACGCGTGAATATACTACGTTTCTCATAGAAAACCAGGAACGGGTAAATCGATTACTGGATAAAATGACAGCGGTCGTAAAAGAAAATGAGAGAGAGCATTACGAGGAACTGCGTCGAAAGATTGAGGAATCTTTTCGGACAGGGGCAGTGCAGCAAAACTATCGCGAAACGAGTTATGAGATAGAACGTTTCTCCAAGATGATAAGGGAAAATGTTGTAATTGCTGTAGGATTATTTCTTTTTGCGTTTGGTATTCAAAGTGCTGCTGTGAAAAGTTTTGCTGTATCCGTATTCGGATTGTTTTTATGCATACTGGCCATCGTATTTTCACTGTTGGCTATTTGGGCAAAGATGAAACGAGATGAATTGATGGCGATAAAGGATCAAATGGAAGAAGGAAGTCAGGAAGAGAGATGACGAAAGAGGAGAGTGCTTTGGCAAAACAAAAAATGATTTGTCCGAATTGTGATGCAGAAATATGCGTAGAAGGCAACAAAAGATATGTACAGTGCGTGTATTGTGGTGCGCAGATTGAGACGGAACAGATTGTTGAAGTTCGATATGTAAGAGAAGCAGATCGATTTGAAAGATTAATGGAAGATGGGGAAGTCTATTACAAACTGAAGGATTATTATCGCGCGGAGCATAAGTTTCGTGATGCGATTGAGAAATATCCGGATGAAATAACTGCTTACGAAAGGTTGGTTCAAGTACTGACAAGGGATTCTACGGTATTTGCAAAAGAGGATGAAGAGGATGTCTATGAGGCGCTGGAACATATGAAAAGATTGTCACAGCCTGCGCAGATTCCGTATTATGATGATTTGAAACAGCAAATGCAAAAGGCCTTTTGGGAAGAAAAAAAACAGAATGATGAGGAGCAGAGAATCGTGAACGCCAATCGGAAGCAGGAGCAGAAAGAGAATGTTTTTCTGATTAAAAATATGATTGTTGCGATGTTGGGAATGACTGGGGTGATGTTTTTGACGCTTGATTATGATATCGGAGGACCAATCGGATGGAGCTTTATAGTTCTGGCGGTGATACTTGCCTGCTCGCTGGGGAAAGATAGAGAAAAATAACTGTTTATAAAATTTTAAGAATCCGCAACCCATTGATTTTACTGGGGTTGCGTTCTTTTTATAAAAATATTAGCACTCACCTCTTGACAGTGCTAACAATTTTTAATAAAACGTAAATAGAAACAGAAAAAAACGTACAAGATAGAGCAAGAGGAGGCGTGATTATGAATATTTCAAAATTTACACAGAAATCACTGGAAGCAGTGAATGGTTGCGAAAAACTTGCGTATGAATATGGGAATCAGGAAATCGACCAAGAGCATTTATTGCAGAGTCTACTGATGGTGGAGGACAGTCTGATTGTAAAGCTCGTCGAGAAAATGGAAATAAATAAAGAGCATTTTATACAGAGAAGTCGTCAGGCGATTGAAAAACGAGTAAAAGTGAGTGGTGGACAGCATTATATGAGCCAGTCGCTCAATCAAGTGCTTATCATGGCAGAGGATGAGACAAAGGCAATGGGGGATGAGTATGTTTCTGTGGAGCATCTTTTTCTATCACTTTTGAAACATCCAAATACGGAACTGAAAAAATTGTTTCAGGAGTACGGGCTAACCAGAGAGCGCTTTTTACAGGCTCTTTCTACGGTGCGGGGAAATCAGCGTGTGACGAGTGACAACCCGGAAGCGACCTATGACACGCTCGAAAAATATGGACAGGATCTTGTAGAACGGGCGCGTAAGCAGAAGCTCGACCCTGTCATCGGCCGTGATAATGAGATACGAAATGTGATTCGTATTTTATCACGCAAGACGAAAAACAATCCGGTACTCATCGGAGAACCCGGCGTTGGAAAGACTGCAGTAGTAGAAGGCCTGGCACAACGTATTGTACGCGGAGATGTGCCACAGACCCTCAAGGATAAGCGAATATTTGCACTGGATATGGGAGCGCTCGTAGCAGGAGCGAAGTACAGGGGAGAGTTTGAGGAACGTTTAAAAGCAGTGCTGGAAGAAGTGCGAAAAAGTGAAGGGCAGATTATTTTGTTTATTGATGAGCTTCACACTATCGTTGGGGCAGGTAAGACGGATGGTGCGCTGGATGCAGGCAATATGTTAAAGCCGATGCTCGCGCGAGGAGAACTGCACTGTATTGGAGCAACGACGCTGGATGAGCATAGACAGTATATTGAAAAGGATGCAGCGCTTGAGAGACGGTTTCAGACGGTTATGGTGGAGGAACCGACTGTGGAAGATACGATTTCTATTTTGCGAGGACTGAAAGATCGCTATGAAGTGTTCCATGGCGTCAAGATTATGGATAATGCACTTGTGAGCGCGGCCATTCTTTCCCATCGATATATTTCGGATCGTTTTTTGCCGGATAAGGCGATTGATTTGGTCGATGAGGCGTGTGCCTTAATTAAGACAGAACTTGATTCCATGCCAACAGAGCTGGATGAACTTTCGCGTCGCGTTTTGCAGATGGAAATCGAAGAAGCAGCGCTGAAAAAAGAAGAGGATAAGCTTTCCGAAGACCGTTTGGAAGCGCTTCAAAAAGAGTTGGCGGAATTAAAAGAAGAATTCAGTAGTAAGAGGGCTACATGGGAAAATGAAAGGAATTCCGTGGAAAAGCTTCAGAAGCTTAGAGAAGAAATTGAGCAGATAAATAATGAAATTCAGATTGCGCAGAGAGACGGGAACTTAGAAAGAGCAGCGGAGCTTTCGTACGGAACGCTTCCTTCCTTGAAAAAGCAGCTGGAGCTGGAAGAAGACAATGTGCAGATGCAGGAGCATACACTGGTGCACGAAAATGTCAACGAGGATGAGATTGCAAAGATTGTTTCGAGATGGACTGGGATTCCGGTGACAAAACTCACAGAAGGTGAGCGAAATAAGACCTTGCATTTGGATGAGCAGCTGCATAAACGTGTCATCGGACAGGAGGAAGGTGTCACGAAGGTGACGGAAGCGATTCTTCGTTCGAAAGCAGGTATTAAGGATCCCACCAAACCGATTGGTTCTTTTCTGTTTTTAGGTCCTACCGGTGTTGGCAAGACAGAGCTTGCGAAGGCGCTTGCGGAAAATCTGTTTGACGATGAGAACAATATGGTCCGTATTGACATGAGTGAATATATGGAGAAATATTCGGTATCCCGTCTGATTGGAGCGCCTCCGGGATATGTGGGATACGAAGAGGGTGGACAGCTGACAGAGGCGGTGAGAAGAAGACCATATAGTGTGGTGCTGTTTGATGAGATTGAAAAGGCACATCCGGATGTGTTTAATGTGCTTCTTCAGGTGCTGGATGACGGTAGAATTACGGATTCACAGGGAAGAACAGTAGATTTTAAAAATACGATTCTGATTATGACCTCCAATATCGGTGCCAACTATCTGTTAGAAGGTATTTCAGAGGATGGAGCGATTTTAGGGCAAGCTGAGGATGCGGTAATGCAGGATTTAAGAAATCATTTCCGACCGGAATTTTTAAATCGATTGGATGAGATTATCTTATTTAGACCGTTGTCGAAGGAGAATATTGGTGGAATCATTAAGTTGTTACTGAAGGATGTGAACCGCAGATTAATAGAGAAGGAAATCCGCATAATATTGTCACCGGAAGCGGAACAGTATGTCATTGAACATGCGTATGACCCGGTGTACGGTGCAAGGCCACTCAAACGCTATATGCAAAAGTATGTGGAGACATTAGCGGCAAAAATGATTCTGGCAGACCAAGTGAGAGCGGGCGATGCAATTATGATAGCGGTAGCCGATGATGAGCTGGTAGCAACAAGAGGATAGCACACAAAAAGGCAGACAAAAACACGTCTCTCACTTTAAAATCTGAAGAATTCGTGGTAAGCTAGAAAAAAAGAAGAATTGAGGAAGCGATATGATACCAAAAGATCCGGTGATGCTGTTAAGTTTTGTAAATTTAAAATTGCGTGATTATTATTCCAATCTGGATGAGATGTGCGAGGACCTTGATCTAGAGAAGGAAGAGCTGGTAGGAACGCTTAGTGGAATCAATTATTCGTATGATGCTTCCAAAAATCAGTTTGTTTAGGATAGTCGCTATGGGACATGATAATGATAGAATCAGAATTGTAATAAGAGAGAAAGGAACGTTTTCACTGGAAAAGGGTGAAAACGTTCTTTCTGTGCTTAGAGAGCAAAAATTGCTTACGTTTTCTCATTGTGGCGGAAGAGGAACCTGCGGAAGGTGTGTGGTTCGATTTATCTCCGGAGCACCGCTTCCAAAACCGGGGGACAGAAATCGATTTACGCCGGAGAGACTCCGGGAAGGATATCGTCTCGCTTGCTTAGCAAAACCGGAGCAGCATTGCGAGATTGAACTTGGATTTAAAAAAGAGGAAACGTTTATTTTAAATGAGTCACTGCTTCAGAGAGAACATCAGGGAAACGATGGTTTCGCTTTAGAAGAGACGGAAGATACCATGATTATAACGGATCTTGGAACGACGACGATGGTAATACAGCTGATGGATAGAAAAAGCGGTAAGGTAATAGACACGCATTGCTGTGTGAATCCGCAGCGCTTGTATGGTGCGGATGTGGTGAGCCGGATGCAGCAGGCAATGAATGGAGAAAAAGAAGAGTTAACCACTTTGGTCAATGCATGTATTGCAGATGTAGTCTCTAAGTGGAAATCGCAGGGATATTCGCCCAAAAGCGTGATAATAGCCGGAAATACAGTTATGTCACATCTGTATTTAGGATATGACGTAACTACGCTGGCGAAGGCCCCGTTTACCCCGGTAACGACAGAAGCGGCAAAGACGATGATTGAAGGGATTCCGTGTGTGGTAATGCCAGGTATTTCAGCATTTGTGGGGGGAGATATAGTGGCAGGAATGCTTGTTTGCCAAAGAGAGATGCAAAAAGAAGGCATCCAATATGCGCTGTTAATAGATCTGGGGACAAATGGTGAAATGGCGCTTTTGGGACCGGACCGAGTGCTGTGCACGGCCACGGCGGCTGGACCTGCATTTGAAGGTGGTGCGGATGGGATGATAAGGGGATCGGAGCTCATTGCGATGGCAGCAGAATGTTTGGATAAAAAGAAGATGGATGAGACGGGACTTTTGGCGACGCCATATTTTGAAAATGGTGTTACAAACGGAGACCTTACGATTTATCAGGAGGATATACGGAATCTTCAGATGGCAAAAGCGGCAGTGTTCGCCGGAATTGAGATTTTGCTCAAAGAGTATGGGATTACAACCAAAGAAGTGCAGCGTGTTTATCTGGCCGGCGGCTTTGGTTACAAGATAAGTGTAGAGGCGGCCTGTCGCATTGGTTTGATTCCCGTAAATCTGAAAGATTGCACGGTTGCAGTCGGTAATACAGCTCTTGCAGGGGCTTATTTATATGGAAAAATGTTGTGGGAGCAGAAGAAAGATCCGGCGCAAGAATTGATAAACAAATCCGACAGTATTAACCTGGCAGAAAAGGAGGAGTTTCACAGATGTTATGTGCAGGCGATGGAGCTGAAAGAAGAAAAAATGTGAAAAAGCAAAGACGAATCAGACCGGATATGAAAATAGGTATGTTGCGAATAGCAGGTATATTTTGCCTGTTATATTTTGTCATGCTTCGAATAAGAGTGGGAGCACAAACATTCTTTTATATATTCCCTTTGATGGCACTTGGCTGTTTCTGCCTCGCATTTGTTATGAAACAGAATAGGAAAGGGAAGTGGAGCATCCCGAGAAAATGGATTTTGGCATTTCGAATTGTTATGGGAATCGGTATTTTGACATTTGCAATTTTGCTTGGCATGATTCTGCATGGGCAGTACGTGGGTCCTAAAAAGGATGCGGATTATTTGATTGTGCTTGGAGCAGGACTTCGCGGTGATAAGCCATCTATTGTGCTCCAAAACCGGATTGATGCAGCAGCAGAATATTTGAAAGAATATCCGGGCAGCAGAGTGGTTGTCAGCGGAGGACAGGGATCGGATGAGCTGATTTCTGAGGCAGAAGCAATGCGCAGAGGACTTGTAGCAAAGGGAATAGAAGAAGAGCGGATTAAGATGGAAGAGCAGTCAACATCAACAAGAGAGAATTTGATGTTTTCAGATGTTTTGATTCCGGATGATGCGTCCGTAGTGATTGTAACGAACAAGTTTCATGTTTTTCGTGCCTGTCATTTGGCAAAAGAGTGTGGATATACGGACGTTTCCGGTCTTGGTGCAGACAATGTTGTTTGGTTGAATCTGACCAATTATATAAGAGAATGTATGGCAGTACTGAAAGATGTAGTTTTTTAGCACCTCGATAAAACAAGTTGACAAGCGTCGCCTCGTGTGAAATAATAGAACAAATGTTCGAGTAAAAGGGTGATGCAAATGTTAGTAATGGAAGATTTATCGATAGAGCAGAAATTGGAGATTTTATCTGATGCAGCTAAATACGATGTCGCGTGTACTTCAAGCGGAGTGGAACGTGCAGGAAAGGACGGAATGATTGGTAATACTGCTAAAAGCGGTATTTGCCACAGCTTTGCTGCGGACGGAAGATGCATTTCTCTTCTAAAGATTCTATATACGAATGAATGTATTCATGATTGTAAGTATTGTATCAATCGGCGTTCGAATGATACCATTCGAACTTCGTTTACACCGGAGCAGATTTGTGATTTGACCATACAGTTTTACAGACGTAATTATATCGAAGGATTGTTTTTGAGTTCGGGTGTAAGAAAGAGCCCGGACGAAACCATGGAACAGATTTATCTTACGTTAAAGTTGCTGCGTGAGAGATACCACTTTAACGGCTATATTCATGTGAAAGGGATTCCGGGAGCATCCCCGGAGCTGATTGAGGCAGTCGGGTATCTAGCGGACAGGATGAGTTTAAACCTTGAGCTTCCGACAGCGGATGGACTAAAAAAATTGGCTCCGGGAAAAAGCAGAGAAAAAATACTGCTACCGATGCGTCAGATACAAAAAGGAATCCATGGGCAAAAGATGCTTCAACTTGACGGAAAGCAGGTGGGAAGAGTTGCACTTCCAGTACACGAGACATATCACCAAACCAATGAGCTGATGCTATCCTCCAGGCAGTATCCTGCGCTGAGGGAGAACAAGGAGTTCGTACCTGCGGGACAGAGCACGCAGATGATTGTCGGGGCGACGGAGGAAAATGACTATCAGCTACTTACAATCGCAGAGTCATTGTATCAGAATTATGAGCTTAAGAGAGTTTTTTACTCTGCCTACGTGGCACTGAATGAGGACAGCTCTCTTCCGCAAATCGGTACGAAACCACCGCTTTTGCGTGAACATAGATTGTATCAGGCGGATTGGCTGCTTCGTTTTTACGGATTTAAAGCAGGGGAGCTTTTGTCGCAAGAAAATCCAAATTTTAATGTGTATCTCGATCCGAAGTGTGAGTGGGCAATTCGACATCTGGAATGCTTTCCGGTAGAAATCAATAAAGCTCCGTATGACCTACTGCTGAGAATTCCGGGAGTGGGAGTGAAGTCAGCCCGCAGAATAGTGAAGGCCAGAAGGAGTCAAAAACTGAATTTTGAACATTTGAAACGCATCGGCGTCGTACTGAAAAGAGCGCATTACTTTATCACTTGTGATGGAAAAATGATGTATCGCACAAAGATAGATGAGGACTATATTACACGGCGGATTTTGGATTTGGACCAGAAAAAAAACTGGGAGCTGGATTACAATATGACATTCCGTCAGCTGTCGCTTTTTGATGATATGAATTTTGCATAGGAGATAATCAACATGGAGCAAGGTAGAATTGTTTATATATGCGAAAACACGCCGGATGGGATTTTTACAGCGATTTATGATGCATGGGCTGCGCACATTCCGGATGAAAATCTGAATCTGCTTACAGATGGAACCTTTGTATATGAACTGTTTGCAAGTTATCGCTATGTAGAGACGGACATGGGAAAAGCCGTCAAAGTGGCCAGATCAGTTAGTCGGAAAATATCGCCGGAAGCATATCGGCAAATCTATGCAGCGGCGCTATCACATCAAGAAGACAAAGTGATGGCCATTTACCGTTTTCTAAAGACCGGGTTTAAGGTTGGTGCTAGGGTGACTGATATGCATGCGCGAGAAGAAGTATGCAGGATATTCGAACTTTGTAGAAATGTGGTGAATGAGTCACACAGTTTCCGAGAATTTTTACGTTTTTCAGAGCTGGAAAGCGGAATTCTTTTAGCGCGAATCCGTCCTCACAATTTTGTACTTCCACTTATAGCAGATCATTTTGCAGATCGATTTAGGGAAGAACATTTTGTGATAGTGGATGACAACAATGAAATGGGCGTGTTCCACGAAAGGGGAAAACCGTGGTTTTTGTCTCCCATAGACTATGAAGCAATTGAGCGTTTGTGGAAGAGTGAGCGTTCCGGAGAATATGAGCATTTATGGAAAACGTTTTTTAAAGCTATAGCGATAGAGCAGAGAAATAATTATAGATGTCAGCGGACATTATGTGCACTTCGGTACAGAGAGTATATGTTGGAATTTGACAGATAGAGCCGCATATACTATATACAACAGAGGGTGTGCGGTTGAGTGTATGTGGAAAAGCGGAAAAGCATGGCTTGTAGCAGGAATATTTGTTTTAATTATTGTGGATTGTTTGTTGCTTTATATGATTGGTTTCCATTACAATAGAAGAGAAGAAAATACGGTAGATACACAGTATCGCAGTGTATCAGCGCAGATAAGTGTTAAGGAGGACAGCACAATGAATGAAAAAAAGAAAATTGCAATTACGTTTGATGATGGACCTAATGAGATATATACGGAGCCTTTGCTCGACGGATTAAAGGAAAGAGGTGCCAAAGCTACATTTTTTTTATTGGGTAATCAGATAGAAAAAAATCCGGAACTTGTAAAACGAATTCATAGCGAAGGGCATTTGATAGGAAATCATACATATGAGCACCCGGATTTGTCGCAGCTGAGTGTAGAAGATGCGAAGGAACAGATTGACAGTACAAATAAACTTATTTATGACCTGATAGGATCATATCCACAATACATTCGTCCGCCATATGGAAATATAAAAGAGGGCATCCACTATGATCCTCAGATGATAGAAGTTCTTTGGACGATTGATTCCCGTGACTGGGCAGTACAGGATATCAATGAGGTGATTCAGAATGTTCTCACAAATGCGGAGGAGAATGGTGTTATTTTGATGCATGATTCCTCTGAGATGACGGTACAGGCGGCGTTTACAATTATTGATTCACTGCAAAATGAGGGATATTCTTTTGTGACGCTGGATGAGATTATTTTTGAGTAGGGTGCAGGACGGAGAGGAAGAGAAGGAATGGACCTATTTGAATATATGCGTGAAAATACGATGGAAAAGGAATCACCACTGGCGGCGAGAATGCGTCCTGCTACGCTCGCAGAGATTGTCGGACAAAAACACATACTTGGTGAAGATAAGCTGCTTTACAGGGCCATTAAGGCGGATAAACTAAGTTCCTTGATTTTTTATGGACCGCCCGGAACCGGAAAGACTACGATAGCCAAGGTGATAGCCAATACGACGAGTGCGGAGTTTACACAGATTAATGCGACCGTTGCAGGGAAAAAAGATATGGAAGAGGTCGTGGCAAAAGCCAAAGACACACTTGGTATGTATCAGAAAAAAACGATTTTATTTATCGACGAAATACATCGTTTTAATAAGGGGCAGCAGGACTATTTGTTGCCTTTTGTAGAGGACGGTACGATTATTTTAATTGGTGCAACGACAGAAAATCCATACTTTGAAGTGAATGGGGCACTTTTATCACGTTCCATTATTTTCGAACTAAAACCGCTGGAAAAAGAGGATGTGAAACAACTTCTGAAAAGAGCAGTAGAAGATACGGAAAAGGGAATGGGTGCATATGAGGCTGAGATTGATGAGGATGCACTGGAGTTTTTGGCAGACGTGGCAGGAGGAGATGCGCGTCACGCACTCAATGCGATTGAGATTGGTGTATTGACAACAGCCCGCTCAGAGGATGGTAAAATACATATTACGCTTGCGGTGGCTTCAGAATGTATACAAAAGCGAGTGGTTAAATATGATAAATCCGGAGATAATCATTATGATACCATTTCGGCATTTATTAAAAGTATGCGGGGGTCAGATCCGGATGCTGCGGTATATTATTTGGCAAAGATGCTGTATGCGGGGGAAAGTGTGACCTTTATTGCGAGACGCATGATGATTTGTGCGGCAGAGGATGTGGGAATGGCAGATCCGCATGCGCTCAGTGTGGCGGTGAGTGCATCACTTGCTGTGGAGCGTGTGGGAATGCCGGAGGCACAGATTATTTTGTCGGAGGCAGCGATTTATATTGCAACGGCACCAAAAAGTAATACGGCCTGTGAAGCGATTTTTGCTGCAACAGATTGTGTAAAGGCAACAGGAAATCTAAAGGTGCCGACACATTTACAGGATGCGCATTATAAAGGGGCTGCAAAGCTCGGACATGGGATAGGATATCAATATGCGCATTCTTACCCAAAACATTATGTAAACCAACAATATTTGCCGGACGAGCTTGTAGGTACGGCTTTTTATCAGCCGACGACTCTGGGGTATGAACAAAGAGTACAGGAGCATATGAGATGGCTAAAGGAAGATGTTTAGGGAAAAAAGATGGAACGAGAATGGTGATTATTTCTTTGGATGCGGTGGGTGCAAGAGATCTTGCATTTTTTAGTCAGTTGCCAAATTTCAAGCAACTAAGGGAGACTAGTGCCTATTGTGATTGCGTAAAAAGTGTGTATCCATCGATCACATATCCGGCCCATACCACGATTGTAACAGGATTAAAGCCGATACAGCATAGAGTAGTGAATAATCTACGTATTCAGCCCAATCGCGCAGGGAAGGAAGATTGGCTGTGGCAGAGAAACTATGTTAAAGCGCAAACGCTCTATGATTTGGCTGCAAAAAAAGGGCATGTCACGGCATCACTTTTATGGCCGGTTACAGCAAAAAGCAAGATAAAGTACTGTGTTCCGGAGATATTTCCAAATAGAAAATGGCAAAATCAAGTGATGATTTCAGCCATCAACGGACCGATTTTATATCAAATTGAGCTGTTTAAAAAATTCGGAGTTCTTTTGGATGGTATTAAACAACCTAATCTGGACAATTTTGTAACAGAGGCCGCAGTATATACAATACGAAAATACAATCCGGATTTGTTTTTGATCCATTTGACAGATGTGGATGCGCATAGACACAGATTCGGATTGGATGCACCGCAGGTGAGCGAAGCCATGCGACGACATGATGAGAGACTAGGTCGTATTTTGCAGGCACTGAGAGAAACCGGCGATATGGAGAAAACAACCGTAGTGGTTTTGGGAGATCACTGTCAAATGAATACACATACAGTGATTTATCCAAATTATTATTTAAAACAGGCCGGTCTGGATTTTTATGCCCAGCATTGCGATGGCAGCTGTTATATTTATCCGGGGAAAAAGATGACACGCAGTTGGAGTAGAAAGTCCAAGGAGGAGAAGGAAATCATCATGAGGCAACTTCGCAAGTGCCTGCGACAAATACCGGAAGAGATGATAGCGAAAATTATATCACGTAAAGAAGCAAAAAAACTTGGAGCAGACGGGAATTGTATTTGTATGCTTGAGGCAAAGCCGGGGTATTATTTTCAAAATGAAAATGAGAAGCCATATGAGGAAGTAAAAGATAAGAAGGAACACAGCATGTTGGCGACGCATGGATATCTTCCCGATCTCCCGGGATATGAGACATTTTTTATGATGAGCGGATATGGTGTGGCGCCCGGACATTCCGTAGATGAGATGCAGTTATGGGATGAGGCTCCGACCTTAGCAGAGATTCTTGGAATATCGCTGGAAGGAGCGGAGGGAGATGTAATGCACAAGCTGCTGTGTTAAGTATGTAGGGTGAGTGAGAAAAAATAATCGAGTGGCTTAAAAAAGCTGCTCGATTAAATATTGGTAGATATCTTGATTTTTTCGTTCCCACTTTTCACATACCGACGAAGCAATTTCTTCGGTTGGCACAGATAAAGTTATATCAACCAGCGTTTGGTTTTTTTCACGGGCTACCAAGTGAGACTGGTATTCACCATCACTGCCTCTATAATATTCACCGGTGATTAGAATGTCATTTCTTAAGGACATGGAGTTTTCTTGTAAATAAGAATCCACGTCTTTTTTTATTTCCAAAGAAACGCGGTTCTCAAAAAAATGTAAGGTGTCTTCCCCTTCTTCTGTGAGAAAAAGCTGTGTCCGGTTACGGACTGTTTTTTCCAAAATCATATTTGTGTCACACAGTTGAGCAAAAACAGTCTGCAGGGTCATATAGGTGGTGTATTCTCTGTCCAGTATATATTCCGTGACCTGTGCTCTTGTGAGGGGGTAGGGTACCCGGCTTAACATGTATAATACAATTAATTTATAAAGTGTATGAGGATCTTGTGTCATGCGACTTCCTTTCTGTGTTTGTAGTTTCTGTGGGCATTAGGAATCGGTTAGTTGGAACAATTTTCCCTGATAATGCTTTCCTTCTCGCATCTGCCGATGGAGTGTATTGAGCGTATCCCACTTGTAAAGGCTCCAGGTAGGGGCAATCAATAGATTTGCTGGGCCATCACCGGTAACACGGTGCAGCACAATTGAAGGATCAAGGTGATCAATGCACTGAATCAAAAGATTGATGTAATGTTCCTTGGATAAACAGGAAAAAAGACCGTTGGCATAATCCGTAGCCAGATCCGTGTCCCTAAGAACATGAAGGAGCTGGAGTTTAATTCCGAAAATATGACAAGAATTTAAGTATTGGATTGTAGCCAGCATATCATCGTCCGATTCACCGGGAAGACCGAGAATAACATGCACGATGACCGGAATCTGTATTGCGTGTAAATTTTTAACCGCTTCATCAAAACAGGAAAGAGGATAGCCACGACGAATATATGTGGCTGTTTTTTCGTGAATCGATTGGAGTCCCAGCTCAATCCAAATAAATTTATCCGGAAATTCTGCGCGACACTGTGTCAGTACCTCAAGCACATCACTCATCAGACAATCCGGACGGGTCGCAATGGAAATGCCACAAATAAGTGGGTGAGAAAGCGCCGCTTGATAAAGGCTATAGAGCCTGTCGGGATTGTCATAGGTTCCCGTGTATGCCTGAAAATAAGCAATATATTTGCGCCCGATATTTTTGCTGCCAAAGCGGGAGAGTGCTTTTTCAATCTGTGAAGCAATGGAGTCCGGTGTTACAGCAGTCGCAAATTCGCCGCTACCGCCGGAGGAACAAAAGATGCATCCTCGATGTCCCTTCGTACCGTCTCTGTTGGGGCAGGTAAAACCACCGTCCAGAGCAATTTTAAAGATTTTTTCACCATATTGCTTTTTTAAATAAGCACTCAGACTGTTGTAAGGTTTGTCTGCCCACTCGTCACGAATCTGTTGTTCAATGGATACGGAACTTTTATTTCTATATACACTTTTTTGGAAATCCGGTGTCATGCGGTTTGATGTAGTCATAGCGATTCCGATTATTGAATATGCGCTTTCACAGCATTTGCGACAGCTTCTGCCACACGAGGATCAAAGGCTTCAGGGAGGATATTATCCTCATTTAAATCTTGTGGCGATACTAAATCAGCAAGTGCCAAAGAAGCAGCCAGTTTCATCTCTTCTGTAATCTGTGATGCACGACCTTCCAAAGCACCTTTAAAAATACCAGGGAAAGCCACGACATTATTTACTTGATTCGGGAAGTCTGAACGACCGGTGCCGACGATTCTTGCTCCGGCTGCTTTTGCAATATCCGGCATGATTTCAGGTACCGGATTGGCCATTGCAAACAGGATGGAGTCGGAGCTCATGGAAGCGACCATTTCTGCCGTTACAACATTTGGAGCGGAGACGCCGATAAAAATGTCAGCGCCCTTCATGGCGTCAGCAAGCGTACCGGTTTCATGGTTCGGATTGGTAATCTCTAGCATTTTTTCCTGCATCCAGTTAATCCCTTTTGTATCTTTGGAAAGAATACCGGCGCGGCCGCACATAATGATATTTTTGAAACCATAGGTCAAAAGTAGTTTTGCAATTGCAATACCGGCACTTCCAGCGCCGTTGACTACCACTTTACAAGTTTCTTTTTCTTTGCCAACTACCTTGAGCGCATTGATGACTCCGGCGAGAACGACGATAGCAGTTCCGTGCTGGTCGTCATGAAAGACCGGGATATCGAGAGTGGCTTTGAGACGTTCCTCAATTTCAAAACAACGCGGAGCACTAATGTCCTCTAAATTGATGCCACCATAGTTTGGCGCAAGGTATGTAATTGTTTTGATCAGTTCCTCTGTATCCTGCGTATCGAGACAAATCGGAACGGCGTTCACATTACCAAATTCTTTGAATAATACACATTTGCCTTCCATAACAGGCATGGCAGCATGAGGACCGATGTTACCAAGTCCTAGTACGGCGCTACCATCAGAGATAACTGCTACGGTATTGCTTTTCATGGTATATTTGTAAGAAGCTTCTTTATCTTCTGCAATCACTTTACAAGGTTCAGCTACCCCCGGGGTGTAGGCAAGAGAGAGAGCCTCTCTTGAATTTACTTTTACTTTGGAAACAGTATCTAATTTCCCTTGCCATTCTTCATGAAGTTTTAAAGCTTTTTCGTATGTCGTCATATTTTTACCCTGGAAAATCCATAATCCTTTCTTTAATAATGCTTTTATAGTATATAATTCCATTCGATAAACAAATGGAGGATAACCACATTATTATAATATAAGTTAGGATAGCAAAGCAAGCAATGAGGTAAAACAAAAAATAAAAAAGGCTTTACTATTTTTTTAGAAATGATTATACTAAAGGAAGCAAATCGAAATAGTTCAGTAACAATTCGAGAAAAATCCCAAGGAATAATTTAATAATTAGGATACATTCCAAGCGTGAATGGGGTGCAAGTGTAAAATTTTTTTGTCAGAGATTTTTAGGAGAATAGGATTATGGACACAAGCATGAGAGAAAAATATGAGTCGTTAGGTCTGGCAGATTTAAAAGATATCGCAAAGACAAGGGGTATTAAAGGGGTTTCCACCATGAAGAAATCAGAAGTTGTGGACGCTATGCTTGCTGAAGATGAAAAGAGCAAGATTAATCCGGAGAAGCTGAGCGCAGATCTTGATAGTGGAATCGAAGCGGCAGGAATTTTGGAAGTCATGCCGGATGGATATGGATTTATACGTAGTGCAAACTATCTGCCGGGAGAAAATGATGTATATGTGGCACCGAGTCAGATTCGCAAATTTGGCTTAAAAACCGGGGATATCATTGTAGGAAATACGCGAGTAAAAACGCAGGGAGAAAAATTCAGTGCCCTGTTATATGTAAAGAAAATCAATGGTTTGCATCCGTCAGAAATTGCGAAAAGAACGCATTTTGAAGATATGACACCGATTTTCCCGGATCAGAGACTCCGTCTTGAGACAGGAGGATCTTCCGTAGCGATGAGAATTATGGATTTACTCAGTCCGGTGGGTAAAGGACAGCGTGGTATGATTGTGTCACCTCCAAAAGCAGGTAAGACCACATTATTAAAAGAAGTAGCGCGTTCTATCAAAGCAAATAATCCGGATATGCATTTGATTATTCTACTCATTGATGAGCGTCCGGAGGAAGTAACTGATATTCGTGAAGCGATTGAAGGACCAAATGTGGAAGTTATCTATTCTACTTTTGATGAGCTTCCGGAACACCACAAGAGAGTATCTGAGATGGTAATTGAAAGAGCCAAACGTCTCGTTGAGTTAAATAAAGACGTTACGATTCTGCTTGACAGTATCACACGTCTGACACGTGCATATAACTTGACAGTTCCGCCAAGTGGAAGAACACTTTCCGGTGGTCTTGATCCGGCAGCACTTCATATGCCAAAGCGCTTCTTTGGAGCAGCGAGAAATATGCGCGAGGGTGGAAGTCTTACGATTCTTGCAACCGCACTTGTGGATACAGGTTCCAAAATGGACGATGTGGTATACGAAGAGTTTAAAGGAACCGGTAACATGGAAATGGTGCTGGACCGTAAACTTTCCGAAAAGAGAGTATTTCCGGCGATTGATATTCCGAAATCAGGAACAAGACGCGAGGATCTGTTGCTTTCTGATGAAGAGTTGCAGGCGGTTAATATTATGCGTCGCGCGCTCAACAGCATGAAGCCGGATGAGGCAGTGGAGAAGATTTTAGATATGTTTGTACGTACCAAAACAAATACAGAATTTGTCAAGATGGTACAAAAGATTAAATTTTTATAGGATTTTATAGAATCTATCCAATCCTGTTAGAATCGTTTGTTTAAAAAAATAACATAAAAATTTGTTTAAAAAAGTCTTGCCATACATAAAACGCTGTGATACAATGTAAAAGCTGTTTATGTAAAGACGTAAAACGTAAATGATAATTCATATAGAGAGGTGAAAAAAATGAAAGAAGGAATCCATCCAAATTATAATCAGGCAACTGTAACATGCAACTGTGGTAACACATTTGTAACAGGTTCTACAAAAGAATCTATCCACGTTGAAATCTGTTCAAAGTGTCATTCATTCTACACAGGCCAGCAGAAATCAGCAAGAGCAGATGGACGTATTGATAAGTTCAATAAGAAATACGGCGTTGTTAGCAAATAATTTGACGAAAAGGGTTGAGATTTCTTATCTCAACCTTATTTTTTTAAAAGTTTCTTTTTCAGAGACAACGGTTTAAATATCCAAGGAGTTGAATTAAGACATGGGCAAGAAAGCAACGGAGCATTATTGCGGAATCGGTGGTCAGGCAGTACTTGAAGGCATCATGATGAAAAATAAAGATGTCTATGCTGTGGCAGTCCGTAAACCAAATGGTAAGATTGAAGTAAAAAAAGATGAATATAAAGCGAAGGCAGACAAAAAGTGGAAGCAACTTCCGTTTATTCGTGGTGTGTTCAACTTTGTGGATTCGCTGGTGCTTGGGATGAAATGTCTAACATACTCCGCATCGTTCTATGAGGAAGAAGAGCAGGAAAAAGAAACCATGCTGGATAAGCTGGGAAATAAACTGTTTGGTGAAAAAGCAGAAGATGTTATGATGGGGATGACGGTAGCAGTATCCATTGCGATGGCGATTGCACTTTTTATGATTCTTCCATATTTTCTTGCTGAGCTTCTTTCAAAATACGTGGCCAATGATACGTTACTGGCACTTTTTGAAGGCTTAATCAGACTACTTATTTTCTTTAGTTACGTGGTTTTGATTTCGCTGATGAAAGATATTCGCAGAGTGTACCAGTATCACGGGGCAGAGCACAAATGTATTAATTGTCTGGAAAAAGGAAGAATTTTAAATGTAGAAAATGTGAAGAAAAGTTCAAGACAGCATAAGCGTTGCGGAACAAGTTTTATGCTACTTGTGGTGTTTATCAGTGTCATTCTTTTCTTCTTCATCCGTGTGAATCATCCGGCCCTCCGCGTGGTTGTTCGCCTATTGCTGATTCCGGTGATTGCCGGTATTTCGTATGAGATTATTCGACTTGCAGGAAAGAGCAACAACATATTTGTTCGTATCATCTCTGCACCGGGAATGATGCTTCAGAAATTGACGACAAGAGAACCGGACGATGACATGATAGAGGTAGCAATTGCTGCGGTTGAAGCAGTGTTTGACTGGAAAGAATACTTTAAAACAGAGTTTCATTTTGATGTAGATGATGCAAAGAAGGTTTCTGAAAAATCACAGAAAATTGCGGAAGAATTGATGGCGGAAGAGGCCGAAGAAGTTGAGCCGGCTACCGACGAGTCTTCAATGAGTGAGCAGGAAGAGTCATGAAATACGCAGATTTGTATGCACAGGGAAAGTCGTTATTAGAAAAAAACGAAATTGCAGAAGCGTCGCTGGATGCCAGATTACTACTTGAGTTTGTATGTGAGACGAACCGTACGACACTGTTTGCGCATCCGGAAAAGGAAGTTACTGCCGAGCAGCAGAAACGATATGAGGCGTTAATCTTAAAACGAAGTGAGCATATTCCGCTGCAGCATTTGACCGGGCAGCAGGAGTTCATGGGGCTTACTTTTCACGTAAATGAACATGTGCTGATTCCGAGACAGGATACAGAAATATTGGTCGAAGAAGTTATGCGTGACCTGCATGACGGTGTGCACATTTTAGACATGTGTACCGGTTCCGGATGCATATTATTAAGCCTTTTGCACTATTCGAATGACACCACCGGTGTCGGAGCAGATTTATCGTCGGAAGCGCTTAAAGTAGCTAGGGCTAACGCTGAAAAGCTGGGAATAGCATCCTCTAACCCAGAGGATTTAGAAACAGAATCAAGGGTCCGATTTGTACAAAGCGATTTGTTTGAGGCGCTGGATGAGAAGTTTGACCTTATCGTATCCAATCCGCCGTACATCCGTACAGATGTCATTAAGACACTGATGCCGGAGGTGCGAGACCATGATCCGCACATGGCACTTGACGGAATGGAGGACGGACTGTATTTTTATTGTAAAATAATAGAAGAATCTGAGAACTACTTAAAGAGAGGCGGACAGCTTTTCTTTGAGATTGGCCATGACCAGGCAGAGGACGTATCCGCCTTGATGCGTGCGCATGGATATAAAGAGATTGAAGTAAAAAAAGATTATGCCGGACTCGACCGAGTTGTGTACGGTACATTCTTAGGAGGAGATTAAGATGTTTGATAAACTGGAAGATTTGGTACATCACTTTGAGGACATTATGTTTGAGCTTAGCTCACCGGGAATCGCAGACGACCAGAAACGGTTTCGTTCCCTGATGAAAGAGCAGAGTGATTTGACACCAATCGTTGAAGCCTACAAAGAATATAAGGGATGCAAGGAGACGATTGAGGACAGTCTTTCCATGCTGGAAGAAGAGTCCGATGAAGATATGCGTGAAATGCTCAAGGAAGAGTTAAATGAGGCAAAGAAGCGCGTGGAAGAGCTGGAAAATGAGCTCAAAATTCTTCTGCTTCCGAAAGACCCGAATGACGACAAAAACGTTATCGTGGAAATTCGCGCCGGTGCAGGTGGAGATGAGGCGGCACTTTTTGCAGCAGAAATCTATCGTATGTACGTGCATTATGCAGAGGGCAGACGCTGGAAAGTGGAAACGATGGAAATGGAAGAAATCGGTATCGGCGGTATGAAGTCCGTTACTTTCATGGTAACCGGACAGGGTGCTTATTCCGTACTTAAATACGAGTCCGGCGTACACCGCGTACAGCGTGTTCCGGAGACAGAATCCGGCGGACGTATCCACACTTCCACCATCACAGTAGCCGTAATGCCTGAGGCAGAGGAAGTGGACGTTGTCATTGATGAAAAAGATATCCGTATCGATGTATGTCGTGCATCAGGTTCCGGTGGACAGTGTGTCAATACAACGGACTCTGCGGTTCGACTGACTCATATGCCGACAGGTATCGTAATCTACAGCCAGACCGAAAAATCACAGATTCAGAATAAAGCAAAAGCATATGCGCTCCTGCGTACCAAGCTCTACGATTTAGAGCAGCAGAAGGCCCATGATGCTGAAGCAGAGCTGCGCCGCAGCCAGGTCGGAACCGGCGACCGTTCTGAAAAAATCAGAACTTACAACTTCCCACAGGGCCGCGTGACAGACCACCGTATCAACCTGACCCTTTACAAACTGGATAAGATTATGAATGGTGATATTCAGGAGATTATTGATGCTTGTATCGCAGCGGATCAGGCGGCGAAGTTACTGAAGATGAATGAGAACTAGGGAAGAGGGTTTAAGTTTTGCTTAAGCCAGAAAGTGGAAATTAGATGAAAAATATAAGTGCTTTACCTTGATTTTAAGTGACCAAGGTAAGGCATTTTTTTTGCGTTTTGGGGTGTTGAAAGGGGTTGAAACTGGAGAAACGTGGTATTGCGGAAATGAATATGGGAAATTATAATGGATTTATAATACATAGGAAAGCGAAAGGAACCTACGGTTAATGAAAAAAGTGATTTCGGTTAACAGTCCGACAGAGGTAATCGTTGCAAAATTGAATGAAACAGTACATGCTAAAGTGGAGATAAAAGACAAGATGGGATTAACCAATTACTATTTTGGTGGAGATAAAATTGTACAGAATGTATTTCTGTGGGAGAGTGCAAGGCATGTCAATAACTTCTTTAAAATCAAAGGAGAAATCGTAGATAGGGATAATGAACATTCAGAGATTCATATTAAAGTAATTAATAGACCATCCTATTATGTTATTTATGTGCTTGCCATTTGGTTTTTATTAATTGCGATATTATCTGGCGAGATTTTTTTGGGGATTTTCGCTCTTGTTTTTGTTTTGTTTAGTTGGATGACAAAACATAAATATTTTAGTGATATCATTGCAGATATAAATAATATTGTTGAGGCGCGTGAGAAATAGTTTTTATGGATAATCATTTTCATAAGTTGTAGGCTTATGAAAGCGGAATGTTTAATTGGAATTTATTACTATATTACGACAGAAAGAAAAGGTGAAACAGTTGGAGATGGAATATGAAATTGTCATGGCAACAGAAGAAGATAGGAACGAGATATTGTCTCTCTATAAGGCACAGATAGGTCGGGATTTTTGTCCGTGGAGTGAAGACTATCCATCGAATGAGTCGATGGATTGGGATTTTTCACGGGATGCCCTGTTTGTTTTAAAAATGAATGGAAGCATAAAGGCGGCTATTTCCATTGAGGAGGATGAGGATGTTGATCTTCTATCCTGTTGGGATGAAAAACTTGCACCTGAAGGTGAATTGGCGAGATTGGCTGTACAGCCGGATGAACAGAATAAAGGTTTTGGACGGATTATGCTGAAGTTTGGAATGGAGGAGTTAAAGAGAAGAGGGTTTAATGGCATTCACATTTTAGTGAATAAGCATAATACAAAGGCAATTCGTTGTTATGCGGTATTTGGCTTTCGTATAGTCGGTGAATGCCATATGTATGAACAAGATTTTTTATGCTATGAGAAAGAGTTGTAATTTCTAATCACGTATTTAATGGCATCAATACAAGTGCTTTACCTTGACGTCAAGTGGCCAGGGTAAGGTGCTTTGTGCGTATGGAAAGAAAAAGGATATTGAATAGGGAGCAAATGGGTAAATGAAAAAGATTGGTTTGGTTGGTGGAACAGGTCCGGAATCTACTATTATGTACTACAAAGAATTAAATTCTAAAATAGATGAGGCTACAGGCGGTAAGAATATGCCGGAGTTATCAATAGAAAGTGTTAATTTTCGTAAAGCATGGGAATTAGTTTCGGCGAGTCAACACAAAGAATTAGCTGATTACCTTTCTGAAAAGGTCGATAATTTGGCTAAAAATGGTGCTGAAATTATAGCATTGACTGCGGCTACCATGCATATTGTATTCGATGAAATAGAACGCAATACAAAAGTTTCATTGGTAAGTATTCCTAAAGCTGTACGCGATGAAGTTGTTGAAAAAGGGTATAAAAAAGTTGGTTTATTAGGAACGATTTTTACAATGGAGCAAGATTTTATAAAAAAAGATTTCCTTCAAACCGGTATAGAAGTGATTATTCCTGACAAGGCGGATAGAGAACTTGTGGCAAAGAGAATATATGAAGAGCTTGAACAAGGTATTGTGAAGGAATCTACGTTGCGGGAGTTTAATGAGATAATTAGAAAAATGAAGAACGTACATGGGATAGAGGCAATTATTTTAGGGTGTACAGAATTACCGTTGATATTAAATGACGCGAACTGTTTGCTTCCATGTTTGGACAGCGTAGCAATACATATTAAGAAACTGATTGAACTGGCCCAAGACTGATAAAAACTCAAGTGCTTGGCGGTTTTACAGGAAGGATGAAAATGAGTCTTGTAAAAGTACAATATTGTCGTCAGATAACCGGAAAAATAGAAGAAGGTTTTACTGACTTGAAGGAATATAAAAGCTTCAAAAACACATGGTAACACATTAGCTGTAGGGATGAAGCAAAAAACTTTTGCAATGCCAGACAATGATTGTGCATACGGAGGTATTCATGAATATAAGGTATGATGAGAAAGGAATTCATATTAAGAAACTGTTTAAATCGAGAGTGATTCCTTACAGTGATATTAGAAGTGTGGTTTTGTCTAATGGGGAATATACGTTTACTACAAAAGAAGGAGAGCTTATAAACTCCAAGTATCGTCTTTTTGGTAATCGTGCAGCTCTTTATGCTGCGTTTAAGGAATACAATATACATTTTAAGAATGAGGACGATTTGAAAGAAACGGAAAATGTGTATTCCATGGATGAAGTGAATGAGAAGATTGCACAAACGCAAACTGTGATTGAGGAATATGCAGGTAATCTTATACGCGGTAAATTTGGTCCTGCGTATGGCATTGATGTCAGAACGATAGACGAGGGTGAATTGATTAATATGTATTTCAGACTCTTGAAGAATGGCGAACTCGTTAAGGATATTCCGGAAGAAGCAAAGTATGAGTCAGATGATACGGAACCTTACTCATTCGATAATTTTGTGCTTGCATTTTTGCTTGAATGGGACGGTTATGGAAAGTATGGTGTGACGAGAGAAGTGGAGAACAGGGAAGCATGCGAACTTTATTTAGCTCAATCGCTGAATTTCTTTTTTGAACATTATTAAGATTGCGTATGGATCATCAATGAAGGTCTGCTGAATGAGGCAGACAGTTTGTGGAGGTGATATGGTGAAAATAGGAGCATACCAATTCGCGGTAACCAGTGATATCGATTATAATTTTGTGACAATAAAAAATGCGATTAAAAAAGCAGTAGAAAAAGGTGTTAAACTATTGGTTTTTCCTGAATGTGCGTTAACGGGATATCCGCCTCGTAATATTAACTGTTCTGCTGATGTTGATTTTAATAAATTAGATGTTGTATATGCGCAACTACAGGAATTGGTAGATGATAATGACATAGGTATAGTTGTAGGAACGATTACACTAGAAAATGATAGCTATTATAATAGTGCTATTATTTTTCGTCCGTATGAAGAAAAAGTTTTTTACCATAAAAGAGCCTTGTGGGGATGGGACAAAGACAATTTTAGAATAGGAAATAGTAAGGGGATTTTTGAGATTGGTGGTTGGAAAGTTGGAGTTCGAATATGTTTTGAAGTTAGATTTCCGGAATTTTTTAGGGAATTGTATGACGAAAAAACGGATTTGAACATTGTCTTGTTTTATGATGTGGCAGATAAGGATGATATAGAACGATATGATTTGATAAAAGCACATATTAGAACAAGAGCGGTAGAAAATGTTACATACACACTAACGGTGGATACCATTTGTCCTTATCAAACGGCGCCTACTGCTTTATACGATAAGTCAGGATATGCTTTGATGGAATTAAAAAGAAATGAAGAAAAAATGCTTGTGTATGATTTAGAAAATTTACCACAAGATTTTGGAGAAAAAGGAAGAACGGAAATATCAGATTGGTTAAGAAATAGTTAGATTTTAGTTTCAATTTTTTACCTGTCCAAAGACTGGTGAAAATGTAAAGTCTGTGTTACAAGATTTTGAAAAAAAGCACATCTTAGTTGGTTTTGATGTAATGTGATATGTGTCATAATGGTAATGTATTCATCATCTATTGGCCGATAGAATAAACTGTCAAAAATTTTGATTGGAGAGGTACTTATGAGTTTAGGAACTAACATACAATATTTACGCAAATTAAATAAATTAACACAGGAACAATTTGCTGAGAAGATGAGCATTACAAGACAAACCGTTTCAAGATGGGAATCAGATGAGGTTACGCCTGAGCTTAACAAACTGGTTGAGATGTGTTCCATGTTTTCTTGTAAACTAGATGAACTGGTTAGAGAAAATATGTCTTCCAAGGATGAAATCTATTCTAAAGTTGAGATTAGAAAAGTCCCTGCTTTCAAAATGGCAAGATACGTAATGATTTCACCTAATCCGGAATCGGATGTGCAGAATTATATGAAGAATTGGGGTAAGATAAGTGGACTAGTTGCAGCAGAACCAAACGCAAAATTGATTGGCTGGGATTTTCCTTTTGTGTCTCAGGAATTGCAGACCAGATTTGGCCTTCATGGATACGTTGCTGCTTATGTACTTCCGGAAGGATTTCAGACAAACTGTCCGGGTGTGGAGTATGCTCAAAATAAAGAGGCAGAGTATGCTGTCATCACTGTAAAAGAACCGATGGTTCGACCTTTTGAGAGAATACCAACAGGATATAAAATTATCATGGAATTTTTGCAGGCCAATAATTTCAAAAATAAATTAAGTGATGATATCGTTGGATGTTTTGAACATGAATATGAAAAAGATGGCACAAGTTATATGGACATCTATGTACATGCTGCAAGTGTTACAAAAGCAGATGCATATTCTACTTTTATCTGATAAATGAATTGTTATTAGTTAAATATCGTAATTATAAAGGGACAAAATTGAATTTGAAATGACAAGATTTTATTTCTTTTGAAGTGTATCATCTGTTTATACAGAAGAAAGGAGACAAATGTATGGAGTGGCTGACAGCAATCAGAAAATCAATTGATTATATAGAGGGGCACTTGAATGACAGCATCAGTGCGCAGGATGTGGCAGACCAAGTGTATTTATCACCTTTACATTTTCAGAGGGGCTTTTTGATTATGACAGGTTATTCCGTGTCAGAGTATATTCGAAATCGTAGGCTTTATCTTGCAGCACTTGATTTGAAAAATGCAGACAGGAAAGTGATAGATGTGGCATATGATTACGGATATGATACACCGGATAGTTTTACCAAAGCATTTACAAGATTTCATGGAACGACGCCGATGCAGGTAAAGCAGGGTGGTTATATAAAAACCTTTCTTCCGTTGAATGTTAAGATTACAGTTCAAGGAGGAGATAAAATGGACTACAAAATTACAAAGATGTTCGGATTTAAGGTAATTGGTTTTGCGAGAGAGTTTTCTTTTGATACAGCTTATGAGGAAATTCCTAAGTATTGGGATGAAATTTGTGAGAAGTATGCGGCGAATGTGTATGCGGGAAATCCGCCTGCGAATCCTCAGGAAAAAGCATTAGTGGATAACTGCATAGGAGAGTTCGGCATTTGCATTGATGATGGA
>JAZNEP010000036.1:0-3338 GCA_045588655.1 Lachnospiraceae bacterium | reverse complement strand
GTCGTTTGCAATCAGCCGGACAGACTGGAGAGATTACATCCTGAAAGCAAAAGAAGAAAATATTCCGATTGCGTCCCTTTTAGAAGAGAATGAAGACCTGTTATGTTATGCACAAAATGAACTAAACAGGGCGAGGGCATTGTTGCCGGCAATAATGTGTATATCAGATGAAGACATGGACCCTAAGAATATTATGTGGGATAATGGAGAGCCGTGGGTGATTGACTTGGAATGCTTAGATTATGGAAATCCCATATCTCATGTCTTGCAGTTGGCATTGCAATGGTCAGGAATTGTAATCGGAGATTTCGATGTTAACAAAATGAATGCCTTTTTTAAAGGGTATTTGCAGGCGTACGATAATGGTTTTCGTAATTATAGCGATATTACAGGCGTAGCATATACCTGGATTGAATGGTTGGAGTACAACATGCAACGTGCTTTGGGAGCGTGTACGGATGAAAAAGAATGTGAACTGGGCATTTCTGAGGTAAAAAGCACTATGGAACGAATCAGATATATACGTGAAATAGAATTTGAACTTAAGACAGCATTACAAATGATTGTAGAATAGTACCGAATAGGGTTTTTAAAAGTGAGACAGAGGAGGATAAAAAATTGATTACATTTAGAGCAGTAGATAGAAATGATATAAGTGCTTTGGCAGCCGCAATGGGGAAATCTTATTCCGAGGCTCCGTGGAATGAAGCCTGGACAAGCGAAAAAGCGGAGCGTAGAGTGAATGCAATATTGGGTAATTACGAAGCATTCGGTTTGGCGGCAATCTTTGAGAATGAAATAATAGGCGGGATTCTCGGTTATATTGACCCGTATGCAGACGTAGACTTTTTCTTCGTTTCGGAATTGTTTGTTGTTCCTGAATGGAAGAGAAAAGGCGTTGGCAGGGATTTGTTGGCTAATCTGGAACAGCATCTGAAAGAGAAAGGAATTGCCTCGTTGCAATTGATATGCATTCAGGACAACGAAGCTTTTTACAAGAAAGCAGGATTGGATAGGGATTCTGTTTCTGTGATGTATAAGACGATACAGTAGGGCTTGTTATTTAAAAGTAAGAGAACAATAAATGGAGTGATAGAATTATGAGTGCAAGATTATTAGGTTTTTTTAGCGGATTTCCCACACATCATTTTACGGAACCGATTATGCCCCTTGCACAGGAGCATTTGGAAAGGATGAAAAAATAATGGTAAATATAAGAGTAATGTCAATTGATGATTATGACGGAGTATACAATTTATGGATTAATACTCCGGGAATGGGCTTGAATACAACCGATGACAGCAGAGAAGGAATTGCAAAGTATTTGAAGCGAAATCCTAACACAAGCTTTGTGGCAGAGCATGAAGGTACTATTATTGGAGTGATAATGGCCGGTCACGACGGAAGACGAGGATATATTCATCATACTGCGGTTTTGCCTACCTACAGAAATCAGGGAATTGCTAAAAAGCTTGTGGATTCTGCAATGTCCGCATTGGATGAGGAAGGTATCAACAAGGTTGCGTTAGTGGCTTTTAAGAAGAATGAGTTAGGTAATAGTTTCTGGGAGAATCGCGGATTCACGAATAGGGACGATTTGGTATACAGAAACAAAAATATTCATGCACTGGATCGGATTGATACCTAATTGCAGAGTAGTAGGGAGAAAAATGCCTTTGGTACGGATAGAAATAATAAAAGCAAAAAGTGTAGAATATAAAAAGGAGATGCTGGAGGACATTTTATGAATGACAATCATGAAAAATATATGAAGCGATGTTACGAATTGGCAATTAGTGCCGGAAAAAAGGGATATGATACTTTTGGCGCAGTATTAGTTAGTGAAGACAAGATTATTGCAGAGGCGGAAAATACAGCAGACTACGAGAAAGGCATATTCGGTCATGCAGAGTTTAATCTTGTTCATAAATGTGCAAATAAGTTTTCGGACAAGGTTTTTGAGAATGCCATATTTTATACAAGTTGTGCACCATGTGTCCGCTGTCTTATGGCTATTGCATCATTAGGAATTAAAACGATTGTTTTTGGCGTGTCCTATAAGAGCTTTCAGCAGTTACTTCCATTTGAAGAAGAGATACCAAACTATGAGGAAATATTAAGCAGAATGAATGTATCTGTTAAAATGGTAGGTCCGATTTTAGAAGATGAAGGAATGCACACGTTTGAATACTGGGGTGGTGAGTATCGTCCGTTAGAAGAGTTGATTAAGGAAATGGATGAAATAAAGAACAAAAACAAGTAGATAGATTTAAGGAGGTATATATGGAATACGAAATTATCCCCTTATCCAAAGAGGAGTGGAAAGGGGTTCCTGTTTTGATAGGATACACCAGTGAAGAATATTATGATTTAGAGACATCTGCCGGAGTCGACGGATTTCAGGTACAGATGTTGAAAAAGAAGTTTGAAACTCCGGTGACGCATACACCGGAGGAGTACAATTTTCCCGATCGTTTATATCAGGACCATTGGGAGAAAGCAGAAGCATTTGGAATTGTTTCCGAAAAAGACGGCAAAAAAGAGCTGCTGGCGTGCATTGAGATTTGCCCCGAAGAGTGGAGTAACCGCCTTATGGTGACAGAGCTTTGGGTGGCGGATGAGCTTCACAGACAAGGTATCGGTACTCGCCTTATGAATGTGGCCAAAGAGCAGGCCAAGCGACAGGGCAGAAGAGCCATCATTTTAGAAACCCAGTCCTGCAATGTGCGTGCCATCGCTTTTTACTTAAGCCAAGGCTTTGAACTGATAGGATTTGACTCCTGCTGTTACAGCAACATTGATGTGGAGAAACATGAGGTCCGCGTTAACTTGGGGTTCTTTTTTCACAAATGAGGAGAAGGTAAGTTCAAATTGAAGAAGTAACATGGAGAAATATTGGGAAAGATATGACGGAAATCATTGCTTATGAAATGAAATTGAATAAATCCAAAGTCGATACGCCTAACATAGCGTGTATCCCCTTCCAAAAGCAATATTTCGAGGAATATATGCGAATCTACAATGAGTGTTTCTATGACATGCGAAAGGCCTTGAATATCGAACCATACTATTTCCTGCATGATTATGAGCAAATTGCGGATAAAGTCGGAGATATCTATTTATTGGTGGATAAAGAAGTGATAATTGGCTCTGTGGCTTGCTATGGAAATGAAATAGACGATTTGATAGTGAATCAGGAATTTCAGCGGCAGGGCTACGGAAAGCAACTTTTGCTTTGGGCGATTCAGCGTATTAGGGAGAGAAGTGACAAATCGATTGTTTTGCATGTGGCAGATTGGAATAAAGGTGCGATTATGCTGTATGAGAAGTGTGGATTT
>JAZNEP010000035.1:0-197653 GCA_045588655.1 Lachnospiraceae bacterium | reverse complement strand
TACGAGTGAAGTGCTCTACCGACTGAGCTATTTCAGCATATATAATGGAGTGATATTCATCACCGAATTGTATTATATCGAAAATGTGTGTGAATTGCAACCACATTTTTATATTTCTATACTAAGACATATACGTATGATTATGTACCGCAAAGCATTCACTTTGCGGACGAAAGCTATCATGGACATATTTTCTTTTCGGCGATATGCAAAATTTCATAGAGCCCGATAGCAATCATGCATAAAATCAAAATACAAAGAATTAACCAATCTAGCTTAAACACTTGGCTTGCATAGATAATTAAATAACCAAGTCCTTGTTTTGCTGCTAAAAATTCTCCAATCATAACACCTACCAGCGCCAGTCCGATATTCACTTTCATATTACTGATAATCGTTGGAATCCCTGACGGTAAAATTACTTTAGTAAAAACATGACTTTTATTACCACCAAGAATATAGATTAGCTTTTGTTTGTTTGGATCTGTATTTTGAAAACAAGTATATAAGTTAATGATACAGCCAAACAGTGCAACAGAAATTCCTGCTATAATAATAGTTTTCATTCCGGTTCCCATCCATACGATAATCAATGGGGCAAGCGCAGATTTAGGCAGTGAATTTAGTATCACTAATACCGGTTCCATTACTTTTGCTATATATTCATATCTCCATAAAACGGAAGCTGTGATTACCGAAATCAACATGATGAACCCAAAACTTAGCAGAGTCTCCAAAAGACTGATTCCTATGTGCATTAATAAACGTTGTTCTTTTACCATGTACCAAAAACAATTGGCAAGTTTCGTTGGTGAACTAAAAAAGAATGAGTCTATGATTTCCATTTGCGATGTGAATTCCCATAAAAACAAGAATAGAATCATCAGCATTCCCCTTATCATTTGAATGATTCGTTTCTTTTTTCTCTCTTTGTGCAAATAGTTCTTCTGTCTATCACTCATTCTTGATTCAACTCCTTCCATATCAAGTTAAAGTACATACCAAAGTCCTTTGTGTTACGAATAGCAAGAGGGGTCATTTTTTGCTTTTGATACGGTAAAATAAATTCCTTTTTTATAGTGGTTGGTCGTCTGGTAAGTACAAGAATTCGAGATGAGAGACTAATCGCCTCTCCAATGTCATGTGTTACCAAAACCGCTGTTTTTCCTTCCTTTTGAATAATTTGTCCGATGTCATCGGCCGCATTTAACCTGTTTTGATAATCTAATGAGCTAAATGGTTCATCCAATAAGAGTAGTTCCGGTTTCATCGCCAGCGTCCGAATAATCGCAGCTCTTTGTCGCATTCCACCTGATAATTCCGATGGTTTTTTGTACATAAATTCCATTAATCCATAACGATGCAATAATTCCTTTATATAGCCTCTTCGTTCAGCGGTTAATTCATGATTAATTTGCGGTCCCATACAGACATTTTTCCAAATATCATACCATTCGAACAGCTGATCCTGCTGTAGCATATAACCAAATGTCTTTGTTGGTTTTTCATTTTCTAAATAACGAATCTGACCTTCTTCAGGCGTCAACATATGAGTCATCAAATTCAATAACGTCGATTTACCACAGCCACTTGGGCCGACAATCGAGACAAATTCACCCCGATATATTTTGAAATTCATGTTGAGGATTACAGGAATTTCGCCTTTCGGCGTATGATAAGCGAATGACACATCATTACATTCTAACAATAATTCTGACATAATTTTCTCCATTCTTTTTTAATATCATATGATAAAAGTAGAGACACCGTGTGAGAAAATACACGAATTACTTGTCAAATTCCATTTGTTTTCTTGAATTCATGTTATATATGTGATAATATCAAATTTAGATTTAATATGATGGAGGTAGTATGATATGGCTCAGTTATGGGGCGGTCGATTTACCAAGGATACCGACCAGCTAGTATATAATTTTAATGCATCCATTTCGTTTGACCAAAAATTCTTTCATCAGGACGTAGAGGGTAGTATTGCCCATGTTGTGATGCTTGAAAAACAGGGTATTCTAACCGCTGAAGAAAAAGATGCGATTGTAAAAGGATTAACATCCATTCGTGAGGATGTAGAGCAAGGAAAGCTCGATATCACGAATGAATATGAAGATATACATAGTTTCGTAGAAGCAAATCTCATTGACAGGATTGGAGATGCAGGAAAAAAACTCCATACCGGACGCAGCCGAAATGATCAGGTAGCACTTGATATGAGACTTTATACCAGGAACGAGGTTGTTGCTGTCGACGAACTGTTAAAAGAACTTTTGTCAGTACTTCTTGATATTATGAAAGAAAATGTGGAAACCTATATGCCTGGCTTTACACATCTCCAAAAAGCACAGCCGATTACTTTGGCTCATCACATGAGTGCTTATTTCGAGATGTTCCGCAGAGACAGATCCCGTATGAAGGACATTTACAAACGAATGAACTTTTGTCCGCTCGGAAGTGGCGCTTTAGCCGGAACCACCTATCCTTTGGACAGAGAATATACGGCATCTCTTCTTGGTTTTGAAGGACCAACTTTAAACAGTATGGATTCCGTGTCCGACAGAGATTATATCATTGAATTTCTTTCCGCATTATCAACCATCATGATGCATCTTAGTCGTTTTTGTGAAGAGATTATTATTTGGAATTCCAATGAATATCAGTTTGTTGAAATTGATGACGCATATTCAACCGGAAGCAGTATTATGCCACAGAAAAAAAATCCGGATATTGCAGAGCTGGTTCGCGGAAAAACAGGTCGTGTATATGGATCTCTTATGTCGATTCTGACCACGATGAAAGGTATTCCTCTTGCTTACAATAAAGACATGCAGGAAGATAAAGAACTCACCTTTGATGCAATAGATACAGTAAAAGGTTGTCTTGCTCTGTTTACCGGTATGATCCGTACCATGAAATTTAATAAAGAAATCATGGCAAATAGCGCGATGAACGGATTTACTAATGCAACGGATGCTGCAGATTATCTTGTAAATCACGGTGTGCCTTTCCGAGATGCACATAGTATCATTGGAAAACTGGTTCTTACCTGCATTGAAAAAGAAAAAGCCATTCATGAGATGAGTATGGAAGAGCTAAAGGAAATCAGTGAAGTGTTTGAACCTGATATTTTTGACGCTGTATCATTAAAGACCTGTGTTGAAAAACGTTTAACCATCGGTGCTCCGGGTCCGGAGGCCATGAACAGGGTAATACATCTGTGTGAAAATTATTTACAGGAAGAATAACGTATTATTAAGTCAATTTCCGACGATATGTCGGTGAACAAAATAGAATAATCATATGAGGAGAAAAAACATGAGTGAAAAATTAAAAGTAGGAATTTTAGGTGGAACAGGAATGGTAGGTCAGAGATTTATCTCTTTACTTGAAAATCATCCATGGTTTGAAGTGACAACAATCGCTGCAAGCCCACGTTCAGCCGGCAAAACATATGAAGAAGCAGTAGGCGAAAGATGGAAAATGACAACTCCAATGCCAGAAGCAGTAAAAAACATCGTCGTTATGAATGTAAACGAAGTACAGGAAGTCGCTTCTCAGGTTGACTTTGTATTTTCAGCAGTTGATATGACAAAAGACGAAATCAAAGCCATTGAAGAAGAGTATGCAAAAACAGAAACACCGGTTGTTTCAAACAACTCTGCTCACAGATGGACCCCTGATGTTCCGATGATTGTTCCGGAGATTAATGATGCACATACAGATGTCATTGCATCACAAAAAGAACGTCTTGGTACTACAAGAGGATTTATTGCAGTAAAACCAAATTGTTCAATCCAGAGTTATGCGCCTGTATTATATGCATGGAGAGAATTTGAACCATATGAGGTAGTAGCTACTACATATCAGGCTATTTCAGGAGCCGGAAAAACATTTAAAGACTGGCCTGAAATGGTAGAAAACATTATCCCATTTATTGGTGGCGAGGAAGAGAAGAGTGAAAAAGAACCTCTCCGTGTCTTCGGTAAAGTAGAAAATGGTGAAATTGTATGCGCACAGGAGCCTAAGATTACATGCCAGTGTATTCGTGTACCTGTTCTTAACGGACATACAGCAGCTGTATTTGTGAAGTTCAGAAAGAAACCAACCAAAGAACAGTTAATCGAAAAACTTGAAAGTTATAGTGGTGTTCCTCAGGAACTTGCTCTTCCAAGCGCACCAAAGCAGTTTATGCGCTATATGACAGAGGATAACAGACCACAGGTTCAGTTAGATGTTGATTACGAAAATGGTATGGGCGTATCTATCGGTCGTATCCGTGAAGACAGCATTTATGATTTCAAATTTGTTGGTCTTTCACACAATACAGTTCGTGGTGCAGCCGGCGGCGCTGTGCTTTGTGCTGAATTGTTAAAAGCAAAAGGATTTATTACAAAGAAATAATCAAATCATAGTAACTTAGAGAGCAAACCACCTTATAGGAGTGCTTATCATGGACGAAATGCATTACCAGCTTGAGCTCTTAAAAGCAATGAACGAAAAACTTATGGGCAATGATAAGATGTTCCGCATGTTGTGCGGAACATCTTCGAATGCCTTTTTATTTTATACTTTTTCCGATGACAGATTTGAAACGCTCGGATGTTGGGATCAATATTTTGATTTTCAAGTTCAAAACAGGGCAGATTTACAAAATATACTCAGCTGCGTAAAAGACAAATATTATTCTTCTTTAGAAGCAGCTCTGTTCTGTGAGCGTACCAAAAAGACGTCACAGGTTGTAGAATGTGAACTGATGTCTGAATTAAAATGGCTTGAATTTGATGTTACGATTTCTTATGATTCGCAATTACAACCGAGTGAAAAAATCATTCGTATAAGAGACATCACAAAAAATAAACTCCAAACAGAAGAATTAAAATACATGGCATACTATGATGCTCTTACAGGGCTGTTCAATCGTAACTACTATGTTCGTAATCTAAGTGAATGGGTACGCAGGGCCGAGGAAAGCCATGATAAAATAGCCATTCTTTGTATTCGTCTGGATGAATTCCGTAAAATCAACGATTCCAGAGGTATGATTGCTGGAGATGAATTTGCACAACTTTTTGGTTTGTTTTTAAAAGAATTTGAAACAGAAAATCTTATTATATCTCATTTTTATGAAGATATTTATTACATTGCACTATATAATCCATACGGAAACTATCATGTGGATACTTTGTACCATAAAATATGTACAAGAATGGATGAACCATTCTATCTGACAACTTCAGGTATGCATGAGATTAAAAGTACCATCAGTATAGGAGTTGCTGAATATCCGGATTCCGGCAAGAATCCACTGGAGCTCATCAATTGTGCTGAAATTGTCATGAATCAAACGCGTGAAAATGGACGAAATAATATTGCATATTTCGAAGCGCCAATCTATACAGATTTTATGGAACACATTCACCTTGAAGATGAGCTTAAACAGGCAATTACTGAAAATAATTTTGAATTATATTATCAACCGCAATACGACTCAAACACCAAGCACCTTCGTGGCGTAGAAGCGCTAATTCGTTGGAAAAATCATGATGGAAGTTTCATTAGTCCTTCCGTTTTTATTCCAATTGCTGAAAAAGACGGATTAATCATTCAAATTGGTAACTGGGTATTAGAGGAAGGATTGCGCGCTTATCAAAAATGGTATCAAAAATACCATTATCCGATGGTTTTATCTTTGAATATTTCAGCAATACAATATAATCGCAAAGATTTTGTTCATAAGCTGTTATCGCTGATTGAAAAGTATAATATTAATCCGGAATTGATTGAATTAGAAATCACAGAAACTGTACTTATCGATGATTTTGAATCTGTAGTAGACAAGTTGCATACATTAAAAGAGTATGGTATCAAAATTTCACTTGATGATTTTGGAACCGGCTTTTCCTCTTTATCTTATTTGAAAGGCCTTCCGATTGACACTCTGAAAATTGATAAAACATTTATAGATACTGTTATAGATGACAATCCTACCAGAGTTATTACAGAATCCATCATCAATATGGTAAAAAAACTGGGATGCGAAACCGTTGCAGAAGGAGTAGAGACACAGGAACAGTATGAGTATTTAAAAACGATTAACTGTGACAGTATTCAGGGATTTCTTCTTGGGAAACCGATGCCTGCATCTGAAATTGATAAACTACTCGCTTCTTTATAACTTATTTCATGGGGAATTTTTATGTTGTCTGGAAGAACAAACGAACTACAATATTTAAATACCGTTTATCAAAAACCTGATAGTCAAATGATTGTGGTATATGGTCAGAAAAATGTCGGAAAGACCACTTTGTTACAAGAATTTATACAGGATAAAAATTCTTTTTATTATCTTTCCGCACCTGCCAGCACAAGAGAACAACAGTTTTTACTTGGTAAAAAACTGAAACAGGATTATCCGGAGTTATCTGATTATCCGAATTATGAAGAGATTTTTACCGCACTTTTGACCGATACTTCTGTTACAGAAAAGAAAGTGCTTGTTTTTGATGAATGGGAACATTTGATTAAAGCTGATGTTTCCTTTATGAATGCACTTATTAAACTGATACATCACGCCTTTAGCGAACATGATGTTATGATTATTCTATGTAGTTCATCCATTGGATTTATAGAAAATGGTATGGTTGCTAGGCTTGGGAAATCCGTTCTTGATATTTCAGGTTTTCTGAAAGTGAAAGAATTAAAATTTTCCGATCTCATTTGTCATTTCCCTACCTACTCTATCAAAGAGTGCATACAAGTATTTAGTATACTGGGCGGAATTCCTGGATTATGGAACTATTTTAATCCATCGCTTTCTCTAAAAGAAAATATCTGCAAGCATATATTAGTAAAAGAATCCTTTCTCTCTGATGAGGGCGGACGATTTGTAAAAGAAGAATTACGTGAGACCTCTGTGTATTATACCTTGTTAGCGTCTCTTGCCGCAGGACGGCATAAACTGAATCAGTTACATCAGCATACCGGATTTTCCAGAGCGAAAATCAGTGTATATCTAAAGCATTTGATGGAACTTGAGATTGTAGAAAAGGTTTTTTCCATAGATACCCCTGGACGTGACAGTCAAAAAAAAGGTATTTATCGAATTTCAAATCACTACGTACACTTTTGGTTTCGATTTATTTATCCAAATTATAGTGATATTCATTGTCTTTCGTCCAAACAGTTTTATAATCAGTATATTAAACCGGAATTTGATGCCTATTGCGAAGAGTATTTTTCTTCTGTATGTCGTGAATATATGATTCTTTCTGATAGCAAAGATGCTTTTCCGTTTCATTTTGAAAAAACAGGACTGTTTGAAGGCAAAGCCGGAAAAATTGACTTCATTGGTCAAGACAAGGATTTCAATACGATTGTAGCTTTCTGTTATTTTACAAAACCTATGGTAACCTATGAAGACTATCAACAAAATCTTCATGTACTGGAGCAAGCCAGGTTGAATCCTTCGCAAATCTATCTGTTTGCCAATGGACGTTTTGAAGAAAAACTCACTCTTGAATCAAAAATTAAAGATAATTTGACATTAATAGGAATGGACGATTTATAAAATATGGGAAAAAGTGTATTTATTGCCGAAAAGCCCAGTGTTGCTCGTGAATTTGCCAAAGCTCTTCAATATCAGATGAAGAGTCATGATGGATATATGGAATCAGAAGAAGCAATTGTAACTTGGTGTGTGGGACATTTGGTCACAATGAGCTATCCTGAAGTCTATGATGAAAAATGGAAACGCTGGACGATTGAGCCATTACCGTTCTTACCGGAACAATTTAGATATGAAGTAATTGACTCTGTAAAAAAACAATTTAAAATTGTCAGCAATATTTTAAACCGACCGGATGTAGATGTTATTTATGTCTGCACTGACTCAGGAAGAGAAGGAGAATACATATATCGACTTGTAGAAATGCAAGCCAATGTTTCAGGAAAATCCCGAAAAAGAGTATGGATTGACTCGCAGACTGAAGAGGAAATCTTGCGTGGTATCAAAGAAGCAAAAGATTTATCCGAATATGATAACCTTTGCAATTCTGCATATCTTCGAGCGAAAGAAGATTACCTTATGGGAATTAATTTTTCACGAGTTCTCACCTTAAAATATGGTTATAATGTTAAAAATTTTCTTGGAGAAGATCGTGTTGTTATCTCCGTAGGCCGTGTTATGACATGTGTCCTTGGAATGGTAGTAAATCGTGAACGCGAAATCCGTGAGTTTGTAAAAACACCATTTTACCGTGTTCTCGCCTCTGCAAAAATTGGCAACAAAAAAATCGAAGCAGAGTGGAAAGCCGTAGAGGGATCCCAATATTTTGAATCCCCTCTTTTATATAAAGAAAACGGCTTCAAACAAGAAGAGAATGCAAAAGAGCTCATTCAAATGCTCACACAGCCGCAACCGCTCACATTACAGGTAGCAAAAGTTGAAAGAAAAAAAGAAGTTAAAAATCCGCCACTGTTATTTAATCTGGCCGAATTACAAAATGAATGCGCCAAATTATTTAAAATCAGTCCGGACCAAACACTTCAGATTGTACAAGAGCTTTATGAAAAAAAATTAACTACATATCCTCGTACGGATGCGCGAGTACTTTCAACTGCGGTAGCCAAGGAAATTTCAAAGAATATAAAAGGTCTTAGCGCAGTTCCATCTGTTTCGCCATATGTTAAATACATACTGGAAAAGAAAACATATGAAACAATTGCAAAAACCAAATATGTAAATGACAAACTCATTACAGACCATTATGCAATTATTCCGACCGGCCAAGGACTTTCCGCCTTAAACAGCCTTCACCCGACCAGTGCGAAGGTATATGAAATCATTGTCAGGCGCTTTCTCAGTATCTTTTGCCCACCGGCAATTTATCAGAAAGTAGGACTTGTACTTCAAAAAGACACAGAATCATTTTTTTCAAACTTCAAAGTTCTTTCTACTGCCGGATATCAAGAACTTTTACAATACAGTTTTTCAAAAAAAAGTGAAGATAAAACGGATGAAAAAGAAAAAACAGATTCTGAGAACACAGAAGATGCCCAAGAGGATACAACTTGTGATGAGAATTTGTTAAACATGCTTTCATCTTTGAAAAAAAATGATATAATACAAGTGGATGAGTACGTTATAAAAGAAGGCGAAACATCGCCTCCGAAGCGATACAATTCCGGTTCTATGATTCTAGCAATGGAAAATGCTGGACAGCTAATCGAAGACGATGAGCTGCGTGCACAAATAAAAGGTAGCGGAATCGGAACCTCCGCCACCAGAGCAGAAATACTTAAAAAGCTTTTCAATAACAAATATCTTTCTTTGAATAAGAAAACACAGATTATTACACCGACTCTTTTGGGTGAAAGTATCTATGATGTCGTGGATTGTTCCATCAAATCACTACTTGATCCCAAATTAACTGCAAGCTGGGAAAAGGGATTGACCCAGGTCGCAGAAGGCGTTATTACATCGGAAGAATATATGGAAAAGCTGGAAGGATTTATCCAAAGACGTACAGAGTATGTCAAAAACACGAACCACCAAAACCTATTAACGCGAAAATTTCATGATGCTTCGCGTTTTTATAAATCAACTTCAAAAAATAAAAAAAATGGAGGGTAAATTCAATGGAGTTATTCAAAGTAGAAAAATATCTTGATGTAGAACACACTATCGCCAAATATATGTTTGATTCGGTAGAAAATCCTTGGGAAGTACTTCCTTCCATCAAAACATTTATCGAACAGCTTGGCCCGATGCTTCCACCGGAAGAGTATGAATACCGCGGTGAAAATGTATGGGTTTCAAGATCTGCCACTGTCGCACCGACAGCCTACATTGGTGGTCCTTGTATTATTGATGCAGGTACAGAAGTGAGACATTGTGCATTTATACGAGGCAGTGCTGTTATTGGTAAAAATTGTGTAATTGGTAACTCTACCGAAGTTAAAAACAGTATTATATTTGATGAGGTACAGGTTCCGCACTACAATTATGTCGGTGACAGTATTCTTGGTTACCGCTCACATTTTGGAGCAGGCGTTATCACTTCCAATATAAAAAATGATAAGAGTGATATAGAAGTTAACTTCTCACTCGGAAAATATGATACCAAGCTCCGCAAGTTTGGTGCAGTTGTTGGTGATAATGTTCAGGTTGGTTGTAATACCGTTTTAAATCCTGGAACGATTGTTGGACGTAACACAGATATCTATCCTCTGTGCAATGTAAGAGGGTTGGTTAATGCAGATTCAATTTACAAAACAAACGGAAAAATTGTCCAGAAAGTCAAACTAAAAAAAGACAAAAAATAACTGTGGATTTTTTGTCGAAAATATGCGAAAATAGAAAAAGTGATTTTGACAAAATATACCTTTATATATTTTGCCACAATATAAATTACATTTTGAAAGGAGATTTCACATGATTTATTCAAGAGAAGTGGAAGAAATGTGTCCAGTAGCACAGGGCGTGAATCACGGTTGTGCTCCTATCCCAGAAGAAGCTAAATGGGTGAAAGCAAAAGAAGTAAAAGATATTTCAGGTTTCACACACGGTATCGGTTGGTGTGCACCACAGCAGGGTGCCTGCAAATTATCTTTAAATGTTAAAGAAGGAGTTATCCAGGAAGCCCTGATCGAGACAATCGGATGTTCAGGTATGACTCACTCAGCTGCTATGGCATCTGAAATTTTACCAGGAAGAACTGTTCTTGAAGCATTAAACACAGACTTGGTTTGTGATGCTATCAATACAGCTATGAGAGAATTATTCTTACAGATTGTTTACGGTCGTACACAGTCTGCATTCTCAGAAGACGGACTTCCGGTAGGAGCAGGTCTTGAAGATTTAGGAAAAGGACTTCGTTCACAGGTTGGTACTATGTACGGAACACTTGCTAAAGGTCCTCGTTACCTTGAAATGGCAGAAGGTTATGTTACAGGTATCGCTCTTGATGCTGATGATCAGATTATCGGATATAAATTTGTCAGCCTTGGTAAGATGACAGACTTCATCAAAAAAGGTGATGACCCTAACACAGCTTATGAAAAGGCTTGCGGACAGTATGGTCGTGTAGCTGATGCTGTTAAGATTATCGATCCAAGAACAGACGAAGAAGTGAAATAAGAGAAGGAGGAAACTATAATGGCTTTATTTGAATCATATGAAAGACGTATTGACCAGATCAATGCGGTATTAAACAATTATGGAATCGCTTCTCTTGAAGAAGCTGAAAAAATCACAAAAGACGCTGGACTTAATGTTTACGATCAGGTAAAAGGTATCCAGCCAATTTGTTTCGAAAATGCTTGCTGGGCTTACATCACAGGTGCAGCAATCGCAATCAAAAAAGACTGCAGACGCGCAGCTGATGCTGCTGCAGCAATCGGTGAAGGTCTTCAGGCTTTCTGTATCCCAGGTTCTGTTGCAGACACACGTAAAGTAGGTCTTGGACATGGTAACCTTGGAAAAATGTTATTAGAAGAAGAAACAGAATGTTTCGCATTCTTAGCAGGTCACGAGTCATTCGCAGCTGCTGAAGGTGCTATCGGTATCGCAGAGAAAGCAAACAAAGTTCGTAAGAAACCATTACGTGTTATCTTAAACGGTCTTGGAAAAGATGCTGCTCAGATTATCTCTCGTATCAACGGATTTACATTCGTAGAAACAGAGTACGATCCATATACAAATACTGTAAAAGAAGTTTACAGAAAATCATACTCTGAAGGTCTTCGTGCAAAAGTTAACTGCTACGGTGCAAATGATGTTTGTGAAGGTGTAGCTATCATGCACAAAGAAGGAGTAGACGTATCTATCACAGGTAACTCTACAAACCCAACACGTTTCCAGCATCCGGTTGCAGGAACATACAAAAAAGAATGTCTTGAACAGGGCAAGAAATACTTCTCAGTAGCTTCCGGTGGTGGTACAGGACGTACACTTCATCCGGATAACATGGCTGCAGGTCCTGCTTCTTATGGTATGACAGATACTATGGGACGTATGCACTCAGATGCACAGTTTGCAGGTTCTTCATCTGTACCGGCTCACGTAGAAATGATGGGTCTTATCGGTGCAGGTAACAACCCAATGGTTGGTATGACTGTTGCAGTTGCAGTTTCTATCGAAGAAGCTGCTACAGCTGGTAAATTCTAGTCAAAAGCAACTAAATATGAATTATTACAGAGACTCCTTAAGCTCGACATAGAGCTTAGGGAGTCTTTTTTTAGGGATAGTTAATTATTTTTGCTATAATGCGATCACAAGACACATTGTAGGTAAAGAAAATATAGATACTGATTGCGTTGAATGAGGAAGATGTGGTTAAATAGTATAGAAAACTAAATTTTACTAATGATTCCGGAAGATAAAACATTTATTAGTCAGAGTATGATAAAAAATATGAGGAGGCGTCAATCATGAGAGTCGGTATAATATGTGCAGGAGATACAGAGTTAGCACCTTTTTTGCCAATCATAGAAGGGTGTAAAATATCCAAGAAAGCAATGCTGAAATTTTACGAAGGAACAATCCATGGTGTAGAAGTTGTTGCTTTATTTTCTGGTGTATGTAAAGTTAATGCTGCTATTGCAACACAAATATTAATTGATACATATCATGTAGATAGCATTATCAATGCAGGTACTGCAGGTGGAATGAATTCAGAACTTGATATATTTGATACGGTTGTTTCTACAGAGGTTGCGTATCATGATGTCGATGCTGAGATATTAACAGATTTTCATCCATGGTTAGAAACGGTATATTTCAAGGCTGACCCTAAGTTGTTAAATATGTCAAAAAAAGCCGTTGAAAAGTTGGAACGAACTTATAATGTATTTTGGGGACGAATGGTAACCGGTGAAGCGTTTATAACAGAGGATGGACGCCAAAAGATTAATGAGCAGTTTGCCCCTTTAACTGTAGATATGGAAACAGCAAGTATTGCTCATGTATGTTATGTTAATAATATACCGTTTATTTCTATCAGAAGTGTTACAGATACCGAAACACACAGTGGTTCAGAATTTTTCGAGGAGAACTGTGAAAAGGCTTCTATCATAGCAAGAGATATTACGGTGGCATTGTTAGCAGAAATTCAATATTTATAGTAACTACAATTGGAGGATAAAGATATGCATATGACATTATCGTTTTTAGGTTTAATTGGCGGAATTCTTTGTGCAACAGCAGATATGCTTTTAGATTTAAAAGGTAAAAACAACAAAAAACTTGGGAAAAATGGAATTGTAGACAGTCATTGGGACAACATGAGTGAATGGCGTTTCAAGGCGTCCATCTTTATTGTAATGATAGCAGTACCACTATACGCCATGGGTCTCTGGTCTCTCAGTGAGCAGATAGGTGGAACTATCGAAATGATTCTTAAACCAGTTACATTTGTAGGTTCTATGGGCGGTTTTTTTATTCATACGTTTCTCTGTCTCATACCTGTTGTATATAAAAACAGCACGGATAAAGAGCAGGCAGTTGCAATAATAGATAAAATGTTTAGCACAATAAAGATTCCATTTGTTCTTTTCTATTTTATACTTACTCTAGCCACAACAATACTTGTTATAATTGCAATTATCAATGGTAAAATAGCAGTTCCGTTTTTCTGCGTGTTACTCAATCCTATCGTGTTCATGATTATTGGTATTTTGTTGCGATTTGTAAAGTATGATATCTTCTATGATTTACCGGGAATATGTATGCCAAGTCTTGGTCTTGGAATGTTTGGACTTATTGGTATAATCAATCTACTATAATATTTTAGCACGAAAGATACCTTTTGAAAGGAGCGCACATATGGAATATATTAAATCAGATACCATAAAAGAATTTGTAAATCCTGGCGTTATATCCAGACAGTTATTAAATTCAGATAATTCAAGCAGCAAAAGAGTTACAATAACAGAAGTTCATTTAGAAGCAGGCGCATGTCAACCACGACATATTCACGATACATCTGAACAAATATGGTATGCTACTAAGGGAAGTGGAAAATTGCTTCTTGCAAATGATAAAAAAATGGAATTTCATGCAGGAGATGTTGTACGTTTTGAAGATCAGGATGTTCATGGATTAGAGAATGATAGCGATAGTGAATTTGTATATCTTTCAGTAACGGCTCCTCCCATTCACTTTGGATATGCATATAGAGATAAAAAGTAAAAGAATCAAGCAGATTTTATTGACAAACTGTTCTATATTGATAAAATGAAACTGTTCAGAACTTATACTTGGAGGATAAATATGAAAGAATTTGAAAACTCAGTTTATTATAATGGAACAGATTATTGTATGCAGTCCTTGAAGCTACAGGAGATTTCAGAAAATGCACAAACACCTTTTTATGTGTACGATATGGATTATATTATTAAAAAGTACAATAGATTGAAAGCAAGCTTTCCTTGGGAAAATGTAAGACTTTTTTACGCTATGAAAGCGAATTTTAATCCGCGTATGTTAAAAATCATGAAAGATTGTGGTTTCTGTTTAGACACTGTAAGTCCTGCAGAAGTGATTTTGGCAAAGAAAATTGGATTTGATAGCAAAAATATTCTTTTTACGGCCAATAATATGACTGACAAAGAGATGGAAGTCGTAAAAGAACAGGGCGTTTTGTTTAACATTGATTCGCTGTCCAGATTAGAAACTTATGGTCATTACTATCACGGATCAGAAGTTTGTTTGAGAATTAATCCGGATGTCGTAGCAGGAGAAACTGCTAATGTAGCAACCGCCGGAGCTTTAAGCAAATTTGGTATTTTACTGGAGGATGTTCCGAAAGCGGTAGCTATCGCGAAAGAAAACAATATTAAAATTATAGGACTTCATGAACATACCGGTAGTGGTATATCCGATACCGGCAAAGTATTTCAAAGTATGCAAAATCTGTTAGGAATCATTAATCCTCAAGATTTTCCGGATTTAGAGTTTGTAGATTTTGGTGGTGGATTTAAAGTACCTTATACACCGGATGAGATAGAAATTGACTATGAGCAGTTCGGACAAAAAGCAGTCGAACTTTTTTCTCAATTCTGTGACCGTTATGGTAAGAAGTTAAAGATGTATTTCGAGCCTGGTAAGTTTACTGTGGCCGATAGCGGTTGTATGATAGTACAAGTAAATACCGTAAAAAACAATAAAGGGCGTCTGATTGTAGGTACAGATTCCGGATTCCCTCATTTAATTCGTCCGGTACTTTATGATGCGTATCACCATGTAGTAAATCTGAGTAACCCTCAGGGCGAAAAAATGGTATATGATGTATATGGAAACACCTGCGAATCCGGTGACTGTTTTGCTAAACAAAGAGAACTTCCTGAAATTCGAATCGGTGATTATCTGGCCATTATGAATGCAGGTGCATATTGTCGTTCTATGGCTTCTGAGTACAACTTAAGACCATTGCCGGCCGAATATCTCATATATCAGGGTGAGCTCATTACCGCCAAGAAAAAACTGACTCACGAAGAATTAGCAGATCGAATTCTGTCAGAGTATGATATGTAATATGTTAAGATAATAAGATTAAATACGATATCCCCAAATGCCCGTAAGCACATTGTTTACGGGCATTCATAATATATTAACATTTTTTTAGATTATATTGTGAAATTTGTATATACAACTAATGACATATGTCTGCAAAAATGTTATAATTAACAATATAATTCTAAATATACAGTCACAAAAGGGGTGTTGCTCTATGAAAAAGCGAATGGAAAAACTTAGAAATGAAAATATGAGACGACGAATGCTTCAAAGTTTTATTTATGTTGTTGCACTGTCAAGTATTGCAAGTATCATAAGTGTTATTTTTATTTTTGCTCTGGATTTACGTTTTGGAAAAGCCTTGGAGTTAAACGGTTTTATACAGGGCGATATAGGTCATTATACCACTTGCCTGAATAAAGAACGCATATTAGTCAGAGATATTATTGATTTAGATGATGATTCTTTAGTAGCCGCAAAAGAGAAAGAATTGGCTGAAACAGATGAACTGATTAATTTCTATTTTCAGGAATTTGTACATAAATTAGAAACTTCTGAAGAACAGGCATTGGTCGATATCATGCAGACAAATCAGGCATCCTATCATGATGTACGCGAAAAAGTCATTGAGCTTGGACGCAAACACGAGGATGAAGCAGCCTATGCACTTTTACAATCAGAAGGTGCTACGTATATAAATGCTGTCATTGATGCCGCAGAACAGTTGTTGGCCATGAATGTGGAAATGGGCGATAAAGTTTCCGCAAATCTAAATTTATACAGTATCGTACTGATTATTGTAGTTATTGTACTGATTTTGGTAACGATCATAATTGCAATGAGATTTGCGGCCATGACTGCAAAAGATATTTCTCAATCTCTTGAGCAACTCAAGAAAGCTGCGAATCAATTAGCGAAAGGTGAACTTAATGTAGATATTCATATTGCCGAACAAAATGAATTTGGTGAAATAGCCAATGATTTCAATACCGCAGTTGCAAAATTGAAAGAGTATGTGGATTGTATTCGATGGGGACTGCAGGAGATTGGTAGCGGTAATTTTTCAGTGCAACCAACCGTAGAATTTTATGGTGATTTCGTTGAAATCAGAGATGCCATTGCCAATATCGAAATCGCACTAAGTAAAACAATGCGTAAAATTGATGAAGATGCAGAAGGCGTTTCATTTGGTTCCCAGCAATTGGCTGAAAGTGCTCAGACATTAGCCGAAGGTGCAACCAGTCAAGCCGGTGCAGTACAAGAATTAGCTGCTACCATCGAAAATCTAACCGTAGTCGCAGAAGATAGTGCAAAAAAAGAACTAGAAGCTTATAATACCGCACATCAGTATGCAAATGTGGCAGAACAAAGCAATAAAGAAATCCAGTTACTTGCCGAAGCAATGGAACGCATTACCAATACATCGAAAGAAATTGAAAGTATTATCGGTGAAATAGAAGATATAGCTTCACAGACAAATCTTCTTTCACTAAATGCATCCATAGAGGCCGCAAGAGCAGGTGAAGCAGGACGTGGATTTGCAGTTGTTGCAGATCAGATTGGCAAATTAGCAACCGATAGTGCACAGTCCGCAGTAAATACCAAAACATTAATAGATAAATCGTTAGAAGAAGTACAAATTGGTAATGACATTACAACAAAAACAATCGCAGCCTTAGAAGAAGTAATTGAAGGAATCCATCTTTTGGCTGAAGCCTCTCAAGAGACAAGTAAACGTTCAAAAGAACAGGCTGATACTATGGGACAGGTTCGTATCGGTATTGAACAGATTGCAGACGTAGTTCAGGACAACTCTGCAGCTGCAGAAGAATCTGCTGCGACAAGCCAGGAACTTTCTGCTCAGTCACAGAGCTTAAAATCCTTAGTAGAACAATTCCAATTATTAGATACATCAACTTATGATGAATAAATGTTTTCTTAAAATCACAAGAAATATCGTAAAAGACTGTTGTATTTATATTACAACAGTCTTTTTTCTAAAAAAATTTCTAAAATCTATTGACCTTCCACCTTATGGAAGGTTTATTATCACTCCATAAGGCAGAAAAAAACGCACATTTAGCAGAAAGGACAAACCACAATGCGTATCAACAAAGTAGAAGAGCTCGTTGGAATCACAAAAAAAAATATTCGTTTTTATGAGGACAAAGGTCTTCTGACTCCGGAGCGAAATGCGGAAAACGGATATCGAGAATATTCTGATGCGGACGTTGCAATGCTACAAAAAATCAAATTACTGAGGCAATTATCAATTCCAATCGAAGAAATCCTTAAACTTCAACAAGGTATCCTTACCTTAGATGATTGTATGAAAAATCATATTATCTTTTTGGAACAAGAACAGGATAATCTAGACGAAAAGAAAACGATATGTGCTAGCCTTGAAGCAAGTAACGAACATTTTTCTACTTTGGATGCAGAAAAGTATCTTTTCATCATGCAGCAAAAAGAACAGGAAGGAGTGAGATTTGTGAACATTAAAGCTGTCGATAAGAAAAAAAGCGCCCCAATTATAGCCGCCGGATTTATGATTATTATGATGATTTTTACAATCATCCTATTGCTTTGGGCATCTACAGTGGACTCTATACCACTTATATTACTTTTATTGTTTTTATCATTTCCATCTGCTATAATTGTTGGGGTATTGTTTGCCTTAAAAGAACGAATGAAACAGATTGACGGAGGAGAAGAAGATGAAGCTAGTAAATATTGATTATATACCAGGAAAAGAATTCGAAGTTTTAGATATCGTAAAAGGAACCGTTGTTTATTCCAAGAACATCGGAAGAGATTTTATGGCCAGCATGAAAACGCTGGTCGGCGGAGAAATTGAAAGTTATACCAGTATGCTAAACACAGCACGCCAAATTGCTGTAAAACGTATGGTTGACGAAGCCGAAAAACTTGGGGCTGATGCAATTATTAATATGCGTTACGGGTCATCTTCTGTCATGCAGGGTGCAGCAGAAGTAATTGCTTACGGTACCGCTGTTAAATATAAATAGAAAGCGGGGAATTCCTATGAATAACACAAATGCAAAACTTGAAACAAAACGAATTATTATCTATTTATGTATTACTTTTATCCTGACAATTTTATATTGTGTTTTGGTTATTTATCCATTAAATAATAGCCAGAATATTCAAACTGTACCGGCTGCCATGCTACAACTTCTTGTAGCAGCTGCTATGTTTTTTCCGGCGCTCGGAACACTTTTGACCAGATTAGTCACCAAAGAAGGTTTTAAAAATGCATGGCTTCGCCCGCATTTCAAGAATCATATTAAATTCTACTTATTGGCATATTTTGGACCGGGACTTTTGACACTTCTTGGTTCTATTCTATATTTTGTCATATATCCACAATCGTTTGATCCAAATTGCGGTTATATGCTGGCTACATTGGAAGCCACCGGAACAACTGTTGATACGCTTCCGATGTCCTTATCAACACTACTGCTTATACAAGGAATACAAGCGTTACTTTTAGGTCCGATTTTAAATTTTATCACTTGTTTTGGCGAAGAATGGGGATGGCGAGGTTACTTACTTCCAAAGATGTCTCAAAAACTTCCGCTTATACCTATGCTTCTAGTAAATGGCATTATATGGGGATTATGGCATGCTCCACTCACCATCATCGGACATAATTACGGAATTAACTATCCAGGCTTCCCATACGCTGGAATTGCTGCAATGTGCGGATTCTGTACCGTAATTGGTGTTTTCTTATCCTTTGTTTCTTTAAAGACACAAAGTTGTATACCGGCCGTTCTAGGTCATGGTGCTATGAATAGTATTGCAGCCATCGGAATTTATTTTACAAGAGACGGTGGAAATCCGTTTGTCGGACCTGCTCCAACCGGTATCATTGGTATATTACCATTTCTTATTATTGCAATTTTTATGATTATACATCTTCATCGTCAGGAGAACTAATTTAAATGCAATCAATATAAAATGAGGTGACAAAATTATGTATCAATATATATTATTTGATTTAGATGGTACATTAACAGATCCGGGACTCGGTATTACAAATTCTGTTATGTATGCCCTGAAAAAATATAACATTGAGGTGGAGGATCGTTCTTCTCTTTATCCCTTCATCGGACCTCCACTGGCAGAATCTTTTGAAAAATACTATGGATTTTCAAAAGAAGAGAGCGAAAAAGCAGTTGACTACTACAGAGAATATTTTAGTGATACCGGATTATATGAAAACGAGGTCTATCCCGGAATTGAATCTTTATTAATGCGACTAAAAGAGCAAAATAAAACCATTATTCTTGCCACCTCAAAACCGGAGTTTTTTGCTATTAAAATATTAAAGCATTTTCATTTGGATCAATATTTTGATTTTATTGCAGGTGCAACTATGGATCAGACAAGAGTAAAAAAGTCAGATGTGATTTCATATGCACTAGAGCAGTGTAACATTTCTAATCTGTCGTCTGCCATTATGATAGGCGACAGAGAACAAGACATAACAGGCGCACAAATGTCAGGGCTCCATTCAATCGGTGTATTATATGGTTATGGTAATTTGTCCGAATTATCCGACGCCGGAGCTACATATATTGCACACTCACCAAGTGATATTCTACAATATCTTGCGTGATATTTGCTGATATGAAAAATTATTACCTATATATTTTTTGAATTTAGTATTGCAATTCCATTTTTATAGTGTTATAATCATGGAAAATTTTGTAACTCGATCACATAACATTAAATTTTGAAAGGAGGTGTCAATATGACTAAGATTAGAACTTATTTTATGGTGAAAAAACATTTGCCGAAAAACGATTCATATTTCAGAGATCATGTTGTGCAACCTCCTTTATATGATTTTGCATGAAGTTTATTTGGGTAAAATTTTATGCCTTTTCATATCTATTATGTGGTTTGACAGATTTCTGAAATAATTTCAGGAATCTTTTTTTATACCCAAAATCAATTGACAGAACATATGTGACAGAATGGAGGTTATTATGAAAGAAAATAAGTTACCGGTACGTGTACTGGATTTACTAAAATCACAGGGCATTCGTGCATCCGATATCATAGAAGTATGTCCTATCGATTTATCGGAAGCCTGTGAATACATTAGCGGTTATTTGTTTTTGACTGCAGATACACTAGGTATTGTAACTAGCGAACCGATAGGAAACCGTATACGTTATTTTCGCGGAACAAAGAGTAAAGACGTAGAATACGGTGAAGATACCTTGGAATACGCCTATAAATTGTTGCCACTAAATGAAACTGCTCATATGAAAATTGAAAAACAGGTCGCAACAAATCTGGTAACCATATATCATCAGGGAATTCAGTTGCGAATCGGTGCTTTAACCAATTTGTATCTGGAGCAAATGAATATCTTTCTAAAAAGTTATAAAACATTAAAGAAAGATCCTAGTGCTGCAGATGACCTTGAAGCGGCTGCAGAAAAAGAAGAGGATTCTGAAGCATACTGTCCGGTATGTGGTACCATGTATCCGGATCCAAAACGAAAAATATGTCCTAAATGTATGAATAAACGTTCCATTTTCATGCGTACGATGAATTATTTCTTACGTTACAAATGGAAACTCCTTATTCTGTTTGTATGTTACTTTGCTGCAGCAGGAATGAATTTAGTCTGGCCATATTTAAGCGGCACTGTATTATATGACAGTATTTTAGCCAAAGACGATACTTTCTTGGCTAAGTATGGAATAGCAGGAGAGTATACACTTGCACTTGGTCTTTTAGTGTTAGTTATGTTGCTTTCTAAAATCGTTCAACAACTGGTGGCTCTGATTCAGGGAACGCTCATGGCACAGATTGTAGCGGAAACGATTCGTGATATCAAAGAAGATGTATTTTCAGCCATGGGAAATCTCTCAATTAACTTTTTTACAAGCAAACAAACCGGAAGCCTTATGACTCGCGTTCTTAGTGATGCGGATCGTGTAACCTATTTTTATTTAGATGGTTTCCCTTACATATTTGTACATGGTTTTACCATTATTTCATCCTTTGTGGTAATGTTCCGACTAAATTGGCCGATGGCACTGGCTGCTTGTATTCTGTTACCACTTCTTGTTGTAATGAGTGTTAAGTTAAAGCCAAAATTATGGAGTCTCTTCGGAAGACGTCACCGTGCAGAACGCTCTGTGAATACGCGTGTAAACGATAATTTAACAGGTGCTCGTGTCGTTAAATCATTTGGTCAGCAGGAACAGGAAAAGCAACATTTTGAAGGACCAAATGAATATTTACGTGATGCAGAAGTAAGAATCGTAAAATACAATAATCGATTTACAATTTTATATAATCTGGTCCAGGAAATTTCCAATATCTGGGTATGGATTCTTGGTGTTATCCTTCTTATGAATACCGGAAATATCGAACTTGGTGTACTGATTACATTTGTCGGTTATGTTGCACAATTAAATGGACCAATGAATTTCTTTTCACGTGTATTTCATATGTGGTCTGACAGCATTAACTCTGCACAACGTATATTTGAGATTATGGACGCAATTCCTGACATTCAGGAAATAGATCATCCGATTCACTTAAACAGTCCACGCGGTGAAATCCAACTTGATCATGTGACATTCGGATATGAATTAAATACTCCTATTCTTAAAGATATTAATTTACATGTGAAGCCGGGTGAAATGCTTGGTATTGTTGGGCGTTCCGGTGCCGGAAAGACTACCTTGGTTAATTTGATTTCTCGCTTGTACGATACCAACGAAGGTACCATTCGTTTAGATAATATTGATGTAAAAGACCTTGCGTTTCGTGATTTACGCCGAAATGTAGCCATGGTTTCTCAAGATACCTATATTTTTATGGGAACAGTAGCAGAAAACATTGCATACGCCAATCCAGAAGCTACACGAACTGATATTGTCAACGCTGCAATATTGGCCAGTGCCCATGAGTTTATCTCAAATATGACAGATGGATACGATACTGTCATCGGTGCTTCCGGTAAGGATTTGTCTGGTGGTGAGAAACAGCGAATCTCTATTGCAAGAGCCATTCTTGCCAACCCAAAGATTCTAATCTTAGATGAAGCTACAGCAAGCGTGGATACTGAGACAGAAAAGGCCATTCAAAAATCTTTGACCTACCTTGTCAAAGGCAGAACTACCTTGTCAATTGCACACCGCTTATCCACGTTAAGAGATGCGGATCGTCTGGTAGTCATAGATAATGGTCGAATTGTTGAAGAAGGAACTCACAGTGAACTGGAAGCTTTAGGTGGAATCTATTTCAAACTTCTGGAGCTTCAGACGAAATCACTTGCATTGAAAGGAGAAACTGAAAATGAGTAAAGATTTTAAAATAGAACAGATGGAAGCAGAAGTGGAAGAGATGACAGAACTGCGTTATCTCACTAAAGATAATGCTACATTTGAAAGAACAAAAGGCGGATTTGTGAGTTTGAAATTAAATGGTAAAATGTGGGACCGTGTTCAGGTTGTTCGTCTTTTTCCATTTACAGATCCTAATAAGTTCATCTCTATTCGAACTTTAGATGAACGTTCCAAGGAAATCGGCGTAATCGAAGACTTATCTAAAGTTTCAAAGGAAACTCGCCAAATGTTGGAAGAGCAATTAAATTTGCGTTATTTCACACCACTGATTCAAAAAATCATTGATATTAAAGATGAATACGGTTATGCATATTTTCATGTAGTAACTGATCGTGGTGAATGCAGATTTACCATCAACATGGGAAGTAACGCCGTTGTTCGACTGACCGACAGCCGTCTTCTTATCACTGATCTGGACGAAAACCGATTTGAAATTGCGGACGTATTTCGCTTATCACAAAAAGAACAACGTAAATTAGATTTATTCCTGTAAACCGGAGGTAACTATGATATTAAATTTTAAACTGCCGAAAGAAGCAGTATCCTGTATTGAATTAATGCAGGATGAACGAATTTATTATAGCGTTCCTTTTGATATTGCCGAAGATGGTTCCTGGCAATCTGACTGCTATCTTGTAGTCAGTACAAAACATATTTGGCTTGTCTCACAAGGAACTTTAATTGAAAAAATCGACTTATCAAATTGTCGAAACGCAAAAGCAGAAGCTAAAATAGGATGTGGTCTTCTAGTGCTCGAGCACAACGGAATCAGTCGTCATATTGTACAGTATTCTGCCAAACATTTGTCACGCTATGCCTATATTGCACGTGGTATTAACATTCTGATTTCCGGACGTGATGAAGAAGTAATTAGTACAGAATATGAAAAAATCTGTCCTGAATGCGGAAGAGCAATCCCTGGAACCCGGTATTGTCCTCATTGTTCCAAAGAAGGCGGATTCTGGAAGAGTTTCCTGCAAATGACCGCGCCTTACAAAAAAGATTTTATCGGAATCCTCATACTGATGTTTCTTGCTGCAGTTGTAACACTTTTAAATCCAGAAGTTCAAAAACATCTGGTAGACGATGTATTAAAAACCGGCACCGGAAAGATGTCTGTTGCATTTACATGTCTAGGAATCATGTTTATTTTAAGTATCGGAATTGTTATTATTAACATATTAAAAAGTTACTATTGTACCGTGCTCGGTGCTAAAATTGCAAAAGATCTAAGAGAAAAGCTTTTCGCAAAAATCCAAATTTTATCACTAAGCTTTATCAACGATCGACGTCCGGGCGAATTGATGAACCGTATTGTATCGGACACAGGAAAAATCCGCGAATTTATGCAGGATACTTTCTGTAATATGTTTACAGTTTGTTTTATCTTTGTTTGTAATATCATTTTCATGCTGTTATTAAATGTAAAGCTGGCAATTTTAAGTTTCTTGTTTATCCCAATCGCTGTCGGTTTTACCTATGCGTTTTGGAATGATATTCATAGACGTTTTCATTTACAAAGAAAAAAAGGCGATGATGTCAACAGTAATCTGCAAGACGTAATTTCCGGTATGCGCGTTGTAAAATCATATGGAAAAGAAGAAGATGAGAAAAACAAGTTCAATCATCTTGCCAATGAATTTTGTCGCATACAAACAAAAAATGAAGTATTTTGGGCTATCTTTTTCCCGATTGTCAATTTCCTCATGGGTGCCGGTGTATTTCTTGTTATATACTTCGGCGGTCTGGACATTCTACAGGATGAAATGACCACAGGAGAGCTGTTACAGTTTATTACCTATACACAGCTTCTTTATCAGTACTTAAACTGGATGACTCATATGCCTAGAATGATTATGGATCTAATTAGCAGTATTGAACGTATCAATGATGTTATGGATCAAGAACCATTTATTACAGATGTAGAACATCCGATTGATCTTGACGTGGAAGGTGAAATCGAATTTCGTCACGCCACCTTTGGTTACAAGTCTTACCAGCCTGTACTGGAAGATTTAAATTTAACCATAAAAAAAGGCGAGATGATTGGTATTGTTGGTGCTTCAGGAACCGGAAAATCCACCTTAATCAACCTCTTAATGCGTCTATATGAGGTAGATGACGGTGCTTTACTTGTGGACGGACACGATATTAAAAACATTGAATCTTCTAAGTTTCATTCACAGATTGGTGTTGTTCTTCAGGAAACCTTTCTGTTTTCGGGCACAATTTTAAATAATATTCGTTTTTCCAAACCGGATGCATCCTATGAAGAAGTAATTATGGCGGCGAAAATGGCCAATGCACATGAGTTCATTTCAAAATTAGCAGACGGATATAATACCTATGTGGGAGAAAAGGGATTTAACCTCTCCGGCGGTGAAAGACAACGTATTGCCATTGCTCGTGCAATTTTAAATCAACCTCGGCTACTGATTCTTGATGAAGCAACTGCAAGTCTCGATACCGAAAGCGAATTTATGATTCAAAAAGCACTTGAAAGACTGACAAAAGGACGTACTACCTTTGCCATTGCACATCGTCTTTCTACCCTGCAAAATGCAGACCGCCTCATTGTAATTGACGGACATAGTATTGCAGAAATTGGTTCTCATGATGAACTCATTCGCAAAGACGGCATCTACAGTCGTTTAGTAAAAGCACAGCTTGAGATGCAAAAACAACAATAGAGTTAGCAATCGTATTTTCTATTATTTTTTAGGTAAATTATTTGTGCAATTTTACTATTTTTCAATAGTTAAACGCAGTTATTTCGTTGACTATTCACTAAAAATATTATATTCTATTAGTAGAGTATTTTTACCATTTCATATGCAATTTTTGACACAACAAATGGGCGGTGTATACGCAATGCAATATTTTTTAATCACAATTTTATCTTTTGCCCTGATTGTTATCGGGTACTTTATTTATAAGATCTACAAACAGAAAGATGACTATAGACAGGCAGACATCGTAAATTCAATCCTTAAAATCGGATTCTTTATTGTTGTTTGCAACATTGCAAATTTATGTCTCTCTTCGGAGTTTCTTTCCATGATTTTATACTGCGCCTATTTTGTGTCAGCAGATTGGTTATTATACTATTTACTTTATTTTTCAATTGAATTTATCGGGACCAAGTTTGAAACTCATGTAAACAATAAGCTCTTGATTCTTTTACTGATTATTGATTCCGCCTCTTTAATGTGCAATGTTTTCTTCGAGCACCTATTTTCATTACAACCAACCATTTGGTTTGGACATGAAGGGTATTATTGTTTAAATGTTCAGCCAATGTTTTACGTGCATTACAGCTTTGTTATGTTGCTTGTAATATGGTGTCTGCTCAGTCTCTTTTACCGAGCATTTCATGCACCGCTTTATTATCGCTCCAAATATTGGTTAATTGCGGTATTGTTAGTTGGTCTCAGTATTTTAAATCTTTTCACCTATCGATCCGTAGTGGATTTATCTATTTTTGGATATGTACTTGAGGCCATCTGTATCTATTATTGTGTATTTCAATTTACACCAAAAAAATTATTACCTAAAACCATTTTACAAATTTCACAGGATATGGCGACAGCATTACTTGTACTGGATGCGGATGGGCAAATTATTTACCAAAACAAAAAAGCAGAAGAGTGGTTTCATCCTTCCAATAACCTAACCGATAGCCATGGACTTTTAGTAACAAAATGGTGTTCTAAAGTCTTTCTGGAACATTGTAAGGACTTCACCAAAGAACATAAATTCTATCAAAATGATGAGGCTCGAATCTTTAAAATTCAGTTACAGAAGATTTATGATTATTCGGACCAACTTCAAGGTGCATATTTTGTATTTCAAGATTGTACAAAAGAATTAGAGCAGCTCAATCAAGAACGCTATTTAGCAGCTCATGATAGTCTGACAGGATTGTACAATAAAGAATATTTTATAGAAAAAGCTGAGCAATATATTAGTTATTATCCGAACAAGGAACTACTTATCATCTGTACAGATATTCATGAATTCAAAATGATCAACGATTTCTTCGGAACTTCCACTGGAGATCAGCTATTGATTAGCTTTGCATCTATGCTAAAAGAGCATCTAAAGGACGCTGTCCTTTATGGTCGTCTTGCGAACGATGTATTTGGTATTCTAATTGCAAAGGATAAATATAACGAGATAGAATTTGCAAACAATGCACAAAAAGCATTTGACACCTGCATTGATAAACAACATTCTTTCCCTACCATCAACTATATCGGTGTTTATGAGATTAAAGACCGATCTATTCCTGTTTCTGTCATGTGCGACAGGGCCCGCATGGCGATTAACTCCATCAAAGGAGATTATCACAAGCGTGTTGCACATTATAACAGCAAAATGCGTGACACCATTATGTATGAGCAACAACTAATCCAAGAGCTTGATCAGGCTCTATCATCCGGTCAAATTCAAATGTATTTGCAACCGCAAATGTCTACAGAAGGGCAGATGCTTGGTGCAGAGGCACTTGTTAGATGGCAACATCCTGAACGAGGAATGATTATGCCAGGCGATTTTATCCCACTGTTTGAGAGAAACGGACTCATCTCAGAGATTGACTGTCATATATGGGAGCTTGCATGTCAACAACTGAAAAAATGGAAAGAAGAAGGAAATGACCATCTTTATATTTCTGTTAACATTTCCTCTAGAGATTTCTATTTTATGGACATTTTTAAGATTTTAACAGACCTGATATCAAAATATGAGATTTCTCCTCAAAATTTAAAGCTCGAGATTACTGAGACAGCAGTAGCTCTTGATTTTGATCGTCAACTAGAATTGATTGATCGATTGCGTGATTATGGATTTACTGTTGAAATGGATGACTTTGGAAGCGGCTATTCTTCACTAAATATGCTAAAAGACATACATGTCGATATCTTAAAAATTGATATGGTATTTTTGAAAAAATCAAAAGATGAAGAGCGTAGCAAAAAAATTCTTCAAATGATTATTAATCTTTCAAAACAGCTTGGAATGCCAGTAATATCTGAAGGTGTTGAAACCAGAGAACAGGTTCAATATTTGTCACAGATTGGATGTGACATGTTCCAAGGATATTACTTTGCCAAACCTATGGACGTATTATCCTTCGAGAATACATATTTAAATAAAATGTGTTCATAAAATATTGTTATATCAATATTTTTATGTAATAGAAAAAAAGTAAGAAAGAGGGTATGGATATGAAAACAGTTATCACGATAGGACGACAATTTGGATCAGCAGGAAGAGAAATCGGTGAAAAGCTTGCAAAAGAATTAGGAATTCCATGCTATGACAAAGAGTTACTTACCAGAGCATCTCAGGAAAGTGGTTATTGCGAAGAATTAATTCAAACACATGATGAACGACCAACTAATAGTTTTTTATATAATCTTGTCATGGATACCTATTCATTTGGATATAATGCTGCGGGACTAATTGATATGCCAATCAGTCAAAAGGTATTTTTGGCGCAGTTCGATACCATTAAAAAAATGGCAAATGAAGGCCCTTGTATTATTGTAGGGCGCTGTGCAGACTATGCTTTAAGTGAATATGATAATTGTTTAAGCATATTTATTCATGGCGACATGCCATGTAAAATAAAGAGAATCATGCAAAAATACGATTTGTCAGAAGCGAAAGCAAAAGACATGATTCAAAAAAAAGACAGACAACGTCAAAGCTACTATAATTACTATACATCAAAAAGATGGGGATTTAGCGAAAGCTATAATCTCTCTATCAACAGTAGTACGCTCGGTATCGATGGTACTGTAAATCTCCTCAAACAATACATAGACGATTTTGAGTCAAAATAAATTTTAGAATAATAAAATAATACATCGGAAGGAAAAAACAAACCACAATGAAGTTTCGTTTAAACAACAAATATTTATACTGGGGAATCACAGCTTTTTTAGTAGTTGCTGCATCGTTACTTTTTTATTATATTTTATTCCACATGAATAATATTAAAAGTGCTTTTGATTCTGTTATACGCATAGGTATGCCGATTATCGACGGTCTCGTTCTTGCATATTTATTGGCGCCATTAGTGAATTGGTTGGAACGCAGTTTGTTTTTTCCTTTATGCGATAAACTAAAACTTGAAAAAAATAGAAAATGCAAAAAAACAATACGACTTATTACAACATTGATTACGGTCATTTTCTTATTAACTGTACTTTATTTCTTTTGTATGCTGATCGTACCTCAGGTTATCGAGAGTATTCAGAATATTATCGGACAATTTCCGACTTATATCAATAATCTATTGAAGTGGATTGAAAATCTACTCAAAGATAACCCAAAACTCAGTACATTAGTTAACGACCTTATTGTACAATATTCTTCGCAAATTGAGGGCTATGCCAATACAAAGCTTCTTCCTCAACTTAATGAACTTGTACAATCAGTTTCAACTACATTATTCTCCAGTGTTATAAATGTGTTCCGAATTGCCTGGAATTTTATTATTGGTATCGTTATATCAATCTATCTGCTTCTTAGTAAAGAAGTCTTTATAGGACAGTGTAAAAAGATTATCTATGCCATTTTATCTATCGATAATGCAAATGCAACCATTAAGAACATACGCTTTGTGCATACAACGTTTAGCGGTTTTATTAATGGAAAACTGATTGATTCCTTAATTATTGGTTTGCTATGTTTTATTGGTATGACATTACTTAATATGCCATACCCATTGCTGATTAGTTTGATTATTGGTGTTACAAACATAATTCCATTCTTTGGACCATACATTGGAGCAATTCCAAGTATCATCCTCATTTTAATGGTTGATCCCATACAGGCATTGTACTTTGGAATTTTCATACTAATTTTACAACAATTTGATGGAAACATTCTTGGCCCTAAAATTTTGGGAGACAAAACAGGATTATCCAGCTTCTGGGTTATTTTTTCTATCACTTTATTTGGTGGTTACTGGGGTGTTTTAGGCATGGCTATCGGAGTACCTGTATTTGCTGTCATCTATGCATTCGGTAAGGCGTTTGTCCGTCGTTCACTAAAGAAAAAGGGCCTTTCTACATCAACCACGAACTACTTAGATTTGGATCGAATTGATTGCATAGAAGAGTATAACTACATCAAATTAACCAAGAGTACATGCTCAAATTCTAGTATTTCAAATAGTGATGAAGAAAATAATGAAACTCAAAGTATCATTGACTCTAAATCAGATTCTTCTAAGCCAAAAAATGAGAAAGTAAAACAAAAGAAGGATAAAAAATGAAATTTGTAATACAACGTGTTAATTATGTAAATGTAAAAGTAGATCAAAATATAGTCGGCGAAATTCAAAAAGGATTTTTAGTATTGATTGGTATCTGCGAAGATGATACTGTAATCATTGCTGATAAAATGATTCGAAAAATGACACAGATGCGTATTTTTAGCGATGAGAATGGAAAAACAAACTTATCACTCCAAGATGTAAACGGGGCTTTGCTTCTAATTTCACAGTTTACCTTATATGCGGACTGTAAAAAAGGAAATCGACCTTCCTTTACAAAAGCTGGAAACCCAAATATGGCAAATGAACTATATGAATATATTATTCAAGAATGCGCGAAAGAGATTGCTGTTGTAGAACGCGGAATCTTTGGTGCAGATATGAAGATTACACTGGAAAATGACGGTCCATTTACAATTGTCCTTGATTCTGAGCAGCTATAAAGCTATAAAAAAAGATATTGATATTATAAGAGGTACCCAACTATTCGTTAAACTGTTGTTTTGCGAATAGTTGGGTGCCTCTTACTTTATTTTTTATCGTACATTTTATTTTACTAATATTCTCTAAATATCCAATCGTTTTGCTACAACAACAAAACGTCCGCTTCCATCATCCACATTATAAGAACATGTAGACAATGTAATAAACGAATCTCCATAGTTTACTTCATCCGTTTCATATGGAGTTAATTTTTTGCACATCTGAACAAACTCATTAAATTCTTGTTCTGATTGAGCATCTATAAATTTATAATACGGAAAAAATTCTTCTGAAGCAGGTTCTGTATCACTCACTCTTGTATAGAATGCTGCAATTACTTTATACAAGCCATCCTCATGTATTGTGTTAAATGTGATATATTGATTCTGTTCATAAAAATCCTTAGATTCATATTTTAACAGATCATGAAACATAGTTCCAGCTTTCATATTATGTCCATATACAATGATATTATCTGATGGCTTTTCCAAATCACATAACTGGTTTACAAACAATGTTCCTGAAGAACTTTCATTTCCTTCAAAATCATGATCAATATAGTAATATTCCGTCTCAGGTTCTTCACGTCGAACCACAGGATAATCAATTTTAGTTCCCGGAATCTGAATCCACGCAACAAAATCCGGATATTTTTCAATAATATCTTTGTATCTATTGTCTTCACTATCAGATGAAGCATCAAGAGCAGTCTGATTAGACTGCTCTTTTGCTCCTATATCATGAATTAATTCCGAAATCTCTTTTTGATTTTGATCATCACTATACGTTTTGAAATAATATGTTCCAACGTATATAATGCATCCGACCATAATCACGAGAAAAAATACAAGTAAAGCATAATATAGTTTCTTTTTCATTTAATAACTTCTTTCATTTTCTCTTTTTAACATAAGTAACACTATTACAAATGAAATCAACGAAATTGTAAAGAGCGCAAAACATAATTCCAAATTCATATCATCTGCCGTTTTTGGCTGTGATGAAACCACCTTATTTGTAGTGCTCGTATTCGTTGTCGAAGTAGTTGTACTCGTACTTGTAGATGGTGTATTTGGCTGACTAGGTGTTTCTTCCTGTGTATTACCAGTTTTGACCTTAATTACTTTTCTCGCCGTTTTACCTTTCTTTACCTCTGCAGATGTCTTTTTATTGACTGTCACAGTGTATCCATCCGGTACTTTTGTTACTTCAATTTGGTATTTACCACTAGGAACTTCATATAATAAGATTTCTCCATCTTCATCTGTCTTATATGTTTTCGTTTTTCCATCCGGATAGGTTACTTTTACTTCTGCCTTAGGTACCGGTTCCCCTGTAATCTCATCCTGTACAACAATCTCTAAGTCACCGGTATTATCTTCTTCTGACTCTTCTGTATCGACTTCAATAATTGTCTCAGTCTTCTGATTTTTCTTTACCGTTGCATTTGATTTTTTGTTTGTTGTTACAGTATATCCATCCGGTACATCTGTAACTTCAATCTGATACGTTCCAACAGGTACATCCGGTCTGTTAATTTCACCATTCGAATCAGTGACATAAATCTTTTCATTACCATCCGGATCTGTCACCTTCACTTCTGCATCCGGTACTCTTTCACCTGTCTCTTCATCTCTTACAATGATAACAAGATCACCTTTATCACCTTCTACTAAAGTTTCTGTCTTCGGAGTAATCTTAATCTCTTTTTTTGTTGTTTTTCCTTCATCTACAACCGCAGTATCTGTCTTTCCTGTCGTTACGGTATAGCCTTCCGGTACCTTTGTTACCTCTGTTGTGTAAGTTCCTGTTGGTGTTTCCGTAAGCGTTATCTTTCCGTTACTGTCCGTTGTATGTGTTTTTGTGTTTCCATCCGGATACGTTACCTTTACTTCTGCATTTGGTACCGTATTTCCCGTCTTTTCGTCTATTACTGTAATTTCGAGATTTCCTTTTCCTTCCGGTTTTATCTTTATCTCTTTTTCAGTTGTCTTTCCATCCTCTACAACCGCAGTATCCGTCTTTCCTGTCGTTACAGTATAGCCTTCCGGTACCTTTGTTACCTCTGTTATGTAGGTTCCTGTTGGTGTTTCCGTAAGCGTTATCTTTCCGTTACTGTCCGTTGTATGTGTCTTTGTGCTTCCATCCGGATACGTTACCTTTACTTCTGCATTTGGTACCGTATTCCCCGTTTTTTCATCTGTTACTGTAATTATAAGTTTTCCTTTTTCATCTGCTTTTGTTTTTTCCAATACAAAGGTAAAAGTTGTCTTTAAACCTGCTTTTACAGTATCTGTTTTTGAATTATTTGTCACTTCTACGTATCCGACAACATTTTTATCAATTGTCACTGTATATCGACCTACCGGAATACCGGTTTTTAAAACATTACCCGCAGAACCTGTAGTAATCTTTACGTCTGTATTATCTCCTGTAATATGTACAGAAACCCCTCGTACCGGATTTTGGCTATCTTTTTCTATTACAAGAACTTCAAGATCACCTTTTTCAGGCACGATTTCTTTTTCTAACTCAAACATATAAATAGTAGTATCATCTGCGATCACATTATCCTGCTTTTCATTCTCAGCAACTACACAAAATCCCTCATTATTCTTCGGAATCGATACCTTATATTCACCAGGCACAAGATTCGGAATGGTAATCGAACCATCCTCACCTGTCTTTACAATATCATTGTAATCGGAAGCTGTAATTGTTACCTCTATACCTGAAACAGGGGTTCCTCCTTTTTCTGTCACAATTACTTTTAGCGTTCCTTTCGGAGTAGCGGATATAGGATCATCATACATCGTAATCATGTTCCCATTCTGTACCACACCATTTATTTTCACACTTCCCTTACTATCAATCGTAAAATTAATTGGTGCTGCTATCTCATAGCCGCTAGGGGCAATAGTCTCTGTTAATCTGTATTCTCCTGCATCTAAATTATTTATAGTTTTTGCAGAATTTCCTGTTGTCCATTCGTCAACTTTCGTATATGTAGATGTTTGTGCATTTTTATATTCTAATTTTAGTTTTGCTCCATTTAAAAGCATGTCCGAAACCGCATCACATTTACTTATAACAACACTTGCCTTCGGATAATCAACCATGGAAATCTTATTATTTGGCCACAAAGAACCGGTAATTTTTCCATCATCGCCGATTGTAAATGTAATTGGTTCTGCTAACATATAGGAATTCGGTGCTTGTACTTCTGACAAGGTATATGTCCCCGGTTTCAAATCCGAAATAGTTTTAGCTCCTGAATTAACCGATGTCCATTCTTCTATAGTTCTATTGGATGAATCTGTCAATTTCAACTTCGCTCCACCAAGGTTATGATTACTCGAATCCACTTTAGCTATTTCAATCGATGTTTTTACCCCTTCAAATTCATCATACATTACAATCTGATTATCTGACTGTGCTACCCCATTGATTTTGACAATAGTACCTTCAATTGTGAAACGAATATCCGCCGCTTTTTTATAATTTACCGGCGCAGTAATCTCCTTTAACGTATACTCACCATCTTTTAATTTTGTAAATGATATAGCATTCGCTGTTGAAGTCCATGTTTTTGATACATTTGGTCCAGTCAATTCTAACTTTGCTCCAACAAGAGGTTTATTTGTATCCTCAGCAACTTTTAAAACAGAAATGGTGGCTGTTGGCTCCTCTACCAAAACAGTCGGAATTTTTCCAAGGAAATCGTTTCTATGAGACTGTGCTTCAATGGTAATATTGTGAGCAATAATATTACCATCAATATTTGATTTTGTAACAACAGCTGCTCCTGGTGCTAAAATCGTACCAAACATAACCTTTTGGGTTGCAATCGTTCCGGTATACACACCATCCGGTTTACTGCTATCGTAAAAATTCCACAATATATTACCATATTCGAAAGAAGTTCTTTCAGCCGCAGCTTCCACTACCGTATCATCTGTACAAATAATTCTGATTTGCGGAGTAAAAGAAACATTGGTTCCACATAAACTAAGATCCACATTAAAAATAATGGAATCATTAGCATAAGATGCGGTACCTTTTTTATAATTTTTAATCGTAAAATTCTCAAAGTTAATTAATTGCTGTGCTTGTTCAGCAGAAACATTGATTACTTCACATCCAGATGACATATCTATTTCAACTGTTCCTCTATGTCCATCAGAAGTTAAAACAGAATCAAATGCCTTCGCCCCGGTTGCTTTCACAATTGCTGCAGAAAGAGCTTTATAATTTGCCATTTCCGATTCGAGATTAATAAATTGATCTGCCTGTGTATCTTGATATAACGTTTTCGGAGTCGGCGAATCCACCTTATAAGTTTTTTCTGAATTGGAAAGATTAAAATATCTATTATCTTCTACACCAATTTCCAAATCCGGACCAACCGCCAGAACATGATTTCCTTCTCCTTCAACGGACCCAAATAAAGTAATGGCAGCACTCGCACTTGTTAAATGATTAAAGTCTCTGATGTATGTAATTTCATCAGCAAAACCTTTTGTTCCCATATTAGAACCATAATTTAAAAAAGGAGTTGCCATATTACCATTGGTATGTGTTTTTATTGTAACTTCACCATCACTGAATAAATGAAATCGCGTTGCAATTCCCAACGGATCGCTTGCATTGTATTGCGAAGTATTTTTATAATTATCTGAACTCGTAACGGTTTTATAACTTAGCCCCGTTCCGGCTAAATCGCTCTCTGATAGTGCGGCTTTTGTAAGAATTGAGCTTGATTCATTTGTTAATAATGAAAACACAGCCACCAAAGCCAGCGCTTTTGAAACATTTCTTTTAAGTGCTCTCTTTACTCTCTTTAAATCCATTTTACTTTCCCTTCTTACTAATTAGATGATTATGAGTTTGGCGAACATAAATATCCATATTTAGCTCAGCATACTTATGTACTTTATATTATATCTACATTATGTCTACCTAACCATGCATTTTTTGCTATATTCCACTCAAATATTGCTTTTTTTAACAAAATATTTACATTATATTTACATATTTATCTTTTTCAATGTTTTATTTCTAATATAAACACATCAATTCTCAAAAAAGGATTGTATCTTTTCGCTAGCGTGTATTATTATATGAGATGTAAGAAATTGATTAAGTATATTAACACGAGGTTCTCATATGAAATTACAGCAGCTTTTAAGCTACACGCGTCGCGCAATCGACGATTATGAAATGATAGAGGAAGGTGATAAAATAGCCATTGGTATCTCCGGTGGAAAAGACAGCCTCACTCTACTATATGCTTTACATGGTCTAAAACGTTTTTATCCAAAAAAATTTGATCTATATGCAGTAACAGTTAACCTAGGATTTAAAAATCAAGATTTCCAAAAAATCCAATCTCTATGCAATGAACTGGATGTTCCGTATACTATTATAAATACAGACATTGCTGACATTATATTTAAACAACGTAAAGAAAGTAATCCTTGTTCTCTTTGTGCAAAAATGCGCAAGGGCGCACTTAACGAGGAAATGAAACGACTTGGATGTAACAAAATTGCATATGCGCATCACAAAGATGACATTGTGGAAACCATGTTAATGTCCCTTATTTATGAAGGTCGATTTCACTCCTTTTCACCACGTACTTATTTGGATCGAATGGACTTAACTGTTATTCGACCACTCATGTATGTCACAGAAGCCGATGTTATCGGATTTACAAATAAATACAATCTTCCGGTTGCCAAAAGTGCCTGCCCTGTCGATGGCTATACAAAACGAGAATACACCAAGGAACTCTTAAAAAAATTAACAGAAGAAAACCCCGGCGTAAAAGAAAGAATGTTTACCGCCATTGTACGTGGCAACATTTCCGGCTGGCCGGAATATAAAGGAAACAGGTGGTAATTATATGGCCGATACAAACAATTATCATGATACAATTAATAAGCAAAATATTGAAAAGATGCGTTCTATCCTGAACGAACTGCCTAAATTTTGCAAACAGTTTTTTCGAGGCATTGAACACACGACATCTTCTCGCACTCGATTAGGCTACGCTCTCGATCTTAGAATATTTTTCGAATTTATTCAGGCAAACAATCTTGCTCTGCGTCAAACGCCAATTACAGACTATCCTCTTACTCTACTAGATCAGCTTACTAAAGAAGACATCGAAGAATATCTGGATTATTTAGAGTTATATTACAAGGATGACAAAGAATATCGTAATGACGAACGTGGTAAAGCACGAAAACTCGCATCGCTTCGCAGTTTCTACCATTATTTTTATACGAGCGAACTGATTGAAAAAGATGTAGCTTCCCTTGTGCCAATGCCGAAACTACATGAGAAGGAAATCATTCGATTGGATCCGGGCGAAGTCGCAACCTTACTAGATTTGGTAGAACATGGTGAAAACTTAACAACCTCTGAAATGCGTTATCATAAAGTAACAAAAGTAAGAGATCTCGCTTTATTAACTCTTTTACTCGGAACCGGTATCCGCGTTTCTGAATGCGTCGGACTTAATCTCAATGATGTTGATTTCAGAAACGGTGGAATAAAAATACGTAGAAAAGGTGGATATGAAGCAGTCATCTACTTCGGTCGTGAAGTTGAGGACGCGTTACTTGACTATATTGAAGAAAGAAAACACAAACTACCGTACGAAGGACATGAAGAAGCTCTGTTTTTATCTATGCAAAACAAGCGCATTAGTGTACGTGCAGTTGAAAAACTCGTAAAAAAATATGCTTCAAAAGTAACATCTCTAAAAAAAATAACACCACATAAACTTCGTAGCACATATGGCACGAATTTATATAAAGAAACCGGTGACATCTATCTTGTTGCAGATGTTTTAGGGCATAAAAGTGTGGACACTACCCGAAAACACTATGCTGCTATGGAAGAAGAAAATCGGCGTCTAGCGGCAAAATCTATCAAACTTCGTGAACCATAACATCAATCTAACTATAAGGAACCCATGATATGAAAAACAAAAACAAACATAGTATTGTATACAATCCAGACCATGAATACGGAGCAAATCAACGCTCACCAATCCTAACATTTCAAAACGATTCCGAAGAATATCATCAATTGTATAATATTGTAAAAATGCACTTTCCTCAGATGACGGATGAACAAATTCAGGCCTATTTGGAAAAACTCAATCAAGAAGGCTGTGGATATGTCGCTATGATTAATTCTTTATTTCATGCATATATTGATTTTCCGGAATTATTTGAAGATATCTTTGGTTTCCCTATGTATGATGAGGACGGCTCTCTGAACTATAACCAAGTATTAGTTGATTTATATTGCAAAGAAGATAATCATAATTATTTTGATCTGTTTTTTTTCACCTTGGAATACATCTCAAAATATGAAGACAGTAGCCGTATCTATGACCCTGATACAAAATCATATAAAACAGACGACACTCCCTATGGTAATACACAAAAACAAATAAAATACAGATGGGAATCTTATTGCAAAGAATACGGAATTGATGTAGATGTAAAAATCAATTGTAATATAAACTTTCAAAATTATGAAACCTATGCGAAGAAAGGACAAATCACACTCTGTTGTCGTGATTTTATAATACATGATAATATGGGAAAATCTACCCATATAAAAAATGGCCACTTCATGACTGTTACCGGCATTACAGAGCACGATGAATACATCGTATCCTCTTGGGGTAAAAAATATTATCTTAATCCGAAAGATATAAAAGAATATTTACAGTTTCAACTCGTAGTCTACCGAAATATAAGCTAGTAACTCTTATTCCATATATTTTTCAGAATAATATGGAACCACCAGATAGGTACCTGTCTTAAGTACTGCCTTTGAACTGATGCAATTAATTTCCTGAATTTCATTCATACAGTTCATAATTTCATCTACGGATCCATCCGTGTTATCTTTCGCAATTGACCACAGACTGTCCCCGCGCTCTACATAAACTTCTTTATAATATTTATATCGACTAGTGGACGCCTGATTCATACTTGTAGCTTGTGCGTTGGTACCTAATACAAAAATAGCAAAAATAACACCCAAAACTAAAGCCATCGCTAAAAAAAACATAGTACGTTTCTGCCTGGCCACTTTCAGCCTTCTATGATATGTTTTTGCAGTGCTCTTCCTTTCCCGAATCTTCTGCAAATCATAAATCTGTTGCGAATTATCGAGTCTATCTAATACATTTGCTCTTGACACTGAAATAAATTCAACTCCCATACATACCTCCAAATATAACCCTTATCTTACCCATTTATATAACTATACAAAAATCATATAACTATATAAAAAACGCAAAAAACCGAACACATGATACGAACACTTGTTTGTTATACTTGAATTATAACGAACATATTTTCGAATGTCAAGCAAAAATCGAACAAAATTTCGGAATATATGTTTGCTTTTTTTTAAGTCGTCTGTTATACTAAATCTAACAAGCGAACTTAAATCCCGGAGGTTTATCTATATGGCATATGGCAAAATCAGTAAAAAACAATCAGAAATTTTAGAATTTATTAAAGAACGTATTTTAGAAAAGGGATATCCGCCTGCTGTACGCGAGATATGCGAAGCAGTAAACTTAAAATCCACTTCTTCCGTACATGCACATTTAGAAACACTGGAGAAGAACGGATACATTCGCCGTGATCCTACGAAACCACGCGCAATAGAGATATGCGATGACAGTTTTCAGCTTGTTCGACATGAGATGACGAGTATTCCGATTGTCGGAACTGTAGCCGCCGGTCAGCCAATATTGGCCGAGGAAAATATTGAAGGTTATTTTCCTATTCCTGTTGACATGGCTCCAAATGCTGAATCATTTGTATTAAAAGTAAAAGGTGACAGTATGATTAATGTCGGAATATTTAGCGGTGATCAGATTTTTGTTGAACGTACAAATGTCGCGCGAAATGGTGATACCGTTGTTGCCCTCGTAGATGATTCTGCCACAGTTAAGACATTTTATAAAGAAAACGGACACATTCGTCTCCAACCGGAAAATGACGATATGGAACCCATTATTGTAGATAACTGCGAAATCCTAGGCAAAGTCTATGGCGTTTTTCGTCTCTATCACTAAACGGTTTTCCTAATAATATGAAAAATAAAAAAAGAATAATGGCCGATATTTATTCGACCAATATTCTTTTTTATTTCCCTTTTATTTCAAATCCTGTTCTGTAATCTGTTTCCCATCTCTCCAGATTCTTTCCAGATCATAAAAGCTTCTGTTTTCCTTGTCAAAAATATGCACAATAACATCCTTATAATCAAGCAGAATCCAATTTGCACTGTCATAACCTTCAATTGGTCTTCTATCATAGCCAAGTCTTCCAAGAAGCTCCTCAACATTATCAGCAAGAGCCTGTACTTGATTGCGATTTGTACCATTCGCAATAATAAAATAATCTGCAAGCGGTGACACTTCGCTAATATCGATAATCTGTATATCTTCTGCTTTCTTATCTTCTAACGCATCAATTGCTGCCAACGCTATTTTCTTTGAAATGTTATTTGTCATTTTATTTCTCCTTTTAAAGCGACCTGTTTATAGTATTCATAAGTAGAAATCGTAATATCATCAATTACATACCCTCTCTCTTGCAAAAAAGAAAGGATATTTTCCAAAATAAGCAACACACATGCATCTAGGTCTATAAAAGCCATCTCGCGAATCTTGTCCATATTAGGCAGTGGCTTACGATAAAGTTCTATATAATCTGCAATATATATGATTTTCTCCAATAATGTCATATTCGGTCTTCCGGTTGTGTGATACAAAATTGCCGAAAGAATTTCTTCCTCATTAATGTTATATTTTTCTTTCGCCAAATAACTACCAAGTTTCGCATGTAAAAGATCTTGATTGTCCTTCTCCGCCATATTGACTGTGAGTCCATATTTGGTACAAAGAGTTAATTTTTTATCATGAGGAATCCCCTTTGCATTATCGTGTAAAAGCCCTGCCAAATAAGCCTTGTGAGGATTGTATCCAAAACGCATTGCTATACAGGATGCTGTGTATGCAACTGAAATCGAGTGAAGATATCGCTTATGTTCCAATTTTCTCTTCATACATTTCGATATATATGCAATTTGATCCTCAAACTGCTTTCTTTCTATTGTTTGTCTACTCATCTGCTTCACTACTTTCGTATAGGTGATTCTTCTGAATAAATTCAATCACCTGGTCCGGAAGCATATAGCGTACACATTTTCCCTGCGCAATCAAATCACGGATATCAGATGAGGAAATATCAATTCGTCTTGCCGGCAAAATATGAATCTTTGCACTATATTTCTTTTCCAAATATTCAATCTGTTTTTTCAATCCATCTTCATCACAATCATCTCTGACTGCAGCAAGCAATGTGCATTCCGCCATTAAACGGTCCGGATGTTTCCATTTTTCAATTTCCAAAAGCGAATCAGCACCTAAAATAAAATAGAATTCCGTTTCCGGCTGTTCCTTCTTTAATTCTTCTACAGTTTCATAAGAATAGGAATTCCCTTCCCTGTCAATTTCGATTGTGGAAAGCGCGAAATTTGAATTATCTTCAATTGCAATCCCTGTCATAGAAACCCTCTTATTTCTTGACAACACTTTCGTTGAATCTTTCAACCACGGTGTTCCGCTTGGAACAAACATAACTTCATCCAAAGAAAAGGTTTCCAGTGCATTTTGCGCTAACATCAAATGTCCGTAGTGAATCGGGTCAAAAGTTCCACCCATAATACCTACTTTTCTATTTTGGCAACTCAATTTTTTTATGCTCCTTTGACTCTTTGTACAGAACAATCTTTTTACCAATCACCTGTACGACCTGTGAACGCGTTCTCTCTGCTAATGTATGCGCAATCGCATTTGGATCGTCCATACAATTTTTTAAAACAGCAATCTTAATCAATTCTTTAGTATTAAACGCTTCCCCGATTGCTGCTGTTACTTCCGGTGTCAGGCTTCCTTTTCCAATTTGAAAAATAGGATCAATATTCATTGCAAGCCCTTTTAAATATGCTCTCTGTTTGCTTGTCATATTACTTGTCTCCTTATTTATAATAATCAAAAGACAGACCATACATACGTACAGTATCGCCTTCCTGGATTCCAAGTTCCTCTAACTGCTTTAAAATACCGTTTTCTTTCATGAAATTTTGGAAGAATCGGAATCCTTTTTCTGATTCCAAATTTGTATAGCCCAACATTTTTTCTATCTTTGGTCCCTCTACAACATATTCGTTTTCTTCCTCATCATACTCTACAGTAAACGGTTCTTCCGTAAATGCCTTTTCAATTTCAGGGAAATACTCTTGTTCAAAAACAATCGGTTTATCATCAAGATGTTTTAGCATTTCTGAAACTTCATATAATAAGTCTTTCACATTTTTTCCGCTCACAGCAGAGATAGGAAAGACTTTAATCCCCTGTGGCTCAAATTTCTCTCTCAAAGCTTTAATTATTTCATTTTCATCCCCATAAACAGCATCCATTTTATTCGCAGCTATTACCTGTGGTTTGTTAGCAAGTTCTTCACTATATGCGGACAATTCTTTGTTGATTGCAACAATATCCTCAATTGGATCACGTCCTTCTACAGAAGCCGCATCAACCATATGAATTATCACCTTGGTCCGTTCAATATGACGAAGAAATTCATGTCCAAGTCCAACTCCGTCTGAAGCTCCCTCTATTAATCCGGGAATATCCGCAATAACGAAACCATTCCCGCCATTATCCAAATCAACCACACCAAGATTGGGATTTAAAGTGGTAAAATGATAATTTGCAATCTTTGGTTTTGCATTTGTTACACGTGAAAGAAAGGTTGATTTACCAACATTTGGAAAACCTACCAGTCCCACATCCGCAATCACCTTCAACTCTAAAAACAAATTTAATTCCTGTGCCGGTTGTCCCGGTTGCGCATATTTTGGTGCCTGCATTGTTGAAGTTGCAAAATGCTGATTTCCTTTTCCACCACGGCCACCTTTTAAAATCATATAACGGGTATTTTCTCCCGACATATCGGCAATTACTTTGCCTGTTTCCTGCTCTTTAATCACAGTTCCGGCAGGAACTTTTAATGTGATATCTGCTCCATTTTTTCCACGACAATTTTTCTTGCCACCTTCTGCACCGTCACCAGCTTTATAATTGTGTACGTGACGATAGTCCGTTAACGTATTAAGTCCTTCATCCACTTCAAACCATACACTTCCGCCATCTCCGCCATCTCCGCCATCTGGCCCGCCGTCCGGTACATATTTTTCACGGCGAAACGACACATGACCGTCTCCGCCTTTTCCACTTCTGATATAAATTTTCGCTCTATCTGCAAACATATATTATTCTCCATGAAAGAAAAGAGCTCCAAACAAAAGTTTGAAGCTCCTCGCAATTTCGTAATTAGTCTTCTACTGGATAAACGGAAGCCTGTTTTTTGTCTCTTCCTTTTCTTTCGAATCTAAGAACACCGTCAACTAAAGCGTATAATGTATCATCTCCACCACGTCCTACGTTAACACCTGGATGGATTTTTGTTCCACGCTGTCTGTATAAGATATTTCCAGCTTTTACGAATTGTCCGTCAGCTCTTTTCGCACCTAATCTCTTTGATTCGGAATCTCTACCGTTCTTTGTAGAACCTACTCCTTTTTTATGAGCGAAAAATTGAAGGTTTAAATTTAACATGTGTTACACCTCCTCGGTTTTTATTGTCACATTTTTTTGATAATTCTGTTCTAATTGTGATAAACCTAAAATCAATGAGTCGATCAATAGTTGTGAGTTCTGATCAGTATGTTCGATTATGCGAAAACTGATATGACCATTCTTTTCATCTGCTTCATATTCAATTGCAAGATCCGTAAAAGTTTCAATGGAATTAATCGTATTTGTTACGAGCATCGAAATAGCCGCACATACAATATCATTCCCCGCACGAGCAAATCCTGCATGTCCTTTCACATCAAACCCTACATGATTTTTTGATTTATCGTTATAAATTGTAACTGTTGTCATTTTCAACCTGCATATTCATATTAATTAAGCGTTGATCTTGTCAATCTTAACCTTTGTGTATGCTTGTCTATGACCATTTTTCTTGTGATAACCTGTTTTTCTCTTATATTTGTAAACAATCACTTTTCTAGCTCTTCCCTGCTCAACCACTGTACCTGTTACAGTAGATTTTGCAACGTCAGCGCCAACCTTAAGATCAGCATCGCTTACTGCAAGAACCTGGTCAAATGTTACAGCAGCACCTTCCTCTGCGTCGATCTTTTCAACAAAAATCACATCGCCTTCAGAAACTTTATACTGTTTTCCACCTGTTGCAATAATTGCGTACATAGGGCACCTCCTATTCATTTACTCGCTAACTACGGTGACCGGAATATCCGATACTTCAACCTCATTATGCGGCATACTATGAAATAATAACATGTGCTTATTTTACTGTCAATGGTTTTTCACAAAAAAATATGCTGCAATCTGACTTCTTGCTGAAAATTCTTCTGTCTTTAGCATCTTCATCACTTGATCTCTTGAATAAAAAGCCGCCTTAATCTCTTCATTCTCCGAAGTATGGGAATCAATTTCGCCTTCCGCTTCTACAAAAGCAATATGAGTTCGAACATTCGAAAATCCAACCGCAGAAAATGCCGGTGGTAATATGTCAATCACACGCTTTACCGATAATCCTGTTTCTTCATATAATTCTCGTTTTACACACTCTTCAATGGACTCGCCGTCCTCAATCATACCCGCACACAAATTATAGATTTCTTTATTGATTGCCATGCGAAATTCTTTTAACAAAAGCATCCGGTCTTCTTTATAAGCAATGATAGAAACACCGCTCACCTTATTATTCCCTAAATCCTCCGCTTTTGCTATCTCTTTTCGACTTACCACTTCATATTTCTTCTCTTTTCCGACCTTATTCAGATAGGTAAGCTCATATTTTTTTAAATATTTGCCATCATGTACCTTATTAATATCAATAAGCTTCATCGTCTTACTCCCGATTATCTATTATCAAGTGCTGTAACTTTTCTTGCAAAGATGCCTCCGTTTTCTTACGTGTTATCTCTACAAGTCCAAGCGCAGTTTTTCCAAAGACAAGCGTCTCTACCGGATCCGACTTTACAGCCTCTTTTAAATATTGAATTATTTTTTCCGTATTTTCTTCCTTTGTCTTTAAAAAATCAACAATAATAATCCCTGAAATATTACGCAATCGCAATTGTCGCATTAGTTCAGCTGCTGCTTCCTGATTCGTTTTATAATAAAATTCTTCGGGTGAAAGCTTATTTCGCGTCGGTGTCGATTTTCCGCTATTTACATCGACTACCGTCAATGCTTCCGTTGGCTCAATAATCAAGTACCCTCCACTTCTTAACCATACTTTTTTTGAAATCGCTCTATCAATTTTCTCCTGTATTCCATACAAGTTTAGAAGAGAAATTCCTGCATCCATATATAGTCGCAGCGATTCAACAAAATCCGGAAAAGCTCCATATTCTTCGATCAGATTTTCATACACATCATTTCGGTCTGTTACCACTTCAGTCGTCCCGATTTTAAAATGATTTTTTATTACCTTCTTGAAAAATGAGTCTTCCTGATAAAGACACGAAAATACAGTTCTCTTATCGGCCACAGATAGCACACTGCTTGCCTTATGAAACAACTCATGCAATTCCTGCCCAACCTCCATGACCGGTGCATTTGCAGCATTCGTTCTGACAATCAAACCATAGTTTTGCAAAAAAACATCTATCTCTCCAAGTAATTGACGAATTACATCCGATATCACCTCTCGAAGTTCTTTTTTTTCTTGCGCACTGAATTTTTTAGAATAGTGGATACCTTTGCTAAACGGAACAAGGACTAGATAGGTCCCTGAAAAACTGATATCTGTTGTTAATGTTGCATCTTTGGTTTTTAACGGTTCTTTACATATTTGAACCATGAGTTCATCTCCACCACGTAAATTACCGTCATATTCACGATTTAACACATGCTTACTTTTGACTTCTCCGATTGGCAAAAAACCGGTTATTCCTTTTGAATATTCTACAAATGCAGCTGATATCGCAGGAACCACATTCTTAACTCTTCCAACATAGATATCCCCAATCCTGGAATTTGCAGGTGCAGAAAAAAATATCTGAATTAGTTGATCATCCTCAAACAAAAATGCTGCATCCTGCTCCTTGTATTTTGTTAAAACAAGCTTTCTCTTTATCATTAATAATCTTCTCCTGCCTGTTCTAACGGCACAAACTTCGGCTCGTCTTCGGTTCCTATATTCATATACGTATCTTCTCTTGTCACAAGAAAATCAAACTCTCCGGCCTCTTTACCGCAATATCGATAATAATCTTGTAATACAAAAACAGGCTTAATATTTCCGGAACTTGATGCATCTACAAAAACGGAAACCTCTTTTTTTTCACCATCAAAGCTCATATCATATATATGAGGCTTAATATCCATCTCTTTTTGACCCTTTTTTGTCTCTTTTACCACATAGATATATTCTTGTGCCAGATACTCATTTAATTGACCAAACAAGTCAAACTCCGGTTCATACCCTTCTCTGAAACGAATCGTATATTTCGCCGCTGCGACACTTGCCATCGCATTCGCCGCACTTTCCGGAAGAAGCTTCACTGATTCGATGTGTACTCCTTCTACCATGACTGCATTCAGTGCATTTTTCAGTTGCAACGCCGAAGTCAGACTATCCACTCCAATATCCATATACTCTCCGTTCGAAGAAATTCCAACACCAAGCGGTGCAGCAAATGACATAATCTGGTGCGGACTAAATCCTGTGGAATAAGATATATCTACATCTGCTCTTCGCATGGCTTTTTGAAAATAGCGCATCATATCAAGATGACCGATATACACCATGGTACCGCTTTTCGAAAATTTTATTCTTAATTTCATATATTTACTCCAAATGTCTATAGATTCTCTTTCATTTTATCTTCCATGCAAACGCCTACGCCATATTTCATGGCACCACATCCCTGACATGCCTGACGACAGTTAAGTGATATAGATTCTCCATTTGCCTTTTCCCATTCTCGAAGAAGAAATGCTTTATCCACACCACAACCAATGAAATCCCATGGGAATATTTCATCTTCCGCACGTTCCCTTGTGGTATAAAAAGCAATATCTACACCACACTCATCAAACGCTTCCATCCATGTATCATTACGGAAATACTCACTCCACGAATCAAACATGCAACCTTTTTGATATGCTTTATATATCACGTCCGCAACTTTACGATCGCCTCTGGCAAATACGCCCTCCAGCACCGTCACATCTGCCTCATGCCAGTTATATTTTATGCTCTTTTGATTTAACTGTCCTTTTATCGCATCTCTAACCACATAAGCCCGCTCTAAAAATTCTTCTTTTGTGCACATCGGTGCCCACTGGAACGGTGTAAACGGCTTTGGAACAAAAAAGGATGTACTGGTTACAATCTGCACTTTCCCTTGGCGTTTTTCTTTTGGTACAGTCTCATAATATACCTTTGCTATCTTATTGGATAAGTCCGCAATTCCTTCCATATCTTCCTTTGTCTCTGTCGGAAGCCCCAGCATAAAGTATAATTTCACTTTATTCCATCCACCTTCAAATGCTGCTTTGGCTCCACTCAAAATGACTTCTTCAGTCAATCCTTTGTTAATCACATCACGTAGCCTCTGTGATCCGGCTTCCGGGGCAAAAGTAAGCGAACTCTTCTTAACATCCTGAACTTTACTCATGACATCAAGAGAAAAAGCATCAATTCGAAGCGATGGCAACGATATATTAATCTTTTTACGATTGCATTCATCTATTAGGTAATCAATCAGCTCCGGCAATTTTGAATAGTCACTGGAACTTAATGAACTGAGTGATATCTCTTCGTGTCCTGTATGCTTCAACATTTCTGATGCATATTTTTTCAGAACCTCAATATCTCTTTCGCGTAGCGGTCGATATAACTGTCCTGCCTGACAGAATCGACAACCTCTAATGCATCCTCGCATAATTTCAAGCACAACTCTATCCTGTGTAACCTTTATAAACGGAACAACCGGTTTGATTGGATAATGTGCCTCAGAAAGCTCCGTAACCATCTCTTTCTCGATATACGCCGGAACATCATCATATCGCGGCTGGAATGCAGCAATTGTACCATCTTCCTTATATGACACCTCATATAAGGAAGGACAGTATATTCCCGGCAATTTTCCGGCTTCACGTAAAAATTGTTGCCTTGTCCATCCTTTGACTTTGTAATCTTTATATAAATCAAGGAGGCTGCGATACATCGTTTCTCCTTCTCCTATATAAAACAAATCAAAAAAGTCCGCAATCGGTTCCGGATTGTACGAACAAGGCCCTCCTCCTATTACTATCGGGTCATTTTCTGTTCGATCCTTTGTATAAATCGGAATTTGCGACAAATCTAATACCTGAAGAATATTGGTATAACACATTTCATACTGGAGCGTAATTCCCAAAAAATCAAATTCTTTTATTGGGTCTTGAGATTCCAGTGCAAAAAGAGGAATCTGTTCTTTTCTCATAATCGCATCCAAATCAGTCCATGGAGAATATACACGTTCACACCACGTATCCTCATATTGATTCAGCATATCATACAAAATCTGTATGCCAAGATGCGACATACCAATTTCATAAACATCCGGAAAACACATAGCAAACCGAATGTCTATCTTTGATTTGTCTTTTACAATACTGTTTACTTCCCCGCCAATATAACGGGCCGGTTTTTCAATTTTTAATAGGATTTCATCCTTAAGCATTAATTTTCTCATACTCAAGAGTATACGGTATCTGCTTTATAAAATCAAACAAATTCTCTGAATAGTCCTGTGATATTTCTATTTTTATCCGTTCCACATATTTTATTATTTTTTCATCTTCGCTCATCATTCCCAGAAACAAAACAATGGTCAATATTATACTAGCTACGCAACGATTACGAAAGGATCTTTGATATGTTTTTTCTTCATCACTTATACTGCAATCTAGTTGTTCGGCTGCTTGTGTTATCATATTCCTATTTCCACTGCTTGATATTTCTCCGCCGTTTAAAATGTGATCAATTTGCACAAGTCTTTCCATGTTCTGTGATGCACTACTTCTTAAAAATGCAGCGACTGCAAGTTTTCGGTTCTGTTTACTATCCATTCTGTCTGTATTGTTATTCATCACTCTTATCCATTCTTTTTTTACCATTGTATGAACCAATTGCAAAAAAAGAAGATATCACAACAAAATCGTTGCATATCTTCTTTCAAACTGACATTTTTCATTTATCGATTAGAAAGTTCTGCTGTAATATCTTCCCAGCTAATTCCTTTCTCTGCCATAAGCACCATCATATGATATAGGAAATCCGAAATCTCATATGTAATCTCATCTTTGCTCTCGTTTTTTGCCGCAATCACTATTTCGGTTGCTTCTTCTCCAAGTTTCTTTAATATCTTATCGGTTCCTTTCTCGAACAAATAATTTGTATAGGATCCTTCCTTTGGATTGGTCTTTCTATCTTTTATCACACCATACACCTGTTCAAATACGGTAAGCGGATTCTCTACAGCAGCTTGCATCGGAACAAGATCTCTATAAAAGCAGGAGTAATTCCCTGTATGACACGCGGCACCCACTTGATATACTTTAGCCAACAACGTATCGTTATCACAGTCAACCGAAAGACCTTTTACATATTGGAAGTGACCACTTGTAAGTCCTTTAATCCAAAGCTCTTTGCGACTTCTACTGTAATACGTCATTTTACCGGTACGAAGTGTTGTCAGATAAGCTTCTTCATTCATATAGGCTACCATAAGAACTTCGTTTGTCCGATAATCCTGTACAACAACAGGCATCAAACCGTCCGATAACAGTTTAAACTCAGAAAACTCCATTACGACTTCCAACGTCTGTACTTTGATACCTCTCTCTTTACATATTTTTTTGAGAGCCGTGATTTCTTTACAATTACTGTTTACGATGTTACCTGCAATACCTGAAACACCATTGCGTTCCATGACAGAAAGCATCTTATCCAGTGAAATTTCCGGCAAAAATACAATCGATGGAAGGCTGGACGCTCCTAGACAATTTTTAAGAGCATGCTCATCAATCAACACAAGCTCACTCACATAAGTTTCCAGTCGTTCCTTATTAATCACCAAGGAGTCCTCACTTGCAATGGTAGCAGCAATATGTTCACGGCCAAAACGCTGAGAAACTTCCTCAAGAATTTCCTGACTGCACTCTTTTCCGAAATTAAGTACTGCTTTATCACATCCGGTGTATAGTATTTTCTTTACATCTTCCACTTTATTAATAAACCCGGATCCATATACAGGAATTTGTACCTTCTCACAAATTCTTTTCATGATGGAAAGTGCCTCATCATGCATTTCGTCATTGCAGGATAAATCAAATACTATGATAACATCCACACCACTTTCTGCATAATAACATGCTAATTCTACCGGATTCTGTGAAATCACCGTATGATCACTGAAATTTGTGATTGCTTTTTTATCTTTTAAATATATACTTCCGACAAAATGTTTGTAATCCATGTATTTTCTCCTTACAGAGTACCTTTTGTACTTAACACATCTGTAATCCTATCATCCAATAAGGTCGCCTGATCAAGTGCCTTAGCAAATGCTTTAAACATTGCCTCTATCTTATGGTGGTCGTTACATCCGCTGAGCATTTTTATATGCAGATTCATCTCCGCATTGCTACAAACCGCATAAAAGAACTCTCTTACCATCTGAGTCTCGAACGCTCCTACGCGCTCCGTCTCAAATTCACAATCAAATTCAAAATAAGCTCTGCCTCCAAGATCAATACTACATAGTGCAAGTGCATCATCCATCGGTAAAATAAAATACCCAAAACGACAAATTCCTTTTTTGTCACCAATCGCTTCTTTGATGGCTTTGCCGAGTACTATACCGGTATCTTCTACTGTATGATGCGGATCTACATGCAAATCACCTTCTGCTTTTATGTCCAGATCAAAAAAACCATGCTTAGAAAAACCTTCCAACATATGATCAAAAAAACCTATACCTGTCTCAATTTTACTCTTACCCTTACCGTCAATGCTAAGTTTCATTTGAATCGTTGTCTCTTTGGTATCTCTTTTTATTTCAGCTGTGCGCATATCCTGCACCTCCCTGTCCTATTCAAATCTTACTTTAATAGAGTTTTCATGCGCCGTCAAGCCTTCCTTACGCGCAAAAAGTTCGATATCTTTATGTACTGCTTCAAGCGCTTCTCGTGAGTAGGAAATGATACTTGATTTCTTGATATAATCATCTACGGATAACGGCGAAAAGAATTTAGCGGTACCGTTGGTCGGAAGAACATGATTTGGTCCTGCAAAATAATCACCGAGCGGTTCGGACGAATAATTACCTAAGAACATTGCTCCTGCATGACGAATCTTTGTCATGGTTTCATATGGGTTGGCTGTCAGGATTTCCATGTGTTCCGATGCAATCTCATTTGCTGCTTCAATTGCATCCTCCATTGATTCAGCCACCAGAATATATCCGTAGTTATCAAGACTCTTTTCTATGATTTCTTTTCTCGAAAGCTGCTTTGTAAATTGGTCTACTTCCTTTGAAACCTCTTCTGCAAGCTTTTGACTTGTTGTGATCAAAATGGAAGAAGCCAGTTCATCATGCTCTGCCTGCGAAAGCAAATCTGCAGCCACATATCTTGCATTGGCTGTTTCATCTGCAAGTACGAGAATCTCACTCGGTCCTGCAATCGAATCAATGCTCACATATCCGTATACTGCCTTTTTTGCAAGCGCAACAAAAATATTACCCGGCCCCACTATTTTATCTACTTTAGGAACCGTCTCTGTACCAAACGCAAGCGCTGCAATTGCCTGCGCTCCTCCCGTCTTATATATTTCATCTACACCTGCAATTTTTGCAGCCACAAGAGTTCCCGGATTAACTTTATTGTCCGCTCCCGCCGGAGTTGTCATTACAATCTTTGAAACTCCCGCTACTTTTGCCGGAATTGTTGTCATAAGTGTAGAGCTTGGATAAACGGCTTTTCCTCCCGGAACATAAACACCGACACTATCAAGCGGTGCTACCTTCTGTCCCAAAATGCTTCCGTCCGGTTTTGTTTCAATCCAGCTGTTACGAACTTGTTTTTTATGATATTCAGCAATATTCTGTGCTGCTTTCTCCATCACTTCAATAAACTCAGGCTCGATTATAGAAAAAGCTTCTTCGATTTCCTCTTCTGTTACTTTGAAATTATTGGCATCAATGGTGTTTTTATCAAATTTGTGTGCTAATTCATACAAAACCTGATCTCCGTTTGCGCGTACATTTTCAATAATTTCCTGTACGGTTTTCTCATACTGTCCGTAATTATTCGGACTCCTTTTTAACAAATCATTCAAAAGGCTGTCTTTCGACTCCTGCGTCAGTTTTATAATTTTCATTTATAAAATCTCCTTTATATCAGCAATCAACTTTTTAATTCGATCCGCTTCCATTTTCATACTTACCTGATTTACAATCATTCGTGCAGACAGAGGACAGATTTCCTCAAGTACTTCCAAACCGTTTTCACGAAGTGTTGACCCAGTTTCTACAATATCGACAATCACGTCAGATAAACCAACAATCGGTCCCAGTTCCACTGATCCATTTAATTTAATAATATCAACAGTTTGATGCTTTTTGTTATAAAAATAGTCTTTTGCAATGTTTGGATACTTGCTGGCTACACGAATCATTTCGTGATGCATTAAAAGTTCCTTTGCACTCTCCGGTCCACATACACACATGCGACATTTTCCAAAACCGAGATCAAGAACCTCGTATGCCCGCCTCTGTTCTTCTAACAGTGTATCTTTTCCGACTACACCGATGTCCGCTGCACCATATTCCACATAAGTCGGAACATCCGGTCCTTTCGCCAGAAAAAATTTCAATCTATGTTCCTCATTGACAAAGATTAATTTTCTGGAATCCTTATCTTTCATTTCTTCACAAGTAATTCCAATCTGTTCCAATAATTCCAATGTTTTTTTTGCAAGTCTTCCTTTTCCTAATGCAAATGTCAAATAGCGCATATCTTCACTCATTTATTCTTCCCTCCCTAAAAATGTCTTCAAATCATAGTTATCAACAGGAAGTGCATCTGCACTATTATCTGCCAAATCGTACACAACTACTTTTTCATCCGTTGTCAGACGATACAGTTTTGATACCATATTGTTATATCCATATCGAACATAGTCCTCAACGTGTTTGCCTTCTGCAAATGCAACACATTCTACCTTCTTTCCAAGACTTCTTCTCTTGTCAGCCACTTTCATGGCGTCTTTATACATCTTTTTGTCATAAAGCAGATATTCTATGTCCGGTTGACAGGATGGAGTCAGCTTCTGACTGTTTAACGCGATCATCAAATCATCCACCACAATCATAAAACCAATAGCCGGGGCACTCTTTCCAAAATAAGAAAGAAGATTATTGTAGCGTCCTCCCTTTAAAATGGCATCTCCGACACCATAGGTATATGCTTTAAAAATAATGCCGGTATAATAATTATATTTACTTACCATTCCTAGATCAAAAGAAACATATTTTTCATCCCCAAAGTCCTTAAGGGTATCATACAGCTTTTCCAGACGTTTTACTGCCTTTAAGCTTTTCTCATTGGTTACAAGTCCCTTTGCTTCCTCAAGACATTCGTAAGAGCCAAATAGTTCTGCCACTTTCAAAAAAGCCTCTGCTTTTTCTTTTGCAATCCCTTCTTCGGTAATGTACTCTTCCACACCGAAGTAATTTTTATTTGATATCAATTCACGAACCTGACTTTCCATTTCTTCCGAAAGTCCTGCCTCTTCGCACAATCCTTTAAAAAATTCAATCTCGCCGATACTGATTTGGAACTCTTTCAATCCGCTTTGTTTGAGTGCAGTTACAGCCAGATGAATCAACTCCGCATCTGCACTTTGTTCATTATCACCAATTAATTCTACACCTGTCTGCGTTACTTCTTTTAATTTTCCCTGTAATTCAGATGTATTGGTAAACGTATTACCACAATAAGCAAAACGAACCGGAATATCTTCTTCCAAATAATATTTTGCCGCACATCTAGCCATAGACGGTGTGAAGTCCGGACGAAGTGCCAGCGTATTTCCCTCTTTATCAAAAAACTTGTAAAGCTCATTACTTTTCGTTGTTCCGATTTCTTTACTAAATACATCAAAATATTCAAAAACCGGTGTCTGAATTTCCTTATATCCAAAACTTCCAAACGCGTTCATCAACTGACTCTGCACTTGATGTTTTTTTCGAAGCTCATTTCCATAAATATCACGTACGCCTTCCGGTGTATGTATCAATCTTTTTTCCATAATTATTTTCTCCTTTTATCTCAGCACTTGCACTTTATCACGGCGCAGTGCTAACTCACTACCATGCTACCTTAGAAAACTATTGACAGTATACACTCTTCTTTTTTTCTTGTCAATCTCACTTTTTAACTTAGCTGTTCTCTGTCAATCAGATCTTTTTGCAATACATCCAAGTACGGAACAAATACACCACTCTTCTTAGGTAACACATAGCTCATATCCAGTTCATCCATTCGAAAACTTTTTCTCCCGCCACTTTGTGCACGATCCCAAAACACTTTCAAATGGCGGAATGGCAGATAATACATAAAATCCTTTTTCGTATAATGAATCAAAATAAACGCAACCCCATTTTGTTTTTCAAAATCGTCCATAAACTGAATCTGGTGTTCATGAATATTCTGTAAAGCAAACGTATCCGCTGCAGATTCTTTTGCATCAAAGCATACCGGAATCCCTTGTACCGATCCTATGTAATCAACCGTACTTTTCTGGTCAAAGTAAGCCAATGTAATGTGTCTTGTTTCTTTATCAATTTTTATCGGCGTAATTGGTGTGGGCACTTTTTGAATCAACGCCAGTTGATTTTCTCTATATTTTTCATTTGTTCTATTAATCATTTCCTCAAGTGCCGATCCTCTAAGTCCCCTAGAGTTCCACGTAGCCATGGATTTCCTCCTTCTCAATCTGCATAAACAGCTCCGGTTTTGGTGCTATGATTTCTTTTCTGCTAAGCCGCGCAAGCTCACCTTCCATTTCAGGGAAAACCACCCTGTATGCGTGCAGCAATTGACATTTTAATCCGTATTTCTTTTTAAATCTGTCATTCATATCCTTATTACCATATTTGTAGTCTCCCAAAATCGCATGACCCATATCAGCAAGAGACGAACGAATTTGATGTGTTTTCCCGGTAATCAGATGAACCTCCAACAATGACAACTCTGCTCCACTAATTAATGGTCTGATTTCTGTTTCAATGTAGGAAGCTCCCTCAAAAGCAGCTTTACGAATCTCCACTTTATTACTCTTCTCATCTTTTTTAAGATAACCATGAAGTAAAATTGGACAATCTACCGTTCCACAAACAATACAATGATAATACTTTCCGATGCTTCTATCTGCAATTCTCTCATTCATCCTACGCAAACCTTGATACGTTTTTCCGCAAATTACAATACCTGAAGTATTGCGGTCAAGTCGATTGCATATCGATGCTTTACTGATGGTATCTGTTCTTTTATCTTTTAAATATGACAGGAGCATTTCATTTATTGAAACATCTTCCGGCCTGGCTTTCTGTGATAAGACCCCTACCGGTTTGTTATAAAACAGCACATGCTCATCTTCATAGAGGATTCTCTCCTTGTCAAGAGATGGATGCGTCTCTTTTTCATCTGATGTGCCTGCAAAGAGTTCAAAGGTATCATCTGCGAAAAAAAAGCGAAGGACATCGCCCTCTTGTAAACGCTTTGATCCATCTGTTTTTTTCCCATTTATTGTAATATTCTTTTTGCGCATCATTTTATGCAAAAAACCGCTTCCTGCTTTCGGTAGTATCTTTTCGCAATATTTGATACATTTTTGTCCACTTTCCGCGGAAGTAATTGTATATTCTTTCATAAAGAAACCTCAAATAAAATTTGTCTGACGGCCAGATCCTTTTCTATGTCTGTCTCCTTCAATTTGTTTAAACTTTCCAATCGTTTTTGGTACGCCTCAATAGTCTCAAAAATCTTGACATTCACTGCATACCCTTCTTTTTTGATACAAGCAGTAAGATGCTTTTCCAGATTATCCAACGTTTTGTACTCCGTTGCTACATAACCACAGACATTTCCGCTTCGCACTACAACCGATGGTACTTCATACGTTTTTTCATAGGTTGTAAAAATATTGTCATAGGCTCCGGTCAGATTCTTTGTCAAATCATGAATCTGCGCATAATCTTCCTCTGAAATCGCATGGCTCTTTAAGTACATAATAAGAGACACCAGGCTCCGGCTGGCCGGAAGCATACCGAGAACTGCTACAATGGTAAGCAAATTGATTCTTGACTTCGTAGCAATCATCCCCGCCACAAAGAGGATCACCGGTACTGCAAATAAAACCACTGTTTTTACCATTTCCATTTTCTTCTTCTGTGCCAAGTACCCTTTTTCGCCTCTCACAAGTTTTTGTTTCATCTAATCTCTTCCTCTCCTGTCTCTTGTTTCACTACAATACATTTCTGCACATTTTTGCATAGATATATAGAATCAATCGTTGTGGTACAATTTTCACTAAAATTCGAAGAGCATTCATCGACACCCCATACACGGAAACATCTTTTTTATGGAACGTATCTTTTAATGCTTTTGCAACCACCTTTTCTTTTTTCGCCATAAAATACTTCTTTAGAGCAAATGCAGAACCTGTTTCCTCTGCAATAGCAAAAAAATCAGTTGCCACCGGTCCCGGGCAAACCGCCGTTACGCATACACCTTTCGAACGAAGTTCTTCGCGCAGTGCCCTACTCAATGAAAGTACATATGCTTTACTAGCCGCATACACTGCAAAATTAGGTTGCGGAAGAATACCTGCCACAGATGCCACCTGAATCAGATAACTTTTCTTTTTCATATATGGAAGAAGCAGATATGTCATTTTGGTTAATGCTCGACAATTTAAATCAATCATACCAAGTGATGCTTCCTCATCAATCTGAATAAATGGACCTGTCTTTCCAAATCCAGCACAATTAACTGCGATACATATTTGCGGTTTCTCACGAATCAATGCATCTCTAAGCTCTCCATATGCATCTTCCGCACAAAGATCCATCGCAAACACTTTGACCTTGGCAGTCAATTCATCTGCTAAATCCTCCAATCTGTCTCTTCTACGTGCAATCAGCCATATTTCATCAATGCCGAGACATTTTTCGTTGATCTGTCTTGCAAATTCCTGTCCCATGCCTGATGATGCTCCTGTAATTATTGCAATTTTCATCGTTTTCCCTTTCTGTTCCCTGATTTTTTAGGTTTCTTTTTGGTCGACAGCTTTTGGTATTCTCTTTTTTTCGGCTCCATTTTTTTCGGTGCCATTTTTCTTGGTGGTATCAAACATCTTTTATCAAAGCCAATCAAATCTTCTCTATGAGCTGTTATCAGAGCTTCTTTTACCAGTTCATAATTTTCCGGATTCTTATATTGAATCAGCGCTCTTTGCATAGCTTTTTCATGCGGATTTTTCACTACATAAACATTTGACATATCCCTCGGATCAATCCCGGTGTAATACATAACCGTTGACATCGTAGAAGGAGTCGGATAAAAATCCTGTACCTGTTGAGGCATATATCCCAAGTCTCTTATATATTCCGCAAGTGCAATCGCCTCCTTTAGGGTTGATCCCGGATGCGATGACATAAGATAGGGTACTACATACTGATCCATATGAAACGTTTCGTTTTTTTGTTTGTATTTTTTTAAAAATTGCTCAAACACCGCATTCGACGGTTTTCCCATACGCTTCAAAACAGTATCACAAATATGTTCAGGCGCCACTTTTAACTGTCCGCTGACATGGTACTTTATCAGTTCATCAAAAAAAATATCCTTTTTATCTGCAAGCAAATAATCAAATCGAATGCCGGATCGAATAAACACTTTTTTCACTTTCGGTAACTTACGAAGTTTACGAAGTAACGAAACATAGTCGGAATGGTCTGCCACCATATTTTTGCATGGCTTTGGAAACAGACATTGTTTTTCCTTACATACGCCGTGTTTTAGTTGTTTTTGACAAGATGGCTGACGGAAATTAGCCGTCGGTCCTCCTACATCATGAATATATCCCTTAAAATCTCTATCTTGCGTCATACATTTCGCTTCTTCAAGTATCGATTCATGACTGCGCACCTGAACCGTACGCCCCTGATGAAAAGTCAACGCACAAAAACTGCAACCCCCAAAACACCCTCGATTGCTGATAAGTGAAAACTGAATTTCCTTTGTGGCCGGGACCCCTCCCAGTCTATCATAAGATGGATGCTCTCGTCTCATATACGGAAGCGCATACACGCGGTCCATCTCCTCCGTTGTTAACGGCTCCTGTGGTGGATTTTGTACCACATATACCTGATGCGGATATTCCTCTACTAACATTTTTCCTGTAAATGGATCGGTATTATCATATTGTGTTTTAAAACTTCGCGCATATTCCTTTTTTTTATTCTGCATTATTTCAAAGGCCGGCAGACGAATTTCTTCGTAAAAACTATCTTCCGATCTAGTCTTATAGACAGTTCCTCGAATAAATGTAAGTTCAGAAATATTCATTCCGCTGGCTAGCGCATCTGCAATCTCTACTATTGTTTTTTCACCCATACCGTAGGAAATCAAATCCGCACCACTATCGAGCAAAATCGAACGTTTTAATTTATCAGACCAATAATCATAATGCGCCAATCTACGGAGACTGGCTTCTATTCCACCAAGAATAATCGGAACATCTTTATAGGCTTTTCGTATTAGATTACCATATACAACCGCAGCATAATCCGGACGTTTATTTGTTTGTCCCCCCGGAGTATATGCATCATTTTGTCTTCTTTTTTTCGACACAAAGTAATGATTTACCATAGAATCCATATTTCCACTAGAAACAAGAAATCCTAATCTCGGACGCCCTAAAATTGTAATACTTTGATCGTCCCTCCAATCCGGTTGTGAAATAATTCCAACCGTATATCCATGCGCCTGCAATACGCGCGAGATAATTGCATGACCAAATGAAGGATGATCTACATATGCATCCCCAATAACATATACAAAGTCCAGTTGTTCTATCTGCATTTTTTCCATATCTGCGCGGGATATTGGCAAAAATGAATTCATGATTTGTTCCTTCCTTTCGATAAAAGCATGACTTCTTCGTTTGTAAGCATGCGATATTCTCCCGCTTTCAAATCTGGATCAAGCTCCACTTCTCCAATGGATAATCTCTTTAAATAGGTAATGCTTACTCCCATTCGGGCTAACATTCTTTTGACCTGATGATATCGCCCCTCATGAATGGTTAAGTTTCCTGATATACTTCTTTTTTCTCTGTCCTCGTCAATTATTTCTAACACAGCCGGCTTCGTCGGCTTGTCATCGCCGATATCAATTCCTTCCGCAATCTGTAATACCGCATTTTCTTGAAGAATTCCTTCTCCCTGAAAATAATAGGTCTTATCCACATGCTTACGTGGACTCATAAGATTATGCGAAAACATTCCATCATCAGTAAGAAGAAGAAAACCTTCGGTATCTTTATCCAGACGCCCTACTGGAAACACCTGTCGTGCATCTTCTGCCTGCATATAATCCAAAACCGTCTGTTCCCTATCCTTCGTTGCACAAACACACCCGGCCGGTTTATTCATCATATAATATCGATTTACTGCTTTATTTACCGGATTCCCTTTATAATAAATCGTATCCGCATCGTTTACTGACATCCCCGGATCGTTTATAATCTCTGCATTTACACTGACCAGTTTCTTTTTAATTGCTGCTTTCACTTCACTTCTTGTCCCAATACCGGCATCTGCCAAATACTTATCCAAACGCATTTTTTTGCCCGCCTTTATAAAAAAATCGAATAATTTTTCTTGCTAAAAAATACTATTCTAGTATACACTATTTCTTTTTGTTTATGGAGTGATTTATGAAATTTTTTCGAAAAAGCACAGTATATTCAGCTCTATTTCTGATTCTGATTCTATGTCTCCTATTCTTCACAAAAAAGACAACCGAATTTGCCTATATCGGTTTAAAAACCTGGTTTGATAACATGATTATCTCACTGTTTCCTTTTATGGTTGTAATGAACCTTCTAATATATACCGGTCTCTCCAGACTGTTTATTCGACCGTTTTATCTTCTTTTCAAGCCTATTTTTCGCAACAGCGCCGATGCACTGTTTGTAATTTTTTTTGGATTTTTGTGCGGTTTTCCTTTGGGTGCAAAATGCGCCATTGATCTTTATAAAAAAGGCATATTATCAAAAACCAATACAGAATATCTTCTATGCTTCACCAACAATATCGGACCGGCCTATATGCTCGGTTTTTTTATAGGTACTATCTGTCCTGATTCCTCCGTCTACATGGCGCTATTTTGTTTTTATGCGCTCCCGCTTTTCTATGGCATCTTATTGCGTTATACCGTCTATAAAAGCAAACTGGATCAGGAATATCACAAATCTATGCATTCCGCTTACGGACAAACCCTCGATACTGTAGTTCTACCAATTATTCCATCTTTACCGGATGCGATACAAAATGCTCTGATATCCATTGCCTCTCTCGGTGGATATATGATTGTATTTAATACGCTTCGAATTTTACCCTATATTTTTGTGTCTGATTTTCCTATATTACATACTCTGTTTCAAAGTATTCTGGAAATCTCCGGTGGCCTTCTATGTCTTAAGCAGTCAATTTCTTTCAAACCACTGCTTTTCGCATCTCTATACGCTGCTTTTTCCTTTAACGGTTTATGTTGTCATTTCCAGACCTTTGCACTTATGCAGGGTACTATACTTTCCAGGCAAAAATATATGCTGCATAAAATAATATTATGCAGCATAACAACCCTACTCTGTTTCTTTTTTTATACCATCTTATATTAAATCAATTGCTTCACCTTTGGCATCATTTTCCGGATATACTGCAGCACTGTCAGCCTCTACCGCAGCCATTTCCTCTACCGGATATAACTGTGCACGATTTGTCTGAATAACTGTAATACATTCATTCAGCTGCGTCATCAACTTCTCGTAATTAAACGCCGCAATATCAATCGAATGCGCTAGAATATCTTCCATGCTTCCAAGATTAGAATCGGTGTATCCAATCGCTGCTGCACGCATTTCGTTCGCTTCCATCGTAGCTTTATCTAAAATCTCCTGCGCCTGTCTGGTCGCAAGTTCCACAATCTCCTGTGCCTGCGCATGTGCCTGCTGCATAATCTCATGCTCGCTCACCAACTCATTTGTATGAACAGCCGCTTCGTTAATCAGTGCTTCGGCCTTCTGTCTGGCATCATTTAATATAGCTTCTTTATTACTGATAATCTTTTGATAACGCTTAATCTCATCCGGCGTTTTCATTCGCAGTTCGCGAAGAAGCTCCTCAATCTCATCTTTATTTACCATGATAATAGTAGATGACAACGGCTTATATTTACATCCTTCAATATAATCCTCAATCTCATCGATCAGCTGTTCAATCTTCGTACTCATACTGCTTTTCTCCTTTTACTTTATCTGCTAGCGTTTTATACCAAATTTGTCATATACCATTTCCGCTACAAATTCCGGGACACATTCGGATATATCTCCACCAAAACTTGCAATCTCCTTTACCGTAGAAGAACTAAGATATGCATATTCCAATGATGTTGTCAGAAACATAGTGTCCAGCTTACCGCCGGAAAGCTTACGATTTGTCTGCGCAATCTGTAACTCATACTCAAAATCTGTGATTGCGCGAAGGCCACGAATCACCACATGTGTCTCCTTTTTTTGCGCATAATCAATCAAAAGTCCACTAAAACTTTCTACTTTCACGTTAGGAATGTCTTTTGTCGCTTCCTTCAATATATTAACACGTTCTTCTACAGAAAACAATGCAGATTTATTTACATTGTTCAATACACTTACTGTTAATTCGTCAAAAATTTTTGCCGATCTGCGGATGACATCCAAATGCCCGCAGGTCATCGGATCAAAACTTCCGGGATAAATTGCTTTACTCATCGTATACTCCTCTGCACAAATACATGTTTGTTCGTCTTGTATTTTTTCTCTTTTATCAAATCATAACCGAGCGCCTCCAAATATGAAATATCCGTATCCAGAGAAGCTTCAAAAATAATCAGGGTATCTTCTGTAATCAGACTGGATACCGTTAGATATTCAAGGACTCTTCGCTCAAGTTCCTGATCATATGGCGGATCCATGAAAATCACATCAAAATCATATTTATACTCCAATGACTGCAACGATACAAACACATCCTGTTTACAAAGTACCGTTTTAGGCCTAAATTTGGTATGCGTCAGATTCTCTTCAATACATACCTGCGCATTTTTATCATTTTCAACAAATACAGCGAATGCTGCGCCCCGACTCAATGCTTCAATTCCGATGCTTCCGCTCCCTGCAAACAAATCAAGAAACACCGCTCCCGGAATTTCTCCTTGAATCATATTAAATAATGTTTCCTTAATACGATCTGTGGTTGGTCTTGTATGATCTCCAAGCGGAGTCTTTAGCTGAAGACTTCTTGCTGTGCCTGCTATTACTCGCATGTTATCCTCCTATGCTCTTACCTTTACACCTTTTCCGTCTCGTTTTCCCATCTTAATCTTGTTCAGTTCAAGCATTTTCTCTTTATATTCTATCGTTTGTTCGACAGCGTTCTGTGTATAGTATACGTCCGTAATCTTATCTTTTCCGGCTAATTTCATACCACGCACGCCAATCGCCGCTTTTTTCTTCTCTGGAATTTCCTCCAGTGGAAAACGAAGGAAGTATCCCTCGTCGGAACGAAGTACAATATTGCGCTGTTGTTTTAATACTTCTACACTCACTACGTTATCGCCATCCTGCAGTTTTGTTGCTGCAACGCTACGTTTGCTCACATCAAACTCTCCACCGTCCACTATTTTAACCATCGCAGTCTCCGTCACGAAAATAACGCGGTAAAGATTTAATTCCGACTGACTCGCCACACAGACAATCTCTTCCTCCGAAGTATTATAATTACTGATATTGTCTATCGGTACTCCTTTGTCCCTAAATTTTCCAAATGGTATGTCGGATACTTTAATGGTATGAAGAAGGCCTTTATTGGTAAACACACACACCTTCCCTGTGTTTTTACACACAAAAACATACTTGTTTTCTGAAAGAGCAGCCTCTTTATTTCTTTCAAACGTGGCCATATCTACTGTTCTGGCATAACCAAACTTATCCATCAGGAAACATACATCCATTTCCTCTATTTTCTTCTCAACATAGACAGCCTGTTCTGTATTTCCTACCACTGTGCGACGTTTTCTTCCATATTCTTTCTTAATATCATCAAGTTCATTGATAATAACCTGCGTCATAGAATCACGACTCGCAAGAATATCTTCATATCGATAAATATTTGCCATCGTTTCATCATGTTCTTTAATAAGAGCTTCTATTTCAAGTCCAATCAACTTATACAAGCGCATTTCCAATATGGCATTGGCCTGTTTTTCCGAAAACATAAGCTGTTCTGCCATAATGCGTGATTCTTTAAACTTGAATTTAATTCCTGTTGTGTCTCCTTCCACGAGACATTTTTTTGCCATCGCTCTGTCTTTGGAACCACGAAGAATTTCAATAATCAAATCAATTACATTACATGCTTTTATGAGACCTTCCTGCACTTCTTTTCGCTCCATCTCTTTGGCGAGAAGTGTCTTATATTTTCTGGTCGTTACTTCAAACTGGAATTTAACAAAATGTTGTAAAACACCACGAAGTCCAAGTGTTTCCGGACGTCCGTCTGCAACTGCAAGCATATTGACACCGAACGTATCTTCCAATTTTGTTTTTTTATATAAAAGGTTAATAAAATTCTCAACATCCGCATCTTTACGGAGTTCAATTACAATACGAATTCCTTCTTTTGACGACTGATTGGTAATATCCACAATATCATTGGTCTTCTTTGATTCTGCCAGTGCTGCTACATCAAAAAGAAATTTTGAGATGTTCGCGCCAATCATTGTATATGGAATTTCCGTAATCACCACATTCGTCTTTCCGGCTTTCCCTTTTTCCTGTACAACCGTTCCGCGAAGTCTTAGTTTACCGGTCCCGGTCTCATAAATATCAAGCAAATCATCTTTATTACAAACCATACCTCCGGTCGGAAAATCCGGTCCCTTGATATATTTCATAAGTTCACGAGTTGACATCGATTCGTCACGCATAAATGCTTTTGTTGCATCAATCACTTCCGAAAGGTTGTGCGTCGGAATACTGGTTGCCATACCTACCGCAATACCCTCAGCCCCATTCACAAGGAGGTTTGGAATTTTTACCGGAAGTACAACCGGTTCCTTTTCGGTCTCATCAAAGTTTGGCATAAAATCCACTACATCTTTATCTAGATCTTCTAAAAATGCTGTTTGTGTAATTTTCTGCAGACGTGCCTCTGTATAACGCATTGCAGCAGCACCGTCTCCTTCGATTGAGCCAAAGTTACCATGCCCATCTACAAGCGGAAGTCCCTTTTTAAAATCCTGTGCCATAACAACAAGCGCATCATAAATAGAGCTATCCCCATGCGGATGATATTTACCCATAGTATCTCCGACAATACGGGCACATTTACGATACGGCTTATCAAATTTAATGCCGAGCTCTGACATATCATAAAGTGTTCTTCTCTGTACCGGCTTCAAACCATCTCGTATATCCGGAAGCGCTCTGGAAATAATAACACTCATCGCATAATCAATATACGATTTTTCCATTACTTCCGAATATTCGGTTTGTATGATTCTTTCTTCCATTATTCTGTAACCCATCCTATCTTAAAAATCAAGAAGTGCTTCCTCTGCATGCTCATAAATAAATGCTCTACGTGGTGGAACCTCATTTCCCATCAATTTCTCTGTTACATGATCCGCCATATAGCTATCATCAATACCGACACGTTTCAAAAATCTCGTTTCCGGATTTAGCGTTGTCTCCCAAAGCTGCTGCGCATCCATTTCTCCAAGCCCCTTATATCTTTGAAGCGTAAAAGGACCTTTGTGTGATTTTCTGTATTTTGCCAATGCTTTATCATCATATAAATATTCTTCCTTCCCCTTAGAAGGCATGGCTTTGTAAAGTGGTGGCATGGCAATATACACATGTCCTTCCGTAATCAGTTCAGGCATAAACCGATAAAAGAGGGTCAATAACAGGGTACAAATATGAGCACCATCCACATCCGCGTCGGCCATAATAATAATTTTGTCATAGCGAAGCTTGGATATGTCAAAATCATTTCCATACCCTTCTGAAAATCCACAACCAAACGCATTTATCATCGTTTTTATTTCAGCGTTGGCAAGCACTTTATCAATACTGGCCTTTTCCACATTTAAAATTTTACCACGAATTGGCATAATTGCCTGATACATACGATTCCGCGCCATCTTAGCTGAACCGCCGGCAGAATCACCCTCTACAATAAAAATTTCGCACTTTGCAGCATCTCTCGATTCACAGTTTGCCAATTTCCCATTTGAATCAAAAGAAAAACGCTGTTTTGTCAGCATATTTGTCTTTGCTTTTTCTTCAGTTTTTCGTATCTTTGCTGCTTTTTCTGCGCAACCAATTACATTTTTCAGGGTTTCAAGATTACGATCAAAGAAACGGACAATCTCTTCACCAACCACTTTGGATACAACCTTTGCAGCATCCTGATTATCGAGTTTGGTCTTTGTCTGTCCTTCAAAACGCGGATCCGGATGTTTTAATGACACAATTGCTGTCATACCATTACGAACATCAGGTCCGGTAAAATTTGCATCTTTTTCTTTTAAAATATTTAGCTCACGCGCGTAGTTGTTAATGACCGTTGTAAAAATCGTTTTAAAACCGGTCAAATGTGTCCCTCCTTCTGCATTATAAATGTTGTTACAAAAGCCAAGCACATTTTCACGAAACTCATTGACATACTGCAACGCAAGCTCAACGGTAATACCGTCACTCTCCCCTTTCATATAAATCACATCATGAACCGCATCTTTTCCATGATTCATCTTTTTTACAAATCCTATAATCCCTTCCGGTTCATGAAATTCTACATGATCAACTTCTTCCCCACGTCTATCTTCAAAAATAATTGTCAACTCCGGATTCAAATAGGCCGTCTCATGCAAACGACTTTTAATATCCTCTGATCTAAAATAAGTACGGTCAAAAATAGTATCATCCGGTAAAAATTGTACCCTTGTACCTGTTTCACGTGTTTTTCCAATCACCGGGAGCAAACCATTTTCAAGCTCCACAATCGGATTTCCGCGCTCATATTTATCTTCATAAATCTGGCCGCCACGTTTAATTGTAACTTTTAACCATGTAGAAAGCGCATTGACCACTGAAGAACCTACACCATGCAAACCTCCGCTTGTCTTATATGCAGAATCATCAAACTTACCACCTGCATGCAATGTCGTAAAAACCAAACGTTCCGCACTGATTCCTTTTTCGTGCAGGTCAACCGGAATTCCACGGCCGTTATCTTCCACAATTGCGGTACCGTCCTTTTCCAGAAAAACACGTATTTCACTACAATGTCCGGCCAAATGCTCATCTACCGAGTTGTCTACAATCTCATAAATCAAATGATTGAGTCCTTTGGTAGAGACACTACCGATATACATTCCCGGTCTGACACGTACAGCCTCAAGACCTTCCAATACTGTTATACTCCCTGCATTATAATTTTCTGCCGCCTTCGACATTTCTATATACCTCTTTCGATTATTTCGTTCTGCTCATCTTTTTCGTACACGCAATACCAAGTGCTCCCGGTCCGATATGACAGGAAACGCTCAAAGACAACGGATCTATGTCTTTCACTTCCACTCCCGGAAATTCCTTTTTAATTTCCTTTTTAAACATCTGTGCAACTTCCTCATTTTTTGTATGCGCTATCTGTAGTATTACACGATCCTTTAATGTATCATCAAATCCACCGAATCTCGTCTCAATATCCTTTTTGATTGCCTGAATCATCACGGATTTGCCTTGATTCTGCGTACGTACTTTGGCAAATGCATCCAGTTTTTCTCCCTGAATCTGCAACACAGGCTTTATCTTTAATAACGTACCAATCGCCGCAGCTGCCGGTGTGATTCTTCCGCCCTTCTTCAGATAGTAGAGCGTATCAAGCATAATATAAATCGTCGAATTAAACTTATCCTCTTCAAGAAGCTGTTTTATCTGGGCACCATCATACCCTTTACTTGCCAGTGCAATTGCTTCTCTTACTGACGCCTTTTGTGTCACTGAAATACGTTGGTTATTCACCGGAAATACCTTTCCTGCAAACTCATCTTCCTGAGCAATCATTTGAGCAGTCTGGTATGTTCCACTAAGTCCGCTCGACATTGGAATATGAACAATCTCATCATAGTCGTTCAGTAGCTTTTTATATGTTTCAATCACAGTTTCCAGTGTAGGCTGTGATGTTTTTACATAAGCTTCTTCTTCCAAAAAATCATAAAACTGTTCTTGGTTCAAATTTATTCCTTCATAATAAGTCTCTTCATTTATCATAAACGGCATCGGTATGACATATGCACCGATTTCCTGTGCCTCATTTTGTGTAATTCCACTATTACTGTCTGTTAAAACCGCTATTTTCTTCAAAACTTTTCCTCCAAACATACTGTTATCCGCCTTCTCCGATTATAAAACATGAATATAACCGGACGATACATATGCTTCCAATTTCCTTTTTAATGGTATATGAGAATCCTCCAGAAGTAAAGAGTCATTTTTTAAAATTTCCGCGGCATCTGCTGATGCCATTTTCAGCATATCCGCATCTTGATATATGTCTGCAAATCTAAAATGAAACGCACCACTTTGCTCGATTCCTACAAAATCGCCTGGTCCTCTTAATTTTAAATCTTGATTTGCAATCTCAAATCCATCATTCGAATGATTTAATATCTCCAAACGTTCATTTTTTTTCTTTTTTTCTTCTGATTCCATAAAGATGCAATATGACTGTTGCGTACCTCGACCGACACGCCCACGAATTTGATGTAACGTCGCAAGACCGAATCTTTCCGCATTTTCTACCAGCATCACAGTTGCATTTGGCACATTAACTCCTACCTCTATCACTGTCGTCGATACAAGGATATCAATTTCACCCGTTGAAAAACGATCCATGATATCTGTTTTTTGCTTTGCTTTCATTTTTCCGTGTAGATATGCAATTCTTACGCTTTCTTCAAAAAAAGGACGTAAATATGCTGCATACTCCACTACATTTTCGAGTTCTTCCATGACTCCCGGCTCTGCCATCGGACATATCACGTAAGCCTGTCTACCCTTTTTTATTTCATCCTGAATAAATTTATACGCAGTCTGTCTATAATTCTTATTCACTACACAATTTTTAATTGGAAGCCGTTCTGATGGAAGTCCTTTCATTTCTGTAATATCTAAATCACCGTACAAAATGAGTGCAAGTGATCGCGGTATCGGTGTTGCACTCATTACGATTGTATGAATATTTTTCCCTTTATCAACAAGTTTTTCTCTCTGCTTTACGCCAAATCTATGCTGTTCATCCGTTATTACAAGTGCAAGGTCATGAAAAATCACATTATCCTGAATCACTGCATGTGTTCCAATCACAAGATTACACTCACCATTCTTTATCTGTTCATAGATTTGTTTTTTTTCTTTTGCCGACTGTGACCCTATCAAAAGAACTGGCTGAAACGGTAGCTTGTACTGTCGTATCATCTGTTGCACAGTTTCCATATGCTGCTTGGCAAGAACCTCCGTTGGGGCCATCATAGCTCCCTGATAACCGTTAGATACACATAGCAGAAGTGCTAATATTGCAACAATCGTTTTTCCGCTCCCAACATCTCCCTGTAATAGGCGATTCATGCATGCACCGCTTAACATATCACTTTTTATTTGCATATAAGCTTGCATTTGTGATGAGGTAAGCTCATATGGAAGTCGTTCAATTAACAAATCCATATCTGCCGTCTCTATCAACTCACGACCAAATAATGCTTTTTTATCCGAATGTTTAGACTTTACTGCAAGCAAAAACAATAAAAATTCCTCATAAGCAAAACGTTTACGAGCAATTAAAGCTTCTGTCATGTCTACAGGTGCATGTAACATTCGCAGTGTATCACTAATTGAACAAAACTGATATTTTTTTATATACTCTTCCGGCAAATATTCTTCTACCTCATCTACCGTAGCAAGCGCTTTCATACAATATTTGTGAATTGCCTGATCTGTCAATCCCTTGGTTCGCGAATAGACCGGTACATACAAACCTTTGAGCTTCTCGTACTCTTCTGGCAAGTACATCTTTGGATGACTCATAAACCAAGCACCGTTTTTTTGATTAATACTTCCATAAAAAACGTACATTTTATCCTGTTTTATACTGTTTTTTAAATATGGCATATTAAAAAATGTGATCGTTGCAATCTGCCCTATTTTATCCACCACAGAAAAACTCAATATACTAATTCCTCGTATACGTTTCATTTGAGGTACTGTTTTCACCTTCGCCAAGACTGCTCTGTTTCCGCTACCATTTTCCTCACCTTGGAAATTTCCAACCATCGGAAATTTCTTATATTCTTTTGGAAAATGAAAGATCAAATCCCCAATCGTATGAATATTCAATTTATGAAAAAGGGCAGCGTTTTTTTCACCGATGCCCTTTAATTCCATAATAGATTGATCCAAATTCATCAAAACACCTATTCTGCCGAAATAATATAGTAATAAATCGGCTGTCCACCATATTGTAATTCTACATCACAGTCTTTATACGTTTCTTCCAATGATGCCTGAAGACTTTCGGCGTCTTCTTCATCTACATCACAACCGTAATAGATGCTGATAAGCTCGCTATCGGATTCCTTCATCATCTCTGCTACCATTTCAAGCGTTGTATCAAAAATCTTTTCACCAACCGCAAGAATTGATTTGTCTCCGATACCCATAATATCATTTTCCTTGATAATCTTATCATCAATCTCTGTATCACGAACAGCATAAGTTACCTGTCCGGTCTTAACATTTTCAATTTCCGCAACCATATTAGCCAAATTATCCTCGCCGGACAGCTCAGGTACAAAATTGATAATTGCAGAAATTCCTTGTGGAATCGTCTTAGTAGGAACCACAATTATTTCCTTATCCTCTGTCAAATCTCTAGCCTGATTTGCGGCCATAACTATATTCTTATTATTCGGAAGAACATAAATTGTTTTTGCATTTAAAGATTCGATGGCACTAAGAATATCTTCCGTACTCGGATTCATCGTCTGTCCACCTTCAATGATACGATCCACTCCCAAATCTTTAAAGATCGCATTCAGGCCCTCACCGATTGAAACGCTGATAAAACCATACTCTTTCCACTCTTGCGATTCTTCTTTTTCAGGCGCTGATGCCTCTGCGTTCTTCTCTGCTTCCTTGAACAACTTTTCTTCATGTTCAAGTCGCATATTATCGATTTTCATATTCGATAACGCACCATAAGTGAGTGCACGCTGAATCGCCAACCCCGGATCGTTGGTATGTACGTGCACTTTTACAATTTCATCATCTGCCACAACTACAATGGAATCACCGATAGACTCTAAAAATGCTTTAAAATCCATTTCATGTTTAACATTGAACGTTTTATTTAACAAGATGATAAACTCTGTACAATAACCAAATTTAATATCTGCAGTCTCCACATTGGAGGTGTCAACTCCCGTTGTTTTCTTTACAACCGGTGCTGCGTCAATCGTAAGATCTAACTCTTCTCCACGGAACGCCTTCTGTGCACCTTTGAGCACATCCAAAAGACCCTGTCCACCTGAATCCACTACTCCGGCCTGCTTGAGTACAGGAAGCATATCCGGCGTTTTGTTAAGAACTACCTGTGCATAGTCAATCACTTCGTCTATGAACAGATCCATATCATCCGTTCCTTCGAACTCTATTGCCTTCTCATAAATACCTTTTGCAACGGTAAGAATTGTTCCTTCTTTCGGCTTCATAACTGCTTTATATGCACTTTCTACCGCCTTCTCAAATGCAAGGATAAAGTCATCGATTGTAATATCACCTTCAATTTCTCCAATCACTCTACACATACCGCGGAAGAGCTGTGATAAAATAACTCCCGAGTTACCTCTTGCACCACGGAGAGACCCGGAAGAAATCGCTTTCGAAAGATCTTTTAATCCTGCATTTTCCGGAAGAGCAGCAACTTCCTTTGCTGCCGACATAATCGTCAAAGTCATGTTCGTACCGGTATCACCATCCGGTACCGGAAACACATTCAACTCATTGATATATTCTTTTTTTGCCTCCAGATTTTTGGCTCCCGCCAAAAACATGGCGCGAAACAAATTCGCATCTATTCTATTCAACGACACTTTTTCATCCTCCTCTAGTCGATTACTCTGACGCCTTCCACAAAAATATTTACTTTTTCAACAGAAAGCCCTGTAAATTCTTCTACTTTATATTTTACATTACTGGTTAAATTATCCGAAACAGCCAGAATATTTACACCATATGCAACAATCAGATGAAAATCTATTATCAATTTATTATTATTAACATGGACACAAACGCCTGTTGAAAGATTATCCATCTTTAGCAACTTAACCAAACCGTCTTTTACATTTACACTCGCCATTCCAACAATACCGATACATTCCACTGCAACGCTACCCGCGTAATTTGCAATTACATCGCTATCAATTGAAATATTTCCGAGGTGTGTATTCATTAATGTTTTCATGCAATATCCTCCTTGGATCTTTACTCTAATGTGATTATACCCTGTTTTTTTAAAAATTGGAACATGATTTTATAAAATACCTGTCAAAAAAATAATTTCTGCTTGCATTCATATATTTTTTCTGTTAGAATATCCATGTTGTGAGTTTATAAGACTATTCAAGTTTAGGAGGTGCGATCATGGCTAAGTGTGATGTTTGTGGCAAAGGTGCTCATTTTGGTAACAATGTCAGCCATTCTCATAGAAAATCTAACCGCATTTGGAATGCAAATGTAAAAAGTGTAAAATGTAAAGTAAACAGTGCTACGAAAAAAATGCATGTTTGTACATCTTGCTTAAGATCTGGCAAGGTTGAAAGAGCTTAATTACATGAAAAAATGAAGGAACCATTATATGGTTCCTTTTTTTATGCCTTCTTTTGATAAGTAATACTTTTCTTTAAATGATCATATTCTTTATTAATCTGCTGAAGCATACTCTTGTCTCCACCAAGATTATCCGGATGATATATTTTAATCAAATCCTTATATCTTTTTTTTAAAGCCAACGGATGTGTTACTCCACGAAAGAAAAACATCTCTTCTGAAACAGTTTCTGCAGAAAAGGTCTGAAAATCATCCTCTTTTTCATACATCTTCTCGTATTCAAATGCACGCTTTCTTGCTTCAAAACTTCTCCGATCCGCGTCCAACTGCTTAAATCCCATTTCCAGTATCTTGAATTTTTTATCAAAAAAGCTCTGTTCCTCTTCTAATTTCTTACGCTCTTCTCTGATTTTGCTTGTCCAGTCATGCATCTGCGATTTAAATTCTTCTTTTTCTGATTGAAATTTCATTTTTTCTTTATTTAAACTCATTTCATCTCTTTTAATCACTTCCGCCTGTTCACGCATCATTTTGCTTGCTCTGGAAAGCTCTTCTCGCAAATCTTCAAGACGCATATTTTCTTTAAACAGCCAATTTTTCAATTGTATTTCATCCATTTTATCCCGCTTCATATTTCATCTCCGATAATACATTAACAACTGTCACCAGCAAACAAATTATATCCAAGCAACAGCAAAATTGCTATCAGGATCACAGCCACAAATGTATTATCAATAAAAAGCATAAGTACCATACCTATTGCAACACAAAAGCTGCACAGACCACAGATTCGCTTCATATAATACCGGCAGTCCACATCCTTTTTAATATTATATGCATTATAATCCCGTTGTATTCCAAAAAATACTATTCTATATCCTCTGTCGGAAACGCAATTGATGCAGCGGTTTCATCACTCACCATTTCTTCTTTTTCTGTAGTAAATTTATCTACAAGCTCCGGAATCATATCTATAATCTTCGTCACTGTATCCTGGTTCTTTACATTGACGAGTTTTGTTTGTCCGTTTTTAATTACAAGTACGGCACTTGGCGACATTTTACCTGACACTCCACCAAAACCACCATTTTTCACGTCACCTGCTGTCGCTCCTGCTCCGACACCAAACGAAACATCCACAAGCGGAAGAATAATGGTATCTCCAATCTGTGTCGCTTCACCAACCACAGTTTTCGTTGAAAGGAAATGATCCACTCCACCTAATAATGAGGTTACAACCTCTGAAAAATTATTATTCATTTTTCTCCTCCTTATTGGAATTCATAAGAATTTTTCTAAGATTTTTTATATCTTTATCAAATAATACAACCCATGCAACTCTTAACAACATAAGGCATGTAATATATCCTTTAAAATAGAAATCGCCTTCTAAAATTTTATGTTCGAAATCCGGTTCTATCATAACATATTTTCCAACAAACGGATATATCATTCCGATAAAAGCACATATTTCTCCGGTTGTCGCAGGATCATCCGTCCCAAAGCAAACTCTAATTTTACCCTTTCGCGGACGCACCCCTCTCCATAATCTATACAGAGAACGCTTTGCCTTTCGAAAAACACTCTGCGTCACTTCCATCTCCCAGACCTTTTTATAAAATGTTATCTTTTGAACAATTTCCTCTGCTTTTTTCTTTTTCTGTATACCTTTCTCTTTCAATCTTTTAATTGCTAAAAGAAATGCTTTCCATTTTTCTTTTATTACAAAAATAAAATAGCGTATTTTTTCTATAAGCGTCTGTGTTTTTACTTCATCAGATAAACTGTTCTGTTCTTCTCCCTGTCCATCCGTTCCATTGACCTCATGCGTTGTTTCAACTTTCCGTAATTGAATTTTTCTAGTATCCTCCACGTCGGCAGATGGAGAATCCGTCTTCGCCACATTCTTTATTGTTTTCTTTGTCGTTTTATCCGTCGCATTTCTCGACGATTTCTTCACCTTTTTATTTCCATGCTCACTATCTCTGTTAGCAAAAAAATCATATACCGTAAATCCTAGTAGCTTTACTTTTCCTTCCGGATTCTCATTTTCATATTTTATAAAAACATGCAATAACGGAAAAAGAAATCTAATACATGCTTTCGCATAGGGGGTATTCTCAATATATCGTCCCTCAGCACTATAAAATATCGGCACAAACAATAAAATCAGAATCAGTGCAATCAAAATTGCTAACAAAATAAGCAAAATTATTCCAATTATTTTTAATATCAACAATACTACGTGCATTAATATCTCCGAAACAGGGTATCTCTTTGCTTAAAAAGAATTTGTTTAAACTCGTCCATCCCATAGATTTCTGACAAAGAAACAAAAAGCTTAGCCGCAAGCTCCACTGCACTCGTCTTTCCTCGTGCAATTCCAAGAATATATAAATCCTTTTTAGGATACCCTTTTTGTTTTAAATTTGTACAATCAATAATATCAAATATATCACTATTATGTGCAAGACATATCAAATACGTATCAATCAAACCTATATTCATCCGTATCTTTCGAATAATCTTACTTCTTATAGCATCACAATTTTCGTCTGTCACTAATTCCTTATATATATACATCCTTCACTCCGCTTTTAAAAAAAGAAGGCAAATGTATGCCTTCTCTTTCCTTAAAAGTACTTTTTATTTCCCCATAGATTACTGCGCTTCAAATCAAGATATTCCGCATATGCTTTTTCCAAAATCTGCTTTTCATTGGAAAACTTCAGCATATGATATGCCTCGTGATATTTATAAAACCCAGAATCCACAAAGAATTCCTCGCGTTGTGGTTTGCTATAATAGCTGTCCGCCATCATTAAATACCAATGTACACTCTTTAATACCGTATCTTCCGGTACGGTAAAGGTGTAATCACTTTTACCCACATATTTAATAATTGACGCTTTCGCACCTGCTTCCTCCAGCACCTCTCTGACAGCCGTATCTTTGAACTCTTCATCCGGTTCCACGGTCCCCTTTGGCAAAACCCAACCTTCATACTTATTTTTAATATTTTTGTATAAAAGAAGTATTTTCCCCCGAAATATAACCACACCGCCACAGCTTGTTGCTTCAATCATTGCAAACCCTCCTGTCTGGCGTGAATTTCAACACTATAATCAGTATAAAACAGATTGCCCATTCATGCAAGACAGGTTTTATTCTTTTTTTATACCATTTTAGCAATTACATCAACAATTTCCTGCTGATCAAAAGGTTTTGTCAAAAATTCGTTTGCACCTGCTTTGATACATTCAATCATTTTGTTTTTCTGTCCTGCCGCTGTCACCATAACAACCTTTGCATCTCCATCCAACGCTTTGATCATCTTTAATGCCTCAACCCCGTCCACTACCGGCATTGTAATATCTAATGTTACTACATCCGGCTTTAATGACTGAAATTTCTGAACACCTTCTTGACCATTTACAGCCTCATCTACAATTTCATGTCCGTTCGACTCCAAGATGCTACGAAGCATCTTTCTGGATGTTCTGGAGTCATCTACAATCAAAATCTTTGCCATCGGTCATTTCCCTCCTACTTGATTTCTATTTCTGAATCAATTGATAATATAAACTGAATCTCTTTTCCGCCTACATGGATTGGAAATACACAAAACTGATTTCCTTTAATCTCTACCGCATTATCATAGAACACAGGTGGTAACATATCTAAATCTACGCCTTCTCCACTCATTTCAGATGCAAAAAGACCATTGATACAATTTGTAAATTCTCCGACAGCATCCAAAGCATCCATATCAACCTCTTCAAATTCCTCATCTGCAAACGGACAAGCAATTGCCAAAAGGCTGTCATCTGCTCCTGCAAAACCAGAAAGAATCTTGTGATCTCCCTGCAACTCCTGCATTGCAAACTTATCTGCCTTAAAACCATCTACTAAATACGCCTTGGAAACATATGCTCCGGAATTAATAATTCGAAGAAATGTACGAATTGCAATTCCACAATGTCTATCACACAGCTCTGTATTAGAAGGAAGGAATAACTGAACCGTTCGGTCTACATCTCCACTTACCAAAGCATCCATATCACTATGTGTAAACCCTTGCTCTTCCTGATATTTGCTTAAAACATCATCAATCTCTTCCAATGTCATTAATCCTTTATCAATTAATGTCTGAACAAAGACCATATATATATTTCCCTGTTTTTTTAGAAGATTCATCACTTGATCATCGGATAAATATCCCTTTTCTACTGCAATGTCACCAAAACGGCGATCCATAATTGCCTGAAGTTTATTTACCTCATCAGCCTGTTCCTCTGTCATAAGCTTTTCAGCCACCGCGATAAGCCCAAGCTTTACACGGATTTTCCCTTCACTTTCCAGAACATCAAGAAACTGCTCCTGTGTAATCGTTCCTGATGCCACCAGATAATTCCCAAAAATCTGATCAAACATATGTAACCCTCCTGTTGTCGAAATAGAATATACAACTCACGTGTATTATACTACAATTCTTTGAAAAAAGATAGATATTTTTACTATTTTCTATCAATTTTCCATCAATTTTTCATTGATTTGTTACAAAAAACTGATCAAATACTCTTTTGGCAATCGGTACTGCATAATCTCCTCCCGAACCAGCACTTTCAACAATAATGGTCACACATATCTGAGGATCTTCCACCGGAGCAAATCCGGTAAACCATGCATGTGAATCCTCTTTGTTTTCTGAATATTCTGCGGATCCCGTTTTTCCAGCCGCGGTATAACTTAATCCATCCAGTTTGGTCGCCGTCCCGGAAAGAACAACTTCTGTCATCATCTCTGTCATAAAAGCCGCTTCTTCTTCTGTCATCATCACTTTTTCCGTCACAGGTGAATTCTTTTTTACAACAGCTCCCGTCTCACTCTCAATTCGATCAACTACATAAGGGGTCATGCATACTCCTTTATTTGCAATAGCAGCGGTAATCATATTCAGATGCATCGGAGTAATCTGTGTTTTCCCCTGCCCAATTGCGGTTTGCATAATTGAATTGATATCGTCCGTTTCGGATAGATATACTTGACTCTGTTTCTTTGGAAAATCCATATTTAATTCCGTTTGGAACAAAAGATCTTTACATGTTTCCTGAAACTTTACGATATCTAATGAAGTCCCAATATTTGCAAAGGATGAATTACATGATTTTGCAAAACTTTTCTTGAAATCCACCGCTCCATGATTAGACCCATGATAACATCGTATCACACTTCCATCCTTGGAAAATTTACCACTACATTGATAAGAATATGCCCCTGTATTTCCTTCCATTTGCCTATAATATTCCAATGCAGTTATAATTTTAAATGTACTACCAGGCGGATATAACCCCTGCGTCGCTCGATTCAAAAGCACACTACTGGAGTTATCTTCCACCAAATCTTCCCATATAACAGCTATTTCATTTGGGTCATAATCCGGTTTAGATACCATTGCAAGAATTTTTCCTGTGGCTGGTTCCGTTACCACAATAACACCCGAGTACACACCGAGTGCATCATAGGCCACTTGCTGAAGTGCCACATCCAGTGTCGTAATTACACTATCTCCGATATTTTTTTCTGAATTCATCTCATTTTGAATTTTATTTGACAATGATGCATGAGAGGTCAACATTTTCATGTTTTCTGAATATTCTATCCCTGTCTTTCCTTTTGTTGAATATCCTACCACATGTGAAAATAACTCTTTATATGGATATATCCTTTCTTCCGTTCCATCCTCCGATACCTTCGTATGTGCAAGAATGTCACCATCTTTGGAATAAATTCGACCTCTAATGTTCTGACTCGCTAAAAGTTCCTGTCTTGGATTGTAGGAATTATTAATTGCATCTTCTTTTTCCATTAGCATAAAATCAACAATATTCCATATCATTGCGAGCATAACCAAGGTGACTGCACACATAACCGCGATAATTTCTCGTTTATTCGATTTGCATTTCATCACGTCTTGCTTTTCTTGCTTTTTTTTCATTTTTTATTCCTTCCTGTTCTCTTACTCCATACAATCCCTGCACAATGCAAAACATCACGATGGTTGCCAGAACACTACTACCACCATAACTAACGAGTGGTAAAGTCACTCCCGTAAGCGGAATAAATCTTGTTCCTCCGCCAATTGTTAAAAACACCTGCATGACATAGACCATTCCTAGTCCGACTGCTACATTCCGATAAAACTCTTCCTCAATCCGTAACGCAATCATCATAATGGTCAAAAAACAGCTAATGCATACTAATATCAGACAAATGGCAAATATTACTCCCATCTCCTCTGCAATGGCTGAAAAAACAAAATCCTGCTCGACATAAGGAATTGCTGTCGGATTTCCTTGATATAATCCCATTCCGAACCAACTACCGGTACCTATCGCAAATAGCGACTGCGTAATCTGGTATCCCTCATCGTTAATATAGGTCCAAGGATCCAGCCATGCAACCACTCGAACTTGAATATGCGAAAACAACATGTAAGCAATATAGGAAGCTGCAGCTCCTGCCACTGTTCCTGCCAGAAGATATCCAATCTTTTGGGTTGCCACATACAACATCACAAGATAAGTTACAAAAAAGATTAATGCACTACCCAAATCTCTGGACAGAACCAACGTCAGTATATGGATTGCCGCAACTACCGTCGTTATCACTACCTGAAGAAATGTTTTGGATTGTTTTAACATTCCCGCCACAAAAAAGACAAACAAGATCTTCACAACTTCCGATGGCTGAAAAGAAATCCCCGCAATTGAATACGATAATTTTGCACCATGAGTTACCGCTCCGAGTATTGCAACAACTACCAGCAATAATACTCCCAACATACCATAAACCCATGCAAGGTGCTTTAAAAACGTCAACTTTTTTATTAGATAAGGAATAAATAATCCCACAATCAGTGATATCGACACAATAGCAAACTGTTTTATTGATTTCTCATACGAGATTCTTGTAAGTATGATAAAACCAACTGTTAAAAGCAGACACATATTGTTGATAATAAGCTTATTCACTTCCGGATAAATCACGCGGTACAAAGCAATGGTTGCAAACAATAGTATTTGCTGGAATCCATAGAAAAAAATATAAGAAATATCTCCGGTTTCAAGACAGATTGCTGCAAAACCGAGAAAATGTACCATAAACATGCAAACAATTTGCAATCCGTAAATCCATCCTCTTTCATCGTCTTCTTTTTTATGTATACAAAAGAAACACAGCAATGTATATAATGCCATAAAGAAAACAATCACATATTTCGATAAATCAGATATTACATGTGCCATTCTTCTACTCTACACCTTTCATAAAATGTCCCTTTGTAAACTCCGAATACGGAGTCTCACCCCCATTATTTCCTTCGAACTGCCCAGACTTATCCCTATCGCATACATACAGATGTGTGAAATAATTTATGATTTGCCTCATTTCCTTTGCTGTTTCAATTGTAAACTTCATAAGCACACCCTGTAACGCCATATCCTGTATCTTTTGCGTCTCTTTATGGAGAGAAAGCGGAACTGAATTGTAAATTGTATTCTCACATCTGTCACAATGCGTAATTACCACTCTTTTCTTCTTTTGGCGATCAATCAAGTATACAAACTCATCTCCCGTTCCCCTTCGACATCTATTATTTGTTTTCAGAAGACATCCTGCACTTACCATGAGCGGAATATATCCATACACCGGTAGAATAAACGAATGATGCCTTGCTGATTCATGTGACACTATTTCTTCTACTTCTTTTTTGTGCAGCTCATAAGAAAATATGTGCTCATACACATGATTTTCTTCATAAAACGCAGTTGTATCTGAATTAAACAAATGCATCCCTGCATCTGTCACCAATCTTTTTTGCGGATATTTTTCTTTTATATAAGCAAGACTCTCCAAATTTCCAATGCAGAATCCTTCCGGGTTTATTCTCTCAATTATATTACGATATGAATCGATGATTTTCATGGTTTCTCTGCGCACGACCGATGGGAGTCTTAAATATATCTCGATTCCATCTGCTCGTAACTCATCCATATGAAAAAAGAATGAATCCATCATCGTTTTCTCCAATAAACAGGTCAACATATCACTTGAAACATAAACTCGCTTCATTCCCTCTATCGGCTCCAATGCCAAAAATTGCTCCAATGTTCTGACTTCAATTTGCCAATAGTGGTCTATCATTCTCAGCGCACCACAATTTCTATGTTTTGATACATTACCTTTTTGAATTAAGTCTCCCTTTGACGATCTTCTGTAACCTTCCAGTAACTGCTCCTGCAACATATGCAGCGCACTGCGTCTTAGTTCATTTAATTCTTTCTTCGACAAAAAGAGGTCTTCTTCCATATCAATGGTTATTTGTGAAAAGTCAAAACATGTATTTCCTGTTTTGATTAACTGTTTTTTTACATCCTCAAGCGTAGCCGGACATTTTTGAGCTTTCATGGCTATATCTCCGGCTGCAGCCACTATTGTTTCCGGCTTTCCTTGACAATTTACGTAAAAACAAATCGGTTCCTCTTTTTTTGCCACAAAATGTCCTTCCACGCATATACAAGGCATTTCTCGGCTATTTTGCTCCTTTGTTCCCTGATTTGATACGTCTTTTGACACAGCATATGACTGATATCCAGGTTTATTTAATGTCACAAGTTCTCTGCCATTATGCTGGAAATAATATCCGGATTGTATACTCCCGCGACTAAACTGATTCTTTAAAAGCGAAAGATCTTCTTCTGAAACCTTATACTTCTTCGAATTTTCAAGATATAAATCCATATATTTCCGATACATCCCTGTTACAAAAGAAACATATTCCGGCGTCTTCATTCTTCCTTCAATCTTAAAACTGTCAATCCCTGCCTCCATCAAATGTGGTAAACTCTCAAGTACGCAAAGATCTTTCAGGCTAAGCTGATAAAGTTCATCGTTACTGTTAAGTTTTTTCCCATTATACTCTATCTGATAAGGAAGTCGACACGGACCGGCACATCGTCCTCTGTTTCCACTTCTCTCTCCGAGCATACTTGAAAATAAACATTGTCCCGAATATCCATAGCACATAGCTCCATGTATAAACGTCTCTATCTCCAGACCGGTCTCTTCCTTTATCGCTCTAATCTCAGCAAGTGATAATTCCCTTGCCGGTACCACACGCGAAACACCATATGATTTCAATAAACTTGCACCATAGCTTCCGGTTACCGTCATCTGCGTACTGGCATGAAGCTCAAGTCCCGGAAACCGTTCTCTGACAAAGCGCAATGCCCCCAAATCCTGTATAATCACTCCATCTAATCCCGCTTCATAGTAAGGAAATAAAAAGGAGTCTAGACCATCCAGCTCTTGATCTTTCATCAACGTGTTTATCGTTAGATAGACTTTTTTCCCAAACAAATGCGCTAAGTCCAAAGCCGCAAGCAAATCTTCCGTTTCAAAATTTGTGGCGTATGCGCGGGCACCATATTTATTTCCACCCACATATATTGCGTCAGCACCTGCCATAAGTGCTGCTTTAAAACATTCTTTATCACCGGCCGGTGCTAATAATTCCACCATGCTGTTTTCCTTTCATAGAAAAAGCTGCCTTACGACAGCTTTTGATTATTTTATCTCTTTCTTCACATTTTGCATTGCTTTTAATGTTTTTTCCGTACTTTCCAGTTTGATTTGAGTCGCAATCAACTCATGTTTGATATCATAAAGCTCTTTCTCTTTATTTGCAATCTCTTCCTCTAATGAAGCAACTTTCTTCTTTGCTTTAAAATAATCATCCGCTATATTGAGCTCCAGAAGAACAGCCTGCGTATCCATTGATTGACGGCGAAATCCTTCTATCTTGTTATACTCACCAATTTTATTATTGATATAAAGAGCCACCTTCTGCAAATACTCTTCGCTCTCGTATCCGCTTAATGTATATACTTTACCACCAATTAATACTTCTGTATCTGTTTTCGCTGTCATTTGTACACCTTTCCACATTCCTACTTCAAGTTCTTACTCGTCTATTATATCAAATTCTATAGAGAAAACAAGGTTTTTTCATCGCTCCTTCTACGCAGACTAAAATCAAACTCCTTACTCACTCTCCAACCGTTTTCGCCCAAAATGCCTATATGCTGCTTCAGTTACCACGCGACCTCTCGGTGTACGATTTATCAATCCGTTTAAAATCAGATATGGCTCATAAACATCCTCCACGGTTCCTGCATCCTCGCCTGTAGCCGCAGCTAACGTATCTAGTCCAACCGGACCTCCACTAAATTTATCAATCATTGTAAGAATAATGTTCTGATCCACATGATCAAGCCCTAACTTATCCACCCCCAAAAGGTCCAGTGCTGTATCAGCGACCTCTTTTGTAATTACTCCATCATATTTTACCTGCGCAAAATCACGAACACGTTTCAGAATGCGGTTAGCAAGACGCGGAGTTCCTCGACTTCTTCTCGCAAGCTCATAGGCTCCTTTTTCTTCGATTGCAACATCTAAAACGGATGCCGAATGAAGAATAATCTGCTTTAATTCCTCAATATTATAAAATTCAAGTTTATGAATCACACCAAATCTGTCTCGAAGCGGAGCCGTCAAAAGTCCGGCTCTTGTTGTTGCACCAACCAAAGTAAACCTTGGCAAATCAAGTCGAATCGAACGGGCACTTGTTCCTTTTCCGATCATAATATCAATCGCAAAATCTTCCATTGCCGGATATAAAACCTCTTCTACCTGGCGATTCAAACGATGAATTTCATCAACAAACAGGACATCGCCTTCTTGAAGGTTGTTGAGAATTGCTGCCATCTCACCCGGTTTTTCAATCGCTGGACCACTGGTCACTTTGATATTTACACCCATTTCATTCGCAATTATGCCTGCGAGCGTCGTTTTTCCAAGTCCCGGTGGTCCATAAAGAAGCACGTGGTCGAGCGAATCTGATCTTCGCTTTGCTGCCTCGATAAATATTTTTAAATTGTCTTTTGCTTTTTGTTGACCAATGTAGTCATCCAGCATCTGAGGGCGTAGGGTATCTTCCACTTTCACATCTTCTGCCATCAGATTTGTTTCTATCATTCTAGGAGCCATGTTTCACCTCAAATTTATAAAAGATAGCGCAGAGAAGCTTTTAAGATTTCCTCCACGGTCATATCTTCTGTCTGTTTTACTTGTTTGACCGCTCTGGCTGCATCCGTGCTACTATATCCGAGCGCCGCAAGAGCATCTATCGCATCCTTACGTTTTCCCGCAAATTCAGACATTGAGTTATCCTCCGACTGTCCAATCTGTCCAAGCAACGTATCCGCACTTGTATCTTCAAGACTAACTTTATCTTTCAGCTCAAGAACCACTCTTTCTGCTGTCTTCTTACCGATGCCCGGTGCTTTTGCAATGGATTTTACATCACCGGAATAAATTGCAAAACGGAGATCGTCCGCACCAAGTACCGACAATATAGATAGTCCACCTTTTGGTCCGATACCACTCACTGTAATCAGCTTTTTAAACAATTCCAGTTCGTCTTTATTACGAAAACCATACAAAACAAATGCATCTTCTTTTACATAAGTATAAGTGTGTATCTTCATTTCTGTTCCATATTTAGGTAACTCACACAAAAATCCAGCACTGACAAAAATCCGAATTCCAATACCATTTACATCCAGGACAACTGCTGTTTCTTCGATATCTTCCAGTGTCCCCTTTACATATCCGATCATAAAATACCTCTTTTATATATGATTTCTGCTAATATGCCATTGCATATTCCTGTCACTACCCCTGCAACCAAAAGCATCGGCAGATACGCCACAACCGACAAATTGGTCACAAGAAGTGCTGCGATCATCAATTGGCCGATATTATGAAACACACCGCCCAGTATACTGACTGCTTTCATGGAGAAACATTTCAGTTTCTTACCAAGCAACATTACACCAAAGCTACATCCCGCACCCGCAAGACTATATACAATACTATACATATTACCGAACATAAATCCTGACAAAAGAATCCTCGCCATATTGACAATCATCGCTTCTTTTGCTCCGTATGAATATAACAGCAATATTATCAGGGCATTCGGAAGTCCAAGTTTCGCCCCCGGAACGATAAGCGGAATCGGAATCAAACTTTCAATATAAGAAAAAATAAGTGAAAGCGCTACAAATAATCCCGTTACTGCAATTTTTTTAGTTTGTGACTGCATCGATCTCACTCTTTTCTGAATTTTTCATTTGAATTACGACTTTGTGAGGAAGACAAACAATCTGTCTTCCGGAGTCAGCAATCGGTTTTGTATGGACGCATACTTGATTTTCGCAGTCCGCCTCACTCACATAGGCATTTTGTCCATCTATTGTAAGTACATTATATCCGTCCGGTGTATCAATTCGGATTTCCTGCTTGTCATACAAAGAATACGTACCTGTCTCCTGCCCATTTACATATACTATCACTTCACCTGTATGATCTCGCATCCATATATTTGCAAGATGCACAACAAGTGCAACCGATAAAATCACTACGACCAATATCCATGTTGCATGTTTGTACAAAAAAGCTTTCATATTTGCCCTTCCCAAAACATTTGTTCTGTTTTATTATACGGGAACACGCATAGAAAATCAATCATTTCTATTGAATAAAAATACCCTTCGTCAAACACATTGACGAAAGGTATTTCCATCTTATTTGTTATTAATATAATTCACAAGTCCCTGTGCAGCGATAATCTTCTGCATAAATGGCGGGAAGGCCTGCCCCTTAAACTCAGTGCCTTTGGTTTTATTATAAATCATACCTGTATCGAAATTCACTTCCACAACATCACCGCTCTCGATATTAGCAACCGCCTGCGGACATTCAATAATCGGAAGTCCGATATTAATTGCATTACGATAAAAAATTCTCGCAAATGTTTCCGCAATCACACAGCTTACGCCCGCAGCTTTTATTGCAATCGGTGCATGCTCTCTCGATGAGCCGCAACCAAAGTTTTTCTCACCTACGATGATGTCACCTTTTTTTACATTTTTCACAAATTCGGTATCAATATCTTCCATACAGTGCATTGCAAGCTCCGCCGGATCTGAAGAATTCAGATATCTTGCCGGAATAATGACGTCTGTATCTACGTTATCTCCATATTTAAATACGGTTCCTACTGCATTTTCCATACTTACTTTCCCTTTCTGTTCTTACTCTAATTCTTCCGGTCCGGAAATAGTTCCTGTTACCGCACTTGCTGCTGCAACTGCAGGAGATGCAAGATAAATCTCACTTGTAATATGTCCCATACGTCCAACAAAGTTTCTGTTTGTTGTAGAGACACATCTCTCGTTTTCTGCAAGAATTCCCATGTATCCACCAAGACATGGTCCACAAGTCGGTGTACTTACAATTCCGCCTGCTTCGATGAAAATCTTCAACAGGCCCTCTTCCATTGCTTGTAAATAGATTGCCTGTGTAGCCGGAATCACAATGAGTCGCATTCCTTTTGCTACTTTACGACCTTTTAATACTTCTGCAGCCATGCGAAGGTCATCCAAACGACCGTTTGTACAAGAACCAATCACTACTTGATCAATTTTGATTGATTTATCAATTTCGTCAATCGTATGTGTATTTTCAGGAAGATGCGGGAACGCAACGGTTGATTTGAGCGTACTCAGATCAATCGTGTATTCTTCGTCGTAAACTGCATCTTCATCTGCTTCATACACTTTATATTCTCTCGTAGAATGTTCTTTCATGTAAGCTATTGCTTTCTCATCTACAGGGAAAATACCATTCTTTCCGCCTGCTTCAATTGCCATATTCGCAATCGTAAATCTATCATCCATGGAAAGGTTGGCTACACCATCTCCCACAAATTCCATTGATTTATAAAGAGCACCATCCACACCGATCATACCAATAATATGTAAAATAATATCTTTACCACTTACATATTTCGGAAGCTTACCTGTGAGGTTAAATTTGATTGCTCCAGGTACTTTAAACCATGCTTTTCCTGTTGCCATACCCGCAGCCATATCCGTACTTCCCACACCGGTAGAAAATGCTCCGAGCGCTCCGTATGTACAAGTATGAGAATCTGCACCGATAATCACATCGCCTGCAACGGTTAATCCTTTTTCCGGCAAAAGTGCATGCTCAATTCCCATCTGACCCACTTCAAAATAATTTGTAATCTCATTGCGGTATGCAAATTCACGTACACATTTACAATGCTCCGCAGACTTAATATCCTTATTTGGTACGAAATGGTCCGGAACAAGTGCAATCTTATCTTTATCAAACACTCCGTCCACTTTCATTTTACTCATTTCTTTAATTGCCACAGGGCTTGTAATATCATTTCCAAGAACAAGATCCAGATCTGCCTCAATCAACTGTCCTGCTTCTACATATTCAAGACCTGCATGTGCAGCCAGAATCTTCTGTGTCATTGTCATTCCCATCAACTAAAACCTCCTATCTTACTTCTATGGTTCATAGTATAGCAAACAATTTTATATAAATAAAATACATATTATTTATATTTACTATAAATTATGATTATGGTATCCTAAATTAACACATCTATGTATTTCGGTTATTGTTACGCCAGAAAGGATTGCGTTATGGATACCAATTTAAATTTATATCACATATTTTACACAGTTGCCCTGCATAAAAATATTTCCGGCGCGGCCAAAGAGCTATACATTAGTCAGCCCGCTATCAGCAAAGCTATTTCAAAATTAGAACAGAGCCTCAATGTGCAACTCTTTCATCGTTCTTCACGCGGTGTTACACTCACCATGGAGGGCGAACTCTTATTTGATCAGGTAAAAACCGCTTTCTCTGCCATTAGACACGGAGAAGAACAAATCAAGCGAGTAAATGAACTTGGGGTATCCCAGCTTTCGATTGGTGTCAGTATTACACTTTGTAAATATGTGCTTTTGCCTTATTTACAGCAATTTGTGAAAGATAACCCACACATCAAGGTAACGATTACTTGCCATCCATCCCTCGAAACCATTCATGACATTGAAAATTCGATTACGGATATCGGTATTGTCGGCATTCCAAATCAACCGGGAAATCTGACCTATATTCCATTCCGAGAAATTCAGGACACCTTCGTTACCACAGAACGCTATCTTGAAAATCTTCGTATCCGAGAAGGCGTCGAAAAGAATTCCATTTTAAACAATGCCACTTTCATGATGCTAAACAAAGATAATATTTCTCGTAAATATGTTGATATGTACTTATCTGCCAACCACATATCCATGAGCAATGTAATTGAAATCAATACCATGGATCTTCTGATTGAACTTGCACGTATTGATTTAGGTATCGCTTGTGTCATCAAAGACTTTGTCAAAGATGATTTGGCAAATCATACCCTTACCGAGCTTTCATTCCGTCGTACCATCCCGAAACGAAAAATCGGAATTGTCTATAAAGATGACACAATCATGACGGATGCAATGAAAAAATTCATTTCCTATTTTACGGAGCAAACAGGAAATGAATCCATTCAATAATTTCTATTCATTTTCAAACAGAGGAGTGGAAAAATATCTCTCTGCTGTATCAGGCAGGACAGTTACAACTGTCTTGCCTTTTCCAAGTTTTTTGGCTAATTTCAGTGCAGCAGCAACATTGGTTCCACTACTGATACCACACATCAGACCTTCCAGTCTTGCCAAATCCTTCGCAGTCTGAAGCGCTTCTTCATCAGAAACAATGTATACATCATCGTAAATATCCTGATTTAAGTTTTTAGGAATCAATCCATCACCAATTCCCATCTGAAGGTGTGTACCAATCGTTCCACCTGCTAAAATCGCAGCATTTTCCGGTTCTACAGCCCAAATCACTACATCCGGATTTTGGCGTTTTAGCACCTCACCAATTCCGCTAATCGTTCCACCGGTTCCGATACCGGAGCAAAAGCCATCTACGGGTCCTGCCACCTGTTCCAAAATTTCAAGCCCTGTGTGATGTTTATGCACAAGGGGATTGGCCGGATTTTCAAATTGCTGCGGAACATAAACATTCGAATCATCCTCTGCCATTTTAAGTGCCATCTGCATACATTCATCAATGCAATCTCCGATATTCCCCGCATCATGCACTAAAATCACCTCTGCACCATAATGCTTTACCAGCTTTCGACGCTCTTCACTGACGGAATCCGGCATAATAATAATCGTTTTATAACCTTTTACCGCCCCAATCAAAGCAAGACCAATTCCCTGATTTCCGCTGGTTGGCTCTACAATAATCGTATCCTTATGGATAATGCCATCTTTTTCTGCCTTTTTAATCATGTTATAAGCCGTTCTTGTCTTAATCGAGCCTCCTACATTTAAGCCCTCAAACTTTACAAGAACCTCTGCCCCCTCAGGATCCGGCATACGGTTTAATCGTATCAGTGGTGTCTGCCCCATACAGGCTAATACATTATCGTAAATCATATCACTACCTCATATATTTTAATCTATCTTATGTTTTTTATGTACGGATGTAAACTCACAATTATGAGTATACCACGAATTCACAAAAAAAGAACTCCCTTTTTTCAGGAAAGCATATGCTTTCTTTTAAAAGAAGTTCTTTTGCTCTTAGGCGCGCACATCAAAACCTTCTGTCCACTGTTCACGCGCAGTTTTTAGGAACGTATCAAATTCTTTCCTTTTTTCCTTCTTCTTTCTTCCTGCCGTTGTGTCACGTTTTGGTTTTCCGTTCATGGATGTAATAATTACAATAGAGTCAACCTTTAAAATACCGTAATCTCCGTATCCGACAATCCCTCCCTGGATGTATATTTTATTGGTTTCACTATATATATCGGATTATTGGATAAAAAAATAATATTTCCAACTCAATATTATAACCACTGAATGCTCATTGACGACTTATACCATGGTTGCTTTTTCAGAAACTCTGTATAGCCGTCCAAATATTGCTTAGAAAGAAAAAATACTGTTTTTTCATCAATATGACAAAAAGCGTCTTTTTCTATCGTTTTAACCTTTCCACCATAGAAATTAATTCTATTGACATTATGGGAAACTTCTTTATTTTTCTCATCAAATGTCTCAATCTCAAACAATTCTCCGTAACTAAACAAATCAGCTCCTATATATGTAATATTTTCCGGCACATCAATTTCTTCCAGATATGCACAATCCGAAAATAAGTTATCTTCAAAGATGGTGATTTTCGCATTGGATTCAAAATGTATCTTTTTCAATCCACTTCCTGCAAAAGTTCCTGCTTTGATACCGGTTATGCTTTTCGGAAGTGTAATTTCTTTAAGATTTTTACACCACTTAAAAGTCCCGTCCAACCGCTTTACTTTAGAGTTCTTTGAAAATGTAATTTTCTTAACCTTGCACCCTGAAAAAGCACCTTTTCCAATAGATTCGACCGATGCGGGAATATGAATCTTTTCAGGTTTCGTGCCTAAAAACGAACGAGCTCCCAGTTTTTTTAATTTGGACGGAAACTTAAACTCTTTCAATTTAAAACACTCCGAAAAGGCATCCGCACCAATTTCCTTCAAATTTTTCGAAAACTTTACTTTTTTCAAATTGATACATTCTGAAAAAGCATGTTTTCCTATGACAACTATCGTATCCGGCATTTCTACCTGTGTGATACGTCCGTTATCATGAAAACAGTTCTTACCGATTGCCGTAACCGGCTTTCCTGCTATTTTTTTCGGAATCTTAACTTTTTTACTTTTCCCTGAATATTTGACGAGTTTGATTCCTTTATAAGTTTTACTGTACTGATACGTAAATCCTTTATATACGCCCTTTTCAGTCGCCAGTACCTTTTCGCTACGCATGATACTGCATGCGCACACAAACACAAGCAGGGCTATAATCCATATAAAAATGTGTTTTGATTTGTTCCCTTTCCTTGTATGTTTTGTCATTTCCACTCACTCCCCTATTAAACTAATTTTTCATTTTTAGTTTCCATATATCGTTTTACTTTTATTCTGTAAGGTATGAACGACATTTTTCGGTCTGTAATACCATATCTAGACAGAAATCCCCCCCCTGCAATCGAATTGCAGGAGGGGTATAAATTCATGTTGTTATGTACATCAAAATTAGTTGTCGATGAATTTCTCTTCACCGTTCCAGCTGTAAAGCTGACGAACTTCTTCTCCAACCTTCTCAGCCGGATGCTCAGCAGCAAGCTTTCTCATTGCTTTGAAGTGAACCTGACGTCCTGCATTTGACATATCAAGTAAGAATTCTTTTGCAAATGAACCATCCTGAATGTCAGAGAGAACTTTCTTCATTGCTTTCTTAGTTTCATCAGTGATAATCTTTGGTCCTGTGATGTAATCACCGTACTCAGCTGTGTTAGAGATAGAATATCTCATTCCTGCAAAACCTGACTGATAGATAAGGTCTACGATCAGTTTCATTTCATGGATACACTCGAAGTATGCATTTCTTGGATCATATCCTGCTTCTGTTAATGTTTCAAAACCAGCCTGCATAAGTGCACATACACCACCACAAAGTACTGCCTGCTCACCAAAAAGGTCTGTTTCTGTCTCTGTACGGAATGTTGTTTCCAATACACCGGCTCTTGCTCCACCGATTGCAAGTGCGTAAGCAAGTGCTTTTTCAAGAGCTTTTCCAGAAGCATCCTGATGAACTGCTACTAAACAAGGAACACCTTTTCCTACCTGGTATTCGCTTCTTACTGTATGACCAGGTCCTTTCGGAGCGATCATTGTAACGTCAACATCTGCAGGTGGTGTGATACATCCATAATGAATATTGAAACCATGAGCAAACATTAACATATTACCAGCTTCAAGGTTTGGCTCAATATCATTTTTGTACATATCAGCCTGTAATTCATCGTTGATAAGAATCATGATAATGTCTGCTTTTTTAGCTGCTTCTGCTGCTGTATAAACTTCAAATCCCTGAGCTTCTGCTTTTGCCCATGATTTTGATCCCTCATAAAGACCAATGATAACATTGCAACCTGACTCTTTTGCATTTAATGCATGTGCATGACCCTGGCTACCATATCCGATAACTGCAATCGTTTTTCCTTCTAATGCTGCAAGATTACAATCTTCCTGATAATAAATTTTAGCTTCCTGTGACATTTTTATTTTCCTCCTAAAATGTTTGATTTTCTTTATAGATAGCTGCCCTTTGCAGCATTACCTTACTGTTTGTCTAAATAAATAACATCTTCGGTTCCTCTTCCAAGTCCCGCAATACCTGTTCTTGCAAGTTCAAGAATTTCATACCCGTCCAGAAGACTGATGAATGCATCAATTTTCTCCTGCTTACCTGTAAGCTCAACCATAAGACTGTCTGTCGTTACATCTACAATATTAGCTCTGTATACATTTGCAAGTGCTATCACACCCTGTCGCTGCTCGGCATCTGCTTTTACCTTAACGAGTGCAAGCTCTCTGTAAACACTGCACTCCGGTTTCAGCTCTTTAATATCGCGAACATCCACAAGCTTCGCAACCTGCTTTTCAATCTGATCTAATATCGCATCATCACCACTAGCAACAATCGTGATACGTGTGAAACGACTATCTGCAGTCACACCGGCCGTAATAGTTTCAATATTGTATCCTCTCCGGCTGAACAATCCTGAAATACGACTCAGAACACCGGATGTGTTATCAACTAAAATCTGAAATACCTTTTTCTGCATTTCCCATCCTAACCCTTTCTGTTATTGCTTTATCAGCATTGTATCAGTAGTCTGAGTGCTTTGTCAACGTATGAACTTCTTTCATGCGTTCCATAACCTTAAGTTATCTTTGTTTTGCGTATTATTCATTTTCGGAACATTTCATAAGTGCAAGTGTACCTGTTCTGGCTACCTCTACCACGCTGACTGAATTCATCATTTGAATCAGTAATTTAATGCGTTCCGGTGTATCACAAATCTGTATCATCATATAATTTTTGGACATGTCAACTATCTCTGCCTTTAATACATCGCAGATTTCCATAATATCTTTGCGATTTGTGCGATTGTATTTTACTTTCATGAGCATAAGCTCTCTGGAAATACTCTGCTCTTCTTTAAATGTACGAACTTTTATAATGTCCAGTTTTTTATTGAGCTGCTTTTCAATCTGCTCAAGCGTCCTTTGGTTTCCGCTGCTGACGATAGTCATACAGGACACATCCGGATGATCCGTTTCTCCAACCGCCAAAGAATCGATATTAAAACACCTTCTTGAAAACAGCCCTGCAACTTTACAAAGCACACCGGATCTGTTCTCTACTGAAATCGAATATATTTTTTTCATTGACATATCCTCCTTATACCAGATCCATCGGATCAATCAGACATTCCATCAGACAGGCCTTGTCTTCCTTTAAAAATGCATCAATCTGCTGTTCCATTTCTGTTCCGTTTTTCACCAAGAAATACGGCATATCGTATGCTGCAGCAATTTTGGAGAGATCCGGACTTCCTGTCAGATCTACCACCGAATAGTTATCTTTATATGTAAAATGCTGATACTGGCGTACCATTCCAAGGAAATTGTTGCGAAGCACAATTACTTTTGATTTTATTCCATGTTGACGCATGGTTGCAAGCTCCATCATAGACATTTGGAATGATCCGTCTCCACATACCGCAACCACTTCTCGCTCCGGCATACTATATTTTGCCCCCATAGCCGCTGGTATCGAATATCCCATCGTTCCCATACCACCGGATGTTAGAAAATCTCCCTGTTTTACAATGTGATAACCACAAGACCAAATCTGGTTTTGTCCTACATCTGCCACATACACCGCATCTTCCGGTAATTTACGAGATAACATCTGAATAAATGCCGCCGGATCCACGTACTCGTCCGACACATCCCGTTTACGTTCCATTGTTTTCGCATATTCATCCAATGTGGATTTCCACTGAGTAAAATCGCCTTTGATATCCTGTTCCAACAAATCTTCAAAGATAGATTTACAATCACCAACAATCGGAATATGTGGCCCTACATTTTTACCAATTTCTGCAGGATCAACATCAATATGAATCAAAACTTTATTGTTAATAATAAGATCCGGCTGACTGATTGCTCGATCTGCCACACGGGCCCCCACCATAATTAACAAATCACAATCATTCATTGCTTTATTGGCATATGGCTTTCCGTTGTTTCCTACCATTCCGTAATACATATCATCTTCTGTAGGCATCACACCGATTCCCATCATGGTTGAGACAACCGGTATATTAAACTTGTGCGAAAATTCTAAAAGCTCTTTTCGCGCATCTGCCAAAAGCACACCGCCGCCGGCACAAATCAGAGGACGCTTTGCATTCTCAAGCTCTTTGCCCACTTTTTTTATCTGAGCCATATTTCCCTTTACGGTTGGCTTGTAGGTACGAAGTTTTACTTCCTCCGGGTATTTAAATTTTGAAATGGTTGCATTCTGCACATCAATCGGCACATCAATAAGGACTGGTCCTTTACGTCCTGTTGTTGCAATGTGAAATGCCTCTTTAAATATTCTTGGAATATCATCCACATCCCGCACCAAATAGCTATACTTTACAAAGCTTTCTACCGCTCCTGTGATGTCTGCTTCCTGAAATACGTCACTGCCAAGAAGCTCACTGTTTACCTGACCGGTAATGCAAATCATAGGAACAGAATCGGCAAAAGCAGTCGCAATACCGGTAATCAGGTTCGTTGCACCCGGACCGGAAGTCACTGCACATACACCGACTTTTCCTGATACACGATAAACGCCGCTTGCTGCGTGTGCTGCATTCTGTTCTGTACGCACTAAAATACTTTCAATGTCTGACTCCAAAATACTATTATAAAACGGGCAAATCGCCACACCCGGATATCCAAAAACAGAAGTAACCCCTTCCATCTCCAGACATTTTACCATTGCATCTGCTCCTAACATCTTTTTCACCTTTCCCTTTTCATTTTATTTCGAGCTTTTATCCTCTACACACCAAGTAATTTTTGGGCCACCTTCACTGCTTCGGATGCATCTTTTGCATATCCGTCCGCACCGATTTCATCCGCATACTCCGGTGTGATTACTGCTCCACCGAGCATTATTTTTGCTGATACCTTGCTTTTTTTTGCATAGTCTACCACAGCTTTCATTTGTTGCATAGTGGTCGTCATCAACGCAGATAAACCAATCAAATCTGCATGTTCTGAAATTGCAGTTTCTATTATTTCTTCTTTGGAGACATCTTTCCCCAAATCAATGACTCGGAATCCGTAATTCTTTAACATAAGAGCCACCAGATTCTTTCCGATATCGTGTATGTCCCCCTCCACTGTCGCAATCACAACCGTCGCTTTCGGCGCCTCATCGTTATCCTTTAACATCAGCGGTTCCATGTATTCGATTGCCATTTTCATACTTTCCGCACTGGAAATCAACTGTGGCAGAAAATAAATTCCTCTATCAAATAAATCTCCCACTTCATTAATCGCTTTCAAAATCGTGTTATCCAGCAATTCTTTTGGCGCCATACCATTATCCAGGCATTCTTTTGTCAGTGAAACAATCTGCTTTTTATTTCCTTTCATGACTGCATGATAGACTTTTTCCACCGGTGTCGGCTCCGTTTTTCGTGTATTCTCCGTCACTTCCGACATTTGATGTTCTTTTCGTTCATTTATTGTTTCAATATATTGTAAATCTGCCTCCTCTTTATTTAAAAGCAGATCGGTTGCCAACATACAACTTGTCAGGAGTTCCTGATTTGGATTTGCAATCGCCATCGTTAATCCATTCGCGATTGCCATTGTCAAAAATGCAGAATTGATATATCCTCTCTCCGGCAATCCAAACGATATGTTTGAAAGACCGCAGACCGTCGCCAAACCAAGCTCTTTACAATATCGTATGGTCTCCAATGTTTCTAATGCAGCATTTTTATTTGCACCTACCGTTGTTACCAAACCATCTACAATAATATCTTCTTTTTTCATGCCCAGTTCCAAAGCATGATCCAAAATTTTATGTATAATTTCTTTTTTCTCTTCTAACGATTTCGGTAAGCCTTCGTCTGACAACGGTAACAAAATAAACATCGCACCATATTTTTTTGCCAGCGGAAGTAATGTTTCGAATTTTTCTTTCTCATAAGAAATCGAATTAATCAGTGCTCGTCCCGGATATCTCCGAAGTGCACTTTCTTGAACATCCACAAAAGAAGAATCTATGCACAATGGTAATTTGGTTTGAAGGGATACCTCTTCCATTACTTGAAGAAGCATTTCCTTTTCATCAATCCCACTCATTCCCATATTGATGTCTAATATCTTTGCACCCGCCTGTTCCTGCTGGACTACAAAATCATTTACCATGGAAAGATCGCCTCTGCGAATCGCTTCCTGAAATTTTTTCTTTCCGGTCGGATTGATTCGCTCACCAATCAGAATAAAGCGATCCTCTAATCCAAAACGGAAGGTCATTCTTTCACTTGCCAAATAGCGTTTGTGTGACACGTCTTCTGTTTTTCTTAGACACTCTCCAAATAAATCGCCAGTCTCTTTTATGAGACACTCTATGTGTTGCGGTGTTGTTCCGCAACAACCTCCTAAAATAGTTGCACCTGCAGCAGCAAGTTTTTTCATTTCGACGCCAAACTCCTGTGCCTGCATTTGGTATTTTGTATTTCCATCTTCATCCAATGCCGGTAAACCTGCATTTGGCTTTGCAATAATCGGGACCTGTGCCACTTCTTTCATCTGACTGACCACTTGACACATTTCTTCCGGTCCGGTAGAACAGTTTACTCCTACGGCCGCCGCTCCGAGTGACTGCAAAACAACTACTGCTGTTTCCGGGTCCGTCCCAAATAACGTTTTCCCATCTGACTCAAACGTCAGCGTTATCATAACCGGTAATTCACAAGTCTCTTTCGCCGCAATTAACGCTGCCCTCGCCTCTTGAAGACTCATCATGGTCTCTACTACCAGTAAATCTACTCCTGCATGCACCAAAGACCTTATCTGCTCTTTGTACACATCTACCAGTTCTTCAAAATCTAATGTTCCAATCGGTGAAAGTTGACGCCCGGTCATTGTAATATCACCGGCAATCAACGCTCTGTTCTGTGCTGCTTCTTTCGACAATGCAACGAGCTTTTGATTCATATCATCCAAATTTTTCGACAATCCATATTCTTCCAATTTAATTCGGTTGGCTGTAAATGTCGGCGCATATAAAATATTAGTTCCCGCTTCCACATAGTTTCTCTGGAGATCGATTAGCGCCTGTGGATGCTCTAAAATCCATTTTTCAGGACAAACTCCCGGTAACAGACCTTCTTTTTGCAGATTGGAGCCGGTTGCTCCATCTAAATATACAAATTTATCTGAACAAAAACTCAAAAACTCTTCTCTTGTCATTCTGTCTTTCCCTCATACAACAATTTTCTTTCACAACTATTATTCATATTTTTCTATCACTTATAAAATCGCAAGTAAATGCTTGAAATACTCCGGAAGCGGTGCTTCTACCTCCAAATATGTTCCGGAGACCGGATGCTGAAATCCAAGCGTCATGGCATGGAGACACTGTCCTTGACATTTGTATTTACTTTTTCCTCTGCCATAGACTTCATCTCCCAGCAGAGGAAATCCTTTAGAAGACATATGTACACGAATCTGATGCGTGCGTCCGGTCTCTAATTGACATTCAATATAGGTATGTTCCTTCAAACGCTCTAACACTCGAAAGTGAGTCACTGCATGCTTCCCATCCGGTGTGACCGCCATTTTTTTTCGATCTCTTTTATCTCTCCCAATCGAAGCTTCTATCGTTCCTTCATCCTCTTTTATCACACCACATACAATCGCTCTATATTTGCGACAAATACTGTGCTCTTTCAACTGATTTGCGATGTTATTATGTGCCTGATCATTCTTGCATATCAAAATCGATCCGGTGGTATCCATATCAATCCGATGAACAATTCCCGGTCTTAACACTCCATTAATCCCGGAAAGCTGATCTTTACAATGAAACATCACTGCATTTACCAGCGTTCCCGTATAATGTCCCGCCGCCGGGTGCACTACCATTCCTTTTGGCTTGTCCACTATCAACACATCTTCGTCTTCATATAAAATATTTAGCGGAATATCTTCTGCAAGTATATCCGGTTCCACAGCTTTCGGAATTTGAAATTCCACGCGATCCATATCTTTTACTTTATAGTTTGCTTTTACTGCTTTACCGTTTACGTAGACCTTACCATCTTTTAATAGTTTTTGAAGAAATGACCTTGATAATGTGTCCATATACTGCGTCAGAACTTTATCAATTCTTTCTTCTTCCATATCACTTGTAATATCTAATACCACATTTTCTTCTTTCAACTTCATAATCCCTCTACTTATCTAGGCTCATGATAGCTTCTTTTTTTCTGAATACTTAGTGAAATAAATTTCAAATCCTCTTCTTTGCAGAAAAATAGAATAAAAATAGCAAACAATATGGTTCCTACCGTTACAAAAATATCTGCCACATTAAAAATCGGAAAATCAATCAAACGAAAATAGAAAAAATCAATCACGTAGTCAAAGCGCAATCTATCAAACATATTCCCAATTCCGCCTGCAGCTATCATCACCAAAAACACATGCCACGGTCTGTATTTACGCGACACAGGAGCCTTCATGAGTACAAAAATGACTATGGTCAGCATTACAATAGCTGCAAATACAAAAAACACTTTTCCATTTTGTAACATTCCAAACGCAGCCCCTCTGTTTTCAAGATATCTTAATTCAAATACGCCCGGAATCCATTCAATCGCCTCTTTTCCTTTCAAATGCAACACTGCATAATACTTTGTAATCTGGTCAAGAAAGACGAGAATAAAAAAGGCTATGACATCTGCAATCAGCTGCAAACTTTTTTTCTTTTTCTGCGACAATTTCTTACTCATAATTTTCCTCATCACTTACATAGATTTCCTGAATACCAGAAAGCAGTTCTTCCTCTGTGACGGTGAGATCAATAAATGCTTTTCCGATCTTTTTTAATAATACAAACTTAATTTTTCCATCTTCCATTTTTTTATCACTCTTCGTCAGTGTGACAATTTCCTGTGGATCAATCTTCTCTACCGTAATCGGAAGATTAAACGGGACAAACATATCCCTAATCTCATAATATTCGTCGAAGGTCAAAAGTTCTCTTTTATATGAAATAAATGCTGCTGCAACCATACCAAGTGCCACACACTCTCCATGCAACAACTCAAAATTTTTCGCTTTTTCAATTGCATGGCCGATTGTATGTCCAAAGTTTAGAATGGCTCTTTCACCGGCTTCTGTCGGATCTTTTTCTACGACAAGTCTTTTAATATTACAACAGTTATACACCATAAGCTTTATTACTTCCGGGTCTTTTTCGTATACTTCGTATAAACTATTTATAATCCAGCCATAGAACGTCCCATCTTTTATCAAGGCTGTTTTTAACACCTCACCCATACCCGCATAAAACTGTCTCTCAGGTAACGTAGAGAGTGTTTCTAAATTCATGTATACGAGTTTTGGCATATAAAATGCTCCAACCATATTTTTATATTTTGCAAAATCAACACCTGTTTTTCCCCCAACACTACTATCTACCTGAGCAAGCAATGTCGTCGGAATCTGCACAAACGGAATCCCTCTTAAATAAGTAGCTGCCGTAAAGCCTGTCAAATCACCGACAACCCCTCCGCCAAGTGCCACCAGCATATCTTTTCGCTCTATGTGATTTTCAATTAAAAATTCATATACTTTTTGAACCGTTTCAAGATTTTTGTTTTCTTCTCCGGCCGGAATCCTATATACCATGCACGTTTCACATACTTTTTCCAGTTCTTTCTTTACTGCTTCTTCATAAATAGGTCCCACATTAGAATCTGTAATAATACACACTTTACCGCTTGTCAATTCATATTGTTTCCATATTTCACACAATGCATTAAAATCCGATTCAAAAACAATCGGATAACATGCTTTTTTATCTTTTGTTACTGACATGATGTTGGATTCTATAGTCGTAATCACTTAATTTCCTCCTTATTACCGAACAAAACTTCCTGTCGTCTGACAGGAAGTTTTGCAGATAGTTCCTATGTATACTTTTCTTTCTTTAACACAAATCTGCGCTTTATATTTCCGGGTTAATAGGCGGTACTTCAAATGATCCTGCCAAAATATCCTGAAAATCACCGGATATATCAACGCTTGCCGGAGTAATAATGAAAATATAGTGCGAAATTTTCTGAAGATTACCCGAAATAGCAAAGCACGATCCCGATGTAAAATCGATAATTCTCTGTGCTACATCTACATCAAGACCTTCTAAGTTGAGAACCACGGTTCTGTTTGCAAGAAGGGTTTCTGTAATCTCTCTTGCATCTTCTACTGTCGTTGGTTTAATCACACATACTTCCATTCCGCTCACCCCTCTTCTCGGTTGCTGCTTCATCGGTGTAACTTTCGGTGTTGGCTTGGCTTTTGGTTTTTCATCCAAATAATCACCTTCATCATTATCCTGCTTCATAAACACCTTTTTCTTAGGCTTCTCTTCTACATAATCATCTTCTGTATCGTAATCGTCTTCATCATATTCATCATATTCATCCGGATTTAACTTCATCGAACTGATTAATTTATCTAATACCATGATTCTTCTCCTTACACATTATGCATTTTTCTTACTGTAATCTCTCTCTCCAAAAATGCTTGTTCCGACTCTTGCATACGTCGCCCCTTCTTCGATTGCTACTTTGTAGTCACCACTCATTCCCATCGAGAGAACATCCATAGATACATTATCAATGTTTTTATGCATTATGTCAACAGATAATTGTTTTAATTTTTGGAAATACGGTCGATTCTCCTCCGCATTCTCCACATAAGGTGCGATTGTCATAAGCCCCTTTATTTTTAGTCCCGGCAATTTGGAAATCTGTGCCACAAGCTCCGTCACTTCCTCTGTGTGCAAGCCGAATTTGGTTTCCTCCTGTGCCACATTTACTTCCACTAATATGCTGACTGTTACCCCTTTTTTCAATGCTTCTTTGTTGATTTCTTCTGCCAATCGTAAGGAATCTACGCTATGAATCATGTATACTTTATCTACAATATACTTTACTTTATTTCGTTGCAGATGTCCGATCATATGCCACCGAATGTCCTTTGGAAGTGTCTCGTACTTTTCGACAAGCTCCTGTACTTTATTCTCTCCAAAGTCTCTGCATCCATGCATATACAGTTCGGACACCATAGCCGCCGGCTTTGTTTTACTGACAGCAATCAGTGTCACTTCCGATTCCTCTCTACCTGATTTTTTGCATGCGTTTTTTATATCTTTTTTCACTTCATCATAATTCTTTGTCAGCATATTTATTCCTTCTTTTCACTCGTTCCAATCTATCTTTATTCGTATATGAAATCATCTGCATTTACAGTCTGTGCATCCAATACAATGTAGTCATATTCCGATAATCCATATGTCGTATTTGATTTTACAATGGAATATTCCTCATTGGAATATAAAATCGTTACCGGTGTAAAATCCGCATAACCTTTATTGATGTTATAGACACCAATCAAAGTACCAACTTTACTGATTTGCATTTTTTGCGCGGAATCCATCTGGCAAATATGATCACCAATTCGGAAATTGGTTGTATCGACATAATAATATTCGTCATCTGCAAAATATATTTTAGCGTCGATTCTCTTAGATACCAATTCACCATCTTCATTGTATCCCTCTCGCAAAAAGGTTCCCGTCGTTCCTTTGCTTCTATTTTCAAGACGATACTCTAACGGAATCAAAAAGAACTCCTGTTCCGTGATTGCACTGTTTGGGACCTTTAATCCTTTTTCTTGATTATATAAAATTTCGAGGTCAATATAACGATCTGTTGCAAACGTAATCATAGAATTTGTAAATGTCAGCATCAAATAGGTTCCATCCGGATTATCCAACACTTCTACCTTTGCCCATGATGTATATTGATTTTTCAAAAACTTCACTTCGACATATACTTCTTCTAAAAGTTCCTGCGCACGCGCTTTATCCATTGGAATGACAATAGACCAATCTTCAGAACGAATCAGCTTATATGCACTATCCTCTGTACTGACTAACTGATTCGATTCCAGTTGTATCTGTTCTTTTCTCTGTTCACCAAACAAGTCTTTCCTAACCTGCTCCGGTTTTAATCTCTCATATCCATCAATACCATAAACAACAACTCCACTTGTCGGCGCATACTGAAAGGAAACTTGATCCGCATTCGTACCAAATGCACTCATATTATTTAACATATTATAATTGGAAAGCTTAAGTGCCACACCTTCAATTCGATTCTTAAAATCATATAATTGTCCAAATTCCTGTTTTGAAAATGTATTTTGAAAATGAACGACATCATTTTCTATATCAGAAAGATCTCGATCTGAAAAAACAATCTCTTCTTCCTGTATTTCCATCATTTCAGCTATTTTCCCTGAACTATCGAGTGAATACACAAGGTCTCCGCACGCCACATGCTCTGCCTCACGTGCAAAAAAGTTAATATAACCTGCACCATTACATGAAACCACAGATTCTTCACGAATCGCTATTCCTTCATATACGTTCGGTACACTCAAAGATCCTTCGACCACCTCATAGCCAACAATATGATTGGAATTAAAATACATGAAAACGCATATAATCATATAAACAAAAATGGTTCCAAATATGACCAATCCAAGATTCATATGCATTTTATTGCCTCTGTAATCTTCAATTTTAGTAATCTTGTTACTTTTCTTTGCCAAAACAAACTCCTCATTTATAACATAAAAACGCTTTAATCATACGCATAGAAAAACCCCGGATGCACAATCCGGGGCTTATAATACCTTTTTATAAAGATACAATAACCTTCTCTTTCAATGCCTCCGGCAGATCTCCTTCATTGACACCAACACTAAGTACGAAGTCAATATCAAAAGATTCACCAAGTTTTTCTAACTTTTCAATAATTGGTGTGATATCTTTCCCCTCCAAATACGCAATGCTAAGGAAGTTATCTAAAAACATCATTTGTAAATCATGATCCTGTGATATAATACCGCAAATAAAACCAACAAACTCGTCACTGTTTGTGATGAAATAATCAGAAACATTGATTAATCTCACTTTATTATTCAGCTCATACATATGCTTTGTACTCTTATCAAGGTATACAATATTACCGGTTGCCTCAAGCACCTGTGCATTTACCTTTTCTAAAAGATGTTTTGTTTTTCCTTTACCCTTATTACCAACTATTAACTGAACCATATGTAAGCCCTCCTATTAATATGTCATTTTCGGAAAATTTGTGCAACTTGATGTTTCTTTGGCCCCTTCCGATATTAAATATTATAAATTATATCCTAATAAAAAACAACCATTTTCCTGTTTTTTATTAGGATATCTCTTCTATCAAATATGACCTAACAATTCTGTCATTTCTTTGTATAAAAATTGTCTCTCACTACAACTCAAAATGACGGAAATATACGGATTACCGGAAGAGTCTTTGCTCATAAGAACAAGACAATTGCGTGCGGCCATCGTCGTGCCTGTTTTTCCTCCAATTACGGTTACTCCATCCGGTGGTGCATACTCACCTTTTAAAAAGAGATTTGTCGTGCCACATGTATATTCTTTTCCATTTCCCTGTGCATCATAATAGATTGTCTCATAGGTATCCAAATTGATAATCTGTGTAAACTCAGTATATTGCATTGCTTCCTTAAAGATTAAATACATATCATAAGCACATGAATAATGGTCATCTGCAGTCAACCCATGAGGATTTACAAAGTGGGAATTGGTTGCGCCAAGGGACTTAGCCTCCGCATTCATCATATCACTAAATGCATCCACACTTCCCGCTATATTTTCTGCAATCATCACTGCAACATCATTGGCTGATTGCATTAACAGAGCGTGTAATGCTTGATCCATCGTCATCCTGTCACCTGCTTCCAGACCACACAACGTCGCACCGCTTTCTTCTATTTTTACATTTTCCGATGCAGTAAGAACTGTATCAAGCTCCGAATGCTTTAACGCTACCAATGCTGTCAATACTTTCGTCAGACTCGCCGGTGGCAAATGCTGATTTTCATCTTTGGCATATATAATACGATTTCCGTTCACATCACATAACACACCAGAGAGTGCTTCTGACAGATCTATCTCATCTCCGCTCAAAGTCAATTCATCGCGCAAACATAAATCCGTTGCAAATGCAGTTGCTTTTCCACTGCCTTCCGTAGACGTAGTGCTTTTTTCAAATCGATATGCACTTACAGTACTATACGGCTCATATGCCATGGAAAGAGAATTCTGCCCACATCCAGTGACAAGAACACCCGCCATCAGCAATATTGATATCATTCTTCCTGTTTTATTTATACATTTCACGCCACTCAAGATCTCCCCGACTCAATGATTTTATCAGAAGTTCTGCCGTCGCCAGATTGGTTGCAAGCGGAATATTATGCATGTCACAAAGACGCACCAACTTATCTACATCCGGCTCGTGAACTTTTTGTGTATAAGGATCCCTCAAAAAAATAACAAGGTCAATCTGATTGTGTTCAATCTGTGCTCCAAGCTGCTGTTCACCGCCAAGATGACCAGCTAAATACTTGTGTATCGTCAGATTCGTCACTTCCTCAATCAACCTTCCGGTTGTACCGGTTGCATACAATTCATTTTTGCTTAAAATCCCCCTGTATGCAATGCAAAAATTTTGCATCAGCTTTTTTTTCGCATCATGTGCAATAAGTGCAATATTCATAAAAACACCCTCTCTTACTTACTCTTACGTATATTTCCTGACACATTGCAGTCTGACATTTAAAACAAACCCCATACCAATATACAAACTTAACAACGATGTCAATCCATAACTCAAAAACGGAAGCGGTATTCCGGTATTTGGCAACACCCCTGTTGCCACGGAAATATTGATAAAACTTTGAAATCCAATTAATGTGGCCATACCTGATGCAATCAGCGTCCCTGCAATATCCTTTGCCCGTCTTGCAATCATCAGACACTCTAACGTAATCAGCAACAGTAGTACAAGAACTGTACATCCTCCAAAAAATCCAAGTTCTTCTCCAACAATCGCAAAAATGAAATCCGTCTGTGGTTCCGATATAAAATTACCATTTTTCACTGAACTGATTTCATTGTTATTCAGACCTTTTCCAAACAACTGCCCACTTCCGATTGCAATCTTGGAATTATCCTGCTGATATCCTTCCGTTGACGAATATTCATCCGGATTTAACCATGCAAGAATACGTATCTGCTGATAGTCTTTAATCAATTCCTGATCCGGCTGAAGTACCAAAGCCAGAAAAATAATTCCTATCGGAATCGCTACAACAAGTACACCAAAAATAATCTTATAACTAAGTCCGCCTATAAAAATAAGTGCACAAAAAAGCAGACAAATCATAATACTCGTTGACAAATCCGGTTGTTTGTAAATCAGGAAAAGTGGTGGAATCAACAATGCAATCATTGCTAATATCATCTTAAAAGAACTAATTGCTTCCTTATGTTTCATAATAAACTGTGCGTAGAATAAAATCAACATAATTTTGGCAGTTTCAGATGGTTGAAATCGAATACCGGCAATAGAAACCCAACGCTGTGCATTATTGGATGACTCGCCAAAAAACTCTACCAGAAGAAGCAAAAATAAATTGGCCACATAGATTACCCAATGAAACCTCAAAAACGTAGAATAGTCAAACAACGAAATAACTATCATCAAAAATAATCCCATGACAAATCCCAAAATCTGCTTTGACTGCACAGACTCGTTGGCACTTCCGATCACAAGTATTCCTATGATCGTAAGTGCCACAAGCATCACTATTAATTTAAAATCATAATCTCTGACGCGGTATCTTTTTAACATGTCTACCATTACCTCTATTTATTACCAAAAAACATTTATCTTGCGTTTGCTCACTTCTATTTCCATTTTTCCCGGTTCAATCTGAATATATTTTGAAAGAACTTTTGCAATGTCTTTCTTAATCAATTCCATCATTTCCGGTGAACAATTAATTCGATCTGAAATTAGGAGAATCTTTAGTCTGTCCTTCGCAATATCTTTTGATTTTTTCTTATGAAACAAACCTTTTATGTTCATATCCCGACCCTCCTCTAATTTTTCTGGAATATACCGGCAAAACGAAACCAAACTGATTTTTCTTTTTCCGGATCAAGAATCGGTATTTCTTCTCCCAATATTCTGTTACATATATTCATATATGCCCGTCCTGCAATACTCTGTCCGCACACCAGCGGTTCTCCATGATTCGTGGACACAACCACTTCCTCATCATCATATACCGCACCAATCAAATCCACGGACAAAATATCCACTACATCTGCTACGCTCATCATATCTCCGCGACGAATCATATCATTCCTTAAACGATTGACTATCAGATCCACTTTGCCGACCTCATATGCATGTAATAATCCGATAATCCGATCTGCATCCCGAATGGCAGACACTTCCGGTGTTGTAACTACAATGGCTCTGTCTGCACCCGCAATCGCATTTTGAAATCCTCTCTCAATTCCCGCCGGACAATCAAGCAATATGTAGTCAAACTGCTCTTTTAACTGCTGTGTTAATTTTTTCATTTGTTCGGGATTTACTGCTGTCTTATCCCGTGTTTGTGCACACGGAAGCAAAAATAATCCCGGATATCGCTTATCTTTGATCAACGCCTGTTTTACCCTGCAATTCCCCTCTACCACATCTACCAGATTGTAAACAATCCTGTTCTCGAGCCCCATAACCACATCCAGATTACGAAGCCCGATATCGGTATCAATCAACACCACTTTCTTGCCCAAATAGGCCAAACCTGTTCCAATGTTTGCTGTCGTTGTAGTTTTTCCTACACCGCCTTTTCCGGATGTAATGACAATTACTTCACTCATATTCATTCCTCAACTTTCATGAAATATTTGTCCCCTGCTTTTCTTTATTCAAGATTTTGCAGTAATTCTTCCGTAATCACCAAATCATCAAAAACGATTGTGTTATCTTTCAGGTGTGCTATCCTTGGGGACATCGTTTTTTTACGTCCCCAAATCCCTTTTTCTTTATAGGTTCCTTTATATTCTCCGATACGTATTGTCTCTGGATTCATGGAAAGTGCAGCAATGAAATGAGACATACCATCCGCACCTGCATAGGCAGATCCTTCCAAAGCTCCTAGCACAATTATATTTTTTTTGGATACCACACAGCTTCCTTTATGTACATTTCCAAGAATAATGATATTCTGCTCTGTTTCCAGCACTCTTTTTTGAGATAAGTCTCCACGATAAAACTGTGCACTATCACTTTCTACGAGCTCCTTAATCGAACCAACTGCCCGATCAAACGATTCATCCACCTCTTTTGACACAACACATACAATATTTACATCACTCGCTGCACTAATAGCATCCAGTATTGCATTTTCTTCTTCCTGCGTATTTTTTCTGCCCTCAAAGGTTACTGCTAACTTCGCTTTTCCAAAAAACTTTTCAGATTCCTTGAATTTGTCTCCGATTTCAATCAAAATCTCTCCAAGGTCAGCCTCTTCATCAATTACAATTTTAATTCCATTTGGAAAGCTTTTCAGCCTAACCTTATCTTTCATTTCTTTCCCCTTTCTTAATTTAGTCTCCCGTTGTATTTACCGCATTTTCATCTTCTGCAGTTCCGGTGATCAGTACCTCCTCTTCCTCAAGTCCGAAGTGGTACATGATCACATCTCTTGTCATCTGTGCAGCGTTGTCTGATGAATATCCATACGCAATTCGTGTTGCAATTGCAATCTCCGGTGCTTCATATGGTGCATAACAAACAAACAATGCATGATTCGGTCGTTTCTTATTTTCTTGCGCTGTACCGGTTTTTCCTGCCACATTTACCGCAAGACCATCGTAGTACGTTTTTCCTTGAACAACTCTCCTCATTCCGGAATGAATTGCATTCCAGGTGGATTGCTCAAGCTCGACAGTATTTCTAATTTCCGGTGTATAATCTTCAAGCAGATTCCCTTCAGAATCTGCCGTTTTATCTATCAGGCTGAGATTGTAACACTTTCCGCTATTGGCAACAGTCGTGACATAACGGGCTAGTCCAACCGTAGAATAGTTGTTATTTCCCTGTCCAATTGCCGAACGAATCGCATCAAAATCCGACACCTTAGGTGCACTTTCCGAAATTTCAATTCCGGATTTATCAGACAGGCCAAAGGCATCTGCATAAGCAGCTAATTTAGCCAGACCTGTTTCGCTATCATAAACGCCGTCCAAACGACTCAACCGATAACCGGCTTCATAAAAGTAGTAGTTGCAGGAATGTTCAATAGCTCCCGCAATATCCAAATTCCCATGTGCTCCCGGTGAAATCCAACATTTCGCCGGTGGTCTGATGGTATCCCACGTTCCATGGCATGCAATATCTTCACCGATGGAAACCGCTCCCTCTTCGAGAGCTGTCGCTGCCGATACCATTTTGAAGGTGGATCCCGGTGCAGAAAGTTGCTGCGTCGCATAATTCCACATCGGCTGGGATAAATCATTGTAAATCTTATTATAATAATCAGAGTCGATCGAATTGGTTAAACGATTATTGTCATACCCCGGATACGTAACACAGGCTAACACCTCACCCGAATTCGTGTCAGTAACCACACAGGACCCGGAGCACGGGTCCAGCGCAAGCTGCGCCGGTGTAATATCCAAATTTTTAATCTTTTCAACAATAAACGAATATGCTGATTTAGAACCACTTCTGACTGCTTCTCTTTCCTCATCGGAACCATCAACTACGTTTTGTTCAAAAAGAAGCAGACAAACCTGTCTTCCGGTAATCTGATCATCTAAAAGCATATATTTATATAACCTTTTATTAAAATACGAGTCCAAGACAATATTATCGCTGATATAATCAATCAGTTTAAAATATATCTCTTCTGAATCCGAATACTTCGACTCCAAATTCAATTTTGTAATATCAATCCAACCTTTGGATATCAGGTAATTTAAATAAGTCTGCAAACTGATATTTTCATCTTTTTTCCATCCGACATACACTTCATCTTCTTTATCAATTTCTGCAGTTTTAATGATACCATTTTCCTCAAGCATAGCTACAATTGCCAACTGATATACCTGATACTCGAGTGTCAGTCTGTCATACGGAGTTGCCAGCGTCTCAAGTTCTTCTCTTAATGCAGCCACTACTGCTTGTTGCTTATTTAAAAATGCTTGTTGTACTTCTTGTTCCGTTTCTTTCGCGCCTTCCTTCACAAAGCGACTTGTATCAATTATGTTGTTGTTAAACAACGCATAATAAACATCATAGATCGGTATTTTTATATTTGCTGCTGATTCATTTTCTCTTGGAATATATTCTTTTATATTTTGAATATTTGAAACAAGAATACCCGCAATTTTTTGCTCCAAAAGATTGTACACTGCCTTTTGCAATTTCATATCAATCGTCAAATATACATTGTTTCCGGCCGCCGGCTCCTTACGGTCACTTGTCTCAATCACCTTACCAAGATTATCAACATAGACTACTTCCGTACCCTTGGTTCCCTGCAATGTCGTTTCCATATATTGCTCAATTCCCGCTTTTCCAACGATATCGTTGAGGGAATACTTTTCATTTTTATCTTTTAGTTCTGCTAACTCTTCATTGGACACTTTTCCGATGTAACCGATAATATGTGAAAAATATACACTGTCCACATATTTACGAACGGTATCCTCCGTAACAGAAACACCGTCCAGCTGCTCGCTGTTTTCCATGACCATAGCTACCGTTTCTTCCGATACGTCTTTTGCAACCGTCGTCGCAATATATTTTTGATATCCATTCAAACTCATCGCATATCGTATCGTCACAATCTGAAGCAATCTCTCCTTTGTATACCCACTGCCAACGATAAAATCTGAATCTCTATCTTCCGGATCCATATAGGCACCCACTTCAAATTTTTTGGTTCCAGCCAGATAGTTGACTACATCTGTAGCGGTTGAAGTTTTCTCCGCATACGTCAGCTTTTCCGTATAAGCCTGTCCGTAAACATCTGCGAGAAATCGTAACAGTTGTGAGCCCTCCACGGTAAAAACGAAATTATTATTTTCATCCAGTACAATATCGAAATCATTTTCTATCCTGTCCCCATTCATTTCAATCATATCAATCAGCCTTGATATGGTATCATTTAACTTCTCATTTTTTCCACGACCGGATTCGAAAACGTCCTCCATCATTACCGAGTATGCAAGTTCATTATATGCCAGAAGATTTCCGTCTCTGTCATAGATATTACCGCGTGTTCCCGGGAGCGTTCTCTCTTTTCGTATTGTCAGCTTAAAATTATTCAGATATTCATTGCCGTGTACAATCTGAAGATCAAAAAGCCGATATACCAGTATACTAAACATCCCTAAAACAATCAGAATCAGAGCAAAAATTCTGGATGTGATCATATTTAGAACCGCTTCTTTGATTGATCTAAGCAAAATTATCCTCGCTCCTTTTTTCTGTCTCTTCTAGTTTTCCGGTCACAAATCGTATGAACGGATAACACAATAACGTTACAACTATGGTATAAACCATTTCCGGTAAAATAATCTTTGTAAAGTAATGAATAAAATGGAATCTTCCTCTAAGAAGGAACATAAGAATGTAATATATCAATCCATACACAAAGTCACTTGTCATAATCAGCACCAGCGGTAGTTTGATATCCTCTTTGTAAAAGATTTGTTTAAAATTGCCATTCATATATCCGATGTACATAAAAATCAAAGCATGAAAACATAGTACACTTCCGAAAAAAATATCATAGAGAAGCCCAGAAAAAAAGCCAACGATAAGACCACATTTCTTTCCGCACATAAATCCAAATGCTGCTGTAATAATAATCATCAAATTTGGAGATATGCCACCAAAAGACAACGCCTTAAATAATGTTGACTGAAGAATGAAGCATAATATTATCATTATTGTTATAAAGATATTACGTTTCATCTTTTACCGGCTTCCCTTTCCTCATAATCTTTTTTCTGATCCATAATCACAAGTACTTCTTCCAAATGTGCAAAATCCACTGCCGGCGTAATGTATCCGGAGCTTGTCAGATTGTTTGAATCGGAACTGATGGCAGAAATATAGCCAATCAGAATACCCGGAAGATACTTGGTACTGATATGCGAAGTAACCACTTTGTCTCCTTCTTTTACTTCCACATCCCCATTAATCAGCTTTGAGAATGTAATGACACCTTTGTCCATCGTCTCAAGATTTCCTTGTACCATACAGGAATCCTCCGTAGACAGAACGGTTGCACTCACATTAGAATTATCGTTGATAATCGCCATAACTTTTGCCCAGTCATCGCCAACCTCTGTTACACGACCGACAAGACCACTACCGGCCATCACATTCATATCCACCTCTATGCCATCTAGACTTCCCTTATCAATCACGAAACTGTGAAACCAGTTTCCGCCCTCTTTGGCCACCACTCGCGCCCCGACTTTTTCAAAATCCGCATATTCTTGATCCAGTTTATACAACTGACGAAGATTATTGAGTTCATATTTATCCTGCTGAAGCGAATTATTCTCAATCGTAAGTGCATCTACCTGCTGCTGCAATCTTTCGTTTTCAGCCAACACATCTCTCAGCGAGCCAAGCTCTGCAGAACGGTCTGACATCCAACTGCCGACCTTGCTGATTCCTGACTGAAACGGAATAACGACAGCTCCGGCAAAATTACTGAGCGGAGCTGCGAAAAAGTCTGTAAAAAAAGTAACCGCCATAAAAATGACACAGATAATCGTCATGATCAGCAATAAGTATTTACTTGGAATCGTAAACTTCTGCCGTTTTCGTCTCATTATCTTCCTCCGTTACCCATACCCTCAATTGAATATGCAACTGATCTGTAGTTTTCTTCCTTAATCACTTTAGAAAGTCCCATAGCCACGCTTTCAATCGGATGTTCTGAAACATTTACCTTCAGTCCCGTTCCGTTACTAATCAGCTGACTGAGGCGACTCACCTGACAGGCACCTCCCGTCAAATAAATACCCTGTCTGTAAATATCTGCTGCAAGTTCAGGCGGCGTTCTTTCCAAAATCACTTTAATATTATCAATAATAGTATTAAAATGCTCTCTCAGACACTCTGCAACCAGCTCGGTCGGTATTTCTCTTTCCACCGGAAGACCTGTTACGATATCTCGTCCATATACCACAGCACCTTTTCCTTCTTCTTCCAGATCAACCAGTGAGATTTTTACCTTCTCTGCTGTCTTTCCGCCAATAATCAAATTGTATTCTTTTCTTACTGCATTTCGAATTGCATCATCAAATTTTTGTCCCCCGACTTTAATCAATTTGCTCAGAACAATTCCGCCAAGAGAAAGAATTGATATTTCGGTAGTATCATAGCCAACATTTACGACAAGTACACCCTGTGAATTTTTAACATCAATTCCCATACCCAGACCATCCGCAATCGCCTTCTCAACTACCATGACTTTTTTGGCTTTTACATTTGCATTTTTTACCAGATCATAAAAGGCCCTCTTCTCTACTTCCGTAACATCGGTAGGAACCGCAATATAATAATCTGCCGGTTTTACCGCACCACCGCACAAATCACTTATGAAGCATTTTACCAGCGTCTGCATATTTTTAATATCCGCAATCACACCATTGCATAGAGGATACGTAATGTGAATATTTGCCGGCGCCTTTTCATACATATCAAAAGCCGCATCACCATACGCAAACAGAATATCTTTGTTCTCAATCGCAATTATATTTTTTTGACAGCAGACTGTCTCTCCACCTTTTTCATAAATTTTGATATTACAGGTACCTAAATCGATACCATAAGCACTCGAAGCCATTATAAAACTCCTTTCTCCTTTAAACTTGTATATGTATTATCCCCAATAATGATATGATCCAGCAGGGGAATTTCCATGATTTTTGCCGCTTCCTTCAATTGCAGGGTCAAGCTGATATCTTCTTTGCTAGGCCTTGGATCACCACTTGGATGATTATGAAGCAAAATGACAGAAGCTGCATTACACAAAAGAGCCTGTCGAAATATCTCTCGCGCTGATAAAATCGAACTGTTCAGATTTCCGACAGAAAGCCGCACATCAGAGATGCGGCTGTCTTTGCTATCCATATATACCGCAATACAGTTCTCTTTTTCCAAATGACGCATTTGTTCCATGTATGCCTCTGCTACATCGCATGGCTGTCTGAAATATAGATCCTGTCCCACTTTTGAAGCTGCAATCCGGCTGGACAATTCTGCAATCGCTTTCAGCTTTACTGCTTTCACTTCACCAATACCATTAATTTGCATCAGCTCCTTGATTGTGACATGATGAAGACCAAGGATCCCCCTTTTGTCTCCGCATAACTCTATTACACGACAAGCAAGCGTAACCGCATCTTCTCCTTTTGTCCCTGTGCGAAGTATGATGGCAAGAAGCTCTTCATCACTTAACGTGTCTGCACCATACGTCAGAAATTTGTCATACGGAAGAATCTGTATCTTTCCATTTTCTTTTTTTTGAAACATAGCATTGTCCTTATGTTCTCCGGACACAAAGACGCTTTTGCCAAAAGTGTCAGTTACTCATTCCCTATAAAAATCGGTATATGATAATCCCAATGATGATTCCTATAATACTACCTACCGTAATACGAATCGACAAGCCAAATGTAAGAACTAATATCCCCAGATCAAGAACTACCGGTGATGACAGCCCGAAACTTTGTCCATAATTCAAAAACGTATTTGGCAATAAATTTCCGATAAAACCACCGATTACGATACCGGCAAGTATCATAAGAAAGCATGCCCAATTATTTTTTCCTTTCATTTGTACCTCCGGATTTCTTTTGCAAACACTAGCTATATCTTACCACACACCCTAAGGTATGTATACAAAATTCATCGTTTTTTTTTCGACTAGAAATCCTTTTTTGCGAGCTGTTCCGATTGAATCACTCCATCTTCTTTCATGCTCTGAAGTGTCCTTAACATACCGAATTTCGCATGCGGAAAGGTAAGTCCTCCCTGCATGTAAACCGCATAAGGTGGCTTAATCGGACCATCTGCTGACAGCTCAATGGATGAACCTGCAACAAACGCCCCAGCCGCCATAATAACTGGTGCATCATACCCCGGCATATCCCAAGGTTCCGGCGTCACAAAGCTGTCTACCGGCGCTGCCGCCTGAATTCCTTTACAAAAAGAAATCACACCCTCCGGATTACCAAACGTAATCGCCTGGATAATATCAAATCGCTCCTCTGATGCATTCGGCACCACATAATACCCAAGTTCTTCATAGATATTTGCAGCGAAAATTGCCCCTTTTAATGCAGATGCGGTGACAGTCGGTGCTAAAAACAGGCCTTCATAAAATGAAGACAGGACTCCTAATGACGCCCCCACTTCTTTTCCAAGTCCCGGCGAAGTCAGGCGGTATGCTGCGTTTTCCACGCACTCCTTCTTTCCAGCTATATATCCGCCGATTGGAGCTAATCCACCGCCCGGATTTTTGATTAATGAACCAACCACCAAATCTGCTCCGACATCTGTCGGCTCTATTCTCTGTACAAATTCACCATAACAGTTATCCACCATACAAATAATTTCCGGCTTAATCTCTTTAATAAAATGAATCAGCTGACCAATTCTCTCCACAGAAAGCGTTTTTCTCGGTTCATACCCCTTAGAACGCTGTATGGTCACCATCTTTGTTTTTTCATTGATTGCCTTTTTGATTCCATCCCAGTCAAATTCTCCATCCGGTAAAAGATCTACCTGTTGATACGTGATTCCATATTCCTTTAGCGAACCTTTTGACTCTCTGATTCCGATTACTTCCTCCAATGTATCGTATGGTTTCCCCACAGGTGATAACAGTTCATCCCCCGGTCTGAGATTGCTCATTAATGCTAAAGCCAGAGCATGTGTTCCACATGTAATCTGCGGTCTTACCAGCGCGTCTTCTGTATGAAACAGATTGGCATAAACCTGTTCCAGTGTATCACGCCCAATATCATTGTAACCATATCCGGTTGTACCTAGCAGACAAGCCTCACTTACTTTTGCATCCTGCATCGCTTTTACAACCTTTAATTGATTATACTCCGCTGTTTTATCAATCTGCTCAAATCTGCTCCTGCAACGTTCTAATATTTTTTCACCAAATAGTCGTACATCTTCGTCAATGCCTAGCTGATTGTACATCTCATGTAATTGTGTCATACGAATCTCCCTCCGTTATGTGCTTTATTTTCAACTGATTTAACATATGATCAATGATTTTATCTTCCGCATATCCAAACTGATCTTTGAAAACCCATTCCACATCCTGTTCACGTTTAAACCATGTAATCTGCCTTTTCGCAAAATGTCTGGTATCTCTTTTAATTAAATAAACGGCTCTTTCAAGATCTATTTTCCCTTGCAAATAATCAATCATCTCCTTATATCCAAGTCCCTGCATGGCAGTACTTTCACGTTGACACCCCATTGCAAGAAGATTTTCTACTTCCTCTAAAAGACCTGCTTTTACCATCAAATCGACTCTCTCTTCAATCCGCTCATATAACTTTGCTCTTTCATCGTTCAATACAAAGTAGCAGAAATTGTATGGAGATTCTTTTTCTCTCTGCTGTTTATTGTGCACGGATATTTTTTCACCGGTCTGACGATAATATTCAATTGCCCGAATCACTCGCTTCACATTATTCTCATGAATCTCCTCAGCCGCTTGTGGGTCTACCTCTCTGAGCATCTCATGAAGTACTTCGGCACCTTTTTGCTGTGCCAACTCCTCGAGTTCTTTTCGCAGCAACGAATCTTCCTGCGAATTTGCAAAATCAATGTCATATAAAACCGCTTGTATATAAAACCCGGTTCCACCGACAATGACTGGTATTCTTCCGCGTTCATAAATGTTCTCCATTGCTTCTTTGGCCATTTTTTGAAAACGAAATACGTCAAACTCTTCCGTTGGCTCCAACACATCTATAAGATGGTGCGGAATACCACACATCTCATCCGGCATAATTTTGGCAGAACCAATATCCATATATTTATATACCTGCATAGAATCGGCGGAGATGATTTCTCCGCCTATCCTTTTTGCAAGCTCAATCGATAACTTTGTCTTTCCGACCGCTGTCGGTCCTGTCAGTATGACTAATTTTCTTTTTTCCATTCTAATTACCTTTTGAATTTTTTCTCCAACTCATACTTCGTCATGGAAATAATCGTTGGTCTTCCATGTGGACAGTTAAACGGATTTTCACATGCAAGCAACTCTTGCATCAAGACTTCTGCTTCCTGAACGGAAAGTACCTGATTTCCCTTTACCGCTGCTTTACATGACATACTTGCAATTTTAGATAAAACCGCATCCGAATCCCCCTTCACAGGGAACTCTACAAGTTCATCCAAAATGGACAAAAACAACCCCTTTTCACTTAGTCCATATAAATCCGTTGGAACGCTCCTTATCGCATAGGTGTCTTCCCCAAACTCATCCATCTCAAATCCTAAAGAAGCAAACACCTCCATATTGGACTGTAATACATTTTTTTCCTTTGGAGATAGTGTCACAACAAGCGGCGGATTTAGGGACTGCAGAGCAATCTGCTTTTCGTGGTATTGCTTCATTAATCTCTCATACATCACTTTTTCATGTGCTGCATGTTGATCTACATAATAGATTTTTTCTGACATTGCTAAAATCCAGTAGGTATCAAACACCTGTCCGACAATTTTAAAATTTTGTATTTCCTGCTTCTTTAATTCTTCTTCATCAAACAGCTGCATCTGCTCCATCTTTTCAACAAAGACCATATTTTTTTGTTTAATTACATTTCCGCTAGTCCGTGCAACCGGTACAGTTGAAGTCTTTTTATTATTAAATAACTCCCGATCTGAGCCAAAGACTCTTGCACCGGTCTCCTTCGAAGCTGACCCGTAAGTGCTCATTTCTTTGACCAAATTGGTCATCTCATTTTCTTTTTGTCTCTGTTTTTCAAAAGGTTGCGGAATTGCCGCCGTCAAGGCCTTCTGGACCTCTTTATTTCCTTTTGTTTCCGGGGTTGGAACCTGTTCCATTGACGCGATAAAAGTCCGTCCTGTGAGCACCTCTTTTACTGCATCTTTGATAAATGACAAGAAATATCCCGGTTCATTCATTCGAATATCCATTTTGGTCGGATGTACATTGACATCAATTCTTTTCGGATCTATTTCAAAATGGAGCACAACAAACGGATATTTATGTTGCATCAAAAACGTCTTATACCCTTCTTCCACAGCAGAAGAAATCAGCGTGCTTTTGATATATCTCTTATTTACAAAAAATGTTTCATAGCTACGATTCGCACGATTCAGCACCGGCTTTCCAAGAAATCCTGTCATACGGATTCCCTCACCTTGGGCATCGATTGGAATCATTTCCTCTGCTACTTCTCTTCCGTATATACGATAAATAATCTCGTCCATCTTTCCGTTTCCCGATGTAAAAAAACGTGTCTGTCCATTTAAGATAAACTGAAATGCTACATCCGGAACTGACATTGCCATATGTTGCATAAAGTCAGCAATGTATCCACCTTCCGTTGCCGGTGTTTTTAAAAACTTTCGACGAACCGGTGTATTAAAAAACAAATTTCGTACAAGGATTGTCGTACCATTAGGTGCTCCGATTTCTTCCGGTGGCTGCGCCTCCCCGCCGTTTATACAAAAACGGTATCCTGTCAGTGCCTCTGCAGTCTTGGTTATCATTTCTACCTGGGCTACCGCAGCAATACTCGAAAGTGCCTCCCCACGGAATCCAAGGCTCATCACATTTTCAAGATCCTCTGCCACTGTAATCTTACTTGTCGCATGACGCATAAACGCTTTTGTAAGCTGACTTTGTTCAATTCCACTTCCATCGTCCGTCACTCGAATAAAGCTGATACCGCCCTCTTTAATTTCCACGGTAATCTGCTTTGCACCGGCATCTATTGCATTTTCCACTAATTCTTTTACCACAGAAGCAGGTCTCTCCACTACTTCCCCTGCTGCAATCTGGTCTACAGTATTACTGTCCAGAATATGAATTTCATTCATCTCCGATACTCCATCTGTTCTTAATCATGTTTTGAAGTCTATATAATGTATTTAATGCATCCAGTGGCGTCAATGTCTGAATATCAATATTAGATAATTCATCAATGACATCTGAATCCTTTACCGTGTCAAACAAAGACATCTGTGCCAAATCCACCTGATCGTATTTTTTGACTTTTGCTTTTTCTGATTTGTGATTCGTCTGTATGCTCTGTACCTTTTGTGTGATATCGTTATCCGATAGTTGCTCTGCAATTTCCTTGGCACGATCAATCACCATATCCGGAACCCCAGCCAGCTTTGCTACCTGAATACCGTAACTGCGATCCGCACCGCCTTTTACAATCTTACGTAAAAATACAATGTCATCCCCTTTTTCCTTTACAGCGATACAATAGTTGTTGACATTGTTCATCTTACCTTCCAGCTCTGTCAGCTCATGGTAATGGGTTGCAAACAAAGTTTTTGCCCCAAGTATTTTACGATTGCTGATATGTTCCACTACAGCCCACGCAATGGAAAGGCCGTCAAATGTCGATGTTCCTCGTCCGATTTCATCCAAAATCAATAGACTCCTAGCAGTCGCGTTTCTAAGAATATTGGCTACCTCATTCATCTCCACCATGAAGGTTGACTGCCCGCTTGCGAGATCATCCGATGCACCCACACGGGTAAAAATACGATCTACAATACCGATTTTTGCACTCTTTGCGGGCACAAAACTTCCAATCTGTGCCATCAGAACAATAAGCGCTGTCTGGCGCATATAGGTTGACTTACCTGCCATGTTCGGTCCTGTGATAATGGAAATCAAATGTTTCTCGTTGTCCAAGTAGGTGTCATTTGAAATGAACATGTCATTTTTAATTACCTTTTCTACCACCGGATGACGACCATCTTTAATATCAATGACACCTTTGGTATTTAACTTTGGTCTTACGTAATGATTTCTCTCTGCCACATAAGCCAGACTACAAAATACATCCAGCGCAGCGATTGCTTTGGCCGTACGCTGAATACGCTCCATGTTCTGCGCAAGTGTATCCCTGATTTCACAGAATAAATCGTATTCAAGACTGTAGAGCTTGTCCTCTGCATTTAAAATGGTATCTTCCATCTCTTTGAGCTGTGGCATCGTATATCGCTCTGCGTTGGTAAGCGTCTGCTTACGAATATAATCCTCCGGGACCATATTTTTAAATGAATTGGTTACTTCAAGATAATATCCAAAAACCTTATTATATTTAATCTTTAGATTCTTTATTCCGGTTCTTTGTCTTTCCTGCTCCTCCAACTCAGCCAGCCAGGTTTTTCCATCCGTTTTTGCCTGTCGGAAATGATCCACATCTTCCGAAAATCCAGATTTAATAATTCCACCTTCTTTGGAAGAAATAGGTGGTTCTTCCTCAATTGCATCTTCAATCAATCCACATAAATCTTCAAGCCCATCCACATCCTCGCAAATGTTACTAAGAAGCTTTCCTGCAAAATCTCCAAGCACCGTACGAATCGGTGGTAACATCTGTAATGAGTTACGAAACGCAATCAAATCTCTCGGGTTTGCTGTCTTGTAGCTAATTTTACCTAAAAGACGTTCTAAATCGTAAATTGGATTTAAATATTCTCTCAGTTCGTCTCTGGAAACCACATTTAAATTCAATTCTTCAATCGCATCCTGACGCATCAAAATGTCTTCCAGTTCAATCAGCGGCTGCTCTATGTATGTTCTGAGTGTTCTCGCCCCCATGGCTGTCTTGGTCTTGTCAAGCACCCACAAAAGTGAACCTCTTTTCATCTTCTCACGCAATGTTTCCGTCAGTTCCAGATTTCTTCGCGTTGCGCTGTCAAGAAGCATATAACGACTCGCCACATACGGATTTAACCGGGTAATATTGGAAATCCCAGTTTTTTGTGTTTCGTATAAGTATTGCAATACAGCTCCTGCCGCAATCTGTCCTGCATTAAAATCATCAATCCCAAGCGCAGTCATCGTGCTGACATGAAAATGTTTCGCCAGAAGCTGCTGACAATTTGTCTCATCAAAATACCACGCATCCAGTTTAAAAATCGTGATACCGAGTCGTTCTTTCAAATCGTCAACCATATATCCACTCACCAGAAAATTGTCATTACAAACAATTTCGGATGGCATAAACTTCATAATCTCATCCTGCAATTTCTTTACGTCCGAAACTTCTGTTACGTAATAATCTCCCGTCAATGCATCCACAATGGAAATCCCTATCTTTTCTTCCATGTAAGCAATACACATGAGATAATTATTTTTGCTCTCCTCCAATGATTGTATGTTTAAGTTAGTTCCCGGCGTTACAATTCTGACAACCTCGCGCTTTACAATCCCCTTTGCGGCCTTCGGATCTTCTACCTGTTCACAAATAGCAACCTTATATCCCTTGTTGACCAATTTGGTCAGATATCCCTCTGCCGCATGATAAGGGACCCCACACATCGGTGCACGCTCTTCCTGTCCACAGTTTTTGCCTGTCAGTGTAATTTCAAGTTCTTTTGATGCGGTAAGTGCATCCTCAAAAAACATCTCATAAAAATCACCCAGACGATAAAACAAAATGCAATCTTTGTACTGGGATTTTGTTTCCATATACTGTTTCATCATCGGTGTTAATTCTGCCATTTCATGCCTCACTTATTGTTTATTCTTTCAACCTTCATCCGTTATACCAAATTATGCTTTAATTACCACATGACCGGTATAATAAAATCCGTGACACTCTTCTAGATGTACTGTTTGAAGCGTTCCGATCAAAGAGCTATCTCCCGCAAAGTGCACAATCGTATTATTTGACATTCGACCGGTAACAAGAGTCGAATCGTGCTCGTTCACTTCTTCCACCAAAACCTCTACATCCTGTCCTGTAAACGTGAGGGTTCTGTTTTTTGATACCTCCTGGACTGTCTCGAGCACGCGATTAAAATTTCTCTTGACCTGAGCTTCCGGCACCTGATTTTCCATCGCTGCAGCCGGCGTTCCTGTACGCTTCGAATAAATAAATGTAAACGCATTATCATATCCCACGGTTTTTATTACATCGATTGTATCATCGACATCTTCATCCGTCTCTCCCGGGAATCCCACAATAATATCAGTCGTCAGTGAAATGTCCGGTATTTGCTTGCGAATTTTAAGTGCAAGCTCCACATATTGTTCTTTTGTATAACGACGATTCATTTTCTCTAAAATACGTGTCGAGCCGGATTGTAATGGTAAATGAAGATGTCTGCAAATCTTTTTCGAATCGCGCATCACTTCAATCAGTTCATCCGAAAGATCTTTTGGATGTGATGTCATAAAACGAATACGCTTAAGCCCTTCAATCTGCTCAATTCGCTGTAGAAGCTGTGCAAAACTGATTGGCTGCTGCAGAGTCTTCCCATACGAATTCACATTCTGTCCAAGCAACATAATTTCAAGCACTCCGTCTTCTACCAGCATTTCAATCTCACGAATGATATCCTCCGGTGTTCTGCTTCTCTCACGACCTCTTACGTATGGTACAATACAATAGCTACAGAAATTATTGCAGCCGAACATAATATTAATCCCTGATTTGAACGGATATTTGCGTATAACCGGAAGATCTTCTACAATCTGGTCGGTCTCGTTCCAAATGTCCACAATCATGCTGTCGCTTTCCAGCATATTGCAGACAAGCTCAGCAAATTTAAATATATTATGTGTCCCAAAAATCAAATCAACAAACCGGTAACTTTTTTTAATTTTTTCAATCACAGTGGTTTCCTGCATCATACAACCACAAAGCCCGATCTTCATATTCGGATTTTTCTTTTTGTAATTAGAAAGAGCACCTAGTCTTCCATAAACTCTCTGATTTGCATTATCTCGTACCGTACACGTATTATAAACCACAAAGTCAGACTTTTCATCCGCTCCGTTCTCTACATATCCGATTTCTTCTAAAATCCCGGTCAATTTTTCGGAATCTCTTGCATTCATTTGACACCCGAACGTCACTACACTACAGGTTGGTTTTCTTCCAAGTTTTTCTTCCAGTTCTGCGACAAGTACTTTTGCTTTTGCAATATAATAATACTGACGATCTGGTTCAACCGTAGGCGGACTCATTCTTAGATCAAATTGTTGCATTCTATCTTTTAAATCTTCTTTTTTTATCATGCTAAACCTCTTTTTTACGATCTGATCTGTCCATCACCGACAATCGTATATTTATATGAATTCAGTTCACGAAGCCCCATTGGTCCTCTTGCATGAAGCTTTTGCGTACTAATACCAATTTCTGCTCCGAATCCAAATTCAAATCCATCCGTAAATCTGGTGGATACGTTCACGTATACACAAGCAGCATCGACCTGTCTTTTGAATTTATCAGCCACTTCTTTATTTTCTGTAATAATACACTCCGAATGTCCGGTATTGTATCGGTTGATATGTGCAATCGCCTCATCCACACTCTCTACTGTTTTCATCGAAATGATATAATCCAAATATTCGGTACCGAAATCCTCTTCTGTTGCTGCCAAAATACCGGATACGTCAGAAAGTATTTCGCGTGCAGCTTCATCTGCGCGAATTTCCACCTTCTTTTCCTGCAGCTTTTCAGCAAGTCTAGGCAGAATTGCCTCGGAAACGTCCTTGTGCAGCACAAGCGACTCACATGCATTACATACACCAATTCTTTGCGTTTTTGCATTTATAATAATAGAAATCGCCTTTTCAATATCTGCATCTTTGTCCACGTACACATGACAATTTCCCGTTCCTGTCTCAATCACAGGGATAGTTGCATTTTCAACCACCGCACGAATCAGACCGGCTCCTCCTCGAGGAATCAGCACATCCACATATTCTTTCATTTTCATAAATTCTGCTGTCACGCCACGATCGGTTGATTCTATGAGCTGAATCATATCCGGATTATAGCCCTCATTCGACAGAGTTTTTCGAATACAATCCGTAATGGCTTTATTGGAATAAATACAATCAGAACCACCTTTTAACACCACTGCGTTTCCTGCCTTAAAACAGAGACCAAACGCGTCCGGTGTCACATTCGGACGTGATTCGTAAATAATTCCAATCACCCCCATCGGAACACTTACTTTTTCAATTACCATACCGTTCGGACGTATAAACGTCTCTAAAACATTCCCAACCGGATCAGGAAGGTTTGCTACCTGTCTAAGCCCTTCCGCAATTGCATCCATGCGCTCCTGCGTCAAAAGCAGACGATCTAAAAGTCCCGGGTGCATATTGTTCTTGCGTCCGTTTTCCATATCAATCGCATTCTGTTCAATAATTTCATCTGCATCCGCCACAAGCGCATCTGCTATTTTATGCAATAGCGCATTTTTTGTTTCCATATCAAGAAGTGCCACTTCATATTTTGCGGCCTTTGCTTTTTTTCCAAGTTCTACTAATTCCATTGCTTCACCTCTACACTTTCTCAGATTCGGATAAGTTCCGTTTCTGTTACGATACAATTTACTTTCTTATCTGTTGTTTCTGTTATAATCCTTCCGTTTGCAACAATCTGACACGAATATGCAATCGCTGCCATATCGCCCTGGTACTGCTTTGCAAGGTATCGGTCATAAAATCCTTTTCCATAGCCAATTCGATTTCCCTCTCTGTCAAACACAACACCGGGGAGAAGCATAAAATCAGATTTACCCGGTACATATCTAGCTTCTTCTCTTGCCAGCGGTTCCATAATTCCTTTGTAGCCGGAAATTAGCTCAGAACAATCTTTTATCTCATAAAATTCCATTTCATCACCGATTACGCGAGGACAATAGACTCTTTTTCCCATCTGAAAACAAGTCTGTATGATTTCTTCGGTGTCCGGTTCCGATCCGTAGCCCACAAAACACAACACACTTTGCGACTTTACAAATCCCGGAAGCTGAAAGACTCTTTTACATATCTGTCTGCTATACTCTGCACGCTTTTTTTTATCAATCGCATCACGAACTGAAAGAATTTCTTTTCTAATTTGCTTCTTTGTTTCCATATTTTTCACCGAGATTGGTAATCGTACCATCCTCATTCTGAATATCAATATTGTTAAGCTGACTACGGAAATTTGCACGAACTACCGCAATATATTCTTCTCTAAGGAGCTTTTGCTCCTTCTTTTCCTCCTCTGTCAGCCCTTCTGCCTGTGATTTATGATACAATTCGTTTATTCTGTCAATTCTAGACTTTTCCATGTTAACTCCTTTTATTTTTGCATATTTTCCACGTAGGTAATCAAATCAAAGTTTTCATCCTTATGTGCTTTAAATAAAGTTCCCAGATTTCGACCATCCATAATACGATGAAGAATACGGATATCTGACGCATTGGCAATCACCATATCTGCTCCGGAGCAAGTGGCAATTTTAGCTGCAGAAAGCTTTGTATTCATACCACCGGTACCAACATTACTACCTGTACTCTCTTTTCCCATACGCATAATGTTATCATCCAAGCGATCTACCACTTCAATAAATTTTGCATCCGGATTCTTATTCGGATCATCCGTATACAGACCATTAATATCTGACATTAAAATCAGAAGATCCGCCCCAACTAAAGAAGCCACAATCGCTGAAAGAGTGTCATTATCACCAAACTCAATTTCATATGTAGCAACGGTATCATTTTCATTCACAACCGGTATGGCTCCCATTTTTAATAACTCATTAAATGTATTCCTTGCGTTAAATCGGTTTAAATCATCCACAATCGTATTTTTTGTCATCAAAATCTGTGCTGCTACCTGATTGTACTCTGCAAATATTTTTTGATAGGTCATCATAAGTCTTGCCTGTCCAATCGCTGCACAAGCCTGTTTCACTGCAATCGGATTATCTTTCTTATCGATATGCACTGCTTTTTTTCCTGCTGCAATGGCTCCACTCGTCACCAAAATAACATCTTTCCCCTGATTACGAAGATTACAAAGTTCTCTTACCAGTACTTCCAATTTAATGTAATCAAGATCTCCTGTCTCTGCATGTTGCAGGGAAGATGAACCGATTTTTACAACAATTCTCTTTTTATCTTTTAAAAATTCTCTTGTATTCATTTTCCTTCTTCTTTCTATCTACTTTTTATAGGAGAAAACTCCTTTGCTATCTTTTCTGCAATCCCTAGTCCATCCATGGCCGCTGACGTAATACCGCCTGCATAACCGGCACCTTCCCCGCACGGATAAATTCCAAGAATGGATGAATTACCTGTTTCATCCCTCGTAATTCTTATAGGTGACGATGTTCTGCTCTCCACTCCTGCCAGAATTACATCTTCTTCATCAAAACCTTTGATTCTTTTTCCGAAGGTTTGCATACCTTCCAAAAATGCAGTCTCCGCTTCCTTGGGAAGCAAATCACGCAGATTAGCACCTTGGTATAAGCCTTTACAACAAATCGAAAGTTCCTCTGTGTTGGTCGTTGTACGATTTTCTTTAAAATCACCAAACCTTTGTACAGGAATCTTCCCATCCGCCAACCGGTATGCTTTCTCTTCTAACTCCCTCTGAAATTCTACACCACCAAGGGGGCTTTTGTCACTAAAATCCTCAGGTGAAACAGAAACAATAATCGCACTATTAGCCATCTTACTGTCTCTTGCACGATAACTCATTCCATTGATTGCCAATTTCCCCGGCTCACTGGATGCATTAACTACATATCCACCCGGACACATACAAAACGAATATACACCTCTTCCGCTCTGCGTTTTTGCTGTGAGCTTATAGGATGCAGAACCCAGTTTCTCATACATCTCATCGCTTTGCTCCCCATATTGAGACCGATCTATCATTCCCTGTTGATGCTGCAGACGGTATCCGACTGCAAACGCTTTGGGCGACATTCTAATGCCTCTTTCATACAACATATAAAATGTATCTCTGGCACTATGTCCAATGGCAAGTACCACCTGCTCTGCCTCAATTTCTTCTCCCTCGTTGATTACCAATCCGGTCACTTTTCCATCCTGTAAAATGATGTTGGTCACCTGACTTTGAAATCTGACTTCTCCCCCCGCCTGTTCAATCGCGCAACGCATATTTTTAACCATATTCATTAATAAATCTGTGCCGACATGCGGTTTTTGTTTGTAAACAATGTCTTCCGGTGCTCCCATCTGCGAAAACAGCTCCAAAATTTCACGACATCTTCCATCCTTATCTTTAATCAGCGTGTTGAGTTTACCATCAGAAAATGTTCCCGCTCCTCCTTCACCAAACTGTACGTTTGATGTTGGATTCATAATCCCTTTTTCCCAGAACAACTCTACATCTTTTATTCTCTCTTCCACGCATTTTCCGCGTTCAAGCAAAATGGGCCTATATCCGTACTTTGCCAGATAATATGCGCATACCAGTCCCGCAGGGCCTGCACCTATGACGACCGGACGCTTTTTCATTTCCTTTGTTCCGGTAATCACAAACTGATATCTTACATCCTCTGCCCTTGTAACATCTTTTTTATTACACCTTTGCCATACCTTATCTTCCTGATTCACAATCACATCCACGGAAAGAGAATAAAACAATTCCGGTTTTTTTCGTGCATCTAAAGATTCTTTTCTTATATACAAATGTAGAATCTCTTTCGGACTTATCCGCAACAATTTAGCCACTTTATTTTGCACATCATTAATTGTGTATCCAACATTTACTTTGCATTGGTTTATTCGTAACATGTAACTTCTCCATCTACACTGTGACTTGCTGCCACATATGCACTACTCCATGCCCACTGCAAATTATATCCGCCACATCTGCCATCGACATCAAGAATTTCTCCGGCAAAATATAATCCTTTTATTTTTTTGGACATTAAATTTTCATCAACTTCCTTTGTACTGACTCCACCCATCGTTGCCTGTGCTGCTTCGAATCCGGGGTACGACTGGATGTCAAACTTAAAATTTTTACTGCATGAAACAATCATTTTTCTTTGTTTCTCAGATAATTGATTCATTTTAGTTTCAAATAAAATATTACATTTGTGTAAGATTGCTCCGCAGACTTTTTTATGCAAAATCCCACACAATGCTTCATTGATCGGAACTTGCGGGTATCGTGCTTCCAATCTTTGTAAGATTTGCTTTATTTCATCTTCCTCATAATCCGGAAGAAAATCAACCAAGAGAGTTACCTTTTGTCTCTTATCCAGCGCACAAATCGCTGCATGACTCAGCTGAAACACCGGAATTCCGGAAAGATTGTCCTTATTTAGTTGCAGTTCGCCTTCCTCTATCTGTAAGGTTTTTCCATCTGACACAAGTGTAATCTTTGCACCTGCACGTACTCCTGCCAACTCTTTTAAAGTTGTTTCATTGCTTTTTAAATATGTAAGCACGGGTAATGGCTTTATTACCGTGTGCCCGAATGCTTTTGCCAGCTCATATCCGGTTCCGTCAGACCCTGTATTAGGAGCTGCCTTACCACCACACGCGAGAATCAGTTTATCAAATTGATATTCCCCTGCACTGGTCTTTACCCAAAAACGATTTCTTTCTATCTGAATGGCTTGTAAGACTTTCTCTTCCAACCGTACCTTTACTCCACAGCTGCTTAAGCGATATCGAAACATATTCAGCACTGTAGATGCCTGTCCTGTATACGGATAATAATATCCGTCACGCTTCGATACGGTCAACATACCACTGTCTCTAAAAAAAGCAATCGCCGCATACTGATCAAATTTCTCCAACACCGGTACCACAAAAGAAGGCTGATTGCCATTATAGTCAGCCTTCGAAAGTCTTTGATTTGTGAAATTACATTTTCCGTTCCCGGTGGATAGTATCTTTTTTCCGATGCGGCCTGTATGCTCAATCAGTGTTACATCAGCTCCTTTTTCCGCCGCAATAACAGCTGCCATCATCCCCGCAGCACCACCACCTATAATTCCTATCTGCATTGTAATTCCTCTCTATTGTCAAATTTTAACTCGAATACGATTCAAGCAAATTATATAATTCTTCTTCCGAATACACATTTTTACCATCGAGTATTTCCTGTTGTACTTCCTGTGAAAGATAAAACAGCGGAATGTCCGTGTATAGTATGACGTGTCTGCGCTGTCCATCATAAACAGTTAGTAATCCATCTTGCACAAGAATACACCCATAAATTTCGGTTTCATTCCCGGACACTGTTTTTAGCTGTCCTATCGGTTCTTCTAATGTTTCGGCTTCTTCTCTGTAATAGGTTCTTTCCTCTGCCTCAAATACGGATTCCTGATTGCGCGTCACCTCTTTGGGCATGCTCTCTACTCGTTTTCTAACGCGTACTTCTTCCTCTGAAAAACTCACCAGTTCCATAGAAAGAAACCCCTGCTCCCTATCTTTCAGCGATACTTGAAGATTATATTCTTCAATCCATTCGATTAACTGATTGCGATTCATCCCAATCCAGGACGTGGGAAGTAATTCCTGAAGCCGATCTTCCCTCCCGGTTGATACATCATATTGTAATATCATATAGACAGTGTCACATGTAATCATTTCTTCGGTTCTTGCAGTTTCAATGGACTCTTCCAATGCCGTATTCTCTTTTGTCGATGTATTCTCTTCTTGTGTCTGCTTACTTTCCATTCGAGACTGCACAAAAAAATCTTTTGTAATCAGCTCGCTGCCTTTTACTAAAATATACGTTGCAAAAACGATGTTTAAAATAATACTGATACGCAAAACCGCTTTCATAAGCACTCCTTTTAAACAGGTCCTGCCTACGGACCTTAGATGCTATCAGTATTACCGAATCCACACTTTTAATACCTGCCAAACATTTTTGCCATTAAGACCGGTATCTTATTCCCCGGAATCACATTCCATTCATGTGGCTTAAATATTCGAAAAACTATAATCACTACATGATTCACAATATACGCCATCACAACACAAATTGCAAACACTGCAATCCCCGGCATTTTACCGCCAGACAACACATACACACCAAAAGCAGTAAGCCCTGAAATCACAGCTGCAATCAAAGGCAATGCAACACTTTCAACCAACTCGCTATAAAGACGCACTTTTTTTAATGTTATAAAACACGTTACCAAAAGATATAATAGACCTGCTAACATATAAGCATATAAAAGTGCATCTTCTCCCGTAACACTATTCTTACTTAACAAAAGATAAAACAGTATACCGGACACCGGCATTATGGCTGTACACACATTTTTCATATACGGCTTTGCCAACACAGAAACCGACTGCTTGAAAAGAAGGCCAAACACCACCAATATAGCTATCCAGCAGCAGCTTCTAAGCATACTATCAAATCCTGCACTTTCTACATCGAAAAACAACGTGCCGATTAGCGGTGCGGTACCTATCATAAATGCACAATAGGGAAGCACACTATAGGAAACAATTTTTAATGTAAGTGATGTTTTTTCTCTTGCATGATGAAAATCCAACTGCTTCATAATGGTCGTCAACTGTCTGACAAACGGCACATTTATCTGCATTGCCATCAGCACAATCGGTAAGATGATCAGTGCGGCGCTCACATAAATCATTCCTACTCCATTAATACTTCTATCTTGTTCATGACAATACAAGATTACCAGCACAATCGCTAATATCATCTGATGATGATTGAATAATATGCTAGAGACATATCCACTCAGGAAGTTCCACAAAATATCAAAAAATGAATCTGTCTTACGGACCTCATCTTTACGAATTCTTTGCTTAATTTCTTTCCCAAACACCGCTTTTACAACGAGTAAAAACAGGAAACTAATCAGTCCGCCAATGATAATCCCCAACACTCCGCTACATACCGAATATGCATATGCATATGAGTCCTGCCGAACGACCGCTGCTACTTTTCTCCCATATTCTGCAAAATACGGCTGAAACAAAACAGTAACAATGAGACCTACCACTCCTGCTATCAAGTCTGCAAACATCCCGGGCACTGCATTTCCCAAGCCTTCCATATATCCCTTCAAACAAAAAACCGGTATCCAAAAAATAATTGCAACTGCCATCATCTTAATCAGCAATGTACATAATACCGTTTTGAACAACATCTCACTCATACTCTGTGCAAAGAAAAATAAACCCACAGCCAAAAGACCTGATATGCATAACACAAAACCGGATATCGTTCGATACACCTTCTGTGCATTTCGGTAACTTCCTTTATTCATCTGAAAATAAATCATTTTTTTCATCACCGGAACAACAGCGAGACCAAACAAGATATAAATCCCCAGAAAAAGAAGATCTGCATATGCATAATATGTCATTCCTTCCATTCCGTTTTTATATGACATATAGATTATCTTTGCTATAAAAAGCATTAAGATTGGCCACATAAGCATGGATGCTATACCACCTTGTTCTATGTAATTTCCTCTTCTGTTTTTTTCATTCATAGCCTATTCCTCTGTTATATTGTCAACTTATCTTGTAATCCCTAATGAATTTAATATATTTTCCTGCTTTGTAAACATAATTTTTTCATCTTCCGGATTCATATGATCATACCCGAGCAGATGAAGCATGCTGTGCGTTATCAGAAATGCCAATTCACGCTTTCGACTATGTCCATATTCCTCTGCCTGTGAATAAATTCGATCCACATTAAGTATAATATCTCCCAGCATAAGCTCCTGTGTATCCGGATTGACATAGCAAGTCACATCCTCATTTACTATAGAAAAATCAGATGGCTGATCGTAATCTACTGCTGGAAAAGAGAGAACATCTGTCTCCTTATCTATATCCCGATACTCCCTGTTGTATACGCGGATTCCTTCTGCGTCTGTTATGAGTATATTAATTTCCACCTCATATGGACATTCTTCACTGGTAAGTACCTCTTTTACCACCTGTTCTATGACATCCCTAATCTCAAAATCAAACGATACTTCCACTTCATTATCAACGTAAAAAGTCATAATATAACGTCTCCTCTGAAAACATCTTTCGTATATGCATTAACTGTTCCATGGTCAGATTGCAATGATCTAATATTCCGCTTTCCATCTGTTTTTTAAACACAACAGACACAATCTGCTCGTAATCAAGTACCGCGTTCCGATCTTTTTCAAACAAAAACATTACGGAAGAAACCATGGCATCTGATAAAAGTACAATCGCAGCCTCCTTTGAACGTAATATCGTATTTTTCCCGCCATACTCCTTTAACAACTGCACCAATTGTGGCGGAAAATCATACTCTTTTGCAATCTCGAGCGCATTTTTTAGATTATTACTTCCACGCATTTTCCCAATCTTATGATAATATCCGCCCGCTTTTGATAGCATTTCGTCCGCACCAATCAATCGGGCAATCTTTTCACTAAAATATGCCGTATGCACAGCATGATAATATGCTCTCTGCGATGTTTTTTTCAACTCAGTCAGCAACAGATACTCCGGATCATTAATTTCCTGATACTTGTCCCTGTTTTTATGTAGAATTCTGTAGCTGAGAAATTTCAATGAAAATGTCATTGCAAGAAAACTAATAAATAAATTAATCGCTGCATATAAAAAAGAATCAAAGTGAATATGTCCGTGAGCTGCATATTCCGTCGATAAAAGTGCCGTATATAAAAGGACTAACGCAACAAACAGCGGAACTCCAAATAGAAACTCCATGTCAAGGTAACTGAACAATGTAATTCCAATCATTCCCACACACACATAACCAATAAAAACAGTCGGATCCATCTCTGTCACAAGCATTTGCAAATACAACAAGATCATATAAGCACAAATACCTGTCTGTAGACCGGAAAATAATACCAGCATAATCGCAACCGGCAAAAACACCCAAAGCATTACCGGAAGAAATTGATTGCAAACTACTAGCACCATTCCAAACATATAGATAAACAAAAAACGCTCCAGACGCTCTTCATTATTATAATAAAACCCTTTTTTATAAACTGCCATCAGCAGCACAAACAAAAATACAACCGACAAAAGCACAATACGAATTTCATTTGCTATAAATGCATTGTCTATACTGTTATTCATGAAACTGTAAATAAAATAAAATAATGCCGGTAATATCGTTGCAACGATGGACAATCCAACATTTTTAGCGACGAACGTTTCTACCGTATCGACCTTTTTCTCTTGTTTTACCTTCCGTAGTTTTTCTTGTTTCTTTTCTTTCATACTCTTCATATGCCTTTACAATTTTTTGTACGAGCGGGTGTCTGACCACATCCTTACTCGTAAGGTTACAAAATGCTATCTCATCCACCTTAGAAAGCACCTTTACTGCAATATCGAGTCCACTTTTGGTTCCTGCAGCAAGATCTTTCTGAGAAGCATCTCCTGTTACAACAACTTTAGAACCAAAACCTATACGTGTCAGAAACATTTTCATCTGTGCTTCTGTGGTATTCTGTGCTTCGTCCAGTATAATATATGCATTATCCAAGGTACGACCTCTCATATAAGCAAGCGGTGCCACTTCTATCAATCCCTTTTCCATATTTTTTTGGAAACTTTCTGCACCCATAATCTGATATAACGCATCATACAAAGGTCTTAAATACGGATCTACTTTACTCTGTAAATCTCCCGGTAAAAAGCCCAGTTTCTCACCGGCCTCAATGGCAGGTCTGGTTAAAATAATTCTCTCTACTTCATTATTTTTAAAAGCCGTGATTGCCATAGCCATAGCCAGGTACGTTTTTCCCGTTCCGGCCGGTCCAAGTCCGAACACAATCATATTATTTTTCATGGCGTCCACGTATTTCTTTTGACCAAGCGTCTTCGGTTTAATCGGCTTTCTGGCTATTGTATGGCAAATGCACGTATTATCCATTTCATCCAATGAAAAATCTTCATCTTCCTCTGATAATTCCAGTGCATAATTCACCCTTTGTTCCTCGATTGGATTTCCTTTTGACACGGAATCTGCCAAAGTGCGTATCAGCTTTTCGGCTTTTTTTACTTCGGATTCGTCTCCTTTAATTCGAATCACGCCATCTCTGTCCACTACAACTACCTTCATCTCTTTTTCTATTTTGGCAATATAAGCATCACATTGTCCGAATATGTGTTGCATCACTTCCATATCAAGTTCAAGTTCTGTTACATACTCACTCAATTTTTGTATCTCCCGTTCGCTCTTGTTCTGTAATCTTTTGCGTCTCACCGTCAGATAGCTCTACCAAAACGGATCCTTCCGAACGCAAACTCTCCCCATTCTTTTCTATTTTAACATTTTTTTCTACTATTTGAACCCCTTTTTCTTGTAAAGTTTCGCAAAATTTTTTAAATTCATGCTCCAGTATCGCTTCTGCTTCTGTTTCTGTGTACACAAGCGACTTTGTTTTATATTCCTGATATATGATTTTTCCATAATACAATGGCAAATAGAAGTCATTAAGTAGCTTTGCCTGTTTTAAATCTGTAACGATGTCATACGTTTCAAAATCAGGTAATCCAGCCGTCGAAAAGCTGTTTTTATGCGCTCTAAAGTATAGCGCTGTCTTTTTATTACCGGTATACATCTTCTTCTCATACTTCAACGGAAGCACCTTTTTATATTGCAACTCCGATTTAAGACGAATATCCGCATCCGAATGTACATACATATATTCTTTAACCGTCTCGTCATCGTTATACACCGGAATTGCTCCTTCTACTAAAACATCGCCCTTCTTTACCTCATCCCCCTTTTTTACCTTTGGAACTCCGCTACGCGTTATAATAGAACATACCGTTCCTGATACCGTTGCCACTAAATCACACGGCTCACTATTTTCATTTTCGACTCGCATCTCTTCTAACTGATCATTTTCTTTCACGTCAACAAAAAGTCTGGTTCCCTCTAATCGAATGGAAGTCCAAATAATAAACGGATACTCGTCACGCAGTTTCTTTTCAATTGTATCGATATCAATATTTTGGCTGTAAGATCCATAATAAACATCATTTTCTTGTAAAAATTGAATCAACATCTCATTGGTTAGTCTGCCTTCTTTTACCAAACGAATATCCCATATAAATAACGACAAGGCATACATAGAAAGACCACAAACCAGACTACAAACAAAAAACACTTTTCTTTTTTTCCATTTTCTCAATCGAAAAGGTAGTCCCTTTTTGTTTATTAGGACTACCTTTGTTTTCGTTTTTCGTACAATCGGCTTTAATCGAAAAAAATCAGCAACCGATAAATTCATTTCATATGCATATTCATCTGCCATAATATCCCAGAGGGAAATCCCGTGCACGGAGCATAGATTCAAAAATCTCTGTGGTGCAAATCCATCTACACGGATTCTTACATATCCGCGCCAGGAACGAATGACTTTCAACATATGTCCTCCTTTTATAAAAAAAGAATCTGTTGTATGAAGCCTTCAATCTTCATCTCTTCATTCGTATAATATTCTACTTTGAGATTTTTTCCTACAAACTGAATTCTGCACCGCCCGGTTGCAATCACAATAGACTCTGATGTACACTCGAGTATCCCTTTATAGTTTTCTATAAACGCCTCTTCTCTTCCCGTAAGACCAATCAGCGCTTCGCCCTTCGCAAGGTCCTTTGGAAGCTTTAATGTGTCAATTACCTGATTTTTGGCACTTTCAAACAACTTTGTTTTTCTCATATTTTACTATATGAGCCACTCTGTATCTTCATTCCAATTTTATGGTAAAATCACTTTTTTAATGAGATTTTCTGTCTCTTTTGGATTTGGAGCAATTGTATAAGCTGCCAAAAAACGCTCTTTAGCCTGTTTGCATTTTACCTCATCATTTGCATAAATTGTAGCAAGACTTTCGCCTTCTTCTACTTTATCTCCTACTTTTTTATGAAGTACCACTCCTACTGATAAATCGATTTCACTCTCTTTTGTTTCTCTTCCGCCACCAAGGATCAGTGAACAAATCCCAATCTCATCACATATGATTTTTTGGATATAACCTGATTTTGGCGATGCAATCTCTTCTCTGATGTTGGCTAATTCAAACCTCTCTGGTTCATACACATATGAAGCATCACCACCTTGCGCTTCCACAAACTCTGCTAATTTATCAAGTGCTTTCCCGTTTGCAATTACTTCTTCCAGCATAGCTCTCGCCTGACTTTCATTTTCCGCTTTCCCACCTGCCATAAGCATATAAGTTCCCAGCGTAATACAAAGCTCAGTAAAGTCCTTCGGCCCTTCCCCTTTCAAAGTTGCTATCGCTTCCTGAACCTCTAAAATGTTGCCCACAGCTAACCCAAGCGGTTGATCCATATCTGATATCACTGCAATTGTTTTTCTTCCTGCACCGTTACCTATGCGTGCCATTTCTTCCGCCAGCGCAACCGAATCATCCAGTGTTTTCATAAATGCTCCACTTCCGGTTTTTACATCCAACACAATTGCATCTGCACCCGAAGCAAGCTTTTTACTCATGATTGAACTCGCTATCAATGAAATCTGATCTACGGTAGCTGTTACATCACGAAGCGCATACAATTTTTTATCTGCCGGCGCAAGGTCTTTTGTCTGTCCCATTATCGCAATACCAATTTCATTAACATTTTTCTCAAATGTTTCATTATCAATTCCGGTCGAAAATCCCGGAAAACTTTCCAATTTGTCAATCGTTCCGCCCGTGTGTCCGAGTCCGCGACCACTCATCTTCGCTACTTTCACACCACATGCTGCAACCATAGGCGTGAGTGCAAGCGATGTTTTATCTCCGACTCCTCCGGTACTGTGTTTATCTGTTTTTATTCCTTCTATTTTTGACAAATCAAGAGTATCTCCGCTCTGTGCCATAGCCATAGTCAGGGCCAGTGTTTCTTCTTTTGTCATTCCTTGGAAATATATTGCCATCATCATCGCTGACATCTGATAATCCGGTATTTCTCCGGCTGTGTAAGCAGTAATCATAAATACTATTTCTTCTTGTGACAAAGCACCACCATTTCTTTTTTTCATAATCAAATCATACATTCTCATAAGCTAAACCCTCCTCTTGCAAATCTCCTTAAGGCAACATTTTTCACAATACGGTATTGTTCTGGCCGTACATATTTCTCTGCCATGATCTACAAACCGATGACATAAATCATTCCCCTCCTGTGGTGGGATAATCTTCCATAGTTCCATCTCTACCTTCTTGGGATCTTTGATCCCATCGACCAATCCAATGCGGTTACAAAGCCGGATGCAATGGGTATCTGTTACAATTGCAGGCTTACCGAACACATCCCCCAAAATAAGATTTGCACTTTTTCTTCCTACTCCCGGAAGCAAAAGCAACTCCTCCATCGTATCCGGTACTCTTCCATTGTATTTCTCTTTCAGCATTTTCATACAGGCGCTGATATCACGAGCCTTGCTTTTCCCAAGTCCGCAGGGACGCACAATTGCTTCGATTTCCTCGACTGATGCCGCCGCAAGCGCATCGATATCCGGAAATTTTTCATACAAATCCCTGACGACCACGTTAACACGTGCATCTGTGCACTGCGCTGCCAATCGCACACTGACAAGAAGTTTCCATGCCTCTTCATATTCAAGCGAACATCCTGTATCCGGATACTCTGCTTTTAATCTCTCTATCACTTCTTTTGCAAGTTCTTTTTTCCTCATTTCCGCTCCTGTTTCTGATTCTTAGTTTACTTACTCTATTTGTGATATGGTTCATGATTTATTATGCGATATGCACGATATATCTGTTCTAACAGTATAACACGCATCAGTTGATGTGGGAATGTCATCTTTGAAAAACTAAGTTTATAATCTGCGCGAGACAATACGGAAGAATGTAGTCCGAGTGACCCTCCGATAACAAACTGAATATGGCTTTTCCCTTGTATTCCCAAAGTTTCGATTTTTCTTGCAAGCTCTACCGAATCTAACTGTTTTCCTTCAATTGCAAGTACAATCACATACGCATCATCGCGTATATGTTTTCGAATACGCTCCCCTTCTTTTTCCTTAATCTGTTCCTCTTCTGTTTCACTTGCTCGATCCGGTGTCTTCTCATCTGCCACCTCAACAATATCAAGCTTACAATATTTCGAAAGGCGCTTAGAGTATTCCTCTATAGCGCCTCTGAAATACGATTCTTTTACTTTTCCAACCGTAATTAATGTTATTTTCATCTAATTTATCCTATTTATTCATCATATTGCTTACAATACCAGTCATCTGACATTTTCTCAGCAAGTGGAAGATCCAAATCTGCAAAATGCTCTAACATTCGTTTCTTAATATACTCCATTCGAACAAAGTATAATTGTGCCATCATATCTTCTTCCATTTGAGCATTAGAAGGAATATTCAGACTTGCATCAATCTGCTCTTTTGTCAGATTCTGCTCCAAAAACGCATTGATATCCTTAATCAAATTGTTTTCGTTATCAGCAACTGTCAGATAACTCTTATACATTTTAATAGAATTAAATCCCATCACAAGAAAGACAAGGAATAAAAATCCCATCACGCCGGTAAACACATATTTACCCATTCCGTACATTTGAAACGGAAGTACTCCCGCCCAAAAAAGAACCAGACAAACAACACCGATTGCACCTACAAGAAGAAGCGCAAATGCACTGGCCTTATACTCTTCTGCCTTTGCATTTTTGTCCACGTAAGCACCGGTTTTTCTACGATCCGGTGTTTTTTCTTCCTGCGTATCCACTGCAGATTCTTCCATTAAATCCTCTGCACTTTCCATCTCCGAATTTTGCTTATCCTCTGCCTCAGCATTCATTTCCTGCTGTGCAGATTTACGGTAAAACATCTGTGGTTTTTGTTGTTCCTGTTCCATCATCTGTTGACGTTTCGCTGTCTCCTGCATAAAAACACTGAGCATATTTTTAGCTATATCAACTTTATCTTTTGGCACAAACATGATATAGGATTTATTCTTTTCATCATAACGATGAAATACTTCTTTTAATCCATTTGCCTGAAGAAACTCCGTCATCGTTTTTACCGGCCTTTCGTCTCCGAACAACACCGGAATCGGAAGTTCTTCCAACGATTCTACCAGCTCCTCATTACAATCAGTACAATGTGTGTAGCCTTCTTTATATTCATTCTTACAAACCGGACACCATGGCATAGTCTGCTTCTCCTTATTTGTTACTTAAATATTCATCAATTCCTTTTGCTGCTTCTTTTCCAGCACCCATAGCAAGGATTACTGTTGCTGCACCTGTTACCGCATCACCGCCGGCAAACACACCTTCTTTTGTTGTCTGACCGTTTTCTTCTGCTACGATACACTTGCGATTATTGATGTCAAGTCCTTCTGTTGTTGATGAAATAAGTGGGTTTGGTGATGTACCAAGTGACATAATCACAGTATCTACATCAATTACAAACTCAGAACCTTCTACCACAACCGGTCTTCTTCTTCCGGATGCATCAGGCTCTCCAAGTTCCATCTTCACGCATTTGATTCCGTTTACCCATCCGTTTTCATCGGAAAGAATTTCCACCGGATTCGTCAGAAGGTCAAAAATGATACCTTCTTCTTTTGCATGATGCACTTCTTCTACTCTGGCAGGAAGCTCTTCTTCCGATCTACGATACACAATATGAACTTCTGCACCAAGTCTGAGTGCTGTTCTTGCAGCGTCCATTGCAACGTTACCACCACCGACAACAGCTACTTTCTGACCGCGCATAATCGGTGTTGTTGAATCTTCCTTGAACGCTTTCATAAGATTACTTCTTGTCAAATATTCATTGGCTGAAAAAACACCATTTGCCTGCTCTCCAGGAATTCCCATAAATTTTGGAAGGCCTGCACCAGAACCGATAAATACTGCTTCAAAGCCTTCTTCTTCCATCAATTCATCAATCGTTGTTGATTTACCAATCACCACATTTGTTTCAATTTTTACACCAAGTGCTTTTACATTTTCAATTTCTTTCGCAACAACATCTGTCTTTGGAAGACGGAATTCAGGAATACCATAAACAAGCACTCCGCCTGCTTCATGCAACGCTTCAAAAATGGTCACATCATATCCCATTTTTGCAAGATCACCTGCACATGTAAGACCAGCTGGTCCAGAACCAATCACAGCTACCTTTTTATTTTTCTTTTCTGCATTGACTACAGGTTTGATTCCGTTTTCAGACGCCCAGTCTGCAACAAAACGCTCCAGTTTACCGATGGAAACCGGCTCACCTTTGATACCGCGGATACATTTTCCTTCACACTGGCTTTCCTGCGGACATACACGACCACAAACAGCCGGAAGAGCACTAGACTGGCTGATAATCTGATAGGCCTCCTCGATGTTTCCTTCCTTTACCTGCTCAACAAAGCCAGGAATGTTGATGGAAACAGGACATCCTTTCACACACTGTGCATTTTTACAATTTATACATCTGGAAGCTTCTTCCATAGCTTCTTCTTTGTTATATCCTAAACATACTTCGTCAAAATTCTTTGCACGAACCTGTGGATCCTGCTCTCTTACAGGTACTTTCTTTAATACATCCATTACTCGTCACCTCCGCAGTGTCCGCATCCACCGTGATGCGTATCACCTTCCTGCTGTTTTAATAAAGCTCTGCCTTCCTGTGTTTTGTACATCTGTTGACGTTTCATAGCCTGATCAAAATCTACAAGATGTCCATCAAATTCAGGTCCATCCACACATGCAAACTTCACTTCACCGCCGACAGTAAGACGACAAGCTCCACACATACCTGTTCCGTCTACCATGATAGGATTCATGGAAACGATTGTTTTAAGATTCAGTTCTTTTGTTGTGAGGCAAACAAATTTCATCATAATCATCGGTCCGATGGCTACACAGACATCATATGTTTTTCCTTCTTTTTCCACAAGATCCTTCAATGTGGTTGTAACCATTCCGCTTCTTCCATAAGAACCGTCATCCGTTGTCGGATAAACATTGGCCGCCACTTTTTTCATATCTTCTTCATATATGAGCAAATCTTTTGTTTTTGCACCGATAATGACATCTGCATCCACGCCGTTTTCATGAAGCCATTTTACCTGTGGATATACAGGTGCTGTACCAAGTCCGCCTGCTACAAAAATAATTTTTTTCTGCTTCAGTTCTTCCAGTTTTTCCATACAAAATTCAGACGGCTGTCCAAGTGGACCCACAAAATCATGGAACGCATCTCCAGCTTTTAAATCTTTCATGGCCATAGTTCCGGCTCCGATGGTCTGTACAACAATTGTAATTGTTCCTTTCTCACGATCATAATCACTGATGGTGAGCGGAATACGCTCTGCCTCTTCATCTGTTCTTACGATAACAAACTGTCCCGGCAAACATGTCTTCGCAACTCTTTTTGCTTCTACTTCAAAAAGGTAAATGTTTGTCGTTAGTTCTTCTGCTCTGACAATTTTATACATTTTTCTCCTCCTCGTCCTACCGGAACCTTTATCCGGCTACATCCTTTTAATAGTAATAGAATTATTCTTACTTGGCAATCTTTTTTTACATTTCGTCACATTTTTTACAAATTCACCGGTTTTATCTTCCGGATTTTGACATATTTTACTGTAATTTTCTCAAATTAAACATTCCCTCAGCATTCCGAAATGCCTGATAACTCTCTCCTGTCATTACATTTACTGCATATGCATTTCCGGTCTTTTGTAATGTTCCGTCAGACGAAATAAAGATTTCATCTAAAAGATAAAAATATTGCTCATTCACTGTAATTACCGTATTGGTATGGTATTGTCTGACACCTTCTACATCGCGGATATGTCCATCTGCATCTAAAATATATCCTGCTGAGATTAATGCTTGCATCAAAAGATTACTTGCCTGCTCTCCCGTCAATGTAATCTCCATATCAAGCTTATAATCTGTATAGGTAATCTCTCCCGGTATGCCTTCTTCATCTATCATAACAAACGCAAAATGACTTTCTCCTAGTGGCAATGGAATTGGCCCTTCATATAGCGTACTTTCAATTCCCGGCTCTGTACCATCTGTTGTATAATATACTTGATGGGTTTCATCCTCCACAGACACTGTAATATATTGCGGCTCTGTATAAACTCCCGGTGTAAGACTAACCACCGGCACAGACATAGCTGTTTCCTTTATGTAAAAACTCGCCTGCATCAGATCGCTTTCAATCCCAAAATTATTAACATACACCGCGTTTATTTCATAATGTCCTGATGTTAAAAAAATAGGCGTAATATATCGATTGGAACTACTTTGAGGCTTGGAACCGTCCAAAGTATAATATATTTCACCGGTTCCCGGCGCAATTAGTTTTAATGCAATTGCCTCATCATACGCACCGCTTTTCTCACTCATCAGAGGTGGACTCGCCAAATACTCCACGTAAGTATCTTTAACCGATTGTATATCACAATTTGCAAGTAATTGTGCAATTTCCGGATACATTTCATAAGCATCGTACAACGCAATCAAAAGATCGTATGCTGGTAAATATGCGCGGTCCAGTGCCAAAAGTTCTTCTAACATTCCTTTTTCACTCTCTATCATATTCATACCGGCATATGCTCTTGCCATCAACATTCTGGCATCTGAAGAATTCGGTGCAAGAGCAAGTGCATTTTCTGCATAATCAAGCATTTGATTATAATCACCTATGGCACACATTTCTTCTGCTTTTTTTATTTGAAAATCATAGGAACGCACATTTTTTATCTGAAATGTGGTTACAATCGTTAATACCAGAATCAAAACTACAGCAATTCCGCCTAATGCAAAAACCAACGGTGATATTCTAAATCCTCCACGACTCCACGGACTATTTAATTGTTCTTCGAATTCATTATCAAATTCTTCTTTTTCTTTTATTAATTCCCTTGCAGGTTCCGGATTTTGCTCATCGAAAAGCGGGACAATTTCTTGTGTATTAGCAAGATCCCCCACAATTCCGGAGATAGCTGTTTCCATAGTCTGATACACTTCTGCATCAAATATTGGTACCAGATGCCTCTCTTTTCCACAGCTTTCACAAAATACTTGCTCCTCCTGCATGGAAGCTCCACAATGTGGACATTTCATTCTATATCACTCCATCATTTAGAACAAGCCTATAATGGCTCCATCCTTGTTCACATCTATTGAGAATGCTGCCGGTTTTTTCGGCAATCCCGGCATAGTCATAACCGCACCGGTAAGTACTACCACAAACCCTGCTCCTGCAGATACATATACTTCTCTTACCTGCAACGTAAATCCTTCCGGTCTTCCCAACAGAGCCGGATCATCCGAAAGAGAATACTGCGTCTTTGCCATACAAACCGGCATATTTCCAAATCCAAGCTCGGTTAATCTCTGAAGTTGTTTTTCGGCTGCCGGCGCATAATTCACACCATCTGCACCGTAAATTTCTTTTGCAACTGTCTCAATTTTTTCTTTCAGACTCGCTTCATCCTTATATAAAGGTTCAAAATTACTTTCTTTTTCTTCCAGTGTCTTCAAAACTTTTTGCGCCAGTTCGATACCACCCTGGCCGCCCTCGCCCCACACATTAGCAATGGCAAATTCACAGTTTTTCTTTTCACAAAATTCCTTAACAAAACTTATTTCCTTCTCAGTGTCAGAAACAAACGAATTTAGCGTCACAACCACCGGAACTTTATATTTCTGTAAATTTTCAATATGTTTCTCCAGATTTACAATTCCCTTTTTCAGGGCTTCCACATTTTCCTGTGATAAATCTGCTTTCGCAACGCCACCATTATATTTTAATGCTCTTATGGTAGCTACCAAAACAACTGCGTCCGGTTTCAGTCCAGTCAGACGGCATTTGATATCAAAGAATTTTTCCGCTCCCAGATCCGCCCCGAACCCAGCTTCCGTAATCACATAATCTGCCATATGGAGTGCTGCGTTTGTTGCACGCACACTATTACATCCATGAGCGATATTGGCAAATGGACCTCCGTGAATCAGCGCCGGATTGTGCTCTAATGTCTGAATCAGGTTTGGCAACATGGCATCTTTTAGAAGAGCAGCCATCGCCCCCACTGCCTGAAGATCTGCAGCTGTCACTGGTTCATTATCCATATTGTAAGCTACGATAATCTTTCCGAGACGCTCTTTTAAATCATCCATATCTTTAGCAAGACATAAAATCGCCATAATCTCAGATGCCACTGTAATCACAAAATGATCCTCACGAACTACTCCATCCATTTTGTTTCCAAGTCCTACTACAATATTTCGAAGTGCACGATCATTCATATCCACACAACGTTTCCAAACGACCTGTCTTGTGTCAATCCTCAGCTCATTTCCCTGCTGAATATGATTATCCAGCAGTGCAGCTAATAAATTGTTTGCCGAAGTAATCGCATGAAAATCACCTGTAAAATGAAGATTCAAATCCTCCATCGGTACGACCTGTGAATGACCACCACCGGCAGCACCACCTTTAATCCCAAAACATGGTCCAAGTGATGGTTCTCTCAGTGCGATAACCGTTTTTTTATTCAGTTTCCCGAAAGCTTCTCCTAAACCGACACTAACTGTTGTTTTTCCCTCGCCTGCAGGTGTCGGGTTGATTGCCGTCACCAAAATAAGTTTTCCTTTCGAATGTTTTTCAATCTTTTTTAAATATTCATTCGAAAGCTTTGCTTTATGTTTTCCATATAACTCAAGATCATCTGCTTCAATCCCTAATTTTGCTGCCACCTCTGTAATCGGCAATAACTTCGCTTCCTGTGCAATTTCAATATCTGTTTTCATCTTTTACCTCAATTATTTCTAGACCTGTTTTTTGAACTATTTATCAAGTATTGATACCCAAATTTTATATTTCTTCCAGCAACTGCTCAAATTCATCCATCGTCATCAATACTTTCCTTGGCTTGGTTCCCTCTTCCTCACCAACGACTCCGTATTCACATAGCTGATCCATGATACGTGCCGCTCGATTAAACCCAATCTTAAATACTCGTTGCAGCATACCAATCGATGCTTTTTCTTTTTCGATGATAAATCTACCTGCATCTGCAAAATACATGTCACGTTCATCACCACCGGATGCTTTGGCGCCGGATGATTCACCGCCGGACTCCATCCTTGCGATTTGTGCTTCCACTGCTTCCGTACCTGCATCATCATTAATATTCTGTGCCTTGAGAAAATCAACTACGTCCGCCACTTCTTTGTCGGATACAAATGCACCCTGCACACGAACCGGCTTCGGATAGCCTTGCGGATAAAATAGCATATCACCTTTTCCCAGCAATTTTTCTGCCCCATTCATATCTAAAATCGTGCGTGAATCCACGCCTGATGATACAGCAAATGCAATACGGCTTGGCATATTCGCTTTAATCAAACCGGTAATAACATCCACCGAAGGTCTCTGCGTAGCAATCACAAGATGTATTCCTGCTGCTCTGGCAAGCTGTGCCAGACGACAGATTGACTCTTCTACTTCCCCAGGTGCTACCATCATAAGATCCGCAAGCTCGTCCACGATAATCACAATCTGCGGTAGTTTTTGCGGAATCTCTTCGCCATCATTCTCTGTCATTTCTTCTACTTTCTTGTTATAGCCTTTCAAATCCCTCACGTGAAGATCTTCGAATTTTTTATATCGCTCGGTCATTTCATTGACCCCCCAGTGCAACGCTGCCGCCGCCTTTTTCGGATCCGTCACGACCGGAAGCATCAAATGCGGAATTCCATTATATACACTAAGTTCCACCACTTTAGGATCTACCATGATTAGTTTTACATCATCCGGTGAAGCCTTATACAGAATACTCATAATCAGCGTATTAATGCAAACACTTTTTCCTGATCCGGTTGAACCTGCAATAAGCACATGTGGCATTTTAGCAATATCTGTCACAACGGTCTGGCCCGCAATATCCTTGCCGACCGCAAACGCAATATTGGACTGAAACTCTTTGAATTCACGATTTTCAAACAAATCCCTTAACAGCACCATACTATTTTCTTTGTTTGGCACCTCAATTCCTATTGCCGCTTTTCCCGGAATCGGCGCTTCAATACGAATATCTGTTGCTGCGAGATTTAATTTGATATCATCGGTAAGATTTACAATTTTACTTACTTTTACCCCCATTTCCGGTTGTAATTCATAACGCGTTACCGACGGTCCCTGACTAATATCTGTAATCGTTACATTTACTCCAAATGTTTTGAGCGTCTGCTTTAACTGCATCGCAGTTTCTTTGAGCTGTTTCTCTGAATTACCGCTTCCGCCCTTCTCATTTTTTTTCAGCAAAGAAAGGGGTGGTTTTTTATATGGTTTCTTCTTGACCGGTGTGACCGATTTTGGAACCTGCTGCGTCAAAGGTGCATCAGTAATCACTTTCCCCTGCTCCTGCCCCATGTTATTTCCAAACTGGTCTGCAGTGGCCTCGAGCGCCGAAGATATCTTTTGCATATCAATCGGCTCTTCTTTTTCCAGTACATTTACCTTATGTACGCGTTTTGCCGGTTCTGTCTCTGTAACCGGCTCCGCAGCAATAATCCCTTTGATTTTAATTCGGTCAAGTTCCTCTGTCATCGACAGAAAATCCTGTTCTTTAATATCATCCACTGCCGGCATCCGATGCTCTTCCATCTGCATCTCATCCGTTTTTTTGATTGCAGTGTCTGCTGAAACTCCGGAGACTTTTTGATCCATACGCTTCTTCTTTCGCTCTTCCCGCTCTTTTTCCCTTTGAGAGCGTTGCTGTAGTCTAAGTTCACGCAACTCTTCATTGCGCTCAATCCGCCGATCAATATCATCTCTTGCTGTTTCATATACCTTTCGTCCTTGCCCAGCTACACCTTTTACAAACGATTTCTCAGTTAAAAGCACAAGGCAAAGAATCATTACAATCAACGCAACTACTATCGTTCCGACGAGGCCAAGAAGCTTTGCGACAGAAACTGCCAGCACTGCTCCTATCACGCCGCCACTAAACGTATTTTCTACTGCGTAACTATAATAACTACCTACACTATCTCCAATCTTTTCCATTCCTGCCATCAGGGTAATCATCATTTCTACGTCGATAAACAAAACAATCGCAGCACCTAATTTTATAGTAGCTGTACGGTTACCAAGATTTACAACACCGAACAATACAGCAAAAAACACTGCAACAGGTGCTACATATGCAAGCAATCCAAAAACACCAAACATTACATTGCTAACTGCATCTCCTGCTTTACCGATAATATGAAAATTGCACAAAAATAACAAAATTGTAACCGCAATTGAACTAAGAAGAATTACTTCATCCTTCACTTCACTACTGAACGATTCTTGTTTTTTATTTGATCTTTTTCTTCTCCCCTGAGATTTTCGGGAAGACGCAGATTTTCTGCCTCTTTGCGCTGTCATTTTTTCACTCCAATTTCTTGTATCTAAAAATAAACTCTATTTGTTAGTATATCATTGTTTTTACAAAATGTCATCTGCAAGTTATTCCCCAAATTCTCTCTTATTTCCTGTCATATCATCAATTCTTTTGTGCAATTTTACCATTGCATCTTTCAATCCTCCGACCTCATCAATAATCCCATATTCAACTGCCTTATCTCCGCTGAGCACACTTCCTACATCCTTTGTCAGTATTTTTGTCTCCATCATTAAGCTTTCAAACTCCGTTTTCTTAATCTTCGAATGTGAAACGACAAATCCTGTAATCCGATCCTGTATGGATTTAAAATAATCGAAAGTTGCAGGCGTTCCGATTACCATTCCGTTCATTCTGACCGGATGAATAACCATAGCCGCGCTCGGTACAATAAACGAGTAATCTGCGCTGACTGCAATGGGCACTCCGATCGAATGACTCCCTCCAAGCACAAGAGACACTGTAGGTTTACTCAAAGACGCTATCATTTCTGCAATGGCAAGCCCTGCTTCCACATCTCCTCCCATCGTATTTAATAAGATTAATATGCCATCCACATCGGATGCATCTTCCATCTGTGCCAATTTGGGCAATAAATGCTCATACTTAGTAGTTTTGGAATTTCCTGATAAATTCTCATGCCCTTCCACTTCTCCGATAATTGTGATTAGTTCAATCTTATGCTGTTGCTTGTTATTATCAAGGCAGATGGAGCCTGTATCCTCTATATACTCTGCTTCTGCTTTTTCTCTCTCAATCTTTTCTTTTTCCTTTGCCATATCTTTTTCGTTTACTGCCATGTTTATGATACTCCTTTTTTATTACGTCCAACCTACAAAAAAAGAATCGCTTTCACGATTCTTTTCTAGTATCTCCTTTTTTTTATGAAATATCATAATAATTATTAATTGGCTTATCTATGTCAAAAAACATCTTGTCCTGCGGAACCTCGTAATCGTATTTCATCTCTTTTTTTACATGTGGTTTCGGTCCCGGCAATGGATTGTCTATGAATTTAATTGTTTTATTCTTTTTAAAATTTTTCTCCATTTCAGTTACCTTCACCTCTTATCCCTTATCTATTGTCATGTGATAAATAAGTCTCGATATTGTATCTAGGTCTGTGCTTTACTTCCATATAAATCTTACCAATATACTGCCCGATGATTCCGATTGCAAACAATTGGAGCCCTCCCAGCAGCCAGATTGACAATATAAGTGATGTCCACCCTGCAACTACCGTACCTCTGCAATAAGATACAAACGCATAAATTGCTGCAAGTATACACATAAAAATAATCACGCCTCCAAGCGCTGCAATGAAATTAATGGGTTTTACACTAAAGGATGTAATTCCGTTCCATGCAAGCGCCAGCATTTTCTTGAGCGGATATTTTGACTCACCCGCAATGCGCTCTTTTCTCTCATAATATACACATTCCGTCTGATATCCGATGAGTGGCATAATACCTCGCAAATACAGATTCACTTCTTCGTAATTTGCAAAATGCGCCACAGCTCTCTGACTCATCAAACGATAATCTGCGTGATTATATACCGTTTTTACGCCCATAGCTGCCAGTACTTTATAAAACATCTGCGCTGTCGTACGCTTAAAGAACGAATCCTTTTTTCGATCGTTTCTAACTCCGTATACAATATCCTTTCCCTCATGGAAACGGTCAATCATTTCCTCCATCACAAGTGTATCATCCTGCAAATCCGCATCAATGGAAATCATTACATCCGCATCTTCTTTTGCACGAATCATACCGGCTGTAAGCGCAAACTGATGTCCAACATTTCCTGCAAGTTTCAATCCGAACACTTTATCGTTTTCTTTGTGAAGTTTTTCAATCAGCTCCCATGTCGCATCCTTACTACCATCATCTACATAAAGAATATAACTGTTTTTCGCAATTTTCCCCTTGCGGATCAAATCCTCCAAAACCCCTGTCAACTCTTTGGTTGTAATCGGAAGCATTTCCTCCTCGTTATAACACGGAACTACGATTGCTAATCTATCCATACTTAATCTCCAAATCCTAGGCTTCAATGCTCTTTTCTCTGTAGTTCTACACAGTATCCAGTGCCTGTGAAAGATCTCCTATAATATCCTCCACATCCTCTATACCCACAGAAAGACGAATCATACCAGGGTCAATTCCCGCCTCTGCAAGCTGCTGATCATTCATCTGTCTGTGTGTATGACTTGCCGGATGAAGTACACAGGTTCTTGCATCTGCCACATGCGTCACAATCGCCGCCAACTGAAGCTGATCCATAAACCGTACTGTATCCTTCTTATCTCCATCTACTGCAAAAGAAATTACTCCACAAGTACCATTTGGCATATACTTCTGTGCTCTCTCATAATATTTGCTGCTTTTTAGTCCCGGATATTCCACCCATTTCACCTTTGGATGATTTTCAAGGAACTCTGCCACCTTCTGTGCATTTTCACAATGACGCGGAACACGCAGATGTAATGTCTCAAGTCCTACATTTAAGAGAAACGCATTCTGTGGTGACTGGATAGAACCAAGATCTCTCATCAGCTGCGCCGTTGCTTTGGTAATAAATGCTGCCTTTCCGAATCGTTCCGTATAAGTCACTCCATGATAGGAATCATCCGGATAGCAAAGTCCCGGGAATTTGTCCGGATACTTTGTCCAGTCAAAATTACCGCTGTCCACAATACATCCTCCGACTGCCATAGCATGCCCATCCATATACTTGGTAGTTGAATGTGTTACAATGTCTACTCCATACTCAAACGGACGACAATTGATTGGAGTTGGAAATGTATTATCCACAATCATCGGAACTCCATGTGCATGCGCCGCTGATACAAATTTATCAAAATCAAGAACCACCAATGCAGGATTTGCAATACTTTCTGCCAGCACACATTTTGTATTTTCCTTAAACTGAGCATCCAATTCTTCCGGTGTACAATCCGGATCTATAACTGTACATTCAATCCCCATGCGTTTCATTGTAACCGTAAGAAGGTTAAATGTTCCACCGTATACACTCGAAGACATGATAACATGATCCCCTGCTCCTGCAATATTAAATACTGCATAGTAGTTAGCAGCCTGTCCTGACGAAGTTAACATTGCTGCTACTCCGCCTTCCAAATCACAGATTTTTTGCGCTACACAATCATTGGTCGGATTTTGTAATCTTGTATAAAAATATCCGTTTTCCTCCAAATCAAACAAACGTCCCATCTGCTCTGTTGACTCATACTTAAATGTAGTGGACTGATATATAGGAAGCACACGTGCTTCGCCATTTTTTGGTTGCCAACCTCCCTGGATACAACGGGTACCCTTTCCGTATTCGCTCATTGCTTTCATCCTTTCTCCTCCTACCTATAGACAAACACATGGATATACAGTGTGTTTTTATTCATCCCAGTTGTGGTATACAGCCTGTACATCATCATCTTCATCTAAAAGATCCAGCGTACGATTGAGCTGTTTGATATCATTTTCATCTGTTAATGCCACATAATTTTGCGGAATCATTGTTACTTCTGCCGATGCCATAGGAATATTCTCACCGTTTAATGCATCATATACTGCCTGGAAATCATCCGGGTCCGTAATGATTTCAAAACTATCCTCTTCCTCTGCAAAATCTTCTGCTCCCGCATCCAAAGAAAGCATCATCAAATCATCTGCTTCCATATCGCATTCTTCTTTATCAATTATAATCTGACCTTTTTTGTCAAACATAAAGGATACACAACCTTGTGTTCCGATACTTCCTGACCCTTTTGTAAATGCACTTCTCACATTTGCGGCTGTTCTGTTTTTGTTATCTGTTAATGCTTCTACAATAATTGCAATACCACTTGGCCCATAGCCTTCATATGTAACATGCTCATATACTACATTTCCTAAATCACCGGAAGCTCTCTTAATTCCTCTTTCAATTGTATCGTTTGGCATATTATTTGCTTTTGCTTTTGCAATTACGGTTGCAAGCTTAAAGTTATTTGTCGGATCCGGTCCGCCTTCCTTTACTGCTACCGCAATTTCACGTCCTATAATTGTAAAAATCTTACCTTTTGCAGCATCATTTTTTTCCTTTTTGTGCTTAATGTTTGCAAACTTTGAATGTCCAGACATAATATTTTCTCCTCTTTTTACTTTCTCTTTTTCGTCATTTCCTTTGTATTTTTCGAATACAACATATCTTTTAAACTATATCATTTGACATAGTATTCGTCAATCATACTGAACGCATTCTAAACAGAATCTCACCCATGCTGCCAACCGTCTTATGTATTCAGCGCGAGACTAATCAGCAGTGCATAATCTACCTTCTTCATAATGGTACTATCCAGGTGACATATTTTATCTTTTAACCTAAGCTTATCAATCGTCCTCAACTGTTCCAACAAAATCACAGAATCTTTTACCATGTGGTAACGTTCTGCCGGAAGCTCGATATGCGTAGGCAACTTCGCTTTGTTCATTTTGGATGTAATCGCAGCACATATAATCGTCGGGCTATGACGATTCCCGACATCATTTTGAATAATAAGCACTGGTCGTATCCCCCCCTGCTCACTGCCGACAACCGGTCTTAAATCTGCGTAATACACATCTCCGCGTTTCATGAAATACAACACTCCTTTTTCAAATCTTTTCCAAAGTATTACCTAAAAAATTCTGTTGTATTCCATTTTCGTTTCAGTTACCGATTATCCTCATAATAATCCTTCGTTGCTACGATTTCTCCGCCTTTTATATAAACTCTTGGAATCCGTTTGGATAAATCACAGGAAAGTTCGTAATTGAATCGGCCACTTACCTCACCCAAATATTCCATGGTAAGCTCTTCATTTCCCGCCTTTCCAATCAATATCACTTCATCTCCATTTTTTACATCCTCAATCTCTGTCACATCCACCATGAACTGATCCATGCATACTCTTCCAACAATAGGTGCTCTCTGTCCTTTCACCAGCACATACCCCTTATTTGATAATCCTCTCGGATATCCGTCCCCATATCCAACCGGAATCGTTGCTATTCTACGCCGACTCTGCGCCACATAGGTTCCACCATAACTGACCGGTGTCCCCTCCTCAATCTCTTTCACATGCACAATATGACTTATCAATGACATCGCCGGTTGTAACTTAACCTTATCTCTTGCAACTTCATCCGAAGGCCAGAGTCCATACAAACTGATTCCTGCGCGAACCAAATCCATGTTTGCATCCGGAATTTCTATGATTCCTGCGCTGTTAGAACAATGCTTCAAAGGAATCTTTTTCGAACATTCTGCCTCCACAGATGCAAAAAATGTTTTAAATCGTTCAAGCTGCTGATAAGTTGGTTTCTTATCAGCTTCATCTGCTTTTGAAAAATGTGTAAAAATTCCTTCCACCTCTATGTTTGGAAGGTTCATAACTTCCTTAACAAATGCAATTCCTTCTTGATTTGCTTCCACTCCAATACGTGACATTCCGGTATCTACCTTGATATGCACACCCGCGCTTCTCCCAACGTGCATAGCAGCTTTTGAAAATTCCTGCGCCTGATCCATTCGAAATAACGTCGGCCGAATGTCTTCTTCGATCATTTTCTCATAGCTTTCCGGGAATGTGTAACCCAAACAAAGAATCGGTTTTTTCATTCCTATCTTCCTTAGGATAAAGGCCTCTTCTGCCGTTGCTGTTGCATAACCAAAAACATACGGTATCTGTTCCAACTCCTGTGCAATCTGTACCGCTCCATGTCCGTATGCGTCTGTTTTTATCACTGCAACAATTTGCGTATCTATTGACATATGTTGTTTCATCTGTTCCAAATTACTCAAAATCGCGTCCAGATCCACATAAGCACAGACTCTTTCATATCGCTTCATTTCATATTGCCTCTTTTCCAAGTTTTTTCATACATTTTTTCAATCCTCGTATCATATCTGTCGGTAACATACTGTGCGTCCCCAACTTTCTTGCTGCCATATCCCCTGCCATTCCATGTATATATACGCCCAGACACGCCGATATATATGGTTGTTTTATTTGTCCACAGATTCCGGTAATCACCCCCGCCAGTACATCACCGCTCCCTGCTACTGCCATACCATCATTTCCTGTTACATTGATACAAACATTTCCTAACTTATCGGCAACAATTGTCTGTGCATCTTTTAATACAAGCGTCACGCCATGCTCCGCGGCAAACTCTCTTGCTATCTGCACACGGTCATTTTTAATCTGCTCCACAGTTCTTTTGCACAGTCTAGAAAATTCAAGTACATGTGGGGTGAGAACTACCGATGCCTCCACACCATCGAGTCTATGCATAAGTTCTGTATCTTCTGCAATCAGATTGAGTGCATCTGCATCTAAAATCAGAATTTTTTCACTTTGCTTCTCCAACTTTAGCAACAGTACCTTCAACCAATTTTTGGCCATTTTAGACATTCCAAGTCCCGAACCAGCACAAATCACATTCGCAAAAGTAATCAGGCGTTCTACTTTTTCCTCGATTGCTTCGTCTATCACATCGTCATACAAATCCAGCACCGTCTCCGGCGCTGCGTCAAGTAGCGCTTCCCTGTTATTTTTGTGCGTACACAATCGCACGTAACCACCACCACAACGAAATGCAGCACATACATTTAATATCGCCGCTCCAGCAATCTGACTACTACCTGCAATGAATCCTATTTTTCCAAACGTAGATTTATTTCCCTGAGGATCACGTGTTAAATAGCTCTTTACTATCTTTTTATCCAGAAAAAACGTTTGAGCCTTCTCCTCTTTTCCAGTTACCTTCTTCATGTAAGGATAGAACATCCCGCAAGAATTCAAACAAACTTTTCCTGCATATACCGCCCCATCTCCCAGTAAAAGGCCTTGTTTTATACATCCAAACGTTGCTGTCACATCTGCACGGAACGCCGTCCCAAGTATCCTACCTGTATCAGAACAAATGCCGGTCGGAACATCAAGTGCAAGTTTACGACTTTTACAGCGGTTCATCCACTCCACCGTTTCTTTTATCTCCCCACAAAGTTCTCGGTTTGCACCAATTCCTAAAATAGCATCCACAATAACAGAATATTCGGTCTGTCTTTCCTTTGTGTCTGTCAGACTGCGAAATACCCTGTGCTCAGCTTCCTCCCCCAAAATAACCAGAAACATCTCTTCCTGTTTTTGCCGCAAAGAAGTCTGCTTTTCCTTCTCTCCCAAAAGTAAGACATCCGAACAGCACCCTCTCTCCTCCAAAATCCTGGCAAGAGCCAGACCGTCTGCTCCGTTATTTCCAGGTCCGCAGACAATCATAACTTTACTTCTCATCTTACCTATCATCTGATCTATTGTTTCTGCCGCAAAAAGTGCAGCCCGTTCCATCAGCAAAACAGCATCCATCCCAACAGATTCCATCACATATCGTTCATGCTCCTTCATCTGTGCAGCTGTTACTATATCTCCCATCTGTTTCCCTTTCTGCTCTCCTTACCGAAAAGCCAAAAAAGGATACCAAGCGCATCCTTTTTCTCTCTTATGACTCTTTCTCTTTTGCATCCTTCAATTTCTTGTCATCCGGATTATATTTCATATCAAAAATGCCAATCACTTCCGGGCCAAATATATCATGCATATAACTGTATAAATTTTGGTTATATAGTTCTCGTTCCTGCTTTCGAACCACATTTTTTTTCAATTCTATACGCATTTGATTGATCCATTTATCAATTTGCTCAATCTCCTCCGTATTTTCTTTTATTGTTTCGTAGCAGACTTCCATCGAAAGAAGCATCAGCTCATAATTAACTGCATCAATTTCCTTCTCCAAATCAAGGAGTTCTTCCTGATTCGCCTCCAGTCGCTCATTACAATCCTCTATCAGATTTTTGTTTTCTTCCTGCTTTTTCTGAGCGGCACTATTTGCCTGTCCATCTCCCATGAGACTTACTATTTCATCTCTAAGTTTCGCTTTAATGCTTCGTAGTTTTTTACACTCATGGTTCAGTTTTCCCTGACGCTTTAGCAGCTCATTTAATTCTCTTTCCTTTTCTTTAATCTCTGGGCTAATCTCCGTCTGCGTAAATAACCTGTGCCACTTATTATCGAGTGTCAAAATGGGTATATTTTTCCCTATCAGGGCCGGCTTATAAATTTCATCCTTTCGTGACATTGAATCACCTCTGCTCTTTTTCAAACCTCGTAATATTGTATGAAAGCTTCATCAGACTATCTGATAAATGTACATTTTCTACCTGCACGCCATCCGGAACCTCAAGATCTACATGCGCAAAATTCCAGATTGCCTTTACTCCACAACTTACCAATCGTTTTGACACCTGTACAGCTCCTGTTTTTGGAATGGTCAAAACTCCTATATCTACTTCATTTTCAAGTATAAAACGATCCAGTTCTTCCATAGGTCTCACCGGAATGCCTCTGACCATGGTTCCAGTTAACGCCGGATCCTGATCAAACAAGCCTTTGATTAAAAATCCTCTTCTCTCAAAATTCATATAATTTGCCAACGCCTGGCCCAAATGTCCCACACCGACAATAATCAGCTTATGCGTTTGATCAAGTCCAAGTATCTTACCAATCTCTGTATATAAATATTCTACATTATAACCATATCCCTGTTGTCCGAATCCTCCAAAATTGTTGAAATCCTGTCGTATCTGAGATGCGGTTACATTCATAATATTCGATAACTCTTGCGAAGAAATACGCTCTACCCCCTGATCCTTTAATTCACCTAAATAGCGAAAATAGCGGGGAAGACGACCAATGACAGCCTGTGATATTTCTTTTTCTTCCACTTTTCCTGCCTCCTAAATATAATATAAACATTATATAGTTTTGTTAAATATATGTCAAAGATTTTCTTTGTTCTATTATGGTAATACGCGTCTTTTTCTGCTATATTAATTTCATGTGCTTTTTATCTGCGCATGAAAGATAATGGAGGAATACATTATGATTTTATCCTGTCAAAATTTATCCAAAACATTTGTTGACCATACAGTAATACGTCAGGCTTCTTTTCAAGTCGAAGATAATGATAAGGTAGCCATTGTCGGAATCAACGGAGCCGGTAAATCTACTCTTCTAAAAATGATTGTCGGAGAACTTACGCCTGATACAGGAAGCGTTGTGTTTGCCAAAGATAAAACCTTCGGCTATCTTGCACAGCAAGACGGACAGGACAGTTCCAATACCATATATGAAGAACTACTCAGCGTAAAACAGGAACTGGTGGATCTGGAAGAAGATTTGCGACAGCTTGAATATGATATGAAACACGCATCCGATACAGAATTGGAAGAATTAATGAAACTCTATACCTCAAAGACACATGCCTTTGAATCCGGAGATGGATACAAATATCGAAGCGAACTTATCGGCGTCTTAAAGGGCTTAGGCTTTGCTGAGGAAGATTTTTCCAAACCAATATCCACCCTTTCCGGCGGACAGAAAACAAGAGTCTCTCTTGCCCGCCTACTTTTACTCAATCCGGACCTGATTCTTCTGGATGAGCCAACCAACCATTTAGATATTTCATCTATCAACTGGCTTGAGACCTACCTTCGTACCTACAAAGGTTCTGTCATTATCGTATCGCATGACCGTTATTTTTTGGATCGCATTGTAAACAAAGTTCTTTCCATTGACAATAGCGAAACTCGTATGTATCTGGGAAACTACTCTGCTTTTGCAGAAAAATCTGCTGAAATCCGCAATGCGCAAATGAAAGCTTATCTGAAGCAGCAGGACGAAATACATCACCAGCAACAGGTCATCGATAAATTAAAATCTTTCAATCGCGAGAAATCTATTAAACGTGCAGAAAGCCGTGAAAAGATGCTGGACAAAATGGAAATACTCGAAAAACCAGTGGAACTGCGCGACGATATGCGCTTCACTCTCACACCGCGCATCACCAGCGGAAACGATGTACTTTCTATCAAGGAACTATCCAAAAGCTTCGGTGACAATCTTCTGTTTTCCGGTGTAGATATAGAAGTCAAACGCGGTGAACATGTTGCCATCATCGGTGACAATGGAACCGGTAAAACAACATTACTCAAAATATTAAATGAACTTGAAACTGCTGATGAAGGAGAAATTCATCTTGGAACAAAGGTAGAAATCGGTTATTACGATCAGGAACACCACGTACTACATAGCGAAAAGACACTGTTTGACGAAATTTCAGATGATTACCCTACGCTTACCAATACAGAAATCCGAAACACTCTCGCTGCTTTTCTCTTTACAGGTGAAGATGTATTCAAACGTATTGGTGATTTAAGCGGTGGAGAACGCGGACGCGTTTCTCTTGCAAAATTAATGTTATCCAACGCTAACTTCTTGATTTTGGACGAACCGACCAACCATTTGGACATCACATCCAAAGAGATATTGGAACAGGCAATCAATGGATACGAAGGCACCGTACTATATGTTTCCCACGACCGTTATTTCGTTAATCAGACGGCCTCACGGATTTTGGATCTTGCGAATCAAAAATTTTACTCCTTTCAAGGAAATTATGACTACTATCTGGAAAAAAAAGAAACGGTAGAAGGAGTAACTTTGAGTCATCTAGCAAACAATTCCGTCTATGCGCCACTTGCTGCAGGAAACGCCGCGTCCATTTCCTCTACACCTTCTTCCGAAAACTCTGCCTCCAAAATGGATTGGCAACAGCAGAAGGAACTCCAGGCCCAAAAACGCAAACTGGATAATCAAATCAAAAAATGTGAAGACCGAATCGCCGTTCTTGAACAACGACTCAGTGAACTTGATGAAGAAATGGCTAATCCTGAAATCGCCACAAATGTTGCACGTCTTCAGGAACTGTCCAAAGAACAAATCGCTATAAGCGAAGAATTGGAACAAAAATATGATGAATGGGAAAATCTGCAAAGCTGATAAGCTATAGCATCTCCGTCAAACCGAAAAGAGTATCCGATATGAAGTGAACCCATATATAGACATTTCATTTCATATCAGATACTCTCTTTTATTTACATTACAATTCGCTATTTACTTAGTTTATGGAAAATCACACAGTTTGGGCGATCAATTTTTATTTCTTTTCCGTTCATAACAAGCAACCCTTTTTCCAAATTCACATGAAAGAATGTCATTGTACCGGACTCATGATTTAAGCTGAGCAAATGCTGATTATCCGGAAATAAAGTTGCATCCTTCGGATAGTCCCCACTTACCGGTAAGCAGAATACTTTTGTAAGTAATCCTGTTTCATGGTCAATGCGATACACAATCACACTGTTATCACCTGCATTAGAACTTACCAGATATTTCTCGTCCGCCGAAAAGTTAAGTGCACTTGCAGCAGAATTACTTGCGTGATAATCATTTAAAGTGGATATATTTTGTATCTTGGTAAAAAACGGATTCCCATCTTCTACCTTATATTCATAGACATCAATATAATTCTTAAGTTCATGCACGATATAAACATACTTACCGTTTTTCGTCATCTTAATATGACGAGGTGCTGACTCGAGCTCACTGCGAATGACATCCACCAACTTTAATTTTCCGGTTACATGGTTTAGTTCATATACATCCACATGATCCATCCCGATGTCTGCCGCCATCAAAAACTTGTTATCTCTCGTCATCTTAACACAATTGACATGTGGGCGAAAATTACGTTCTGCCACACTTCCCATTCCTTTTAAAAACACCTCATCGGTAATTTCTCCCACGCCACCGTCCTCACGCAGACGAAGTACTGTAATTTTTCCATCATGATAGCCTGCAACAAAGAGAAATTTCTCCTGATAGTCCGTGGAAAGATAACAGCCTCTCATTCCATTGATAGATGCATGATTAATACAGTTAAGACTTCCGTCTTTTTCTATTTCATATGCCTCTACACCAAAATCAGTAATAGAATACAGATATTTTGCATTATGCGAAATGGTAATATAAGAGGAGTTTGTAATCTCCACCTGATCCTTCGGAAATAATCTCCCGTTTTCCATGTCTACATCATATATTTTTATGCCATGATTATCCCCCATTGTATAAGTGGAAACATAAGCTACATAGTTATTTTCTGACATCCTTTTTCCTCCATCTGCTCTCATTTCGTAACTATCTTAACACATTCCGATTTTTTTGTTAACAATATGCCCACATTTTCCTATCTTTTTTACAAAACGAATTCAAAATATATTGACTTTTATAATAGGAAACGTATAATTAGAACAGATTGTTTAGTAAAACTAAACTCAAAGTTTATATAAATGTTATGTTGTGATAAGAACAGGAGTTTTTCAAATGGATATCGGGCTTAAATTAAAAGAGCTCAGAATACAGAAAGCACTGACGCAGGAAGAGCTTGCAGATCGCGCAGAATTATCCAAGGGCTTCATTTCCCAACTCGAGCGCAATCTTACCTCGCCTTCCATCTCCACGCTGACTGACATTCTGCAATGTCTCGGAACCAATTTAAATGAATTTTTCAGCGAAGAGGATGATTCTCAGATTGTCTTTAAACAAGAGGATTTTTTTGAAAAAGAGGATGAAACTCTGAAAAATAAAATCGAATGGATTATTCCGAATGCGCAAAAAAACGAAATGGAACCCATACGTCTTACTCTTTCACCCGGTGGCTCCACCTATCCGGATCTTCCACATGAAGGGGAAGAATTTGGCTATGTTCTAAGCGGAAGCATTAAAATTCATCTTGGTTCCAAGTTACATACTGCCAAAAAAGGAGAAGCTTTTTATTTTACATCAGAAAAAAAACATTATCTTGAAGCCGGAAAGTCAGGTGCTACCGTTATTTGGGTGACCAGTCCACCGAGCTTCTAGAGGAGGACATCCATGAGCAATAAACTGATTAATCTTTCAGGTATCAATAAATCTTTCGATGGAACCATGGTTCTTGATGACCTAAATCTATATATTCGCGAAAATGAATTTCTTACACTGCTTGGACCAAGCGGATGTGGAAAAACGACCACTTTACGTATTATAGGCGGCTTTGAATCCCCTGACAGCGGTCAGGTATTCTTTAACGGAACCGATATCACAACGCTTCCGCCTAACAAACGCCAGCTCAATACTGTTTTCCAAAAATATGCTCTTTTTACGCATATGACAATTGCAGAAAACATTGCTTTTGGTCTGAAAATCAAAAACAAAAGTAAATCCTATATTGATGATAAAATTAAATACGCACTTAAACTTGTTAATCTTGACGGTTACGAAAAAAGAATGCCTCATCAGCTTTCCGGCGGTCAGCAACAACGAATCGCAATTGCGAGAGCCATTGTAAATGAACCAAAAGTCCTTTTACTGGATGAGCCACTCGGTGCTCTGGATCTTAAACTTCGTCAAGATATGCAATATGAACTGATTCGTCTTAAAAATGAGCTGGGAATTACATTTATCTATGTGACACACGACCAGGAAGAAGCTCTGACCATGTCTGATACAATTGTTGTTATGAATCAGGGATACATCCAGCAGATTGGTACTCCTGAAATGATTTATAACGAACCTGAAAACGCATTCGTTGCTGACTTTATTGGTGACAGCAACATTATTGATGCAGTTATGGTTCATGATGAGCTCGTTTCTTTCCTCGGATGCAAATGGGCCTGTGTGGACAAAGATTTTGGAACAAATAAACCGGTGGATGTTGTGATTCGTCCGGAAGACATTCTATTAAAAGATGTCGGACAGGGAACTTTAGACGGCGAAGTAACTCACATGATCTTTAAAGGGGTGCACTACGAGATGGAAGTCTTGGCCGGCGGCTATGAATGGCTGGTACATTCTACTTCCATGTACCCGGTTGGACAAAAAGTCTCTATTAGTGTTGATCCGTTTAATATTCAGATTATGAACAAACCGGAATCTGAAGATGAGGAGGCCACGCACCTTGAAGAATAAACGTTCTCTTCTTGCCGGACCTTACCTTGTCTGGTCTGTTGCTTTTATCATTATACCGCTTGTTATGGTATTTTATTACGGATTCATTGATAAATCCGGCCATTTTACCTTAGAAAACATTTCAGCGATTGCCACACCGGAACATAGCAAAGCACTTTTGGTTTCTATGAAACTCTCGCTGATCAGCACTATTATCTGTTTTGTTTTGGCTTACCCTCTTGCAATGATTCTATCGAACATGAGTGTGAACCAGAATCAGTTTATTGTTTTGATTTTTATTCTTCCGATGTGGATGAATTTTTTACTGCGGACTCTTGCTTGGCAGACGTTACTTGAAAAGACCGGAGTAATTAACTCTATACTGAATTTCTTGTCTCTGCCATCCATTCACATTATTAACACGGAAGGCGCCATCATTTTGGGTATGGTATATAATTTCCTGCCATTTATGGTTCTTCCGATTTACAACTCGCTTGCGCGAATGGACCGTGATGTCATTAATGCAGCTTACGATTTGGGCGCTAACAGCATTCAGACGTTCTTACGCATTATTTTTCCGTTAAGTATTCCCGGTGTAATAAGTGGTGTGACTATGGTCTTTGTTCCGGCTCTGACTACCTTTGTTATTTCTGCTATCCTTGGCGGAAGTAAAATTCTGTTAATCGGTAATGTCATCGAGCAGGAATTTACCCAGGCATCGAACTGGCATCTCGGAAGCGGACTATCCATCGTGCTTATGATTTTCATCATTCTCAGCATGATAGTGTCGGCTATTCTTGATAAAGATGGGGAGGGCAATTTACTATGAAACAGTTTATTTCCAGATTCTATATTGCAATCATCTTTATCTTTTTATATGCACCGATCGCCACTTTGGTCGTCCTATCCTTTAACAAAAGCAAAACCAGAGCAAAATGGGGCGGATTTACCTTTAAATGGTATGTTGAATTATTTGAAAACAGAATTATTATGGAAGCCTTACAGAATACGCTCTGGCTTGCGCTTCTGTCTGCTCTGATTGCTACGGTAATTGGAACAGCTGCCTGCATTGCAATCAATCATATGCACGTAGCATGGCGAACCTTTTTTATGGGTGTTACCAACATTCCAATGTTAAATGCAGACATTGTAACCGGTATCTCTCTCATGCTTCTCTATCTAAGCTTTGGAGTCACCTTCGGTTTTACCACCATTCTTCTAGCGCATATCACCTTCAATATACCTTATGTTATCTTGAGTGTTATGCCAAAGATGAAACAATTAAACCGCCATACGTATGAGGCTGCGCTAGATCTTGGCGCCGGTCCTGTATATGCATTTTTTAAGGTTGTGTTCCCGGATCTTCTTCCAGGAATTTTTACAGGCTTTTTAATGGCATTTACTATGTCGCTGGATGATTTTATCATCACCCACTTTACAAAAGGACCGGGTGTTGATACACTCTCAACCAAAATCTATACCGAAGTAAAGAAAGGCATCAAACCTGAGATGTATGCACTTTCTACCATTATTTTTGTTGCAGTTTTGCTACTATTACTTTTTATCAATAAGTCACCATCTAAAAAGAACAAAAAACAAGAAAGAATTTAAAACAACGAGGAGAAACTTATGAAAAAATTAAAACAATTTGCAGCACTCTCGCTTATCATCGCCACTGCATGTTTTGCAACCGGTTGCGGAGCCGATGAAAGCGCAAAAAACGGAGAAGTTGTAGTGTACAACTGGGGCGAATATATTGATCCTGAAACCATTGAAATGTTTGAGGCAGAAACCGGTATCAAAGTCATCTACGACGAATACGAAACCAACGAGATTATGTACCCAAAGGTGGAAGCAGGAACAAGTAATTATGATGTACTCTGTCCATCCGACTATATGATTGAAAAATTGATTGAAAACGATCTTCTTGCCGAAATCAATTTTGATAATATCCCGAACGTAAAAAATATTAATCAGCAGTATTTTGATCAGTCTCAGTCCTTTGACCCGGAAAACAAATACAGTGTACCGTATTGCTTCGGAACCGTTGGTATTTTATATAACAAAACCATGGTCGATGAACCGATTGATTCTTGGGATGTACTCTGGGACGAAAAATATGCAGGTAATATTTTAATGCAGGACTCCGTACGAGATGCTTTCATGGTATCCTTGAAGCGTCTCGGATACTCTATGAATACACTTGATAATTCAGAGCTTGAAGCTGCGCGTGACAGTCTGATTGAACAGAAACCGCTTACTCAGGCCTATGTCATTGATCAGGTGCGTGACAAGATGATTGGTAATGAAGCTGCCATCGGTGTTATTTATTCCGGTGAAGCAATTTATACCCAGCGCGAAAATCCGGACTTAGAATATGTCATTCCAAAAGAAGGTACCAATGTGTGGATCGATTCCTGGGTTATTACCAAAAATGCGAAGAACAAAGAAAATGCGGAAGCATTTATCAACTTTATGTGTCGCGAGGACATCGCGCATATGAATTTTGAATTCATTACCTACTCTACCCCAAATGATGCTGCACGTGCATTAATTGAAGACGAAGCCATCCGAAACAGCGAGATTGCGTTCCCTGATTTATCTACGTACGATCATTTGGAAACCTTTAAATATCTTGGTTCAGAAGGTGATGAACTCTACAATGAATACTGGAAACAAGTAAAATCTGCAGATTAATACGAGAAAAACTATGAAACGAACCCTCTGCTATACGATAAGTGAACAGGATTGCGGACAAACAATTTTACAATTTCTAAAAAACAAAGGCTACTCATCTTCGAATGTGGTAGCCTTAAAAAAAGTAGAAAAAAGTATTCTTGTAAATGGAATTTGGGTGCATGTAAACCATCGCCTTAACACCGGCGATTCCCTCACTATTCAATATGAGGAGTCTGCATCCAGCGCAACGATTATTCCAACCGATCTCCCTCTCGATATCATATATGAAGATGAGGATATTCTTGTAGTCAACAAGCCTTTTGATATGCCGGTGCACCCCTCTTTAAACAATTATACCAATACCCTTGCCAATGCTCTTATGTACTATTATACTGCCAAGGAAGAAACCTTTGTATTTCGCTGCATTAACCGTCTGGATCGTGATACCACCGGACTAGTACTTCTTGCAAAACATGGAATTAGTGCCGGAATACTCTCCACTCAGATGCAGGAACGCAAAATTCATCGAACCTATCTTGCACTGGTTGAAGGTAGTTTTTCGCAATCTTATGGTTGCATTGACGCTCCTATTGCGCGAAAAGGCGCTTCCATTATTGAGCGTGAAGTAAATTTTTTAACCGGTGAACACGCTGTTACGCATTATGAAGTAAAAAGCACCTCCTCTCGGTACGGGTATACGCTCCTCTCTCTGCATTTGGAAACCGGACGCACTCATCAGATTCGTGTGCACATGCAATATATCGGACATCCTCTGATAGGTGACACCCTTTATCCATCTGATTGCAGACATATTCAAAGACAGGCCCTTCATTCCAGCCGTCTGGCCTTTACCCACCCCATTACCGGTGAGGAAATGGATTTCTATTCAGAATTACCAAATGATATGAGCAGGCTTTTATAGCCTGCTCATTAAACATCTTAATACATTCTTTTTATTATAAGCTACTTTTCGTTTTCTTCTTGTAAAGAGGTATCACACTCTTTGCAAGGACAATCCTCTTCCGGTGCAAATGGCTGACGAGGATATCTTGCATATTTAGAAGAACCCCTTTCATCCATGCACTCATGTCGGTGACCTCTATGGTCTCTATGGTCTCTATAATCACTATAATCATCATAATCTTCACAATCACAGTGATTATCATAATTATCATACGTACAATCATCACCTATGCGATTATTGCGATTACCGCAACACAGCAATAGTAAAATCCATAAACAATTCATAATAAAACGCCTCCTTCTTTACTTTAACATATGAAAAAGACGCTCTACTTGTGATATATTTTCTTGATTCCGTTACAAAATATAACTCTTTTTTAATATACGCTTTCGAATATAGGAGTAGGTCTCCTTCTCACCTCTGGCTGCAAGCATACGCAATAATATCTCGAGCTGACGACGTGTTTTTGGATGAAGCAAATCCTGATTTTTTCCACTCTGAAAATAAGCAAGCGGATCTGAATCTCGATAGTCAGACTTGTTATAAACCTTGCTCGCCGCTACACGATCGACAAACATTTCTATCACATAACGGACCGGCATTTGCGCAGGTTTCATTCCTCCTTCAATTTCTTTCGTGCTGTAATCTATCCAATATTCATAATGATGCTTGTTTCTGCCTTTATGATGCAACCACGCCGCAGAGTATCCTTTGTCTTCACGCTCTGCATTATTCGGACTTCTCGTTCCCTGATAGTATTTTGCCCCGATCCAGAACTCAGATGGCATATATTTAGACAAATCATGCGTTAATCCCTGCCAGTACAATCCCACCTTGAAGCATCCCTGCATCACTAAATATTTGTGATATGTGATGGTTTTAAAATGTTGTATTGCTTTCATTTGTTATTTTATCTTCTTTCTTTTAATTTCTTTCCGACCAGCACAAGCACACTACGTGGTGCAGCCATTATCTTTTTTTGATTTTCCTCTTCTGCCATCCTATTTTCTATTGGCTTCTGTTGCGGATACTCTCTCGTACTATAGACAACTTCCCAATTATAATCCTTTGGCAAAATCGGTAATGCAAATTCATGCGTCATCCAGTGCATATTCCATGCGATATAAATAAAGTCATCCGGTAATCCATCCGCCTTTGTTTCATATAATCCACAATACATAATTCCCATATGACGATTGTAGTTTTCAAACTTAGCATACCATGCCTGTTCCCCATGGTAGGATATATCCGGAAATCCATGTTGCTCATAATCCATACATCGCATCATCTTCTTGCTGTGTAAAATCGGATGCGCCTTACGAAATCTAATTAATTCTTTGGTAAATGCAAGCATCTCCTGACCTGCTTTATCAAAATTCCAATTTAACCAATTTACTTTATTATCCTGACAATAAGCATTGTTATTTCCTTCTGCTGAGTGACCAAACTCATCCCCTGATAACAATAACGGAGTAGCTTGAGAAAGCAACAAAAAGGATAATGCATTTTTCCTCTGTGAAAGACGCAGCGACTGAATCGATTTCTTACGTGAAGCCCCTTCTGTTCCACAATTCCAGCTGAAATTATAATCACTTCCATCCCTATTGTCTTCCCCGTTGGCTTCATTGTGCTTTCTTTCATATGACACGAGATCCATTAGTGTAAATCCCCTGTAATCCGTAATGTGGTGAATCTTTGCTTCCCAAGGATCATTCTCCCTTATATATTCACTCATACATCCCAGTCTGTCCTCATCCCCTTTTAAAAACTTTCGACTGTCATAACGAAAATCATCCTGATAACTTGCCAAATTACGGAATGCCGGTTCTGTTTTCTGCCCCTCGTATATTTGATTTGCCATTGTGTTTTCACAATAGATTTTTGTACGTTTTAAAATCGGATCGGTACCAATCAGCTCCATCGGGAGTCCAACTCCCATCAGATGAAATCCATCCACATGGTATTCCATTACCCAAAATCGAAGAACCTCTTGAATATACCCCGGTGTCTGATCCGCTGCAAAATAAAACTGCATCACACACTCAATTCCATTTTTGTGTAGCTCCCGAATCATTTTTTTACATGATGTCCTCGGATCACCGCACGCACTATACGAATATTTTGGTGCAAAATAATAATTCCCTTTATCTGCAAATCCCCAATAATTCAGACGGTATTCCCATATGTTGCTTCCCTCCATAAACGGCATCTCTTGAGCATGAAATGTGGCGTATGCAGGATTATAAATAATCTCATCAAATTCATAAAAAGGCATACACTCAACCGCAGTAATACCCAATTCTTTTAAATATTCTATTTTTTCGATGACACCTTCAAATGTTCCCTTGGAAGCAACCTTAGAAGATGGATGCTTGGTAAATCCTCTGATATGCAGACTATATAAAATCGTATCTTCATACGGCCTGCTTAAAAGCTTGTCTCCCTCCCAGTCAAACTCCTGTGATTGAGCATCAAACTCTGCTTTTAACACACCTGTCTCCTGGGCAGGCTTTCCCCATTTTTCTCGTCCCGATATATGTTTTGCATATGGATCACAAAACTCCATATCATCCACATAAAACAAGTAATGAAATTTTGTAATATCCAGTCCTTCTATAAGAACACAATATAAATTGCCAATGCGATATTCTTCACAAAAAGGAATCCGCATAGTCTGCTGGTCTGCGGGATATAAAAGGATACCACACTCCTTCAATGGACTTTGCGGAAACTCAATTACTATATTCACGGCGTCTTGTCGCGCCGACAATCCCATCGGATATGGACTCCCACATTTTGTGCTATACGTTGCCTTCATATGCTTCTCCCAGTCGAAAAAATATATAGAACATTATAACATAGAATCCCCCTATGGTACAATCTTTGGCAAAATTTCTTTTACATATTCATGGATTACAATATCAGCTGCTTTATCCGTAAAATGATCGTGCTTTGTGACAAGAATCAATTTTTCTCCTTGATAGTGATTGACTGCAAACTGCACCATATCATCAAATAAATTGGTGCCAAGTACCAGTAACACATCTGCCTGCGAGCATGCATTTACCGCATCTGTCAATACATTGTTTCGCATGCGCTCTCCTCTCATCCGTATTCCAGGGCGAATAGAGCCTTTACATTCATCACAAAGTGGAACTCCGTCATAATCACGCACATATTCCATTGAAAACTGCTTACCACACTTATTGCACCAGTTATTGTGTATATTTCCGTCCAGCTCATGTACATTTTTAAGCCCCATTTTTCCTGCCAGCCCGTAGATATTATATGTGATACAGGCTTTCAGTTTCCCCATATCCTGCAATCGGTGCAATGCTTTATAGGTCTCGGTAGGTGTCAGCTTTGCGCTAAGTATTTCCTTTTTATAAAACTCATAAAACTGCTTCATTCGGACATTATAAAATACGGAGGACATAATTTCCTCCGGACATCTTTGATATTCTTCCTCCATGCGATACGCAACGTCATCTCGATTAAAATTGATTGCTCCACATTCCATGATGACCCCAACACCGGACAAACATACGACATTGTCTGATTCACTTATCACGCGCTTTGCATAGTCAATTCGTTCCTCTAAGCTCCATTTTTCTGTCCTTACCATCTGACCTGTCATACTACCAACTCCTTTACAATATTGTATAACTTTTTGCAGTTTTGGTCAATATTTTTCAGTCAATTCGTGCTTTTTGCACGCTTTCATGTGCGTCATTAGAAACTTCATATTTTTCTTTGCATTTTTTCTTTTCCGTGCTACTATATGTGATGAAAGCATTTTTAGCAAAATATTAATTATAACGCAATTCAGAAAGGAAAAGAAAGATGAACTATAAACAGCATATGCAAAACCATGAAGCCGAAGAAGAAATGACAGTCACCATGACGCTCGATAACGATGAAGAAATCACCTGCTCCGTTGTCACTATTCTAACAGTGAATGAAAAAGACTACATTGTCCTGCTCCCACTCGATTCCAACGGAGAAAATCAAGACGGAGAAGTTTGGATTTATGGTTATAGCGAGAATGAGTCCGATCCAAATGAAGAGCCGGTTCTCTACAATATTACGGATGACGACGAATATGAAGCAGTTTCTGATGCTTTTGATGAATATCTTGACAATGCTGAATTTGACGAATTACTGTAGTTCTTCAAGAAACATGGAACGTTTCTGACTATCTGCCTGCATGTTTTCACCCGACGGATTTTCCGTATAAGAAATATGCAGGCTCTTTTTGGCTCTGGTAGTCGCCACATAAAACATTCTTCTCTCTTCCGAAATCTGTTCCTCTGTCAACATATTCCCATGCGGGACAGTCCCCTGATTCAGTTGTGGCAAAAAGACATGATCAAATTCCAGCCCCTTTGATGCATGATATGTCATAATCTTTACCCTAATTGTCGTATCTTCTCCTTTTTCCAATTCTACTTTGTTGTTACAACATTCCTCTTCATACGAATCTACAAACGACAGAAACTGTGACATATGTTTGAAACTGCGTGCTCGTTGCAATAATTCATTTATAAGCCTCTCGTACTCTTTTTTTTCTTCCTCTATGTGTACGTTCCCATAGCCCATCCTATGATAATATACATTCTGCTTCTCACAATGTTCTCCATACTTCATCGCATACCATACAAAATGAATCGCGCTGTAGGGGTCCAATTCACTTACAAACTCACACTGTTTTTTCAATCGTGCTATCTCATCTGCAACATCTATATTCCCAATCATCCGGTAATGGTCAAAAAGTTCTGTCAAACTTACGATTTCTGCCTTTAAATCCGTTCTCTGAATTCCACGATACGGTTTATTCATAAACATTAGAAAATCTTTCCTTTTTTGTCCCTGAAACACATATTTTGCCACGGCTATAATATCTCTTATAATGGGCTGTGCATAAAAACTCTTTCGCCTCTCTTTCATCTGATATGCCACCTTTTTGCGATAAAAAATCTCTGCAACACTTTCTGCCAGGCTATTTGTTCGAGTCAAAACAGCCACATTCTCTCCACCCTTTAATAACATTGACGCTTTATGAGCAAGATATTCCATTTCTTCTGATTTTAGCGAGAACGATTGTATATTTACTTCATTTTCAAATCGATTCGCAGCTCGAATCTGCTTGGGAATATGAGATTTATTCTTTGCAATGCTTTTCGTTGCAAACGCTACTATTTTGTCTCCACACCGATAATTTTCTTCCAAACATACCTTTTTACATAGCGGAAAGTCTTCCATAAACTTCTCAACATATGCCGGATCAGCTCCCCGGAAAGAATAAATCGCCTGATCATCATCTCCGACCACAAACAGATTTCCACACGTATGAGCCAGTTGCTTTGTTAATTCATACTGAATTCCATTAATATCCTGAAATTCATCCACCTGTATATATTGAAAACGCTGTTGCCAGTTTTTTTTCAATCTCGGATTTTGTTCAAATAGTTCGTGACAAAGAATCAGCATATCATCAAAATCCAGCTTATGCATATCCTTGCATGCTCTTTGATAGAGCTCAAGTATTTCTAAAAAATGAGGATCAGCTTCTCCGGCTTGCTCTGTCTTAGGCCATAAATTTTTATATTGACTGATTTTGCCAAGCATAATCTCACATTCAAATAATAATTCTTCTTCGCTATAAGAGGCAAACCTGTGCGATAAGATTATCATTTTTATGATTTCTTTTTTTTCGTATTCATTTATGAGTGAAAAGTTTCGATATTGCTCTGATGTGCGTAAAATTTTATAAAACACAGAATGAAATGTTCCAAAGACTGCTCCAACAGAATTCGGACAGATTTGTAAACAGCGTTTCTGCATTTCCAGCGCCGCTGCTTTTGTAAATGTAATTGTTAGTATTTTTCCCGGATGTATGCCTTTACTTTCGATCAGATACCGTATTCTTTGTGTTATGACATGTGTTTTTCCGCTTCCGGGACCAGCTAAAACAAGCATGGCCCCTTCTGCGAATTGAATTGCTTCCTTCTGCGAAGGACTCGCATTTACCGTTCTATTTTCCAAATCAATGCTCCGATTATGAAACAGCACTTTGCAGTAATGCAATTCCTTTTCTGATACGGCTAAGCGACTCTTCTTTTCCAAGCACTTCCATAATCTCCGTTGCACCAGCCGGTGTCATCTGTTTACCTGATACCGCTGTACGTACCGGCCACATCGCATAACCATTTTTGCAACCTTTTTGTTCTACGTATCCGAGTAACGCCTGATATAACGAATCATTACTATAATCATCAAGTTCTTCGAAAATCGGTACCAGCTCCTGCAATACTTCAAGCGCTGATTCCTTCGTCGTCTTCATTTTTTTATGCACATACATCTCCGGGTCATATTCCGGTAACTCTTCAAAGAAGTCAATCAATTCCTTGATATCAGGGAATATCTCTATCCTTGTCTTGACCATCTCCGCAATCTTTTTCAGATCTATGTCTTTTGTAATGACTTCTTTGATATATGGAAGCGCCATGTCATAGAACGCATCAAATTCCATATTTTTAATATATTCGCCGTTCATCCATTTTAACTTGGTATAATCAAATACAGCCGGCGATTTTGACATATGCAAATAATCAAATTCTTTGATTAACTCATCCAGCGTAAATATTTCCTGATTTCCCGTCGGACTCCATCCTAAAAGCGCAACGAAATTCACAATTGCTTCTGTTAAAAATCCCTGTTCTACGAGATCTTCATAAGAAGAATGTCCACATCTCTTAGAGAGTTTCTGATGATTTTCATCTGTAATCAACGGACAGTGCACATATTTTGGAACTTCCCATCCAAACGCATCGTAAAGACGATTATACTTTGGTGATGAGGATAAATATTCATTTCCTCTTACTACGTGCGTGATTTCCATCAAATGGTCATCCACTACATTGGCAAAGTTGTATGTTGGATATCCATCAGACTTAATCAATATCATGTCATCTAACTCTGCATTGTCTACCGAAATATCCCCATATAACTCATCATGGAACGTAGTAATTCCTTCTCTTGGTACATTTTGACGAATTACATACGGTACACCCGCTGCAAGCTTTTCTTCCACTTGCTCTTTCGTAAGAGAAAGACAATGTTTATCATATACATTTATCTCTTTTGTTTCACCACTTGCTGTTTGAATTACCTGGTGCAAAGATTCTAATCTTTCTTTATCACAGAAACAATAATAGGCTTCGCCTTTTTCCACAAGCATTTTGGCATATTCTAAATATACACCTTTTTCTTGGCGCTCGCTCTGTACATATGGTCCGAACCCTTTATCTTTATCCGGTCCTTCATCATGAATAAGTCCTGTTTTTGCAAGCGTACGATAAATAATATCTACTGCTCCCTCTACAAGTCTTTCCTGATCGGTATCTTCAATACGAAGAATAAAATCTCCGCCCTCATGCTTTGTAATCAGGTACGCATAAAGCGCAGTACGGAGATTACCTACATGCATTCGTCCGGTCGGACTTGGTGCAAATCTTGTTCTGGTTTTACTCATTTTATTCCTCCATCTTCGGTAATTTAACATCCGAATTCATTTTAAAATTATTCACTTCTTTCGTTGCCTGTGCGACTGCAATGTTGGTTCCTGCACCGGCGACACAACCACCCGGACAAGCCATACCTTCAATCAGACAACCATTTTTCTTTCCCATTTTAGCAAGCATCAACATTTTCTTACACTCTGCAAGACTTTCTGCATGTTCGATGTTTACTTCCACATCCGGATAATTTTCTCGAATCACATCTTCAATTGCGGATGCAACACCACCGGCCACACCATATCCTCGTCCGGCTCCGGTCGCATCTTCCATCTTATCCATTGCCTCAATTTCATCCAGCAAAATGCCTTTTGCCTCAAACATACCCACCAATTCCTCAAATGTGATTACAAAATCCACATCGGAACGAACCGTTCTGCGTGAAGCTTCCAATTTCTTAGATGCGCATGGACCAATAAACACCACACTTGCATCCGGATCACGCTCTTTTATCACTCGCGCTGTTGCTACCATCGGCGTAAGTGCATTCGAAATTTTATCAATGGTTTCCGGGAAAAACTTCTTGGCCATCATAGACCAGGAAGGACAACAGCTGGTTAGCAAAAACGGCAATTCTCCGGTTGCTACTTCTTTTACATAATGCTCAGCCTCAGCAATGGCTCCAAGATCTGCACCGATTGCTGTCTCATATACTTCTGCAAAACCAAGCTCTTTTAATGCTGTTTTAAATTTATCCGGTGTGACATCTTTACCAAACTGTCCTACAAATGCCGGGGCAACCTGTGCAATTATTTTCTTTCCGGACTGCATTGCACGAATCAACTGAAAAATCTGAGACTTGTCCGCAATTGCACCAAAAGGACAACTTACCATACATTGTCCGCAGGATACACAAAGATTATTGTCAATCTTAGCACGCCCTCTATTATCACTTACAATGGCATTTACACCACACGCTGCGGCACATGGACGAACCTGATGTGAGATTGCATCATACGGACATACGGATTTACACTTACCGCATTTAATACATTTCTCCTGATCTATGTAGGAACGTCCGTTTTTCATGCTGATTGCCCCACGTGGGCAGACTTCATTACACGGGTGTGCTAGACAACCCATGCATTTATTAGACACCTCATACTTGTTTTCCGGGCATGAATTACATGCTGACGGAATTACCTGCATAAGTGGTGGTTCATAATATTTTTCCGCAATATTACTTTCCTCAACACCTTGTGACACATGCACCGGTGCATCCTCCGGTCTTAAAGACATTCCCATTGCAAGACGTATTCTCTCTCTTACAACAGCTCGCTCTCTATAAAAACTTTCCCAATATTCTGTATCCTCATTGTCAACAATTTTATACGGAAGTGCTTCCATGTCATCAATGAGATTTTCTGAATGATAAGCCAAATTAGCTACTTCTTTAAAAACACGCCTACGAACTTTGCGAACTTCTGTATCAATCCCTCGCATCTTTTCCTCCATGACTAGTAATCGTTACGAAATCATCTATCATTTTGACATAAATAAGGTTGGAAATCAACCCACTTTATCGTACAAATGAAAAAACAGAACTGCCTGACTTAGCCAGGCAGCCCTATTTTTATATATCAAGAAAGCAATTAGAAAATACTAACTAATTTTTTCTTTTCTGTTTCATACTCTTCATCACTCAAGATACCATTATCGCGCAACACTTTCAGCTTCTTGATCTTTGTTTCGAATTCTGAAATATCTTCTGCAATACCAGCCAATGCAACTGTATCAGATGAAGACGGCTGTGCTGCTGGCCTTGGAGCCGGTGCAGGAGCAGGAGCCGGAGCTGCTGGTTTTGGTACCGCTGCTGCCGGAGTATTCACGCGGAAATCGGAGCTTGCAACCGTCGGAGTCACCTCAACATGTGAATTAGCAAGTCCGTTATTTTGACGAATACGTTCTGTCAAAGATGCAGCTTTTGTCTTTGCATCAAAGATTGCATTTACAAACTGATCTCCTTCTTCAAATCCCGGAAGGAAACAATATCTGCTGTAACGGTTATCTCCAGTTCCCTCGATTGTAACCATCAATGTTTTCTTTCCCTGATATGTAACCTGTGAACATTCTTTTACATTCATCAAATAATGAGATATATTATCAATTCTTGCATTATTTCCTTTTGGGTTATCACAAATAGATACACGGCCACTTATACGAAGATTTGAAATCGCTATACGAAAATCTTCACTCTTTTTAATTAACATTCCTTCTTTGGATGCCCATTCTTTTTGATATACTATTTTTTCTAAACGAATACATTTGTTACATACTTCACTTGTCGCTTCACTTCCACAAATCAAACACTTCATAAATTTCACTCTCCCTATACCTGAATTTCTTATTTTAAAGAATTGTTTTATTCTTTATTATGTATTAAGTTTAACATGAAATTTTCCTTATGGCAACACACCTAAGCAACCAATTCTGTCACAAAATTGACCAATTATGCAAAAAAGCGCATATCCGTTGTCAGATACACGCCTTTTTGCACTTTAAGTTTACATTTATACCCTAAAACAAATCTGCTCTACATCTCATTCTTCATTTCCTTTATATTGCACGTATCGAACGCAGGATTAAACGCATAGAAATTCCTTTCATCTAATTTATCCTGTACTCTTCGAAGTGCTTCACCAAATCTCTGGAAATGCACGACTTCTCTCGCGCGAAGGAATTTGATTACATCACACACATCCGGATCTTTTACCATACGAAGAATATTATCATACGTTGTTCTAGCCTTCTGCTCCGCAGCCATATTCTCCATAAGATCGGTAGTCGGATCCCCCTTGGACTGGAATGCGCATGCATTGAACGGTATTCCTCCTGCCGCCTGTGGCCACAGTGCCAGCGTATGGTCCACATAATATGCACCAAATCCGGATTTTTCAATTTCTTCCATAGAGAGATCTCTCGTTAACTGATGAACAATTGCGCCTATCAGCTCGAAATGTGCCAGCTCTTCGGTACCTACCTTTGATACGATATTGCGCATCTAAAAAACTTAGATAAAATAAACATTTATGACACATCACCAAAAATAACACTCACGAAAGTAGAAGTGGCGGGATTTCTCCCGCCATTTCCTAAATAGAAAACTTTTTTACTTCTTCCTGTGTAAGCTCGACCAGCTTCTTTCCGCATCTTTTTGCATACCTTGATAATTCAAGCAAATTTACATGACAAGATGGTGCATTAACATATGGATTAGGCTGTTCAAAGTAGCTCTGTGCCGGAATCTGATTTTCCATGAATTTAGGTCTCGTTCCATTCATATTGATACACCTCCAATAGATTTTTTGCTTGTTCCTCGTCAATAAAGAACTGGTACTGATGAAGCATTCCCAAATACTCCGCATGGAATACATCCATATAATGTCTTAATAATTCTTCATTAGCGGCAAATCCATGAATAGCTTTCATATCCCCATTCAATAGATTTATCGGCAGCTATGGCGAAAAGATGACCACCTACGCCAACATATTTCTGACTGCCAAACTCATGCTTGTTGTTATGAGGAGCAGTACAAGCCCAATGGAGATAAGCAGCGTGGGAGTCCTTATCATTTCTGACACCTACCAAGCCTTGGATGGTATTATCATCCTTTAAGGCAAGGGCATATACTTCAACATTCTTTGGTATCTCGTTCCAGTTAATGTGCCAACCGTTGGCTTTCTGGAATTTCTTAAGGTAAGTGCGCTTTCGATTTTGAATACGACAGTTTCCTTGATATCGCCTGTCACAGTATCTTTCAGACAGGGAACGATTTCGTCTATCCAAATGTCGATACAGCCTTGTTCAATTGCTGTCATGTAATCACTCCTTATATAATATGTGTGCCTAGCTAGTGTAAATACAGCAAAATAAAGTATTTATAAAACTGGAGTTTCTGTTTCTCTACAACTCTAAATTCCTTTGTTATATAGCTTTTTTATCCTTTTTTAACCATATTGCACTGTTACAAATTTGAATGATGGCTATACAAATAAACACTAAGAGAAAAACCAATAAACTAATCGGACACCACACATATAAAAAGAAATAATTATAGTGCAATAAAAGCGGGGACAAAATAACACCTAAGCTAAATATATTTCCGATTATTAAACCCAAAATGGCTTTTCTTTTTGAATTTATCTGTATAAGCAACGTTAAATATATCAAAATAAGCGTCGCACTTATGCATATAAAATCTATTAATGCGTTATTATCTATGTATAAACCAATTTTTATTTTTTCCCCAGAATGCATTCTGTATATGTTATCTGCAACGTCTGTTGCAGACGAGCCACTTAATGAAGATAATGCAAATACTCCCAACTCATCATCTCTACTAATTATGACCTGAGAACAATAATTGGGATTATTACCTGAATGAGAAACATAATCTTCATAAACATTCCATCCAGCATAATAATTTGTAGTATTAGTATCTACAAATCCATCAAAATCAAACAATTCATTTACACTTTTTATCCATTTCATTAAATCGAAGGTATTTGAAACCAAATAACCTGCTGCTATGTTTCCATAATATACCGGAGCATCATATGTTCTTGTTTGCAAGAAACCCACTTTGCTTCCACGGGTGATTTCATCCGAAAAATAATCTGACCTAAAAAATGAATTCTGCATTTCAAGTGGTTCAAGTATATTCTCTTGTATGTAATCCTCATATTTTTGACCGGTTACTTCTTCAATAATCAAGGCCAAAATATCATAGTTAATAGTAGCGTACTCATGTACTTTGCCTGGTTCATTATTCAATTTAACATTCTTGATTTTTTCAATTGTTTTAATCAGATTAGTATTTTCGCTTGTACCAGCTGGAATTAAACATATTGTCCACGCGGGTATTCCACTGGTGTGTTCTAATAATTGACTGATAGTAATTTTAGCTCTTTTCCCTTCAAATTGCGGCTCAAACCATGAAATATACTGATCTACAGAATCTGTGAGATTCAGTTTCCCGATCTTCTCTAATTGCAATATTCCCAGCGCTGTAAAGGCTTTTGTCGTTGATGCAAGTTCATATAATGATTTTTCGTTAATTAACACATTATCATCACTACTATAATTTAGGTATATTTCCATATCTTTGTCCATAATAGCAACTGACATTGCGGGTATACCTGTCATTTCACATATTCGATTTATATATTCCTGTTCATTTTTAACCGAATATTCTTTTGAATCATAATGGCTAACAATAAATGCTACAAACAGTAGAAATATGACACATAGCAATATTCTTCTTACAATAATTACTCTTTTCATATAGAATTTACCATTCACAAACTCAAACTTTCACAATTAAATTATACCACATTTCCGCCATTTTCTCAATCAGAACCACCAGACATACGTTCAAGTAAATGCTTGGAAAGTTCATAAAACATCAATGTTTCTGCTTCGTCCAAAGCATCCACACCAGAAAGGAATGAAGCAGTAATATTTGCGATATCAGTTTCAGTGATCGGACGTTTAGCCTGTATGTCATCGCTCTGTGTCTTTATTTCTGCCAACATCTCCTGAAACTCTGTTGCCTCAATATCCTGTGGCGCATTACCATATTCAGCTTTGATATCCTTCAAAATACTCACAAAGATATTGCGGAGTTTGTTCAAATCCGCTTCATCACCACCGATTTTCTCAGCGTTTAATTGACGGATATCATGACTAATTTCCATGCGGTTCTCAGGATGTTCTTTCATGAAATCCTTAAGGCTTGCAGTAGCAAGATTGATAACATCATTTCGTGACTGGATTCCGGCTTTATGTGCATCTTTGAAATAAGCATCTGCGGTATCAAGCAGTGTTACAAAATGCGGATGTTCTATTATCTGGCTGAGTAATGCACCATTAACGCTACCAGAGAGCAGTGCAAACAATGCTTTATTCGTCAATCCAAGCTCTGACAGTTCCACGTTCTTCTTAAACTTCACATTTGTTAATCCCAGCAAATAATCTGTGGAGACATTGAAGAAATTTGCCAGCTTAATCAGTACATCATTGCTCACATTTGAGATTTTCCCTTGTTCAATTCGGCATAAGGTTGATGTAGGTACATCAATTCTATCTGCCAGCTCTTTTTGTGACAAACCACTCATGGTTCGCAAGTCTGTAATTCGTTCATTTATCGTAATGTTAATTTCCATATTCACCTCGTCATCGAACATATATTCAATATAGTAATAGATATCATTAATGTCAATTGCAAATCTGCAATTATTTGCGCTTTTCGGATTGCAAATTTGCAATAGTGCCTAAAATCATGGATTTCAAGTTTTCCATGCTATTCTTGTCCTACAGCAAAACGCTGACATATGCGCATATGGGTAACTCGTAAACGGTCAATCTATGACTCACAGAAAGAAGGAGGAACCCGATTTGAAAAAAGAAATCACAGAAATGTTATTAATGAATCATCCTTTGGATTACATTCCTCTGTTGCAGACAGCAGAGAATTGGCAAAGCGATACGAACTGATGTCAATATTCAGTGAAGTCAAACAACGTCTGCCAATGAAAGAGATTGCAAGGTACTATGGGATAACTGTCAACCAGTCAGGCTTTACAAAGTGTCCGTTCCACAAGGAGCGGACACCCAGCATGAAGATATACGATGATCATTTCTACTGCTTTAGCTGTCAATGCGGTGGAGATGTTATCCGGTTGGTTAGTCAGTTATTCTCACTAAGTCCCTTGGAAGCCGCCAAGAAGCTACAGGCTGACTTTGGAATTGCAGATGTGGAATTTGATAAGGAGCAATACAAAAGGGAATGTAATACCCGTATGAAACAGCTTCTAAAGGAAAAGCAATTTGAAAGCTGGAAGCACAACACCTATTTGCTCCTCACGGATTATTGCTTAATGCTTCGAAAATGGCGTGAAGAATACTCCCCAAAGGCTTTGGATGAACCAATAAAAGAGGAATATGCAGAGAGCCTACAGGAGCTTGAAAAAATGGAATATTATTGTGACCTGTTCCTCTATGGAACAAGGGCTGATTTAGAAGATTTTAGACAGAATGAAGAAAGACTGGTGAACAGGATTGAACAACGTGTCAGGGAACAGAAACAAAGGGATGCAAGGGAACGTTGCCCCACACTTTACAGGATGTAAAGTATAGTGGGTTACACTTCTGTCGGAAGTAGCTGCGGTTATTTGCCGTATTTGGCTGTCCCGCAGATGCTTTCGCAGAAGTTATGAAAGGAGGATGTAAATGGCAAAATTAGTTTGTCATGGCGAGAAATATACAAAAGGTGCTATCGCAAAGATTGAGCGGCATAACGAACGTCAAAACGAGCATTACGGCAATCAGGATATTGATTTGGAACGTAGTCATTTGAATTACAAATTGATGGAATGTGAGGAAAAGAATTACTTTGCGGCAGTAATGAAACTGGTGGATGCCAGAAACAATCCTACCGGAAAGAAGCTTCGTAAGGATGCTGTTGTATTGACGGAATTTATCATATCATCCGGCAATGAGTTTTTTGATACATTATCACCGGAGAGACAAAAGGAATATTTTCAGGCTTCTATGGAGTATTTGGAAACTCTCTTTGGTAAGAAAAATACGATTTATGCAGTAGTCCACAATGATGAGCATACACCACATATGCACTTCGGATTTGTACCTATGACAGGGAATAATCGTGTCTGTGCAAAAGAGGTCATAAATCGTAATATTCTACGGCAGATACAGGAGGAACTGCCAAAGTATTTGCAGAAAGCCGGATTTGATATTGAGCGTGGAGAAGTGAATTCCGAAGCGGTTCACCGCACAGTAAAACAATATAAAGCTGATATGGAAAAAGAAAAGGCTAAGCTTGCTACTGCCATCCAAGGGCAAAAACAGGAGCTACAGGCGATTGCTGAGAAAAAGACGGATATCCGTTCTGTGGAAGAAATAGCAACCGGAAAAACATTACTTGGTGGCAAGGTAACTGTAGAGGAAGCCGATTATCAGAAACTTACCGATTTGGCAAAGAAACAGATTGCCGTAGAAAGCAAAGAAAAGAAACTTAAGAGAGAAAATGCTACTCTGCGTAAAGAAAATCAGCAATTAAAAGCATCCAATGAAGCCCTAAGCTCCCAGCTTACCAGTGAACAGTCTATGAGTAGACGGCTTTCCTTAAAGAAACTGGAAGCAGAGGTTCATGAGCTTCGTAAATTCAAGCAAATGGCAGAAAAATTTCTGACAGAGCACGGTTTGAAGGATTATTTCAGAAAAGCATTCATACATTCTAATAATCAGGAACTTTAGGAGTAAATGGTGCTTGAAACAGATAAAAACAGTCTTACAGAAAAGGAGAAATTGATGAATATAACACTTGATGCAACACAGCAAAAGGAATTAAAGAAAGCTCTGAAATGCGGTATCTACAAGGAACTGCATAAGAGGAATATCTTGTCAGATGCGCAACTAAATAGCTTATTGGAACGCAATTCGTAGGATTTTACTTGCGCATCATCATCTGCATTGTTATACTGTAGGTGGTGATGTGTCAGCCTAACAAAAGGAGGACACACAAAATGACAAAAAGTAAACTTAGAGTTGCCGCATATTGCAGAGTTTCTACCGACAAGGATGACCAGACCAATTCCTTAATCAGCCAGCGCAAATACTTTGCGGATTATATTACACACCATGATGACTGGACTTTGATGGATGTGTATTATGATGAGGGTATCAGCGGTACGCAGACCAAGAAGCGTGCCGGATTTAATGCCATGATTGAGGATGCAATGAGAGGTGAAATTGACCTTATTCTCACCAAGGAAGTATGTCGATTTGCAAGAAATACGGTGGATACCCTGTCGTACACCAGAAAGCTAAAGGAGAATGGTGTTGGTGTGATTTTTACCATTGATAACATTGATACCAGGGATTCGGATGGTGAGCTTCGTCTGACCATTATGGCAAGTATCGCACAGGAAGAAAGCCGCAAGACTTCGGAGCGTGTGAAATGGGGACAGAAACGCCGGATGGAGCAAGGGATTGTCTTTGGTCGGGATTTGATTGGTTACAACGTCCGTAATGGGGAACTTGCAATCAATGAGGAAGAAGTACCTATCGTCCGTGCTATTTTTCACAAATATACCAACGAGGGAAAAGGTACTCATGTGATTGCAAGGGAATTGTCAGAGGAAGGATTACGTCCCAAGCGAGTTAAGCTGTGGTCTGCTACTGTTATTCTCAGGGCTTTGCGAAACGAGAAATATGTGGGTGACTTGTGTCAGAAGAAAACCTTTACACCTAACTATCTGACACATGCAAAAAAGTACAATCGAAGGAATGAAGAAATGGTTTATTTGAAAGACCACCATGAGCCTATCATTGATAGGGATTTGTGGAACCGTACACAGGAGGAGCTTCTTAGGCGTGCTCCCACAGAGGAAATGAAGTCCAAGCACAGCAACCGTTATTGGTGCAGTGGTAAGCTCTATTGTGGAATGTGCGGTCAGCGGTATGTCAGCCGTACCAAGAAGCTGAAAAACGGCACAACCTATAAGGCTTGGCGTTGCTATGCAGCGGCAAATCATGGAACCAGTAAGGTATCTGATGATGGCGAAGTAATCGGCTGTGACAATGGCTCTATCAATGAGCGAGCATTGCTTACCTGTGTACATTATTGTATCTGCCAGCTACAGACCAATCAGAAGGAACTGAAGAAGGAAATTCTACAGGAAATCAAGGCAATCAAAGGTATCACAGAGAAAAAGCTTGATACAAAGCGTATTACAGAGAAAATGGAGAATTTGAATACCAAGAAACGTAAAGCCATTGACTTAATGCTGGATGGATTGATTTCTAAGGCTGATTTACAGGAGCAGACAAAATGGTACGATGAACAGCTCGCAGAGCTTTCAGAACTGCTTTCCAATTCACAGAGTAAGGACAAAGAACAAGCAAAGCAGATTGATGTATTTGAGCAGTATATCGCCGCTTTGGACGAGATTATGACCTTTGATGTGACCAACGAAAGCCTGTACCGTGAGATACTTGATAAAATGGTTATTTACCACGACAACACGGTTGAGGTCTGGCTGAAATGCATTCCCTTAGGTATGAAGCTGACCATTCACTCCTATGGTAAAAATGAGGACTATACAACGGACATTCTTAGCATGGAGGTTATTGAAAAATCTTAAGGCTCCGGAAACTGAAACTTCCGGAGCATCTACTTAAATCTAAGATGTGCAATTTTACCACTGATACACCGATATCCGTCAACAATCCCGCCACTTCATTATTCGGAATGGTATATCTTTGTGACAAATAACGCATAGAAGCGCTAAGCTCCCCATCCGGTCCGCCATACTGGCTGATAATAATTTGAGCAATTTTAGCGTTGGTTTCCTTTATATTTACCGGATACTGCAATCTTCTTTCATAACTCCACATTATCTGCATCCTCCTTCCCAAGGCATCGGTGCAAGAGCCCAATGCCATTTATTATCATTACTCTCATTTGCAAAATCAACTGACAAAGGTTCATACCTGTAGCTATATTCTTTTACCAACTGATTTTTTAACTTTACATAGTGGTTTAGATATGCGATCGCTTCTCTTTCATGCGGATGTGTGTCCAGATAAAGTGTCATTTCCACTACTGCAAAATCCACTTTACTGATTTCATGAAGCAATGCAGCTTTAGACATATTATTTTCTTTCATCGATTTACACATCTCCTTCCGTAAAATGGTTTATTCAATTCCGGAAAAATAGTTCCTTCACGAAATGCATCTTCCAGATCTTCGTATATTTTATCAAGTTTGTGCCAAGGTACATATGCCATCGCCACAGGGAACTCTTCTATCGGAAACTGATCATAGTAATTTTTCATTATCGTATTCTCCTGCTTTTTTACTATCATAGTATGTAACTAATTGTCGGATTGACACATAAAAAAACAATATCCGAGATTCTTTGAAAGAATCCCAGATATTCCTGTTACGCATTTCGTATACTTCTCCGCAAGAAACGCTTTTTGAGTTCTTTATAATGAAATGGAATGAGCGGATAGAGATATCCTCTTCCTGACAACATTTTGTTATTGATTAATGACAGAAGGAACAAACCAATTCCGGCAATAAAACCGAAGATTCCAAACAAACTTGTAAGAATCAGATTCGCAATTCTCATAAATTTGACAGCATATGCTAACTCATAGTTTGTCTGTGTATAGTTAGCCAATGCTACAAAAGCCATATAAAGCATAACCTCAGCATTAAACCATCCGCTACTAACTGAAAAATCACCAAGAATCAGTGCTGCCATAATACTGAGTGGCGTGCTGAGCATATTCGGTGTATTGACCGCCGCCAATCGCAAGCCGTCAAGTGCCACTTCCAATATAATAAACTGCCAAAAAATAGGAATGTTAGATGGATCTTTCATCTGAATAAACGCAAAAGCTTCCGGTATCCATTGCGGATTGGTCGAAAGAAGCAAATATAACGGTGTCACAAAATACGAAAAAGTTAGAATTACTAATTTGGCAAATCTGAGATACGTCCCTGTAAGCGGTGGAAAATAGTAATCATCTGCTTCCTCTGTAATATCAAAAAGTGATGTTGGAAGAATCATAGCCTGTGGTGCGTTATCCACTAAAATAATAATGTTCCCCTCCAAAATTTGTGCTGCAGATGTATCCGGACGCTCCGTGAATCTGAATTTCGGGAACGGATTTAACCATCTTTTATCATAAAGACATTCTGCCAGTGATTCTTGATTAAGTGTCAACGCATCCACTTTCAATCCTTTGATTCGGCTTTTTATCTCCATTAAAAAGTTTTCATCCACCCTCTTTCCCATATACAAAAGCGCGATGTCTGTTTTTGAAGAGGATCCTGCTTGAAGCATTTCCACACAAAGATCTGTATCACGAATACGTCGTCGTATCAGCGCCGTGTTAAAAATAATTGTCTCAACAAATCCGTCCTTAGAACCCCGGAGCGCTTTATCCTTATCCGGTTCCGAAACACTTCTCGCCGGGTAGGTTCTGGAATCAATCAGAATGCACTTATCAAAACCATCAATGAACATCGCAAGTTGTCCGGACAAAATAGCTGTCACAATTTTATCCTTCCGATCTTCCATATCCACCTCAACATAAGGCATATTTCTCTTAAGCATCTCTGCTGCACTGTCCGGCAAATCCGTTGCTTTAAGGCCAATAAAATACTGCAACATTTTCATCATCAGCTCATCTTTGCAAAATCCGTCAATAAAATAAATCACGGAATCCTTCTCGCCAACGATTAAATCACGGTACAACATATCAAAATTCACATCCACATTCAGCTTTTCATGAAAGTATTTTCTATTCTCTTTTATATTTCTGCTGATTCTGCTCTCCAATATAATCGGTTCCATATATTATCCTTTCTGCCTGCGCGCATTCTTTTTTATGGTTTAGTTTGTCAAATGTGGGATTTTTTATTCATGCAGAAAGATAGTGCTAGTGCGAAAATTCTACTTATGATATACTTGGGGTGGTTATTTGAAATTAAAATTCAAATACAAACATCATATACCACAAGGAGAATTAACATGGAACAGATTCGTATTCAGTATTTAGATGAAACAATTGAAAAATTAACCTACATAGACGGAAAATCCGATTGGATTGACCTTCGAAGTGCTATGGATGTTGAACTGAAAGCCGGTGAATTCAAGCTAATCCATCTCGGCGTAGCAATGCAGTTACCGGAAGGTTACGAAGCACATGTCGTACCTCGCAGCTCCACTTATAAGAATTTCGGTATTATTCAGACCAACCACTGTGGAATCATTGACTGCTCCTACTGCGGACCGGATGATTGGTGGTACATGCCAGTTTATGCACTGCGCGATACCATTATTCACAAAAACGACCGCATCTGCCAGTTCCGCATTATGGAAAACCAGCCAAAGCTTGTATTTGAGCAAGTTTCCCAGTTAGAAGGAAGTAACCGTGGCGGAATAGGAAGCACTGGAAAGAATTAATCATGTATTAAAAGACCCGGCCATTTCAATGGCCGGGTGATTATTATTTTTACAACGCTTTACTATGTTGCCAGTGAATGCCTATATGTCCAATTCCTAAAATAACACTAGCAATTAACATCCATATGACTTTCCCGTATATTCCAAGCAGAAAGAAAGCAAGTACAGGTAATGTAGCTCCTGCAATCGGCACTCCTAAAAAACTACTATAAAAGTCGGATAACTTCCGTTCACTTCTAAAATATCTAATCCACCATAGTTCGTACATAATCATCAAAACAACAGATGCCACAAGCCATAAGGACCACCAAGACCACGCGCGCAAATTAAAATCCGAAAACACCAACGCACAACATGTTGCAAGAATTTCTCCTATTCGCTCAAAAACAGCAAGTACTTTATCTTCATTCTCCGCAGTATAACCTTGTGGCTGATTTTTAGCCCATATTATATTGGGTACCATGAGCATAACCATAAATATCAATCCCACATATGAAAAACCAAAATGTCCAAACATTCTATCCACGCCCTTCTTTCAACATCGTTTTCGCTTCCCTGCACCATTCCAAATAGGCTTGATATGTCTTTAGTCCAAACTCTGCCGTGAGCAGATAATATTTGTGGGTATCATCCTCTGAAATACCTTCTTTAAGCATATCTGTTGCTCCCATAAGAAATGGCAATTCTTTCGAAATCTTTTCCTCAAATGCTTCTATATGCGCCAGTGTTTGCTCTACCCCAGCCTCATGACCAAAGAATAATTTCAGCAATGTTTCATAACGCAGCTCGTCCTTTTCCACCGGGCTGGCAAGCCAACCTTTTAAATAGTTTCTGCCATCTTCCGTAATGGAATAGATAATTTTATTTCGATTATTCTCGGTTCCGTCACGTTTGCTTGCCAGTCCACGCTTTACCAAATCCCCCAGCGCAGGATATATACTGCCATAGCTCGCCCCCCAAAAATACTTCAAAGTCGTATCCAAACGTTTTTTAATTTCGTACCCTGTCAAATCTTCGTGGCTTAACAAACCTAAAATGACACAATCACTTTTCTTTTCTATTGCCATTCTTTTTTCCTCTTTCTAGCATCCCCTAAGCTAACACATTTTTAGGACACCTTTTTATACATACTATTCATCATTGCCATCCATGTATCAAACTGATATATAACACAATATATCACTCTGATATATTTGTCAAGTTAGGATTTCCTAATAAATAGCAAAAATAGAGCTACATTGCTGTAGCTCTAAATTATGAATTCACCTTATAAGTCTGCTTGAACAAACCGCTCAAAAGTATCATATGACTTTATATTCCCACCACTGTTCGTAATCAATTCTACAAAATCTGTTTCAATCATTCGAGTTCTTTCTGCAAGTTTACCTAGTTCTCTATAATCGAAATAACTTAATAAATCATATGATGGACTACCCGCTTCTTTTGCGTCATCTAATTCTCGCTGCAAACACACTGCTGAAAGAAAGGCAAGTATATAGTTGCCGCTTTCACAACATACATATATTTTATTAAATGTTGAACTAATTTCTTCATATAATTCAGCAAGCCAAGATGCATTAATCCCCTCCGTCGCAGTAACTTCATTTGATATAATATCTACTGGCGATTCCACCGTAATCTGCATATAATCACATACATTCTTTAACAAATCAACCGTTCTATCTATTACCTCATTTTGATTCAAAGAGATAACTACTTGCTTATATCCATTCACGATATTGGAAGGAACATTCGGAAAATTACTTTCTAAATTCTCATACTGTTTTTTTAGTCCAAAATGAAAATAATCATGATTGTATATAGCAACTGCATCCGCAAGTGTCATAATAACATGTCCTGCTATTTTACGAACTTCTGACAGATTATCGCTCCACTTTATCTGCTCACACATTCTATTTGCATCTTCGCATCTTTTTAGGGCTATATCTTTTACGTATTCGTCATTAGCAAGATTGCTATGTAACTTAGACTGTATCTCCTTAAATCGCTCTAAATCGAACAAATTTCGATAATAGATCACCTGAACATCTCCTACCAATGGCAACAAACATTCTTGCAAGTCAGCAATTCCTGCAATTCTTTCCCACGAAATGGGAAACAAATCATATCCAACGCCATCTATAATAAATCCTGTCCCTAAATTATATCCACGCTCCGTTTTCGGTATATAATAACAGTCTACATCTGACTTACTATTCGCTGTTCCATTAATATATGAACCATATAGTAAAACAAGACTGATATCATCCGCATATTCCGTTTTCACTTTTTTAGTAATCCATTCTACTACTTTATCATTTATCTCTTTTCGCTTAATCACAATATTCCTCCACTCTCTTTACATACTTGCGATAAATCAAATCCTATAATTGGACTTCCTATCACAATTTGTATAATACTTTGTTTACCTATTTCTTATAGGTAACCTGCATTCCTTTCATATTGCCTGCCCACTTTCCAATCCAATAGAACAAATGCCCGATAGGCTTTTTATAAAAAGCCACTTCAATTCCCGGTGCATATACTAAACCCTTACGACATTCATCTGTCCAGTATACGCCATCTTCTGTCTCATAGTCTGTTCCTGCTACATATGCTAAAGACATCCCTCGAAACAAATTATATGGTATTAATAATTCTATCTTAGGATTATGTAATTTCCTTGATTCCACATCCTTATAAAACTTTTGAACTACCTTTCTCAAAGAAATTAAAGTCTTGTTGCTTGGTACATATGCATTCCAACTAAAAGACGCCTTGGAGAATGTATAGCATCGATTGAATCCAATTCCCATCAATGTTCCCTTAACACTTTTAGCAGCCGCATATCCACCAACTCCACCAGTAGTAGTAATAACCAACGCCTTGCTTTTGAAAAAATGTGGTCTATGAAGCATGAAGCAAAAATGATCAAATAGATTTTTTAGTAATGCAGTTTCTCGCATGTTATATGTGGCAGTGGCAATTATAACACCATCCGCAGTGTCAATTTTTTCTATTATCTTACCAATAGCATCATAATGCGGACACTTTTCATGTCCTACTCGAAAACAGTTACTACATCCGATACAAAATGGCAAATTTTCTTCAATTAAATGCACTTCCTCAAATTCAATCTCTTTTTGTCTCTCAACCAAACAGTATTTTGCCTGTTCCACTAATTTCCACGTATTTCCTCTGTGTGCACTTCCGTTTATAATTAAAATTTTCATTTTCTTCCCTCAAACTACCTTATATCTACAGCATCATTTCATACATACTCGGAACTGCTGAAGTAACTAAAATGTTAACCGCTGTCGCTACATTTAAGATTCCATGGCCAATCATAATAGGCAGTGGATTTCTATTTTTGTAATACCAATAGCAAATCCATAGCGTTAATGGTAAAAAGGATAAAAAGCGATACATGATATATCTGCCATCCGATAACATCGGAATAAAACTATGTTGTATTGCATAAAAAAATGCAGGAACAAAAATTGCAATCCATCTATTTTTTATGTAATTTACGCCTAAACCAAGATACAAACCATCTTCCGCTAAGGTTGTTGTTATAGGTAATAGAAAAAGATTGACAATTGCTAAGATAAGTGGAATCGGTGCAATCAGCATCGGTGCCAGATAAGGAAATACTCCATAGCAAACATATCCTGCCAGATACATTCCTCCCATTCCGACTATCAGCATGGATACCACTATCAATAAAGCTACATACCACTTACACTTTCCTTTTTCATATTGAATTAATTTCCCATATGTTATTTTTTGCTTTTTACACAGAAAGAAAAGAATTCCGATAAACAGAATATTTATAATACTTGCTATCACAGACCACCACTGAGATAAATTCTCTAACTTTTCTCCCGACATCAAGGAAATAAGAAAAAATACAGCAATAAACATCAAAGAACGTATCGGCAATAGTAAATACAATCTATTTCTCATCATTTTTTCCCTCCGTCATACCAAGCACTCCAATAAAAAGCATTTCTACAAGTGCATCAACATATCTATCTCTCTCTGTCTTTATAGTAAGGTTATATCCCAGAATCTCCTTGGACGAACTGCTTGACAAAAAGGCAACTTGCATAGTTGATGTAAGCATAAACGCCAGCAATCTTTTATTTTCTTCTCTAATGTCATTTCGGATAGCCATAGAAAATCCCTTTTGCGTATATACCGAATTAGATTTTGCCTGATAATTTTGCATATCCCCAAGAATAGAAATACTGGAAATAGCATAATTATCAAAAAGGAAATCGTACACCTGCTTTGCCCAATCTGCCAGTCGCTCTTTATCAGAGCGACCATCCCTCTCATTATAATCCTTTTGATCCGGCGAAAAACACATCACCACATGATTGATAATTCTCTGAACACAAATGGTAATTAGCTTTTCTTTACTTCCAAAGTGATAATTAATTAGTCCTAATCCTACCTCTGCACGTTCTGCAATTTTGCGTGAAGTTATTTTAGCAACCTTTCCGTTATTTTCTCGAATCAATTCCGTAGTGACCTGAATAATTACTTCCTTTACATCTCTTATCTCTTGCATCTATTCCCTCCTTGAACAGTGTTCAATTCTAATTATATTGAACACTGTTCAAAAAGTCAACACCATAGATATCATGCTTTATTCTAAAGCATTTCTCTCCAATTCATCCAAATAATTAGTTACACTCTCTTTATTATCGGGAAACTCATGACCTAAAAAATATCTTTCAAACTCCAACTTGTTTATAAACTCTCGATAGGCCCTTACCCTACTTAACTTAACTTCGCCATTATTATAGATATCTTCACAGTCAGCATCTCCAACAAATAGCGCCTTTTCACTTGGTATATACACCAATAACGCATCTCGACTATGTATGGAATCTCGTGCGTAAAGTTCTAATTGAATATCGCCTAAATCAAGTTTCATATTATCATTGACCACAATATCAGTTGTCACGATTTTTATCATAGATAACTCTGTATAAACTTTTTGTATACATTCATTAACAAACATGATATCTGTTCCATCTTTTGCACGTTGTTCCATATCTTTTTTCGTCCATTTCCAATTTGAAACAACTTCTAATTGTTGCCGTGTTAATTGACTGGAAATAGACTCACCTTGAATATATGGAAGACCAAAAGAATGGTCCCAATGCCAGTGTGTTATAATTGTATATTTCGGAATTGAAAAACCTTCTTTTTGTAGAGCGGAATAAAATTGTTCCACGTGCTCTTTCGATTGCCCTGCATCTATAGCAACACTGTAATCACGTCCCTTAATATAATACAAAAACGGTCTATCTGTTTCTTGCTCACCGCTGAAAAGATATATCCTATCGGTCACCTTCATAAATTTACTAGCCATTCTGTCACCTCTATTTCAGGATACTTTTCACTGTAACAATTTCAGATCTCTTCATCAGACAGATCTGCTCTTTGATTTCATCCATATCAACTTGCAAATCCCCCAACTTCGTTAACTTAAATTTCTGCTTTTCCACATCTATGTATATTGGCATCACCACATCAAAACAATGTAAATGAATATCCTTTTTTCCATTTAGCCAAACATAGCACCACTTACATTCTTCCTCATCGTTTATATACATTTTCTCGCCGTTGCGATAGACATTCACAAATAATGTGAAATAATAAGGTGAACTATCCGTGGTAACAACCAATTCATATTCGTTCCCCAGCTCCTGTTTCACATAATCAGAATATTCTTCTTTTATCTTTTCCTCTACCGACATACCATAAGCAGCTACATTATCGATGGAAATTTTCTCTTCAAACCAGCACTCTTGTGCTTCATAAATCAAATTATTCTTCACAGCCAATCGCATCAAATCCATGGCATACATACATCTTTTTTCCTGACTCTTCTCTTTCAGGATGCATTTTTCTCCTTTATAAATACGAATTTCTTTTACCATGCTCACTTTCGTCAGTTCCTGGAAATCATATCTTTTTTCTGAAAACAGCCCTTTAATAATCAATTCATTTCCTTCTATTCGGTAATTCATAATCTGCTTTTCCTCCGTTTTCTGCTGATTGAGTTATAATATCATCTGCCCTCTCTCCATCAGACAATGCGTCTATATGATAAACGCTTTCCAGACTCATGTGATTCTCATAATTGCTTATATTATCAAAAATCAAATAATTCTTTTTTCCAAGCAACCATTTCCTCAAAATCTTAAGCAATCGAATTTTTATCCTGCTATCACATCCAGAATTTTTTTAATCATTTCGTCAATTTGGTTGCCTTCCCATCCTAAATGCCAGCCATCTTCCGAAATAACGTCAGTAATAATGTACATTGCCGTAGCAGCGCATCCTCTGTACTTAGCAATCGTAAACAATCCGACGCCTTCCATCTCTACACACAACGCTCCTTTTGCACGATAATCCAGAATCTGCCCCCATGTCTCATGATAACCTGCATCCGTTGTCCAATGCTTCCCTCTGTTAAAACAAATTCCTTTTCCACTTAACACTTGCTCTATTTCATCAGTTAATGACTGTGTAGTCTCAAGAAACTCATAAGCAAATCCATACAGTCCGGCTACTGCAGTATCATTATATGCCCCATCGGTCAAAACAACATCACCTATGTTAAGCTCCTGATTGATTCCTCCAGCCAGTCCAACATGAATAAACTCTTTAACGCCACCGGCAATCAGGTCTTCTGCCTGTGTCGCAATTCCCGGAGAGCACATTTCACCTTTCACAAAGCCAACTTCCGGATTGTTCTTTAATACATATAGATCTCCGCCTAAAGGGTACTTATATTCCCCGCATCCTCTTTCAATCATCGCGTCATAAATACCATCAGCCAATAAAAATACTCTCTTTGGTACTTGTATCAAGTCAATGTTAAATCCTGCATTTTTCAATTCCACTCTTACCAATTCTTTTGGGTCTGTCATCACTCGTTCTCTCATGCTTTACACCTCTCTTTTGTTCACCTGTACATTGGTCTAAATATCCAAATACCATATAAATTGAACTTCATTTCGTATTTTCGGATCAAAATAGTAAGCATACATATCTATTTTTGATAATACCGCTCCCTGTTTTTGATAAAACCTGCATGCCTGGACATTGTTATTCTGACACTCAATAATCATTTGCTTATATCCATCCTTTTTTGCGTTCTGAAGTCCCATATCAAACAGGGTTTGTCCAATTCCTTTTCGTTTATATGTATCCGAAACGCGAATATCCCATAAAACGCAGGCATCTTTACGTCCGCATAGCATATTTATTCCTTCTGTTGTCCCGAGCACTGTCATTGCTCCGACCGGAAGGTCGCCGTCAAATGCCATATAAAATCTGCAATTCGTAATATCAAATTCTTTTTCATAGTCTGTCGCCCGTTCGTAAATACCCAAATCTTTAACATATGGCTCCACCGATACTTCTTCTAAAAGAAGACCGCCGAGACCGTTATTGATTCTTTGGACTTTGTATTCTGAGCTTACATTTACTTTCATATCAACCTTGTCATATAATTCAAAAAAGGTTTTATCTACTTCTTTATATGTAATCATGTTTTATATCTCCATAGTTTAGAATTTGTCTAATTTGGCAACTTTAATTCATTGAACGGAATAAATTCCTTCGGCGGACAAGTTCGCTCACCTATTATTTTTTCCATCTCAATCAAGTTGTACCATCTGCCAAATTTACTTCCGCATTCATGATATCTTGCAACAACTTTATATCCCATAGCTTCATGAAAATATTCACTATTGCGTGTAAGATATTCATCTTCTTCCACCGGATCAGCGGCCCCTGCATAAACATTGACAACATTTTGTTTCACCAAAATCTTTTCAAGTTCTGCATAAAGAAGTTTCCCAATTCCCCTTCTATGATACTGTTTATCTATATATATTGAAGTTGATGCACTCCATGCATATGATGCTCTTGTTCTGAATCTTCCCGCATAAATATATCCCGCTATTTTTCCATCAATCACTACTACCAAATACGGATAATTTTTCAGCGTTTCACTTATTCTGCTTGTAAACTCTTCCAACGTAGGAACTTCATGTTCAAATGTAATTGCTGTGTTTTTAACATAATGTGCATATATATTTAACAAATCTTCTGCATCTTCTTCTCTTGCAATTCTGATTAAAATTTCCACCTTTTCCTCCATAACTATAAATATTATTTTTCAACCATAAAAAACAATCGTGGGAAATCAAAGATTACTTTACCATTTTTCTGCAAAGGGTAATTTACCTTAATCTCTTCCATGATATCTTCCTTAAATTCTGCCTTCATTGAATCATCAATTTGAGAAAGATAAGGTCTTAAACCCGTTCCCTCGTACCACGCCCAAATTGCCTCATGGGAAGGAAGCACATGATGGTATGTGGTTGTCCAGATATCAAATTCATCCGTCAGCGCAGAGATTACATTATAATAATCTTCCACAGTTCCCATGACATAATCTCTTTCTTTTTTGATAACTGTTTTCCACTTCTCACCGGTAACTACCTTATGAATCAGATGGTGAATCGGCTCATCAAAATTGCAAGGAATCTGAATTGCCATGATTCCGCCGTCATTCAGAAGTTTATATAAATTCGTAATAGTCTTATATTGATCCGGAAGCCATTGCAGACAGGCATTGGAAAAGATTAAATCAAATTTTCGACTCGACTCCTTTGTAAACACATCTGCATCCCATTGCTCAAATGTGATATCGGTGTGATCCTTTTTGGCTCGCTCTATCATATCTGAAGAAAAATCAATTCCCAATACGTCTGCATTTGGAAACATCGTCTTTACCACCGCAGAACTGTTCCCCGGACCGCATCCGACATCAAGGGCTGACGACACCTTTCGCCCTTCCACTCGTCTGACCAAATCAATTGCCGGCTGAGTCCTCTCCTTTTCATATTTTAAATACTGTTCAGAATCCCATTTATTTTCCATTCACCAATCCTCCCATCCGTAAAATTACGCTATATCTTTTCTTTTTCTCTGCTCATATATTACTTCTTCTAATCCCAAATCTTCCATCAGCTTATGGGCAATATCATAATCTGCGCCAACATCATCTACTTCATGTGCGTCCGATCCAACCGTAACATACATTCCACCACATTCTTTATAAATCTCCAGCAATTCTCTCCCGGGCATCGTCTCGCTATGCCCCTTCCGAAGTGAAGATGAATTAATTTCTATCACCATGTCTTTTTCTAATAATCGATGAAATATATCTTTTATTTTTGACTCTGAATAATAAATTTCTCCATAATATCTTTTAGGAAAATCTATATGTCCCAATGCATCAAAACCGCCCTGTTTTACCGCATTTAATACCTCTTTCCAATACAGGGTATAAAATTCTTTCGCGCAGTATTGCTCTCTGACTTTCTGACAAGGGAACATATTCCCAATCCAATGAATACTCCCTATGATATAATCATATGGATTGCTTGATAATTCTCTCAACTTATCTGCATACAAATGCGGCTCTCCAAACTCAATCCCTGCATATAACTTTATACGGCTGTCATATTTCTCTTTTACTTGCTTGAATTTTTCAAAATAACGCTCCGGCGAATAGTAGTTATATCCGTAATCGTTTTCATTCATATCGACATGATCCGTAAAACAAATGGTATGTATGTTTCTTTCAATTGCACGTTTTACATACTGCTCTATATCCGCATCGGAATCGCATGAAAACTCTGTGTGCACATGTAAATCTGCTATCATCTTTTGCCTCCGTAACGATAAGTATTATTTGCTATCTGCTAAATCCCCTTAATCAAAAACATCTCCATTGGCTGCTCATATCCCGGAACATCTATCACAAAGCCACCACAATCCTTATATCCTAGTTTTCTATAAAAATGCTGCGCTTCTTCATCCACCTGTGTCGATGTCAAAAGCATACCATATCCTTGGGATTTCATATCTGCTTCCCAATGCTCCATAAGCTTTTTCCCATAGCCTTTTCCATGACATTCCCAGTCAATAAACAACATGGTGCAAAATGGTGTATTATCCCAAAAAAGATTATATCGCAGCAGTCCTACCGGTTTATCGTCGTCTAATAAAATATATCCTCTTTTATCACGGACCTTATTCTCAAATTCTGCTTCCGGCAAATGTCTGTCAAGACGATACCAAAATTCCTTATCTTCTGATTGTACATATCTGATTTCTAACATATTTTCACCTCTCTAAACGGATATCTTAACTGATATCTCAAATCCCGCTTTTTTGTATAACATAAGAGCATTTTCATTCCACTCAGCAACATGCAAAGTAATAGGTCCTCTGCTTTTTTCCCTAATATAATGCATTCCCCATAGCAAAAGTTGTTTTCCATATCCTCTATGTTGAAATTCCTTATTCACAATTAGATCATCTATTTCATTACCATAACAGGCTATCGATCCAATAAGCTCGCCTCTGTCTACCAGTAAATAGATATCTTCTACTTTTTCTGCAATCTGTTCGTAAGCACTCAAGAAATTGTACGGATGAATATCAAGTGCTTTTCTCATTTCGAAGAAACATTCATTGTATATTCTCATGTATTCTTGAAAATACTTCTTTTCGAAGGGAATGCAAACAATCGTGCTCTGCTCGACCGGCGCATTTATGTACTTCATTTCATATGCATTTATTTCCATTGCTTTATGAACCTCCACAAGTTGAAAACTCATTTACACTTTGTTTCTGACGTTCCAATAAAAACATTCTTACTTCTTCTGTTTCTTTTGCATCAAAACCATATCTCAGTGCATTCCCGACATAGTCCGCAAGTTCTGCAAAATAATCATAAATAACGTACAATTTGCTCCATATATCTTCGTATGTACCATTCGGGAAAACACTCTGAAATCTCTCCATTTCATTCACTGTTAAAAATCTTTTTAGATATTTGCTATGGGCGCCGGTAGTCACCTCAAAATCATTATCTATTCCGATTTTCCAGTTCAACATTTTGATAAACATTTCCATCATTAAAACATCGTATGCATATTTTGCATAATAGATTTCTCTTCTGCACAACCCTTTTGAAATATAGACACTCAACCACCTAAATTCATTACAGGTATTATCGTATTCCATTTGGGATGGTTTTCGGATGTAAAAAATGCTTTCGTCGGTTATTTGCTTTAATTCTATAAAATTGTCCTTATTTAACAGAACAATTCGTGGTTCACAGTAGCTTTGCTCTTTTTCGATATTACAAACATCTATCAACGTCAAATCTATTCTATTTCCATCTTTAAACTGTATTAGATATGCAAAATTATCGTGTCCTGCATAATCATATGGATGAGAATACCAGTCCATTGGATATTGTACAATCAGGATATCGCCAAAGATTTCAACCCATTTATGATCTTTTGTAAACTGGCGTATATCATTAACTACATAGGATATATCAAAATCGCAATATCGGTCCTGTGTTGCGTTTTTACTTACCTGCGAACCTTCCATAGTCACAGCTCTGATTCGTTCATCCTTTATTGCTACATCCATTATCAGCTTCAACATTTCTTCTTTATTTCTCATATTCTCTCCAGACGTACATAAAATTCATGTTCCAATGCTCTGCAAATTAGTATTTGTTATTCCTATGAACTAAAGTTTACGAACTTGTTGTCGTACTTCTATTCTCTATATACATATACAATATCATCATTAGATGTACTGATACCTCCTGCTTTCTCATAGCATCTACAAGCCGACACATTGCTCTTATTCGTTATCAAAAACAATTTCCTACAACCGATACTCTTGGAATGCGTATTAATATAGTTCATCAACTCTGTTCCATAACCCTGCTTCCGATAGCCTTCCGTTATATCAATAGCATGCAAATAAAAATCTTTTATTCCGTCCGGCCTAACCAATACATATCCATATGCAAAACCAAGTATAACGTCGCTTTCTTTAGCAACATAGCCATAGGTATTTTCCTCTTCTAAAAAAGTATTAAGAAGAGCCTCATCATATTTTGTGTTCACATCATCAGCAAAATATTTCATTAACTTAATATCTTGCTGTTCTAATATTTTGTACTCCATAATAGCTCTCCACAAATTTAAATTCACGTGCCTACAATCTCTCCGTAAGACTGAAAGAAGTTTCGATTATGTTATTGAATTAAATTTTTTCTCTCTTTATAATCTAACACTCAAAGTTTATATTTCTTACAGTACCTCACTTGCATCCTTTGGTAAATCTTTTACTGTTTTTAAGAAGTAAATACTATTATTTGCTTCTGTATCGTTATAATCATAGTGAAGTTCTGCTGCTACCCATGTAGCAGTTTCTACAAATAGAGAACACATAAACTCCACCGACTGCCAAATAGATTTGACATCCGCTCCGCAATAAGTCTGTAAATACTCTTCCCATTCCTCCTCAGAAAGCCATTTGTACATATACTTTGCTGACTTGCCAACGCTAACCGAGAAATTCGTCATTACACCCACTTTCCATGCAAGCATCTTCTCCAACTGTTTTCTCACAACAAAATTCAACATATCTTGTACATAAGGGATTTCTTCACGCCATAGACCTTTTGCTATACTATTTAAGCACCACCAAAATTCACTACAAGTACACAGATACTGTTCTAAAGTAGGTTTATGTATCCAATAATTTTTATCAGATGAAGATGAAATCTCTGGCAAACAATTATCTTTGTCCATAAGAACTTTACACAGGCTATCGTTCATAATATTCTCTTGTGCATGACCAATTGTTTCAACATGCAAATCAATCCGATTTCCATCTGTAAACTGCATTAACCAACCATAGAAATTCTCTTTATCACTCGGATAATCAGGATGTTCATCCGGATATTGCATATACAAAATTTCTCCGAAACGCTTAATCCAATCCTTATCCTCAATAAAGGGGAACGTTTCAGTTACTACATAAACCACATCATAGTCTTGAAAAATGTCTTTCGGTACATTTGGATTTGTTCTGGAGCCATTAAGATATACCGCTCTAATTCTTTCGTCATTCTTTGCAATATCTAATATTAAATTATACATCTCTTTTTCTGTTCGCATTACTGCACCTCCGTAACAGCGTCTATTGCCAAATTCATAGCTAACGCAAAAGTATTATTACCCCAATTTCCCAAAGAGCAAAATCGTACATCGTACCATTACGTCGCAAATCACCGATTTTCCAAGTCTTTTCAGGGGTTAAGTTTAATACTTTAGAAACTTCATCTGGATTAAAATTACCAACAATCTTGAAATATGTATTGCAACTATTTCGAGTACTCATATGCTCCTCCACCAACTTTTTCTATTTCTGTTCCCTACAAATTGAAATTTAAGCGTTCAGGTCATCAGCTTCAGTATCTTCATAGGACAGGCGTATCGTTTTTACAAGATTGCTGTAAGCAAGAATTTGTGGTCTGTTAAGACTGTCAAATTCAATGCCATTCCAGTTGTAAGAATCAATATCGGGAATTTCAACTTCACCGGTACACCATGTTGTCACATGAAAGCAAACACTGCCGTCATCATTTTTCGCAAGGATTCCGGCTGGCATTTCATATTCAACAGTCAGAATGCCTTCTTTGG
>JAZNEP010000034.1:0-1658 GCA_045588655.1 Lachnospiraceae bacterium | reverse complement strand
TAGACACTTTCCGGCAGATCAAATGATTCTGCATGCTCAAATACGTTTTCGTACCACTGCCCAATCCTGTTTGACTTTTCTTGCAGTTCTCTTATCTCAGATTGAATTTCATCCCGCCTATCTTCCATAACACCAATATGCTCCGTCACATACTCTGCTACCAAGATATGGGGAACATGCTGTGCCACGGCCCGTTCAACTATTTTTATGAGAACATCGTCCCTTGTAAAGTGTGAACTGCACATAGTACGGTTTGATGTCCTGTACAGACCACAATCATAATAGACATAGCTTTCCATACTGGAGCCGGGCTTTGCAGCATTTTTAGAAGAGGTTATGCGTTTTCCGCAATCACCACAGATAAGCCTTCCATTCAACAGCTTGCGGTTATCATGTTCTACCTCTGCCCGCTTCTGATAATGGGAGAGCCGCTCTATCTCTGCTTGATTTATTGCTTGGACAGCATTAAACAACTCTTTAGAGATAATGGCAGGATGTGCGTCTTCAATGATCGTCCATTCGTCTTCATCGGTTGTGTGCTTAGGAAGGCGCAGGCTGTCCTTCTTCACCTTTCCGTGGACACGGTTGCCAATATAAACTTGATCATGCAAAATTGATCTGATAACGTTTTTCTGCCAAATTGCATCCGCAAAGCTTGCCTTTTTGGATGCGCCTCGTAGATATTTCAGTTTACCCGGGCAAGGAATATCATCTTTATTCAGTGACTGAGCGATTGCAGTATAGCCATAGCCCTGTGACCTCAATTTGAATATCCGATGGATTACGAGACGCGTCTCTGGATCGATCGTATAGGTGTTGTTTTCCGGATCTCGCAAATAGCCATAAGGAATGCTTCCAGAAGCGGGCAAAAAGGTTCCGGACTGAACTTTAGCGTCAATGGCCGACTTTACCTTCTTTGAAGTATCGATTGCGGTACCATAGTGCATAATGGTTCTCAAAATCATTTCCAAGGCAATTAGTTCATCCACATCTGATACGTTATCATAATTATCGTTTATACTGATAAAACGAACACCCATATCGGGGAATGTCTCCAGTAGCAGCTCACAAGCACCTAAATAATCTCTGCCGATTCTGGACACATCCTTCACGATTACACAATTGATGATGCCACACTTCAGATCTTCCAGCATAGATTGGAACGCTGGCCGATTAAAATGCATACCGCTATATCCGTCATCTACATAGTTTTTTACAAAAGAGATGTCCGCCTTGGATAATAGGAATTCCTGTGCCAGTTTAAGCTGATATATGAGTGATTCACCATATACGCGATTGTCACTTACGGAAAGCCTAGCATATACTCCTGCTTTCCATTTCGCTTCGGTTTTTTCGGGGAAATATCTGTTTTGTCTTGGTTTACGGGCCATTTGAAATGCCACCTTTCTTTTATTTAGTTTAAAATAAGTATATAAAAAGCCAGCTGCAAATCTTGTCGAATACAGTTGGCTTAGATATTATTTTGTAGAAAAAGCCACCGATTTATGCAAAATCGGTGGCTTTTTTGCTTAGCCTGCGGCTTCTAACATATTCTCAATAAAGATACCATAGCCCATTGTGGGATCATTTACCAGTACATGCGTAACTGCCCCAATTAGCTTTCCGTCCTGTACTAGAGGACTTCCGGACACGTGTGT
>JAZNEP010000033.1:0-30085 GCA_045588655.1 Lachnospiraceae bacterium | reverse complement strand
ATTTTGATGAGGAAATTTCGGATTACAGCAATGATAAATTGGCGGTGTTCCGCCGCAACCACTGCGGATTCGTGTTCCAGCAGAATTTCTTAAATGACACGATGAGTGTGCTCGACAATATTATGGTGAGCGGACTGTTAAAGAACAAGGACAGAAAAGCCATTGCAAAAAGAGCAAAAGAACTTCTTTTGCAGGTAGGACTTTCCGAGGAAGTGTATCACAAGTTCCCGACACAGCTTTCCGGCGGTGAGCAGCAGAGGGTTGCCATTGTCAGAGCGATTATTAATACACCGGATATTTTGTTTGCCGATGAACCGACGGGAGCACTTAATTCACAGAATACAGAAAACGTATTAAACGTTTTAACCGAACTTAACAGAGCCGGACAGACAATCGTCATGGTAACTCACGACATCCGTTCTGCCAGAAGGGGGAACAAAATCATGTACTTACAGGACGGCGTGATTACCGGTGATCTTCAGCTCGGCGACTATGTAAGTAAGGATAACGCAAGACACGATGCGCTCCGCGCCTTTTTACAGGAAATGGGGTGGTAAGCATGTATCGTTTGTATTTTATTGCAAAAAATAATTTAAAGAAAAAGAAAAGCGATGCTTTCGTGCTTACAGGGCTGATTGCGCTCGCTGTGCTGATGATGTATGTCAGTCTCAGCGTATTGCTGGGCGGCGGCAGAATGCTGGATGAAATTCATACAAAGATAAGCGGAATGGATTGGCATATTGCCGCGCAGAAAGACGGAACGGAAAAAGTGGAAGAGATTTTGTCTGCATATGAGGAAGTAGAGCAGGTAGAAGTGTCAGATATTCTCTGTGCGCCGGTTGTCAAATACCGCATTAACGGAGGTGACGAAAAAGAGTTTTCGTTTATCTTCCGTGACGCAAATGCGGAATGCGAGGTCAATAAATTAAATACGGCGTTTGAAGGAACGTTGTCTGATGATCAGATTCTTTTGCCGTATTATATGCATGTGTCGGACGGGTGCGAAATCGGGGATGAGATCGTACTGGATATCAGCGGAGAAGAATATGCATTTGAGGTGGCCGGATTTTCCGAAGACCCGTTTTATGCAAGTCCGATGATGGTTAGTATTTATCAATCGTTTGTTTCAAAGAAAATGTATGAAGAAATGATTCATCCGGAAGTGATGGAAGGATGTATGTGGAAGGTGTGCCTGAAAGAAGGCACCGACGCAGTGGCCTTTAATAAAGAGGCACTTGCCGATATTAACAGGAAAGTTCCGGCGGTTGCCCAGTCCTTTTTCACATGGTCTTATGACTGGGAGACAGCACAGCTGGGAACGATGATGATGGCAAATGTCAGTATGGGTATTTTGCTTGTCTTTGCAATCATTTTGCTTGTGGTAACACTGATTATTATACGTTTCAGTATTGCAAACTTCTGTGAACTGAACATGCGTAACATCGGAGTGCTTCGAGCAAGCGGTTACAGTTCGATGCAGCTGATCGGAAGTTTTATGATGGAAATGCTTTTACTCACGCTGGTGGGCGGTGTCATCGGAATTGGAATCGGAACGGTTTCCGGAGATTTTGTCGGACAGATTATGAGTTTTATGGTGGGTCTCTCGTATCAAGTCGGATTTGATCTTTTCAGCGGCGCATGTGTTCTTTTGCTCAGCGTAGCGGTTGTACTTTTTATTACATGGCGTTGCAGCCGTCCATATGGAAAAACTCCGGTGCTCGATGCGCTGCGCGAGGGAATTGTAAGCCATAATTTCCGAAAAAACCATGTTCCGCTGGAAAATACCCGTCAGCCCCTTGTTTTGGCGCTCGGAATGAAATCCGTGCTTTATGCAAAGATGAAAAATCTTGGTATTTTACTTATTGTAGCAGTGCTCAGTTTAAGCAGTTGTGTCGGTTTTGGTATGTACCAAAACTTTGCGAAAGATATTTCTTATATGATGAAACTGGTCGGTTCTGAAATCGGAGATGCTTCGTATATTGGTGACGGGCTAGATGAGCTCGGGGCGGAAATCGAAAAACTTCCGGTGGTCGAAAAGGTAGTTTATATGCAACAGGGTAATGTCAAGGTGTCTGCCGGTGAGAAAGAAGAAAGTGTGACATGTTTTGCATGGAAGGAGCCGGAAAAACTCGAAAACCATTTTATACTGGAAGGCCGATATCCGGAGTATGAGAACGAAGTGGTGCTGACGAATGTAATGTGTGACAGACTCGGTGTGTCACTTGGCGATACGGTATATGTGGAAGAGACACAGGGAAAAAAAGACTTTGTTGTTGTTGGTATTGACCAGCATATCAGCAATATGGGACTGGGAATTCTTGTTAATTTTGAGGGAATGGATCGTGTTACCGGGGAGTGCAAGACGCAGCAGATTAATATTTACGGAACGGGGGAACTTACTTATACGGAGATGCTGGACTATCTGAATGAAAAGTTTCCTGAGAGAGAAGCTTTTGATATCGTGGAAGGCAGTCAGTCGATTACAAAGATTGTGGCACTTGCAATGGAGCTTTTGTGCGGTATTTTCCTGGCGGTAACAGTAATCGTAGTATTCCTTGTGGTATATCTGCTTGTGAAATCAAAGGTCATCCGCGAGAGAAAGAATTACGGTCTGTATAAAGCCATCGGATTTACAACAGGACAGCTCTGTATGCAGACGATTTTATCAAACCTTCCTGTTATGGTGACAGGCGCCGTCATCGGTGCGGTTTCTTCGCACTGGCTTGCCGCAAAGGTGGCGCTTGCAGGGCTTTCCACCTGCGGAATTGAGAAATGTGAGATGCCGGTGGCACCGCACTATATGGTGATTACCGTGGTGATGATTACGGTTGTTGCTTTCGTGGTTGCTTTAGCATGTTCACTTCGCATCCACAAGATTGAGCCGGTGAAGATGTTGACGGAAGAATAAATTATTTCATCGTTTATAATATGTTTTTTTAGTGTGTTTTTGCCAATAAATCTAGAAAATGTCAGTATAAGAGCAAGAGTTAAGTCGCTTGCTCTTTTTTTGTATGTATGCTAAGATTGGGAAGTATGGGATAATGTGCCCGGGGAAATTGAGGGGTACAATGATTCTTAGAGAAGAGGAGGGATCTTGGTGATAAAATCATACTCCGTAACTGATATCGGAAGAAAAAGACAATTGAATCAGGATTATGTGTTTTCATCCGGAAACCCGATTGGTAATATGCCAAATTTATTTATTGTGGCAGATGGAATGGGAGGACATAAAGCGGGCGATTATGCATCGCGTTATACCGTCGAGACCATAGAGCGGGAGATAAAAGCCTCTTTTGAAAAGAATCCTTCGATTATTATCAAAAAAGCGATTCAGGTAGCCAACAGAGAGATTAGAAAGCAGGCAAGTGAGGACCCGAACCTGACCGGAATGGGAACAACCGTAGTCGTAGCGACAGTGATTGGAAGATACCTCCAGGTAGCTAACGTAGGTGATTCCAGATTGTATATCATTAACGGACAGGAAATCAGACAGATTACAAGAGATCATTCACTGGTGGAGGAAATGGTACGCCTTGGAGGAATCCGGCGTGAAGACGCACGATTACATCCGGATAAAAATATTATCACGCGTGCAATCGGGGCAAGAGAAGAGGTCGAGATTGATTTCTTTACCGTGGAATTACGTCCTTCCGACTGTATTCTTATGTGCTCTGATGGGCTTACTAATATGGTGGAAGATAAAGAGATTTTAAAGATTCTCAGTGAGCATAAGGATGACAGGTCTCTTGTGGAGACTGCACAGGCACTGATTGATACAGCCAATACAAATGGCGGAAAAGATAATATTGCAGTTGTATTAGTAAAACCGTTTTCAGATGAGGTGAAAAGATGATCAAGATAGGAATGCTTATCGGTGATAGATATGAAATTTTAGAAAAAATCGGAACAGGTGGAATGAGTGACGTATATAAGGCGAAATGTCACAAATTAAACCGTTATGTGGCCGTAAAGGTTTTGAAGCAGGAGTTTTCAGAAAATACCAACTTTGTTTCCAAGTTTCATGTGGAAGCGCAGGCGGCAGCGGGATTGATGCATCCGAACATCGTGAATGTATATGACGTAGGTGAAGAGGATGGCATCAATTATATCGTCATGGAGTTAGTTGAAGGAATCACTCTGAAAAATTATATCGAAAAGAAAGCAAGACTGTCCGTAAAAGAAGCAATCAGTATTGCGATTCAGGTATCCATGGGAATTGAAGCGGCGCATAACAATCATATTATTCACCGCGATATTAAGCCACAGAATATTATGATTTCTAAAGAAGGAAAGGTGAAAATTGCCGATTTTGGTATTGCAAAAGCAGCGACCTCCAATACCATCACATCCAATGTGATGGGATCAGTACATTATACATCACCGGAACAGGCCAGAGGCGGATTTTCGGATGAAAGAAGTGATATTTATTCGCTTGGCTGTACGATGTACGAAATGTTGACAGGAAGAGTTCCATTTGATGGAGAAACCACGGTTGCAATTGCAATCAAACATATTCAGGAAGAAATTTCGTCACCGAGAGAGTATGTATCGGAGATTCCGGTTTGTGTAGAACAGATTATATTTAAGTGTACGCAAAAGAGCCCGGATCGTAGATACCAGTCGATGGGTGAGCTGATTGTAGATTTAAAGAAATCACTGATGTCTCCGGATGAAAATTTCGTTAAAATTATTTCCGCAGAGACAGGCGGTGCAACAAAGATGATTTCAGAGGATGATATTGCTGAAATTAAACAGCGTACAGATCGTGTCACGCTGGATGAACCAATGCGGTTAAAAGATCGTGAAGTGCAAAAGATGAGTTCGGCTGATTTTGATGACGAGGACGATGAGGATTTTCTGGCACCGCCAATCAAAGAGTATCAGGTAAAACCAAAGGCGCAGCCAGTTTCAAAAGCACAGCCTGAGACAAAAGCAAAACCGGCGCAAAAGTCACGTCATGAGCTGGAAGATGAAGAAGAATACGATGACGATGATATGGATCCAAAGATGGAACGTGTCACAACGATTCTTGCAATTGTGGCTGCTGTCATTATTGCAATTCTTGCACTGGTGTTGTTTGCAAATGCTATGGGTATATTCAAAGGAACAACACCGGGAAATACAGGAACGGAATCTGAAAATACAGAAACCGTACAGGAAGAAGAAAGTTCAATGGTTCCGATGATTGATGTCATCGGAATGGATGAAGAAACAGCCAAAGCCCAGATTAATGCAATCGGATTAGGTACCAAGATTACCAGACAAAAATCAGACGAATTTGAAGAAGGATTGGTAATCAGCCAGAGTGTTGCAGCGGGTGATGAAGTGGAGAAGTACACTACGGTTGATCTGGTGATTAGTAGCGGAAGCGAAGGCGTGGAAGTTTCCGATGTGTCAGGACAGGATGAAGCATCTGCCAGAAGTGCATTGGAAGAACTTGGATTTTCTGTGACAGTAACGACAGCATATTCGGATAGTGTAGAAGAGGGAAAGGTAATATCGCAGAATCCGGCAGCAGGTTCAAAGCTTGAAAAAGGTGCACAGGTAACTCTGACAGTGAGCAGTGGTCCGGAAGTGGTTAAAGTAAAGGTTCCGGATTTGCGTGGTATGACAGAAGCCGCAGCCAAAGATAAACTCAAGGCAGAAGGTCTGACCTGTGGAACAGTGTCAGAGACTTATAGTGATACAGTGACAGAAGGTTGCGTGGTATCCCAAAGTTATAGCCCGGATACGGAAGTGGAGCAGGGAACAAGTGTAAATATTCAGCTTAGTGTAGGTCCGGAAAAACACACCTATAAATATGTGGCTACGCTGGATGCACCGAGTGGATATACCGGTGGAAATGTGACGATTACAATCAAAGGTTCCGATGGAGATACAAGAAGTTTTACGGTGTCTTCTTTCCCATGCGCTGTGAATGAGACCGGATTTAATGTTAAGAGCGGTACCGTTACCTATTCTTATATGGCAGTGAAAAAACAATCTGTAATTGATGCAGAGACCGGAGAAGAGAAGGAAGAAGAAGTGACAGAAGAAGTAACAACTTCACCGATGACTGTAGAGTTTACACAGGAGTAGGTATGCACAAACAGGGAAGAATCATAAAAGGAATTGCCGGCTTTTATTATGTGCAGACACAGCAGGGAATGGTGTATGAATGCAAAGCCAAAGGAAGCTTTCGGAATGACAAGCGTAAACCTTTGGTGGGGGATTATGTCCGATTTGCAGTGGTGGATGACGAAAAGCAAAAAGGCAATATTGAACAGATAGAGCAAAGAAAAAATGAGCTGATTCGACCGGCGGTTGCAAATATTGACCAGGCACTGGTGATATTTGCAGAGACCGATCCGCAACCAAATTTCCATCTGTTAGATACGTTTCTCGCCAGGATGGAACTTTTGGGTATTCCAAGTCTGATCTGTTTTAATAAATCAGATTTGGACCAAGATCAGTCAATATATAAAACGATCGAAGAAATTTATCAGGCCAGCGGATATCCGGTTCTATACACAAGTGCAAAAGAGATGCAGGGAATAGAGACCTTAAAACAGTATCTCGCACACAAGTGTACGACAGTAGCAGGGCCCAGTGGTGTCGGAAAATCGTCACTGATTAATCTTTTACAGTCAGAGGTTCGGATGGAAACAAATGACATTAGCGAGAAGACAGCACGCGGACGTCATACGACCAGACACAGTGAACTGATTGCATTGGATGAAGATTCCTTCATTATGGATACACCCGGATTTACGTCTCTGCGAATGGATGAATACGAGAAAGAAGAGATATCGAAAGGGTTTCGTGAAATATATGAGTTGGAAGGAACTTGTCGGTTTTACGGTTGCTCGCATATACATGAACCCGATTGTGGAGTAAAGGAAGCTCTTTGTCAGGGGAATATAAGCAGACAGCGTTATGAAAGCTATGTAATGATGTATGAAGAATGTAAAGAAAAAAGGAGATACTGACAAATGATGATTTTAGCCCCGTCGATTTTGGCGGCAGATTTTGCAAATTTAGGTGCGCAGATTATAGAGATTGATAAGGCAGGAGCGCAGCATGTTCATATAGACGTAATGGATGGAGTTTGTGTTCCCTCCATCTCGTTCGGATTCCCGATTATTGAGTCGATTCGACCGCTGACAAGACGTTTTTTTGATGTACATTTGATGATAGTTGATCCGGAACGGTATATCGATGAGTTTGCGAAGGCCGGAGCGGATGGAATTACCATTCATGTGGAAGCATGCAAATGCATACCAGAGACGATTGACCGTATAAAGGCGCTTGGCCTGAAAGCAGGGATTTCTTTGCATCCGCAGACACCGGTTTCAGAGATTATGCCTTATCTTGATAGTGTGGATAAAGTGCTGATTATGACAGTAAATACCGGTTTTGGAGGACAGAAATATATAGATGCATGCACGCAAAAGATTATAGATATCCGCAAAGCGATTCAAGAAAAAGGCCTTGACGTCGATATTGAGATTGACGGCGGAGTAAACAAAGACAATGCAGCGTACATAATAGAAGCGGGGGCTAATATCCTTGTTTCCGGATCTTCTGTGTTCCGGGGAGAGGTGAAAGAAAATGTTGCCTACTTTTTGAATGTACTTAAGAAATATGAAAATCAGTAGTGCAGACCGGCAAAATGCCGAGAGGTTAAGAGAAAAACTCGAGTATGGTGGTAGCACTGTACTTGGGTTTTTGTTTTTTAGGACTGGAAGGTAAGTCCTCTTTTGAAGTATGAAAGGGAGATAAAAAGGGTAATGTGTAAAAAAATTCTTTGTATGATAACCGGAATATTGTTGTTTTCCTTGACCGGATGTGAACAGCAGCAGGTGGAACTGGGACAGGTGACGATAAAGCCGTATGAACGCACAACTTATGAAACGACAACTGTTTTACATGGAGATATCACTCCGGAGCTGATGCTGAAATTATCGCCGGTGGAAAAAATGAATGTTACTTATAAGCCACCGGTGGATGACATGGAAGTGGATGAGGTATTTGTACAACCGGGGGATTACATATCTGCGGGAGACCGACTGGTTACGTTCAAATCCAGTACAAGTGAAGATAAGGTAAAAGAATATCAAGAGGAGCTTTTGATGCAGGAAATGCTGATTGAGCATTATGAAAAACTGATGCAGGCAGATTCGGATATAGATTACAAAGAGGATATAGAGCTGCTGAAGAAGGATATGGAAGTGACCAAGCTCTACATTGCGGAAGAAAGTGCCAAGATGGCTACTTACACCATCAAGGCAGAAAAAACGGGAGTGGTAGATCAGGTTTCTGATTTGATGCAACGCAGCAAGGTAAATATGTCCGACCGACTGATTACCGTTTTGTACAACAAGGGGGATTATAAAGTTACCGTTTTGGATGATTATCCATTTGAGATTGGAATGGTAGTGCAAGGTCTTTATGGTGAGCTTAGTTACGATATGGAACTGACAGAAATTCAAGAAGAAGCCAGAGGAAGTCGAACACTCATCTTCCGTGCTCTTGACCCGAAGGGAGTAATGCGGGCAAATTTCCTGGATGTAAAAATAGAAAAATCCACCCTGCAGGGTGCGTTGTATCTTCCAAAGAATGCTGTGAAAGAAGTGGATGGAAAACATTATGTGTTTGTGCTGAACGAGGATGGATATAGAACAGGAGTCGAAATACAAATTGGTAATGTGGTGGATGATTTTATCATTATCAAATCAGGTGTGAAAGCCGGAGATAAGGTGGTAGTTGACTGATGGGTAGAAAAAAGCAGAAAATAAAAGTATTACATAAAATGGGTGTTTTGCTCCTGTGTGTAGCATGTGTTGGAATGACAGGTTGTGCAAGAGCTAAGACGGCGATGGATATACCGCCGCTTGTGGAGCCGAAAGTCATGAATGAAGCATTTCGGCCGGTAGGATACGGGGATGTAGGTAAAATCGAATATCGCGATGCGGTGGTGGTACCGACATATCACTGTCATTTTTGGGAAAATAGTACAATGATAGAGGAAATTCATGTGGAGCTTGGTGAGTATGTGGAGGAAGGCACACTTCTCGCTACGGCAGATATTGAACAGGCGCAGGAAATGATGGACAGCATTGCTACCGAGAAAGAAAATTGTAAGCAGGCACATACGATAGCCAATATAGTGCATGAAGAAAAACTAAAAGAACTGGGCTACAAGCAGCAAGGTTTTCTTGTATTGGAAGATGAAGAAGGTGCAAATCAAACCAATAAAGAGATTTCCGTTTTAAAAGAAAATCATAGATATGATGAGCTCTTGTATGAATATAAAATGTCACAGTATGACAGAAAATTGAGTGAATATTCCAAAATAGTAAAAGACGGTAAGTTGTATGCCAGAAATAGTGGTTATGTCTGTTATGTAAAAAATACGGAGGAACCGGAGCCGGTAAAACCGGCGGAGAATGTCGTGGTGATTGCGGACTATGAAAAGGTTCACTTGGAACTAACCAATGAGACCATTAGGCAAAATATTTGTGAGAAATATACTTCCATATATACGATAAATAATGGAGTAAAATATGAATTAAAGGAGTATGCATACCAGGATTTCGAAGTGCTTGCAGCGGAGGGACGTGATCTTTATCCGAGGGTACGACTAAAATTTGAAGACGAGTCCTTGACACCACCGGTAGGAAACTGTGTTCCGGTGTTTTTTGAAAAAGACAGTGTGGAGAATGTGCTTTGTATTGCGAAAGATTCTTTGTACGAAGACGATGACGGATATTATGTTTATGTTAAAACTGACACAGGTAAGGAAGTCAGACCGATTAAGATTGGAAAAAAGGACGCTCAATCTGTGCAGGTGATTTCAGGGTTAAGTGAAGGAGAGGAAGTGTTCTATTCATCTGAGGCAGTTGCCCCAACAGAATATGAACTATATACCGCAAATCTCGATAAGTATGAGGATATACAAAAGACGGAGGCAATTTACAAGGTTGAGACAAAGCTGCAACTTGTGCATTCAGAATATGAAGGAGAGATTGTGGAGGTCTCTGCGCGTTATGATGACGAAGTAGAAAAAGGCGCGGTAATCTGCAAGATTAAAATTAAGGATGGTAGTGCAGCTCTTGCAGATATGAAAAATGCCATGGAAAAACATACCACACTATACCAAAGACAACAAAAAATGTCAGATGAAATGATTGCAGCATTGATGGAAGCGAGAAATCAGCCGGTGGAACAAGAAGTGGAAGTAAAGGATAAAGATGGAAATGTTGAAAAAGTAAAACAATATATCACAAGACCATACATGGCAGAGGAACTAACCTGTCAGATTGCTGTGGAAAAGATTAAAAAAGAACAGGCACAGACAGATTATGAGTATCAGCTGAAGATTATGCAGGAAAACTACAAAAAAGCAAAAGAAAATAACGACGGAAGCGGTGTTATCAGTATATGCGCAGAGCAGTCCGGAAAGATAAAGGATATTAATCTTTCCGTCGGTAAAAAAATAAAAGTCGGGGATGTGATTTGTAGAATTGCGTCAGAAACTTCACCGTATGTGAATTTGCTTCTGGATTATGATGTTCAGCTTAATCAGAAAGTAGAATTTGTGGATGAAGGAATTGAGGAAATTTATACCGGTACGGTGGTAGGTCTTTCAGGTGATAGCTTGGGCAATCAAGTATTTATCACCTCGTTAGAGGACGGTGTTTATATTACACAGGGATCACTGGGGGATCTAGGAAGAGGTGCTCAGGCATTTGTTAAGATGGATGACGAAGAATACTATACGAATTACTCACTGAAAGGCGATAAGTATGCAGTTTGCTCTGCGAAAACAATCTCAAATATTTATACATTTCCGTTCGGAGTTGTCAATTCAGAAAAATTGATCCTGGAGGATGAGATTCTGTACTTCGTATGGAAGGTTGAAAATGGGCAACTTGTAAAACAATATGTACAGTACCTCTATTCAACGGTAGACAAAGATGGTTTCAGACGCGATTGTGTTATAAACGGGATAAAAGAAGGCGATGTATTGGCACTGAATCGAAATATGGAATCGTCTGAGATGATAGTGAATCTCACAAGCAATTCCCTAAATGGTAGCGCGGAAAATGTAACTGGAGTATTTATGCAATAAATTGGAGAGAGTAGAATAAACAGATGTTGAAGCAGATTTTAAAAAAGATAAAAAACAAAAAATGGCTTTCGTTCTGCCTTGTTTTGGGATTGACCTTTTTGGTGGCAACCTTGAGCTGTCATCCAATGTTTAAAGCCGGATCACTGGACAAATTGATCGGACGCATTTTTCTTCAATACATAGAGGGCGAAAACCAGTTTCCGACAGTGATCGGAAAATCAGACTATGTGATGGCGGAAGAATTTCCGTCAGTTGCAGCACTCATGGAAGAGATAGATAGGTATAACAGTAAATGGAGCAAACGGATTCAACTGCCGGTTTTGGAAGAACAGTTGTTTTTTCATTTGCCGAATAAACTTACAAAGTGTACCTACAACGAAAAAGGTTACAGTTATAATGTAGCCTATATGCCGGCTCTAAGTGAACATACAACAATTGCATTTGGAGAAGGGTACGATACCTATCAGGGAGATGCGATTCCGTGTGTGATGTCGGAATATGTTATGGATAAGTGTCAGCTTGTGGTCGGCGAAGAAATTGAATTCGAGGATTGGAAGAATGACAAGGGGGAGAAACTCAAACTCGTAGTGGCCGGAGTATTCAAAGAGCAGGCGCTGGATGATATCTTTTGGCAGATTCAAACGGATGAAATAGTTTCGCATATTTTTGTGTCGCAAGAGGATTTTGAATATATTTTGCAAGAATATGTAGATGATTTTGTGTTTTTTACATATTATCAGGTGCTGGATTACAGAGCAATTACGCATAGAAATGTGGAACAAGTAGCTGGAGCCGTGCGCGCTCTGAGTTCATCCGAGAAAGAGTTTGTCGAAACGCTGACGCCGTTTATAGAGGAATACCGGGACGGAAAGAAGACGGTTGATATTACATTATGGGTGTTAGAGCTACCTATTTTGGGAATGGTTTTGGCTTATATTTATATGGTTTCCAGTCAGATTATCGAAACGGAAAAAAATGAGATTGCAATGATAAAAAGTAGAGGCGGAAGCCGTCTTCAAGTGATTTGGATGTACATGGTACAATCGGTGTTTCTGGCACTGGGAGGATTGGTGCTTGGTTTACCGCTTGGATATCTGCTTTGCAAAATTGGTGCGGGAACAGAGGATTTTTTGAGCTTTTCGTCTGCGGGACTTAATATGTATCAGCCGGTATGGGAAATGCTGATATACGGATTGATAGCAGTGGCGTGCGGAACTGTTTTTTTACTGATACCGGTCATTGCTTCCGCAGGAGTTTCCATTGTACAGCGTAAGAGCGCGGTGAAAGTAAATAAAAAGCCTATTTGGGAGAAATTTTTCTTTGATGTCATTCTTTTGGCAGTTGCTGTATATCTGATTTACAATTTTAATCAAAATATGGAAACGATTCAACAAAGTGCATTGCAGGGACAGAAAATGGACCCGGTACTCTTTTTGGATGCGGTACTTTTCATTTTTGCACTGGGATTGTTTATTTTACGTCTGATGCAGTATTTGGTGAAGTTTGTATACTGGGTCGGACGCAATAAATGGAAACCGGCAATGTATGCGTCCTTTTTACAGATTACCAGAACCTTTAGTAAGCAGAGTGGTATTTCTGTCTTTTTGATTTTGACGATTGCGTTGGGATTGTTTTATGCCAATATCGCGCGAACGATTAATACAAACAGCGTGGAACGTATTACGTACAATACCGGTGCAGATATGGTAGTGAGTGAGACTTGGGAGAGAAAGCATCTGATATCGGGCAAACAGATTGAAGATTATGAATTTTTGGAGCCGGATTTCTTAAAGTATAATACATTGCTGGAAAATGGAATGTGTGAAAGTATAACCAGAGTAATCTATGATGATACGGCAGAACTGAAATACAATAAAAGTAAAGTAAAAGATTGTTTGTTCCAAGGTATTATCACAAATGAATTTGGAAACACAGCGACATTGAAGATGGACTTAAACGGAGAAAAGCATTGGTATCATTACTTAAATATGTTGGCTGACAATCCGAAGGCTGTCATCATTTCCTCAAACCTTGCAAAAGAATTGGGGGTTACGGTCGGACAGAACGTGAAGCTGACCAGGTATTGTGTGGCAACCTCGATGAAAGAACAACCAAGAGGCGAAATGTCAGGGGAAGTTTGTGCCATTGTAGATCATTGGCCTGGCTATCAGAAATATGAATATGAAGAGGGGGAACTTAAGGAAAACTACCTTGTGGTTGCCAATTATTCTTCCTCTTATCGGTTTTACAAAGTATCGCCATATAATGTATGGCTGAATCTCGCAGACGGTGTGAGTGTCAAGGAAGTAGAAGATGTACTGGAAGGAATGAATCTTGCTTACCCGACGATTACCAGTGTAGAAGAGCAGGTTCAGACGATGAAGGAGTCAACACTGATCCAGATTACAAATGGTATGTTTACTCTTAGTTTCATTATTGCACTGGTTCTCTGTGTGGTTGGATTTATGATTTACTGGATTGCTTCTATTCGACAGAGAGAATTGTTGTTCGGTGTTTATAGGGCAATGGGTATGTCGGTGAAAGAGATTAACAGGATGTTGATTAACGAGCATATATTCAGTACGCTGCTTTCGGTGATTGCAGGCGGTGGTGTCGGTATGATAGCAACCGTATTGTTTGCAGAATTGTTCGGTGTAATTTATCTGCCACAAAAACATAACATTGATATTTTCCTGCACTTTGATGCAGGTGATATTACCAAACTGGTACTTGTCATTGCTTTGATGATGATTATATGTATTGTGGTATTGAGAAAACTGATTCAATCAATGAATATTACACAGGCACTCAAGCTTGGGGAGGACTAGAATGGACATTATATTAGAAGCAAAACAAATTGTAAGAGCATTCCCTACCGGAGCCGGAGAAGATTTCTATGCATTGAAGGGTGTGGATATGCAGGTGCCTCGAGGAACGCTCACAATATTGAAGGGGCGTTCCGGTAGTGGAAAAACGACGCTGTTAAACATTTTGAGTGCACTGGATGAACCGACATCAGGAGAGGTAATCTTTGATGGTGCATCGTTTAGTCAAATGAGTACGGCGGAAAAAGAAAATTTACGCAGAAAGCAGATTGGTTTTGTGTTCCAGTCAGTAGCGCTGATTCCGATTATGAACGCTTATGAAAATGTAGATTTTGCGATGCGACTAGCGGAAGTGGAAGGTAACTACCAGGAGCAGATTGAGAATGTGTTGAAGATTGTTGGCATGGATGAACGTATGCTTCATATGCCTGGGCAGATGTCCGGTGGTGAGCAGCAGAGAATTGCAATTGCGCGGGCGGTGGCACACAAACCAAAAGTTATTTTTGCGGATGAGCCGACCGGTGCGTTGGATACAGAATCCGGTATACGAGTAATGAAATTATTCCGACGTCTGATTGAAAAAGAAGGACTGACGATTGTAATGACAACACATGATCCAAACTTGATGGAGCTTGGAGATGTGATTTATGAGATGGAGGATGGGGAACTTGGCGAAGTCAAACGAAACATTGGTTGATGAAGTGAATACGCAGGAGTCGTCTTCTGCCGTTGATACAACAGTTGTGAAGCCGCTGATTGTTTGTGACGGTCTGGTCAAGATATATAAGACAGAGGAAGTAGAAGTTATGGCGCTGCAAGGGCTGGAACTTGAAATTGCACGCGGAGAAATGATTTCGATTATCGGTAAGAGTGGTAGCGGTAAAAGTACACTGATGAATATGATTGGTGGATTGGAACGTCAGACAGCAGGTACAATTGTGGTGGACGGTATCAATCTTGCAGAAATGTCAGAACGTCAGATGGTGCAATATCGAAAAAAGAAAATCGGCTTTGTCTGGCAAAAGAGTGCACGAAATCTATACTTTTATCTCACGGCAATTGAAAACATTGAAGTGGCGATGAATTTTACCAAAGCAAGTGCGAAGAAAAAGAGAGAAAAAGCATTGCATTTGCTGGAGTTGGTGGGGATGCTACATAAGAAAGATTCGTATCCGGGACAGATGTCCGGTGGAGAACAGCAGCGTGTGGCCATTGCGGTAGCTCTCGCAAATGAACCGGATATTCTTCTTGCGGATGAGCCGACCGGTGCGGTGGATACGAAAACATCAAATGTAATTCAAGATCTTTTTCGTACATTAAATCGAGAGATGGGACTTACCATTATTATTGTTACGCATGATATCAAGCTGGCAAGTAAGGTGGATCGAGTGGTCATGATCACAGATGGTAAGATTAGTACGGAAAAAATTATGAAAGCACAGGTTCGTGAACAAATCGAACGTGTGGAGAGTCTGGAGGTAGATGACGATTCACATGAGGAATATTTCATCATGGATAAGGCACATCGTGTGCAACTGAGTGAAGATATGTTAAGTGCAGCAGGTATTGCCGGAAATAAAGTAAAAATTAGTCTGGTGGATGGTAAAATCGTGATTGCAGGAGAAAACTAAAGAAAATCACGTAGTAAATACCTTTTACATGCTTTTTACAAATCAACTTTTTTACAAATCGAGTTTTTTACAGATCAATCATTCTACCACTAATACGTTTTAGGTATTGGTGGTAGGATAAGTTTTTAGTTTTTCAATTGTTTACCCTATCAATTTTTCCCAATTTGTTTTATTTTGTGATTTTAGTTTCAGTAAAATCGGATAAAAAGCTTAAAAGAGCTATTTTTTATCCGAAAGATATTCCTATATGAGTGCGGTTAGGAAAAGTAATTTTAAAGAAACTAGGATAAAAATTTGAACAAGAAGTTTTTTATCCGAATCTATAAGGAAGAAGGCTTGCTTTTTATATTTTGGAGTCCGCATTTACAGGATAATATTGCAATATTTTATTATTTTATCTGAGAGGTGTGAGAATTATGAATTTATTGTTTTATGAAGTAAAGAAAAGGAAAGAATATTTGGAAAATCTGCAGACGGAGATTGTTAGAAAATTAGTTGGAGCTCCGGAAGGTAAACTTCGAATAAGCAATGATAGGGGGAATGCGCGCTATTATTGTGTAACAGATTCCAAAGATACACATGGCAAATATATTTCTAAGAAAGAGCAAGAATTGGCATTCCAATTGGCACAGAAAGATTACATGCAAAGGTTGTACCAAAAAACAAAAGAAGAGATAGAGGATATAGGGAAATATCTTTCAAAGCATGGAGAGTGCGATTTGGAAGATGTATACAGCAATTTGAACCAGTATAGAAGAAACATAGTTATTCCAATGGTAATCACAGATAAAATGTTTGTGAAGCAGTGGGAAAACACGCTATATGAATGCAATCCATATGAACCGGAGCAAAAGGTATATTCAACCAAAAAGGATGAACTTGTACGATCGAAATCTGAAGTGTTGCTTGCTGATATGTACTACGAGCTTGGAATACCTTATCGGTACGAAGCGCAGTTACAACTAAAAAATGGTAAGAAAAAATATCCGGATTTTACACTCTTAAAGATATCAACCAGAGAACAGATTTACCATGAACATTTGGGGTTGATGGACGACGAAGAATACCGTCATGCAAATTTTGGTAAGCTGGATGAATATAGAGAAAGTGGAATATATTTGGGTAAAAACTTAATTATTACATATGAATCAAAAGGATGTTATTTGAACATAAAACAAATACGTAAAATGGTAAGAGAGATATGTAGTTAATGTGAAAGCGTAGTGTAAATAGAAAATTTATAAAATAGTTCTATGGCGAAATTGAGGCTGTTTATTCCAATTTTTGAATTTACACTACGCAAGGTTGTGCTATGATAGGAGTATTAAAAGGGAGAAAGAAAATCATTTTATTTTGTACTAAATCTTGACACAGGGCAAATTCTAAGGAAGATTCTGAATGAAACAGAAATGAATTTACTGAGATGAAGGCGGGGGATTAACCGTCTTTTTCTATTGACACGAAAAAGGTAATGTGTTACTTTATATAAAGTAATATATTACCTATTAAAGACTATAATGAATTTGAAGGAACAGTTACAGGTTACGATACAGACCATTGTGCAGATTAAGGATACTTTAAAATTGATTTAAGGAGGAAGAGATGAAGACTTTGATAATTTACAGAAGTAAAACAGGGTTTACCAAATGGTATGCAGAGTTTATTGCGAAAGAAGTAGATGGTAATCTTATGGATTTTAGAGAGGTTACAGATGAAATAATGTCAGAGTATGATGTGATTGTTTATGGAGGCGGATTATATGCAGGAATGATAAATGGATACAAAAAAGCGAAAGAGATGTTTGAAAACAGTTCAGCGAAAAGGCTAATCCTGTTTGCGACAGGTGGAACGCCCAATGAAGCCACTAAGGAGATTGATGAAGTATGGAAAAATAATCTGTCAGAAGAAGAAATGCAATCTATCCCTCATTTTTATATGCAAGGTGGAATCTGTTATGAAAAAATGTCATTTTCGAATAGGACAATTATGAAAATGATGTCTAAAGTACTGGATAAAAAGAAGAATAAGGATAGTGCAGAAGAAGGATTTGCACAAGCAATAAAAAGTTCCTACGATATTACTTCTGTGGAATGTGCAAAACCACTTATAAAGTGTTTATTAGAAGGATAATGCTTATTATGAAGAGAAAACAATAAAGAGAAGACAAGGCAAAGCTTTAAAAGAGGAGGCGCTGAGTTTTGCGACTATCTTGTAGACAAAACCCGAAGAATTTATAGAATTCCTCGGGTTTTTTTCATTCTAAATCCTTGCAATAATATACATTGTAAGCAAAGTGGTAATGTAATACGGGATGTGCTTAAGTAGTTCGAGATGAAAGATGAGCAGTTATTATGGGATTTGGAGGAAACGAGATGAGAAAAAAAGGAATATTCATTATTTTTTCAGTAATATTAATGGGTATGGTTGGATGTTCTGCGATTTCAGAACGGGAGACCGAACCGATTGAGACAGAGGCAGAAGTAGTTGATATGGAATCTGAGATAGTAGAGATAGAAGAAAGTATATCGGATCAGATACCGGAAATGGATGTGGATGAAAGTATTAATGTTACAAAGGATATACCCGATGAATATAAGGAATTATTCACGGATGGAACATTTGATGAAAATATGATATGGACAACGAATAAGAGTGAGTATCAGGATCTGATTAATAAGTTGAAAGCTGCATGTGAGGAATATGCATGTGGAAGTATACTTCTTGCAACTGATGAAGACGTGATTTTAGCCGGTGGCTGGAATTTAAAAGAGATTGATGATGAAACAACGGTAAATCCGTATACGACATACGAAATCGGTTCGGTGACAAAAACATTTATGGCGGCAGCAACATTACAACTGATCGAAGACGGGAAACTACAGACGACAGATACTCTGGATAAATTCTTTCCTGAGTATCCGGAGGCAAAAAAAATTACAATTGATAATTTATTACATATGGATTCCGGAATTCCTTGTTTGACAGGGAACTCCATGCTTTTTTTTGACAGTTGCAGAGAGGAAGGTAAAGATATTTTCGAAGAACGGGAAATCATATTTACCGGAGAGATGGATGATGAAATATTTTTAGATTATTTTCACAAAACAGAGTTGATGTTTGAACCAGGAACAATATACAGTTACTCAAATACGAACTATATATTGTTAGCACATATTTTAGAGCAGGTAACAGGAAATCGTTATGAAGATTATATAAATCAACATATATTTGAAGTTTGTAAGATGGAAAACTCAACTTGTATAGAAACAGGAAATATAACTAGTGTGCCTGTGTATGGTGGAGAAGCAGCTTATACAAAGTTTGGTAAGATGGCTAGAGGTGCAGGTGATATACATTCTAATGTTTGTGATTTGCTATTGTTTGACAGAGTATTGCTGCGGGGAGGGATTCTTGATGAAACACAACTTGCCTATATGACAACGCCTAGGAATGGGTATGCTTGCGGTTGGCAGGGGGATGAAGACGGAACATTATATCATGCAGGAGCTACAGAGGGGTATGATGCTTGGAATATGGTATTTAATAAAGAGGATGAAAGATATTTTTTGATTGCAATGACTTCTGATAAAAAAATGTCTAGTAGAATGATTATAAAAGCACAAGATGTTGTGGAAGAGTATTTGTCACAGTGACGGGAAAAGTTTACTATTAACAATAAAAAACGAATGTGTTGACAGAGGCGGACAATGATAGATAACGAAAATATATGGGATAAGCTTTTACATATTAAAACAACCGGTCGGGACGATTCGAATGCTGACCAATATCGTTACCCATATGAACCTACACCATATAGTGTATTGGAACGTTTAGCGAATAGTGGTTTTATTCGTAAAAGAGATGTGGTTTTAGACTATGGTTGCGGGAAAGGGCGCGCCGATTTTTTCCTGTCTTATCAAACTAAGGCAATGACCATAGGGATTGAATATGATGAGCGAATTTATCAGAGTGCGCTGGAAAATCAGAAAACTGCAGTTTCAAGAGCAAAAACAGAATTCATCCTGGCTAGAGCCGAAGCGTATGAAGTGCCACCGGAAGTCAATAGGTGCTATTTTTTCAATCCTTTTTCCGTGGAGTTACTTCATAAAGTGATGGCAAGAATTATAGAATCTTATTATGAGAAACCAAGGGAAGTGTTTTTGTTCTTTTATTATCCGTCAGAGGAGTATATCTCATATCTTATGACAGTGGACGAATTGGAATTTTATGATGAGATAGCTTGCGATGACTTGTTTGAAGGAAGTAACTTGCAGGAACGGATTATGATTTTTTCTTTGGGGTGAAATATCCTAATTTAATGTGAAATCATTATCAGATTGGAAGTTGGAGGAGAAGATATGATAAATTCAAACTGTCTGTTGAAAATATTCAATGAAAGAAACAGCGGATGGCGGATGGTTCAAGATGTAATGTTTACAAGAAGTATATAGTTGATAAAATAAATAGTTGACATACACAACCAAATGAGATATTATATGTCAAAAGGAGGTTGGAGTATGAATCAGGTAAAGCAGTTTAGAGAAAATACAAGAATTTTGGAATGTCATCTTGGAAATATCAACAAGACAGATTGTTGTTGCCGGGGAATAAGTGAAACACAATGTTTTGTCTTAGTTGAAATTGGCAGAAAACCTAATAGTTCAGTAAAAGAATTGGCAGAGATATTAAGGTTAGATAAAAGCGGTATCAGCAGAACGGTGGAAGAACTTGTTCAAAAAAATTATGTGGAAAGAAAACCATCTGAAGAAGATAGAAGATATGTAGTTTTGAATCTTACACATGAGGGACAAGAACGGTTTGAAAGAATTGAAAATGACATGAATCAGAAGTTTAAGCTGATTTTAGACAAAATTCCGGTTGATAAAAGAGCACAGGTGATGGAAGCGCTTGAATTATACAATGTCGCTTGTGATGAGGTTGAAAGGATTAAGTGAGGGTGATTGCAATGAATCATAAAGAAAAAGCATTAGAATACTACAATAACAACTTTAATTGTTCGCAAGGAGTATTTACGGCATTTGCAACAGAAATGGGAATGGATGAAAAATTGGCCCTTAAGATAGCCACTAATTTTGGTGGTGGTGAAAGAAAAGGCGAGTTGTGTGGTGCTGTAGCAGGTGCGCTGATGGTTCTTGGACTACGATGTGGACATTGTGATAGTGAGGACGTGGAAGGGAAAGCAAATGCTTATGCTGTTTCGACGGAATTCATGAATCGTTTTATTGAGAAAAATGGAAGTGTAGTGTGTCGCGAATTACTGGGATATGATATTACCAAGAAAGAAGATATGTCTATTATTGAAGAACAAAAATTATTTAGAACGTTTTGTCCGAAAATGGTAGAAAGTGCGGCACAGATATTGGATGAGATGATTTTGGACGGTATATGCTAAGGAGGATTAAGTCATGGAAGAACAGAAAATATATGAATTGATGAATAGCAATTTGGGATTTCATCTTGCAACAATGGATGGGGACCAGCCAAGGGTGAGAGGAATGATGCTATTTAAGGCGGACAAGGATGGAATTGTTTTCCATACAGCCTCTACCAAGGATGTGTATAAGCAAATTCAAAAAAATCCAAAGGCGGAGCTTTGTTTTAATGCAAATGGTATTCAGATTAGAGTGACAGGTGAAATCGAAGTGTCGACAGATGAGAAATTGCGTGAAGAGATTTTTGCGCATCCTACCAGAAAGTTTTTGCAAGCATGGAAGGAAAATGGTATCGATCATTTACTTACTGTTCTCATAATGAGAAATTGTAAAGCGGTTGCGTGGACAATGGAAACGAATTTTGAACCTAAAAAGGTGATAAGTATATGTAATGGATAGTTATAATCTTCCAATTTGCTTTTGCGTTCTGACAAGGTAGATTAGCCTATTGGATTTAACGCAAAACAGGGAAATAAACAGGTATATATTTTGTAAATGTAAGAGTCTTGCGAGAGCAGGACTCTTTTGCATAGGAGAACTAAATAATTATCAATTCGAAACTTTTATGTTTTATATTCTTCTTGACAATAGAATAAATATATGAAATACTATAAACATGTTTACAGTATTATAGTGTGGGAGGTAATGAAATGCCTACTAGTCCGAAAATACCGAAAGAAACGATATTAAAACATGCGTTAGATATGTTGATTCAAGACGGATATTCAGCAATTAACATTAAAACGTTGGCAAAGAGAATCGGGTGTTCTACACAGCCTATCTCTTGGCATTTTGGGAATATGGAAAACTTTCGTAATGCATTGACGGCGTATGCACTGGAGTATGCGAATAAAAAAATGCGTTCTTCTTCAGAAGGAATGTTGGCTTTTTCAAATGTGGGAATAGGATATATTGATATTGCTTTTGATGAGCCGAATTTGTTTCGTTATTTGTATATGACTGGAGAAAGCGGATATTACGCCGGAGGATTTGACATACTTACAACGGCCGATGCGAACTCCGCCATGATAGAACAGATAGCAAGTCAATTAGAGACATCTGCCGATAAAGTGAGAGAGTTTTTCCGAAACACGATTATCTACACGCACGGTCTTGCATGTTTTGTGGTGTCAGGTTTAATCAAATCTACCAAAGAGGAATTATATGCTATGGTAGAACAAGGAGCAGACGGATTTTTGTTGCAGGCTGGTTTTGTGTTAAACAAGGAGGAGGCAACGTGAAAGTATCAAGACAAGTAATAATGCAAGGGTTAAAACAGACATTCTGTATTCCACTTATCTACATAAAACATGGATTTCGATTGCCGAAGAGAAGTCAATGCAGTAACGTAGAATACAGATTGCCGTTTGATGGGGAATGGACTGTTGTAAACGGTGGTTTGGAAAAAGAATATTCTCATTCTTGGGGACTGCCGACACAAAGATATGCGTATGATTTTTTGATGATGGATGAATCTGGGAAGACATATCGGGGAGACAATCCTGCAGATGTTAGTGCTTATGAATGTTACGGCAAAGCGGTACTTGCACCTGCAGATGGTACAGTTGTGGAAATAAAAACGAACTGTGAGGATGGAAAGATAATGTTACCGGAAGATATGGAAATGATGGCAAAGGATATTCGCGGGAATTATGTTTTGATAAAGCATGCGGAAAACGAGTATGGATTTATCGGTCATTTGCAACCACAAAGTATATGTGTAGAGCTAGGAGAAAAAGTGCAGGCGGGACAGGTTATAGCACGATGTGGGAATACAGGGAATAGTTCGGAACCACATGTTCATTTTCAAGTGCAAGACGGAAAGAATTTCTTTACTTCTGCTGGAATACCAATCATCTTTAAGGATATCTGTGTATCTATTCAAGAGGGATATAATAACTATGTCAGTTATACGATACCGGAGATCCCTTTGCCGGAAAAGAGAATGCAAATCGGTAGAGGACAACGCGTAAAGAATCTATAATATGTTGGAGGTAATTATGATAGCAATAATAGGAACGGTAATACTTTCGGTAATGATGGGATTGTCCATATTAATAATATGCGGTTTACCTTTAGGTGAGTTGACGATGGGTGGTCAATATAGGGTTTTTCCAAAAAAATTAAGATTTGTTTTGATAACACAATTGCTTCTTCAGTTTTTCTTCATGATAGTTCTTTTACAGAATGCCGGCTTTGTATCGTTGTGGTTTTCTGAAAAAACAACAAAAATAATAGGTATAGTTATGGCACTATATCTTTCATTGAATACAGTTATGTGTTTTATATCAAAAAGTAAAAAAGAAAAGTATATTATGACGCCGCTTTCATTTGTTACAGCAGTATGTTTTTGGATAACAGCATTATAACAGAGATAACTTTGTATTTGCAAAAATCCCTAAACATTCAGTTCTGACTATTTTGATATAGAAGTTTCTTTGAGGATTTCAGAATGTCTGCGAAAAGCCCATAAATAAGCAGATGTTAATATGCGTTGCTTGTGGCAACGGCTCTTTTGAATATAAAATTGAGCCATCAAAAACAAGGAGGCACAGATTATGCTTAATGAAAATATCAAAAGAATTAGGAAATCAAAAGGGCTATCACAAGAAGAACTTGCAATTAAACTGAATGTAGTAAGACAGACTATATCGAAATGGGAGAATGGTATGTCAGTTCCGGACTCCAGTATGCTAATTATGTTGGCGGATGAATTGGATACTACTGTAAGTGAATTACTTGGAGAACCTATAGCAGAACCGACTACCGATGATTTAAAGACCCTTTCTGAAAAGTTGGAAGTCATTAATTTGCAGCTTGCAAAAAGAAGTATAACAAAGGTCAAAACGATTCGATGGATTCTTATTTCATTGTGTGCAGTTATAGTGATAATATTTATCGTACTTGCATTTATGAATAGCTCTTATCTGGATTGGAATTACAATGATCCTGAGTTGGCAGTGGCGGGAACAATAATGCATGGGTTTGAATTCTTATTTGTAAGAATTGCACCGATTACTTTTTTGGCTTCTGTAGTTGGAATTGTAGCGACATATAAGAAAAGATAAATTCAGTCTAGTAGAGAGGAAAGCATGCACGAACTTGAAGGTTCAGTTGTGTATATCGACAAGTTGTCTATCAAGAAACTTGAAATTGACTCAACACCGGTGTAGGCCGGTGTTGAATATAAATGTTAGTTTACTTTTGCTAACGCTTGTTCCAAATCTGTAATCAAATCTTCTACATTTTCTATTCCTACAGACAAACGAATTAAATCCGGAGTAATACCTGCTTCAATTAACTGTTCGTTGGTCAGCTGACGGTGTGTATGACTGGCCGGATGCAACAGACAGGTTTTAGAGTCTGCAACATGTGTTGATATAGATACAAACTTCAAGCTATCCATGAACTTGATAGAAGCTTCACGGCCACCCTTGACACCAAATGCCAATACGCCACAGGTTCCGTTTGGCAGATATTTCTTTGCAAGGTCATTGTAGGCATCGCCTGCCAGGTCAGCGTAATGTACCCACGCGACATTGTCATTATTCTTCAGGAATCTTGCTACGGTAAGTGCATTTTTGCAGTGCTGATTCATTCTAAGGTGTAGGGTCTCTAATCCAAGATTTAAATAGAAGGAATTCTGTGGAGACTGAATGCAGCCCAAGTCTCTCATAAGTTGTGCAGTTGCTTTTGTGATGTATGCACCCTTGCCGAATTTTTTTGCATAAGTGATACCGTGATAAGAATCATCCGGTGTTGTAAGTCCCGGAAATTTCTCTGCGTGAGCCAGCCAGTCGAAGTTTCCGCTGTCTACGATACATCCACCAACGCCAACACCGTGACCATCCATGTACTTAGTGGTAGAGTGTGTTACGATGTCTGCGCCCCACTCAAACGGTCTACAGTTTACCGGCGTAGCAAAGGTGTTATCAATGATTAAAGGTACACCGTGTTTATGTGCAAGCTTTGCAAATTTTTCAAAGTCAAATATAGTTACAGTTGGGTTCGTAATGGTTTCGCCAAACACTGCCTTTGTGTTTGGTTTGAAGTATTTTTCGAGTTCCTCTATTGGAAGAGACTGATCAACGAATGTACACTCGATTCCCATTTTCTTCATGGTAACACCGAATAAATTGTATGTTCCTCCGTAGATAGAGGAAGACGCAATAAAATGATCTCCTGCTTCACAGATGTTGAAAATGGCATAGAAGTTAGCTGCTTGTCCGGAAGATGTAAGCATTGCAGCCGCGCCGCCCTCTAACGCACAGATGTTTGCTGCCACTGCATCATTTGTCGGATTCTGCAAACGTGTGTAAAAGTAGCCCTCTCTTTCCAAATCAAATAACTGCCCCATGGTATTGCTTGTGTCATATTTAAATGTAGTACTTTGATAAATGGGAAGCTGTCTTGGCTCTCCTTCGGATGGTTTCCAGCCTTCGTGAATACACTTTGTACCTGTGTTACTTATCATACTTTTTTCCTCTCTTTCTTTATGGTTAAGTCTGTAATTTTTGTATGGTGTAAGTGTATACTTATTTATCGAAGCTGAATATTATGAAAAAACAGTTGCTGGCTATAGGAGATAACTATAGCAAAACCAATATCCTCTTGTTGAAATCTATAGTACATATTATAATTATAAAAAGAATGACGATTTAAGGGAGATACAACATGACACTTACCCAGCTTCGATATGTAATTGCGGTAGCTAATGCTAATTCCATGAGTGAGGCAGCAAGAGGCCTTTTTATTGCACAACCAAGTCTTTCGGCTTCTATCAAGGAATTGGAAACAGAGATAGGGATGGTATTATTTCACAGAACCAACCGGGGGATATCGCTGACTCCGGAAGGGGAGGAATTCATCGGATATGCAAGACAGGTTGTGCAGCAGTATGAATTGATGGAATCAAAATACGTAAATCAAACTGCGATTAAGAAGAAGTTCAGTGTTTCTATGCAACATTACACCTTTGCGGTAAACGCATTTATGGAGATGGTAAAACAGTTTGGTATGGATGAGTATGAGTTTGCAGTGCGTGAATCCAGAACCTATGATGTAATTGAGGATGTAAGCACTTTCAAAAGTGAAATTGGGATTTTATATGTCAATGATTTCAATCGTAAGGTGCTAGCGAAAATATTCCAAGAAAGAGAACTGGAATTTCATGACATTTTAAAGTGCCACATTTATGTATATATTGCAAAGAGTCATCCGCTTGCAAAGAAAAAGATGATTACCTTACAAGAGTTGCAGGATTATCCGTGCCTGTCCTTTGATCAGGGAAACAATAATTCATTTTATTTTGCAGAAGAGGTATTGAGCACTTATGGATACAAGCAATTGATTAAAGCGAATGACAGGGCTACTATGCTGAATTTGATGGTGGGACTTAATGGTTACACTTTATGTTCGGGTATCATTTGTGAGGACTTAAATGGAGACGAGTATTGCGCAGTAAAGCTGGATTCTCAGGAGGTTATGACAATTGGATATATTGTAAGAAAGGGTGTGGCGATAAGTCCACTTGGACAGAAGTATCTGGAAGAAATAGAAAAGTATAAGGATAGTGTTTTGTGTTGATTTGAAGTTGATTGGAGGTGTGTTGTTATGCCATCCTTGAAGGGATTGGAAGTGGTGGTGGACAAGCGACGGCTCCAATTTTATCGACCGGATGCCAGTTGACAGCAGTAGAATATGAAGAACAATTCTCTGAATTGCTAAAAGAAAAGTGTAAGGAGTATCAAAATTTTTCGGTGATTACAGGCAAATTTGAAGATGCAATTAATAAATATGGTGGGACAGTCACTATTTATGATACTATTGATTTACAGTTAGAAAGAAAGCGTTAAATTTCAGTTCTCACGATTTTGTTATAGATTTTCATTTAGGATAATATAACGAAGTGATGAAAAATTGTGTAATTGGAGAACCGGTATTTTTAACAAAAAACGGAAGAGGTAAGTTTGCTATTATGGATATTGAAGATTATGAGCGTGAAAAAGCAGCAAAGAAACTGCTTATGAAACTGCAGGAGGCAGAAACTACGGTTAAAGATGAAATTGATTTAAATGAATTGGCGGGCGGAGACTGTGATTATACGCATGCGTTATCATATAGAAATTCGAACATTTGAAATATTAGAGTGTCAAAATAGTGTTAGGTGGATATCTGTGATGAGAGAAGAAAAAAGAAAGAAAAGAAGTAGTAAAACCAAATGAATTGGATGAGTTTTGTTCTGCCTACAAAAATGGTTTGTTTATGAAATGCTATTTGTATTCATTTATGTTAAATGAAGAATCATATAATGCTTATAAAGAAGCTGTATTAAGAGAATATTCCGTAGATATTTCGGATGAAGAACAATTAGCATATGGATATGCGCATTGGTATGGTATGAAAGTTTCTGATGTAAATAAGGATAATCCGGATTATATCTTAGATGAATTTCCTTTCGGTTTACCCTTTGAAAGGATCATAGAAGAGGATATTAATGATTATTCGATTTTACTCTATAGTCCGGTGGGGACAGGAACAAGGCAGTTTGGTATTCTTTGTAATGATACGGAACATAGGATTGTATGCTATTATGCTACCCAAATAAGATAGGGTTTTATTGAGTTTGAAAGGACACGAATATTTGAATTTTACATTGCTTTTGCCTGTAAATTAGGCGTTGCAACTGGACTTAACAGGATTGTTAAAGAGCGTTGACAGATTGATTAATATGGTTGGTAGTGTTTTTAGAACAAAAGTAATACGATACTTTCATCAAGTGATACAAGGAGGAAATATTGATGAAGAAAGGTATTATTTACAATCTAAATCCGTTCAACAACGAAACAAATATGTCATCCGCTGAATACATAATAAAGAAATTATTGGCATTCATCCTGATATATGTTTTATCGGCAGTTTTGGGAGAAGGAGTAGTAATTGGGATTTTATATGGTATGGGCTATGATCCTTTGCACGGCATAATGCCAGCTGGAGAAATTAGTGAGTTGTTACTCTACTATGGATTTCTAGTATTTTCCTTAGTAACCCTATTATATTGCAGATTTGTTGAGAAAAGAAATATTAAATTTGTAGGTTTTTCAGGAAATCCTATAGAGTATTTGGTAGGAGCATTAGTTGCCACGATTCTTTTGTTTATAATATTAGGTATAGGTTGCCTCTGTGGTTCCATTATTTTTTGTGGATTCAACACAAATGTTAATATGAAGAGTATTTTGTTATGGGTATTGGCATTTGGTATTCAAGGTGCTACAGAAGAAATCATGTGCAGAGGATTTTTGCTCAATTCATTAAAAAATAGAATATCTATACCATTGGCAATTCTAATTAGTTCAACATCATTTGTTTTTCCACATTGGTCTGGCTTGATTGAAGCGGATTTAGTGCATGCTGTGGTTGGAATTATAAACTTGTATTTGGTTTCGATTACCTTTTCAATACTTGTTTTGTGGCGGTCTAATATATGGATTGCTTGTGGGTTACATAGTGCATGGAATTTTATATTATATGTGATTATGGGTTTGTCCTTAAGTGGAAGTGAAAGTGTTTCAAAAGGAGTAGTTCTTTTTAGTGTAGAAGATGCTAGTATTCTTAATGGTGCAGAATACGGAATAGAAGCAAGTGTTATTACAACAGTATTGTTAGGAATGTTGTTATTTGTTATGGTAAAAGGATGGAAAGGTAGGATTGGTAAAAATGGAATTTCATAATAAAATGTATACGCTCCGAAAACAAAAAGGCTTATCACAAGAAGAACTTGCCAATCGTTTGAATGTTTCCCGGCAAACTGTTTCGAAATGGGAAGTGGGGGACTCGACCCCTGATATGGAAAAACTGATTGCAATTAGTGATTTGTTCGAGATCTCTTTGGATGAGCTGGTAATGGATAAAGCACCAACTCAATTAGAGGGAACTACTGATAAGTCAGAAATTGCAAGCGAACTAAAGGAAAAAGTATTAACCGATGAAAACAAGAAAAAGGCAAAAAAAGGATTAAAGATTGCGGCAATAGTTTTTGGAATAATTCTTTTGCTTGACTTTATTTCTGCGATTATTTATTTTAGTTTATATGGTTTTCCACAATAAGGATTGAGGTTGATGAATGATTGGTATATATTTTAGCGGAACAGGTAATTCTAAATATGCATTAGAAGTGTTTTTAAGAGAATATAACAATGATTCTCTGATGTTTTCGATTGAAGATAAAAACCTCATAGAGCACATAAATGAGCATGATGAAATAATATTTAGTTATCCGGTACAATATAGTGCAGTTCCGAAATATTTGAGCGATTTTATACATAGCAATTCAGAAATATGGAAAGGTAAAAAGGTTTTTGTTATTGCTACAATGGCATTGTTCAGTGGAGATGGCGCAGGGGTGTTAGGGCGTTTGTTAGAACAGTATGGTGCCCAAATTGTAGGTGGTTTGCATCTGCAGATGCCGGATAGTATTGCTGATGAGAAAGTATTAAAACGTTCTTTTGAAAAGAATACGCAGCTTGTTGAAAATGCAAAGCGAAAAGTATTAAAAGCAGTTGCGGATATTAAGAATGGAAAATATCCACAAGAGGGACTGGGAACTTTATCTCGTCTGGCGGGTTTCCTGTCACAGAGATTATGGTTCGGTTATAGAACCGGAAAATACAGCGATAAGTTAAAAGTAGATGCTACTAAATGTGTTGGATGTTCGAAATGTGCAAAGATATGTCCGACTGAAAATATTATCATGAAAGATAGGATGGCAATGGGCAAGGATAAATGCACAGTATGTTATAGGTGTGTGAATGCGTGTCCGAAACAAGCAATTACACTGCTTGGAAAATCAGTTATTGAGCAAACGTCTATTGAAAAGTACTTGTAACAAAGGAGGACGGTTGGTAAATAAATTGGTTTGGATAATTGAATAAAAAATAAGAAACAGCACTCTCGGGCAGGAGCTCGGGAGTGTTTTGATATTGAGTGGTGAAGAAGTCTTGACATAATAAAGTTATATGCTAAACTTAACAGTGTTAAGATTAGGAGGAACCATGGATAAGAAAT
>JAZNEP010000032.1:0-18725 GCA_045588655.1 Lachnospiraceae bacterium | reverse complement strand
CTTAGGAAGATGTATCATGTTGAGTAAGCTTAAGTTATAATTGGTAACACAGAGAGAAGAATTCGAAGTTTCTTAAAAAATAATTATGTAGACATGAAGTGTCTCATCAGGTAAAACAGGACATTGCTCGCTTTGTGTCCTGTTATGCTTAATGTATTCATTGTATGATGTCATTGAAAGGAGGGAACATAGAGATGAATCAACATAAAATTGGGACATTCCTCAAAGAACTCAGAAATGAAAAGAATCTCACACAAGAGCAATTGGGTGAATTTCTGGGTGTTTCACGCAGAACAGTTTCTCGTTGGGAAACAGGAAGTAATATGCCAGATTTGGATATCCTAATTGAAATGGCAGATTATTATGATGTTGAGTTGCGTGAGTTGCTTGATGGAGAAAGGAAAAGCGAGAAAATGAATAAAGAAATGAAAGAAACTTTAGAAAAAGTTGCAAGTTATAATGAAATGCTGAATTTAAAATCTATGCGTAAAGGAATTATAACAATGGGCATAGTTGTTATTATCATGGTGCTTATTTCTTTGTGGAAAGAACTATCACCAGCGCCGTTGGTTAGTATACTCTGTGCGTATAATGGTGCTACATTTATAAGTAAAGCCAAGGATGGTAAAAATAAAACAGATTTTATAACAGGGAGCCTTTTTTATATTGCAATGTTGTTAAACACGATTGCCTTTATCTTAAAGTAGTTTCTAAGCTTGCTCAGTGTCGGAAAAAATAGGTTGGACAATGGTTTCAATCACGGAAGCGAATCAGAACTTTTCTAAAGTTGCAAGATTAGTAATGAATTTGTCGGAGGTTTTATAAAATTATGAAAAATACTAAAATATGTTCTAAATGTGGTGGTAATGATATTGTAGTAGTATCAAACGACGGACATCCAGATCCTACATGCGGTAATAATATTCAAACTGGAATGACCATTTTATCTGGCAGTATATATGTTAAAAGATATATATGTTGTGGATGTGGTTTTTCAGAAGAATGGATTGATCAATCGGATGTTGCTACACTAAAAAAATCTAAAAAGATAAAACAACTGTAAAATAAAAAAGATGTCTATTAACTTAGATATCTTTTTTTGTTATTGAAATTAATTTTTAATTCACTTAGACTTATTTTAGGACGTCCAAATAGTATGATTTTTACTGCTTGACAGGAGGAAGTTTTATGAAGAAAGTATTAGATACTTATTCAAGCAAAAACGATATTAATATAAAACAGATTGTAGCCTATAAGGATAATATACTTGAAATTGAAGAGTATAGGGATGGCTTTAATAGAGACGATACAATGAATGTTATGAGTGTGACAAAATCTGTAACATCATTGTTGATAGGAATTGCTATTGACCGGGGTTTGATAAAAAGTGTAGACGACTTGGTAATGGACTATTACAAGGAAACTTACACTCCTAAAAGAGGAGAGCAAACTATATTTAAAGTTACAATTAAACATTTGCTTACAATGACTGCTCCCTATAAGGGAAAGAGTGAACCGTGGACAAAGGTTTGCACATCGGAGGATTGGACACTGACAACATTGGATGTTTTAGGCGGTCGCAAAGGTATCACTAATGAATTCAGATATCACACTCTCGGTGTTCAAATTCTCTTGGGAATTATTAGAATTACAAGTGGTATGAATGTACTTGATTTTGCGAACGAATATCTTTTTAAACCGTTAGGAATTGCAGCAAGAAGCAATGCAGGCTGTGAGAGCAAAGAAGACCAGTTTGAGTATTTAATGAACAAAAACGATCACGGAAAGGTTTGGTTTTTGGACCCGACCGGTATGCCAACTGCGGGTTGGGGATTATCGCTTTCTGCATATGAAATGGCACAGATAGGTTTGATGGTGCTTAATAACGGAGTATATAACAATACCCGTATTGTAAGTGAGAATTGGATTGAAATGATGACAAAATCCTACGTATCTACCGATGAGAAATTTGGAAATCAGGATTATGGATTTTTGTGGTGGCTTCCTCACAGAACAAGAGATATAATTGCCGCTATCGGTGATGGTGGTAATATTATCTACATTGATAGAAAAAATCAAATTGTAGTAGCCATAACTGCACATTTTAAACCGATGGTGTTTGACAGAGTAGAATATATTGAAAAAAACATTGTCCCAAATTTTGAAGTTTGCTGATGAGAAGATAGAAATATTTTATTGAATACTTAATTAGAGAAGCACTTTGGTAAAGGAAGAAGGATGATTTATGTGGACATTATTGGTATGGATCATTTCAGCAATTTGCTATGTTCCATTATAATATATTAGTTATCAAGGAGTAGCAGTTCCTTCTATGCTTCTTGATTTGAAATACTTTTTTATTCTTATACCGCTAATTTTTACATTATGTTTTCTATTACGAAATAAAGGTATAAAGAAATGGCTAATGGAAATGTTTGAATTAAGAGTTCGAGTAGAAGCACTAGTATTTTCTCTGATTATAGCTGTAGTGGGTATTTTTTTCACAAATATACTTACAGTACAAGAATGGGAGTTACAAACACTGCTAGTAGGTATGGTATATCTTTTTTTTATGGCTTTATTAGAGGAAGTTGTTTGGCGTGGATACCGATTAAGGAGCGTTGCACAAAACAAAAAAGAAGTGGTTGCGATATTATTTGTTAGTTTAGAATGGGCTATTTGGCATATTCCAATGTGGGCGATGCGCAATTTAATTGGGATAAGAGAAATTGTTTTTTGGATTTTATACACAGTAATAGTTGGATGTGTTTTGGGGAAGTCCTATATGCGATATCGAAATATACTAGTACCAGTTCTGCTTCATACAATCTTTAATGTTTTTTTCTTGATGCCAGTTCATGTTAATTTGTTCGTTGTATTGAGTATATGGATTGCTATTATGCTATTCGAACAATAATATAGATTGAAAGCACGCGACTATTTGATTTTGATGTGAGGTTTAAAGATGCATAAAGTGTTTGGAATAAAAGAATATGTTACATATTCAGATAGAGAAAAGGAAGCAAATGAAAAAGACGTATTTAACATCCAAAAATAGAGACGAACTGAATACACAAATGGACTATTTGAAAAGTAATCACAAAAATCATCGTATGGAAAAAGAATTGTATCCTATCTGGTTTGTGAAGAATGATAAAATCAGAGTCGATAGTGGAAGAACCACGACTTACTGGAAACTGGATTTTGAAAACCATGGAGTGATTACTGTAAAAAGATGTATGATCTTTAATGATTGGCTTTTGGTAATAACCTTGGCGGTAATTGATGTGATAATTGCGTATTTGATTATTTATGGTAGGGGAGTTACGATAGCGGGCATAGGATTGTGGCTTGGACTTGTGCTGTTGCAGGTGTTACCTCTGTATTATTTGTATGTGACGAGTCCATTAAAGAAAATCACGCGTTGGTTTAAATTTTTAAGTGAGTATGAGATAGAAAAGTTTAATTAAATTAAACTGAAAAGGAGAACAGAATATGAGTGTACTTGTGATAAATACATTATCTGAGTGTAATGATGAAGTTTTGGAATTGCAAAATCAGATATGTGCACAGTCTGAGGGCAGTGAGGTAGTTTGTACAAAGGAAATGAAAATATCGCATTGCATTGGTTGCAATTATTGTTGGTTGAAGACGCCGGGAATCTGTACGATTAAGGATGACTATGAGATTATTCTTAAAAAAATTTTACGACATGAGAAGATTGTTTTCATTACAGATACAAAATTTGGATTTGTGTCTTATCAGACGAAAGATTTGTTGGATAGAATTTTACCGATCGCAACAATGTATTTACAGTTTGTAGATGGTCAGATGCGACATGTACCGCGTTATGATATTCGTCTGCAGATGGGAATTATTTATACGGGAAAAGCAGAACATACATATCTCGAAAAATGGATGGAGAGAACGGCACTTAATTTTGAAAGTAGTTCTCTTGGTGTATTTCCGTTAGAAGAAGGAAGGGGGATTCTTTCATGCATTTAGTAATAATCAATGCAAGTCCTCGTGTGGAGACTAAGAGTAATACAGCGCGAATTATTCGTGCTTTTGTTCGTGGATTTGAAGTGAGTGGAAACACAACGGAAGTTTGGCATTTGTCTGATAAAAAGCAATGGACAGGTGCTAAAGAAGCATATGATAAAAACAGTAATATTTTATTCGCTATTCCTTTGTATGTAGAGAATGTGCCGGGAATTATGCTGGAATTTTTAGAAACTCTGCAACCGAAAAAGGAAACCGGCACAAAAATGTCCTTTATATTACAGGGTGGTTTTGCCGAAGCCAGCCAGCTTCGGTGTGGAGAGGCGTATTTAGAAATATTACCGTCATATTTAAACTGTAAATATAATGGGACGCTGATTAAAGGGGATAATTTTGGCCCTTCTTGGATGCCTGAGGGCATGGCAGAAAAGATGGTAGCACATTATGAAAAAATGGGTGAGTCTTTTGCACAGAAAGAAACTTTTGACAAGGAAGAAGTAAACAAATTTGCAGCCCCGGAGTATTTTTCAGAAAAAGAGATTCGACAACATAAGCGTATTGGCAGGTGGATACAGAAAGCGTTATTCTTCTATATTGCGAAGAAAAATGGTTGCAAGAAGCCGCTTGATGCTAAGCCTTACCAGGTGAAATAGATTGATAAGAGAGCGTTTGTGAGGCAAATGGCAAAAATAATGTAAGCGCGCAATAAAACAGTGCCTACTTTTAATGGAGAAAAAAGTATACCGTAAACACAATGGAGAGTATATTCTTGTAGACTGTGTTTATACATCTGAGTCAACACTGGTATCAACCAGCAGTTGAATATTTTTCTTGTTTACGGAAAAGCCCGAACGCTATATAATTGGAGAGAATTATTAGGAAGGAGTCAGTCTATGGGAGCAGGAATTGCAACAGATCATAAGATGGATTTAGAACAGATAAAAGAAGATACACGTAAAGTTGTGCGAGGCTTACTTAAGGAAGCGCAGCTTGAAGAGGGAGATGTGCTGGTGGTCGGATGTTCCTCCAGTGAAGTGGCGAGTCACCAAATTGGTTCGTATTCCAGTGAAGAAATCGGGAAGGTGATTTTTGAGACGATTGTGGATCAGCTTCAGGGGACAGGCATTTATTTGGCAGCGCAGTGCTGCGAGCATTTAAACAGAGCACTTATCGTTGAAAAGGAATATGCAAAGGCTAACCGGTTACCTATGGTAAATGTAATCCCGGCACTTAAGGCGGGAGGTTCGTTTGCCACTGCTGCTTATGCGGGATTGAAAGAGGCGGTTGCCATCGAATCCATTCAGGCACAGGCGGGAATCGATATTGGAGATACACTGATTGGAATGCATTTATCTCCGGTTGCAGTTCCGGTGAGGATAGAGCAAAAAACAATCGGTAATGCCCACGTGGTAACCGCGCGGACAAGACTAAAATACATTGGAGGAGAACGTGCACAATACAGACCGGAAGGAGCTTTGAGCGAATGAAAGACTTGTTGGAGTTATTTTGGGCGTTCTTTCGAATTGGAATCCTCACCTTTGGTGGGGGTCTTTCCATGTTACCAATGCTTAAATATGAGTTGGTGGAGAAGAAAGCGTGGATTTTAGAAGAGGATCTTTTGGATTGTTATGCAATCGGACAGTGTACACCGGGGATTATTGCTGTTAATACAGCAACGTATGTCGGGTATAAGAGAAAAGGGGTTTGGGGAGGTGTTTTTTCAACCCTTGGAATGGTAGCTCCCTCTTTATTGATTATTACAACGATTGCTTTGTTTCTGGAGCAGTTTATGGACAATAAGTGGTTGGCGCATGCTTTGATGGGCGTGCGTGCAGTTGTATGTGCGCTTATGCTCAATACAGTAGTAACGCTGGCAAAGAAGAGCTTGATTAGTCCTTTTTGTATCATTCTTTGTATTTTGATTTTTGCGTTTGCAATGTTTACGGATGTTCCAACGATTGCTTTGGTAATCGCTGCGGCGATATCGGGGATTTGTGTCATGATGATTTCGGAGAGGAGAAAAAACAGATGAAAGATTTAGCGTTTCTCTTATTTCTGGAATTTTTTAAAATAGGATTATTTGCTGTTGGAGGTGGTCCGGCGACCATACCGTTTTTAATTGATCTCACAGAGAAATACGATTGGTTTTCGATGGAGCAGCTGACGAATATGGTGGCGATTAGTGAATCGACCCCGGGGCCGATTGGTCTCAATATGGCTACATATGCCGGAGTGCAAGCACTGGGAGTTTTTGGTGGTGTGGTAGCAACCGCAGGACTTGTATTCCCGAGTATTGTCATTATCATCATGATTGCCAGATTTATGGAAGATTTTAGCGAAAATAGATTCGTAAAAGCAGCTTTTTTCGGAATACGACCGGCGGTCACTGCGCTGATTGCATCTGCAGTCTGGGGAATTTGCAAAGTGTCCTTGTTTGTAGACAATGGAACAAAAAGCGCACCTGCTATAAAAACAATTCTCCTTTGTTTGGTTATTTTTGCAATGTTACAAATAAAAAAATTAAACAAGCTTCATCCGGCAGTTTGGATCTTGTCGGCGGCTGTGATTGGAATGGTGTTTCGGTTCTAAAAACCTATCAACCTACATAAACTATTTATGGAGTGCCATGGAACATAAAGGCGCAAATGAAATACGATAAGGTAGGTTTTGAATGGGAAAGAAGAGAACGGAAATTATTCGGACGGAACGAATGGATGAACTGGCGGAAATAATAGGTAAAAAGGAATATATACAAAAATATTCTTATGGGTTTACCTTGCTGGAAATGGCTATAGGCCAGTTTGATAAGGAATGTGAAAAAAATTTGGGAAGAAGTCTGATAGATACGGTGCAGTGTCGAATCAAGTCGGCAAGAAGCATTGCTGAAAAACTTGAGAAAAAGGGACATGAAATATCATACGCAAATGCAGTACGTTATTTGAGCGACCTGGCGGGTGTCCGGGTCGTTTGTGCGTTTCGGGATGATGTGTATGCAGTGGATCACTTTTTGCGACACAGGCCGAGTATAAGTGTGGTTAAAAGAAAGGATTATATTAAACATCCAAAGGATAGCGGATATCAAAGCATACATTTGATTGCGGAAATGGACTATCCTTTGGGAAGTCAGGAGGAAAAAGTGCGAATAGAAGTGCAGATTCGCACTGTTGCCATGAATTATTGGGCAAAATTGGACCATCAGCTTTGCTATAAAACAGAGGGGAAAACAGATATGGATATTGCAGGAATCCGGCAAGAACTGAGAAGTTATGCGGAAGAAATTGCACAAATAGATGAAAGAATGCTGGCACTACGAAAAAGAATTGAAGCAATCTAATTTTATTTGCGCGATGCAAAAGGTGGCGTTATAATGAGGTTATGTATCTGATTTCTTTGTATTTTGATAAAAAAACCAATCAAATAATCCAAAATCATATAGAAGGGGCGGCAGAGCACTCCGGAAATGGTTATATGCTGGAAAAAGAAGTTCCACCGCATATTACACTGACGGCGTTTGAGACAAAGTTAGCGGAAGAATCACTGATTGCATTACTGGATGAGGTGATTTCGCTTCAAAAGGTAGGAAACGTACAATGGGTTTCCGTCGGAGCGTTTTTTCCGCAGGTGCTGTTTCTGATTCCGGTACTAAATGAATATTTGCACGGAATGTCAGAATGTGTATGCAACAGGTTGGCGACAGATTCTACGGCGAAGATACAAAATTGCTATCGCCCGTTTTGTTGGATGCCTCACACGACGATTGCAAAGAAATTGTCAAAAGAGGAGATGCGTCTTGCGTTTGCCCGGTTGCAAAACGAATTTGCCCCATTTTCCGGGACGGTGGAGAGGATTGGTTTGTCGAGAGCAACACCGAAGAAAGAGATAAAAAGTTGGGAATTACGGAAAAAAGTGTAGGAGAGATACGATGAAAAAGACATTTTTAGCTATCGTGACGTTAGGAGTGATTCTGTTGACAGGGTGCTCCATGGAACAAAAAGTAACGATTCATCAGGATTTTTCTTCTGATGTAGTAATGGATGTGTATACAACATCAGATGATGAAGAGAAGATTATGAATACGGTTTTGACGGGGTATGAGACGTATGCAGACTTTATGGAGCAAACGGGATTTCAGTATCTTGGTGTCAAGATGGTAAATGGCAAGAGAAACAATGTATATTCCGGAACAAGTAAAAACTCAGTAGCTGATACGAATGATATATTCGAGACTTTGTCACATGAAAAAGCGATTATGAATCTGGCGGATTCGGATATAGAAATGGCAAAGCTGATAGGACAATCTTTTGGACAAGGAATAGAGAATATAGAATTTTTGCGTTTGAACATTACATATCCGTTTAAAGTAGTAAAGGCAAACGGAGTAGTACAGGCGGATGGATATACCGTGGTGTATGATGTCAAAGATTTGGTGATGAAAAATGTTTCACAGATTTACGCATACAGTGCATCTGCCTTGAAAGGCGCAGACAAAATTACAATCAAAGGTGTAAAAAATAAAAGGGCATACAAAAAACCGGTTACAGTGTCGGTGGATGCAGGTGGTTTTATTTCTTCATTCCAGGTAAACGGGAAAGAACAGTCCACACAGAGTTATAAAGCAAGCAAAGACGGAACCTATAAAGTGGTGGTAACGACACAATTAGGGAATAAAAAGACGATTAAGTTCTATGTGGATCGCAAAAAACCGACAACGAACATAAAAAATAACAAGACCTATAAAAAAACGGTAAAGATTACGTTTAAAGACGGCGTATCCGGTATCAAAAAAGCTACCTTGAACGGTAAAAAGATTAAATCAGGGAAAAAAGTAAAGAAAAACGGAAAATACACTCTGAAAATAGTGGATAATGCAGGAAATGTGAAAACCGTTAAGTTTAATATTATGAAATAAGACAGATATCAACGCAGCAAAACACCGCGGACAATTCAAATATGTCCGCGGATTTTTACTTCTTACCCGTGAAAATTCACCTCTTACCCAAAGCGGGTTTACATTTCTAAAAATTTCGATAAAATGGGATTTGTAAAGAGGAGACGCATACAACAAATGAAAATTAAGATTGAGATTGACGACAACTTAATAGAAGAAGAGGTTGTGATCCGGGGCAGCAGGCTGACAGAAGAAATGGCAGCAGTGCAGAAGGTAATTGCGGAAGTGCTTGCACGAAAGCAGACTCTGACTTTTTATAAAAAGGAAACGGAGTATTACATACCGCTGGATGATATTCTTTTTTTCGAGACGGATGATGGTGGTATCAGCGCGCACACAAAATCCGATCTCTATTCAGTAAAGTACAAGCTCTACGAACTTGAGAAGGTCTTGCCCAGAAACTTTATTCGAGTTTCTAAATCCACAATCTTAAATGTTTCCAAGGTCTACTCGGTAGAAAGAAATTTAACAGCATCAAGTGTAGTACAGTTTGCGGATACGCACAAACAGGTATATGTCTCAAGGTACTACTACAAATCATTAAAAATCGGTTTAGAAGAAAAGAGGTTAAGGTAAATGAAAAAAGATAATTTATTTTGGGGATTGTTTTTGATTGCAGCTGCGGTTTTAATTCTGGTGTCAAAGCTGACAGTGTTTCCGGACATAGGGATATTCAAAATTTTTTGGACGCTTGTTTTTGTCGTAGCTTTTATTAATAGTCTTGTGGATCTTAAATTTCCGGGTATGTTTTTTAGTCTTGCATTTTTGGGAATTATATATGATGAACAGCTTGGTATTACAGCGATTACTCCATGGACGATACTGTTTGTGGCGACTTTGTTAAGTATTGGTGTTTGCATGATTTACACACCAAAAAAGAAGAAAGCGGAAAAAGCAAATCATAGGGAAATAGACGGACGGGATTTTGTGATATATGACGAAGAAGACGGAAGCCAGTTTGATTTTTCTTCTTCATTTGCAGGAAGTATCAAATACGTTAATTCCGATAATTTTGAATCGGCAAATATCGAAGCAAAATTTGCAGGGATGAAAGTATATTTTGATAACGCAATCATCCAAAATGGTCATGCAACCGTTCATTTGAACGTGTCCTTTGCAGGGGTAGAACTTTATGTTCCGAAAAACTGGAAAGTGGAAAATCTGATGAATGCTTCCTTTGGTGGAGTGGAAGAGAAAAACAGAAGCGTGTCAGAGGATGGACCTGTGCTGACACTACGCGGAAATGTAAGCCTGGGCGGGATTACAATATTATATGTATAAATTTTTAGCATAACATTGAGATAATATGAAAAATATAGTAAGATATGTATAGCTAAGTTTTGAAATTCAAAACCAAAAACAGAAAGAGAAAACAGACACAGGAGGTATGCTAGATGAAAAGAATCGGAATGTTGACAAGTGGCGGTGATTGCCAGGCATTAAATGCAGCGATGCGCGGTGTTGTAAAAAGTATCACAAATGCGGAAAAAGATGTTGAGATTTACGGATTTTTAGATGGTTATAAGGGACTGATCTATGGAGATTTTCGCATGCTGACAGGAAAAGATTTCTCCGGAATTCTGACCAAGGGCGGAACGATTCTCGGAAGTAGCCGTACTCCTTTTAAATTGATGCGCGAACCGGATGAGAACGGACTAGATAAAGTAGAGGCGATGAAACAGAATTATCACAAGCTTCAGCTGGACTGTCTCGTGATTCTCGGAGGTAATGGTACGCATAAAACAGCAAATCTTCTTCGTGAAGAGGGGCTCAATGTTGTAACGCTTCCTAAGACAATCGATAACGATCTTTGGGGAACGGATATGACATTTGGTTTCCAGAGTGCTGTGAACATTGCAACGGAGGCGATTGACTGCATCCATACGACAGCAGCTTCTCACGGACGTGTATTTATCGTGGAAGTCATGGGTCATAAGGTGGGATGGCTCACACTCAATGCCGGTATGGCGGGCGGAGCGGATATCATCCTGATTCCTGAAATTCCGTACGATATCGACAGTGTGGTGAAAAAGATAGACGAGCGCATGAAGAACGGAAGCAGGTTCACAATCCTCGCTGTGGCAGAAGGTGCGATTTCCAAAAAAGATGCGAAATTATCAAAGAAAGAATATAAAGAGAAACTCAAAAAGACTCCGTATCCGTCTGTATCTTATGAAGTGGCAGCACAGATTCAGGAAAAAGGTGGTTATGATGTGCGTGTGACAGTTCCTGGACATACGCAGCGAGGCGGAAGCCCATGTCCATATGACCGTGTGTTTGCATCACGACTTGGTTCTGAGGCCGGAAGATTGATATTAAACGGTGAATACGGATTTATGGTTGGTATTAAAAACCGTGAAATTATTAAGGTTCCTCTCGAAGAAGTAGCAGGAAAGCTGAAAATGGTTTCTCCGGATGCTTCGATCGTTCAGGAAGCGAAGATGCTTGGTATCTGTTTCGGAGATGACTAAGCCGGAGTAATTCAATAGAAAAAAGGGGATGTTTATGTCCTATCAGGCATTATATCGTAAGTTTCGTCCGGATACCTTTAAGGATGTCAAAGGACAGGAGCATATCGTTACAACATTACAAAATCAAATAAAATCGGAAAGAGTCGGACATGCGTATTTGTTTTGCGGAACGCGTGGTACCGGTAAAACAACAATTGCTAAGATTTTGGCGAAAGCGGTAAATTGTGAAAATCCGGTGGATGGAAATCCATGTGGGGAGTGCAGGATGTGTCGCTCGATTGCAGCTGGAGCGAGCATGAATGTAATTGAGATCGATGCGGCTTCCAACAATGGTGTGGATAATATTCGAGAAATTGTCGATGAAGTATCTTTTTCACCGGCAGAAGGAAAATATAAAGTATACATTATAGACGAGGTTCATATGCTGTCGATAGGAGCGTTCAATGCGCTCCTAAAGACGCTGGAGGAACCTCCGTCTTACGTTATTTTTATATTGGCGACGACAGAGTCGCACAAAATACCGATTACAATTTTATCAAGGTGTCAGAGATATGATTTTAAGCGTATTTCCATTGAGACGATTTTTCATCGGCTTAAAGATTTGATGGAGCAAGAGCACGTGGATGTGGAAGAGAAGGCAATTCGCTATGTCGCCAAAGCGGCGGACGGTTCGATGCGAGATGCGTTAAGTCTCCTTGATCAGTGTATCGCATTTCATTACGGTGAGAAGCTGACCTACGATATGGCATTGGATGTGCTTGGCGCAGTGGACAACGCAGTGTTTGGAAAAATGCTCCGCCAAATTATTGATAAAAATGTGCTTGGGGCGATTACCTTGCTTGAGGAGATTATTTATCAGGGGCGCGAACTGACGCAGTTTGTCACGGATTTTACGTGGTATTTAAGAAATCTTCTTTTGTTAAAGAGTTCGGATGGTATTGAAGATATTATCGATGTCTCGGCGGACAATCTTATACTGATGAAAGAGGAAGCCGAAATGGTGGATGCAAATACGGTGATGAGATATATCCGTATTTTTTCAGAACTTTCCGGACAGTTAAAATATGCAACTGCCAAACGAATTATGATTGAGATGGCGTTGATTAAGCTTTGCAGGCCTGCTATGGAAGTAAAAAATGATGCCTTGCTTGAAAGAATTCGTGACATGGAAGAAAAACTTGCGAGTGGGGCATTTGTTGCAAACGCTGGGCAGAGTACGAATCCGGCTTCCGGATTGGGAAATACGCAGTCTCACCCAGAGCCTGCTCCAAGTAAAGTGCCGCTTCCGAAAGCGGTTCCGGAGGATGTGCAGGAGGCAGTGAGGCGCTGGGGAGAGATTGTTCAGAGTACAGGACAGCCGATGAAAACGTATTTGTCGGGAAGCAAGCTGAGTCTCGGCGGCGATAACAGACTTCTGATTGTGATTCCTGATGGTCTCAATTCAGATTATTTTTTGAAGCATGAAGATCATATGGATTATTTGCAAAAATGTGTTTGTGAAGCAATCGGAAAAGAAATAGTGGTAGAGGTAAAATCTATACAGAAAGAACAAAATTTTGAAGCCAGTTATGTGGATCTTTCTAAGGTGATTCATATGGATATAGAAGTAGAATAAAAAATCAGGAGGACAGAAACAATGGCAAAAAGAGGTGGATTTCCGGGAGGAATGCCTGGCAACATGAATAATATTATGAAGCAGGCACAGAGAATGCAGCGTCAGATGGAGGAAAAACAGCAGGAGCTGGAAGAAACAGAATTCACAGCGACAGCCGGTGGCGGTGCAGTAGAAGTAACTGTTACAGGAAAGAAGACCGTGACCAAAGTAAAGCTGGATAAAGATGCAGTAGATCCGGATGATGTAGAGATGCTTGAGGATCTTATTATGGCGGCTATGAACGAAGCGCTTGGAAAAGCAGAGGAAGCAAGTGCAGCTATGATGTCAGGTGTGACAGGTGGTATGAATCTTGGCGGAGGATTTCCATTCTAATGGATCTTTACAGTGGGTATATTAATAAATTAATTGAACAATTTTCTTCGTTGCCCGGAATTGGGACAAAATCGGCGCAGAGGCTTGCTTTTCATATGGTAAATATGCCGAAGGAGCAGGTGGAATTATTTGCCAGTACCATTGTCGAGGCCAGAAATAATGTGTGTTATTGTGAAGAGTGTTATACGCTGACAGATAACAAAGTATGTCCGATTTGTGCAAATCCGAAAAGGGACCGCACGATGATTATGGTGGTGGAGAACACACGGGATTTAGCTGCTTACGAAAAAACAGGAAAATATAAAGGCATTTATCACGTGTTGCATGGAGCAATCTCCCCGATGCTTGGAGTTGGGCCTGGTGATATTAAATTAAAAGAACTGATGACCCGACTGCAAAAGGATGATATTGAGGAAGTAATTATTGCGACAAACTCAAGTCTGGAGGGTGAGACGACCGCTATGTACATAAGCAAGCTGATTAAACCTACGGGAATTAAGGTGACACGAATTGCGAGCGGAGTACCGGTTGGCGGTGATTTGGAATATATTGATGAAGTGACGCTTTTGCGTGCGCTGGAAGGAAGAACTCAATTATAAAAATATAATGATTTGGAGGGAAAATAATGATTACGGAAAAGAAATTTGGGCAAACATTAGACAAGCAGGATGTAATACTATATTCCATAAAAAATGAAAATGGAATGCAGGCGGATGTCATGAACTATGGAGCGATTTTGGTAAATCTTTTCGTGCCGAACAAAAAGGGTGAAGTGGCAGACGTCGTTCTGGGTTATGACAGAGTAAAAGATTATTTTGTAAATGGAAGTTACTTTGGAGCAACGGTTGGACCGGTAGCAAACAGAACTGCAAATGGATGTTTCGAGATTGACGGAACGATTTATAATCTGGTTATTAACGATGGTGGAAACAATCTTCACAGTGATGCGTTTGCCGGATTTCATAAAGTGCTCTGGTCAGCACAGAAGAATGAGGCGGAAAATGCAGTAACATTCTCTTATAAATGTCGTGATGGAGAACTTGGTTTTCCGGGAAATCGAGAGATCAAGGTGACATATAAGCTCACAGAGGATAATGCAATTGAAATTCACTACGATGGATCGACGGACAAGAAAACGCTCATAAATCCAACCAACCATACCTATTTTAATTTGAAGGGTCATGATTGTGGTGAGACAATCGAAAATACAAAAGTTTGGCTGAAAGCTTCACATTTTACAAAAGTTTTCGCCGGTGCGATTCCGACCGGAGAATATACGCCGGTAGCAGGAACACCGTTTGATTTTACGCAGCCAAAGAAAATAGCACAGGATATTTCAGCAGAAGATGTACAGCTCGCGCTCGTAAAAGGTTATGACCACAATTTTGTGATTGATGATTATGAAGCGGGAAAAGTGCAGAAAATTGCAGAAGTAACAGAGGAAGAGTCAGGAAGAACCATGGAAGTGTATTCTGATCTTCCGGGCGTTCAGTTTTATACAGGAAATAATATGGTTCCGGAATATGGAAAAGGCGATGCATATTACCAGGTAAGAGGCGGTTTCTGTTTAGAGACACAGTACTTCCCAAACAGTGCAAATCAGGAAGGATTTATCAAACCGGTAGTTGGTCCGGAGAAACCATTTAAATCTGTAACAATTTACAAATTTGTATAGGTTGGAGAGTTCGATGGAGAATCACACGGAAAAGAATAATACAAAAGAAGCTCTGAAGAAGACAACGGCAATGAATTTGTGGCTTCGTATTTTTGTGGGAGGATTTTTGGTATATCTTGCTTACACACTGGTAGCTGATATGGGTGATGTGGCCGGGACGGATCGAGTTGTATTTACGATTGCAGGAGCTGTTTTTGCAATCGCAGGCGCTGGGATTGCATTGTGGTCAGGTTATCGCCTCGTGAAAAAGGAGTATTACGATCCGCTGTCGGAAGAAGATAGCCAAAATAATGATTAAAATATATCGCAAAAAATAAGATGATTCGCGCAAAAAATAAGACGATAATCGTTCGATAATGACGGAAAAAGACGAGAGAAATACTCTCGTCTTTTTTTGTGCCCTTTTTTGTCGTTAAAAAACGAAGGTAGTGTGCCTTTTTTCGCTAAAAATCGAGCCCTGCCGTGTGTTATATGTATAAAAAAATGAAAGAGGGTATGTAATATGATAGAAGTAGTAAAAGAGGGAAAACTTCCAAAAAACATTCGCCAGATTGGACAGGTTGTAGGAAATCAAAAAGTGTATCTTGAGGATTATGTCATTACATATTTAAAACAAGTGCCTACGCCGGAAGAAAACCTACGAGTTATTATCTTGTATGGCAAAAAGGAAATGATTGAAGATGATTTGTGCTGGTTTGTGAATGGTGCAGTTGGAGCAGAAAAGGATTTTTTTATGGAAAAGACAATCATTGATCAGGATTCCTGGCAAAGAGTAAATGAAATGGCAGGGCGATTTTTTCCGGAACTGACCGTATTGGGATGGGCGATTGTTGGAAACGCTTCAACCCAGGAGTTGGAAGAGCAGATTATGAGAACGCAGAAGCAATTTTTTCGGTCGGATCAAAAATTGTATTTTGAGTATAATACAGAGGAAAAAGAGGAGTACATCTATTTATACGAAAAAGGTAAAATGAGACTGCAAAGCGGATACTACATATATTATGAAAGAAACGAGTGCATGCAAAATTATATGGTTTCTTTGCGAGTGGCAGAAAGACATCCGGAAGAATTCGAGGCAGACAGGGCAACACATCAATTTCGAACGGTTGTCAACGAAAAAAAGCAGGAAGTTCACAGAAGAAGATCCAATATGATGATGACATGTGTGAGTCTGGTGCTTATGATGGTGGTCATGGTGCTTGGCATTGCCTTGCTTGGTAACTATGAAAAAATGCAGAGCATGGAAGAGGTGCTGTATCAGATTTCCGGAAAAATAGATCAGGGAACGCAGGTTGATGAAGCGATTAAGATAGAGAATGTGCAAGAAACCTTGGCAAGTGGCGAGGCAAGCCTGACGGAAGAAGCGGTTTCGTCAGAGGCGGCACTTGAAGAAAACAAAATTGTAGAAGCTGAAGTAGTATCGGAAGAGAGTGAAAACGTAGAAGAAAGTGTAGCAGCTGAAGAAAGTGAAGTTGCAGAAAACAGTGTAGCACCTGAAGAAAGTGAAGTTGCAGAAAAAAGCGTAGCACCCGAAGAAAGTGGAGATTTAGAGGGGGAGGCGGCTACGGAGACGCCAGACCAAAGTGATCATGTGGAACAGACAACTTACATTATACAAAAGGGAGATACGTTGGCGAAGATATGCATGAAGTATTATGGGAGCCTCTCTGGTATGGATGAAATTTGCAGAATAAATGGAATCAATGACAAAGATACTATATTATATGGACAAAAAATACTCCTTCCATAAGAAAACTGTGTTATACTAAACCTATGTCGGCAAAAAGCTGAAGAATGAGTGGAGTGAACGTATGCTGAGAGAATGGTTTGGTAAAACGGATTATAAAGATCGGATTTTTAAACATAAGCTGCAAGTTGTCTATCGCACGATACTGGTAATTGCGTTAGTGCTTGTAGCGACTGTGATTTTAAAGATTCAGTCGGATAATCGGGTGTATACAAAGTATGAGGTTTTGACAGAGGCTGCGAAAGTAGGGACGCAAGATAGTTATTTTCAGGATTATGAAGGTAATATGTTAGTACATAGCAAAGATGGAATTGCGGCTTATGACAGGGAAGGCGTCCAATTGTGGAATCAGTCGTATGAGATGCAAGCGCCCCTGGTGAAAAAAAGCGCAGCATATGTGGCAGTGGGAGACTATAAAGGGACTACATTGTTTATTATAGGAAAGAAAGGTACTACTGCAGAAATCGCGACGAATCTGCCGATACTTTCGCTCGATATCTCAGCGCAGGGAGTAGCTGCGGTTCTGTTGCAGGATAAAGATGTAACTTGGCTGAGATTATATTCGGATGAAGGGGAGTTGATTTCAGAAGTAAAAACAAGCATGAGAAATAACGGATATCCCATTGCGTTTGCGATATCGCCAGACAATATAAAGTTGGGGGTGTCTTATTTGAAAGCAGAGGCGGGAAAGATAAATACCAGTCTTGCGTTTTATAACTTTGGTGGTGTGGGACAAAACGCCATGGATAATCTCATGAGTGGATACGAGTATGACAAGCAGATATTTCCTACACTGGCATATTTAAATGAGACGGACGCGCTTGCAGTAGGAGATCAAAGAGCACTATTAATAAAAGGAAAGCAAAAACCTGTTCTTGAAAAAGAGATAACATTGGAACAGGAGTTGTATGCAGTATATAATAGCAATACACATTTTGCGCTTGTGTATCGAAATCTCGAAAAAAGTGGTCAATACGACATACATATATATAATACGGAAGGAAAATGTGTGCTTGAGCATTCGGTTGATTTTGAGTTTAAAGATATTATTCTGGATGAAAAAAAGATAATGATATACAACGAATCCCGCCTACTGATATTAGGAATGAACGGTGTGGAAAAATACAATGGTGATTTAGGAGGAAATATTCAGACATTGATTCCGACAGAATCAGAAGCAAAATTACTGGTTGTATTTTCGGATGGAATTAAGCTGATAAAATTAAGATAGATGAACATATTATCTGTAGATGAAATTATAAATGTGTTGGGAATGCTTCTTATTATAGTATGCGCGGTAAGAGGATATAAGAGAGGATTCGTAACCACAATCAGAAAAATAGTGGCGAGTATACTGGCGATTATGTTTGTGTACCTGCTTAATACATGGGCGATGGAATCTCTGCTTGCTACACTGGTTACAGACTACATGATTGTTGTTGTGAGAATAATTTTGTGTGTTGCAACCTATATTATATTGTTTCTTCTGTTTAAAGCGATATTTACATCGTTGCAAATACTAAGTAAGCTACCGATAGTGCGAGGACTGAACAAACTATTGGGATTATTGGCTGGTGCTGTGTATGGAGTTATACTTATCGGGATAATTTGGTGGGCTTTTTCTTGCTTTTTTCGTATTTTTTAGCGAATAATTAAATTTCCGACACTCTTTTTACAGATTTGATGAAAACCGGTTGACAAAGAAAAAAGCGGATGATATGATAAAAACCCACCGCGAAAAGAGGTGGGAAAAAGAAAAGAAAAAACTTTAAAAAAAGTGTTGACAGAGCCGGATGCACATGATATTATATCAGAGTTGCGTCAAGCGATGCAGCAGAAGAACCTTGACAAATAAACAGCAATGCAACCCTGAAAATTCTAAGAGAACGGGAAAG
>JAZNEP010000031.1:0-68347 GCA_045588655.1 Lachnospiraceae bacterium | reverse complement strand
AATGAGTTTGGTGAGATCGGTATTGACGGCGGTTTCATGAAAGAAGCCGGTATTCAAGTGAATGAGATGAATTCAGGCTGTATTTGCTGCAATCTGGTGGGTGATTTTAAAACCTCCTTGACGCAGGTCTTGGAGCAGTTTGCGCCAGACCGTATTTTGATTGAGCCGTCGGGTGTCGGAAAGCTTAGCGATGTCATCAAAGCAGTGCAGCAAGTGCAATCCGGCATTGTAAAGTTGAACAGCTTTACAACAGTTGTGGATGCCGGTAAATGCAAGGTTTACTCGAAAAATTTCGGTGAGTTTTATAATGATCAGTTAGAGCATGCCGGCTGTGTTATCCTTAGCAGAACCGATGGCGTCTCGCAAGAAAAATTGGATGCTGCACTGGCTATAGTACGCGAAATGAACCCAGAGGCCACCGTTATTGTTACCCCTTGGAATGACTTGGATGGAAAACAGATTCTTCACGCCATGGAGCATCGTCACACGATTCGTGACGAGCTGGAGCGTTTAGCGGAGGAAACTTGTCCTGTGTGTGGCCATCATCACGAAGAGCATCACCATCATCATGATGATGAAGAGTGCCATTGTCATGAACATCATCACCATCATCATGCGGATGAAGTGTTTGAAACATGGGGTAAAGAGACTCCGAAGCATTATTCCGAGGCTGACCTGAAAACGATTCTTGAGAGACTGGATGATAACGACAAATATGGTATCGTACTTCGCGCGAAGGGTATCGTAATGGGTGATAACAACAGCTGGGTACAGTTTGACTATGTTCCCGGCGAGTTTGAAATTCGAGAGGGAGCGGCAGACTATACCGGCCGTTTCTGTGTAATCGGAAGCAAGTTACAGCAGGATGCACTTGAGGAATTATTTCAGTAATAAGTAATGGTTTGATTGAAATGATGCGCCTGCAGATGATTGCATTTTACAGATGGCACTCAATAAGTTTGCAGGTGTCGGGAAAACATGGAGATTGATATGAGAGAAGTACCTATTTTTGTGATTAACGGCTTTCTGGAAAGCGGAAAGACGACTTTAATCAACGAAACACTTCGGGATACCGAGTTCAACGATGGCGGAAAAACGCTTCTGCTTTTGTGCGAGGAAGGAATTGAAGAATATGATGATGCTGCGATGAAGCAGCTGAATGTGGATATTGTTACGGTGGAAGAGCAGGGTGAGCTGAATATCGCCTTGCTGGAACGTTGTAAGGACCGCTATAAGCCTGACCGTGTGATGATTGAATTCAACGGTACGTGGAATATGAGTCAGCTTTTACAGATGAAATTACCGAAGGGCTGGTTATTTGCACAGATTCTGACATTGGCAGATGCAACAACCTTTAATAATTACTGGAATAATATGCGTTCCGTAATGGGTGAGCAGATGAAGTATTCCGATGTGATTATCTTCAACCGTTGTACGAAGGAAACGGACAAGACTGCCATCCGCCGTATGATTAAGCCGTTGAACCGTCAGGCGCAGATTATGTATGAGCCGGCGCCGGGCGAAGAACTGACGGAAGAGGAAGAGGCACCGTTGTTTGACTTATCGGCTGATCCGATTGTAATCGAAGACGATGATTACGGTCTGTGGTATATGGATGCACTGGATCATCCGGAGCGTTATCGCGGACGTCAGGTGCAGTTCCGCGCGATGGTTTACCGTGACCGTAACTGCAAACGCGGCACCTTTATTCCCGGCCGTATGGCGATGACCTGTTGTGCAGACGATATGGCGTTTTTGGGTTATGCGTGCAAATATGCAAAGACAAATGAGCTTAAAGCAAAAGACTGGGTAAAGGTGAGAGCCAAAGTAAATATTGAATATTTTGCGGATTACGGAAAAGAAGGTCCCGTCCTCGAGGCTGTCATGGTAGAGCAGACAAAAGCCCCGAAGGATGAGATTATCAGTTTCGTATAAAACAGCTGGTCACAGATTAGCGTACCTGTTTTTTACGAACCGGGGTTGCATCAAAACGATTCGAGAGGCAGTGAGTTCTTGCTTTTAAAAGCGTTTTCCGGCCTTCAGGAGTTCTGGTATAGACAAGTTCATAGGAACCAAGTAATTTTTGAAGATGCCCGTGCAGAAGCTGGGCATTTTCTTTTTTGCTACCTAAGCATTCCGGAACACTCATACACGAAAAAGCAGAGAGTGGGTTATACGTTTTGGAAAGCAACAGATAGCGCGGATTGTCAATCGGGGCAAACAGCTCACCGAGGGCCTTGGCAAAGTCGGATTTTTCACGCGCGGTACCACCGGTTAGAGACGTACTGATATTACCGTTTGAAGTTACCCTTGTCTCAACCTTTACATCGGATGAGGTGATGTGTGCGGTTTGCTGAAGAGATTTCAGCAAAGCTTTTCCCACTTTTAACATGAGTTTTTTCGGCGAAAGAAGTACCGAGATTTTATTGCATACGTTCATCGAGCGGAAAAGGACAACAGCAAGCACAATAAGGGTGACTGCATGCAAGAAGGACAGTCCGGATTTTTTTAACAGGACGGATAAAACAATCAAAGCGATTGCAAAAATTAGGTGTACCACCAATTTAGCAATGGAAGGTACAAGTAAAAATCCGGGTGTGGAGGTACTTGGCGTAATCTCTGTGACGTCTTCCACTGACATTGTGTTGCCGTTTGTCATGCAAGCGTTTTCCCATTGTTTTTTTAAGGAAGACCGGTTAGCTGCCAGAGCAAGCATTTCTGCATTCATCGACGAAATATTGGTTTGGGTAAATGGTTCGCGTATAATGGAGAGACGATCCAAGCCGTTTTCAATGAGATTTCCGGTGTATCCTACGCCAAGGAAGGATTCAAAACGGCGCTTTAGCATATCGTAGTCAGAGGATTTGCCTTCATCATCGACACAGACCAGATGCCAGATGTTACTGATTTTCTCAGGGTCTTTTGCAGAGACACGAATGGCGCGTCCACGCATCTGGTTGCTAAGCATAAAGGAGCCCACAAAGGATGCAAGGATTAAGGTGTTGATACATGGGGAGTCCCAACCTTCTCCAAGTAGCGACTTTGTACCGATTAAAACCTGCATCTGACCGTCTTCAAACAGAGCTGTAATCAATTTGACAATAAGACTCTTGTTTCCGGAGATAGTTACCTGCTGATAACCGGTATCACCAAGTGGCTTACATTTGCCGGAAGTATTATGTTCAATAAATAGATATTCAAGTGCACCAATCGCAGAATCCGGGAGGATGACGATGGAGCCACAGAGAACCCCGATTTTGAGCTGATTTAGGTTTTCTCGACGCAGACGTTCAAAAATTGGAATCACCCCGTTGTCATCGATGGTTTTTGAGTTGTCTCCGATTGCTGTGAGATATTCCTTTTTGATATAGTCACATAAAATCAGTTCGCGTAAGGATGTTCCGAGGGCCTTGAATTCGGCTTTGGTGATGTCAAGAATGCTGTTTAATTTTCCTTTGCTGGATAGAAGCATTTTGTGTATGGACTCGTCTTCTGTAAGAGTCACCTTTTTACGTACAATACAGCGGTGCTGCTTTAAGTAATCTTGCAACCGCTCACGAAGAACATCACTGTTTTCATAAGAATCAGTATCGTCGTACAAAAATCCCTGTAATAGAATTTCCAACCATTCCGGTGTTAGCTTTGGTAATTTCCCCTTTGTGCCAATCAGACTTTTGAGATACGGTGAAAGAGGAACCTGATTTTCATTTAGATAAATTAGAATAGAAGAAAAATAGGATGGCCGGTCTAGGAAGAATTCGCTATATTCTTTTTCGGAAAGAATCCCTTTGTGAGAACGAATCATGGAAAGAAGCTCCGAATCATTGCTGAGAGCTGCAAAAACTTCTTTGATATTTTGACGGAATTTTCGTACAGTATTCAGTTCTTCTTCCGTAGGATAATTAAAATAGACATAATCCTGATGCGGACAAAGATTGTTGTCTTTTACCAGTTCAGGGGTGAAAATTTCTTCGTCAATCGGACCGCAAAGGTCGGTATAGCGCTTCCACTGCGCTGGAGTAGAGTCATATGGAGGCGTGGCGGTAAGACAAATTAGAGTAATATCATCAGAGAGTTCTTTGATCACCTGTTCCAGAACTTTCCACCATTCACTGCGAAGATGATGGGCTTCGTCCAGACATATGGTACGGATACCGGCTTTTTTAATCGTTTCTATCAAATCAAAGTCAGAGTAATCTACCTGCTGATCTTCAGAAAAGATCTGAGGGGTAACAGAAGTCTGTTCTGTTACAATGTCCGTTTCCTCCGCATCGTCAGATGTTTCATCCAGAGCACCGTGAAAGCGCGTGTAGGCACTATGAAGCGCCTGATAGGTAATCGTGGTGATTGCAAGAGGGGTTTTTATGGAGGAAGAAATCCAATCCTGTGCATTTTCATTTTCGTTCAGGAAAGAAGATGCGATACGGGCACCCCATTGCTCGCGGATGGTGATGCTTGGTGTCAGAACCAGACATGGTTCACCGATTCTTGTGATAAGTTCAATTCCAAGCGTGGTTTTACCGGAACCGGGAGCTGCTACAATATGCAAACGGCGGTCGGCCAAATAAGTAGGACTTTGATCGAGCACGCGCTGCTGGTAGCTGCGGAAGGTTCCTTTAAATTTCATATGACTTTGAAATAGATTTGTTTGTTTTTGTTTTACTGCCATAATACCCCCGTAATGTTTAAAAAATTTCTTAATTCTGACTATATCATACTTGGCAAAATACAGCAAAACAATTATAATTTACCGTAGTAAAGAAAGGGGAAGAAGAATGATAGAAAAAGAAATAGAAGAAGTGGACACACAGGATAAGCCGATGTCAGCAAAAGAAAAGAGAAAGCTCATCTTACAGGAGATTATGTCATGGGTGCGTGTGATTATACTGGCATTTATCGTGTCCGTACTTTTAAATAAATTTGTGATTATCAATGCAAATGTACCGACCGGCTCCATGGAGGCAACGATAGAACCGGGCGACCGATTGATTGGTTTTCGATTATCTTATATCAAGGGAAACCCACAGCGCGGTGACATTGTTATCTTTAAATATCCGGTAAATGAAGAGGAGATATATATTAAAAGGATAATCGGACTCCCGGGCGAGACATTGGAGATTCGTGATGGAGAAGTCTATATTGATGGTAGTAGCGCTCCACTTTATGAACCGTATTTGAAAGAGGTTTGGTTTATTGAAAATGATGAACTGAAATTGGAGATACCGCAAGGGTGCTATTTTGTGATGGGTGACAATCGGAACGATTCACTTGATAGCAGATATTGGGCGGCGGAGGCAGTTATGGAAGGACTTGCTTCAACACCGGAGGCAGCAATTGAACAGGGGTATTGTTTTGTAAAAGAAGATGCGATACTCGGGAAAGCGATTTTTCGCTATTATCCTTCTTTTTCAAAACTAAATAATGAGTAAATAGAAAAGAGCTGAAACTTTGGGAAATCAGATTTCCAAAATTCTCAGCTCTATTATTTTGTCTGCTAGCTAGTGCATAAATTGCTGCGCTCTTTCATTATATTTTTCTTCACAGTATTTACAACGATAGACTTCCTTTTTCTCATCTGAAAGAACAAAGATATGCGGAAGCTCCTGTTCAATAGAAGTAATGCATCGAGGGTTCTTACAATGAATAATATTTTTGATTTCCCGTGGAAGAGAGAGTTCCTTTTTGTCCACAATCTCGCCGTCTTTGATGACATTGACGGTAATGTTTTTATCAATGAGTGCGAGCACATCCAGATTCAGCTGTGTAATATCACATTCTATTTTTAGAATGTCTTTTTTTCCTAATTTGTTACTTTTGGCATTTTTAATGATGGCCACGGTATAATCCAGTTTATCAAGCTGGAGAAGATGATAGATTGCAAGGCTTTTACCGGCCTTGATATGGTCCAGTACAAAGCCTTCTTCAATTTGTCCTACATTTAACATATGTTTGTCTCCTTTTTGTGAGATGATTCAGTAAATATAATTTTGTATAAAATGTCTGTTACAAGGTGCACGGTTAAGCCAGTTCCAACAGCGTAAGAATCAGAGCCATACGAACATAGACACCGTAACGCACCTGTTTAAAATATACTGCGCGGGGATCATCATCCACTTCTACTGAAATCTCATTGACACGTGGCAGTGGGTGCAGAACCAGCATATCTTGTTTTGCTAGACTCATTTTTTTCTTGTCCAGAATATAGAAATCTTTGAGGCGAATGTAGTCTTCTTCGTTAAAGAAACGTTCACGCTGAACTCGTGTCATATACAGTAGGTCGAGATTTGCGATAGTATCTTCCAGACTGATATGCTCTTCATACGTAATGCCCTTTTCTGTCAGCGTTTCCGTGATATAATCCGGGACGCGAAGTTCTTCCGGAGAGATGAAGATGAATTTTATGTTATCATATCTCTCAAGGGCTTCAATCAGAGAGTGAACGGTACGGCCAAATTTTAAATCTCCGCAAAGACCGATGGTAAAATGATCCAGACGTCCTTTTAAAGAACGAATCGTCAGTAGGTCAGTAAGCGTTTGCGTCGGATGTTGATGCCCGCCGTCCCCTGCATTGATTACAGGGATCTGGGAATGCGTCGCAGCAACCATCGGAGCTCCTTCCTTCGGGTGACGCATGGCGCAGATATCAGCAAAGCAGGAGACGGTGCGAATCGTATCAGAAACGCTCTCTCCCTTGGCTGCGGAGGAGGAATTCGCATCCGAAAAGCCAAGTACATTTCCACCAAGACTAAGCATAGCGCTTTCAAAGCTTAAGCGTGTGCGTGTACTCGGTTCATAAAAGCAGGTGGCAAGAATTTTCCCGTCACATTTGTGTGCATAAAGCTCCGGATTTTTTTCGATATCGGAAGCCAGGCGAAACAGGGAATCCAATTCCTCGGTAGTAAAGTCCAGAGGACTCATTAAATGTCTCATGTTTGTGATCTCCTTTGCGTAGTGTTTTGTCATAGAAAAGGAATCGAAGAAGGTCTTCGATTCCTCAGCGTTATTTATAGGATAATAAATCTGAAACAGTCTTTCTGCGTGGAGCAGTAGGTGCTTCATCTGGATATCCGACGGGAATAAGAGCAACCAGTTCACGATCGTCGGGTATTTCAAGTAATTGTTCAATTTCAGGACGGTCAAAAATACCCATAATAACAGTGCCAAGGCCGGCTTCGTGCGCAGCGAGACAAAATGTCTGGCTTGCAATACCAGCGTCATACATCTGCCAGCCATCTTTGCGGTCCGTAGTAAAGGAGCCGTCTCTTTCATATCCGCATCTGTTCTTAATCATGGTAACAGCAATTAAAAGAGGAGCCTTCTCAATAATCATTCCATTGCCAGGAAATGCAGTAGTACATTCACGTCCTATCTGATCTTTTAATGCACCTTCTACAGCGATATAACGAGCAATTTGTGTATTTTTCCAGCTTGGAGCATAAGATGCTGTTTCAACGATAGATTCAAGTAAAGCGTGATCGACAGGATCTGCTTTAAATTTACGGATACTTCTTCGACCTAAAATACATTCTTTGGCTGTCATAGGAACCTCCTTTTTCTACTTCTGCTGGTTATTTTTCATAATGATAGCACAAAATGTTGTGGCTTTCAATATCGTTTGCAATTCGAATGTGTACTATGTATAATATAAGAAAAATGTCGGGAGGAATTCGCAATGGAATTTAGAGAACGAAAGAGGATCTTATTTTTTGGACTGCCTTGGACATTTACGGTATATACAGTCAAACCGGAAATGATCAATATTAGAAAAGGGCTTCTGAAAACAGTCGAAGATGATTGTTATATGTACAAAGTACAGGATGTGCAGCTGGAGACGAGCCTGATGGAACGCATGTTTAAACTTGGCACAGTAATTTGCCATACAGGCGATTCGACATCCCCTACACTGCGTTTGGAGCACATCAAAAATGCAAGAGCAATTAAAGATTTTATTCTTGAGGCATCGGAAGAAGCAAGAATGAAACGTAGAACACTCAATACGCTGGATATTGGAAGCGGTCAGATGGGTGATATAGACGACGTGTAATACGATTGGTTAATAATATAGATGTTGCTTGATTATTTAGGATAATTCTTGACAGAAGTTGACAAAAAAAGGTATAGTAATAGTTGTAAATATTTTTTTGAAGGGAGAGTATAGTATGGAACAGTTGAGAGGTTTTGTGGAAAAGTTACCGGATTTTTTACGTCCGTGGGGAGAAGAAGTTTTACTTCGTTATGTGGATTTTCAGGGGAAAACAGATAGAAAGACATTTTGGATTGTGTTTTTAACCAATTTTGTGATTGGAATTGTGCTTGGCATATTGTCATCGATTCCGTTTGTCGGCGGACTTTTTGTTGCAATCACAAGTCTTTATTCGTTAGCAACATTGGTACCGGGAATTGCGATTTATGTTCGTAGATTAAATGACATTGGAAAATCATGGCCATATATTTTCTTTGGATTTATTCCATGTGTAGGATCAATTATTCTGCTTGTATTTGCTTGTATGAGCTCGGCAGAATAGTCAGAGGAAGAAAAATAAGAAACAATAAAGATAAAATCGTAAGAACTGCCGCAGAAATTGCGGCAGTTCTTTTTTAGGGGGGAGGATAATTACGGCAGTTTAGCCGTTTTTGTAGAACTGTGATTGAGCAAAAACTCATATAAGAGTCCGGTGCCAAACCAAAACGGTGCATAGTCCAGACGGATTACGCCTTTAATGTTTAAAGGTGCATCTTCATAGTTCCACGGACAGGCGTGTTTCTTTTTCAGATATTCGCCTGTTACAAATTCGGTTAAAAAAATACAGAGGGTATAGACGCTTCCGCGGAGAAAGAGGGGCTTACCTTTTAACAAAGCTGACAGCGGATGAATCAGCACCGCCAGCCCATAAATCGGAAACATCCAAAGGGAAGTATTTCCTTTTAACCGAATGTCATGATTTTTCAATGAGCATGTGGCCGTATATATAATCTCGAGGCACCAGCCGAGAAGACCACAAGTAAAGAATTTTTTAATCATATTTGAAGTATGTCCGAAAGTTCTTTATTTATTCATAAAAAATCGTTATAATTTGAGATGGAGTATACAAAGTGAGTAAATCTTCTTGTTTACAACAGTGAAAAAAGACCGGACGGATGTGGAAAATGAATTACAAACAGGCGATGGAGTACATCGAATCATTACAGGGGCTCGGAAGTGTACCGGGACTTGAAAATATCATAAATTTGTGTGAAAAATTGGGAAATCCGCAAGAACGACTTACATTTTTGCATATTGCAGGGACAAATGGTAAAGGATCGGTTACCGCATATCTTTCTGCGGTACTGAAGGAAGCGGGATACAAGGTAGGGCGTTATAATTCACCGACCATACGGGATTACAGGGAACGCATCAGTGTAAATGGAAGGATGATTCCAAAGAACTCTCTTTGCGAGCATTTAGAGCGCGTGAAAGACGCCTGTGATGCGCTGGTTGCAGAAGGAAAAACGCACCCGACACCATTTGAGGTAGAGACAGCGCTTGGCTTTCTTTTTTTTATGGAAAAACAATGTGACTATGTTCTTCTCGAATGTGGAATGGGTGGAAGTTTGGATGCGACTAATCTGGTGAATACGACAAAGGTGGCAGTATTGACGCCCATCGGTATGGATCACATGTCATTTCTGGGGACTACTTTGGAAGAAATCGCTGCAAATAAAGCCGGAATAGTGAAGGCGGGATGCAGAGTGGTGAGTGCCCAGCAGAGAGAAGAAGTGGCGGCGGTCATAAAGGATGTATGTGAAAAGCAAAAGGTAGCGATTGATTTTGTTAGGACAGAAGATGCAACCGATATCCGCTATGGGCTCGAAAAGCAATCGTTTGTCTATAAACAAGAGCAAAAGATAGCGATTGTAATGTCGGGACAATATCAGATAGAAAATGCACTTTTGGCACTTAAAGTGATAGAGGTACTCAAGGAAGAAGGAGTAAGAGTTACAGACAAGGCGGTGGAGAGAGGATTTGCGGCGGCCAGATGGAGCGGGCGATTTGAAGTAATTTCTACGAAGCCTGTCTTTTTGGTAGACGGAGCCCACAACGAGGACGGCGCCAGAAAGCTGTCACAATCCATTCAATTCTATTTTACAAATAAGAAGATTGTTTATATAATGGGAATATTGAAGGACAAGGAGTACGACAAAATTATTTCGTTAACGAGTCCGTTTGCATCAAGTATTATAACGATAAAAACACCGGACAACGCAAGAGCGATGGATGCTTATGAGCTGGCCTGTGAAGTGTCAAAGTATCACAAAAATGTGACGGCGGCGGACAGTTTGGAAGAGGCAGTAGAGATGAGTTACCTGCTTGCAGATAAGGATAGTGTCATTATTGCGTTCGGTTCACTTTCTTATCTGGGAAGGCTTATGGATATTTTGGAAAAACGTCAAAGGAAAGTATAGAAACATGGTAGATAAAAAGAAAATTGAAACAGCAGTACAAATGATTTTGGAAGGAATCGGTGAAGATCCGACAAGAGAAGGTCTGGTTGAGACACCTGCGAGAATCGCGCGTATGTATGAAGAGATTTTTGCAGGAATGCAGGAAGATGCAAGAGACCATTTGCAAAAGACCTTCACATCATCCAGTACGGGAATTGTGTTGGAAAAGGATATCACATTCTATTCTATGTGTGAACATCATATGTTGCCATTTTATGGAAAAGCTCATGTGGCTTATATACCGGATGGAAAGGTAGTGGGGCTTAGCAAGCTTGCCAGGACCGTGGAAGTGTATGCAAAGAGACTCCAGCTGCAGGAGCAGATGACAGACCAGATAGCAGATGCTTTAATGGAAGATCTCGGTGTATCCGGGGCAATGGTTATGACAGAGGCGGAGCATATGTGTATGACGATGCGTGGAATCAAAAAGCCGGGAAGTCAGACAGTAAGTATTGCGACCCGGGGCGCATTTGCAGAAAGTGAAAGGCTTCAGGCGACGTTCTTTGAGATGCTCACAAGAAAGGGGTGACTCGTTGTCATGGAACGAATCAACCGCATTATTTCAAACCCGGAATACCAAAAACATGTTCAAATGATTGAAGAGTGGGAAAGAGAGCGTGTTTTTTGCAGACACAATACGGCCCATTTTTTGGATGTGGCTCGTATTGCAATGATTTTAAATGAAAAAGATAGCTATGGAATCTCGGAAGAAATGATATATGCAGCAGCACTTTTGCATGATATAGGAAGATGGAAGCAGTATGAAACCGGAGTGGACCATGCGATTGCAAGTGCTCACCTGGCGCCGCCGATTCTTAAAATGTGCGGATTTTCCAAAGAGGAAGTGGAGTGGATAGAATCGGCAATTGCAACGCACAGACAAAGTGAGAGAAAGCAGGAAAAAAATTTGAATGGGCTACTGTATCGCGCGGATAAGCTTAGTCGTCCTTGTTACTTTTGCAAGCAACAGGAACATTGTAACTGGAAAGCAGATAAAAAGAATTTAGAAATAGCAATCTGAGAGATTAATATGGGATTAATATGTTGGATGATGACGTGATACGGAGAATAGTCGTATGAAAATCGGAAACAGAGAATTTGATATAGGAAATCAGACCTATGTTATGGGAATATTGAATGTCACACCGGATTCCTTTTCCGATGGCGGAAGGTATACCACGGTAGAGGAGTCTCTTTTTCGTGTTGGCGAGATGATTGCGGAAGGAGCAGATCTCATCGACATTGGAGGCGAATCTACAAGACCGGGTTATACGCCGCTTACTGTGGGGGAAGAGATGGAACGGGTGCTTCCTGTGATAGAGGCGGTGAAACGGGAATTTGATATTCCGATATCGCTTGATACACACAAAGCGGAAGTAGCGTATTCGGGCGTGTTAGCCGGTGCTAATTTAATAAATGACATATGGGGATTAAAACACGATAAGCGAATGGCAGAAGTGATTGCAGATGCGGGTGTGTGTTGCTGTCTGATGCATAATAGAAAAGAGGAAGTTTATACAGATTTCATACCGGATGTGATGCAGGATTTGGAAGAGTCATTGGAGCTGGCCAGAAAAGCCGGAATTCCATATGACAGGATTATTGTAGATCCCGGAATCGGTTTTGCTAAAACCTATGAACAAAATTTACAGATACTTGGTAATCTGGAGAAACTGCATACATTTGGCTTACCGGTGCTTCTCGCAGCCTCAAGAAAATCCGTAATAGGAATAACGCTGGGGTTGGAAAAGGACGAGCGATTGGAAGGAACCATTGCAACCACCGTCATCGGTGTGATGAAGGGGTGCAGTTTTATCCGTGTGCATGATGTGAAAGAAAACATCCGTGCAATTAAGATGGCGCTTGCTGTCAGAGATATGTGATGGCGACTTAGTATGTTATAAGCGGTATCATTTAGGATATTAAAGATGCAATAGTTGTAGATTTAGATATTATAGTAGGAATATATTATGGATTATATTACGATCAAAGGACTTAAGATTTTTGCACATCACGGAGTACTGGAAGAGGAGACAAGAAACGGACAAGATTTCTATGTAAACGCCAGACTTTACTATGACATGGAGAATGCGTCGCACACAGATGAGGTAACGGATGCGGTGCATTACGGAGAAGTGTGCATGTTTATGACGGAGTTTCTGCAAAACAATACATACAAATTGCTTGAACGGGCAGTAGCGGAAACAATGCAGGCGGTGTTAAAGGAGTTTCCTCTGTTACAGGGATTAGAGATGGAGTTATGTAAACCGAACGCCCCAATACCATTGCCGTTTGAAAATGTGTCGGTGACTCGAAGTCTATGGTGGAATACGGTATATCTGTCGATTGGTTCAAACATGGGAGATAAGGAAAAATATCTCAAACAGGCGATGGATACATTGCAGTCGGACAAAGCATTTAAAGAGGTGCGAGCATCAAAGTGGATAGAGACTGAGCCGTACGGGGGAGTTGAACAGGAGAAGTTCCTCAATGGCGCAATTGAGGTTAAGACTTTACTTTCGCCGAGAAAGCTTTTGGAACGTCTGCATGAGATTGAGAAGCAGGCTGGACGTGAGAGAACCATTCATTGGGGACCAAGAACATTGGATTTGGATATCATTTTTTATGAAGATAAAAGAGTGGAGGAGCCGGATTTAATCATTCCGCATTTGGATATGGCAAATCGCAGATTTGTTCTGGAACCGTTAAATGAGTTGGCACCGATGTATGTACATCCGGTTTTGGGAAAGACAGTAAAAGAACTGTTGGAGGAATTGGTGGCAAGAGAGTAAAATAAAATGGGTCAGACAGTGAAAAAGTCTGACCCATTGTTTTATTTTTGCATCTCTTTTAAAGCAGCCTGACTGGCACCGTCAAACGTGGAGACAGAGATAGGACCGTTAGCCGGTGTATGATACATGGTATGCTCTGCACCAAATGGTCGGAAATAAACATAATGCGAAGTGACACTGATATCGCTAAATACACCCTCGGCTACGACCTCGGGATTTGTACCATCTGAGTTGACACGCATCAAGGCTGGGGTTTCGGTTCCGCTGGTCTGATAGTACACATATTGATCCGTTACATTGAAAGCATCTACACGGTCTGTAGCAATGACTGTCATAGAATCGTCGTACAGGTCATAGCGACAGAGTTGATAATTGCTTTCCAAATCTAAAAAGAAAATGGAATTTCCATGTAGTGTCGGAAACCACATAGGATATTCTTTGAGGAGAGTTTCCTGTTTGGTCATTGTGTCATAGGTATACAGATAGTGATCCTTCTGCGTTCCGTTATAGTAAAGGACGCTGTTTGCAGCACTGGCAGGATTTGCAAGATATTCCGCTATCTGTTCTGTATTTCGTTTATCAGTGGAAATAGAAAAAAGATGCAAAGTTTTCTGTCCTTCCACCGATTTGGTATAAAATAAGGTATTATCAACAAGGGTGACAGCGCCACAATCGGATCGATCAAGACATACCGGGTCTTGGCCGTTTGTTTTACAACGATATAGACCGAATGTACGGAAGATATAGCCCAAATCAGAATGACCGGACGCATTTTTCTGATAATAGTAGATATAGTTACCTGCAACATTGAGATAAGATGCTTCGGAACCATTTAAACGTTTGATTTCGGTTTCATCTACATTCATGCAGTAGAGTGCACCATTATCGTATGCATTGGAAAAGTATACCTTTCCATCCTGCTCACAGAAATATCCGCCATTATTTAAATTGCCGGCGGTATTGCCGACCGTACCGATCGGATTTTGAGGAATCTGTTTCCTGTGAGAGAGGAAAAAATAGAGTACAAGGAATAGGGAAATTATAATAATAAGGGCAAGAATGACCTTCTTTTTACTTGACATAGGAAGCCTCCTGTTTGCTATTGCTTTTGTTTTGCTAAGTGTTCATAGTATACCATATTTTGCAAGGAAAATAGAAGAGCTTTTTGCGGTGTTTTTACAGTGTTTGCCTTGCCTATTGGGGGGAATTGTTATAAGATATTTATGTTAAAACAACGCTGAAGAAGGGCGCGCAAAAGTATGAAGAGATGCGCTAAAAACAAGGAAAAAGATATGGAAAAGGCTCGGGAAAAGCCTGAATGCAGCGTGAATGAAAGGAATGGCTTGAGATGGACTTAGGTGTATTAAGAAACGAGATCGATAACATTGATCAGCAGATGGTAGATCTGTATGAGAGAAGGATGGAAATCTGTTCTAAAGTGGCAGAATATAAAATAGAAACAGGAAAAAAAGTATTTGATAAAACAAGGGAAGAAGAAAAAATACGCAAAGTGAAATCTCTGACACATAATGAATTTAACAGTCATGGTGTGGAGGAGTTGTTTGAACAAATCATGTCCATGAGTCGTAAGCTTCAATATCAGATGCTGGCGGAACACGGTAGTATAGGGAAACTTCCTTTTATCGGTGTAGATGAACTGGAGACAAAGAAAGCCAGAGTGGTATTTCAAGGTGCGGAAGGTGCATATTCACAGGCGGCGATGGAACAGTTTTTCGGAGATCAGGTTAATAGCTTTCATGTGGATACGTTCCGCGAGGCAATGAGTGCTATCGATGAAGGAAGTGCAGATTTTGCGGTGCTTCCGATTGAGAATTCGACAGCAGGAATCGTGAGCGAAATCTATGACCTTATGGTAGAGTTTGAGAATTATATTGTCGGGGAGCAGATTATAAAAATTGAACACTGTCTCCTAGGAATTCCGGGTACAGATCTTGAAAAGATTGAGAAAGTGTATTCTCATCCGCAGTCACTGATGCAGAGTGCCCGCTTCCTTAATTGCTATAACTGGCAGCAGATCAGCATGCAGAACAATGCATTTGCAGCGCAGAAAGTAAAAAGTGACGGTGACAGTACGCAGGTCGCGATTGCAAGTGAATATGCAGCGCAGGCGTATGGACTGGAAGTGCTAAAAAAGGGTGTGAACCAGTCGGAAACCAACTCGACCCGCTTTATTATTGTGACCAATCAAAAGATATTTAAAAAAGATGCAAAGAAGATCAGCATATGTTTTGAAGTGCCGCATCAGAGCGGATCTTTATATCATATGTTGTCACACTTTATTTATAACAACCTCAATATGTGTAAGATAGAGAGCCGACCGATTGAGGACAGAAACTGGGAATATCGCTTCTTTATTGATTTTGAGGGAAATCTTGCTGACAGCGCAGTAAAGAACGCGCTCCGCGGTCTTAGGGATGAGGCGCGCAATATGAAGATTTTAGGGAATTATTAGGAGGAAGGTAGATGGCAGTCAAGACTTTTGCGGCAATTGATGTTGGCTCTTATGAGCTGGCAATGAAAATATTTGAAATTTCGCCCAAAGCGGGATTAAAAGAAATTGATCATATTCGCCATAAAATAGAGCTCGGAACCGAAAGCTATGGGTCCGGTAAGCTGAGCAATGAGCGTGTCAATGAACTTTGCGAGGTGCTCAAGGATTTTAAAAATATCATGGACGCCTACAGGGTAGATGATTATAAGGCATACGCAACGAGTGCGGTCAGGGAAGCAAAAAATACGGTACTAGTGCTTGATACGATTGAAAATCGAACCGGTATTAGGGTCAATGTAATTAGCAATTCAGAGCAACGTTTTTTGGATTATAAAGCGATTGCTTCCAAAGGAGAGGGCTTCCGCAAAATCATTGAAAAAGGAACGGCAATTGTGGATGTCGGCGGTGGAAGTGTGCAGGTTTCTCTATTTGACAAAGACGCGCTTGTGATTACGCAAAATATACGTCTTGGAGTGCTTAGACTTCGTGATCGTCTTATGGCGATGCAGGCTAAACCATCAAGATATGCCGAGCTTGTGGAAGAGCTGGTGGATAATCAGCTGGAAGTTTTGAAAAAGATGCACTTTAAAGGAAGAGAAATTGAAAACATTATTCTGGTAGATGACTATTTTTCGCCGATTATACAAAATCCGGTGATTTGTGGTGATAAGAAGGGATACCTTTCCAGAGAAAAATGTATGGAGTTTGTGCAGGGACTTCAATCCAGAAACAGACAAGAGATAGCCACTTCCATCGGGATGGAGGAGGAAAAGGTTTCCCTTTTGTTTTGTAGTGCAGTGCTTGTAAAACGGATGCTGGAGGTAATGGATGCCAAGCTTTTGTGGGCACCGGGCGTATCGCTTTGCGATGGTATGGTGTATGAGTATGCTGAGAAAAATAAGCTGATTAAGCCACAACATGATTTTGAACAGGATATTCTGGCCTGCTGTGAAAACATAAGCAAACGCTACATGGGAAGTCGCAAGAGAAGTGAGTCGGTGGAAAACATCTCATTGATGATTTTTGACAGTATCAAAAAGATTCATGGTCTAAAAAAGAGAGATCGATTTTTATTGCAGCTTTCTGCACGTCTTTACGATTGTGGAAAATACATCAGTATGTTAAACGCGGGAGAGTGCTCCTACAACATCATCATGTCAACAGAAATTATTGGACTTTCACATTTGGAAAGAGAAATGGTGGCCAATATTGTGAAGTATAATCGCCTTGATTTTGAATATTATGGAGAGATGATTCGAAATCTGCATATGGACAAAGAAGCGTATTTGACCGTTGCAAAATTGACAGCGATACTCAAACTGGCAAACGGACTTGATCGAAGCCATAAACAAAAGTTTAAAAAAGTAAGGGCAGTTCTAAAAGAAAATGAACTGATTCTTCATGTAGATACCGCAGAAGATATTACGTTGGAAAAGAGTTTGATTGGGTCAAAAGCACATTTCTTTGAAGAGGTATATCGCATTAAACCGGTAATCCGGCAGAAAAAAAGTGTCTAAAACAGACGGGAACGGAGCAGTATATATGAGTGAAAGAGTAGAAAAGATCAATTATAAAGATCCGGCTTATTACACAAACAGAGAGCTTAGCTGGTTACAGTTTGATCATCGCATACTAAGTGAGGCAAGGGATAAAAGTATCCCTTTGTTTGAACGTCTTAAATTTTTGAGTATCACAGCATCCAATCTGGATGAGTTTTTTATGGTGCGTGTTGCATCCCTGAAAGATATGGTAAATGCAGGTTACACCAAAAAGGATATAGCAGGACTCGACCCAAAGAAACAGCTTTCTTTGGTAAAAGCAGCGACGCATGAGCTTGTAAATATGCAGTATCAGACCTATAACAGAACGTTGCTTCCGCAGCTTCTGGCAAGCGGAATGCACGTAATTACGCATCATGAAAAATTGACACAGAAGCAGGCAGAATATTTGGATCGATATTTTGAAGACAGTATTTATCCGGTGTTGACACCAATGGCAGTAGATTCATCAAGACCGTTTCCTTTGATTCGTAATAAGTCATTGAATTTGGGAGCGCTTCTAAAGAAAAAAGGAGAGAAAAAGGCTGAAATTGAGTTTGCTACAGTTCAGGTGCCATCGGTGCTTCCTCGTATTATTCAGATTCCGAATGATTTGTTTGAGGATCAGGCAAAAGCACATGTCATTTTGCTCGAAGAGGTAATAGAGCGCAATATGGATAAGCTGTTTTTGAATTATGATGTCATTTGCGCACATCCGTTCCGTATTATGCGTAACGCCGATTTATCCATTGATGAAGATGAGGCGGAAGATCTATTAAAAGAGATTGAAAAACAGCTCAAGAAGCGTCAGTGGGGAGAAGCAATTCGTCTCGAAGTTGAAGAAGGAGTGGATAAACGTCTCCTCCAAATTATCAACAAGGAATTACAGCTGGAGAAAGAAGATATTTATGATATCAACGGTCCGCTGGATCTGACATTCCTTATGAAAATGTACGGAATGGAAGGATTTGAGGATTTAAAGGTAAAAACTTATAAACCGCAGCCGGTAAAAGAACTTCCGGCAGATTGTGATATTTTTGAAGAAATTTCGAAACGCGATATATTGTTACACCATCCATATCAGACATTTGAACCGGTCGTTGCTTTTATTCAGAAGGCTGCGAAAGATCCGAAAGTTCTGGCAATTAAGCAGACACTCTACAGAGTCAGCGGTAATTCACCGATTATCCGTGCGCTTGCACAGGCCGCAGAAAATGGCAAACAGGTTTCAGTCCTTGTGGAGTTAAAAGCGCGCTTTGATGAGGAAAATAATATCGTTTGGGCTAAGATGCTGGAAAAAGCAGGGTGTCATGTAATCTATGGTCTGGTCGGTCTTAAGACACATTCCAAAATTACTTTGGTGGTGCGAAAAGAAGAGGATGGAATCCGCCGCTATGTGCATCTGGGTACCGGTAATTACAACGACGCGACGGCGAAATTGTATACAGATCACGGTCTTTTGACCTGTCAGGAAGAAATCGGAGAAGATGCAACAGCAGTGTTCAATATGCTCTCCGGTTATTCAGAACCAAAAAGCTGGAATCGACTTTCGGTTGCGCCTCTTTGGCTGAAAGATAAATTCCTGTATTTGATTGAAAGAGAAGAAAAAAATGCACGTTCCGGTGCGCCGGCACATATTATTGCCAAAATGAATTCACTTTGCGACAGAGATATTATTGAAGCCCTGTATAGAGCGAGTACAGCAGGCGTAAAAATTGAGCTTATTATCCGAGGTATTTGTTGTTTGAAGGTCGGTATAAAAGGCGTGAGTGAGAATATTACGGTGCGCTCGATTGTAGGTAATTTCCTGGAACATGCGCGGGTCTTTTATTTTGAAAATAACGGAAATCCGGAAGTGTACATGGGAAGTGCTGATTGGATGCCTAGAAATTTAGAGCGACGTGTAGAAATTTTATTCCCGATTCTTCAGGAGGATTTAAAAAAGAAAGCCATCCACAATTTACAAGTACAGTTGGATGACACCTTGAAAGCACATCTGCTACAGCCGGATGACACATATGCCAAGGTAGATAAGAGAGGAAAGAGGCTATGTTGTGCACAGGATACATTCTGCGAGGAAGCAATTGCTGAGGCAAGTGCGGATACAGGAGACCAGGTTGGAGCCGGCAGAGTGTTTATACCGGAAACAGGACAACATTTGGAGTAAATATGAAAAAAATAGATCATTTTGATTTGTATGGAATATCAGACCGCACAGAAACACCGGAGCAAGCGACAGAGATTCGACTGATTGCAACCGATGTGGATGGGACACTTGTTAAAGATTCCGCCAGAGATGTCGGAGATGAGATGATTGAAGCAATTCAGAAACTCACGGATCAGGGTATTTACGTTACAATTGCAAGCGGAAGACAATATGGAAGTATTCGTCGTATGTTTGAACGCGCGAACCGTAACCTGCTTTATATTGCGGAAAACGGTGCACATATCATCAAAGACGGAAAGACTTATGCATTAACAAAGATGCAGCGAGAATATGTAGAAGAGATTGTAAAGGATCTTCGCACATTATATGAACAGGATTGTCATGTCGTGGCCTCGACGGATAAGGGGTGTTTTATTGAAAGTAAATCAGAAGACTTTATTCGTTTAATTCGTGATAGCTATCGCAATGACGTGACACTGACTGATGATCTTTTGACAGAAGATGCAGAATTTATTAAACTAGCCATTTATAAAAAGGGAGGAATCAGAGCACAAGGAGAACGTTTTCTGATTCCGAAGTGGAAAGACAAAGTAAAAACCTGCATGGCAGGAGAGGAATGGGTAGATTTTATGGACTTTTCCGTGGACAAGGGAAAGGCTTTGAAAGTACTCCAGGAGGGGTTGGGAATCGCCCCGAAACATACCATGGCATTTGGAGATAACGAAAATGACATAGGCTTACTCCAGTCAGCAGGAGAAAGCTATGCCGTAGGGAATGCACTTCCAATTGTCAAGAAGACAGCCAGATATGTCTGTGCCCCATATTGGGAGCAGGGCGTGTATCAGGTGCTGAAAACATTATATGAGAAGGAATAAAAGGATAGTCCACATAGCGGGACAGAAAGGAGAATCGTATGACACAATTTGATGAAGCAGTATTGGACGCGTTTTTGGAACAACAATGTAAATTATTTCCGGAAGAAGTGGCCGGCACAAGGGAGGAAGCCGATGATTTCCTCACAGAGTGCATGGCAGTGGTTGTAAATAGTAAAAAGGAAGTATGGGATTACTTCGAAGAAGAAGGTATCGACATTGCAGAAATGGATGAAGACGATATCCTTGAGGCCGACGAAGTATTTGACATCGGCGATGGACGATACCTAATTGTAGAATGTTAAATGGTAGGGTGAGCTTTCAAATTCTCTAATACATCATATGGGATAAAAAGCTTTCCATATCCATTCCCTAGTTCAAGACCCGGCTTGGTGTCGCCATGAAAGTCAGAACCACCGGAGATACAAAGATCATATTTGGTGGCGAGTTTTCGAATCTGACGTTCTTCTGCCTGATTGTAGGTGGAGTAGATGGCTTCGATACCGATGAGACCGGCTTCTTTTAGTGTGGCCACCAGTTGGTCAAGTCTTGCATCCGACATATGATAGAGAATCGGATGCGCAAGAATTGGTATTCCGCCACAGTTTAAAATGAGGGACACGGCCTGTGAAGGGGTTACTTTTTCACGTGGAAGAAAACAAGGTGCGCGGTCACCGATATAACGGTCAAATGCTTCCGACATACTCTTTACTGCGCCGTGTTCCAACATATATTTGGCGTAGTGGGAACGGGTCAGAATGGAAGTGGGATATTCTGCACGCAGTTTTTCATAGGTGATATCCACGCCATGTTCTGCAAGTTTTAAACACATCTTACGATTGCGATTGTCACGCGAATCTTGAAAATCTTTCAGATAGTTTTGAAACACTTCGCTTTTATAATCCACATAGATTCCAACAATATGAATATCTTTGCCTTCATATTCCGTGGAAAACTCAATTCCCGGAATGACTTCAAGCTGGGCTCCGTTTGCATTTGCTACTGCCGCAGCTTGGAGCGCTTCGTCGATTCCTTCTGTGGTATCATGGTCGGTCAGCGCAAAAGCTGAGAGACCTTTAGAGAGTGCTAAGTCAACTAAATCCGATGGAGTTAATGTTCCATCGGATTTGTTTGAATGCACATGTAAATCAACTGATTTCATGATTAATTTTCGTCCTCTTCTTTATTTGCGGTATAAACAGTACGTTTACGAGCCATCTCGTCACTTGCAAGATACTCGTCGTAAGTTGTGATTTTGTCAATCAGGCTGCCGTCAGGAAGGATTTCCATAATACGGTTTGCTGTGGTCTGTACAAACTGGTGGTCATGACAGGAGAAGAGCTCCACACCCTTAAATTTAATCAGACCATTGTTGAGTGCTGTGATGGATTCCATGTCAAGGTGGTTGGTTGGCTCGTCAAGAATCAGGCAGTTAGCACCGGAAATCATCATCTTGGAAAGAAGGCAACGTACTTTTTCACCTCCGGATAACACACGTACTTTTTTGACACCGTCCTCACCGGCAAAAAGCATACGTCCGAGGAAACCACGTACATAGGTAACATCTTTGACAGGAGAGTAGCCTGTCAGCCAGTCTACGATAGTTAAATCGTTGTCAAATTCTTCGGTATTGTCTTTTGGGAAGTAAGCTTGAGAAGTCGTTACACCCCATTTTACAGTACCTTCGTCCGGCTCAAGTTCACCAACGAGAATCTTAAATAATGTTGTTTTTGCGAGTTCGTTGCTTCCAACAAACGCAATCTTATCATCGTGGCCAACGTTGAAGGAAATGTTATCAAGCACCTTTTCGCCATTTACTGTCTTTGAAAGATTTTCTACGAAAAGTACTTCATTTCCGATTTCACGATCTGGACGGAAATCAATATATGGATATTTTCGGCTGGATGGTTTGATTTCATCGAGCTCGATTTTTTCAAGGGCTTTCTTTCTGGAAGTCGCCTGTTTTGATTTGGAAGCATTGGCAGAGAAGCGGGAGATAAACTCCTGTAATTCTTTGATTTTTTCTTCCTTCTTTTTGTTGGCTTCTTTCATCTGTTTGATCAGAAGCTGGCTGGATTCATACCAGAAATCATAGTTACCTGCATATAGCTGAATCTTACCGTAATCAATGTCGGCAATGTGTGTACATACTTTATTTAAGAAATAACGGTCATGCGATACCACGATGACAGTATTTTCAAAATCAATCAGGAACTCTTCCAACCATGCAATCGCATCGAGGTCAAGGTGGTTGGTCGGCTCGTCGAGAAGCAGGATGTCCGGATTACCGAACAGAGCTTTCGCAAGAAGGACTTTTACCTTGTCATTGCCATCAAGATCACTCATGGTGCTGTAATGAAGATCAGTAGAGATACCAAGACCATTTAAAAGCATGGCTGCGTTGGTTTCTGCATCCCAGCCATCCATCTCTGCAAATTCAGCTTCAAGTTCACTCGCACGAATACCATCTTCGTCCGTGAAATCTTCTTTAGCGTAAATTGCATCCTTTTCTTTCATGATGTCATAAAGTCTTGCGTTACCCATGATGACTACATCCATAACCTGATGACTGTCATATTTGAAGTGGTCCTGTTCAAGAACGGATAAACGCTGTCCCGGAGTGATAATAACCTCTCCGTTGGTCGTTTCAAGTACGCCTGAGAGGATTTTGAGGAAAGTGGACTTTCCTGCACCGTTTGCACCAATCAGACCATAACAGTTTCCCTCTGTGAATTTAATGTTAACGTCCTCGAAAAGTGCTTTCTTTCCGATACGCAAAGTTACATTACTTGCCTGAATCATTGATAAACCTCCTAAATTTGCTCATACGTATCCTATTTTATAGGAAAAATGAGGATTTGTACAGAAGTTTTCTGCGAAAGTCATTTGTTCTTATTTATTCTAATTGCTAATTGCATATATTAAGCAACGGTGCTATAATACAGTTTAGCGAATAAAAGCGTTAAAGCGCGAAAGAGAAAGAACCAAGAAAGAAGAGGAAATATAAAATGCCAATTACACAGTACTTGGAGAGAAACAGCAGGGAGTATCCAAACGATGTCTGTCTCGTTGAAATCAATCCGGAAATCAAAGAGAACAGAAGGGTAACCTGGAAAGAATACGAATTAATCGAACCAAATCAAAAAGAGTCTTATCGCAGAGAGATTACATGGAGGGTGTTTGATGAGAAAGCAAACCGCTTTGCCAATCTTTTGTTACAGCGCGGTATTAAAAAGGGAGATAAAGTCGCCATCCTTATGATGAATGGACTGGAATGGTTACCGATTTACTTCGGTATCTTAAAGACAGGTGCACTTGCAGTGCCTCTGAATTTCCGTTATTCATCCGATGAGATTTTGTACTGCGTAGAGCTGGCAGAGGTGGATGTTCTTGTATTTGGACCATCCTTTATCGGCCGTGTGGAAGAGATTGCGGATGAAATCAGCAAGGGACGCCTTCTCATTTATGTGGGAGAAAATTGCCCGAGCTTTGCGGATGATTACAATTCGTTGTCTGCCAACTGCTCCAGCCAGGCTCCTTGTATTGGAATTACAGACGAGGATGATGCAGCGATTTATTTTTCTTCCGGAACGACAGGGTTCCCGAAGGCGATTTTGCACAAACATAAAGCGCTGATGCATTCAGCACAGGTGGAGCAAAACCATCATGGACAGCAAAAGGATGACGTATTCCTTTGCATTCCGCCATTATATCATACCGGTGCGAAGATGCACTGGTTCGGAAGTTTGGTATCCGGAAGTAAAGCAGTTCTTCTGGTTGGAACGAAGCCGGAATTTATATTGGATGCAGTATCAAAAGAAAAATGTTCCATTGTTTGGCTTCTTGTGCCGTGGGCGCAGGATATTTTGGAAGCGATAGAGTCCGGAAAGGTAAATCTGGATGACTACGAGCTTGACCAGTGGAGACTGATGCACATCGGTGCGCAACCGGTTCCGCAGAGCTTGATTAAGCACTGGAAAGAAGTTTTCCCGCATCACGAATACGACACGAACTATGGTCTGAGTGAATCCATCGGACCTGGCTGTGTTCATCTCGGTGTGGAAAATATACATAAAGTGGGCTGTATCGGAAAAGCAGGCTATGGCTGGCAGGTAAAAATTGTCGATGAAAACCGCAACGAAGTGGGACGCGGGGAAGTTGGCGAGCTTGCAGTTAAAGGTGATGGAGTTATGGTTTGTTATTACCGTGACGAAAAAGCGACCAACGAAGTGCTTGGTGACGGCTGGCTCTTTACCGGGGATATGGCACAGGAGGATGAAGATGGATTTATTCTTTTAGTAGACCGTAAAAAGGACGTCATTATCAGTGGTGGTGAAAATCTGTATCCGGTACAGATTGAGGATTTCATCCGCACAAACAACAAAGTGCATGATGTGGCGGTAATCGGACTTGCACATGCACGTCTGGGCGAAATCGCAGCGGCGATTGTGGAACTGAAAGAAGGAGAGACGATGACAGAGGAAGAGTTAGAAGAATTCTGTCTCAAACTTCCACGTTATAAGAGACCGAGAAAGATTATTTTTGCGGATATTCCTCGAAATCCGACGGGTAAAATCGAGAAACCAAAGCTCCGTCAGATTTACGGAGCAACGAAGCTGATTGCAGACCAAAATATGGGTTAATACGATGAATGGAAATACAATAAATAGATAAGAAAGGCAGGACAAAAAGTTGAGCGAAAAGAAAATTATGCTTGGAAATGAAGCGATTGCACGTGGTGCCTATGAGGCAGGCGTGAAAGTATCGGCGGCATATCCGGGAACTCCAAGTACAGAAATTAGTGAGAATATCGTAAAGTATGATGAAATCTATGCAGAATGGTCACCAAATGAAAAGGTGGCAATGGAAGTGGCTATTGGTGCTTCTATCAGCGGTGTCAGAGCAATGGCATCGATGAAGCATGTGGGTGTTAACGTGGCAAGTGATCCACTTTATACCATTTCTTACAGTGGTGTAAATGGCGGACTTGTTCTTGTGGCAGCAGATGATCCGGGACTTTACAGTTCTCAGAATGAGCAGGATACCAGATGTGTGGCAAGAGCTGCACAGGTACCGGTGATTGAGCCCTCAGACAGTCAGGAAGCAAAGGATTTCCTAAAGTACGCATTTGATCTTTCTGAGAAATATGATACACCGGTAATTCTTCGTACGACGACCAGATTATCCCATTCACAGGGACCGGTAACTCTTGAAGAACGCGTGGAGCCGGTAGACATTCCGTATGAAAGAAATATACAGAAGTTTGTTATGATGCCTGGTATGGCAAAACAGAGACATATTTATGTAGAACAGCGCATGAAACAGATGGCGGAGGATGGATCATCTATGCCAATCAACCGTGTGGAAATGGGCGATACAAAAATCGGTTTCATTGCCAGCGGTATTGCATATCAGTATGTAAAAGAAGCTTGTCCGGAAGCATCCGTATTAAAACTCGGTATGGTGCATCCGCTTCCTCGTAAGATGATTGAGGAATTTGCTTCTAAAGTAGAAAAATTATACATATTTGAAGAACTTGAGCCTGTATTTGAAGAGCAGATTAAGTCATGGGGAATTGAATGTATCGGTAAAGATCTCTTTACACTTCAGGGAGAGTACAGTGCGAACATGATTCGTGAAAAAGTACTTGGTGAAAAAGTGGAAGTGGCTGAAGCTGCGCAGGTGCCTGCAAGACCTCCGATTCTGTGTCCGGGATGTCCGCACAGAAGCGTATATTCTGTTTTGAATAAATTAAAAATCCACGCAGCAGGCGATATTGGATGTTATACGCTTGGTGCGGTTGCACCGCTTAACGTGGTAGACACAACCGTATGTATGGGGGCAAGTATTTCCACGCTGCACGGTATGGAAAAGGCAAAAGGCAAAGAGTATGTGAAGAATTGGGTGGCAGTAATTGGTGATTCCACATTCCTTCATACAGGTGTGAACTCACTTATGAACATGGCATACAATCAGGCCACAGGTACGGTTATGATTCTTGACAATTCTACCACTGGTATGACAGGGCATCAGGATCATGCAGCAACCGGTAAGACATTAAAGGGTGAGGTAGTTCCTGCAATCAACATTTATGAGCTTTGCAAGACAATCGGTATTAAGAATGTTGTGGAAGTTAATGCATTTGACCTTGAAAATTTAGAGAAGATTATTAAAGAAGAGACGGCAAAAGATGAGCTCAGCGTTATTATTACAAAATCTCCATGTGTGCTTCTGAAAGGAAATGTGTTCCCAAATAAGTGTAGAGTAATTTCGGAGAAATGTAAGAAGTGTGGTGCTTGTCTCCGCCCAGGTTGTCCGGCGCTTACAAAACAGGCTGACGGAACAACGGTAATTGATGAAACGATGTGTAACGGATGCGGACTGTGTATGCAGCTTTGTAAATTCGGTGCAATCGAGAAAGTGGAGGCGTAAAAATGGCAGAAAATAAGACTAAAAATATTATGATTGTCGGTGTGGGCGGTCAGGGAACTCTTTTGACAAGCCGTATCCTAGGTGGCATTACGGTAGCAGCCGGTTATGACGTAAAACTTTCCGAGGTACACGGAATGGCACAGCGAGGCGGAAGTGTAGTTACGTTTGTAAGATATGGTGAAAAAGTAGCAGAGCCGATCGTAGAAGAAGGTCAGGCAGACCTTCTCATCGCATTTGAAAAACTTGAGGCAAAACGTTACGCTCACTTTTTAAAGAAAGACGGTACACTTGTTGTCAATGACCAGAAGATTGAACCGATTACGGTTGTGACAGGAGCAGCACAGTATCCGGAGCATATCATTGAGGAATTAAAAGAGAAATATGAGACCTATTCCGTAGACGCGATGGGTGAGGCTTTAAAGCTCGGAAATTCGAAAGTATTTAATATTATTGTACTCGGTGTTGCTGCTAAGCATATGGATTTCTCAAAAGAAGATTGGCTTACGGTAATTGAGAATACAGTTCCGCCAAAAACAGTAGAACTGAACAAAAAGGCCTTTTTATTAGGTTACGAGTCGTAGGATTAGGGGAAATCTTAGAATATAAAAAAGATGGAAGGTTAAAGAACATGATTTGGAATGAAGCAAAAGAATGTATGAGTCGTGATGAGATGCAGGCTCTGCAGAGCAAGAGACTTGTTAAAGCGGTAAATCGCGTGTACCACAATGTAGAATACTATCGCAAGAAGATGCAGGCAGTTGGAATCGAGCCGGGCGACATTAAAGGGATTGAAGATATTACCAAGCTTCCTTATACAACAAAGGATGATTTACGTGATACCTATCCGTTCGGTCTTTTTGCGGCACCAAAGTCAGAGATTGTCCGTGTTCATGCATCCAGCGGTACCACCGGTAAAGCAACGGTAGTAGGATATACAAGAAAAGATATTGATATTTGGGCAGAGTGTGTAGCCAGATGTTTGTCAGGTGCGGATGTGACAAGGGACGATACAATTCAGATTGCTTATGGCTATGGTCTTTTTACAGGTGGTCTCGGCGCGCATTATGGAGCTGAAAATTTAGGCGCAACCGTAGTTCCGATGTCAACCGGTAACACGAAAAAATTAACAACAATGATGAAGGATTTCGGCGTGACGGCCATTGCTTGTACGCCATCTTATCTGCTTCACATTGCAGAGACGCTGGAGGAAAACGGAGATCTTGACAAGATTCAGTTGAAATCAGCTATCTGTGGTGCGGAACCGTGGACAGAGCAGATGCGTCTTCAGGTGGAAGAAAAATTACATATCAACGCATTTGATATATACGGATTATCAGAGATCATGGGACCGGGTGTGGCTTGTGATTGCATTTATCACAAAGGACTTCATGTGCAGGAAGATCATTTCTATCCTGAGATTGTATCACCGGAGACACTCACACCAGTGGCAGCAGGAGAGACAGGTGAGCTTGTGTTTACAACACTGACCAAGGAAGGTATTCCGCTCATTCGTTACCGTACAAAGGATCTTACAAGCATCAGCTATGATAAATGCGAATGTGGCAGAACAACAGCACGTATCTCCAGATTTAAAGGACGTTCTGACGATATGCTGATCATCCGCGGTGTGAATGTATTCCCGTCACAGATTGAGGCAGCGCTTCTCGAAATGGGTGGAACGACGCCTTACTATATGATGATTGTAGACCGTATCAACAATCTGGATACACTTGAAGTGCAGGTGGAAGTAGAAGAAAGATTCTTCTCAGACGAAATCCGTGAACTGGAAAACCTGACAAAGAAAATTGCGCATGTGATTCAGCAGGCAATAGGTCTTGCAGTGAAAGTAAAACTTGTGGAGCCGCACTCTCTTGAGAGAAGTATGGGCAAGGCGGTTCATGTGATTGATAAACGTAAACTTGTATAATCGGAAAGGAATGGGGTTATTCTATGTATATTAAACAGTTATCGATTTTTATAGAAAATAAAGCGGGCCGTTTAGAAGATATGTTAAGTATCCTGAAAGATAACGACATTAATCTCGTATCTTTATCTCTTGCGGATACAAGTGACTATGGTGTTCTTCGTCTTCTTGTATCCGATCCGGAAAAGGGAAAAGCAGCCCTCAAGGAAGCAGGAGTTTCCTGCAGAACTACGGAAGTGCTTGCAATTAAACTTGCTCACAAAGTAGGTCAGCTACAGGAGCTTCTTGATATTATCTGTAAAGCAGAGATTAATATCGAATACATGTATGCGCTTGCAACAGGAAAGGACGATGCATCCATTGTTTTAAAGACTTCGGATATTGCGCGCGCAGCAGATTTGTTGGAAAAAGCAGGAGCTTCCTTTGTGACGCAGGACGAGTTGGCAAATATTTAGTCAGATATCCGTGATATAGGATTTGCAAGGATATGGTTCTAAGGAGCGTAGTATGTTTCAGACAGAGATAAATCGTATTATTGATTTTCATACACATACATTCCCGGATAAAATCGTAGAAAAAACGATAGTAGCACTGGAAAAAGAGGCCGGAATCACAGCAAAGTCGGATGGAACTATTTTGGGACTTTTAGATTCTATGAAACGGGCAGGAGTTGATTTATCAGTAATTATGCCGGTGGTGACAAGACCGGAACAGTTTCAGACCGTTAACAATTTTGCGGCACAGATGAATGAAGCATACGACGGAGCAATACTTTCGTTTGGTGGAATACATCCGGATACACAAAATTACAAGCAGGAGCTAAAGTACATCAAATCTCTTGGATTAAAGGGAATCAAGCTTCATCCGGATTATCAGAAAACCATGATTGATGATATCGGATATTGTCACATTATTGATTATGCATCGGAGCTTGATTTGGTTGTAGTGGTGCATGCGGGAATTGACATTGGTATCCCGCATCCGGTACATTGTCCGCCACAAAAATCCCTTGAAGTGATAAACAAGCTTCAACCACCTAAATTAGTGTTGGCACATATGGGAGGTTGGAAGCAATGGGATCAGGTAGAAGAGTATCTGGTTGGAAAAAATGTATATTTAGATTGTGCGTTTTGTTCGGACTATATGACGAAGGAACAGTTTGAGCGAATGGTCAAAGAACACGGTGCCGATAAGGTTTTATTTGCATCAGACTCTCCGTGGGAAGATCCTCGCCGCACGCTGGAATGGGTGGAATCCACCTCGTTGACGAAGGAAATGAAAAGAAGGATGTACATGCAAAATGCGTGTCAGCTACTTGGAATCCGTCCGGAAGCAATTGGTAGAAAAAAATCCAATTAGTGATGAAATAAAGGACTTATTTAAAATTAAAAAAAAAAGAGAATAAAAGCCTTGCAATTTCTGCAGGGCTTTTGTATAATGTAAATGCTTTAACGATTTAAAGTGGTGCGCGGTAAAAGTTTAAACTGCTAAAGCACGTCGTTAATTATCCGAAGGAGGTCAAAATTGTGATAGTTAAAATGATTTTTCTTATTATATTTTTCGCCAGTATGATTGCGGTAGGAGTTTATTCCAGAAAGCACGCAACCAATGTAAATGACTTTGTACTCGGTGGACGTTCGGTTGGTCCGTGGCTCACAGCATTTGCATACGGTACATCTTATTTTTCGGCGGTAGTTTTTGTGGGATACGCAGGTCAATTTGGATATAAATATGGATTGGCATCTACCTGGATTGGAATCGGAAATGCAGTGATAGGTTCGCTGGTTGCATGGGTGATTTTAGGACGCAGAACAAGGGTGATGAGCAATCATCTTAAAGCAACTACGATGCCGGATTACTTCGGTAAAAGATACAATAGCAATGCGCTTCGCGTTACCGCCTCTGCAATTGCATTTATTTTCTTGATTCCATACACTGCATCGGTTTATAACGGACTTTCCAGATTATTTGGGATGGCATTTGATATCCCGTATGCGGTATGCGTGATTGTGATGGCAGTACTGACTGGTGTCTATGTGATTTTAGGTGGATATATGGCGACCGCTATCAACGATTTTATTCAGGGAATTGTTATGATTTTTGGAATTATTGCAGTCATTGCTGCAGTGTTAAACGGACAGGGTGGTTTCATCGAAGCGGTAAAAAGCCTGGCACAGTTTGAAAGTGATGTTCCATTGACACTTGGACAGCAGGGGGCATTCACTTCCTTCTTTGGACCGGACCCAATGAACCTTCTAGGTGTTGTTATTTTAACATCACTCGGTACTTGGGGACTTCCGCAAATGGTACATAAATTCTATGCGATTAAGGATGAGAAATCGATTCGTAGCGGAACCATTATTTCTACGTTTTTTGCAATTGTAGTTGCAGGTGGCTGTTATTTCCTCGGAGGATTTGGTAGATTGTTTGATTCGCCTGCCATTCATAATGAAGATGGAAGTGTAATTTATGATGCGATTATTCCTTCTATGCTTGCAACATTACCGGATATTTTGGTGGGAGTTGTGATTGTGTTGGTGCTTTCTGCTTCTATGTCAACGCTTTCCTCTCTTGTGCTTACATCCAGTTCAACTCTGACTTTGGATGTGATCAAAGGCAATATTGTGAAAGATATGAGTGAAAAGACACAGGTACTCTGCATGAGAATTCTTCTAGTTTTCTTCATTGTGATTTCGGTTGTTTTGGCCCTGAATCCACCTACGTTTATCGCACAGCTTATGGGTATTTCGTGGGGAGCACTTGCAGGAGCATTCCTTGCGCCATTCCTGTATGGACTATATTGGAAAAAAGTGACAAGAGCTTCGGTATGGGCAAGCTTTATTGTTGGTGTAGGAATTACGGTTTCTAACATTTTCTTAAAATATATTGCTTCACCAATCAATGCGGGAGCAATCGCAATGGTAGCTGGCTTGATTATTGTACCGATTGTGAGTTTGATAACACCGAAGATGAAGACAGAGGAAGTGGACCAGATTTTTATTTGTCTGGAAGAAAAAGTTTTGGTAAGCAAGAGAAAGTCCATTGAGGAATAAGCAAAATAGATAATTAAAATGAAATAAAAAAACCGGTACCTTATAAAAATAAGGGACCGGTTCTTTTTTAATCCATTAAACACTCAAATCGATATTGGAACCCAGATATGGGGTAACCGATTGTTCCATAACGGATCGCTCCATCATGGAGGTAAGCGAATCACCGATTTCAGCAGAAAGATCCAGTGATTTACTAAGCATTGCTACACCAAAGTCCATGGTGAGTTGATTTTTTGCCAGTGACATAGATAACGCAGCGATATCCATATGGATGCCTCCTTTCGTGCTCAAATCTCTTTTTTTCATCATAGCATCAAACCAGTGAAATGGCAAGAAAGACCGTAGACAAAAAAATGAAAAAAAGATATAATCTTTACATATGGGAGGGTATACATATGGCATTTGGATTGGTTTCATTAGAGAAGCGGATGAAAGACAATATAAAGAACTACAGTCTGGACCAGTTGTTTGAAATCACGATGTTGTCCGATTATCTGGAGGCAGCATATAATGTGAGTGGAATCAGCTTTTTGTTGGTGGACAGACATGGGGAAAAAGCAGTAAGTGTCGGTGGTTTTGCTGAGGTTAAGCAGGATGAGGTGAATGATCCGGGATATAAGATTCGTGTAAGTAATCGCACGATAGCGCATCTTTATGTGAAAGAAGATGAGGTAACCGAAAAGGTGCAAAAACAATATGTGGAGGCGATTGCGCAGCAGCTTACAGCGCTTGCAGCTAATACATATGCGAACATCGAGACATCCATTTATGCGGACGACCTTGAAAAGCGTCTGGAGAAGGAGCAGTATCAGGTAAAACACGGGGAGAAGAAGGATGCGCTTACGGGGACTCTTAATAGTACGTATTTTGAAAATCGTGCAAAAGTAATTGATCGTTCAGATGTGGTTCCGGTTGCGGTGATTTGCGCGAATATTAATGATTGGAAATATGTTAATGACAAGTTTGGTGATGAGGAGAGCGATCGTCTCATTAAGGTGGTGGCAAAGATTCTGCGCGAGGAAGCGAAGAATGAATATGTAATCGGAAGATGCGGAGGCGATTTTTTCCATGTCTTGATTCCGCTTGTGGAAGATGGTGAGGCAGAGGAGTATTGCCATCGGGTGCAGGAGAGATGTAACCTGTATGAGGATGATAAGATTGCACCTTCCATTGCATGTGGTTATGTGTTTAAGTACAATGTGGAGCAGTCAGTACTGGATTTGCTTTCCGATGCGGAGTATGAAATGTTTAACAACAAATTTGAAATTAAAAATGCCCCGGGTTATAAGGAGCGTTTGGAAAAGAAATAAGAATCAGTAGCGCCGGAACTTAGCAAGCTCCGGCGTTTCTATGTGGAAGGGAAGAAATTATGACAGGGAGAAAAGCGGTATTTTTTGATATTGACGGAACGCTGTTTGAACAGGGAAGAGATGTTCCGGAGAGTACGGTTTGTGCGATACATAAACTGCGGGAAAACGGACATTTTGCCTTTGTGTGCAGCGGAAGAAGCCGGATTATGGTGCCGGAGACACCGATTCTTTCCATTGGGTTTGACGGAGTGGTTGCTGCCTGCGGAATGTATGCAAGCTACGAAGATCAGGTGCTTTTTGATGATGAGATGACAAGGGAGCAGCTAGAAGACATTCTTCCGACGCTTAAGGCTACGGGAACCATGTATATTTTGGAAGGGACGGAATATATTTATTATGATGAGCACACGATTCATTATGCAGTTGATGATTGGTATGTGCAATCTATAAAGACGATGGTTCCGGATCGATTTAAAGTTGTGCCGGAGCGCATCGGAGAGATTCGTGCCAACAAAATCAGTATTCAGATTCCACCAAATAAGGTAGAGGAAGTGATGAAGTGCGCTAGAAAGCACTATCAATTTTTGCTACATGAAGAAAACATCGCGGAGATAGTTCCACATGGTCATACGAAGGCGGGAGGAATCCGTCGCGTGTGCGAGCAGCTTGGTATTGCGCGTGAAGATACGATTGCAGTCGGTGACAGCATTAATGACATCGAAATGCTTCGCTATGCACAGATTGGAATTGTCATGGGGAACGGTACGCAGATTGCCAAGGACAATGCGGATTACATCACAACAGGGCTTTATGAAGATGGAATATGGAATGCGCTTAAGCATTTTGGGTTGATTTAACCAATTTATAAACCATTTATTAAATCTACTTTTTGAGGGAAAATAAGGTAAATGCAAGGAAAGGAAAGGAAAAGAGAGAAAACGGGAGGTTTTTGGTAGAAAAAACATGCTGGATTGGTTTGCAATAGAAATATAAAAAAACTAATATAATCATTGTGGTTAGCACTCGGAAGATAGGAGTGCTAACAAGGATGCGAAAGAAAAGACATTTAAATAGAAGGAGGTTATCAAATATGAAATTAGTACCACTTGGAGACAGAGTTGTATTAAAACAGCTTGTAGCAGAAGAAACAACGAAATCAGGAATCGTTTTACCGGGACAGAGCAAGGAAAAACCACAGCAGGCGGAGGTCGTAGCTGTTGGACCGGGTGGAATGGTAGATGGAAAAGAAATTAAAATGGAAGTAAAAGTCGGAGATCAGGTAATCTATTCCAAATATGCCGGTACAGAAGTAAAGCTTGAGGAAGAAGAGTACATCGTAGTTCGTCAGAGTGACATCGTTGCGATCGTACAGCAGTAATTTTATTTAGTCTTAAGGAGGTCATAAATATGGCAAAAGAAATTAAATACGGAGCAGACGCGAGAGCCGCTCTCGAATCCGGTGTAAACCAGCTTGCGGATACAGTAAGAGTAACACTCGGACCAAAAGGAAGAAATGTAGTACTTGATAAATCATACGGTGCACCGCTTATCACCAATGATGGTGTAACTATCGCAAAAGAAATTGAGCTCGAAGATGCATTTGAAAACATGGGTGCACAGCTTGTAAAAGAAGTAGCAACCAAGACAAATGATGTAGCCGGTGACGGTACTACAACAGCAACTGTTTTAGCACAGGCAATGGTGAATGCAGGTATGAAGAATCTTGCAGCAGGAGCCAATCCGATTATCCTTCGCAAGGGTATGAAGAAAGCAACAGATTGTGCAGTAGAGTCCATCAAGAATATGAGTTCAAAAGTAAACGGAAAAGAGCATATTGCAAAGGTTGCAGCAATTTCAGCAGGGGATGAAGAAGTTGGTAATCTTGTGGCAGATGCAATGGAAAAAGTGTCCGGTGATGGCGTTATCACAATTGAAGAGAGCAAAACAATGCTTACAGAGCTTGATCTTGTAGAAGGTATGCAGTTTGACCGCGGTTATATTTCCGCTTACATGGCAACGGATATGGATAAGATGGAAGCGGTTCTTGAGACACCGTATATCTTAATTACAGACAAGAAGATTTCTAATATTCAGGAAATTCTTCCACTGCTTGAACAGGTAGTACAGTGCGGAGCTAAATTACTCATCATCGCGGAAGATGTGGAGGGTGAAGCTCTCACAACACTTATCGTAAATAAACTTCGTGGAACCTTTAATGTGGTAGCAGTAAAAGCGCCTGGTTATGGTGACAGAAGAAAAGCAATGCTGGAAGATATTGCGATTCTGACAGGTGGTCAGGTAATCAGTTCTGAGCTTGGTTTGGAACTCAAAGATACAACAATGGAACAGCTTGGTCGTGCAAGATCTGTAAAAGTACAAAAAGAAAATACAGTAATTGTGGACGGCGAAGGATCAAAGGAAGCGATTGAAGCTCGTATTGCATCCATCAAAAAACAGGTGGAAGAAACAACGTCTGATTTCGACCGTGAGAAATTACAGGAAAGACTTGCAAAACTTGCAGGTGGTGTAGCGGTAATTCGTGTTGGTGCTGCAACAGAGACAGAAATGAAAGAATCGAAACTTCGTTTGGAAGATGCTCTTGCAGCTACAAAAGCAGCAGTAGAAGAAGGTATCATCTCTGGTGGTGGTTCGGCTTACATCCATGCTTCCAAAGAAGTGGCTAAACTGGCTGATACTTTGGAAGGTGATGAAAAGACCGGTGCGCAGATTGTACTCAAAGCATTAGAAGCACCGCTGTTCCACATTGCTGCAAATGCGGGACTTGAAGGAAGTGTTATTATCAATAAGGTGAGAGAATCTGATGCAGGTATCGGTTTTGACGCTCTCAAAGAAAACTATGTGAACATGGTGGAAGCAGGTATTCTTGATCCGGCAAAAGTAACAAGAAGTGCACTTCAGAATGCAACAAGTGTTGCTTCTACACTCCTTACAACAGAATCTGTAGTAGCAAACATCAAAGAAGATGCTCCTGCAATGCCGGCCGGCGCAGGTATGGGCGGAATGATGTAATCGTTTTTGCATGATTTCAGATGAAGTAGGGTTTATTAGCAGTATTTAATAGCGATATATTAATAGTAAAAACACAGGTTACGGTAGGTAGTTCCGTAAGCCTGTGTTTTTTTATGAAAAAAAAACAAAAAACTACTTGACCTGTCGTAGTAGTTGTGTTATTCTTACTACGACAGATATACTACGACAGACGTAGTACGACAAATGAAGTAGTGAAAGGGGATGAGATTTTGATTAGTTCAGATGTTATGCGAGGTTATAACGATATGCTGATTTTATACCTGGTGTATGACAAACCGTCGTACGGGTATGAGATTTCAAGGCAGATTAAAGAAATGTCGGAAGGCGTTTATGTTATGAAAGAGACAACCTTATATTCTGCATTCAGTCGATTAGAGAAGCTTCAATATATTGAAGCTTTCTACGGGGATGAATCCGGTGGCAAGAGGAGAACGTATTACCGAATTACGGATATCGGTAGAGCGTATTATCATGAGAAGTGTGTAGAATGGCGTGAAATACAACAAGTTGTTGAAAAATTTATACATATGTAAGGAGATGAAACGATGGAAACAATTAAAAATTATTTGGAAACGATGTTTGTAAATGTGAAACATACCCCTGAGGTACAGAAAGCAAAGGCGGAACTTCTCAGTATGATGGAAGATAAATATCAGGAACTGAAAAACGAAGGAAAGACAGAGAATGAAGCCATTGGTATCGTAATCTCAGAATTTGGAAATTTGGATGAGCTTGCAGATGAGCTTGGTATTAAAGAGGATGTCAATGAAGTGAATGGCATGGAAGGGATTCATGTGACTATGGAGGAGGCAAAGCAATTCTGTAAGGAACATGCAAAGGCCGGAATTCGCTATGGAATCGCATCTCTTCTTTGTGTATGTAGTCCGATTACATTGATAATAATGGGAGGATTGCAGGAGGAGATGGGGCTGGCGGATAGCTTGGTTGTGGCATTTGGTCTGGTTCCGATGTTTTTCTTGATTGCTTGTGGTGTAGCTATTTTTATTGTGACCGGCATTGCGATGGGAAAATACGAGAAGTATGAGAAAGAAGTGATTTTACTTGATTATTCCACAAAGCAGTTTCTTGAAGCGCAGAGAGAATCTGAGAAATCGCAGTTTGCTCTGCAGATAGCGCTTGGTACATTCCTTTGTATTATTTCAGTCTTACCATTATTGATTGTTGGTTCATTGGATTTGAAATCTGATTTGCCGTCGTGCTTTATGGTTGGATTACTGCTTGCAATTGTGAGTATAGCAACATTCTTCTTCGTGTCCGCCGGAACGAAATCGGATGCATATCATGTCTTGTTGCAGGAAGAAGAATATCGCAAGGAAAGAAAGCAGAAAGGAAGTGCTTGTCAGGTGTTTGATGCGATTTACTGGCCGGTAGTTACGCTGATTTATCTTGCGTGGAGCTTTCTGACGATGGATTGGCATATCACCTGGGTAATATGGCCGATCGCGGGGGTGTTAAGTGCAGTGATAGAAGCTATAATTGGTGCGATCACAAAGAAATAAGTGCGTAGGAAATCCAATACTATTCTGCTAAAAAAGGGGAGATTTTATGGGAAAAGTGAGAAAATTATCAGGAAAACAAAAAGCCAGAATAATTGCCCTGGCGATGATTGTTCTATATTTACTCTATAGTGTCCTCGCCTATGCATGGGATGTACGCGTGCAGACACCACAAATAGAATATGTGGACAGTATGCAGGTGGATGGTTCGGAATTTGCGCCCATAGCTAATTTGTTCGTAGCAGGAGCAAACGGTTTTGTTAGCTTTTTAACCATGATATTGTCCGTGGTGGCGATGTTTGTAATTGCATTACTTCTTTTGGTGCCGTGGCGATGCATTGCCATACGAAAAAATTCAGTTGTGACGGAACTTGAGTGGAAAGCTACGAAGTATTTGTTGATTGGATTTAGTGTGCTGACTGTTGGTATAGGATTGATTATGCTGAGGTTTACAAATCTGATATATCTGCTTCTTCTTACGATGGGGCCGGCGTTATTCATATGGTTACTGGCTTTTCTTCCGATTCGCAGCGCGTATTTGAGGACGGAGGATTCGGGTGATGATGGTTCGAAGTATGAGCAGCAACAAGGAACGGATTATAATTTGCAGACACATTTGCCGGTTATAAAATGTTCTATCTGTAACGGAGAGCAGGTAGCAGGTTTTAAGGATAGAAAGACCGGACATTTTACGGAAATAATGTTGATTCAAAGCGAAAAGGATTTGGAAGATTTTAAGGAAAGATATGGTGTGAAGGAAGTGGTGAAAGAATATTAAAATGCTGTCCATTGACATTTTGATTAATATGATTTAGAAAAGTTCTGTAGTGTGCCTGGTGCGACAGCCTCAATGATTGACGAAATTATTAATTGATAATATAATGACTCATATGGGTGATGACGGAAAAAATAGTGGAGTGTGCAGAGTATGGAAAATAGGACAGCAGAATCACAGATAGCTCCAAGAAGAACAGAGGTAGTCATTGATGATGGTCACATTGAGGCGGTGGCTGAGTTTAGAGAGCCAAAAGAGTTGTATCATGATCTGATTGCACGTGTTCTCAGGTACCATCCAAGTGATGACATTTCTTTGATTGAGAAAGCATATAATATCGCGGATGAGGCACATAGTGCTCAAGTGAGAAAATCGGGTGAACCATATATCATTCACCCTCTTTGTGTTGCAATTATCCTCGCAGAGCTCGAAATGGATAAAGAGACCATTGTGGCCGGATTGTTGCATGATGTGGTGGAAGACACCATTATGACAACAGAGCAGATTGCAAAAGAGTTTGGCGATGATGTGGCACTTTTGGTCGATGGAGTGACCAAGCTCGAACAGCTCCAGTATGAAGATGATAAGCTTGAAATGCAGGCGGAAAATTTGCGAAAAATGTTTCTTGCCATGGCGAAAGATATCAGAGTGATTATTATTAAGCTGGCAGACAGACTGCACAATTTACGTACGCTTAAGCATATGAAACCTGAGAAGCAACAGGAAAAAGCCAGAGAAACCATGGATATTTATGCGCCGATTGCGCAGAGACTTGGTATTATGAAGCTCAAAGTAGAGCTGGATGACTTGTCTTTAAAGTACTTGCAGCCGGATGTTTACTATGATCTCGTTGACAAGATTGCAGTTCGCAAGGTGGAGAGAGAAAAGTATGTGCAGAGGATTGTGGATGAAGTAGGAGCACATATTGCAAATGCAGGAATTCAGGCCAAGATAGATGGACGTGTCAAACATTTTTTTAGTATATATAAGAAAATGAAAAACCAGAATAAAACGATTGATCAGATATATGACCTATTTGCAGTTCGTATTATTGTGGATTCAGTAAGAGACTGTTATGCGGCACTTGGTGTTATCCATGAAATGTATAAACCGATTCCGGGCCGATTTAAAGACTACATCGCCATGCCAAAGGAAAATATGTATCAGTCGATCCATACGACATTGATCGGGCAGACCGGACAGCCGTTTGAAATACAGATTCGTACATTTGAAATGCATAAGACGGCGGAGTACGGTATTGCGGCACATTGGAAATATAAAGAAACATCCGATGGCAAAAAAGTTAAGACAACTGCAGCAGAAGAGGAAAAATTGTCATGGCTGAAGCAGATTCTTGAGTGGCAGACGGATATGTCGGATAACAGAGAGTTTATGAATCTGCTAAAGAGTGATTTGGACCTTTTCTCAGATAGTGTGTACTGTTTTACACCGACAGGAGATGTAAAAACACTTCCGGCGGGATCGAATCCGATTGATTTTGCCTACAGTGTTCATTCAGCAGTCGGAAATCATATGGTTGGCGCCAGAGTAAATGGTAAGCTGGTTTCCATCGAATATGAAATTAAAAACGGAGACCGCATTGAGATTCTTACAAGCCAGAACTCAAGCGGGCCGAGTCGTGACTGGCTCAAGATTGTAAAATCAACACAGGCAAAGAATAAGATTAACCAGTGGTTTAAATTACAGTTTAAAGATGAGAATATCATTAAGGGACGTGAGCTTCTGCTCGTGTACTGTAAGTCAAAGTCCATTGATCAGACAGAGATTATGCGTCCGGAATATATGCAATCCATGATGAGAAAATTTGGCTTTCATGATTGGGATGCACTGCTTGCAGCAGTGGGGCATGGAGGACTCAAAGAAGGTCAAATCATCAATAAGATGAAGGAATTATATGACAGAGATCATCAGAAGCCTTTGTCTGATGAAGAAGTCATGAAGACGGTGGAGGAAAATGCGACAGCCAAACAGATGCTTCCTCGTTCTAAGATTGCAAATGGTATTATCGTAAGAGGAATCGATGATGTGGCAGTGCGTTTTTCAAAATGTTGTTCGCCGGTGCCGGGGGATGAGATTATTGGATTTGTGACGCGAGGAAGAGGTATTTCTATTCACAGAACAGACTGTGTCAATATCATCAATCTTCCGGAAATTGACAGAACGAGATTGATTGATGCGGAATGGCAGGAGGATAGTATTGACGGAAAGGGTAGATATTTTGCCGATATCACGATTTACGCGACCAATCGAAACGGACTTTTGGCGGATGTCTCAAGAGCTTTGACGGAGAAAAATATTGATATCCTCAGTTTGAATACAAGAGTAAGTAAAAACGGGACGGCGACTATGTCGGTGTCTTTTGAGATAGCATCGAAGCACCATCTAAACAGAGTGATGGATAAATTAAACAATATAGAAAGTGTATTAAGTATTGAGCGAACAACGGGGTGAATCTCACCCCGTTGTTTCGGGAATGGAGAAAAAATGAAAATAGGAAGAATGGTATTAGGACAACTTCAGACCAATTGTTATCTGTTATATGAGGAAGGCAAAAAGGAAGTGATTTTTGTGGATCCGGCGACAAATGGTGATTGGATTTACAATAAACTAGGTGAGCTTGGATTTACAGTGGCAGCTATTTTCCTTACGCATGCACATCATGATCATATGTGCGGGGCTCAAAAGTTGAAGGAGCTAAGCGGTGCTCCGATTTATGCCTTTGAAGCAGAAAAAGAGCTGTGTGAAAATCCGAATAAGAACTTATCCGGATATTTCGGACAGAGTATAACGATAAAGCCGGATATCTATATAAAGGATGGAGAAGAAGTAGAGGTTGCAGGTATGACGGCAAAAGTCATTGCAACGCCGGGACATACGATCGGTAGCTGTTGTTTCTATTTTGAAGAGGATAAAATCCTTGTCAGTGGTGATACGCTGTTTTTAGAATCGACAGGAAGAACCGATTTCCCGACAGGAAGTTCGTCCGCGATTGTTCGTTCAATTAAAGAGAAACTGTTCGTTTTGCCGGATGATGTAAAAGTGTATCCGGGGCATGGTGATGAGACAACTATAGCCTATGAAAAGAAGTACAATCCGTTTGTACAGTAAAGCTACGTGAAATATGCGTAGTGGGGAGTAAAGTATGTTATTTGTTAAAATAAATCAGCCCAAATGGGAATATGATATTCATTCGCTTGTGAAGGCTTTTTATCCGGAAGAAACAGTAAAAGTAGTTACGCCGGATCGGCTGGAGCTGCTGGATGCGGAGGTAGATAAGCCAAAGATTGACGTGATCTGTGGACAAGAGTGTGTTTTGGTGTGTTTTGCCCAAGGTGAAACCTATCAGTATGACTGGCAGGAAGAGGAAAAAGGCAGAAAAAATGAGTTTAAACGCTTTTTTTATCAGTGTCTATCCAAGGAATCAGGGAAGGTGTTGCCATGGGGCAACCTTACAGGAATTCGGCCGACCAAGATTGCGATGGGAATGATAGAGGAAGGAAAAAGCAAAGAGGAAATCTTCCGCGTATTTATGGAAGAACACTTGGTAAGCCGAGCAAAAACTGAGCTTGCATATGAGATTGCGGAGCGTGAGAAAAGGATTCTTTCTGCATTACATTATAAGGATGGTTATAGTCTTTATATCGGAATTCCATTTTGTCCGTCTACGTGCTTGTATTGCTCGTTTACGTCCTATCCGATTGGCGCATATAGAAATCGGGTAGAAGAATATATTGACTGCTTAATTGCGGAAATGAAAGAAACTGCAGATATTTGCAAAGGGAAAATACTCGATACGGTCTACATCGGAGGAGGGACTCCTACGACGCTTTCGGCTAATCAGCTGGATCGTGTGATTCGGAACCTAAAAGAAATATTTGATTTTTCGACGGTACAGGAATTTACAGTTGAAGCAGGACGTGCGGACAGCATTACAAAAGAAAAATTACAAGTGCTTTATCAGCATGGTGTTAGCCGGATTTCCGTAAATCCCCAGACGATGAAAGAAGAGACACTTAAAAATATCGGCCGGGCGGCTACGGCGGCGCAGACAATCGACGCCTTTTTGATGGCGCGCGACTGTGGATTTGATAATGTCAACATGGATATTATTTTAGGACTTCCGGGAGAAAAAGAAGAAGATGTGCAGGCGACGATAGATAAGATCACAGAGCTTTGTCCGGATAGCCTGACAGTACATTCTCTTGCAATTAAGAGAGCGTCAAAGCTGCGTCAGTATATTGAAGAAAAAGGTATGGATATGCTGGTAAATACCGATGCGACTATGCAAATTGCAAGCGCAGGTGCGGCGCAAATGGGAATGGTTCCGTATTATTTATACCGTCAGAAAAATATGTCAGGCAATTTTGAAAATGTCGGCTATGCAGTGGAAGGAAAAGCAGGAATTTATAACATTCTCATCATGGAAGAAGTACAGACCATTGTGGCGCTTGGAGCGGGTAGCATAACGAAGCGGGTATTCCCGGATGGAAGAATCGAGAGATGTGACAATGTAAAGGATGTTGCCTTGTATATAGAAAAGCTTCCGGAAATGCTACAGCGAAAAAGAGAGCTGTTTCGTGAAAAATAGAAAGATATTCTTGTGATATGTTCGAAAACGTAGTAAAATTGGCAAAGTGAAAGAAACGATAGAAAAAAGAAAGAAAAGGTAGAGGAAATATGGCACTGAATAAGAAACCGGTTACCGGAATGAAAGATATTCTTCCGGAGGAGATGCAGATTCGTGATTATGTCATGGCTGTGATTAAAGAAAATTATCGTAAATTTGGTTTTACGCCAATTGATACCCCGTGTGTGGAGACGATTGATAATCTATGCTCAAAGCAGGGGGGCGAAAATGAAAAACTGATTTTTAAGATTTTAAAGCGTGGTGAAAAACTGAATTTAGAGACAGCAGAAACGGAAAATGATCTTGTGGACAGTGGTCTTCGTTATGATTTGACCCTTCCGCTTTCTCGTTATTATGCCAATCATGCCAATGAGCTTCCAAATCCGTTCAAAGCACTGCAGATTGGTAGTGTGTGGAGAGCTGACAGACCGCAGAAAGGACGTTTCCGTCAGTTCGTTCAGTGTGATATTGATATTTTAGGTGAGCCGAGCAATCTGGCAGAGATTGAGTTGATTCTTGCAACCACCACAACGCTTGCGAAGCTTGGTTTCTCCAATTTTAAAGTACGCTTAAATGAGCGTCGTATTTTGAAAGCTATGGCTGCATATTCGGGATTTGAAGAGGAGCAGTTTGATCTTGTGTTTATTATCCTTGATAAAATGGACAAAATTGGTATAGATGGTGTCAAGGAAGATTTGCTGCGCAATGGATTTGCGGCGGAGGCAGTGGACAAGTATATTGCACTCTTTGACGGAATGCAGGCAGCAGATGACGCGATTGTATATTTAGCGCAGAACCTTGGGGACTATTTAGAGGAAGGCGTGGCTGAGAGCCTTGCTGAAATCAAAGACAGTGTTTCATCCGCTGTAACAGATTCGTTTGAAATTGTATTTGATCCGACACTTGTGCGTGGTATGTCTTACTACACAGGAACCATTTTTGAAATTGAAATGTCTGACTTTGGCAGTAGTATAGCCGGCGGCGGAAGATATGATAAGATGGTTGGAAAGTTTACAGGCAAAGATACGCCGGCGTGTGGTTTTTCTATCGGATTTGAGCGTATCATCACAATTTTGATGGATCAGGGATTCAAAGTTCCGACGGAAAAAGAAAAAGTTGCGTTCCTTGTAGAAAAAGGTCTTTCTTCTCAGCGACTATCAGAAGTAATCAAAGAGGCGCAGGAGTTGAGAGCGCAAGGGCAGCAGGTATTGCTTGTGCGCATGAACAAAAATAAAAAGTTCCAGAAGGAACAGCTTATCAAAGAAGGTTATACCCAGTTCAAGGATTTCTATAGAGAGGCTTTGAAAAATTAGGATAGGAGGATGAAAAAATGGCAGAATCAATGCAGGGATTAAAAAGAACCCATAGATGTACCGAAGTGACTTCAGCCAATATCGGAGAGACGGTTACCGTGATGGGATGGGTTGCAAAACAGAGAAACAAAGGCGGAATTATCTTTGTGGATCTTCGCGACAGAAGCGGTATTTTGCAGCTGATTTTTGAGGAAGATAAATGTGGAAGCGAAAACTTTGCAAAAGCAGAAAAATTAAGAAGTGAATTTGTAGTTGCAGTGGTTGGTAAGGTAGAAAAGAGAGCTGGTGCAGTCAATGAAAATCTTGCAACCGGTGATATTGAGATTATTGCAGAGCAGATTCGCATTCTTTCTGAGGCAGAGACACCGCCGTTTCCAATTGAGGAGAACAGCAAGACAAAAGAGGAAATGCGACTTAAATATAGATATTTGGATCTTAGAAGACCGGATTTGCAGCGCAACCTGATTCTTCGTAGTAAAATCTGTACGGAAGTTCGTGCTTTTATGGCAAAAGAAGGATTTTTAGAGATTGAGACGCCGATTTTAAATAAATCAACACCGGAAGGTGCAAGAGATTATCTTGTGCCGAGCCGTGTGCATCCGGGGAATTTTTATGCGCTCCCGCAGTCCCCGCAGCTGTTCAAACAGCTTTTGATGTGTTCCGGTTATGACCGCTATATCCAGATTGCGAAATGTTTCCGTGACGAGGATCTTCGTGCGGACAGACAGCCTGAGTTTACACAGATTGATATGGAGCTTTCTTTCGTGGATGAAGAGGATGTAATCGAGGTAAATGAGAGACTCATTCAGCATGTATGCAAAGAAGCCATTGGACTTGATGTACAGCTTCCGCTTCCAAGAATGCCTTGGCAGGAGGCAATGGATCGCTACGGAAGCGATAAACCGGATATACGTTTTGGTATGGAGCTTGTGGACGTTTCAGAGGTTGTAAAAAACTGTGGTTTTGCGGTGTTTACAGGTGCTCTTGAAAATGGTGGTTCCGTGCGCGGTATCAACGTAAAAGGACAGGCAGAAATGCCACGTAAGAAAATTGATGCTCTTGTGGATGCAGCAAAAGGGAATGGTGCGAAGGGACTTGCTTACCTTGCAGTGCTTCCGGATGGCACATACAAATCATCCTTTGCGAAATTTATGACAGAAGATGAGTTGAAAAATCTGGTATCTGCCATGAGTGGAGAAGCGGGAGACCTTCTCTTGTTTGCGGCGGATTCAAATAAGATTGTATGGAATGTACTTGGGGCACTTCGTCTTGATTTGGCGCGTAAGCTTGAACTGATTGATGATAATAAATTTAATTTCCTTTGGATTACGGAATTTCCGCTTCTTGAGTGGAGTGAGGATGACAACCGTTTTGTTGCGGTTCACCATCCGTTCACAATGCCGATGGAAGAAGATTGGCAGTATATCGATACCGATCCGGGACGTGTTCGTGCAAAAGCGTATGATATCGTTCTTAACGGTGTAGAACTTGGTGGTGGTTCTGTCAGAATCCATCAGGACGATGTACAGGAAAAAATGTTTGAAGTAATCGGTATTCAAAAGGAAGAAGCATGGGATCGTTTTGGCTTCCTTCTTTCTGCATTCAAATATGGTGTTCCACCGCATGCGGGACTTGCATATGGTCTTGACCGCCTGGTGATGCTTCTTGTAAAAGCAGAAAGCATCCGTGAGGTTATGGCATTCCCGAAAGTAAAGGATGCCTCCTGTCTGATGTCAGAAGCACCGAATGTGGTTGATGAGAAACAGCTGGAAGAACTTTGTATTGCGATTACACAACAGGAAGAGACTGCAGACAAAGAATAAGAGGAGTTGGAGATGGTACAGCTTTTTGCAGTAGATGTGTCACCTTTGAAACAGGAAAAATGTTTCAAACTTTGCTATCAGCGCTCGTCGAAAGCAAGACAACAGAAAGCGGACGCTTTGAAAATGCAAGAGGATAAGGAAAGGTGTATTGCAGCAGGCTTGTTGCTTGTGTATGCATATAAAACGTATATGAAAGAAAAAACAAAAGAGTTAGCGCTAGCTAACTCTTTTGGTGGTTGTAAAACCGATATTAAGTTACCGGAGATTGTGATAGATAAAGGTGGAAAACCGCACTTTGCTTTGGATTGTAAAAACGAGGGTGCGGAGGTTTGTTTTAATCTGTCACATTCGGGACAATATGTTCTTTGTGCCATTGGTGATCAGGAAATGGGCGTGGATCTGCAACAGATGGTCCCGGTTAGGGAAAGTTTGGTGAAGCGATATTTTACAGATGCGGAACAGCAGTTTGTAAAAAACGGTGCAGAGAAAGCTTTTGCGGCGGTGTGGACGAAAAAGGAAGCAATAGCTAAGCTTACGGGACGAGGGATTGCACAGATTTTGGAGAAAGATAATATACAGGAAGGTATAAGCGTAACGGTAGGAGAAATCGGGCAGGAGTATTCTTATGCGGTTGCCGTTTATGACGGAGAATTGGAGTTGACAGTTTCCGAAGTTTTTATGGTAAATGAAGGAGAGCTTTTTTATGAAGGAGATGTTTGAAAGAAGTGCCATGCTTCTTGGGGGGGAGCAGATAGAAAAATTACAAGAAAAAAAAGTTGCTGTGTTTGGTGTCGGCGGTGTGGGTGGTTATGCAGTGGAGGCATTAGCACGTACCGGTGTTGGATCTTTTGATTTGATTGATCATGATATCATCAGTATTTCGAATATCAATCGGCAGATAATTGCAACGATGGATACGGTAGGGGAAAAGAAAGCGCAGGTCATGAAGGAGCGAATCTTATCCATACATCCGGAGGCAAAAGTACAAATCCATGACTGCTTTTTTTTGCCGGAAAATGCAGGAGAGTTCTGTTTTGAATCGTATGACTACGTAGTGGATGCAGTTGACACAGTGACAGCCAAAATTGAGATTATAGAAAGAGCCAAAAAAGCAGGTGTACCGGTGATTAGTGCGATGGGAGCAGGGAATAAGTTAGATCCGACACGGTTTGAGGTCACAGATATTTCCAAAACGACAGTTTGCCCCTTGGCGAAGGTGATGCGCCGTGAACTGAAAAAGAGGGGAATCAGCGAGGTGAAAGTGGTATATTCCAAAGAAGAAGCCATAACGCCGTATTTTGATGCGCCTGCAGCAGAAGAAACCCGGAAAAAGGCACCGGGTTCTGTTGCGTTTGTTCCTTCTGTTGCCGGACTCATTGTGGCTTCGGAGGTTATAAAAGATCTGACACAGTAGTTTCAATTCCGTTGGCGATTGCTTGAGCAATTTCATTAAAATTTTCATCAAAAAAGACATTGTCGCGAGCGGTGTTCATGTAACCGATTTCGAGAAGAACTGCAGGCATGTTAGTGCGACTGAGAACTGCCAGATTGGTGCGCTCGGTGATTCCTAGATTGGCTAGACCGATGTTTTCCAGTTCGCGGTCAATGTTTCTTGCAAGTACACCTGCGATACCGGAGTCGGAATAAACAAGTGTTTCCACACCGGAATAGGATTCCGGTACCGGAGTTGAGTTACGATGAATAGAGATAAACAGATCAGCGGCATTATTGTTTGCTTCGGCTGCTTTTTGAGAAGGTGATTCATAGATGTCGCTTTCTCTTGTGTATAAGATATTTAGTGTGGGATTTTGAGAAAGTATCTGCCCAACAGCAAGTGTGAGGGCGAGCACATCGTCTTTTTCTCGGCGACCGTTGAAGACGGCTCCAAAGTCATATCCACCGTGTCCTGCATCAAGTACGATTGTTGTCATTGTTACCCATCCGATAATACTTTGTAACAGTATATGTGGTAATACAGTAAAAGGTGCAATGAAATGTTCTAAGTGAATCGCTTGAAACATAAGATTAACCAAGAAACAGGCGTTGGGAATAAAGAATGAAAAAATACGTTAGTGTGTTTTTGAAATTGTTGCTTGCAGCTTATGTGTTTAGTGTCGGATTGCTTTTGTTGCTTGCCTTCCTTTTATACAAATTTCATCTGTCGGAAGAAATTGTGACAGCAGCGGTGGTTGCAATTTACATCATTTCTACTTTTATGAGCGGTTTTTTAGCAGGAAAGAGAATCGGACATCAGAAATATTTGTGGGGGCTTTTGATTGGAGCAGCATATTTTATTGTGCTTGTTATAGTGTCTTTTTGCATGAAGCAGTCACTTGGTCAGATGGGTCAGAGTACATTGATGACGATGTTCCTCTGTCTGGCAAGCGGAATGCTTGGTGGGATGGTAAGCTGACAACACCGAAACTTCGCTCAGTATTGAAAATGTGACTTTTTTTGGTCTTTGCAAAAAATGCTTTATTTGCGAAAAAAAGTGTGATATACTAGCAATAGTTTTAATTTATTAAGGAGGCAATGTGATGAAACATATCAAAACATTAAGCACAAGAGATTTAAAAAAATCTATGAAAAAAGGCGGTTGTGGCGAGTGCCAGACATCTTGCCAGTCAGCATGCAAGACATCTTGTACAGTAGGAAATCAGAGTTGCGAAAACGTGAAATAAAACCATGTTAACTTAAGCAGCGACTTGCTCGCTGCTTATATTACGTAGATGTTTCTGTGTTTGTCGAGAGACGGTGCGGAAATACTTTGATCTACTGATGTAGATATAGAAGAAATAGAAAAGAGACGAGAGGACTATAAATTGGTACATTGTTATAAAAACAATGGTTACAATATTGTGATGGACGTAAACAGTGGAAGTGTGCATGTGGTGGATGATATTGTGTATGATATGATTCCGCTGTTGGAACCTCTTGTAAAAGTGGACGAATCAAAAGAGACTATGGTGGACCTTGCTGTTAAGCAGGGCTTTCCGTATGCAAAAGAGGAAATACAGGAAGCAATTGATGAGATTCTGACATTAAAAGATGCAGATATGTTGTACACAGAGGATGTGTATGAAAATTACATTGATAGCTTTAAAAACAGAGAAACCGTAGTGAAAGCTTTGTGTCTTCATATTGCACATGATTGTAACCTGGCGTGTAAATATTGTTTCGCGGAAGAGGGCGAGTATCACGGCAGAAGAGCTCTTATGAGCTTCGATGTAGGAAAAAAAGCACTTGATTTTCTTGTTGCTAATTCCGGAAACAGAGTAAATTTGGAAGTGGATTTTTTCGGTGGAGAACCTCTTATGAACTGGCAGGTGGTAAAAGACCTTGTTGCATACGGACGTTCTTTAGAAAAAACGCATAATAAGAAATTTCGTTTCACACTGACAACAAACGGTGTGCTTTTGAATGATGATATTTTAGAATTTGCGAATCAGGAGATGGCAAACATCGTCTTGAGTATCGATGGCAGGAAAGAAATTCATAATCTCATGCGCCCGCATAGAGGTGGACAGGGAAGTTACGACGAAATTGTTCCTAAATTCATTAAGGTCGCAGAAAGTCGTAATCAGATGGATTATTATGTCAGAGGAACGTTTACGCATAATAACCTCGATTTTTCAAAGGATGTTCTTCATCTGGCAGATCTTGGATTTAAGCAGATTTCTGTAGAGCCTGTCGTGGCGCCGGAGACGGAAGATTATGCCATTCGAGAGGAAGATATTCCGGTGTTAAAGCAGCAATATGATGAATTGGCTGTAGAAATGATCCGCAGACGAAAAGAAGGAAAAGGATTCAACTTTTTCCATTTTATGATAGATTTGGAAGGCGGACCTTGTGTGGCAAAACGCCTTTCCGGATGTGGAAGCGGAACAGAATATCTGGCAGTGACTCCGTGGGGAGACTTTTATCCTTGTCATCAATTTGTGGGGCAGGATGAATTTTTGCTTGGTAATGTGGATGATGGAATTCTTAAGACGGGGGTCTGTGAGAATTTTAAGCATTGTAATGTTTACGCAAAGGAAGCGTGCAAAAATTGTTTTGCAAAGTTTTATTGTAGCGGAGGCTGTGCGGCCAATGCTTATAACTTTACAGGACAAATAAACGGTGTATACGAAACAGGATGTGAGTTACAGCGAAAAAGAGTAGAGTGTGCAATTATGATAAAAGCAGCACTTAGCGACTAGGAGGAGAAAGAAGATGAAAAAAAGCAGAGCAGTCATCTATCTGATTCTTGTTCTTGCAGTGGCAGCCGGACTGAGCTATATTGCGATGTTTGGTCTTGGAGCAGGTAAGATCGGATCAGCAGCAAACATCAAGCAGGGTCTTGACCTTGCGGGTGGTGTAAGTATTACATATCAGGTAGTCGGAGAGGAAGAAGCTTCGATCGAAGATATGAATGACACCATTTACAAATTACAGAAGCGTGTAGAAAACTACAGTACAGAGGCACAGGTATACAAGGAAGGTACTGATCGTATCAATATCGAAATTCCGGGTATTTCGGATGCCAATGCAGTTTTGGAAGAATTAGGACAGCCGGGTACATTGTATTTTATTAAGCAGACCGGCAGCGATGGTCAGCCGAACTATGGATTCGGAGTTTTGGAAGACGGCACTTTTGACTATGTGCTGAATAAACCGATTGAGCAGCTTAAAGAAGATGGTAGCATTGTGCTCGATGGTACTATGGTGGCCAGCGCTCAGGCAGGAACCATTCAGTCAGAAACAGGAACAAAAGACAGTCAATATGCAGTATCGCTTACTTTTACTGCAGAAGGTACACAGAAGTTTGCGGATGCAACAACAGAAGCGTTCCAAAACGGAGAGAGCATTGGAATTTATTACGACGGAAGATTTGTATCGGTTCCTAACGTAAATGAACCGATTACAGGTGGACAGGCTCAGATTACCGGAATGGCAGATTTTGCAGAAGCGGACAATCTTGCTTCTACCATTCGTATCGGTGGTTTAAAACTGGAGTTGCAGGAACTGCGTTCGAAAGTAGTAGGCGCACAGCTTGGTTCGGAAGCACTTGAGACAAGTTTGAAAGCAGGAGCAATTGGATTTGGAATTGTATGCTTGATTATGATTATCGTGTATTTATTGCCAGGTTTTGTTGCAGCACTTGCACTTACAATTTATGTTATTTTGACACTTCTTGCATTAAATGCATTAAATATTACATTGACACTTCCGGGTATTGCAGGTATTATCCTTTCCATCGGTATGGCTGTGGATGCAAATGTCATTATTTTTGCACGTGTACGTGAAGAGCTTGTAACCGGAAAAACGGTTCGTTCCTCTATTAAAATTGGTTTTGACAAAGCGATGTCAGCCATTCTGGACGGTAACATCACAACCTTAATCGCAGCGCTGGTATTAGGTGTGAAAGGTTCCGGAACGGTTAAGGGATTTGCGATTACATTAGGACTTGGTATTCTCTTATCCATGTTTACAGCTCTTTTTGTAACCAAGGGACTTATGTATATATTCTATGCACTTGGCTTTAAGAATGAAAAATTCTATGGTGTGGCAAAGAAGATAAAGACTATCGATTTTGTTTCAAAAAAAGCGGTATTTTTTGCGATTTCAGCAGCACTTATCATTTGTGGATTTGTGTTTATGGGCGTGAATAAATCCGGTACTGGTAATATCTTAAATTACAGCCTTGAATTTATGGGTGGTACATCAACGACTGTAACCTTTAACGAAGATTTATCCATTGAGAAAATTGATTCGGATGTAGTTCCTTTGATTGAGGAAATTACCGGTGACAGTAATGTACAGGCGCAAAAGATTAATGAAACAACACAGGTAGTATTCAAGACCAGGACCTTGGAGGTGGCTGAGCGTGAAGCAATTGTACAGTCCATGGTAGATAATTACGGTGTGCAAGAAAGCGAAATCACAGCAGAAACCATCAGCGCGACAGTCAGTAGTGAAATGAAAATGGATGCAATTTTAGCAGTAATCATTGCTACTATCTGTATGCTCATTTACATTTGGTTCCGATTTACAGATGTTCGATTTGCTGCAAGTGCGGTTATCGCTCTTTTACATGACGTATTGATTGTACTGGCATTCTATGCGGTAGCTAAAATTTCTGTTGGAAATACGTTTATTGCATGTATGTTAACGATTGTCGGATATTCGATTAACTCAACGATTGTCATTTTTGACCGTATTCGTGAAAATCTCAAAATGGCAAGAAATGATGCAGAGTTAAAAGAGCTTGTAAATGATAGTATTACACAGACTCTTACAAGAAGTATTTATACCAACCTTACAACTTTTGTTATGGTATTTGTGCTTTATATCATGGGAGTTTCAAGTATCAGAGACTTTGCTCTGCCGCTTATGGTAGGTATTTTTGCCGGAGCATATTCATCCGTTGGAATTACAGGATCTTTATGGTACGTAATGCGTACGAAAGTAAAGAAAAGTACTGCAAAGTAATAGGATGAAATGAATGATAAAGAGTGTCCTCTATAAAAAATGGAGGACACTTTTTTGTCGAATAGTTTACAAAAAAATGTAAAAAAAACAGGAAACAGCATTGAGAGTTTGAGAGGATTTTGATATACTATACAAGTAAAGGGTATTAAGTATGTAGTATAGTGGAGGAAAAAACTATGAGTATTTTACTTGTCATTTCGGTAATTGCGGCTGTCGCGTTTGCTTTTTTATGGATTCGCGAAAAGCAGGGGAAAGCAAATCCAAATGATTCGGTCAAAACCGTGACAAAAGGAATTTTGGATAGAGGAGGTGTAGGACCGGTTCTTGCTGTGACGAATGACAATGTTGTCTTGTTCTACAATAAAGATTTTGTGCAGCTTTTTCCGGAGATTATTAATGCAACTTCTGTGACTCCATATCCTGAAATGGTACGTCTGTTTACAGATGAAGAGTATGTATCAGAGATTTTATCAAAGATTTATGAGATTCGTCATGAGACAATCGAAGAAGAAAATGTACATGGTAAGTTTGTATGGCTTGTTGATATTACAGATCATTATAAAACCAACAAGAGATTAACCGAGCTGAAAGAGATGGCGGATGCTGCCAATAAAGCAAAATCAAATTTCTTGGCAAACATGAGTCATGAAATCCGTACTCCGATTAATACAGTGCTTGGTATGGATGAGATTATTTTAAGGGAAGCAACCGATGTACAGATTAAAGGCTATGCTGAGAATATTCGTGATGCCGGTACAACGCTTCTTTCTCTGGTAAATGATCTTCTTGATTTCTCTAAGCTTGAATGCGGTAAGATGGAGATTTTGCCTGTTGAGTATGAAGTGGCAAATGTATTGACAGAGATTATCAATATGATTGAAATCCGTGCAGCAAACAAAAAGCTTGAGTTTAAAGCTGTAGTAGCAGAGGATATTCCATATCTTCTGTTTGGTGATGAGATACGTTTAAAACAGATTATTACGAACCTTCTTACAAATGCCGTGAAATACACGGAAGAAGGAAGTGTAATTCTGAAAGTAGACTGGAAAGAAGCGGGCGATTCTTCGGTACAGTTAATTGTTTCTGTTATTGATACAGGTATTGGTATCAAGGAAGAAGATTTAAATCGTTTGTTTGTATCATTCGAGAGAATTGAAGAAAGACGTAATCGCAATATTGAGGGAACAGGTCTTGGAATCAGTATTACGAAAGAGCTCCTTGAATTGATGAACAGTAGCTTGACAGTAAGAAGTGAATACGGGGTTGGTTCTACCTTCTCATTTGTAATTAAACAGGGTATTCGCGATCGTAAGCCGATTGGAAAATTCCGTGAGAAATATGCCTACAGCAATGAAAAGAGTAAGAAATACAGAACGACCTTCGTAGCTCCGAATGCGAAGATTCTTGTAGTAGATGATAATGCAATGAACCTTTCGGTGGTTGAGGGCTTGTTAAAGAATACAACAATCCAGGTAGACTGTGCAAATGGTGGTGAGATGGCATTAGAACTCTGTAAGGATTTGAAGTATGATATCATCTTTATGGATCATATGATGCCTTATATGGACGGTATCGAGACACTGAAAAATATCAAGCAGATGACAGATGGTCCAAATATTGATACTCCTGTGATTGTATTAACTGCAAATGCTGTTTCCGGTGCAAAAGAAATGTATCTGGAAGAAGGCTTCGTAGGCTATATGTCAAAACCAATCCAGGGTAAGCGTCTGGAAGAAATGATTGTTCAATTCCTTCCGGAAGACAAATATGTCATGATTGAGTATGATGACATGGAGAAAAAATTATATCAGAACCTGTGGAAAGCAGTTGCGGATGATATTATGTCCGAGTACAAATTCCAGATTTTAGATATTCCGGTTGCGGTAGAAGCAGCAGAAGGTGATAAAGATTGTGTGATTTTCCTGTTTGAGTCATTCCGTGATAATGCAGACAAGAACAGAACAGATATTGTCACAGCATTTGACAAGGAAGATTATGCAAATTACACGATTTTTGTTCACGCACTTAAGAGTACATCAAAGATGATTGGTGCAAACAAATTATCGGAGATGGCGCGTAAGATGGAAGAAGCTGGTAAGAAAGCTGAGATTGATTACATAAGGGGACACTATGATGAAATGATTATGGAATACGATAATGTAATCATGGAAATCAATGATTATTTAGGAAAAAGATAAATTGTAAATTCATTAAGCTTTTCTTAAAGGAATTCAGTATAACTTGCAAAGATGATAAAAATATGCCACCATGATGGTGGCATATTTTTTGCTTTATAGAAAAAGTTTTGTTACACGAAAGTGTAAGTGTTGGAGATACCAAAGATGAACAGAAGAAAAAAAAGACGTCTGAAAGCATATGTGCGGGTTTATCTTGCAAGAACAATTGCATTGTGTATTGTTTTGTTGCTTATGATAGGAAGTTTTTTGTTGATACGTACCATTTTTCGTTTGGTAACCGGAGATGAACGGGCAATGGAGACTATGCTGGATGAAACGGCAGAAAAACTGATACAAAAGAGAGTGAAAAGAGTGTATGAGAGACCATCTTATGAAGTGTTGCTGTTGCCAATCAATGCCTATTCCAGACCGGGAGATCGATTACCCGAGGTAAAAGATATTTTTGTGCACTATACGGCTAATCCGGGTACGAATGCACAGCAGAACCGGAGCTATTTTGCGAATTTGGCACAAACGGGAGAGACCTCAGCAAGTGCTCATTTTGTTATAGGATATGATGGTGAGATTATTCAGTGTATCCCATTGGGAGAGATTGGATATGCGGTGAAGGGGAGAAATTATGATTCTGTTTCTATTGAATGTTGCTATTTAGAGGAGAATGGCAGGTTTACGGAAGCGACCTATGAATCATTGGTTAAGCTGACAGCATGGTTGCTTGGAAGGTATGAGTTGGAGAAAGAGCATGTGCTTCGGCATTATGATGAAGGTGGAAAAAATTGTCCGAAATATTATGTGGAGAACGATTGGGCATGGGGAAAATTAGTCCAAGATATCGGACAGTATATAGAGGAAAATGGAACAGAAGAAGTAGTTGAGGTTCCTTAATTGCTTCATCGTTAAATTAATCGATAAAGAGAGAGTAAGAGAAGAGGAATTATAAGGAAGAGGAACGAAAATGATACAGGAAAAGTGGGTTGTGACGACGAAAAAGGCGGATTTTAATGCGATTTCAGAGAAGTATGATATCAGTCCGATGTTGGCCAGAATTATACGAAACAGAGATGTGATATCAGAGGAAGAAGTAGGATATTATCTTCACGGGAAGCCGGAAGATATGCATGATCCAAGGCAAATGCATCATATGGAACTGGGAGCAGAGATTCTGTTAAAAAAAATTATGGAGCACAAAAAAATTCATGTGATTGGAGATTATGACGTAGATGGAATCTGTGCTACATATATATTAAAAAGAGGTCTTAAACAATTGGGGGGAGAGATATCTGCAGCCATTCCGCACAGAGTGCGAGATGGATATGGTTTGAATGAACAGCTGATTCAAGAGGCTCATAGAGAGGGTATCGATACGATAGTAACGTGTGATAACGGAATTGCAGCTGCGCAAGAAATACGTATGGCAAAAGAGCTGGGGATGACGGTCATAGTGACGGATCATCACGAGGTTCCGTTTGAAGAAAGAGGAGAAGGAAGAAGGGAAGTGCTACCACCGGCGGATGCGGTGATTGATCCAAAGCAGGATGCGTGCTCGTACCCATACAAGGGGATTTGTGGAGCTATGGTGGCCTATAAACTGATACAGCTTATGGTAGAAAAAGTACAGGGCCATGTGAGTGATGATGCAGAGATAAGAGAAAACCAGGAGATGCTGCAGGAATTGATGGAATTTGCGACAATTGCGACCATCTGTGATGTGATGGAGCTTTTGGATGAAAATAGGCTTCTGGTGAAATATGGCCTTAAATATATGGAAGAATCACGGAATATCGGACTACGGACATTGATTAAAGTATGTGGACTGGAAGGGGCTAAGATAGGAAATTATCATGTAGGGTTTGTGCTCGGGCCATGCCTAAATGCCACGGGGCGTTTGGATAGTGCTGCAAGGGCACTTGAACTGTTTGAGGCAGAACATGTGAGGGAAGCTGTCGTTTTGGCGACGGACTTAAAAGAGATGAACGAGAGTCGTAAGAAAATGACGGAAAAAGGAGTCGAAGATGCCATTTGCCAGGTGGAAGCGTTTGGATATCAGTCAGATAAAGTGCTTGTTATTTACCTCGAAGATTGTCACGAGAGTATTGCCGGAATTATAGCAGGAAGATTGAGAGAAAAATATTATAAACCAGTGTATGTACTCACGGACGGAGAAGAAGGATTGAAAGGTTCCGGCAGATCAATCGAAAAGTATTCGATGTATGAAGCACTCCATGAAGTAGAAGATTTGTTGGATAAATATGGCGGACATAAGATGGCGGCCGGATTTTCATTGCAAAAGACAAATCTGAAACAGTTTAGGGAGCGACTAAATCATAACTGTACCCTAAATCCGGAGGATTATGTGCAAAAGATTAAGATTGACATTCCGATGCCGATTCCTTACGCAACGAAAGAGTTTGTAAAAGAATTGGCGCTCTTAGAACCATATGGAAACGGAAATCCTAAGCCTGTTTTTGCACAGAAGGGATTGCGTATTACTAATTGTAAAATAAAAGGAAAGAACAAAAATGTGGCTGGGTTTACTTTGGCAGATGAAAGAGGTTATCTGGTGGAGGGGATTTATTTTGGTGAAGCAGAAACATTTGCGCAGCAGGTGGAGCGTCATATGGGCAGAATTAATGTTATTTACTATCCGGATGTGAATGAATTTCGTGGCAATAAAACCTTGCAGCTGGTGGTAACCAATTATAATTTTGCTGAATAAAAGCCGTTGAATTCATTGGAAAAATGGTGGGAATATGGTATCATGTTTTATTAGGATTTATTTAGGTAAAAAGAATGGAGGCAGATGTGATGGCTTTGCTAAAAGAGCTTCTTGGTAATCTCACATATGAGGTATTGCAGGGAACAATAGAGAAAGAGGTTTCACAAGTCGTATACGATTCGCGAAAAGCAGTTCAGGGATGTATGTTTATCTGTATTGAGGGGGGCGTTTCAGACGGTCATACATTTGCCGCCGATGTGGTAGAAAAGGGTGCTGCGGTTCTTGTCGTGACAAAAGATATCAGAGAACAGATAAAAGGTGTGCAAGGAACCAATGTAACCATCCTTCGTGTGGCTGACAGCAGATATGCCATGGCATTTATTTCGGCAGCATTTTTCGGTCATCCGGCACAGAAGCTGAAAGTGATTGGTGTGACCGGCACAAAAGGGAAAACGACAACCACATATCTGGTCAAATCGATATTAGAGCAGGCAGGATATAAGGTTGGATTGATAGGTACGATAGAGACCATTATAGGAGATACACATATTCCGGCTAAAAATACGACTCCGGAGTCATATGTGTTACAGGAAACGTTTGCTCGCATGGCAGAGGAAGGTTGTGAGGCGGTAGTTATGGAGGTGTCTTCTCAGGGACTGATGCTTCACAGAACACAGGGATTTATCTTTGATATTGGTATTTTTACGAATATTGAGCCGGATCATATCGGTCCGCTGGAGCATAAAGATTTTGAAGATTACATGAGATGCAAAGGATTGTTGTTCCAGCAATGTCGTGTCGGTATTGTCAATGCAGATGATAAGAATTATGAAAATGTGATTCAAAATCATACGTGTAAAATAGAAACCTTTGGATTTGCAGAGAATGCAGATTATAGAGCTTCCGATCTTAATCTAATCCAGGGAGCAGGTTTTTTGGGTGTGGAGTTTAAGGCAAACGGTTTGGTTGATATGGATGTCAGAGTACATGCGCCGGGCAGATTTAGTGTCTACAATGCACTTTGTGCAATCGCGATTTGTCATCATTTCAATGTGACAAAGCAGCAGATACAGGAGGCGGTGCTGCAGGCAAAAGTAAAGGGACGAATTGAGCTGGTGAAGGTGTCGGATGCATTCACACTGATGATTGATTATGCACATAATGCAATGTCTCTGGAAAGTCTTCTGGCGACATTGAAGGAGTATGAGCCAAAGCGTTTGGTATGTATGTTCGGATGTGGTGGAAACAGATCCAAATTACGTCGCTATGAAATGGGTGAAGTCAGTGGAAGACTTGCAGATTTAACGGTCATTACATCCGATAATCCAAGAAATGAACAGCCACAGGACATTATAGATGATATAAAAACCGGAATTGCAAAGACAGACGGAAAATTTGTGGAGATCATCGACCGGAGAGAAGCGATTGCATATGTCATAGAGCATGGAGAAGCTGGAGATGTCATCGTGCTTGCAGGAAAAGGGCATGAGGATTATCAGGAAATAAATGGACTGAAGTATCCGATGGATGAGAGAGTTATCATTCAGGAGATACTAAAGAACAGACGATAGGACGAATATGAATAATTTATATGCGGATGTGATTATAGATATATCACATGAGAAAGTGGATCGTCCGTTTCAATATAAAATACCCGAAAGGTTTCGGGAACAGTTAAAAGTGGGTATGTGTGTGTCCATTCCGTTCGGAAAAGGGAATAAGCTTAGAAACGGATATGTGACAGAGATAACAGAGGAAACGGATTATCCGGAAGAAAAAATCAAAGAAATAGCGCAGATTGTTACCGAACATCTTCCCATGGAAGCCAGAAACATTGAACTGGCGGGATGGATGAAAAACAGGTATGGTGGCACCATGATACAGGCAATGAAAACGGTGCTTCCTGTAAAGCAGGAAATGAAATCAGTGATTCAAAAAGAAGTTTCGTTGACTGTTACAAGGGAGGAAGCTTGTTCCTATCTGGCGGAGGCAAAGGCCAAGAAACAGGTGGGAAAGATCAGATTGCTGGAAGCATTGCTTCCGGGGGCTACCGTCAATTATACCGTATTGACAACAAAGCTTGCGGTTTCGCCACAGACGATTAAAAGCATGGAGGCACAAGGTGTATTGCGAGTGGAGTCGTTTCAGGAGTATCGGAATCCGATTCGCTTTACGGATGAAAAACAGCAGGCGCCTATTTTGACACAGATGCAGCAGTTGATAGTGGATCAATTTTTAAAGGATTATGATGCAGGAATACGAAATCCGGCGCTGCTTCACGGTGTGACGGGAAGCGGAAAGACGGAGATATATATGGGCTTGATTGAAGGAATGCTGGAAAGGGGTAAGCAGGCGATTGTGCTGATTCCGGAGATTGCATTAACCTACCAGACGGTGCTTCGGTTTTACAGACGATTCGGAGAAGTGGTGTCGGTGGTGAATTCTCGTCTTTCAGCGGGAGAAAAGTATGATCAGTTCCGAAGGGCCAAAGAAGGAGCTGTCAAAGTAATGATTGGACCAAGAAGTGCGCTGTTTACACCATTTGAGCATTTGGGTCTGATTGTGATAGATGAAGAACATGAACCGGTATATAAAAGTGATGCGATGCCAAAGTATCATGCAAGAGAGGTAGCGGTTAAGCTGGCAGAAATGACAGGGGCGTGTGTGTTTATGGGAAGCGCGACCCCTTCGCTGGAAGCAAATTATAAAGCTATAAACAAAGAATATAGAAAATATACACTGCACGACAGGATTGGAGATGCTAAGCTTCCGGCGGTAGAGCTGGTTGATATGTGCGAAGAGTTAAAAAACGGAAACATGAGTATGTTCAGTCAAAAATTGACTACAGAAATAGAGCAGGCACTTATGCGAAAGGAACAAGTCATGCTGTTTTTAAACCGGCGTGGTATTGCAGGTTTTGTATCCTGCAAATCATGTGGTCATGTACTTAAATGCCCGCATTGTGACGTTTCTCTTTCCGAACATAATCACAAGATGATATGTCATTATTGTGGGTACGAGACCCAGAAAGTAAGCAGGTGTCCGGAGTGTGGTTCCAAATATATATATGGATTCCGCGCTGGAACGGAGAAAGTGGAAGAGAAGGTCAAAGAGATGTTTCCGGGGGTAAGAGTTCTTCGGATGGATGCAGACACGACGCGCAGGAAAGGGGATTATGAAGCAATCCTTTCGGCTTTTTCGGCGGGAGAAGCAGATATCCTCATAGGGACACAGATGATAGTGAAAGGCCACGATTTTAAAAATGTGACCCTGGTGGGCGTTATTGCGGCAGATCTTTCGCTCCACGCATCAGATTATCGTGCAGGAGAGAGAACGTTTCAACTTTTGGCACAGGCCGTAGGAAGAGCGGGGCGAGGAAAAAAGAAAGGTCAAGCGGTGATTCAGACCTATCAAAGTAGTCATTATAGTTTGCAACATTGTGTGACACAGAATTATGACGCTTTTTACGAGGAAGAGATGGCATACCGCATGCTCATGGATTATCCGCCTTTTCATCATATGCTGGCACTTCTTTTGGTCGGCAGAGAGGAAGAGATGACGAAGAATTGTGCCCAAATTGTTGCGGATGCGGTAAGAAAAATTATAGTGCAGCATCCGGAGCAGATTCGAATGATAGGACCCGCTCCTGCAGGAATAGGAAAGATTAATGACCAATACAGGCAAGTTCTTTACTTTAAAGGAGCCGATATTAATCAGCTGATTTGGGTAAAAGACAACGTGGAACATGTAGTTAAGGGGAAAGAGGAAATGATGCGTGCAGTCACGATTCATTTTGATCTGGACCCGGTAAATTCATACTAAACATACAATAGTTTTTCAAACGAAAAACAGAGTTGGAGGAAAAAATGGCTTTAAGAAAAATCAGAGAAATGGGAGATCCTGTTCTGGAAAAAACATGTAAAGAAGTAAAGGAAATGACACCGAGAACAATGGATCTGATTGAGGACATGTTTGACACGATGTATGAGGCATGTGGTGTCGGATTGGCTGCACCACAGGTGGGGATACTAAAAAGAATTGCAGTAATCGATTGTGGTGATGATCCGATTGTGCTGATCAATCCGGTGGTTTTGGAAACAAGTGGAGAGCAGACGGGACAGGAAGGCTGTCTTTCAGTTCCGGGAAAATGTGGTATGGTGACTCGACCAAATTATGCAAAAGTTAAAGCGTTCAATGAGGAAATGGAAGAAATTGTTGTGGAGGGCGAAGAGCTTTTGGCAAGGGCACTTCTTCATGAAATTGAGCATTTGGACGGACATTTGTACGTGGAGAAAGTCGAAGGCGGTCTGAGAGATGTGCAGATGGAAGAAGAATATGATGAAGATGAGGAATAAAGAATGAAAATAGTTTATATGGGAACACCCGACTATGCAGTGGGACCTCTGAAGGCCTTGATTGAAGCTGGTCATGAGGTGACAGCAGTTGTAACGCAGCCGGACAAACCAAAGGGACGTAGCAAAGAGCTGATAGCGCCGCCTGTAAAGGCGTATGCTTTAACGCAGGGGTTGACTATTTTTCAGCCGGAAAAAATCAAATCAGCGGATGCAGTGGAGCAACTGAAAAAATATGAAGCGGATGTGTTTGTGGTAGCAGCATTTGGACAGATTCTTTCCAAAGAGATTTTGACAATGCCCAAATATGGATGTATCAATGTCCATGCGTCACTTCTTCCAAAATATAGAGGAGCGGCGCCGATTCAGTGGTCAATTATCGACGGAGAGAAGGAAACAGGCGTAACGATTATGCAGATGGATGAAGGAATTGATACCGGAGATATTCTGACGCAGAAGGTGGTGCCGATTGACGATGAAGATACCGGAGAGTCTCTGTTTCATAAGCTTTGTGTGGCAGGTAGTGAGCTTTTGGTGGAAACGATTCCAATGCTTGAGGCGGGGGAACTTACGCCTCAAAAACAGGAAGAAGAAAAGAGCACATATGCAAAAATGCTGAAAAAAGAATTAGGAAATTTGGATTTTTCCAAATCGGCAACTAAATTATGGTATTTGGTCAGAGGTTTAAATTCCTGGCCAAGTGCTTACACTTATTATAACAACAAAACAATGAAGATATGGAATGCTGTACCGGTGGAAGAAAACACAGAAATGACGCCGGGAACGCTGGTGAAAAAAGATAAAGATAGTATTTATGTTCAAACCGGAGACGGACTTTTGCGCATTTTAGAAATCCAGATGGAAGGAAAAAAGAGGATGAGTGTGCGTGATTTTATGTTAGGACATCCGTTTGAAACAGGCATTCGATTTGAGGCAGAAAAGAGGTAAATATTTATGTATGGTGGCTATGGTTATTACTATTATGATCCGACCTATATTCTAGTGATTATTTGCGCAATTATTTCGATGATTGCATCTGCAAAAGTGAACTCTTCTTTTAATAAGTACGACAGGGTGAAGGCCCAGAGTGGTTTAACAGGAGCAGAGGCAGCGCAGCGTCTTTTGCATAGTGCAGGGATTTATGATGTGACAGTACAGCATGTACGGGGTAAATTGTCCGATCATTATGACCCAAGGGCAAAGGTGCTTCGTTTGTCAGATTCAACCTATCATTCGACTTCGGTAGCAGCCATCGGAGTGGCAGCACATGAATGTGGACATGCAATACAGCACAATGTAGGATATGCGATGTTAAGTCTTCGTTCGACTCTTGTTCCGATTGCAAATATCGGTTCAAAAGCAGCAATTCCGCTTATTATTTTGGGATGTATTCTCAGTTACAACCAAACATTGATACAGATTGGTATTTTTGCATTTTCTTTTGCGGTACTATTTCAGCTTGTGACGTTACCGGTAGAGTTTAATGCATCTTCCCGGGCGATGAAAATGTTGCAGGAGCAACATATGCTGCAGGGAAAGGAAGTAAAAATGACCAGAAAAGTGCTTACCGCTGCGGCAATGACCTATGTGGCGTCGGCGGCAGCAACCATTATCCAGCTTTTGAGACTGGTATTAATCTATGGAGGACGCAGACGTGACTAATACACGGGAAGTCATACTCGATGCGCTGATGGAAATACTTGAAAAAGACCAGTACAGCCATTTGGTGATGCAAGGAGTTTTGGAAAAATTTAGTTTTTTGGAAAAACAGGAAAGAAGCTTTATCAAAAGAGTGTGTGAAGGCACGATAGAGCAGAAAATTTATTTGGATTATGTGATAGACCAATTTTCCAAGACAAAAACGAAGAAGATGAAACCGCTGATTCGAACACTGCTTCGTATGGGAACTTATCAGATTCTTTTTATGGATGGGGTACCGGACGCCGCAGTTTGCAATGAGAGTGTAAAACTTGCGACAAAACGTGGATTTGCACCATTAAAGGGATTTGTCAATGGGGTTCTTCGAACGATTGTGCGAAACAAAGAGTTATTGGAATATCCGTCAAAAGAAGCGGATTTAATGGAATACCTGAGTGTAAGATATTCGATGCCAAGAGATGTCATTGAGCTGTGGAATTTGCAGTATGGACAGGAACAGACGGAAAAAATGCTCGAGGCACTTCTTTCGAAACGACCGCTGACGATACGAGTGAGTGAGGATGTGTCAGCGCAGGAGAAAGAGGAACTTCTGGATGCGATGAACAAAGCAGGAATCGTAGTAAAAGAATCCGAATTGCCTTATGTGTTTTATCTGGAACATGTAGATCGGGTCAGTACCATACCGGGCTATGAAGAAGGTGCGTTTGTGGTCCAGGATCTTGGATCTGTTATGGTGGTAGAAAAAGCAGGTATTAAAGCAGGTGACTATGTGCTTGATGTGTGTGCTGCACCGGGAGGAAAGGCCACGCATGCAGCAATGAAACTTGACGGAACCGGATGGGTGCAAGCGAGAGATCTCACAGATTATAAAGTATCCTTGATAGAAGAGAATATAAAGCGGCTTGCACTGTCCAATATAGAGGCAACCGTGTGGGATGCAACGATTTTGGATGAGGCAATGGTGGAAAAGGCAGATGTAGTCATTGCGGATTTGCCTTGTTCAGGTCTTGGTGTTATCGGGCGTAAGAGTGACATCAAATACCGGGTGACAAAGGACTCACTGAAAGAGGTGGCGACTTTGCAAAGGGAAATTCTTTCCGTGGTACATAAGTATGTTAAACCCGGTGGAACACTCATGTACAGTACATGTACGGTAAATCGGATGGAAAATGAAGAAAACAAAGAGTGGCTCATTCAAAACTACCCGTTTGAAGTGGTAGAGGAAAAGACGATGCTTCCGGGTGAAGTGGATTCGGATGGCTTTTATATGGTACGTCTGCTTCGGAAGGAGTAGTGTATAAAAAAACTAGTATATAGAAAAAAAGACAGAAAGAGTTTGAAACAGGATATGGGAAAGACAGATATCAAGTCGTTGGATTTTCCGGCGCTTGTGCAGGAGATAGAAAGATGTGGAGAAAAGAAATTTCGTGCAAAGCAGATGTATGAGTGGATGCATAAACGTCTGGTGCGTAGTTTTGACGAAATGACCAATCTGTCCGTCGCCTTTCGAGAGATGTGCAAAACAGAATATGAATTTACTGCACTCAAGCTTGTAAGAGAACAGGAGTCTAGGTTGGATGGAACAAAGAAATTTTTGTTCCAACTGGCAGACGGACATGTGGTGGAAAGTGTCTGGATGAAATACAAGCATGGGAATAGTGTATGTATATCGTCACAGGTAGGATGTCGAATGGGTTGTAAATTCTGTGCGTCCACGTTGGGTGGACTTGTCCGAAATCTGAGTCCGTCAGAGATGCTGGATCAGATTTATGCAATTACCCTTCTGACCGGGGAGAGAGTTTCCAATGTAGTTGTGATGGGGACGGGCGAACCGCTGGATAATTATGACAATCTGCTTATGTTCCTACGCATGCTCACGGATGAGAACGGGCTTCATATCAGCCAGAGAAATATTACGGTTTCGACCTGTGGCCTGGTACCAAAGATGTATGCGCTCGCTGAGGAACGATTGCAGATTACATTGGCATTAAGTCTTCATGCAACCACAGATGCTAAGAGACAGAGGCTAATGCCGATTGCACTAAAATACAGTATAGATGAATTGATGGATGCCTGCAAAAATTATGCGGATATCACAGGACGTAGGATTACATTTGAATATAGCATGGTGAAAGGGATTAATGATTCCCAGGAGGATCTTCGTGAGCTCACAGCACTTGCCAAGCCGCTTGGATGCCATGTGAATTTGATTCCGGTCAACCCGATTAAGGAACGTGATTATGTGGCACCTGATATGCAATACGTCTATGCATTTAAAGAGAAATTAGAAAAAAACAAAGTCAATGTAACAGTTCGTCGTGAGATGGGGCGTGATATTGACGGCGCCTGCGGACAGCTTCGTAGAAGACATATGGAGGAGTAAGGCATGCATTATAATTGTCTGATTGTGGAAGATGAAGTCGATCTGGCAAAAGCAACAAGTGAATATTTCGAACTTTTTGATGTGTCGTGCACGTACGTAACGAGTCCTTCGGAATGTATGGAATTTATGGAGCAACACGAAGTGGATGTACTTTTGCTGGATATCAATCTGGCGGATGAGAGTGGCTTTGTTCTCTGTAAAAAAATAAGAGAGACTTGTAATCTTCCAATTTTGTTTCTTAGTGCAAGACAAAGTGATGAGGATGTGCTTGTGGCACTGAACATCGGCGGTGACGATTATATCAAAAAGCCATACAATTTAAGTGTTCTTCTTGCAAAAGTAAAGGCTGTGCTAAAGCGTGTGCAAGCGCAGGAAATGCTTGTGCGCGATGCAACCACAGAAAACAAAGAACACAGTATGGAAGCGTCTCTTACGCTTTGTGAGGCGACGATGAGCGCAATGATTCGAGGACAGAAGGTGGAACTAAAGGCGAAAGAGTTTAAACTATTGCAATGTCTGTATGAAAATCGTGGAAGTATTGTAACAAAACAGCGCTTGTTTGATCAGGTTTGGGGAGATGCGTTTTTTAGTGACGGAACGCTGAATGTACATATTCGCAGACTAAGAGAGAAATTAGAGGAAAATCCTGAGGAACCGACATTGATAAAAACAGTTTGGGGCACAGGATATATCATGGAGATTTAACTATGAAAATAAGATATCTGGCAGCAGTATTTACTTTGTTGATAGGGATAGTTATGGCTCATTTCTGGACGGAGACATCCGCGGATGAGCAGGTGGCTGTTGACATGGTTTATTACAATAAAGAGTTACAGGAAATCAGTAATGCAGTCAGAGAAGGACAAAAGGAGGAAGCGATAGAGACTGCATATGACTGCAGTCTCTATTTTATCGGAGAAGAAAACTATAAGGCGAGTGTCAATGATGCCATTGTCAGCGGTTTTGTTGTACTTGATTATGAAGAAGATGAAACCGTGAAAGGGAAAGTTGTTTGGGACCGCGAAATTCGCCAAAAGCAGGAGTGGAAACAGGAGTTCCGTCGCAGCGTCATAAACACCTGCATAGCAATCCTGTTTGCCGGTTATCTTTTGCTAATCTTTATTTATCTGCGTTTTATCCGGCCGTTTGACAAACTGGGCCGTTTTGCGGGTGAGGTGGCAAAGGGTAACCTTGATCTTCCTTTGCCCATGGAACAACATAATTTTTTTGGGGCTTTTACGGAGAGCTTTGACCTCATGCGTGAGGAACTTAAAAAGGCGCGGGAAAAAGAGTATCAGGCAAATGTCAGTAAGAAAGAACTTGTAGCGGAGCTTTCACATGATATCAAAACGCCTGTTGCAGCCATTAAAGCGACGTGTGAAGTGATGGAGATTAAAGAAAAGAATCCTGATACCATAGAAAAAGTGAAAGTCATCGAAGCGAAAGCGGATACGATTGATCACCTGATTGGAAATATGTTCCATGCGACGATGGAGGAACTAAAGATGCTCAAAGTCGAGCCGGTGGAGGAGAGTAGTAAAGTCATCCCGGAGATGTTTGAACAGCTCCGCTTCTACGGGGATATTCGGATGCAGAATGCGATTCCGGAATGCCTTTTGTATATGGATAAGCTTAGGCTGACCCAGGTCATCGACAATATCGTAAACAACTCTTTTAAATATGCAAAAACAAGGGTGGACGTTTCTTTTGCCGAAAAAGAAAACGGTGTGACGATAGAAATCCGTGACCACGGCACTGGCGTGACTGGAGAAGAACTTGTGCTGATTACGGAGAAGTATTACCGCGGAAGTAACGCAAAGGGAGCTACCGGTTCCGGCCTTGGGCTTTATCTGTCAAAGAGTTTTATGGATCAAATGAACGGAAGTATGGAATGCCATAACGATGACGGATTTGTTGTGACGCTCTTTTTGCAGAAAGTGTGAGAAGTGGCCTCAGAGAAGATATGACAACTGCTATAGTTAAGAATTAATTAAGAAATATGCAAGAGTCGCGAAAAGACTTTGTAAGAAAGAATTCCTATAATGTGAAATATAGAAACCATATTTCAGTTTAGGAGGATACGATGAAAACGATTTTAAAAGCGAAAGATTTGTGTAAAACATTTTCCAACGAGAGTGTGCAGCAGCATGTACTTAAAAATTTAAATATCGAAATAGAAGAGGGCGACTTTGTCGTCATCATGGGAAATTCAGGTTCCGGTAAGTCGACGCTTCTTTATGCTTTAAGCGGAATGGACCGCCCGACGCTCGGAAGTATCAAGTATTTCGACGAGGAGATTTCGGATTACAGCAATGACAAACTGGCGGTATTCCGCCGCAATCATTGCGGTTTTGTGTTT
>JAZNEP010000030.1:0-57963 GCA_045588655.1 Lachnospiraceae bacterium | reverse complement strand
GGCATCGCCCTTCTTAATATCTTCCAAGGTACCGTCAAGCAAAATACTTCCTTTTCCGATTAGGATAATCCGTTTGGAAAGTGCTTCAATATCCTGCATATCGTGAGTCGATAAAATAACCGATCTGTTATGCAATTCGTTCTGCTTTTTGATGAACTCACGCACAGCAATTTTAGAAACAGCATCCAGTCCTATCGTCGGCTCGTCCAAAAACAGAATTTTCGGACTATGCAAAAGAGATGCAGCGATTTCACAACGCATCCTCTGCCCAAGCGACAATTGTCTTGCGGGGGAACGTAGTAACTCCTGTAGCTCCAATAATTCTGTCAGTTCTTCTAAATTATTTTTGTATGTACTATTGGAAATTGAATAGATATCCTTTAACAATTCAAAGGAGTCTATGACCGGAACATCCCACCATAGTTGCGAACGTTGGCCGAAAACCACGCCAATCCGGCGCACATGATCCACTCTGTCCCTATAAGGGATTCGACCATCCACCAAAACCGTTCCGCTATCCGGTGTCAATATTCCGCTAAGAATCTTGATTGTTGAGCTTTTACCGGCCCCGTTTGGACCAATATACCCAACCATTTCGCCTTCCCTGATGGTAAAGCTGATATCGTTCAGAGCATGAATCACCTCATACTCCCGGTGAAATAAAGCTTTGCAGGCCTCACCAAATCCTGCGTTTCTTTTTGCAACCTTGTACGATTTGCATACATTCTCCATCGTAATCATTGTTACTTCCTCCTGGTAGTTATATTTTCATATCTTGCCAAGTCGGTCTGGTCTTAATTGGTCTTTGCCAAATAAATACCGAAGGTAAAATATTCAGTTACGGCCACAGAGCCGGACACTTATAATAGCACACTTACAATAGGAATGCAAGGGGGAGATTAGAATTTTTTCTCATTCCACCTTGCATCCCCCCATCTTTAGAGCGTATTCCTCCGTTCTTTTTGATGGTGGCTGCGGATGCCAGGTTGTCCTTATAGCAACCGAGTAAGACCTTGTCCATTCCTTTTTCATTGCAGACAGACAATGCATAGCAAAGCATGGTGGTAGCATAACCTTTATTTCTTTCGGACGGTCTTACACCATACCCGATGTTACCATATCTTTCAATGAGTTTTTCTGGCAATTCATAACGTATACTTAACAAGCCAATGAGTTTGTTATTATCAAAGCAAAGATACAACAAGGATTTGCCCCATTGCTCATCCCCTTCAAAAGCGTTTCTTTGTATCTTTTCTACCCAGTCAGCATACTCAGAAGCCAGTAATCCAAGGCTTGCACTAATGCTAGATTCTTTGTTGTCATAGTGCTCCTGCATGTATTCCTGCAAGATGTTTTTATCGCTAATTTCCGGTAGTCTGTATACCATTTCATCACCTACAAATTCAAATTGATTTACCTAATACTTAACCAAATGGAATCCCAAACAGAATCACATTACCATCCTTGTCAATCGTATATCCATGCTCTACATTTGATAGTCATTAAAGTCTTTCGATTGATAAAATATCAAGTAATTCACTTATACCATCGATAACAAAATCTGCTCCGGCTTCTAACAATCCATCCTTATCTGAATTTCCATAAGTTACACCGCATGTATGAACACCTGCATTTTTTCCCATAAGAATATCAAATGGCATATCTCCAACAACAAGTGTTTGTTCTTTGTCATATAATAGATCATTCAATGTCTTAATCACCGGTTCTGCATTGGGCTTTAGTAATGTTGTATCTTCCGCTGCTAAAACATACTGAAAAAGATTCGTAATATTCATCTTATCAAGAAATTCTCTAAGAGATTTTCCGTTTCTTGAAGTAGCGATTGTGCATACAATTCCTTTCTCTTTCAACTTATTCAACGTATCTACCACATTATCAAATAGCGTTGGAGGCTCCGTTTCTTTTATCTCATCAAAAATCTTTCTATAGTTTTGTACACACAAATCTAACATCTCATCGGTCAGTTCCGGATAAGTATGTTTAAATGCAAGCTTGGCAGATAAACCTATGGTTTCTGCACAAGTCTGCTCATCTGCAACAGCAAGTCCCATTTGTCTCATGGTTTCTTGTTTTGCAATTACAATTGTCTTTCTTGTATCCATTATGGTTCCATCAAAATCAAAAATAATTAATTTAATATTCATAATATGCTCCCATTTGCTTCTTCACAAATTCAACATTGCCCCGCTTTTAAGATTTCTTAAAAACATATTTCAATTAGCTTTTTACAATTCTTCCAGTTCTGTTTCCGCCTCTAAGATTCTCTCCAACAGACTTTCCTGAAGATGCCCCTCTGCATCTAATTCCGTTTGTAATTCCATAAGCGTCTGATAATCTGACGCCAATGCCGGATCCATCAGGCGAAGCTTCAGTTCATTTGATTTCTCTTCGCTTTCTGCCAATTGTTTGTAATATTTTTCCAACTGTTTCAGCAAGCGGGATTTTACCTTGCCCGGATTATAATATTCTTTTTTGTTGAATACGTCCCCAAGCGTAGGCTCCGAATTCTTCTTTCCATTCCCGCCACCATTTTTATTCAAAGCGGATGAAGTCGCATTTCTCTTCTCCGAATCTGTTCTGCTTAGATTCTCACGTTTCTGTTTTTCTGCCAAATACTCCTCATAACCATAGTCATATTGGGTGACATTATCCTTGCCAAACTCCAGAATCCCCGTAGCCACCTGCTTGATAAAATAGCGGTCATGAGACACAAAAAGAACCGTGCCTTCAAATACCTGCAACATTTGTTCCAATGCCTGCTTTCCCATAATATCCATATGATTAGTAGGCTCATCCAATATCAGCAGGTTTGGTTTGGTCTGCATCATCTTACAAAGAGCCAGACGTACTTTTTCTCCTCCGGAAAGCTGCCCTATTAATTTCTCCACTTCCTCACCGGAAAACAAGAAACTTCCCAGAGCACTACGCACTTCTTCTCTTTTTAACTTGGGATACACTTCCCAAAAATTCTCCAGTACAGTCTGATTAGGATCCGCATCATCCACTACTGCTTTTTGCTGGTCAAAATATCCATATTCCACATTCTGTCCTATCACAAAACTACCTCCCAAAGGAGGTACTATTTCTACCAATGTTTTCAATAAAGTGGACTTACCCTTACCATTTTCACCCAAAATCGCCAAGCGCTCCTTTTTACGCAAATGAAGATTAACCTGGCTGAGCACACTGTCATATCCGATTTTAAGATTTTTTGCAATCAATACATCCGAATAGCTCTCCATCCTTGGTTTAAATAGTATGTGAAATGTTTTGGTATCAAAACGTCTGGGCTTTTCTATCTTTACCATATGCTCAATCGCCATTCTCTTGGAGCGTGTTGCCGCCACCTTAGTTGGCGTGTTTTTCCACATTTCTATCCACTCCGTCAGCCTTTGGATTTCCTTCTGCTGTAGTTCGTAATCCTTTTCCTGCTTCAACAAATTCTCTTCTTTACGCTTGAGAAATGCGGAATAATTCCCCGGATAGCGCTTTATGCGATGATATTCAATTTCATAAGTCACATCAATAATCCGGTCCAAAAACATTCTGTCATGAGAAACAATCACTACTGCTTTATCATAACTTCTCAGATAATTTTCCAGCCATTCAATGGTTGGCAAATCCAAGTGGTTGGTAGGCTCATCCAGAAGCATAATATCCGGTCTGCTTAGCAAAAGCTTAATAAACGCCACCTTGGTCTGTTGTCCGCCCGAAAAGCTTCCGATTGGTCTTTGTAAGTCCTCTAACGCAAACCCAAACTGTTGGAAGATGACCTCCATATCCCTTTTCCAAGTATATCCCTGTAATGCTTCCATCTTCTTTTGTAAAAAATCATACTCTCCAAACAGAGCCGGACTTTCTCCCTCTTCCTGCATAAGTTCCTCTAACTCTGCCATGCGTTTTTCACAAGCAAACACCGGTGCAAACGTTTTCTTTATTTCTTCCTCTACCGTCACTTCACCATCCGGAAAACTGATTTGGCGCAGGAACCCAATCTCCTGCTTTCCTGCCATCACGATACCGCACTCTTCGTCACTATCCAGATTATTCATATGTATATCCCCTGCAATCAGCTTTAGCAGGGTGGTTTTACCACAACCGTTTCTTCCTACCACAGCGATCTTTTCTCGATCGTGTATTTCAAAATTTACATCCTCTAATATAGTATTCGCAGCGTATTGTACCAACGCATGCTTAATCTGATATCTCATATTTCCTCCACAACTTCCTTCACAAGGTATCAGCACTATGAAAAACCATTAAAATAGCTTATATCTTTTTTCATTTTCTGCCGCCTATCTGTCTGCCCCATCTAATGTCTGTAAGTTTTGAGTATGCCTCTAAGCTTAACACAACCATTGCACCGTATCCATTCCTTGTTAAATATACCGGTTCTCCTTATCAAAATTTTATCTCGATAATATAATTATAACACCTTTTAATCAATTATGAATTCTTTTCAGCTTCTTTCATCGTAGCAATCTGCTCTTTTACCTCATTATCAAATTTCTTTGAAAAAATAACATATAGAATTATAATGGCAAAAAAGACCATATTTGCATAACGGATAATCATACTAATCTCTGTCGTGTAAGAGGACAGTAACTGACTGCTTATTAAATTACTGAACATATGCACCAATGCTCCTGCCAATATGCTACGCTTTGTCTTAATGTAAACAAAGGTAACCCAAGAGCTTAACATCATCACACTCGGAATAAACATAATTGCATGAAAAACGGAATCTTGTAATAAATTATACTGTGCCTGTCCCGGTGTAAAATACCATGGCAGATGCCATATCCCCCATATAAATCCTAATATCGTTGAAGCCCCCAAAAAGCCGAACCGGAGCAACAGTTTATCAAGCGCATATCCTCTCCAGCCAAATTCTTCATTCAAAGGACCAGAGATAAGCGAAATCAGTAAAACTAATAGCAGTGTAAGTGGCTTATCAATAATTGCATGTATAAAATCCATTGTAGGCATATCATACCTTAATAATCCAACTCCTATAAACAGACTTATAATTGTTATTACGGAAAAAATGCAGATAGTAATTAGTGGCCATTTCCATCCCATATATTTGAAACTAAAACATCTACGAAAATAATCTTTTATATTCTCCTTAGGATATGTAAAAAATACAAGGACCAATGCTACCACAGAAGGTGAACCGCCACCAAAATAAAACAGAAAAGAACCTGCCGGTGTACCTGTAAACCCAAATATTACTGGTATGAACCCACATATCCATGTCCATAAAAGTGTAAGTACAAAAAAGGAAAGCAAATATTTATCCGACATATGTTTTCTTCTATTCTTCATATGGCTTCCCCACTTTCTTTTCAGCAAGTTTTAGATTAATTGCTTGAACATCTCGCCTCATTTGTGTAATTCCCAACAAATACGCTAAAACAAAAACGGGGGTCACATATATAAAAGACATCCACCAATTTGTTCCGATGAACCATCCACTGAATATTCCAATAACCAGAACCATACTTTCCACTAAAATATATTTACAGGTTAATTCCTTCAAAAAGCTATCATAGAATATGTACGATGTAAAATAATGAATTCCCATACCCAGAAACGACATAATCACAATTAAGAAATTCAGTTTCATCTCTTCCCTATATTCAAAACACAAGAACGAAACTAACGTCACAACAATCCATATTATTGCTGACAACATTAAAGATTTTTGTATATATTTCTTCACATCTACACCTCCTTAAAAATCTTTCTTTTTATTTCCGGAATATAAGTTCTTGAAACAATTATTTTTTCTCCATTAGTCAGCTCCGCTTCCAATCTACTGTTGGCCAACGCCTTTATATGTACAAGCTCATTAATATTCACCAAGCAAGTTCTACTCACTTTCACAAAATCATATTCTTTCAGTTCATTTTCTAACTGGTACAAGCGTTTTTCGCTTCTGAATACCATTCCCTTTGTATATATAAAAGTACGCTTATCCACGCTTTCTATATAAAAAATATCCGGCACCAAGACTTTATAATTTCTGCCGTTCTCGCTACCAATTAGAAACCGCTCCTCTGTTCTCAGTTTCTGAATGATACGTGATACTTGGCTACTCTGCTTGGGATATTCTACTGTCACAGTTAATTCCACACTCGGATTTTCCTTGAGTATTAGTTTCATTGCGTCACCTCCTCGTACCTATCATATCTATTCGCTTACTATATTTCAACAATCCTGCAACTGACTTACAAAACAATACTACTTAGTTACAAAAACAAGGTATCCTGTATCAGCCACCTAAACTGATCTAGAATACCTTGTTTTGCATCTCATTATTCAAATTCAATGCTTCTATAAATTCTATTCACTTCTGATGCGTTCATGATATAACCTTATCCGTTCTGCTTCCTTAAGCTCTATTGCACCCTCACTCCTTGAAGGGTTGGTTTCTGCCACCTTTATAAGCTGTTGATATTCTTTATCCGCCTTTGCCTCATCATCCTCATGTATTAAATAGTATGCGTACATAAGGCGCTTTCGTGAAGGATAAAGGGCGGTAGCTTTTATGTATTCCCTCAACTTTTTGTCGAAAATTGATTTAATCTTTTCGGCATTGCATTCACCCATGATTTCATAGTAGAGCAACTCGCAGTTTGCTTCATTCTTAAAAATCTGAAGCGCATCAGGGCTATCTGCAACCTTTTGAAAAATTTCCTGCGCTTCCTTATATCTCCCCTCCTCCTGAAGGATTGTGTTTTTGAAGAAAAGCAGATTTAAGGCAGCGGTGTTGCTCATATCTCCGCCATCAAGAGCAAGAATTGTATTTCTGATATCTTCAGGAAGTGCCTTTGTGCTGTCCTGCTGGGTAAGAACTGCATTCGCTGTCATAAGACAGCACATATATTTTTTGGCTTCATCATTTTTAGGAAGCTCCACAAAAATCTGATATCCATCGTTCATTGTACCACTCATTTTTGCAGGGAACAGGTTGCAAATTCCAAGACCGATTCCCATAATTGCAAAAACATCAAGAATCATCTGGGCAATTCCGCCTGTAAACATACCGATTACAAGTGCAATACCGCCCGTCAGCAAATTAGCAAATCCACCACCAAATAGATACAGGAAAAACGGACATTTCTCGAACTCACACTCCGGCGGAATCATCAGACACTGTCCTCCCGTGCCCATAACCGTCATTTTCTTCCATTTAAGCTTTCCGTCCTGCTCGACAAGAACCAGATTGCCCACACGAAATGACAAATATTTCCAACCGGATAAAAGACCTCCGATAAGGTGTCCGCCCTCGTGAATTATAATGTGAAAATATAAGAACACCAGTGCCAACAGAACAAAGCCCCCTATAATCATAAGCTCTAGTCCCGTGTTGTCACTTGTCACTAGCTTCTTAGCACAGGTTGCCGCATATCCACCCAATACCATATACGGCACAACAGTAATCACACTGCCAATAATAGTAAGAATTTTATCAATAATTTTCATCACATACTCCTCTATTTCAATCCTCAATTTTCATTGATCGGCTCATTTCTCACCATAAAAATGTCTGTTATTTCATCACGAAATACTCTACAGCAAATATTACACCTATCCCAACTAATACGCTTCCCAAAACATATATAAATGCAATCATAGCATTTCCGTTTTTCATTAGATCTACTGTTTCTAATGCAAAAGTAGAAAATGTAGTAAACCCACCACATAAACCAACTTTTAAGAATAACAGCATATGCGGGGATAGCGAAAAATTCTTTGTTGCCACAACTGTAATAACACCAATTATCATACATCCTATTACATTAATGACAAATGTTTTTATTGGGAAACTTGTAGTTTCATTTATTGGTATCAAACCAATCAGATACCTACATACTGCTCCTATAAAGCCACCCAATCCTACAGATAAAATATTTAACATTTAACTATTCACTCCTATTGCTTTATAATACCATCAATATACTCTAAGAATGGCTTTTTGTTCACATGATCCTGATTATCTTTATACCACATGAACGCTTCTTTCAATCCCTCTCGCATATCCTTTTCATTCGGCATCAGTTCCTGTTGTTTGGAGACATCAAGATAATATTCATAATCATAAAAACTAAAATATTTTCTTTGGTCTATCTCTTCAAAGACATTCTCAAATTCTGCCGTTTTCCCAGCCACGTTGTAGCACATTTCAACCCACTGACGAATGGATATTGGGTTCATATTTCCCACATTAAAAATATGTTGTACCGGTTTTTTCTCCAAAAGAACATCAATAAATCTACATACATCTTCCACATGAAAAAATTGCATTTTCATCTCGCCATCTTTTGGTAAGTAAAATTTTCTATCTTGTAATGCACAATCAAATACAAACGCCTCCCTATATACGTTATTCATTTGCCCATACAAATATGGAGGACGAAGTATGTAAGCACTTGGATTTCGTCTTATTAAAGCATTCTCTGCTTCAATTTTATCCGTTCCATATTTCCCCCAGTATTTATTAACGCCCAATGTTGCATCTTCTTTGAACGGTTGCACCTCATACTCCGGGTATACTGCACTAGAACTAATTAATATATAATCTTTGTATTCTCCTAAAGCATCCAACAACTTATCTACATCATCGGCACTATATGCTGTATCAATCACAATATCAAAACAATAATCACGAAGTACTTCTCCAAGATGGTGTCTGTCAGCCTGAAGTAACTTTACTCCTTTCGATTGCTCCCGACTATTTCTATTGAGAACATATACTTCACATCCTTTTGCCACATAGTATTCTGCAATAAATCTACTAACGAAAACTGTACCACCTGTAACAAGAACTTTTTTCATCTTAATCTCCATTCAAAATCATGTTTTGTTCTTCTCAAATTATAACACACCCCCACTTTATGACAAACCTATCTCCAACCATATATTTGAATTATCTTAGAACTTTGTGTCTTGAATAAGCAACTCGACATAAAATTTGAGAAAAAAATAGATTATTATCAATAGACCCACAAAATTTCACAAGAATAAAAACCTCACCAAGTAGCATACACTACCTGATGAGGCTCATTTGAATCGTTATATTACCATCCAGACTTCAATTTCGATGTCTCTCCATTGATTACGTCTAAGATATCTACCACAACTTTTTCTATATTCTTTTGCTTTCTCAAAGTCAAGCTTCACACTAAACAAATAGCATTCGCCTACTTTTCTGCAATAGCAGCCTGTGCTGCTGCAAGGCGTGCAATCGGCACACGGTATGGTGAGCAGGAAACATATGTCAGTCCTACTTTGTGACAGAACTCTACGGAAGAAGGATCTCCGCCGTGCTCTCCACAGATACCGAGTTTAATATCAGGACGAGTCTGTCGACCTTTGTCTGCTGCCATCTGAACGAGCTGTCCTACACCGCTCTGATCAAGTCTTGCAAATGGATCTGACTCATAAATCTTATTCTTATAGTAATCGCCAAGGAACTTACCTGCATCATCACGAGAGAAACCAAAAGTCATCTGTGTCAGGTCGTTCGTACCGAAGGAGAAGAACTGCGCTTCTTCTGCAATCTGGTCTGCAAGAAGTGCCGCTCTAGGAATCTCGATCATCGTACCGATCTTGTACTCAATGTCAGAATTCTTTTCTGCTTTAACTGCTTCCGCTTCCGCTACAACTACATCCTTTACAAATTTAAGCTCTTTCTTCTCTCCAACGAGCGGAATCATGATTTCAGGAACGATATCGTATCCCTTTTCCGCTTTTACTTCGATGGCAGCTTCCATAACAGCTCTTGTCTGCATGCGGGCAATTTCAGGATATGTCACAGCAAGACGACATCCTCTATGACCCATCATCGGGTTAAACTCATGAAGGGAATCACAAACCTCCTGTACTTCCTCTGCTGTCATGAGCATTTCCACTGCAAGATCATCGATATCTCCCTCGTCGGTAGGAACAAACTCATGAAGTGGCGGATCTAAGAAACGGATAGTAACCGGTTTCCCTTCCATAACTTCATATAATGCTTTAAAGTCACCTTTCTGATAAGGAATAAGTGCATTTAATGCTTTTTCTCTCTGTTCAAGAGTTCTTGCAAGAATCATCTGACGAATTTTCGGAATACGATCTGCCTCGAAGAACATATGCTCTGTACGACAAAGTCCGATACCTTCTGCACCGTACTTAATCGCATTTGCTGCATCTGCAGGTGTATCAGCGTTAGTACGAACTTTCAACACACGATACTTGTCAGCCCATTCCATAATACGTCCAAAGTTTCCTGTCACACTTGCTTCTACAGTCTTGATATCTCCAAGATAAATCTTTCCTGTAGAACCATCTAATGAAATATAATCTCCCTCGCGGATTACCTCTCCTGCAAGCTCAAATACTTTTTCCTCTTCATTAATCGCGATTTCACCACATCCGGATACACAAGCAGTTCCCATACCTCTGGCAACAACGGCTGCATGCGATGTCATACCACCACGAACGGTAAGGATACCTTCTGCTGCATGCATACCCTCAATGTCTTCCGGTGAAGTTTCAAGACGAACAAGGATAACTCTCTCTCCCTTTTCTTCATGTGCAGCTTTCGCATCTTCTGCAGTGAAGTACACCTTACCTGCTGCTGCACCCGGTGAAGCCGGAAGTGCCTGTCCGATTACTTTACCTGCTTTTAACGCTTCCGCATCAAAGGTAGGGTGAAGGAGCTGATCGAGCGATTTTGCTTCGATTCTCATCACTGCTTCTTCCGGTGTAATCTTTCCTTCATCTACAAGATCACAAGCAATCTGAAGCGCTGCCTGTGCTGTTCTCTTACCATTTCTTGTCTGCAGAAAGAACAATTTACCCTCTTCAATCGTAAACTCCATGTCCTGCATATCACGATAGTGGTCTTCCAACTTCATGGCAATATCCATGAATTGCTGATATGCTTCAGGCATGTCCTCCTGAAGCTTCGTGATAGGCTGTGGTGTACGGATACCCGCAACTACGTCCTCACCCTGTGCATTGATAAGATACTCGCCATAGATACCCTTCTCGCCTGTGGATGGATTTCTGGTAAACGCAACACCCGTACCGGATGTCTCGCCCATATTACCAAATACCATCGCCTGTACGTTAACGGCTGTACCCCAGTCACCAGGGATATCATTCATACGTCTGTAAACAATCGCTCTTTCATTATCCCAAGAACGGAATACTGCTTTTACCGCTTCCATAAGCTGAACCTTCGGGTCCTGTGGGAAATCTTCACCCATCTTATCCTTGTAAATTGCTTTAAACTTCGCAATTACTTCTTTTAAATCTTCCGGTGTAAGGTCCATATCGAACTTCACGCCTTTAGCATCTTTAATATCATCAAGCACTCTCTCAAACAAAGACTTTGGAACTTCCATTACTACATCTGAGAACATCTGAATGAAACGACGATAAGAATCGTATGCAAAACGAGGATTACCTGTCTTGGCAGCAAATCCTTCTACCGCAATATCGTTTAATCCTAAGTTTAAGATTGTATCCATCATACCAGGCATGGATGCTCTTGCTCCGGAACGAACGGAAACAAGAAGTGGACTCTCTGTATCACCAAATTTCTTACCTTGCTTTTTCTCAAGATCAGCCAATGCATCAAAAATCTGTTTTTGAATGTCTTCTGAGATCGAGCGATTATTCTTGTAATAATCGGTACATGCTTCTGTTGTCACTGTAAAACCTTGCGGAATCGGTAAACCAAGTTTTGTCATTTCTGCTAAGTTCGCACCTTTTCCACCGAGAAGATTTCGCATATCTGCGTTTCCCTCTTCAAATAAATAGACCATTTTAGACATTTACGCGTCCTCCTTTAATTAGATTAAGTGTAAAAATCCACTCTACATAAGTTATATTATATCACTTGTCCGCCTATGGCGCACTCTCTTATTCTCGCCATATTACACAAATATTTCTGACAATTTCTGTGCTTTATGACGATTTTTATGTATTTTCCCTATATTTTACCATCTTTTTGTAAAATAAGCGAGTTTTTGAGCTTCCTGCTTTACCGTCGTGACATACTCCTCCCTTTCAAAGATAAAGCCCAGTTTTTCCAGCAACTTCACTGAGGCAACATTTCGCAAATCCGTAAATGCGCCCACCACAGAAAATCCCAACTGTTCTCTGCCATAAGCAAGTATCCCCTCACAAACTTCCGTTGCATACCCTCGCCTCTGATATTCCTGTGCTATCATAAATCCAAGCTCCGGGGCGTCATACCCTTCTCGCATATCAAATCCGGCTCGCCCTATCATCTTATTTGCTGTCTTCTCTTCAATAATCCACATACCAAAATCATAGAATCCGTAATGGTATTGAATATAGTCTTTTGTATAAGAAATCTCATCCTCTCGGACTTCATATAAACCTTCCATATATTTTGTTATCCCCGGCTTACTATAAATTTCATACAATCTGTCCACATCTTCTATCGTAATTTCTCTGATATGACACCTCGTTGTATCAAGAATATCACAAGGAATCCCTTTCATACGGCAAATCACATGATCAAGATAGTTTTCATCCAGCTCGTCTATATTTTCTATCGCATAAGGATAATCACTGATTTGATCTTGCTGTGTAATACCTGTTACCGGGTAGCACAAAACCACGTACCGCCCCTTAGCCTTTGCTGCACGCGCTATATCCATTTCATCTGTAATTAACAATTCTTTGTATTCTCTCTGCATTTTTAATATTTTCCCTTTACGCATGTTTCATTTTATTTTAAACTAATCCATATAAAAAGAAAACATATTTAGGAGGAATCAATCATGGCACAGAATCCAATCGTAACGATTACCATGGAAAACGGCGATATTATGACAGCCGAACTTTATCCGGAAATTGCACCGATTTCCGTAAACAATTTTATTAGCTTAATCAAAAAAGGATATTATGATGGTTTAATCTTCCACCGTGTTATCAACGGATTTATGATTCAGGGCGGATGTCCGACCGGTACCGGTACCGGTGGTCCTGGATACACAATTAAGGGTGAATTTTCATCCAACGGTGTAGAAAACAACTTAAAGCATACGGAAGGCGTTCTTTCCATGGCAAGAGCTATGCATCCGGACTCTGCAGGAAGCCAGTTCTTTATCATGCACAAGACATCTCCTCATCTGGACGGATCTTATGCTGCCTTTGGAAAAGTAACAGGAGAGAGCATGGATGTAGTTAATAAAATTGCAACAACGGCAACTGACTACATGGATAAACCTTTGGAAACACAAAAAATCAAATCTATGACTGTAGAATGTTTTGGTGTTGATTATCCGGAACCAGACAAAATGTAACAAACAGACAACAAGAAATAACCAAAAACACACATGAGAAATGGACAAATTCACAATTTGTTCATTTCTCATTTAATATTTTTTAATTTACATAACATTGTTTATCCATTTCTGACTCATATAATAAAATCATAACAACAATGAAAAAGCACAATCCTCAATGAAGTGTACGAAATGCTTTAAACTTTTTCATAAAAAAATGCCAGGTAAACCGATTTACCTGGCATCCTCCCGTTTATGGGAGTTTTTTTATTATATATATAAAATGATTCATAAAAAAGGCTTCCACTTCTGCGAACACATGCAGATTGGAAGCCCACTTTTTCTATATCACACTATGTAGCTATTCTTATGCCTGACCGATAGAACCAAAGATTTCCATTTTTTCTTTTACAGTATCTTTGATTGCCTGTACACCAGGAGCTAAGATCTTACGAGGGTCAAATCCTTTTCCTTCTAAGTCTTTTCCTTCTTCGATGTACTTACGTGTAGCTGCAGCGAATGCTAACTGACACTCTGTGTTAACATTGATCTTAGCAACACCAAGGCTGATTGCTTTTTTGATCATATCAACCGGAATACCTGTACCACCATGAAGAACTAATGGAAGATCTCCTGTTTTCTGCTGAATTGCATCTAATGTTTCGAATGATAATCCAGCCCAGTTTTCTGGGTATTTTCCGTGGATGTTACCGATACCTGCTGCAAGGAAGTCTACTCCTAAATCAGCAACTGCTTTACATTCTTCCGGATCAGCACATTCACCCATACCTACAACACCATCTTCTTCTCCACCGATAGAACCAACTTCTGCTTCGATTGAGATTCCTTTTCCATGAGCTACTTCAACTAATTCTTTTGTTTTAGCTACGTTCTCTTCGATTGGATAGTGAGAACCATCGAACATAACAGAAGAGAATCCAGCTTCGATACATTTATAGCAGTGTTCATATGAACCATGATCTAAATGAAGAGCTACCGGAACAGTAATGTTCTGATCTTTGATAAGACCATTTACCATACCAACAACGGCATCATATCCACCCATGTATTTACCAGCACCTTCAGATACACCAAGGATAACAGGAGAATTATTTTCCTGTGCTGTTAAAAGGATTGCTTTTGTCCACTCTAAGTTGTTGATGTTGAACTGACCAACTGCATAGTGGCCTGCTTTTGCTTTTTTAAGCATTTCTGTTGCTGAAACTAACATTTTATTTTACCTCCATATAAATATATATATTTACATATTATCGTTCCTATTATAACGCATCTTTTTTTAAAAGCAAACAAAATTCGCAAATTTTCTGTTTTTTTATGGAACCAAAATATCCAGCGCTTGTTTTTCATTGCAAATCACAACGTTTCTTCGATGACCACCATACTCTCCATCAATCGTCCACGATACCTCGTCTTCACATTCAAATTCAATCCGGGACGTTTTAAAGCAATACATACACTCTGCATCAACATCTCTGACTACCAGTGCTGCCATAAGGCGATTGAGCTCACTTACATTTTTGGGTTTTTTAACCAGCGTCACTTCAAATACTCCGTCATCCAGCTTCACATGTCGTCCGGTTATATTTTTAAATCCGCCGACCGAAACCGAATTTGTAATCATTCCATACATGAAATCATCCTCTATTGTTGTTCCGTTGGTTGTGAACTTCATATGATAAGACGGATAGGAATTTAATCGCTTTGCCCCTTCGAGCAGATATGCCATATGCCCTAGCACATTTTTTACATTCTGGTCGGTGAGATAAGAAACATCCGTAAACAAGCCAAATGCCGCAATATAGACAAACGTATCATCATTAAAACTTCCTATATCACAGGAAAAGCGTTTTCCTTCTACAATCGAATGCGCAGCCTTTATCATATTTCTCGGTATTTTCAAACTGCGTGCAAAATCATTTACTGTCCCCGCCGGAACATAACCAATCGGAATCCGTTCCTTCCTTTGCATCATACCGGTCACCACTTCATCAATCGTTCCATCTCCACCACTGCAGACAAGTACATCATATCTTCCCGCCTTTTCTATGGTAGCTGATGTTGCATCCCCCTTCTTTTGTGTCGGCTGTGCAGTTACTTCAAAACCGGCTTTCGTGAAAATATCAATGATATCAAGTAGATTACTTCGTATACTCGCTTTACCTGCATGTGGGTTGTATATAAATAGCATCTTTTTTTCTTGCATCGAAGTACCCCTTTCATTTTACTCAATCAATCTATCTTTGTGCTATCTCTAAAAATTGCATTATCTCAAAAAAAGAGGCACTTCTGTGCCCCTTTTCGTTTACATTTGCTCAAAGTCTTCTTATATTATTCTTGTCCACTTAAGTATTTTTCGATACTGTCGATTGCGTTTTTCTCATCATCACCTTCCGCAACGACTGTCACTTCTTCACCTATGTTGAGTCCTAAACTCATCATACCCATAATACTTTTCGCATTGACTCTCTTACCTTCTGCATGAATATAAATCGTGCTGTCATGCATACTTGCTTTCTGCACAAGTACAGCCACCGGTCTGGCCTCAAGGCCGTTCTCCAGCTGGATTTTCATTGTCTTTTCGATCATTTCATTTCCTCCTAATACTCTCCTCGCAGACTTTTCGCAAATTCACCAAGCTTTCTTAGTCTATGGTTGACTCCCGATTTACCAACCGGCGGATCAAGAAGTTTCCCCAATTCACCCAGTGCAGCCTCCGGATTTTCAAGACGCACATACGCCATCTCCCTCAATGCATCCGGTAGTCTTTCTAGCCCATAAACCGAACGGATATATTCAATATCCTCCACCTGTCTGGTTGCTGCATTTACTGTCTTAGTAATGTTGGCGGCTTCACAGTTTACCTTTCGGTTTACCATATTACGCACGCCTTTATAAATACGCGTATTTTCAAACTCCATCAGCGCTTTGTGCGCTTCGATAATATTAAGAAAATCCGCGATATTCTCGCCTTCTTTCATGTACACAACATAACTCTTTTTACGCAGGACCACTTTCGCTTCCAGCCCAAAATCACGCAACAGCTTCACAAGTAACTCAGCCATTTCCTGTGATTGGCATACCAGCTCCAGATGATATCCCTTATATGGATCACTCATGGATCCGGCCGCCAAATATGCGCCGCGCAAAAAGGACCGCTTACAACAACTGCTTTTTACAAGAAGCGGACTAATACTTTTATTTTCTGTCTGTTCCGACATCTTTAAAGCATCCCGTATCTTTTCTATGTGCTCTTCCCGGTCCAATCGAATCATATAGGTCATGCTCCCGGACGGAATTTTATTCTGTCGTGTTGTCACATCAGAATATATCTTAAATGTTTTCTTGAGTAATGTAAAGCATTTTCTTGCCACAATTTTGTTTTCCGTCTGTAAACACAACACACGTACTGTATCTTGTTTTTCCTGTATAGAGCCAAAAAATCTATAGTACGCCGCAAGCTCAGCAAGCTGGCAGTGACGCGAAGTACCTATGACAGAAAGAAGTTCTTCTTTTATATCTGCTGAAAAAGACATATAGATACTCCTTTTATTTTACTCTGTTAATATCTTTATGAATCAATGTAAGACCATAATTACCTTTATTTTTCATTCTATCATACAGAGCATTTGCAAGGGTTACACTTCGATGCTTTCCACCTGTACATCCGATACCCACTACAAGTCTGTATTTTCCTTCTTTTACATAATTCGGAATCAAAAAGGCAAGCATATCCTCGAGCTTTTCCAAAAATTGCTCTGATTCTTCAAATGACATCACATAGTCATACACTTCTTTGTCATTTCCTGTTTTGAGTTTCATCTCATCAATATAGAACGGATTTGGCAGAAAACGAACATCAAACACAAGATCTGCATCCAGTGGAATTCCATTCTTAAATCCAAAGGATAAAATTGTAACCATGAGACTATTGTATGCCTCATTTTTCACAAATATACGCTCAAGCCCTTCCTTCAGCTCCCTTGTCAGAAGTGACGATGTATCAAATACATAGTCCGCCTTTCCATGAATCCCTTTCAGAAGTTCTCGTTCTTTTTGTATACTATCCTCAATTGCACCGTGACCATCAATGGGATGAATTCGGCGACTTTCTTTATATCTCTTTAACAAGACACTGTCACTGGCATCCATGAAAATAACCTCATATGTTACTCCCATTTTCTCTAGATCTCCCAGCGCTTTTTTTATATCACCAAACGCCTGATCAGAACGAATATCCAGACCAACAGCTACTTTTTCAATCTCACTCCCCGGCTGATTCAGAAGTTCGGCAAACACCGGAACCAAAGGAACCGGCAGATTATCCACACAATAAAATCCGATATCCTCCAGCATTTTCATCGTTGTCTGCTTGCCACCACCGCTCATACCTGTTACTACCACAAAACGCATCTGATGCCTCCTAAATGTTCTTTTGTGTCAACTAAAATTCTCCCAGCCTAACTACCTCCGGTTCCAGTGTCACTCCGAACTGCTCTTTTACTTTTTCTATCACTTCATTCATAAGATCATCGATATCTGCAGCCGTCGCATTTCCAATGTTAATCACAAAACCACAATGCTTTTCGGAAACCTGTGCCCCTCCGATTCGAAAACCTCTCAGTCCTGCATCCATAATCAACTTGCCTGCAAAATATCCCTCCGGGCGCTTAAATGTACTACCTGCACTCGGATATTCCAACGGCTGTTTTTCTTTTCGTCGCAAATTAAATTCCATTCCTTTTTGCGCAATCTCATCCTTGTCCCCCGGAGAAAGTTCAAACACAACCTCCATGACCGTAAACGGCCGATTCCTGATTACGCTACTGCGATAAGAAAACTCCATGGTATCTTTATCCAGCTCCATCTCTTCTCCATCCTGATTCAAGACTGTCACGGACTGGACCACCTGTTTCATCTCACCATCATACGCCCCTGCATTCATGACTACTGCACCACCAATGCTTCCCGGTATTCCGGCTGCAAATTCAAGTCCCGACAGACCATGTTTTGCCGCCAGCATAGCAACATACGGAAGAGATGCTCCTGCTTGCGCAACTATTCTGTTTTCTTCCACACGGACCTCTGTTAAAAGGTGGCTCATATCGAGCACAACTCCCTTATAGCCCAAATCGCTTACCAATAGATTGCTACCCTTTCCCAGCACAAAATAGTCCTGAGAAACTTTAGAAAAGAATGCAATCAGTTTTTTCAACTGTTGTTTATCACTCACTCGGACGTACGCCTGCGCCGGACCACCAACGCGGAATGTCGTATGATTTTTCATCGGTTCCTCAAAAAAAAGATGCTCCGATGCTACATTTTCGATTAAAAATTTTTGAACTGCCTGATTCAATCTGGTCACCCACTTTTTATTATCCAAAAGTAAGGAAGGACTCTCTTTGTCCTTCCTTACTATACTATTTTTACATTATATGCAACAATTCATCAACCAAGTACCAACCTGGCTGCACCAAAAATCCCTGCATCATTCCCCAGAGTAGCAAGCGTAAATTTAACATCTCTGCTACCTCTGAATACTACCGGTCTGTAATTTTTCTCAACATAAGAAAGAAGAACTTCTCCGGCTTTTGAAACTCCACCACCGATAACAATCACTTCCGGATTTACCACACAGGCAATCTGTGCAAGCCCTTCTCCCAGATACTTTCCGAATTGCTCAGCCACTTTGATTGCTACTGCATCTCCTTCTTTTACCGCATCCCACACAGCTTTTGCGGTCAGCGTATCTGCGTTTAAAACTGTCGCTTCTGAAGACTGCTCCAGCATACGTCTGGCGATTCTGACAATTCCTGTTGCAGAAGCATATTGCTCCAAACATCCTTTATTTCCACAACCGCAGGTATCCGGCTCGTCATCCTGCACATGAATATGCCCAATTTCACCGCCTGCACCGTTTGCACCGGTGAGTATCTTTCCGTTGATAATAATTCCACCGCCGACCCCGGTTCCAAGTGTAACCACTACAAGATCCTTATGTCCTTGTCCGCCGCCCTTCCACATCTCGCCGAGCGCTGCTACATTAGCATCATTTCCTGACATCACAGGAAATCCCAAAAGACCTTCCAGCTTTTCATTCACATTAAACACATCCCATCCGAGATTGACACAACGATGTACAACACCGTCTGCATCCACCGGTCCGGGTACTCCGACACCGACTCCCGCAATCTCATCTGCAATGATGGATTTCTCTTTCATTTTATCATTTACTGCTTTTGCTATATCCGGCAGTACATATTCCCCATCGTTTTCCGTGCGCGTTACAATTTCCCACTTATCGAGCACGTTTCCTTCCACGTCAAACAATCCCATTTTTATCGTAGTACCACCTACATCTACGCCAAAACAATATTTTTTCATTTTCGGATTCTCCTTTATCTTAGTCATCCTCTTTTCGTCTCGTGAGAGATTCCTGTACTCTCTTGTAAAGCTCCTGTGCCGCATTGTATCCCATCTTCTTCTGACGGTGATTTACCGCAGCAGACTCACAAATCAATGCTAAATTTCGACCCGGACGAATCGGAATCGTATGAGAAGCAATCTTGTTTCCGAGATAGTCTTTGTATTCCTCTTCCAGACCAAGTCTGTCATATTCTCTGTCTTTACTCCAGTCCTCCAGATGAATTACAAGGTCAATCTGACTCGTCTCTTTTACACTCGATACACCAAACAGGGTTTTTACATCGACAATACCAATACCTCTAAGCTCAATAAAATGCTTGGTTACATCCGGTGCAGAACCAATGAGGGTATCATCACTAACTTTACGAATCTCGACAACATCATCTGTCACAAGACGATGACCACGCTTAATCAGCTCCAACGCCGCCTCTGATTTACCAATACCACTCTCACCGGTAATCAAAACACCTTCACCATATACATCAACCAATACACCGTGCACAGAGATACACGGAGCCAACTTCACATTTAACCAACGAATAACCTCAGCCGTATATGCTGAAGTTGCTTTTTTCGTCATAAGAAGCGGAATTTTATGTTCTATCGCTTTTTTGAGAAACAGATCGTCCGGATGCAGCTCCCGGCAAAAAACAATGGCCGGAATCGGTTTTGAAAGAAGCTGTTCATAGATTTCTTCTTTTCTTTCTTCCTCGAGACTTTTCATGTACGTATATTCTACAAAGCCGATAATCTGCAGACGGGTTGCTTCGTAATGCTCAAAATATCCTGCGAGCTGAAGCGCCGGTCTGTTAATATCCGGCTGCGTAATCTTGATTCCTTTCGTCTCGAGCTCCGGAGTCAAATTTTCCAATTTGAATTTTTCAATAATTTTATTCAGACTTACACTTGCCATAATCCCTCTCTCCTTCTCAAAGAAAATACCTATCTGTCTCAACTATTTTACCATACTTAAAGATTTGCCGCAATCGCAAAGCCCGATTTCCGAAGGTTCATTTCTCATTGAGATTTTCGTGAAAAAAAGAATAAATCTCTCTGGCGCAGCTTTCGTTTATTTCAGGAATCTGCATCAATTCTTCCACCGTTGCATCCTTCACATGCGCAATGGAATCAAAATGACGCATTAACGCTTTTCTTCTGGTCGGTCCGACACCTTTTATCTCATCCAATATCGATTTTACATTGGTCTTTCTACGCAATGATCTATGGTATTCAATCGCAAAACGGTGCGCCTCATCCTGAATCCTTGTAATCAGTTTGAATCCTTCAGAATGCGTATCTATAGGTAGTTCCCTGTTTTCATAGTAGAGACCTCTTGTCCTGTGATGATCATCTTTAACCATTCCACAGATTGGAATTGAAATCCCAAGCTTATCCAGCACTTCTTTTGCAATGTTTACTTGGCCTTTTCCACCATCCATCAGCAGAAGATCCGGAAAGCGGGTAAAGCTGCCAAACATATCCTCTTTTCCCTTTTCCCTATTTTCCTGCATTTCGTTCAAACCATGTTCAAACCGTCTTGTCAGTACTTCTCTCATACTTGCATAATCATCACTTCCGGCTACAGTCCTGATTTTAAATTTTCTATAATCACTTCGACGTGCTTTCCCCTCTTCAAATACTATCATGGAACCAACGGTTTCAAACCCGCTGATATTCGATATATCATATGCTTCCACCCGATGTATTTCTCCGAGTCCAACCAGCTCCGCAATCTGTGCCATAGCTCCTGTGGTTCTCTCCTGCTCTCTTCGGATTCGCTCTTTATCCTGTCCGAGAATAAGCGCTGCATTTCTGCCCGCCAGCTCCACCAGTTTTTCTTTACTTCCAATCTTTGGTACGACAATCCTTACCTTTGTCCCTTTGCGCACCGAGAGCCATTCCTGCAAAAGTTCCGCTTCTTCTACCTCGCAGGATAGCATAATTGTCCTTGGCAGATACGGAGTTCCTGCATAAAACTGCTTTAAAAAACTCTCCAGCACTTCTGCTTCTGTATTATCTGACACATTTGTCATATAAAAATGTTCTCTTCCAATTAGTTTACCGTTTCTGACAAAGAATACCTGCACCACTGCATCATTTTCATCTTTTGCAAGCGCAACCACATCTTTGTCTTCACCGTCACTATCCGTAATCTTCTGCTTCTGCGCTACTGAGAGTACACTGTTGCGAAGATCCCGGTATCTTATAGCCTCTTCAAATTCCAGATGTTCAGAAGCTTCCTGCATTTTTTCTTCCAATTCCTTAAGCACAGAAGTGTAATTTCCATTCAAAAAGTCGAGTGCCTTTTTTACATTTTCTGCATATTCCTCTTTTGATATTGGATGGGTACATGGAGCCACACACTGTTTCATATGGTAATTTAAACAGGCGCGCTGCGTGCAATCGGGTTGCCCTTCTTTGATTTGTCGGTTACACGTGCGGATTTTATACAATTTACAAATGAGATCAATCGTATCTTTGACTGCTCCTGCACTTGTAAACGGGCCAAAATATCTGGACTTGTCTTTTTTCATCAGACGCGAAAAAAGGACTCTCGGGTAATCTTCCCCGAGCGTCACTTTAATATAGGGATATGTTTTATCGTCCTTAAGCATCGTATTATACTTAGGTCGATATTCTTTAATAAGATTATTTTCCAGAACCAATGCTTCCAGTTCAGAATCTGTCACTATATACTCAAAATGGTCAATCAAACTGACCATTTTGAGTATCTTCGGGGACTTTTTGGTGCTTTCCTGAAAATAGGAATGCACGCGGCGATTCAAATCAATCGCCTTACCAACATAAATAATGCTATCCTTTGCATCGTGCATCAGATAAACCCCCGGAGAATGAGGCAACTTGGAAAGCTCTTCTTTCATGTCGAACATAAGGTATCCTCATAAAGACTTTTTCTACGACTTGGTTTCGTCTGTTACAGTACCTTCCGAGCTATCTCCTTGCGACACAGCATCTTCTACTACCGTTTCGTCTGTCTTACTCTCTTCCGGATCAGGAAGTCCTTTTTCCTGACGATATATTTCCATAAACTCTTTCCCTGTAATCGTTTCTTTTTCGATCAGGTGAGCAGCGATTTTATCCATCAGCTGACGGTTATCATTCAGTAATGTCTTTGCTTCTTCATGGCACTTTTTGAGAATATTCATAACCTCTTCATCGACTGCAGCTGCTGTGACATCTGAACAATTCAGCACAGCACGTCTGTCCAGATACTGACTCTCGATGGATTCAAGACCCATGAGGCCGAATTTTTCACTCATACCATATTGTGTCACCATGGAACGCGCAATATTGGTTGCTCGCTCTATATCGTTTGACGCACCGGTTGTTACCGTATCAAACACAAGCTCTTCTGCAGCTCGACCACCAAGCAAGCCTACAATCATATCGTGAAGTTCTGCCTGAGAATTTAAATATTTCTCTTCTTCCGGCACATGCATAACATATCCAAGCGCTCCCATCGTACGTGGTACGATTGTAATTTTTTGTACCGGCTCAGAATTTTTCTGCAATGCGCTAATGAGTGCATGACCTACTTCATGGTAAGAAACAATCTTTCTCTCTTCCTTGCTCATAATGCGGTCTTTCTTCTCTTTTCCGACCAGAACCACTTCGACTGCATCAAACAAATCTTTTTGACATACAGCCTTTCTTCCCTTCTTTACTGCATTGATGGCAGCTTCATTAATCATATTCGCAAGATCCGATCCTACCGCACCGCTTGTTGCCAGTGCAATCTCATGCAAATCTACTGTTTCATCCATGCTGACGCCTTTTGAATGCACCTTCAGCACATCCTCACGGCCTTTTAAATCCGGTTTATCTACAATGACGCGACGGTCAAAACGTCCTGGACGAAGGAGTGCTTTATCTAAAATCTCCGGACGGTTTGTCGCTCCAAGAATCAAGATACCTTTGGATGTATCAAATCCGTCCATCTCTGCCAGAAGCTGATTTAATGTCTGCTCACGCTCTTCATTCCCACCACCGTATTTGGAATCACGGCTACGTCCGATTGCGTCAATCTCATCAATAAAAATAATACAAGGTGCATTTTTCGTTGCCTCTTTGAAAAGATCTCTAACTCTCGAAGCACCAACACCAACATAAAGCTCAATAAAGTCAGAACCCGCCAAGGAGAAGAATGGAACATTCGCCTCTCCTGCCACCGCTTTTGCGAGAAGTGTTTTACCGGTTCCCGGTGGTCCGACAAGTAGCGCACCTTTCGGAAGCTTTGCGCCGATTTTAGTATATTTCCCCGGATTGTGAAGGAAATCAACCACTTCTTGCAGAGATTCCTTCGCCTCATCCTGTCCGGCTACATCCTTAAAGGTTACACCGGTTTCTTTTTGCACATATACTTTTGCATTGCTCTTTCCGACACCCATAGCTCCGCCGCCACCCATTTTACGAAACAGGAAGCTTAAAAGTACCCAAACCAGTACAAGCGGAAGAATATAAGTCAAAAAGATGGACAAAAGCCAGCTGGAATCATCCGGAATGGATTGTTTAAAATCCACGCCGTGCTCTTTCAAAAACGACGCAAGATTATCATCCTTCACCACACCGGTATAGTAAGTCACAGAAGGTGTGTCATACGAGTACGCAAGAAACGGATTGATGGTGGCCGGTTCATCCTTTTTCTCTTCCTTCGGTGTGATTTGGATTTCATCCGGTGTAATCAACACTTTTTCTACCTTTCCATCCTCTACCATATCCAGAAATTCGTTGTACGTAATCTCTTTGCTTGATCCACCGGTCAGATTGTTCATAAAAAAGCTGACCCCAAGCAGTGTAATCAGCGCTGCTACTAATAGCAACATAAAGCTTTGCTTTTGTGGTCCGTTTCCACCGTTACTGTTTCCTCCACCAGGATTGTTATTATTATGATTTCCATTCTGAGACCCTGAGCCGTTATTGCCCGATCCCTGGTAATTCTGATTTTCCATTTTATCTCCTCACTTTGCCCTTATTAAAGCACGATATCATTATATAGATTTGAGATATCAAAATCAATAAGAATTCTGTGAAATAACGGAGATAAGGATTAAAGTTTTGTAAAATAATCAGGCAGAGCCGTCTTATACAATCTATTGTTTCAAGACAAAAAACGGGCCAGTGAAGTTTGCTCACTGGCCCTTATCGTTGTCTTTTTTATTGGTCAGAATTTATGTACATACCGATTCTTAATAAATCTGATACATATTCAATTCACCTGTCAACTCTTCCGATACACCCAATAATCTGGCTGATGCATCCTTAATCTCACTGATTGTAGCTGCAAGCTCTTCTGCGGACGCAGCTGTCTCCTGTGTCGCTGCTGCATTCTGTTCTGCAATCGCTGAAAGACTTTCTACTGAGCTCATAACCTGATCTTTTGCATGGTCAAGAACCTGTGTATTGGATGCAATACTTTCTACATCATTAATAGTATCCTGTAATCCGTTATTTACCTTGGCAAATACACGTCTTGTTGTATCTACTTTATCTGCCTGCAGACCAATGATTGCATCTACTGTATTCATCGTCTGCACAGCCTGCTGTGATTCTTCCAAAAGATTTTTGATAATTCCGTCGATGGTCTTAGCCGATTCATTTGACTGCTCTGCAAGATTTTTAATCTGCTCTGCAACAACCGCAAATCCACGTCCGCTTTCACCGGCTCTAGCAGCTTCAATCGAAGCATTTAATGCAAGGAGATTGGTCTCATTAGCAATAGAAGCGATAAGCTCTGTTGCTTTATGAATTTCCTGTGCAGATTCGTTCGTCGTATTTGTCTGCTGGTAAATAATCGCAATCTGACTCTTTACCTTCTCAGAAATGCTTTCCAAATCTTCCACACTCTCAACTCCGGCCTGACCGGCTTTTTTCATTGTATCTGCGTTATTTAACAGATTTTGTACTGCATTGGACGTCTGCTCAATACCATCGCTAATCTGCATAACCGCTTCAGAAACAGACTGTGTCTCTGTCGCCTGTGCTGTCGCACCGTTTGCCATATCACCCATAGATCTTGCCACGTCATCTGATGCATTGCTTGTCTGATCTGCCATTTTTTCAAGTTTTTCAGAAGCAGCCACAATCACATCTGTTGTTGAACCCACCTTAGCAATTACCTTGCAAAGGGATCTGATCAATTCATTGGTCTGACGAGCCAACACACCCATTTCATCCTTACGTTCTGTATCTCTTGATGTACAAAGCTGCGTCAAATTACCGCCCACGGCTGTATTGAGCACTTCAATTGTACGATTCATAGATCCGACAATATTTTTTGCAATTAAATACACCGGAATTGCGATAAGCACTTCAAGAACCACCATACAAATCACAATTTTTGCTATCAGGCTTCCATAAAGCGCTTTATCCATTATACCATTTAGCTGAACCATACAACATATCAGAGTCACGATTGTCGCAAGCAAAACCGGAACAATACCAATCGCCAGCATCTTGATTGTCAGTGTGAAGTAACCTTTGGTAGCTTTTTGTTTTTTTTCTTTCTTCATAACCTTCCCTATCCCGTACACCTTAAGGTGCTCCTTTCCAGTAATTTTTTAGCTTTTTACGTACCCAATAAACTATTTAGATTATAGCATAATGGCATAAAAAAATCCACCCTTTTTCTTGACATTGAACCCTTGATTCTGCATAATACTTATTGCTATTTTTCACTGACAGAACGCGCAAAAAGGAATACTTATCATGAAACCAAAAAATGCACTTTTACTATTTCTCGCCGCTTTTATATGGGGGATTGCTTTTGTGGCACAGAGTAGTGCCGCCACCTATATTCGTCCGTTTACATTTAACGGAATCCGATGTCTTATCGGTTCCGCAGCATTACTCCCGCTTCTTTGTATCAAATACAAGAAAAACAAACAAACCTATTTCACCCGCTATAATCTGATTGGAGGCATTGCCTGCGGTATCTGCCTCTGTCTTGGCAGTACACTTCAGCAATTTGGCATCGAGCTGACCAGCGTAGGAAAAGCAGGTTTTATTACCGCACTCTATATCGTATTTGTACCAATTGCTTCTGCTTTCTTTCTCCGCAAAAAAATTACACTTCCCGTCATAGGAAGTGTATTGTTAGCACTGATTGGGCTATTTATATTATGCATCAAAGAAAATCTTCAGATTGAACTCGGTGACTTTTATGTTCTTCTATGCTCCTTTGCCTTTACCGCACATATTCTCGTCATTGACCATTTTTCAACCAAGGCAGATGGCGTGGTTCTATCCTGTATCCAGTTTTTTGTGTGTGGCGTCATCTCGCTTCCCTTCATTTTGTGCTGGGAAAAGCCTCTGTTTTCTCAAATTTGGGATGCACGCATACCGATTCTCTATGCCGGAATTATGTCCTGTGGTATCGCCTATACGCTTCAGATTATCGGTCAAAAGGATATGAACCCCACGATTGCCTCACTCATTCTTTCGCTTGAATCTGTGGTAAGCGTTCTTGCAGGGTGGGTTATACTCAGACAATCTTTAACCGGACGCGAAATTTTGGGCTGTATCATCATGTTCCTGGCTATACTCCTGGCTAATCTAAGCGACATACTTAGTCCAAATGAGACATAGATGCTTCGATTTCTTCTCCTGTTATCACAGTTCCATCGGAAATCACCATTCGATTACGTCCCTGTGTCTTTCCTTGATACAGATAATCATCTGCTTGATCTATAATATGATCGAATGAATTTCCTACAATTTCCGTATTGATACCAAAGGTGCAGGTGATAGAAAAACGCGCACCTTCATGTTCAAATTCATACGCATTGATTTCTTTTGACATCTGCTTCAATTTCATTATTGCCGACTCTTGTTTTTCTTCAAACACAAGGAGAAACTCTTCTCCTCCCCATCGAGCCACCACGCCATTCTCTCCCATATGACGCTTAAACAGCTCTGATACCTTTACCAGCACCATATCGCCACAGTCATGGCCATAGGTATCATTAATCTTCTTAAAATAGTCAATATCTGCCATAACGACAGTTATGAGATTTTTATTCTGTTTTTGACATTTCTCAATCCATTTATCCAGGTGATTTTTGCTAGCTCTACGATTGTACAGCCCTGTCAAAGGATCGGTCATGATCATTTCTTTTAGAGCAACACTTACCTTCTCTGCGTAGTTTCCCATATCGCCAATCTCATCTTTTCTCTTTAAGACGGAAAGCGGCATTTTGGTAGAAAAATCACTCTGCGCCAAATGTCCAAGATAATCCATAATATCATACAAAGCTTTTATAATCCTCTGACTTGCCCCCACGCATAGCAGCAGCGTTGCTACAATTACAATCACACAGATTAAGAGTGAATGTAACACATTGGTCCATATTAAATTAACAACCTCATCTCTCTTTTTTCCAGCAAAAGCCATCCCGACAATGCTTTTGTCTCTGTTATAAACAGGAATATAATATCCGAAATACGCTTCGTCCACCACCAATACTTTCGGCGAAAAATATTCCCGTCCCTGCTCAAGAACCCAGTAGGAAGCTAATGGATCTGCCGTTGTTCCTGTCATTCGCTGTCCTTGCGAATCCTTAATCGTTGTCAGTATCCTCTCTTCTCCGTAAAATAGTGTGATTTCCAATCCATAAGATGCTTTCAACGCATCCACAATCACGTAATCTCCCTCGATTACCCTATCTCCCTTCATCAAAACGCCATCTTTTTCCACAAAATCCCCCGGTGCCACCAGCGAATATGTATTATACAAAGAATCTGCGGCAATAGAGAGTGAGTTTTTCATTTCATTTGTCATACTTTCCCATGATGATCTGGCCGAAATAATCATCAATGCTACTCCGATAAACATCGCCGGAAAGACAGAAAGCGTAATCAAAGTTTGCTTGATACTTACATTTTTCTTCATTTGTTACCCCTTTGAATCCTCAAAAAATTACCCTCTTACAAAAAATATTTTACTACTGCCGGAACAAATTCGCAACCGGGAAGCTTTTCTTTAAATAGCTCCGTTACCAGTTCCGGTTTTTCTATCAATTGCTCCTTTTGTTTCTTATTCAAACGCTTGATTGCATACTCCAGACGGGCTGCTTCCGACCATGAAGCCGCTTCAAACACAGCCTCTAATCTCAAAAAATGATGTGTTTTGGTATATTTTGCGCATTCCTTCTCTCTTTTTTTGTGCTCTTCCATACGACGCTTTACATCCTTGGTAATACCGGTATAAATTGTCTGATCCTTACAACGTATCATATAAGTGTACGCCATCTCACTACTACGCATGCTCTTCCCTTTCCTCTTGTATTTTGGCCACAAGTTCTTCCAAATACATCCACCGGTCCATTTTTTCGTCCAGCTGCTGTTGCAATGCTTCTTTTTCTTTCGTTATTTCATTTAATTTTACAAAATCCCTCGCATACGTTATGGTATCTTTTTCTGCTTTCTCCAATTTTTCTTCCAACGCAGAAATCTCTTCTTCAATGGTGTCATATTCTTTCTGCTCTTTGTAAGAAAGTTTCAGTCTATGCGTACGCGGAGCACATGCTTTTGTGGTTGCAGCCTGTTTATTATCATTCGAAGGCTGTAAAACCTCAGCCCCACTTTCCATTTCTACTCGAAGCTGATAATCACTGTAACCGCCTTCATACTGTTTTAATTTACCATCCCCTTCAAAAGCGAATATTCTGCGCACACAACGATCTAAAAAATAGCGGTCATGAGATACTGTAATTAAAATTCCATCAAAACTGTCCAGATAATCTTCTAAAATCGTCAATGTCTGAATATCCAGATCATTGGTCGGCTCATCCATAATCAATACATTCGGAGCTTCCATCAGAACTCGCAAAAGATTGAGTCTTCGTTTTTGTCCCCCCGATAAATTTCCAATCAGACTGTATTGCTGCTCACTGTCAAACAAAAAACGTTCACACATTTTGGTCGCACTCACAGGTCCATCTGCAGTCTGCACAAACTCAGCTGTATCACGAATGTAATCAATGACTCTTTTTTCCGGATCCATGTAAGCAATTCCTGCTTGCTTGTCTGTTGCTATTTCTTGTGTATAATATCCGATCTTGATGGTCTGTCCGATGGTAATGGTTCCACTGTCCGGATAAACAGCTTCTTCACCGCGCATACCAACCTCTTGTCCCGCCGCCGTGGCAATGAGTTTCATCAGCGTCGTCTTACCTGCTCCATTTTCTCCTACAAATCCGACCCTGTCATTCCTCAAAAACAGATAGGTGAAATCTTTCAGCAAAACCTTATCTCCATAGGCTTTATATAAATTGTGCAATTCCACCGTGGTTTTTCCCATGCGGCTGGAAACACTTCCTATTTGCAACTGCCCTTCCGTCGTCGCCATCTGTCTGTTTTTCAGCTCCTCGTATCGCTCAATACGCGCTTTTTGTTTTGTTGTTCTTGCCCTTGCACCTCTCTGTATCCATTCCAGCTCCGTACGCAAAATAGACCGGCGTTTCCTTTCCGATGCCAGCTGCATTTCTTCCCTCTGGGCCTTTCTCTCCAAAAAGCCTGAATAGTTCGTATCATACGAATAGATGAATCCACGGTCAATCTCCACAATACGATTGGATACACTGTCCAAAAAATAGCGATCATGTGTTACCATTACCAGTGTTCCTCTATAACTTTTCAGGACATTTTCTAACCAATCTGACATCGCTGCATCCAGGTGATTGGTCGGTTCATCCAGCACAAGTATATCGGATTGATGCAAAAGTACCGAAACCAATGCCAGCTTCTTTCTTTGTCCCCCGGACAACTCTTCTACAAGAGAATCAAACCGGGTAAATCCCAACTTCATCAACATAGATTTTGCTTTTGCTTCCATTGCCGGGATATCTGTCACATCCTTTTTCACACCGACTACATGGGAGCGCATGACAGCATCCATTATCGTCTCGCCCTTCTCAAACACCGGATCTTGCGACAACATCTGTACCGTTATGTTATTCGCCCGAATAACTCTCCCCTCGTCCGGCTCCTCCAATCCCGCAATCATCCGAAGAAGTGTTGATTTCCCGGTTCCGTTAATTCCTAAAATCCCTACCTTTTCACCTTCCTGCAGATAAAAAGAGGTATCCTGAAACAATAATTTTCCTGTATATGATTTCTTGATATGATCTAATGTTAAAATATTCAAAACTTTATCTCCATTCTCATACATATCTCTCAAGAGAGATACTCAAATTTCCTTTTTTGGTTTCATGCACAAATCCACAATATATAAATTTTCCAAATCCGCGCACCGATACTACGTCACCTTCTTTACAAACTCCGCTGTTATTTTCCATACATCTGCCATTGACAAATACTTTCTTTTCCCGAAACAACAAAAGACTTTGACTCCGCGACAGATGAAACAATTTGGAAATTACCACATCCAGTCTCTGAGAGCTTACAATCAGATTTTCTTTCTTTAATGTCGGTCTGACCGTTTCCGGCGCTTCCATAAGAATACGACATTTTACCGAAGTGTGGCGAATGCGATCAACATTACTCACCATGTAATCCGCCACTTTTTCATGACAAAACACATATCCTATTTTATCTGCCACAAAAATATCTCCCAGTGTACTTCTCTCAATCCCCAAATTCATCAATGCGCCCAAAAAATCTCTGTGTGTCAGCGCATCTGCAAATTTCAATGCTGTCGGCTTTATCTCCACACACCGGATGGGAAACTCTTCTTCGTACCCGAGTAGCTCTTCACTACCAAAACGCACCATCTGCCTTTCGCAGCCTTCCACGCCGCCAAACAGAGTATAGGTAATCTGACCGATCTGAGGAAGAGTTCCCCAAAACAGATCCTGTTCTCCCACACTTAAAAACCCGGTAAAAGTATAGACATTATTTCGATATGATTGATTTGCCAAATCGACAAATCTTTTTTTCATAAACTCTTCTTCTGATCCCATCGTTTTCCTCGTTGTTAGCCGCGGCTAATTTCTATTTTTCCTCTCTACCGCTCAATATTCTATCACATTCTTTACTAATAGGACAGGCTAATTACAAATATGACTTGATTTTCAGACAAGTGTCATGTTATAGTGTTCACGTTGCAAATGTCGTAAAATCAATGTTTTTACGGCTTAATACCGAGTGTTCGAGACCTTCCACTCGTAAAACAAAACTAAAGGAGACAAATCATGAAAAAAAGCAAAATTCTATCCCTCACACAGGCTGCTATGATAGCAGCTCTCTATGTTGTGCTGACCTATATCAGTAATATATTTGGTCTGGCCAACGGCGCGATTCAAATCCGTTTATCCGAATCGCTTACCATTCTCCCCTTTTTTTCCCCTGCTGCCATACCGGGCCTTTTTGTCGGATGTCTGATTAGCAATCTACTTACCGGTTGTGCGGTTCTTGACATTTTGTTTGGTAGTCTTGCTACGCTAATCGGTGCAATCGGCACTTACCTGCTTCGCAAATGGAAGTGGAGCACACCTATCAGTCCGATTCTGGCAAACACACTGATTATCCCATTTATATTAACTTACGTCTATGAGATTCCGGGCGGAATTTTTTACTTTATGCTGACAGTAGGTATTGGCGAAATCATATCCTGTGGTATCCTCGGACTATTTCTCCAAAGTCTTCTTAGAAAATACAGAAACAATTTATTCCCGTGAAAATAATGCGAAAAAGAGTGTCACTTTGACACTCTTTTTTCGGTTCCGAACATTTACACGGAAAACTTAATATTTTCCCTGAAACATTTTGCTATATGCACTTTTCTTACTCTTAGGGACGACAAACTGCAGTTTCTTATTACATTTTTTAAAGGCCTGACTACTTACGGAAGTTAGCGCCTTTGTCTTCACCGTTACTTTTTTAAGCGCCTTACAATTGTAAAATGCTTTCTTTCCTATGGTCTGTACTTTTGCAGGAATCGTCATTTTGCTTATTTTTACGCAGTTGCGAAACGCTTCGTTTCCAATTTTGGTAACTGCACTTCCTCCTGTCACGCTTTTTAATTTTTTACAATTGTAAAATGCTTTAGCCGGTAAGTTTGTCAGTTTTGATGGCATCTTAATCTTTGTCAAGGATGCACAATTCGAAAATACACCTGTCCCCAGTGACAAAAGACTGCTGCCGGAAGCAAAGCTTACCTTCTTAAGCTTTTTACATTTTGCGAATGCATAGCTGTCAATTTTTAATACAGTTTTAGGAACCGTAATTTGAGTTAGCGACGCACAATTATAAAACGCTTTTTTCCCTATCTTTACAAGACCTGTATTTAAGGTCACTTTGCTTAGTGCACTACAATTCTGAAACGCATAATTACCAATCGTCTGAAGTGTGCTAGGCATTTTCACACTCTTTAGACGACTACAACCACTAAATGCTTTATTTCCGATGGTAACAAGCCCTTCTCTGACGGTCATCTTTTCGAGCGACGTACATCCCTCAAATGCAGAATCTCCGATCTTACTTATGTTTGCACTCAACTCCAGTTCTTTTATTGAAGTGTTATCTTTAAACGCTTTCTCATAGATCTCCGTGATACGATAAACCTTATCTCCGACTTTTACCACATCCGGTATCACTACTTTTGTCTCATTTGTTGCCAAAAAACGAATTCCAAGTGTTCCATCCGCATTCTGTGCAATCTCATACTCCGCACCGTTAATGTCCAGACTAAAGGATAATCCAGCCGCAATTCTTTTTGCGATTTCATCAATCTGCGCATCATTTGTAATTCCTTCCTGCGGCTTAGTAGATGCTTCGGGTTTCTCCTCTGTCTTAATATGATAATAAAAGCGTATGACGGTACTTCCATCGCCACTGATCTGCACGGATTGTGTGGCCGGCGTTATATAACCTTCAATATCTTCCGGCGGAATTGTTACAGTTTCATCCGTTGTTCCGTACATAGTCATTTCTCCATCCATCGGATCACCTTGATTTAATTCGAATAATACATATTGTTCTGTGTCTTTTACCTCCGGGGATGGTTGTTTATAATATTGCACTTTGTAAGGCGTATTCGTATCTGCAGTCCAGTCTGCTGTAAGTGTCACGATAGCCCCATGTTCTTTTGACAGATTTTTTGCGCTTCCCACATAAGTTCCTAATTCACCAACCCAACCGTTAAATGTGTAACCTGCACGAAACGGCGTCGGTAACATGATATTTTGGTCATATTCTGCTGCTATCGGTTCACATGCCTGTCCACCGGCTGATTGAAATTGAACGGTATAGATATTGGCAAGCCATTTTGCAGTCGCAGTTATATTGGCCGTTGGAACGTAACTCTCGCCTTCCTTTCCTATATTCCAGCCATCCAGTCTGTATCCCGTTCTTTCCGCTCCCGGAAGTTTAACGCTTGCAGGATTCCACAATGCATATAAGGTAGCCGTTCCTCCGTCTACCGTCGTCAGATTTGTATAGTTTTTTCCCGCAGCATATGTCACTGTATCTTTTTGGTTTAATCCCCATCCTTTAAATGTATAGGATGCCACTTGACTGGATACCGCAGGTGTTCCTCCATTTCCATTGTATGTCACTGTGTAATCTTTGGAAAATCCATTTGACTGCACGGGATAATTCACGTCATATGTACACATTTGTGCAGATACCGAACCTGCGGTTGCTCCGTTTCCGTTATAACTGACATTGTAATTAATCGGTGTCAAAGTAATGGTCTGCACCACATTTCCATTCGCCGGTGTCGCTGTTGTACCGATTCCGGCATTCATGAACATGTTTACTATACTACATACATAATGCTTTCCTGCATACCGGCTTTCTACCAGTGACGCTGTACTTTTTCCGTTATAAGTTACTACCCCCGGATATTCTTTTCTATTATCGGATATTAATCCACCGGATATGAATAGAGAATCTGACGCCCCAAAGGTAGTGGATGGACTCCAATACAATTTCCGAAAGCCTGCATTTTGATTATATGATACGGAAACTTTATATCCTGCCGGCTTTTGAAAATTCATATAAGCTTTCACCAGCGGATATGTTGTATTATTCTCCATCTCTTTATATGTACTAAATTCCTCTTTTTCCGTCTCCCAGGCCACACCACACCAGTTTGAATTGATAGATTTTGCTACTGTCACGCTTTGTCTTTTGGTCGTAGGGAGCATCGTATCCACCCCTGAAATCTTGTATGTAATTATCGCTGTTCGTACAGTCGTACCCATCATATTCTTCTGCACGATATGGGTCTGCCAATAGCCTGAAGTTTTGGCCGGATATCCGGCTCTCTCAGCTCTAATCTCACTGCAAGCCCCCATCCGCTCCTCATACTGCTTCAATGCATATTCATAATAAAGCGCCTCTATCGGTTCCTCCTGTTGTGGATCTTCTATGATAGTCTCTTGAATAAGAACGGTATCTCTCGATAAAAGCTCCTTGCGATCTTCCTCCGACATAGAAGAAAGCCACTCACCGATTACATCCCATTCATTCATACCTACATAATGGCTGATTACCTCGTCCGTTTCATTTTTCCAATTAAGCTTAAAAAGATTAAGATCACTCATCAGCGGATATTCCAGCTCTTGAGGACTTTCTTCCTCCAAGACAGCAGTTTCTGCCAAGACAGCAGCTTCTGCCAATTCATTGCCGGATATACTCTGCTTTGCCAAAACACCTATTGACAGAGAACCGGTCGCTATTAGCGCAGAAAGTACACATCCAAGCACCCTGTACATAAACTTCTTTTTCATTCATTCTCCTTTCTCTGGCTTGTTACATGCGCCATATTCATTTTTACATTTTGTGAAAATCCGGCAGATAATGCCGATTTGAATTTGGAATGACAAAACTTGTCACCATAGATTTGTAATGAAGCTTCATTTGATGTTGCTGAGTATATCAGACAAAATATACGTTAGTCAATAACAACTTTTTTGTTTAAATTCTGTAATATATCGCCAAGAAGCGGAGATACTAAAACATCTCCGCTTCTCTCATTCCTTTTTATTTTACATACGTAAAGAAACTGTTCCCGTTTGCCTCAAAATAGTCTGCCGAATCATTCATTCCCATTTTAGAAATCTTTCCTGACAACGGATTAAAAATCACTGTGTTAAGCTCATTATACCCAACAATCAATACTGCATTTCCGTCATTTAGTAATACCATGACCGGAATATCCTTGCCAACATAATACAACACACTGCTGAGACTACATCCTGACAAATCCAAAATCCTTGCATCCGACAGATTATCTTTGAGTATTGTAAACATTGATTCTCCACTAGAAAGAAGTGTCGCACTGTTTCGACTAATACCCTCATATTTGAGTATCGTATCAAGACAGACCGCTACGCTTCCTCGTCCATCTGAAACACTATCTTCGTTTATTTTCATAATCTGGTTCACAGCAACCCGGTTGCTCTTTTCCCAAATACACTCTCCGGATTCATTGTAAACCCTTCCCGAAAGCTCCTCCGCAAGCATAATTGCATCATTCTCACGCAAAACAATATCATGTATTTTATATCCGTCATATACATAATATCTCGTATCGTCGGTTTCCTTCATAGGAATGCGCAATACCCTATTTCCTTCATACATCACCTGCTTTGGCGTTAAATATTTTATTTTCTCAGGATTCAATTTTATTTTTGCTGCAATCTGGACGATTTTTTCGTATTCCTGTGTCGGAATCACTTCAATCACATTTTTATTCTTTTCAGCTGCAACATCATTTAAGATTTGATCTTCCTCTATTTCTAAATAAAATTGATTATTATCCGCTGCTCGAACTCTTTTTAAATTAATCTGATTTGCCTCAATAACGGCTTCTGTTACATAAATTCCGGATTTATGGTACTCTTTTAAGACATTTCCTCTCTCATCCTGAATATAAATCTGATGCATCGGAAAAACAGTGCTACCAAACACATCCTTTCTGATATCGGTTTGATATGCAACTCCATAAATCAAGTCCTCATTCATAAAACCTAGCGGTTTGATATATTTTCCCTGCCCTGCCGGAATCTGTGTCTCGCTTCCACTCGATAAATTTAACAACACTAGTTTCTCACTGGCATTTCTGTCACTTCCATCCTGCCACACAATCATACGATTACTTCCGGACACTTTATAACTTCCGTATGGTAAATTCTCCACTAGTACCTCATAAGACTTATTCATTAAATCAATTTTATATATCGACCCGTCCAAAATTAAAAACAAGAAATTACCATTGTTTACGTAAGCAAGTTCTTCCACACTTTTGGCTATCAACCCAGCCGACCCTGTGTATGGAATATAAATCTCTTCTTCTACTGTATTGAGCATACTGTTGTAATAATAACAAGTTACTCCAACACCACCCTCGTAGCTGCCTCGGTTCATGTACCCATATACAAGAAATCTTACATTTCCGGTCTCGTCCACACTAATAATGCGAATGTTGTTATTGTCATTCAAATCCCGTTTATCATTATGCTGCTTATCATAAAATCCAAACAAAAGCGCAAGCTTATTATCTGTCAGATTCATACTAAACAAACGATTTTCTTTTACAAACACAAAAATATTGCCGTCTTCACTCTCCATCATCTGCACATTTTCATCTGAAATACCAAGTGAAATCTTATTATTTGCATAAATGGCATTTTTGTTTTCAAAGAAAGAATCCATCGTCCTTTCATAATCAAGCAGATACATTCTCTCTGTTCCATATCGAATATAATATTGTTCCGTGACATTATAAAAATGAACTTCCTTCTCTTCCTTCATCGATACAATATATCGAAGTTCGATTTTAGCCACATAGGGATTAATCTGTCTCACGAATACATCCGGCTCCGTCTCCTTTTCAATCACAAGATCTCCCCACGTAATCTGTGCGAAGCTGGAATGGATTGTCACTTTACTAAAGGTTGTGTTATCCCCTTCTTCATTTGATTCCAGATATTTGGCTATTTCTCGTGCACGTTCCTTATCAAAGGTACGACTGTGAAAATCTAACGCAAATTCCACCAATTCATCCACATGGTTTGCATTTTCACTCAGCAAAATTCTACTATAATAATAGGCCTCTTTTCCCTCCTCATTGGTAAGCTTAAGTGCAAACGAATATTCTGTATTTTCGTCAAGCAAATCCTTCAATATCAAATCAATATTCACCTGATCATCTGTCTGCACAAAATTATCAACCTTCGTATCCTCCACCAAACGTTCTCCATCTGCAGAACGAACTTCAAATGATACTCCTGTTATTCTATTTTCATATGCGTCCACCAGCATTCTGATTCGACGATCCGCTTTTTCCACAGGTGTTATAGTTTCACACTGGAAACGCGTGTCCATTTTTTGTGTATATCCATACAGTGTATTTATCCTGTCTGCACCACGAACTACATGTACAACCGGTAATGTAGAATTACTCATCTCAGCAGTAATATCCATATTACCTTTATTCGTATAGTGATCTATCAAAAACAATGCCACAAAAAAAACGATGGCAGAATAAATAATTTTAATAATTGTTTTTCCCATTTATTTTCTCCCTGCTAACCGCAGCAACTCTATCTCATAAGCTCCATCAGCGTTTGCTTTGTATGAAGCATATCCATCATGCCCTGCACTTCCTCCAGGGTTACTCCCTTCTTGCGAATCCCCTTATTTCTTACGCCCCGCAGCAAGATATTTTTAGGCGTATGCGACATATCTATAAATTCCAGCACCTGGGTATCATAGCCATACACCTCCATCAAATTTGCTCTGATACCATCCGTGAACAGCGCAGCCATCCTCTCTTTCAATAATCCGTATTTTAAAACAGGAGCCAGCTCTTTACAATTTATCTGTGCATTCAACTCATGCTGACAACATGGAACCGACAGAATCACCTTTGCATTCCACGCAATAGCCTTAGCAATGGCATGATCTGTTGCAGTATCACAGGCATGCAACGTCACAACCATATCCACCTCTTCCTTTTCATTATATTGGCGAATATCTCCTTCCAAAAATTGAAGTCCTTCGTATCCGTAGTTATCTTTCAACTCATTACATTTGCGTATTACCTCTTTTTTCAAATCAAGGCCAATAATATCAATGTCATAGTGATTCAAAACCTTCAGATAATAGTACATGGCAAATGTAAGATAAGACTTTCCACAACCAAAATCAAGAATCGAAACCTTTCGATCCTTTGGAAGCGCCGGTAATACATCCTGTATATATTCAAGAAAACGGTTAATTTGACGAAACTTATCGTATTTACTTTTTACAATTTTACCATCCTTCGTCTGTACACCAAGATCAATTAAAAACGGAACCGGTATATTTTCTTCTAAAATATACTGCTTCTTCCGATTATGCGATAAAGTTTTCATGTTTAACGAGGACTGCTCTTCTCCTGGCTCCAGCCCATCTTGAGCCCTCATAAGTTTAGCCGTCTGCTTTTTCTTTAATGTCACTGTCCCTTTTTTACTGACTAACACGGTAGCTCTAAGCAGATTTGTTTCCAATTCAAGTTGCCCAAAGCTAACCTGCATTTTCTCTAGTATATCTTCTATCATGTCCTGTTTTGTATAATTTGCATGTAACACCTGCGTTCCTACAAATCTACTTTCCTGAAACATTAGCTTATTTGATATAAGAATCGGTCGTATTTTAATTTTGGACGCAGAAACACAATCCCCGGTTGAAGCACCTTTTTTTCGGGGATTGCTGATTATGATTTGTGTTAAATTTTCATTCAGCGTTTCTGCCAATAGCTGTCTGATTCGTTCCATTTTTTCCTCTGATTGCATTTTATATAAAATCTAATTTCATATGTTATTTTAGTTTGCGATGCGTTCCTAGTCAAGAGCGCAGGTCAAAAAAGAAAATAGCCCCTTCTGCTTCCATGCCTTCTTCTCCATACCTCATGTAATACCAGAATATAAATATAATCGTCTATATTATCGAAACGGAGAATCCTTTCCATCTCTTCCCTATCTTCCATCTCTTCCTCAAGCTGTAGTCTTATTTTGCCCAAAATATCTCTTGTCAACCTTTGCATCGCAAAACGATCCGGATATTCATCATAAATCAGACTTCCCTCGTAATCCATGATATCAATCACCTTGCGGATTTCTCTCTGTAACAACTTAGCTCCTGATGGGTACAATTGCTGAAAATACTCCAAATCACGCATCATTTGATTTTCGTCTGCCTGCGTCAGCGATGCCGGATACGTCATATAAAAAGGAAGAATTCTTTTTTCTGCCATATTTCAAGTCCTAAATCAGTTTTCTTTATTATATGCACGCAAACAAAAAGTGCCATTGCCATTGCTCGCAAAAAATTCCCGAGGAATCTCTCCCTCGGGAATTCAAAAACTACTTATCTCACCGCACTAATACGGGCAATTGCTCTTTTAAGAGCAATCTCTGCACGAATCATATCCATGCCTTCTTCTTTTTCTTCCAGACGTTTCTGTGCTCTTTCACGCGCTGCCTGTGCTCTTTCTACATCGATTTCACCCGGCCACTCAATAATCTCAGCCATGATGGTAACCTTATCAGGAAGAATTTCTACAAATCCCTCATGAAGAGCAGCTTCCTTAATATTATCGTCCTCCTCAGTAATCGTAAGAATACCCGGCTTTACGATAACAGTCATCGGAATGTGTTTTTTCAAAACACCGATTTCGCCTTCTGTTGTGTTAAATTCAACCATTACCGCTTCGCCCTTATAAAAAACGCGCTCCGGTGTAATGATTTCTAATTCAAAATTTCTCTCATCTGCCATTTACGTCTCACCCCTTATTTCACGCGGGCTACAACTTCGTCGATACTTCCTGCGTTTAGGAAATAACTTTCCGGAATGTCATCATGTTTACCTTCCAGAATTTCTTTAAATCCACGAATTGTTTCAGTAATTGGAACGTATTTTCCTTCTAATCCTGTAAACTGTGTCGCTACGAAGAATGGCTGAGATAAGAATCTCTGAATCTTTCTTGCACGGTTAACGACAAGTTTATCTTCTTCACCAAGCTCATCCATACCAAGAATTGCGATGATATCCTGCAACTCTTTGTATTTCTGTAAGATTTCCTGTACGCCACGTGCTACTTCGTAGTGCTCCTCACCAACGATACGCGGATCAAGAATACGTGATGTAGATTCCAGTGGATCTACGGCCGGATAAATACCAAGCTCAGAGATTGCACGTGAAAGTACAGTGGTCGCATCAAGGTGTGCGAATGTTGTAGCCGGCGCCGGGTCAGTTAAGTCGTCCGCCGGAACATATACCGCCTGTACTGACGTGATGGAACCATTCTTTGTAGAAGTGATTCGCTCCTGAAGAGCACCCATCTCTGTCTGCAACGTTGGCTGATAACCTACCGCAGAAGGCATACGTCCAAGAAGCGCTGACACTTCGGAACCCGCCTGTGTAAAACGGAAAATATTGTCAATAAATAAAAGTACGTCTTTACCACCTTTATCACGGAAATACTCTGCCATTGTAAGACCTGTAAGACCAACTCTCATTCTGGCTCCAGGTGGCTCGTTCATCTGACCGAATACCATCGTTGTCTTATCGATAACACCTGACTCTGTCATTTCATGGTAAAGGTCATTTCCCTCTCTGGTACGCTCTCCTACACCTGTAAATACGGAGTATCCGCCGTGCTCTGTCGCAATGTTACGGATCAGCTCCTGGATAAGTACCGTCTTACCTACACCGGCACCACCGAACAGACCGATCTTACCACCCTTCTGATATGGGCAAAGAAGGTCTACTACCTTGATACCGGTTTCTAATAATTCTGTTTCTGTAGACTGCTCTGAAAATTCAGGAGCCGGTCTGTGAATTGGTTCATAACCTACATCTGTAGGATTTGCTTTATTATCAATTGCCTGGCCTAATACATTGAAAATTCTTCCAAGTGTATTCTCACCAACAGGTACGGTAATAGGAGCTCCGGTTGCAACTGCATCCATTCCTCTTACCAATCCGTCAGTCGGGCCCATGGCGATACATCTAACTGTATCATCACCCAAATGCTGTGCCACTTCGACAACAAGTTTCTCATCATTCTCGCGATTAATCTCAATCGCATCATAGATTTCCGGAAGAGATCCCTCCGGGAACTTAATGTCAAGGACAGCACCAATGATCTGCGTGATCTTTCCGATTGCCTGTTCTGCCATTGTTTACTTTCACTCCTTTTCTAGCTGATGGCTTCCGCACCTGCTATAATTTCGGTTAATTCCTGTGTAATATTACCCTGACGGGCTCTATTATATTGTAAGGATAATGAACTGATCATTTCTTCAGCATTGCTTGTCGCCGAATCCATTGCCTGCATACGTGCACCGTTCTCACTGGCAACTGCTTCCACCATCGCTCCGAACACAAGACTTGTAATGTATTTCGGAATAATAAGCTCGATGGCTTCTGTTTCATCCAGTTCAAAGTTCATAAGAGTCTTATCATCTACCGATGACTCTGACTCCTGCTCATCGTCTTCTGCCGCTACCGGAAGAAGCTTCATAAGTGTCGGCACATGAACTACAGTGTTTTTAAATGCTGTATACGCAAGATAGATTTCACCAAACTCCCCGTCTGCGAATGCTTCCAGTACTTCTTTACAAATCTGCATTGCATCAATGTAAATCGGTTCTTCGACTACATCCGAATAGTCTGCTGCAATCTTATATCCCGCTCTTGCAAGGCCATCTTTTCCTTTCTTACCGATGGCATAAACAACCACATCTTCTTTGTCAGCAAACATCTCATTTCTTGTGATAAGTTTGATAACATTGGAGTTGTAACCACCTGCAAGACCTCTGTTTGAGGTGATGACTATAACCGCCTTCTTAGTACTTTCACTTGCGTTAAGATAAGGATGATTAATCGTACCACTCTTTGCAAGCATGGATTTTACGGTTGCATACATACATTCAAAATATGCTTTTGACTGTTCCGCACGAGTTTTTGCTCTCTGCAGTTTTACAGTGGATACAAGCTTCATCGCTTTCGTGATCTGCTGTGTACTCTGTACAGATTCCTTACGCCTTTTAATACTTCTCATTGAAGCCATGCGTTGTCACCTATTCTTTCTGCAACTTATTTAAACTGTGCTTTGAATTCATTAATCGCTTTAATCAATGTCTGCTCATTTTCTTCGGAGAGTACTTTTTCATCGGCAATAGCCTGCGGTACTTCCGGATATTTCATGTCAAGATATTCAAAGAGCTCTTTCTCGAATCTTGTAATCTCGTCCACTTCGATATCAAGCAGATATTTATTGGTAGCCGCATAAATAATGATAACCTGATACTGTACAGGCATCGGATTATACTGTGGCTGCTTCAAAATCTCACGGATACGTTCACCCTGTGCAAGCTTCTCTTTTGTATCGGCGTCAAGCTCTGAACCGAACTGAGAGAATGCTGCAAGCTCACGATACTGCGCAAGCTCAACACGAATAGGTGCTGCGTATTTTTTCATAGCTTTAATCTGTGCTGCACCACCAACTCGTGATACAGAAAGACCGGCATTAACTGCAGGACGGAAACCTGAGTTGAATGCTTCTGTCTCAAGATAAATCTGTCCGTCTGTAATTGAGATAACGTTGGTTGGGATGTATGCTGATACGTCACCCGCCTGTGTCTCAATAATCGGAAGTGCTGTTAAACTTCCTCCGCCGTATTCTTCGCTCATGCGCGCTGCACGCTCAAGAAGTCTTGAATGAAGGTAGAATACGTCTCCTGGATAAGCCTCACGTCCAGGTGGACGACGAAGCAGGAGGGAAAGTGTACGGTAAGCAGTTGCATGCTTACTTAAATCGTCATAAATGATGAGTACATCCTCGCCATTTTCCATCCATTCTTCACCGATGGCACAACCGCTGTACGGTGCAATATATTGAAGTGGTGCAAGCTCACTTGCTGTAGCCGCAACGACTGTTGTATAGCTGAGAGCACCGAACTCCTCCAATGTTTTTACGATACTTGCAACAGTAGAAGCTTTCTGACCGATTGCAACGTAAATACATTTCACATTCTGTCCTTTTTGGTTAATGATTGTATCGATGGCAATCGCAGTTTTACCTGTCTGTCTGTCACCGATAATCAGCTCACGCTGTCCTCTTCCGATTGGTACCATGGAGTCAATCGCTTTGATACCTGTCTGGAGGGGTGTGTCTACACTCTTTCTTGTGATAACGCCGGAAGCAACTCTTTCAATCTGACGATACTTATCTGTCTGAATCGGTCCTTTTCCGTCGATAGGCTGACCAAGAGCATTTACAACACGTCCTAAAAGGGCATCGCCAACCGGTACTTCAACCACACGTCCGGTTGTCTTTACCGTATCACCCTCGTTGATGTTCTTCTGGTTACCGAGAAGAACCGCACCAACGTTGTCTTCTTCCAGGTTCATTACCATTCCGTATACTTCACCCGGGAATTCAAGAAGCTCACCCTGCATCGCTTTTTCAAGTCCATGCACACGTGCAATACCGTCTGCCACCTGGATAACTGTACCTACTTCAGATACTTCCAGCTCTGACGCATATCTCTTGATCTGATCCTTAATCACTGAACTTATTTCTTCTGGTCTTAAATTCATGGATCTTTACGTTCCTTTCTAAATTTTATCCGGCAAACCTATGCCAGCTGAATTTTCATAAGCTGCTTTGTCAGCTCATTTAATTTGGATTTGATGCTGCTGTCCACTACCTTATCTCCAATACGGATTACAAGGCCGCCGATGAGCGTATCATCCTGCGAAAAATTCATTTCCATTTCTTTAAATTTGGTAGTTTCAAGCAATTTCTCTTCCACTAGTTTTTTCTGTATCTCCGAAAGCTTTACAGCACTTGTCACATACGCAACACCGATACCCTTTTCCTCTTTTACACGATCTAGGAAATATTTCAGAATATCGTCAATCTCTGCATAACGGTCTTTCTCAACAATCAGTCGCAAGAATCCAACAAGCTCTTTATCTGCTCTTTCTTCAAAAACCTCTTTTATTACCTGAAGTTTTTGATCTTTGCCGACCTTCGGATGATTCATTAATTTGGAAAACTCCGGATTCTGCGCAAGCACATTCTGAACCGCTTTTACTTCTTTTGCCAGAACATCTATTTTATTTTGTTCTTTCGCAAGTTCAAAAAGCGCATCTCCGTATGTCGTGGAAACTAATCTAGCCATGTGCTTTCACCTATTTCCTTTAATGTCTCGTCAATCAGGCTGTCACTGACTGTCGTATCAATGTTTGCAGCTACCACTTTTCCTGCCATAGCTGATGCGACCTGAATCATTTCTTTCTTCACTTCATCGGCAACTTTCTTCTTCTCAAGCTCTGCTTCTACCTTGGCTCTTTCAATAATGGCTGCAGCATCTTCCTTTGCTTTTGCAATAATGCTTGCTTCATTCGCCAAAGCTTTCTTACGCGCATCGCTTAAGATTTCTTCTGCCTGTTTATCAATACTACGAAGTCTTTCTTCGTAATCTGCCTTTAACGCAATAGCGTCTTCTTTTTCTGCCTGTGCGGTATCAAGGTCATTCTTGATACGCTCCTGTCTGCCCTCAAGAAATTTTCTTGCCGGGTCGAAAAGGAAACGGGACATAAACAAAAACAGCATAAAGATTGCAAAAATCATTAATACTGCATCGTGAAGCAATTGGAAGTCAAGATCAAACAATCTTGTCATCTCTGCCCCGCTCTGCGCTAATGCGAGAGGCGAACCTATCATCGTATTCAAGCTTTCTGCCTCCTTCTCTTTTATTTTCTTTTACGTGGAAGGCTCTTATTATTTTGCTAAAGGTTTAACGAATAATAACAGCATAGCAATAAGCAATCCGTAAAGACCTGTTGTCTCGGCAACGGCCTGTCCAAGTAACATAGTCGATGTAACATCTGATTTCGCACCCGGATTTCTACCTACAGCTGCTGCTGCATGTCCTGCTGCAATACCCTGACCTACACCAGGTCCGATACCTGCGATAACCGCAAGACCTGCACCGATTGCTGAGCAACCTAAAATAAATTCTCTGTTAAATTCCATCTTTGTTTCCTCCTTGATGATAAAATAATTTTTTACTGTTCTCCAATTGCATCCGAAACATACGTCATCGTAAGCATACAGAATACGTAAGTCTGAATGGCTCCTGAGAATAAATCAAAGTACACATGAAGTACTGCCGGCCAGAATATAGCAAACCATTTCAGCAAGCCATACACCAACGCCATCATAACCGTTCCTGACAACACGTTCGCAAACAGACGAAGCGAAAGAGAAATCGGTACAGCTATATCACCGATCATATTAATCGGCGCCCAGATCGGCCACGGATCACACAATCCCTGAAGGACACCCTTAACCTTCTGGTATTTGAATTTGTTAAAATGAATGAGAGTAAACGTCATCAATCCCAGTGGTAACGTGACTCCATAGTCCGCGGTAGGCGGTCTTAAACCAAACAGACCCGAAATGTTACTAATCAGAATAAATATAAAAATTGTCCCGATATAGTTTGCAAACTTGGAAGCCTTTGATCCCATGGATGCTTTTACCATATTGTCAAGCATTTCCACAATCAATTCCACCACGTTTTGAAATCCGGTTGGTACGTCACTGGCATGTTTCATCGTCCGATTTGCCACCAGCGCAAAAATGCCCAGCATAAGAAATACAATCACGACACAAACATGCGTTGTTGTTATCCACACGGTTTGACCAAACAATTCATAGGAAAATAACCCATGTATCATAAAGTCGACTTCTGTATCTGCGGATAACAAGATTCCCTGACCCATACATTCACCTCCTGAAAATTTTATGAGTAATCGGCTGTAAATAAGCCGCTACTTTCAATCCCATAACACCAAGAAAAGCCGAAAGCGGATTTCCAAGGTTTGTAAAAAGAAGAAGAAAAAATATAACTACAATAATTGCATATCGTAGAATATTGTGAAACTGCATTTTTTTAACTGCACCTTCCTCACCGAGATCCAGTGCCCCTCGCAGTGACCATGCCATATGCGTCGCCATAAAAAGCGCACATATAACTCCCACAACAAGTCCGACACTGTAAAACATCTTATCTTCCACAAAAATAAGTCCCACGATTTCGCAAAGGACTCCGTACAACAAGATGCCCACCCACAAATCCGGCAACACATCACTTAGCTGAGTTAGTTTCTTCCTCATGGCTTATGCCCCTTTTCTTCGATTCCGGCGGCTGCTGAAATATTCTCCTTGAAAAGATATAGATATTTCGAAAACCTGCCGTCGCACCGACAAAAAATAAAATGATTACGATATAGGATGTCCCCAGCCACCGATCCAAATAATAGCCGGCAAAACTGCATAATGCGATCGGAACAACCATATTAATTCCGAACTGCGTAATCATAGTGAGCGATTGATACACACTCTTACCGTATTTTCTCCTGTTGCGCTTTTGGGACCCCATATTTTCACCTCAAAAAAACGGCAATCTGCCATTTGATAATTATACCTATTTTTTTTCGTTCTGTCTAGCAAAATACCATTTTTATTTATAAGAAATCTTTTTTTGATTTTCATTGACTTTTATCACTCCAGAAGGTACCATTTTTGTATATCCATGTTGATTTTTGTCACGACATTTCGGAGGCTATATGAAAGAGTTTTCCCTATATCGCAAACGCATTATTCCAAATGAATGTATTCTATTAAAAGATGACGAGATTTTATCTTTTGAAAGCGACCGTCTGGTCACGCGCTGGAATACCATACGTCCAAAAAAAGACATCCATCATGGTATGTCCTGTTACTTTTTGGATGAAGGATTTAAGATTAGCAAAATTTACGGACATGACGGTTCTCTCTTATTTTGGTACATCGATATCATTTCTTATGAGTGGAACGATAATGAAGATGCTCTCTATGTAACCGATTTGCTCGCAGATGTCATCATTTATCCGGATGGTTTTATCAAAGTCGTAGATTTGGAAGAGCTCGCTGACTCCCTTGCATCCGGCGACATTAGCACTGATACTTTATGCGACGCCCTGCGAAAACTCAACAAAATCTTGACCACCATCTACGACAATAACTTTAAACCTCTCACTGATTATGTGGAGCGATTCGAATAAGCGACGACCTCAAAGATAACAAACAATAGAAAGATACATGAAGATACATATAGAAAGAAATTAGAAAAGTAATATAATATTATCCAGACACACTATACACAGAAAGAAAGCATGACAGTAGCCTCAGTTAATCTGTCATGCTTTCTTTCTATAATTAATTACCTATATCTATTTGCATATCTACATGTACTGTATAATACATACAACACGCGCCAACTAATAGAAGATGTGTCCCCCAATCTGCTGTCCGCTCAAGCCCGGAATCGGTGTTCTGAAAAACAAACAGTTACCGACCGGAGTTGCTCCTGCCATCGCATCTCTTGCCGCCTGATAACATGACTCATTGGCACCTCTGGCTAACACAATCGCAAAACGCCCACTTCCTACCGGAGAAAACTGCTTTTTCTGCATAATTACTTCCAGTACTGTATTCGGGAACAGCGGACTTCGAACCCTGTTCATTACAACCGCACCTACCGCCACTTTTCCTGTATAGCTCTCTCCACCGGCCTCACACTCAATAATCGCAGCCATCAAAGCTTCGTCTCCACTTGCAAATGCAATCTCAGATAAATCCCTGCTTCCCATTTCTGCCGACTGCGTGGACAGTGCCAATTCTTCCTTGTACTGTTCCTTTAATTTCACAAGATCGTTCTCTTTGGCTATCATCTCCTGCTCATAGGCAAAGGCTTGTTCTTCTTTTTCTCTAATCTCATCCGCATATTGTTTCAGGTTTTCCCCTGCTTTTTTTGCACTTTCAAACACCGCTGCAGAGTTTTCACTTGCTTCCTGCTCCAATATTTCCAAAGTTTCTCTGTCCTGCTTTAACTCTTTTTCCTTTTTTGTAATCTCTTTCTGTATACGCGCATACTCATCCAGCATCCTTCGATCATATTGATTAATCATCTCAATATAATCTGCTTTATTTAAAAAATCCGAAAAACTGGACGCCGAAAAAAACAGCTCAAGGTAGGATTCACTCCCCGTTTCATACATAAACTTAATACGATCCTTCATTTCTTCGTAACGAATAATCTGCTGTTCTTTCGCTTCTTTGATCTGATCCTGCGCCAATTCAATTGCAGCCACCTTTTTGCTCTTAATCTGCTCAATCTCCATCAATTTTGCATTCGCTTCATTCAGTTCCTTTGTCAGATTATCGAGATACGTCTGCATACTGGCTCTTTCATTATTCAAACTCTGAATCTCATTATTGGTTTTTTCTAAATTGTTTTGCGCTCTTTGCTTCTCGCCTTCTGCCTGATTTATTTTCTGTCCTGTCGTAGTCGCAAACACACTCACAGGTCTGCACAGTATCAAAATCACAACCAAAAAGAGCACCCAATAACGTAAAAGCAACTTCTCTTTCATATATCCACCTTTTACAGCTCTATTACTATCTTTCTTCCTGTAGGGCGATACGGAACATATTCCACACCAGCGGCATCAAACATTCTTTTTGACGCGACATTCGAAGGTGTTCCGGCATATTTATCACAATCGTACACCACTTTTCTAATTCCGGCTTGAATAATTGCTTTCGCACATTCATTGCACGGAAACAGCGAAACATAAAGCGTCGTTCCGTCCAGGCTCCCACCTTTATAATTTAAAATCGCATTTAATTCACTATGTGTCACAAACGGATACTTTGTATCCAGCTCTTCTCCCTCTCTGGCCCAAGGGAAATCTTCATCCCTGCATCCATTCGGAAATCCGTTGTACCCCATAGAAAGAATGCGATGATCCTTTCCTACAATACAGGCTCCCACCTGTGTATTCGGGTCCTTGGAACGCATCCCTGACAGCACAGAAACTCCCATGAAGTACTCATCCCACGAAATGTAATCTTCTCTTTTCTGATTCATATTCTTACCTTATTCCTCAATCAGATCAACTCTACGCTGGTGTCTTTCATCCCCTGAGAATTCTGTGTCCAAAAACGTATCCACAATCTCTAAGGCAAGATTTGGTCCAATCACTCCTGCTCCCATTGCAAGAATATTAGAATTATTGTGAAGTCTTGTCAATTTTGCTGTCACAGTGTCTGCACAAAGCGCAGCTCGAATTCCTTTTACTTTATTTGCTGTAATCGAAATACCGATTCCTGTGGTACAAATCACAATTCCTTTTTCACATTCGCCTGCTGCTACTGCGTTAGCAACAGCACGTCCAAACACCGGATAATCACAAGATGCTTTCTCATAACATCCTACATCCTTTACTTCCATCCCTCTTTCTTTTAAATGAGCGATTACCATTTCCTTTAAATCATATCCGCCGTGATCACTACCTACTGCTATCATATGTCCTCCTAACCGGTTGCCCTCTTGCAACCCTTTTATACTAAATTTTCTACTTTATGCCCGGCTGCTTTTAGCATCCGGTTCATGACCGCCTGTCCGATTCCCGCTTGTTCCACCGCGGCCACGTACATGCAATCAATATTTTCTTCATCAAATTCTCGCAAGATTCGAAACAGACTTCTCGCAACTGCAGCCAGATCGTTTTTCTCTCCTGTCACTTTCACCGCATCTGCTTCATAAAGAGACGCCTCTTCACTTGCCACAATCACACCTGTCCTTAATCCCAGTGCCTTTTTTTGCGCAAGCAACTCTCTGATTCGACACGTCACCTTGTCCGGTAAGCCAGAGATAATCGTCAGCTCACCTTTCGGTGCATAATGCTTATATTTCATCCCCGGTGCTTTCGGAACCTGAAGGCTATCTGCCTCAAGCATGGTCGGATCAAGACAAACATCACCAAGCACCTCCTGCAACATTTCCAAAGTGATATGTCCGGGTCTTAAAATCACCGGAATCTCTTCCGTCAAATCTATAATCGTAGACTCTACTCCAATTCCAACCTCACCGTCATCAAGCAGCATTTCTATCCTTCCATCCATATCTTCATAAACATGCCTGCCGATTGTCGGAGAAGGTCTTCCTGATACATTTGCGCTGGGAGCAGCCACAAAACCTCCTGCTTCCCGTATAAATTCAATCGCCACTTCATGATCCGGAAAACGCACAGCCACCGTATCAAGCCCTCCTGTCGTCTCTGGCGGCACTTCGTTTGACTTACGCAAAATCATCGTCAACGGCCCCGGCCAAAATCGCTTCGCAAGCAACATCGCCTGCTCAGGAATCTCCACTGCAATGCGTTTCATATCTTCCACATTTGCGATATGTACAATCAACGGATTATCGGAAGGTCTACCTTTTGCTTCATATATTTTTCGTGCAGACAACGGATTTAGAGCATCCCCTCCGAGTCCATACACTGTCTCTGTCGGAAACGCCACCAAACCACCATTACGGATGATACAGCCTGCTTCCTGGATTGTTTCTTTCTTCAGTTTTTCTTCTTGGATTTTCACCCATTTGGTTTTCAAAATTCAAAACCTCTTTTTTCCCATATTTCGTACAGTATAACACAATTTTCAAAGCTTTCAAACGTTTCTTTTATTTCTCTGTCTTGATTTACTCCTTATTTTCCATACCCGCTCCATTTAGATACTGCATAACTCCAAGCGCAATATTCCATGCCATCTTTTTCCTATACTCTTCCTGTGACAACAATTCCGCTTCCTCTCCATTGGAAAGAAAACCGCATTCCACAATAATGGTCGGAACCGTTGATTTTTTCAGCAAATAGTAGCTCCCATTCTTTTTTGCACTACGTTTATTTTCTTTCTCTATCCCCTGTCTAAGCTGCTCCTGCATCAAAAGCGCCGCCTTTTCTCCTTCAACGGAAGTTTCATAATAGAAAACCTGCGCCCCTTTCACCCTTTCCGACGTATAACTGTTTTGGTGAATACTGACTGCAAGGGATGCCCCGGACGCTTCTATCAGCGCTAATCTGTTTTTTAAATCTTCAATCTTTTTATTTTTGCTCTCCGCATGATAAAGACCATCATCACTATTTCTTGTCATAACCACCGTGATATCCTGTGCTTCCAGGTACTCCTTTACAAAACCTGCCACGGAAAGATTAATCTCCTTCTCAAGTGCTCCGTTAATCCCCACTTTTCCGGGATCATCTCCACCATGCCCTGCATCTACCACAACAATTCTTTTATTTTCCTCCGATTGCTTTTTCCATGCCATGGTATATTGCGCAGCCGTTTTGGCCAGATAATACATGCTAATCAGCAAACAGACTGCCATAAGAGCAGACACAATCTTATGCCTCAATATGAACCTCCCAAACAAAGCCTATCTACTCTATGTATATGCCTATTTTCATCAAACTATGAAAGCAGAAATAAATCAGGCCACCCAGTTGGGTGGCCTTCCATGTTTTTCATAACGCTATAAATTTACTCAATGAGTTGCAATTCATCGGTTACAATTTCGTGACTCGCAGTAAGATATTCATTAATCACATCCCATATTTCCGGTTTCTCCAATCCCAGTTTCCACTCAGCCACTCCGGCAAGCGAATACATCGACATAATGTCCAATTTGGCCCGTATACTCTGTGCGTCCTCCAGCCAAATCTGATATTTTGCTCCATCCGCTTCAAATTCAGCAAAATTTTGCGCTGTTTTTTCATCCCAAACCGCCGTCACGCCATACTGCGCAAGGTAATTTTCTGCTGCTGACATCGACAACGCCTCAGACGAAACACCATCTCCGAGTTTCCACAAACGAGTATAAAACGGAATACCATTAATCACCTTTTCTGCCGGAACATCTTTTACTGTATTCTCAATTCCTGCTTTCACATAATCATAGGAAGCAACGCTACCGGCCTGCGAAGATCCCGAATAATGTTCATCATATCCCATGATGACAAAATAATCGACCACCTCACCCTGTTCGCGTCTACCGTAATGCGCGGTATATTCTGTCGGCACATAGTTATCCACCGACAACACAATCCCATTTTCTCTGCATGGAATAGAGAGTTCTCTCAAAAATTGAACATAATCAGCCCCTGCTTCCATCGGAATCTGCTCAAAGTCAATATTAATTCCATCAATTCCATAGGCAAGTGTGGTCTGTATCAGATTTTGAATCAGATTTCTTCGATTAGTGGTGGAACCTAAAATCTGTGCAATCTCAACATCATTCGTAAAATTATCCGCCAATGCCCATACCTCAATTCCTCTGGCATGCATGTTATCGACATAACTCTGATCTGCAATGGAAGTAAAATTCCCCTGATTATCACTTAAGAAAAACCAAGTTGGTGAAATGGTGTTTATCCCTTTTGTATTGGCAAGCATCGCATCAACCCCTTCATTCGCGACCGCATTAGTTACCTGGTGCCACACCATATTAATCGGGTATTCTTTCTTAATAGAAGAATAGGCCGGCTGCACATAAGCATTTGCTATTTCAATCGCTTCCTCATCCATTTCTTCCAGCCGTTTATTTTCTACATATCCGATAATGGAATCCTCCGTCTTTACTTTTGACCACGTCTCCATCTCCTCCAGCAGATAAACTTTCGCACCCTTCTCAACCGATTTTAATATATCACTTTTAATGCCCCCCTGATAACGAACATCTGTATTTTTCTTAATCGTTGCCACGCGGTACGTCTGATTTTCTAAATAAATCTGTATCCTATTTGGTTCACCATATATCAAACTCAAGAAATTTGCATACTGCGACACAAAATCCAACTCAATATATGGCTGCTCATCTTGTAAAATCCACACTGCACTATCATATTCCGCCGCCTGTCCATCTATTGTATAGGAAGCGGAATCCACTGGAAATTCATACTGCTCTGTCGGCGTCGTAAAAATAACCAGCTTTTCCTGTTGATCATAATAAAATTTATCATTCAATTTTTCCTGAACAAATGTCAATGGAAGATAAAAATTCCCATCCCTGCAAACCGCTTTCTGTTCCATCACTTGATCTTGAACAAGAAATACACATTCTTCTTCCTGATTCACACCATAATATTCGTAAAGATCCATTTTCTCTTTTGAATACGAATATTTGTCTACTAATTCTCTTCCGACGGTGGCTCCTACAATAATAATAATTAGTAAAATTGCTACTACCACCGGAATCCATCCCTTTTTCTCTGTTTGCTCCATGGTTTATTCTCCTTTTATCGTTTTGCATCGACAATCTCAGTATACCAAATCCCGACCACCTCGTCATTCTTTTTTTGTATCTTTTTTCACCCATACAAAAAAGACCGGATACCGGGTCGCTGACAATGACATAGAGGGGATTTTGTTTTATCAGCATCACCGGTTCCGATCCGATCGTATTACATTTTAGTTATTCATGGCTTACTTTTTAAATATACCTTATGGCTCTACCCAATCGTAATGGATTGATGCAATCTCCCCTTTTTCGTCCAGCTCTACATCTGCCATAAAACCAGCCTTACCGTATCGACTGCCAAACTCACAGGCAATAGGCTTTTTTCCTCCCTCTTCTGCTGTTTGGGATATGTCTAAAAATCCTGACATTCCATTTATATTGTCTGTTTTCACATAAGTATCAAGCTGATTTCTAATCATACTCATCAGCCAAATCTGCAAGTCGATCCCCCTCATGAGGGACTTCATGTTTTCTTCCGCATCCGTATTTTGGGACCGGAATTCATTCTTTTCAGTCAAAAAAATCCTCCTCTCCCTGGCACTCCATCCCCCCGTTACCCAATACCAAAAGAAATATTTGTGAAATATTATAATAATTCGTGGGAAACTTTCATAAGTTCATGATTATAGGGAAATGTTTTGCTCAAACTATTAAGAGATGATCCAGACATGCACAAAAAAATTGATCCATAGATTCTGAAACTTAGAAAATTATTAAAATTGAATTTGTGAAAAAAATTAGGAATTGATAAAACCAGACACATATGTGCCTAAAAGACATACAATAAATCAAAAATGATTTACTGCTTAACTCGTATTAAATATATGTTGCAAGCATATGCTTACTGCTAAAAGAAATCCTCTTGCGAGGTCAATGTGTCATGCCTCCTTTCAGTGCTCTACTGTCCGGACGCATCTCTTGCATAAAGTATATGAGATTCCCCTACTTTTGGCAAGCAAAATCTTAAAATTTTTATGAAATCTGCGTTTCAGGTTTCAACTTCTATTGACTAAAATCGGCATAAGTTATAAGATACAAATACAAAATAATCACATATTTTTGTTGTTTTTAGTCGGTTTTTGAATAAATACAGATAAGGATATGATAATTATGAAAATTGAAAAAGTAAATGACCATCAGATCAAGTGCACCTTAACCAGTGCAGATCTGGCAGATAGAGAACTAAAGCTCAGTGAGCTTGCCTACGGAAGTGAAAAAGCAAAAACTCTTTTTCGCGATATGATGCAACAAGCGGCCTTTGAATTTGGGTTTGAAGCGGAAAACATTCCGCTTATGATAGAAGCCATCCCAATCAGTGCTGACTCCATCATATTAATCATTACCAAAGTGGAAGATCCGGAAGAAATTGATACGCGCTTTTCCAAGTTTGCGCCGTCCGTCTCTGCAGACGACGATTATGATAACGATTCTTCCCACACATCTTCGGATCTTGCCGATGATGTACTGGATCTCTTCCATCGCATTGAAGAGAGCGCACGTAAGCAAAAACAAGCTACTCCTGAAAAAACAACAAAGCCGGCAGATAAAGAACCGGCATTTCCAAGAATTGTCATAACGGACAGCTTAAATGATTTGTGTACACTTGCACGCAATATTTCATCTTTTTATGATGAGACAAACACTTTATACAAAAACCCGGACAATGGCAGTTATGTCCTTCTCCTAACCAAAGGCGGACTGACACTGGAAGAATTCGGGCGCATATGTAACATTTCTTCCGAATACGGAAGAATCGAAAAAGCAGAAGCCCCAAAAGAGGCATATATTCAGGAACATTATGAAGAGATTATCAGCGACCACGCTGTCGCCTCTCTCTCTCAGGTCTAAAAACAACAAAAAGATAACGGGTATACGGTCCAAAGCCGCATACCCGTTTTTTTCTACTACCTCTTATCTCTCTTATCTCTCATTGATCGCTTTCATCAGAGCATTTATATCCATTCCATGTACCATTGCTGCTTCCTCAAGGCTCTCTGCCTGTGCGGAAGGGCATCCTACACAATGCATACCTGCTTCCATTAAAATAGGAATTACTGTCTGATCTTTACGAATGATTTCACCAATTGTCATTTCTTTTGTTATCTGTTCCATCTAGGTTACCTCCATATATCATGATTCGTTACTAATTCTTAGTAAGTATACATCTTTCCATTCCCAAGCGCAACTATTCATTTTTAGACTTTTTTTCCATCTTTTTATAACTAACCAAACAAACTACACTCCCTACAATGACAAGAAGCAGAATCATTGCTGCACAATGCAAAAAGAACGTATCCGGCAAAATAGTAATGACAGGATCGGTCGTTGCATCAAAAATCCAATAATCATTATCAAATGCGATTTTATGAAATGCCACAAACGCATAATCCCAGTTGATTGCAATCGCACCGCCCAAAACACACGGAATCAATATCGTAATAATGGATGTCAGCTTTAGAAAACGATAGGATTTCTTTCTCACATGCAAAACTATGAGAGCCAATGCGAGCAAGCCACAAATCAATGCCATCTGCTGAAAATAAACAAATATCACCTTCACTTCCTCAAAGTGTATCCTTCCACCTTCCGACATGACAAAAGACGGAAATTCCAATTCTTCTTTTGAAAACATAGAATTGTAATCAATCAACGTATCGTAATTTTCTATGATCTCCTCTTTTTCCACTCCGGAGCTTTCTGCAATTTTAAGCAGATCAATGTCCCAATAATAAAGTGGTTTGAAATGCAACGTAAAAGTAACGGAAAACGAAACGATAAACAAAAACAAAACAAAAGACGTTATTATATCAATTCCTGCATTGGCCATTTTACTTTTTGCCATACCCCTATCTCCCTTCTGTCAACACTCTCTGATATAGCATATCCATAGTATCAGTTTTTCCCTATTTTGTACACAAAAAAGAACAATGGGTTCGCTTGACTTGTATACAATCTATCTATTATAATGCAAATATAAAATAAGCATAGTGATTATGCGCAACTACGGTATTTTCACCGTTTAATTTTTTTCAAATAATTTTTATAGGAGGCTTTTTCAAAATGAGACCAGAATGGACAGATTTTGTAGGCGGCAAATGGGAAAATGAAATTAACGTACGTGATTTCATCCAGAAAAACTATACTCCATATGACGGAGATGATTCTTTCCTTGCAGGACCTACACAGAACACAACAGATTTATGGGCAATGGTTATGGATTTAACCAAAAAAGAAAGAGAAGCAGGCGGAGTTCTCGATATGGATACAAAGGTTGTTTCTACTATCGTTTCTCATGGCCCTGGCTACCTTGACAAGAACAAAGAAACTATCGTAGGTTTCCAGACAGATGCACCTTTCAAACGTTCAATGCAGCCTTACGGTGGTATCCGTATGGCAGAAAAAGCTTGTGCAGATAACGGATATGAAGTAGATCCTGAAATCAGCGAGTTCTTCTCAACACACAGAAAAACACACAACGCTGGATGTTTCGATGCATATAATGCAGAGATGAGAGCTTGCCGTTCTTCACACGTTGTAACAGGTCTTCCGGATGCTTACGGACGTGGACGTATCATCGGTGACTACAGACGTATCGCTTTATACGGTATCGACAGACTTATCGAAGATAAATTAGAGCAGAAAGATTCTACAGGACGCGTTATGACAGATGATGTTATCCGTCTTCGTGAAGAAATTTCTGAGCAGATTGTAGCTCTCAAACAGATGAAAGAAATGGCTTCCTTCTACGGATGTGATATTTCTAAACCGGCTACAAACGTAAAAGAAGCTATCCAGGCTACTTACTTCGGATACTTATCAGCAGTTAAAGAGCAGAATGGTGCTGCTATGTCACTTGGACGTACTTCTACTTTCATCGACATCTATGCTGAAAGAGACTTAAAGAACGGAACATTTACAGAAGAACAGATTCAGGAGTTTGTTGACCACTTCATCATGAAGTTACGTTGTATCAAATTTGCTCGTACACCTGAGTACAACAACCTCTT
>JAZNEP010000029.1:0-151942 GCA_045588655.1 Lachnospiraceae bacterium | reverse complement strand
AATATTACAACTATCTGCAATAGAACTCATAGTAGCATTACGAAAGCCCTTCGCACTGAATTCTTCCAATGCAGATTCCAATATTCCAGTTCGGATGTAATCTTTTTGTACCTGCATATTGACTCCAACTATTATTAGTGACCGCTTGGTCTTTTTTGACAATATCATGTTCACAGACATTTGTCAACCCATCTATATCTTGCTTCTATGCTTTTCTTTCCCTTGTTTTTTCCCTTATGGGGGTTCATAAACAAGGTAGAACGATTAACCAAGAATTAATGTTATTGAAACCAAATAGGACCAACAATAAATATTCCCCAAAAGAAAAAAGTAATAGCAACAAATGCTTCAGAAATCAACCAGTAAATTATTCTGGATTTTCTTATTGTGAGAGGACGAATATAATAAATCAGTATGACTATTATCTGCAAAAGGATAAATAAGATAGTTTCTTCTACTGCCGGAGATACCAAAAAGTCAGCAGCACCCTTAGCGCTTCCTTTCCCTATAAGCCAAAGGTTTGCAGTTAAAAAAGCTGCAAATGAAAGAATCAGCTTAACACTCAGTTTTCTCATATTACTCATCTCCATAAATTCAAGTTTTTCTAACAGTTCTACATATTGGAATTGGATAGTTTATAGTTTTTTCATCATCCAATCAGCATTTGCATAAGTTCCATCCGAATACTTCATATTATTGGGAAATGAGCCATGTTTCTCAAAACCTAAATTCCTATATAATGCAATTGCACTGTTGTTATCAGAAATCACTTCCAGTTCGGCCTGCTCATATCCTGATTTCTTTGCTACATTAAGAACTGTCTGCATCATAATCTTGCCGATACCGCAACCGCAATATTCTTGATAAAGTGCAATGGCAATCCCGCATCGATGTGTATATCTCTTGTATGGTCCAATGCTCATAAGCGAACAATTTCCTATATGTTTTCCATCAATTGAAGCAACAAGCAATAGCTCTCTTTCTGCATCCATTTTACTTTCAATAAATCTTTTCTCTTGCTCAAGTGTTATTGTAATTTCCTCTGGCACTCTGATTAAATATGGTGTTTCAGCTGCTGTTGTTTTAAGAAAAGCGACTAAAGCGGTAGCATCACACACTTCCGCATTTCGCAAAACAACTTCTCGACCAAGTTTGTCCTTAAATTGTATAGAATTATACTTCATTTTTACTCCTGACTCCTTCGCCAAATTCAAATTTCTACTCTTATTATCTATCATAAAACAAGCTCGAAATAAAGTTCTGCATGCTCATTATCATTGTATCTGTCAGTTTCTTGAAAACCTACACTTCGATATAGATGCTGTGCTACGGAAAACTGTTTTCTGGTATCCAAGCATATTTTTCGATATTGTTGAGCTCTTGCATATTTCACGGCATGTTCTAATAATAATCTTCCATAACCTTTCCCTTGATATTCCGGTAACACAAACATCCTTTTTAGTTCAACAATTGCATTGGCATCATCTATCATTCGTATCGCAATAGTCCCTACCGTTTTATTCTCATCAAGCAAACACCAAAAACAGCCATTATTCATATATTGCTGTTCTACATTTGCCACATCAGCATGTCTATCCTTAGGCGAATATGGTATGCCAACAGCAGAAAAACATTTTTCAAAAAAGTCGTCCACCTGTTTTTGCAAATCGCTATTGAATGTAACAATATCCATATTAGTTTCCTCCTTCGTCCAGCTCTGTCACTTTATAGTTCCATACTTCATCGGGCACACAACGCGGCATTTATTACAATCTACCGTATCAAAGCCTCTGGCAGTTTTTCCATATGTATTAAGGCGGCAAAGCTTTTGTTCAACACTTCCGTCCTTAATTGCCCGTACCGGGCAACTATCAAGGCATTTTCGGCAATTCGGAATACATAAATCCGGTTGTATCGGATCTTCCTTTAACTCCAACTCCGTAAGTACAGCTCCCACTATCAGTCTGTTCCCATATTCCGGATTAAGAAGCAACGAACTCTTTCCGATAGACCCAAGCCCACACAAAACAGCTGTGTGCTTCATGGATATCAAACCTTTTGCTGTCATTTTCTCTGCATCCCAATACTCATTTGGTGCATCGCATGGAACCGGCACTGCCTCACAATTAAATGTTCTCTCAATTTCCTTTGCCAGTTTCAACTCAAGAGCATCCAAAATCGTACAGATTTCCGCATTGAAATGTCCATATAACAATCTCGAATCAACCTCATATAATCCTTTCGGCAAGGCTATCCCCACGGCAATAATCGACTTGCATTTATGATATAAATCCAAAGGTGAAAACCCCTCCGGGGCGTTCTCAAATCTGTCTATACTTCCAATTCCGCAAACGTCTGCACCATATTGAAGTGCTATATTTTTAATGTATTTTTCCATATCACCAATCTCCTTACTCAAGTTATCGCCCTTTTATTTTGCATATTAAATCACTCTATTTTATTTCAAACTTCATTGTATGATATTTTGAGTTCAATCGGATTAATGTTTTCCTTTGCAGCATCTTCCAGCATCATTTTCATTAACCGCTTAGCATAACCTTTGCCTTTTCAAATATCATAGATTAATACCTCCATCAACTTCAAGATTATCCAAACAACTTCTTTGCCACCTGTTCTAAGGCCTGCCTTTCTTCTACTTCATCATAAGAACTTTGCTTATCATCAATTCCCTTAACAACATTGATGGAAAATAAACCATCTCTATTACAGTAGAAAAAAATCTTTTTTACACCATTTATCTTTATTCTTGCTTCCGCATTTCCTTCCGGATAAAGCTTTATCATCTGCATCTTATCTGATGATAATGCTGCAATAAAAGATATATAATGTTGCTTCGTCATATCATGTTCAATACGTACATAATATTCATCTTCCGTCCTTTCGATAAATATCATATGCTTCTCATCTGTTTCTTCTGCTTGACATGGTGTTAACAATATGCCATGACAATTAATAACCGCTTCGCCCATGCTATGTATGGTGTTTCCACAAATTGGACACACATAAAATTTAGAACGCAACATATTTGCTGATACATTTACATTACTGATTGCAATCCCGGAAATTAGTTCTGTAATAGAAACTCCAAAAACCTTTGCTATTGGTTCTAACAAAGAAATATCCGGATAACCTTTCGCTGTCTCCCATTTTGAAATAGTCTTTCCTGATACACTAAGTTTTGTAGCAAGTTCAGCCTGTGTTAAATGCGCCTTCTCTCGCAGTTCTTTGATAACCGCTCCTGTAACATATTGATTCATCCTTTTGTACCTCCTATGCAAATATCATAAGTATACAAAAATGTTTTTACTACCTACGAAAAGTAGACATACAACTTCTTATAATAGCGTTCTTTCAAACTCACCAGAAGCCTGAAAGTCATATCTACCTCTTAACTCACCAGAATCCTAAAATAAGCTTAATAAAACTCAGTTAGTTTTCTGTCAAGTTCTCTTATTTCTTCATCAGAAGATATCTCCCTTAACAAAGCGATTTTTTCGATTTCTTCTCTATCTATTCGTAATTTCTCAATTTGATCCAAATATTCTTCGCCTAATGATATCCCAAATATTGCACCATACTCCTCACGTACCACATTACTAAAGTAATCTGGTTGCATTTCAAAATGAGCAAGACCTAACCATTCAGGAAAACAATCAATCCCCAGCTCCTCTTTAGCCTCTCGTACCATTGCCTCACGCATGGTTTCACCTTCCTCTGGGCACCCGCCAAATATTTCCCAACCTTTTCGCCAATGATTGAATCCCATAAGATAATCTTTACCTATCTTTACAACAAGTAGGCAGACCGTTATAGGCGAAAATTGTAAAGCCGCATCCTCTTCAGTAATTTTAATAAAATCTAATAATTTATTTCCAGACTGGTCTATTGCTAACATATATATATCCTTTCACAACTATAACTTCAAAGTCTTACAACTGCCTAAATCAACTGCATTATAAAATGATTTTCTCTAAATCACTTAGGAATAAATCGTAATGACTATACCATTCTTTACGCATTAATTACCTGTATTCTCCTTATATCGATAAAACTTTATACTAAACTGAATAAAAATCGTTAAATATGCAACAATGATAGCACCCAAGATCACTCCAAATGCAAAGTTTCCATAGGTAGTGAAGCATAGAATACATTGTGGAACAAATATTGCGCAAAACAAAATCAGCATGGGGATTACTCTTCCCTTAAACACTCGTTTCATCATTTCTAGTCTTGAACTGTCATTACAGAAAATTTCTTCTTTTCCATTCATCTCGCATGCGGGCTTTCTAAAATAACTATAACCAACAAAATCCGTTATGTATTCCCAACCGCAATCTTCAAACATTTGTACATATTCTTCCTTATGCTTCAATCCTTCCTGATTATAATCCAATTGATAAACAACTTCTTCCGGCTCACATTCCTCAAAATGATACTTTCCTATTCCCGTTACTTTTACCAATTTCCATCCCTGCTTATGTTTCTCTTGAAGATACATTTGCTCTTTCTCATATTCCATAATAGTAAAATTTTTCGATTCTTTCTTGGTTTTCATACTTAGATGACCTCCTGTGAGTTCTTATATAATCGTCGAATTCGTTTTAATTCTAACTGTAATATCTCTGTGCCCAAATCAGTAATGGTGTATAGTTTGCGCTTCTCTTCCTCACGAATAAAGCGAATCAAGCCATCTTTCTCCATTTTTGACAAACTTCCATACATAGTTCCCGGACTTAATCGTATCTCTCCCTCCGTTAAGCTTTCTACCATCTGTATAATCCCATATCCATGATTGGGTTTTTGCAAACATAACAAAATATAAAATCCTGTTTCCGTCATTGGAACATAAACTTTTTTAATATGAGTATCCATACAACTCTTTCCCTTCTATATACTCTCTTTTCACTATAACGCACCTCGATATATCGTTGTGCTTAGTATATTGCACTGCGATATACTTGTCAAGTATACTTTTGTCTCTAAAGACATTCTACAAACACACCCAAACACAAAAAAATAAGAGAAATACGGCATTTCTGCTGTATTTCTCTCATCAAGTTTTACTGCTGGTGGCCGGACTTGAACCGGCACGGGATTGCTCCCGAAGGATTTTAAGTCCTTTGCGTCTGCCTATTCCGCCACACCAGCTTAGTGTATGTACGATAGATTCGCTACACGGGTTTTCCTATAAATAGCAAAAGACCTTGCGGTCTTTTTACTAAAATGGGCGGAGAAGGATTCGAACCTTCGAAGGCATTGCCAGCAGATTTACAGTCTGTCCCCTTTGGCCACTCGGGAATCCACCCATGTAAGAGCGCTATTTGCTCTAACAATATGAAATATTAACACAATCAATACGAAAAATCAAGAATTATTTTCTATTTCTTCGTGTTCCGGATTGCGGTATTTTAAAATAAGGACGGAGGTCGCCGGTAACGTTACCTGTATCTTGCCCGCACAAACCGGATATTCCATTGCTTCTGTTGTATATCCATCTGAATGCGTCAGCATCATCCTTTGCATCTTTGCTTCTCTCGGAACTCCGTATTCCCAGACCGACATTTCTTTTGTTATCTCATGATGATTGTTGTTTACCATCACAAACGAACATTCTTCTCTGTTAAAACGGGCATATGCAATAAAGTTATAATCCGAAGGTGCTTTCTTGATCGATCCCGTTTTTAATTCCGGATTTTCTTTATGAATACGAATCATCTCTTTGTGAAACTGAATCAGATCATGGTCTTCTCTTCCCCACGGGTAGGTTCTTCGGTTATCCGGGTCTGTAAATCCGCAAAGTCCTGCTTCATCTCCATAATATATCGTAGGAGCTCCCGGCCACGTAAACTGCACCGCAACCGCCTCTCGAAGCACTGCTTTATTCACATCCCAATTTGCAGCCTCACTTCCCATCGTATTGACACGCCCCACCTTTTTGTTTGTACGCGTCAGAAAACGAGAGTGATCATGATTGGAAAGTTCATTCATTGCTATCTGAAGTGCAGGTGTGGTAAACGCTGCTCCGTGATGTACCATAGCACCCCAGAAACTGTCTGCATTGCCATACAAATCTTCTCGATAGTCATCACTGTGCTTCTGCATTCCTGTCAAAAACCATGTGAGGGGTTCCATAAACGCATCATAATTCATGACCGTATCCCATTCCCCATTTTCGATCCACTCTTTCGGTGAACCATAATGCTCTGCAAGCACAATCGCATTTGGGTTTGCTTCTCTGACTGCCCGGCGAAAATCTTTCCAAAAACGATGGTTCATTTCCGGAGAATGTCCAAGATCCGCTGCCACGTCAAGACGCCATCCATCCACATTGAAAGGTGGAGAAACCCATTTTTTTCCTATCTCAAGTACATAATTGTATAATTCTTGTGAGCCTTCATAATTAAGCTTAGGCAACGTATCATGCCCCCACCATCCGTCATATGTCGGATTGTAAGGCCAACGATGCTCCTCATAAAAACGGAAGAAATTTCGATACGGGCTCTCTGCTGCTACATAAGCTCCCTTTTCATAGCCCTCAAACTCTTCATAAATCCGTTCTCTATCCATCCATTTATTAAACGAACCACAATGGTTAAACACACCGTCAAGAATAACTTTCATCCCACGTTTGTGCGCTTCCTCTACCAGCTCGGCAAAAAGCTGATTGGAGGCTTCCAGATTCTTCTTATTTGCCACGCGGTTGATATAGCGCGTAGCAAAACGATTTTCTTTTTCTCCCGGAGCAAGAAGGTCTCCCGACTCATCTACAATCTTACCAAAATGTGGATCGATATAATCATAATCCTGAATATCATATTTATGATTCGAAGGAGAAACAAACAGCGGATTGAAATAAATCACATCAACACCCAACTGCTGCAGATAATCCATCTTCTGCATTACTCCTTCCAGGTCTCCGCCATAAAACTCACGTACCCCCATGGTCGCCGGATATTTATACCAGTCGGTAACCTGATTTACATGCTCTCCAATGTAGCAATATTCATCGTTTAAAACATCATTGGACGGATCGCCGTTGCAAAAGCGATCGACATAAATCTGATACATGACAGCTCCCTTTGCCCAATCAGGGGTATTCTGTCCCGGTATCAGAGTAAATTTGTAATAATCCTGCACCTCTCGTGTCACACCACGCATATCGTAAATGCAAGTTAACTTTCCGACACGAACCTCGAAATGATATTCCAGCTTCACATTGTCCAGCTGTATCTCAATCTCATAATAATCAAACAGATTGTCCTGCTCCACTTTGTCCATGACAATCTTCTCATCTCTACATACAAAATAAACGTAATCTATATTATTTTTTCCCGCACGGAAACGAATTTTGACAACGGAATATGGAACCGGTTCAGGTGGAATGACGTAGTCGCCCGTCATATCAGAAAAAAGAGCCGCTTTATTAAGAACAGGTCGCATCGAAGATATATATTTTAAATTTCGTTCTACCTGATAGAGCTGTTTATCATTCATGAGAGTGCCCTCCGCATACTGTTAATTTATTTTATAGTATATACATTTTTTATTCAATACGTTTTTACCCCAAAACGGGTCGAAAGACCGGTTAACACGTTAACCGGCCTTTCGGAGAAGGTATTTCTTTCTTATGGGGTATAGCAAAAAACTATGTAATGTATTGGGGGGTTACAAGTGTATTCTAGCAAAGGGATCTTATATTGTCTAGTTTCATATTTCACAAAATTAACAAATGATGTGTATGTTTTTTGTCTATTTTTCACAACACACAAAAAGGTGTGCCAATAAACAGCACACCTTTTCTTTGTTTTATTGTGAATATTTAACAACAAAAGCAGTATCTACTTGAACAAAACCAACTTTTACATATCATCCATCGGCACTTCCACTTCCGGCTGTTCATAATATACCGGGAACAAAGCTTCAAATTCATCCCTTGTAATACGTTCCTTTTCAAGCAAAATCTCTGCACACGAATGAAGCACTTCAATATTTTCAAGAATAATCTGTTTTGCCTTGTCATAGCATTCGGAAATAATACGCTTTACTTCCTCGTCAATCTGTCCTGCTACCGCTTCACTCATGGATTTGGTATGTGCAAGATCCCTTCCGATGAACACTTCATCATTATCATCGTCGTAGTTAATGGTTCCTATCACTTCTGACATACCAAAGCGGGTTACCATACTTCTGGCTCTTCCTGTCGCCTTCTTGATATCACTGGATGCACCCGTCGTAATATCATCAAAAATTATCTCTTCTGCAATTCTTCCTCCAAGAGACACCATGATATCCTGTAACATACGTCCCTTGGTCATGAACATCTCATCTTTTTCCGGAAGCGGCATCGTATATCCTGCAGCACCGATTCCGGTTGGTATGATGGAAACCGTGTACACCGGTCCCACATCCGGTAACACATGGAATAAAATCGCATGTCCTGCCTCATGATATGCAGTAATTTTCTTTTCTTTTTTCGAAACAATGCGACTCTTTTTCTCCGCACCGATTCCAACTTTTATGAATGACTTTTTAATATCTTCCTGTTGAATATAGACCCGATTCTTTTTCGCCGCCAAGATAGCTGCTTCATTTAACAGATTTTCCAAATCCGCCCCTGTAAATCCGGCCGTGGTCTGTGCCACCTGTTTTAAATCCACATCCTCTGCCAGAGGCTTATTTTTGGCGTGTACTTTCAAAATCGCCTCTCTGCCTCCCACATCCGGTCTTCCGACGCTGATTTTACGGTCAAATCGTCCCGGACGCAAAATTGCCGGGTCCAGTATATCTACACGGTTGGTTGCTGCTAATACTATGATTCCCTCATTTTCAGCAAATCCATCCATCTCTACCAACAACTGATTGAGTGTCTGCTCTCTTTCATCATGTCCGCCACCCATTCCGGTACCACGTCGTCTGGCCACCGCATCAATTTCATCGATAAACACGATACATGGGTGATTCTTTTTTGCATCTTCAAAAAGATCTCTCACTCTGGATGCTCCGACACCGACAAACATTTCCACGAAATCAGATCCGGAAATAGAAAAAAACGGCACCTTTGCCTCTCCGGCAATTGCTTTTGCAAGGAGTGTCTTACCGGTTCCCGGAGGTCCCTCCAAAAGAACACCCTTCGGAATACGCGCACCTACTTTAGAAAATTTGGCCGGATCTTTTAGAAAATCAACAATCTCTTCCAGCTCTTCCTTCTCTTCCTGTAATCCTGCCACATCTTGCAATGTCAACTGTCCTTCATCCGCACCGATCATACGCGCCTTTGATTTACCAAAATTCATCATTCGAGCATTGGTACCGCCACCTCCGCCGGCGCGAGTGTTCATCAGCATGAAAAAGAAAATAAACACAATAAACACTACAAGAATCGGTAAAACATAATACATAAACCAGTTCTCACTCGGCATATCCTGCATAGAGACCGGAATTCTTTTCTCATACAGAACCTTTTCCACCTCTGTCACATCGGAAACAAACATCCGAACCGTCTGACCATTACTCATTGATAAATAGACCGTTCCGGTAGGCACCTCAGCATTTGGCGCAATCGTCGCGGACACAATATTCCCTGCTTCATAATCTTTCATAAAATCAGTCCGATTATACCCCGTTTCCGCAGTACGAAGTGAGCTGATCCATATGGCAACACCTAAAAGAATCAGGATAATCAAAAAATATCCACCTAATCCTTTTGACCTATTGTTCTCGTTCATTTTTTTCCCTTTCTGACTCTTATTTTTCCTCTATTTCGACAACCCCAATATATGGAAGATTGCGATATTTTTGAGCATAATCCAGTCCGTAACCTACTACAAACTCATCCGGTATTGGAAAACCTATATAATCCACCTGTACCGGAACCACTCTGCGGTCCGGCTTGTCCAGAAGCGTACAAAGACGAAGACTTTCCGGTCCTCTGGCCTTAAGCATATCAAGAAGATAACTCAATGTCCTTCCTGAATCAATGATATCCTCCACCACAATCACATGTTTTCCTGCAATCGCTTCTTCCAAGTCCTTGACTATTTTTACAACACCGCTCGACTTTGTCTCCATCCCGTAGCTTGAGACAGACATAAAGTCAATCGTGACCGGAACCGTAATGCGCTTTGCAAGCTCACACATAAAAAAACTACCACCTCGCAGAACCCCGATTAGGTGTACTTCTTTCCCTGCGTAGTCTCTGCTGATCGCTTCGCCGATTTCTCTTATCCTTTTATCTACTTCCTGTTCTGAAAGCATCACACGAATCTTTTCTGCCATCTTTTTCTCCCTTCGCAGCTTCTTCCTTTGCAAGTCTTCACTCTAAAACATCTATCACTAATACTCTCTTTGTATTTTGATCTGTTTTAAAATAATTGCTGATTCTCTTCCCCACAAAGTAAGCCATATGGTTACCGCTTGCTACCAGAATACTTCCCGCTCTCTCTGCCTGCGGAATTTTTTCATTTACCATATAATCTTTGACAAATTTTCTGTTTTTATCATTAAAATAGAAAAAATCACCCTCGCGAGTCGTCCGAATCATAAGCGGCTCTTCCATTTTATCATAATCCAGCCACTTCGTATATATATTTGTCGGTATTGCCCGATTCGGGTCATAATCCATCACCTGCATTCGCAACACCTTTCCATCCGGCAGATTCACACTAATTACCGCATCTTCACTTTGCGTCTGCATCTGCTCTCCCGTTTTCTCGGTTTGCTTCTGCAACTGCCATGTGCGCTCTAGCGCGATAGTCTGTATTTCCACACAAAAAGTCTCTTCCTTCGGCATTCCTTTTGAAAAAATAAGCGATTCATAACTTTTTTGTACTTCAATTCCATATGGAAGCTGACAACGACTTCCCACCTGAAGGTCTTTGAGATTCCTTAATGCGTCCACGTGCACGGCTGCAATGTCTTTTTTTTGCCCAGCAAATCGAATGATAGATTCTCGAAGTACTTCTCCCTGTAGATATGGATGTAACGCCGCAAAAGGAGTCAGCTCTAATCTCAAGCGCACTCCATCTTCACTCACACACTCCTCTATCGCCTTTTCTAGCTGCTGCTGTATAAAGTCACACGCCTGCCACACCACTTCTCCTGTATGCGCCATATGCGATACCGTTTCCGTGCACAGCTGACGCTCCAACATCGGAATAATCTCATTTCGTATTCGATTACGGGAATATACATTTTGCTGATTGGTCTCATCTGTGACATAAGCTTCCCCTATGTAGGATAGATATTCCTCAATCTCCTCTCTGCTTAAGCATAACAGCGGTCGAATAATATCATCACGCACCGGCCTGATTCCACCCAATCCTTCAATTCCACTCCCGCGACACAGGTGAAATAAAATTGTCTCCGCCTGATCATTGGCGTGATGCGCCACAGCGATTTTTTGAGCGCCTGTCTGCTTTGCTGTTTTTGCAAAATAATCATAGCGGATATCTCTTCCCGCCTCTTCCAAAGCCTGTTTTTTCTGCTTTGCGACTGCTTCCACATCCGCCCGTAAGATATGCAAAGGAACTTCCTTTCGCTCACACAGCTCTTTTACAAATTTCTCATCCCTTGGCGCCGCTTCACGCAGCATATGATTGACATGCACTGCTTCCACACAAAAGCCCATCGTCTCTCTCATTTTCAGCAACATATGAAACAAACACACCGAATCTGCTCCTCCGGACAAAGCAATAATGACCTTTTCGCCCGGATTTATCATATGAAATTTGTTCATAAATGCAGACACTCTCTGTTGTAATTGTCTGCCTCTTTTTTCATCAATACTCATAGACTCAATATAGCGTTTTTATTAGTAAAATGCAACATTTGCTTCCTCTTTTTCACAGACTCCGATCACCAGCACTGTCATATCATCCATAATTGTTCCGCCACCCGCTCGGATTGCCATTTGCAATATATTGGCGGCCATATCCGACAGGCTCATTTCCGACAGATTACAAAGATAGGATTCGAACATCTGCATATTGTCATAAAAAAGATCCATAATTCCATCGGACATCAGTAAGACAATGTCTCCATCTTTTAAAAATACAGTTTCTCTGTTTCCGTCCACTCTCGGGCAAATCCCAAGTGAAATCCGGTCAGGCGCAAACTCTCTTACATTTCCCTTGCGAATCAAATAAGAAGAGGTTGCTCCATTTTTGTGAAAACAGCACTCCCCCGTATATTCATTCAGTTCCATCAAATCAAGGGAAACGCTTCTCTCTCCCCCGTGCTGCACATACAAAAGCTCTCCGCATACGTGAATTCCATTTTTTACCGACAATCCGGATTCAATATGCTTTTCAAGCAATGTAAGTACTTTTTCACTGTCGGCACATGCTTCGTTTCCGCTCCCCATTCCATCTGCAATGGCTGCAATATATGTACCGTCCCCAAACTCGCGCATCAGATAATTATCCCCGGATATTTCCTCCCCCTCCTTTGTCACTTTCGCAAATCCCCCATAAGTCTGATACCTGGTTTCCTCCTGAAAGCAAAGAGGAATCCATTCGTCACGCACATAGCGATATCCTTCTGATGTGGGTAAAACACAAATACGTGTCACCTCTGATAAAAGCTCTGCGATATCTGCCACATCGTAGTAGGCTCTCTCCTGCGCTCTTACCACCATACCGATTTCGGTATATCCATTTCTGTTTTCACCCTTATAATACTCTTTCATAAGAATCCCGGCGCTTTGCAATTCACGACGTATCTTTTTCTCCTGCTTTTTACTAAACGAAGTTTCTGAAAACGGAGTCCTGGCCAGTGCCTGCAGTTGTCTGGCTGTATCTGTCACAAATCTGGAAAAGGCTGCTCTTTGCTGGTGCATCTCCCTTTTTGCAAACAAATCTGCACGGCTGACTGCTGTCTCCTTCCAATTTTCTTCCTCCGGTAAATAACTTCCGGCTAACTCTTGCAGTAAATCTGCATATCCCATCATTCGACTTCTTGTAAATTCTGTGAGTACTTCTTTTTCTTTCATAATCTCCGACTCCTTCACGGTATTTTTCGCCCATCCCACTTTCTTTCGTAAAGTATAACGGAAAATGCTCTCACAATTTGTCAAAGAAACGACGTAAAATCACCAAAAATTACGACAAAAAAATAAAGTACATCTGTCCGTTTGACAAATATACTTTATTTTTGCAATTTAAATAAGATCTCATCACTATGAACCAGACCCAGCTTCTCCTGTGCCATCTCTTCCACATAAGAATCTGTCTGTACGTATTTTTTTAATTCTTGCAGTTCCTCTGCCCTTGCTTCCTGTTCTGCAATCTGTTGTTCCAGCTCTGCCTTTCTGACTGCATAAGCATCCTGCTTATTTCGCAGCTCAATTCCTTTAACTGACACGAGAAGCAACATAATCAGCAATACTAAGGTCACAAGAAACATATCGAACCGGTTCTGTTTCTTACTACGATACATGCGCCGACTCATCTTGATTCCTCTTTTCACACTTTTTACGTTTACATAAAATTATCTTACTCTTTTTTATGTTGCCCGTCAACCGCTTTTTCACCCCACCCAAAAGACTCCGCATTGCCCCGGAACACTTCAAAATAGCGTGTTTTACAAGCATTAGTGGAGGGTTGCACACCACAACCACTATATGTAGTATGCGCCGAATTAGTGTTGACATAAAAATTACCAAAGAATCACCAATTATTTTTTTATAAAACAGCATTCCAACCAACAGACCAAACACAGCAAACCAGCGTACGGTTCCGTTGTTCATATGATAGAGCAATAAAAACAGAACAACGGAAACAAACATCCAGAATACAACGTCTTCTATCGCAACAAAGAAATTATTGTGATTTATGACTCGCCTCATGATTAGGAGAACATCATATACCATCGTAATCCCTATCCCTGTCAAAAAGCAGCTCAGCCAGAATACGCTTTCATTGATTACGTCTGCACTCATTACTTAAACAGTTTCCCTAAAAAGGATTCTCCTTTTCCGCCATAGTTGTTTACTTCCGAATAGGTCAATGAGTCGATTTTCCCTTCGATATCCACCTCTCCCTTTTCCAGAGTCAATCGATTCACATGCAAATCACTCCCTTTAATCATCAACATTCCTTGATCTGTCTCCAGCAGTATTTCCGCCAAATCAAAGGAGAGTACATCCGACACTCCACTAACCAGACATGTCCTTCTATTTGTCAGCATAAATTTATGCGCGCGCTGTTTTACATTTATATTATCTTCCATTCTTTGCCTCCCTTAGCAGATATATAGAAATATATGTAAGAGGGCAAAAAAATATTCCGCTACAAATAGCGGAACATTTCTTTGGCTTCTTCTTTTCGCACCGTTTCTTGAACGGTTACAACTTCTACTTTTACATCTTTATTTCCAAAATTAATCGTGATAGTATCGCCGACCTTTACCTCTGTACCTGCTTTAGCGACCTTGTCGTTAATCATCACACGTCCTGCATCACAGGCTTCATTTGCAACCGTACGTCGTTTAATCAAACGCGATACTTTTAAATATTTATCCAGTCTCATATTATTTCCTCCCCATGTGTTCTCTCCACATATGTCTCCCCGATTATACCGCAATTTATACGGATTGTAAATTACAGGCTTACCAATTGAAAATATGCGTATCTTCTTATATAATTTTATATAATTATTTGAAAAAAACGGATATTACATCGATAAGGAATTTTATAAAATGATTAAAAACACAAAAGAGAACGATACCTCTAACTCACGAATCACCTTACCATTATGGACAGTATTCTTACTGTCTCTATTTTTGGTTGTTCTTCTCTATGCTCTTTTCAAAGACCGTTTTTTTGAAGGACCGTCAAAAGTTACAGATTTAATTGTGGATCAGGTCGTTCTTGACGGAAGTAACAAAACAGGGGAATTGGACTTTTTTTGGAAACTGCTGTGGGGCGGATGCTTCTTTGTGCTTGCCTTCTTTTTGATTGGCCGAACCCCTTTTTTATCATGTCGAAAACTCTCCGAAACAAACGCATCTTGCCATACACGCCTTTGCCCTGCCTGGCTGATTGGCGTCCTTTGTTTTATTCCTCCGCTTGCTCAGACGATTCTCTATGGAAAAGCGTCTGTCTTTCTTTGGCTTTTTGCTGCGCTTTTTTGCCTGATATTCTGTTTACACAAAGAAAATCCATTTGCACTGTGTGCTTTCTTTTTGTTTGTGTACTTTGACCTTCAGGTAATCGCTTTGTGTTTAGGTCTGTACAACGGCGTCACTGTTTTTTCCGATGGTATACTTTTTGGGATAGCGCTTCTTCTCTTTTTGACATTTATTGCTGGATTCAAAAAGTATCCGAAATGTTTTGATCGTTTCTTCTTTTTAATGCAGCTTCCGCTGCCTCTATTGTTACTCCTATATTGCAAAAACACGTATTCTTTTGAGGGAAAACTTATACATCTTTCTTATCCGATTGCTTACATTCTCTTTGTACTGCTTCTAATTGTTTCCCTCTATGCCTTCCTAGTTTTTTCTCGAAAAAAAACCGGCCCTTTCGACGGTACGGTTTCTATTACTTCTGCCATCTCAATTTTTTTGTATGGCTCATACATTCCCGCAGCCATGATAGTTCCGTCCGACATGCACCATCATGGTGAGCAGATGCTTCCGTGGCAACAGATTGTCACACTTGGAAATACTGCTTACGATACCTATTCACCGGTATCCGGCCTTTTCCCTATGTTGATTGGAGGTATTCATGATCTGCTTGGCGCTACAGCTACCACCTATGCAGCTGCATTTACTATCGTGTTTCTACTGTTCGGAATTCTGATAATTTCCATGATATCGCTTCACGTCGACGGCAAATGGACCCTTCTTTTTGCTTTCTTATTCCATATGCCTGTTTATTGTCGCACCTGGATTATCCTTCCGGTACTTCTGTTTCTCATGCACCCTAAGGTAAGAGCAAACAAGCGACGCTTTCTTTCCTTGTATGTTTTCACCGGTTTTTTAAGCGGACTCTATTATCCCTTGTTTGGTTTTGCGCTGATTCTGGCTATCCTTCCTTATGCACTGATACTGACGGTTTCCTATTTCAAAACCCGGGAAGTGGTCGATGATTTTAAAAAGCAAGGTTCCTATATCGAAACCTTGCTCTTTATACTACCAATTCTGATTTCGCTTCCGCTTCTTTATCGAATGGCTTCGCATGTACTTGCTTACTCGCATCAGACTGTTTTAGGCGATGGTCTTTCTTTACATACGGTCACTGTTCCGGATTGGTTTCTGCCTTATCTGTCATCTGCAGACCCTATAAGAGCTTCTATTTACTATGCGTTGCGCTTTCTTGGAAGCATGCTACCGGTATGGCTGTTTTTACTTTTCTTACTTACTTTTATTTACAAAAAAGGAGTGATTAAGGCAATTTCATCTCCCGCTTTTCTAGGTCTGTCTGCCGGTTTTCTTCTTTTACCGGTGTGTTACACCTACACTGTGGTTATTATGGACGAGGGCTGGGTAAGTCGACTGTTTTCCAGAAGCTCTCACCTATACCTCTGGATTTTAGGCATTTTTTTACCAATTCTTTTGATTTGCTACGGCCGTGAATTATTTGAAGATCAAACCCATACTGCAATCGTTATGACACTTGCGCTCACGGTTCCTTTTCTCTGCTTTTATCAGATGAAGGATTACCAATTTCCTGCGCTGGACGGAACCACCAACGCAGAATGCTCTTGCATCGGAAACTATAGCGCAAACCTTTCCCCGTTTCCGATTACAGAAAGCTACCTATCAGTCAGTGAAACAGATGTTAGCATGTTTCCTTCCATCGGCTATGGCTTTGTTCAGTCTGATGTTTTAAACCGTTTATATGATTATTCCGATCGGCTTTCTACCTTGCATGAGGCCGACGATCAACTAAAGATATTGGGACTGGACAAAATGCAGATGTACTACTTTCTGTTAAACGAAAGTGCCCTATATTCAGGGAAAGCCTCTTTGGCCAAGAGCAAAACGGCGGCTGACTCCGTAATCTCACACATCGATGAGCATACCATAATCGGAAGCGACCTTTCGCCTCTGAACAATTACTATATCTACCGTTATTGTATGGATCAGGGATTTGTTTATGACCCCCTTACTGGGTTTTATCTCTCCCCAACTCTTTACACTACTTTGTATGGCAAAGACGTATATATGGCAAATTCCCTGGCGGATTCCCCTTGGGCAGACCCCATATATCTTGCAAAATGTCCTTCTACGCTCGGGGCTAATTTATCTAATTTGGGCTCAAAACTCTATCCTTCTGATTCGGATCGTAAATTTCTTTATGTCGAAATCGATCCGGCTCTGCTGAGCGATGCTTTGTCCCAGCCCGTGGATGAACATACAATACTTACTATCTGCTGGGACGGAATCGGTATGCTTTGGACCGATTATGCGGATGGCAAACTTCTCATCCCTCTGGACATGAACGCAGACTGGGCTACTAATCCGTATACGAGCGTTTATGTCGGTCTTTTTGATGCATCAAATCCGAATATGCCTCCAACGCACAAAGTGGATTTGGCAGCAGTATGCCAAACATTTGAATATTATGATTTTCAAAGCGAAGCTTCTCAGTAAAACAAAAGAAAAGATGAAATAAAAAAAGCACCTGCAAATGCTAGATTGATCTAGCACTTGCGGTGCTTTTTATTTCTGTATCGAATGATTCAGATTAAGCGTTTACTAAATCTTTTAAAGCTTTACCAGCTTTGAATTTAGGTGCTTTAGAAGCTGCAATTTTCATTGGAGCGCCTGTAAGTGGGTTTCTTCCTTCTCTAGCTGCTCTTTCAGAAACTTCAAATGTACCAAATCCTACTAACTGGATTTTTTCACCTTTCTTTAATTCGTTAGAAACAACGTCTGTGAAAGCTTTTAATGCATTCTCTGTATCCTTTTTTGATAATCCTGTCTGATCAGCCATAGCTGCTACTAATTCTGCTTTGTTCATTTTGAACTCCTCCTCTTACTGAGTATTTTTTTGCTTTTTGCCTTCCCACATGGGAAACGCCTAATAATATTTATATCCCTTTTTCCTTATATTGTCAAGGAAAAAACACCTTTTTTCAAGCATTTTTACGGTCTTTGAGCTATTCTTCCTTTTCAAGACTTGAAAAAGAGTATCTCACATCTTTTTGGGTATTATCTACTTCCAAAGAATAACTTCTCGTTTTATATCCACTTTTTCTTACCGAGATTGTGTAGGTTCCACTCTTCTTTGCAAAACTTGTTGGCAAAATACCGACATATTTTCCATCTACATAGAGTTCTGCCCCCTCGGGTGCATCAATATATACTTTGTAATCTCCTTCATTCTCCGGAGAGAGGGCTGAATTACCGCTTACAGACGGATTTGATGACTCAGAGTCCTTATCCTTATCATCCTCTTCGTTTTCCTCTTCTTGCTCTTGCGTCTTCTCCTCCATTTCAATGCTGATATTTGCCATTTCTGAACCCACTTTAATATACCTTGAAACAGTTCGATATCCTTCTGCAATGGCCTCAATCTGATGAATTCCGTAGGACAGATTCACTACGCTGCTATAGTCCGTTTCCTCTCCGTCTATCTTCAAAACAGCAGTGGACGGAGTAATGGTAAATACAATACCGCCTTCTCCCTGCTCTTCCACTTTTACAAGATCCGACACATCCACCTGCGTCTCTTCATTCGCGGTAACGGCTACCGGCTTTGTTCCCGTATTGCCTTCCTTTGAAATGAGCATATCATAATTTCCCGCAGGAACTACTAAAAGCATGTCCTTTTCTACTTTGCGGATGATGGATTGCCCAAATTCCACCCATCCACCTTCGAATGCTTCCGCTCCCAACAGGCGAACATAGCCATGTCCATTCGCAATCGTGATACTATAGATTTCATGATCTACGCTCATCACGCGTAAGGTGTCGACTTGATTGATATCCATCAGATCCAGCACTTGGCCTTCTGCCAAAACAGGAGCCCCCTCTTTGATCGAGTATTGTTCCCCATTCATCTCGAAGGTTCTTGCGACACGGTTAATCTTAAATGTTGTCACATTGTCCGTCACAGTAGCGCTTTGATCCAACCAGATATTCTTAGCATATTTCTCATCTTTAACAAATGCAACTTCCACTACATCCCCTGTCATGAGTTGACCGGCTACCAATTCTTCCTCATATCGACTCTTCATACCGGTTGCATTATCATAAGAGAGGGTATAGCTTTTTTGGACTGTCAAATTATAAAATGTTATTTTTTGGTTCGCTTCATCTATCTTCTGTATTACTGCTCGGTCCAGCGAGTCCGCCAAAGCCGGCTGAGCTGTCTGATTCGGCTTGCTGACCACCTCTTCCACCGCAGGAATCGTTTGTGCAGGCGCTGCAGGCTTTGCACAACCCTGTAACATCAAAACAGCGCAGAAAATAAAGAACCGCATGAAATATTTTTTCATACGCCGCCTTCCTTTCTGCGCTAAGTATAGCATACCCTATCTGCATGTTTCCAGCCATTTATTTAAAAACAATTGTCTTTTCTCTTCCTTTTGCTCAAATGCTGACAATTTCTCCTGCTGGCGTTTTGCCGGTACCGATTTGCGTCTGTTTAAATATCCGTTTGCAATTTTCCAAAATTTTTCAGGATAGACAAATCTTGCATATAAATAGCTCTTTTCTGCCGCCTCCAGCGGTAATACCTGTTCATATGCCTGGAGTATTTGTATGGCAACTCGATAAGACCAATCATTTTTTTCTAATATTTTCCGCATAAAAAGATAGATGTCCTTTGTCTGCAGGTGTGCACCCATCTTTTCAAAATTGACAAAGGAGATGCCCTCACCTATAAACCGTATATTATGATGGGTACAATCTCCATGAATCAGCATTTTTTCTCGAATCTGCTTTTCCTTCAATGCTTCAAGGCAGTTAGTGTCAAGAAAAGAATAAGCCACAGATGACTGCTCCATATAGCAGTCGAATACTCGTAAAAAAGACAACTCAAACTCATCCTTATGCGAACATTTCCTGATATAATTTCTTGTACGCACAATCTCTGCTGTCCGTCGGTCAAAATCATCCAATAAGTTGTCTGCTTTCTCCCATGCTATGATTTCCTCCGGTACATCCAACCGACGCATCGCTTGATGAAGCTGTGCCAATGCCCGTGCCGCCTTTTTGCATTCTGCTTCATCCGTCACATCACATTCCTTCCCCTCCACATACTTTTTTACAATATATTTTTTTCCTTCATAATCCGTACAAAACAACTCGCCCTCAGTTGTTCTAATAATCAAATCCAGCGGTTTTTTGTAGTTTTGCTCTATTTGACATAAAAGAGCCTCCTCCATTGCCAGATGATCCTGCGGACCGCTATACTCTACCAAAGCCACCTCACCGACATTGCTATCCGCAATAATAGCACCTCTGCCTTTTCTTGTTTTTTCTATTATCAGATCATATTTTTCAAATAAGGAAACCGCTCTGTCATTCATAAAAAAACCCCTTCACAAGAATATCTTATTTATCTTATGAAGGGTTCTGTTAAAAAATGCTTTTTGAAACAACTTCCACTAATATTTCTTTTTCATTTTTGGACGGATCGTCTATTACAATCTCTAATAGTTGCTGAAGTACCTGACCGATTTGAGGCCCCGGCTGCATCCCTAATGCAATCAAATCCTGTCCTGAAACTGCAAGATCTTTTAAGCGAAAACATTCACCCTCTGCTTTTACCATCCGGTAAATTTGGGCTAACTCTTCCAGTTCTTTCAGTTTTTCCTCTCTCTGGTACGTGCTCTGCGCCAGCGTATCGGCCTCTTTTATCTCAAGAAGCAGCAAAAATAATTCCTCACCGAGTTCGCTCAACGCTTTTCTTACACTCTTTGCTGTCGGATGGATTTTATGATCATGCCAATAGGTAAGTTTTGATACTTTGCGAAGTGTATCGTTGTCAAATTTGAGCTGCTTTAAAATTTTTTTCACATATGCTTCTGACTTTACTGCATGTCCATGAAAATGATCTACGCCGTTTTCATCCGTTGTTTTGGTATCAGGCTTGGCCATATCATGAAACAGCATGACAAGACGCAACACTTTATCCGGCCGTACCTGTTTCATCGCGTGTATTGTATGCATTCCCACGCTATAGCAATGATGCGGATTTTGTTGCGCTGTCTGCATCATTTTATCAAATTGCGGCATTATCACCTTTGTAATTCCCGACTCATAAAGCAAAGCCATGTGCTCCGGATGATCTGACACCAAAAGTTTTACAAGCTCTACCTGTATTCGTTCCGCGCTGATGTTTTTGAGATTTTGGGCCATTTCCTGTATGGCAGACAAAGTCTTGCCTTCAATGCTGTATCCGAGCTGTGCTGCAAACCGAACAGCTCTCATCATACGAAGTGCATCTTCCGTAAAACGCTCCTTTGGATCTCCGACTGCACGAATCACCCGTCTTTCCAAATCACCGGCTCCGTCAAACGCATCAACTAATCCGTCTCTTTCATTATATGCCATCGCATTGATTGTAAAATCACGGCGTTTCAAATCCTCCACCAAATTCGAAGTAAATGTCACCTCTTTCGGATGTCTGCTGTCCTCATATTCTCCATCCACACGGTAGGTTGTAATCTCATATCCGACATGGTGCTTCATTACAGTGACAGTCCCATGCAAAATACCTGTATCAATCGTGTGCGCAAACAGTTCTTTTACCTGATGCGGAAGGGCATTGGTCGTAATGTCCCAATCATTTGGCTCTCTGTTAAGTAAGCTGTCCCTAACACATCCACCGACTGCATATGCTTCAAATCCCGCCTCTTCCAATGTATGAATTATTTTAGCTACATCAATTGGTAATGTAATCATGATATCCCTTTCTATTCAACATTAAATATATCTTATCTATCCTACCATATAATACAGCAATATAAACAATATGAGATATACCAGATTCATGCATGTAAAATACCCCATATACTTTCCTTTTTGCTTCGGGTAAGCTTTGGCGAACAACTTATAGGAAATAAGACTTGCCATGGACGCAATCAAAGTTCCAAGTCCACCGATATTAACTCCTAACAACAGAGCCTTTATATTGGTTGTAAATCCTGAAAGTAGAAGTGCTGCCGGAACATTGCTGATTACCTGACTGGTCAAAACAGCCACCAGAAATTCCTTTCCATCCATCCACTGATTCAGCAACTGAGCCACACTTTCTATATTTCCCACATTTCCTACAAAAATGAAAAAACCACAGAATGTTAGCAGCAGACAATAATCCACTCGAAACAGCGTTTTGCGATCCATAATAAATACTGCCAGCACAGTGATCCCAAGTGCCAGTTCAAACGGTGCCACTTCTGCCACTACCAGTATACTTACCAAAAACAGAAACACATATAACGAGGTAAGCATTCCACGTTTTGCTGTCCACTTTTCGGACTTCTCCAGCAAAATATGATCCATTTTTTCCCCTTTGGCAATCCACATGCTACTTATCCATAGCAATACAAAGGAAATGATGCAGGGCAACGCCATAATCTTCAAAAACTCGGTCATCGAATATCCAGCATAGTCATATAGATAAAGATTTTGTGGATTTCCGATTGGCATCAGCATACTCCCTAGATTCGCTGCTATCGTCTGTAATACAATAACCGGAATCATCTTGTTTTCTTTTGACGCTATTTGTAATACCTCAATTGCAAATGGCACAAATGTTATCAATGCAACATCATTGGTAATGAACATAGAACTAAAAAAGCACAAAAACACAAGAATTCCCACTACCTGAGTAAATGATTGAACCTTTCGCATCAGCATTTTCGCAATGGCAGAAAATACACCAAGCTGCTTCAATCCTTCCATTACAAGCATCAGACACAGCAAAAGAGCCAATACTCGCCAATTCATGTAGGATGCATATTCTTTCGACGGTGCAACCCAAAACATAGACAGTGCAGCGAGCGCAATGGCAACACAAAGCACTATCTCCTCTTTGATAAACTGTCTCAGTCTTTTCATTTGCTTATAAACTCCTTAACTACATACCACTTTCATTTTGCGCCGCAAAATATGCATCAATTCCATTCGCAATGCCTTCTGCCATTTTTGTCTGATAATCTGCAGAAGCCATATTGGTATCTTCTGTCGGATTGGTCATATATCCCATCTCAACTATGGTAACCGGAACCTGACACCAATTAATCCCACTCATGGTATCTGTTTCCCACACATACTGCTTCTTACATCCCGTAGAAGCCACTATTTCATCAAGGACATGGTCCGATAAGCTACGGCTTGTCGCATATATATCAGGGGTATACGGATTAGATGGCGTCGGACATATGGTCATAGCTCCATTTACACTGGTATCCTCACTTCCGTTTGCATGAATACGCACAAAAGCTTCCGCGCCCGCCTCATTTGCAATCGCAGCTCTCTCACTGTTACTCATATCTACGTCATTCGTCTCCCGTGTCATAATCACATCGTACCCACGACTAACCAATATATCACGCAATTTCAAACCAACCTGCAGATTTAACTCATATTCTGCCAGCCCCGTCGTCCGTCCACTTGTTCCGCCGGTTACCTTTGCCTTCATCTCAGCTGCCCCAGGACCAATTGGTTCTTTTTCACTATTTCCCTTTACCTGATGTCCCGGATCAATCACAACAAGATGCGACTGCACATTTTGTGATTGCCCTTCTTCCTCCTGCAACGATTCTTCTTGCATTTCTTCCTCATGCAGAGACTCTTCTTGCATTTCTTCCTCTTGTAAAGACTCTTGTTGCATTTCATTTTCTTGCAGAGATTCTTGCTGTATTTCTTCCTGCATTTCTTCCTGCTCCGGACTCTCTTCTTCTAATTGTTTCTGTTCCATTTTTTCTGCAGCAAAATCTTCGTCTGTCGGAATCTCTCCTTCCTTCAAATCATCTGTTATTTCATCCGCATTAGTCGAAACTTCTGCCACCTCAATCACCGGCTCTGTCTCTGACACTTCCTTCGAACAGCCGGTCACAACCAACAACATAGTTAGACAAACTGCTATAATTGTAATGTATTTCCATATTCTCTTAACCATTTTCTATACTCCTTATATTCCGGTATAATGCACTCTACATGCTTCCAAAATCTTGAAGAATGATTCATCTCCAAAAGATGACAAAGCTCATGTACCACCACATAATCCAATACTTTGGGTGGCGCCAGCATCAGTTTCCAATTAAACGACAAGGTCCCACTCTGACTGCAGCTTCCCCATCTTGTCTTTTGTCCTGCAACGCGTATTTTCTTATATTCCACACCAAGAAGCTCTGCATAATAATCCGCACGCTTAGGAAAATATTCCTTTGCAGCCTGTCGATATCTTCTTTCCAAACCTTCTCTTTGTTCTTTTGTATATTTTTGACTACGCTCTTCCTCAAGCGCTATTTTTTCCTGCATACGCTGCTTTTGCAGTCGTACTTTTTCCCGAATCCATACCTGTTTCTCTTTCGCCAGTTTTCTGGCCGTCGCTCTGCTTCCACGTAGCGGAATCCTAAGAAACACCTGTCCGTTTTCATCAATCACGATTCCATATGTTTTTCTATTTGAACGTACAATCCGACAAAGTAGCGGATTCTCCCCACCGGTATCCAAAAGTTCAAACGCTTCTTCTTTTTCTGTTTTCATCTCTTTCCAACTGCTCATGCAAATACCTTTATTTATTTCGATTGCTTTTGTGCTCTTCTTAACATCTCATCATATTGGCGGTACATCTTTTGTACTCCGTTTTCGAGCAAATAGTAGTGCATCACATATGGAATCAGCAAAATCAATATTGCAGCAAACAACACTAGAAGCCCCGGTTGAAAGTTCATAACCAGCACAAAGAAATTCATAAATCCAAAGATAGCAAATGCTAACGTTACAAGAAGATGCACCAGTCTTTCGTGCATGAAAAACTGAATCTGAATCAGATGCTGTCTCATCCATTCTTCATAATCTCTATCTTGCTGCAACTCATCTTCTTTGAGTTTCATATCGATGTCTTCCATATATTCCAGTATTCTCTTTTTCATTTTCCTACCTTCTTTCTAAGCATCTGCACCAATTTATTCTGAAGTACACCGATTCCTACAGGGATAATAATTCCCCCCAGAAAATATACGATTCCAAATGTACTCTCGCCAATCGGAAAATAATAATACCATATGTTAGTTTTCATTACAGATACGCTAAACTCCGGAAACACACCCCAAACGATTTGCGCCACTCCAATCATTCCCTTCACTAGCATAAACCCCAAAAACTGATGCAACATTATGCTATAACTATGTTTGCTAAGAATATGAAGGAAGGAACTTTTCTGTAATCCCGGTGTCAAGATTTTCGCAATTCTCAAATAAAATGCAATTCCTGTAATTGCTGTCAAAAATGGAATCCATACGCCATTTTCAAACTGTGTTCCCTCTGAGAGCACATAATCCAACCGATTGCAATTTGTATGTATCAGCAGCTGCACAATCAATAAAATAAAAAAGTAAATCGTGTTCGGACACGTGTCTTTCTTTTCCAGAAACAACTGATAGATGCGCCCCAGCATATAAGAGACATAGAAAAATGTCACTTTCAAAAACAAAAGACAATACCATACCCGATGTCCCTGTATCACAAGATATATTCCGGACATTCCAAACAAAAATGCAATTCCAAAATGAATCCACTCCCCGGAAATTTTTGTGTTTTTTCGCAACAAGTAACGGATCATCACGTATATCATTTCCACAAGAAAGAGCGGTACCACAAACCATGATGCCATGTTGTATGCAAATTGTTGACCGTCCGTAAACGGCGCTAAAAATAATTGATATGCATTCGGTTTTTTACCGATTGTAAATCCATAAAAAGCCAGTATATAAACAAGTGCACCATACAGAAAATTCCATAAATAAGCCGGAAGCAACAATCTGACTATTTTCTTTTTTCCGTATTCTTTCACTCTTTTCCATTCTGCATGATTTTGATCTTTATAAAAATATCCGGAAACAAATGCAAAAAGAGCCATATGATAAGAATATGGCGGAAACCAATTGTTCAGTAGTGGGAATGTATCTTGATCAATATGTCCTATCAAAACACTAATGATTCCGATTACTGTCAATATTTGAAATGTCTGATTTCTATCTAGATTTCTATCGTGATTTCTATTCTGATTTATTTTCCCTATCCGGCTGTGTGTCCTTGCTTTGTGCATATTCCCTCCCCATTTTTTATCTTTCGGCCTTGCTTATTATAGCCTTTTTTTTTGATTTTTTGCAACCCATAGGAAAGAGAAGTCACGCCATATTAGTTTCTTAGCATGCAACCTCCGAGATTTTATTGAATGTAAAATCGGATGACTGCATTCTCTTTTCAGTTCACTTATTAACCTCCGAATCTATTAGTCTTACTAAATTAGATGTTCTAACAAACAAATCTAAGTGCTATTTATTCTCTCTTTCTACAAACTCGCTACAAATAACAGAAATATTTCCTCCGTATATTTCCAATAAAGCATTTCGGATGCCACCCTTTTTAGTTTTTATTGATTTTATCCTCCGAACATAATGAAACCCAAAATATCGGTGGTTACACCCATAATATACACAGAACATTTGAAGAAATCATCTAAAAAGCACGCAAATGAAAATAACATGAAAAGCGCACAAAATAAAAAAATATAAAAGGCGTGCAAAAAAGGTGCCCCTTCATCATAGTTTGGGGACACCTTTGAGTTTTTGAAGCTTTTGAGGTTTCTTTGAGTTTCTTGAAGTTTCTTTGACTTTCTTGAGGTTTCTTTGAGTTTCCGGAATTCTTATCTAATTGCTATTGTGTTCCAGTTAAATTTATGTCGGTTATCATTCTACTTTGGTTCAATTACTTTGCCAGTCGAACAGTCTCTCTGGCAATTGCAAGTTCCTCGTTGGTTGGAACTACCCATACCTGTGTCTTACTCTCTTCCGTCGAGATACGAATTTCTTCTCCGCGTTCTTTGTTTGCGGTCGGATCAATGGTTACACCCAGATATCCCAAATACTCACATACAATAGAACGAGCTGCTGTATTGTTTTCTCCGACGCCGGCTGTAAACACTACAACATCAACACCATTCATAGCTGCTACATAAGCACCAATGTATTTTGCTACTCTATAACCCCATGTTTCAAGTGCTGCTGCTGCTTTCTCATTTCCTGATTCCGCTGCTGCTGCAAGATCACGGAAATCGCTGGATAGTCCGCCGGATAGTCCGAGCACACCTGATTTTTTGTTACAAATATCAATGATTTCCTGTACCGTTTTTCCTTCCTTTTCTGCCAAAAAACTCACAATGGCAGGATCCATGTCACCGGATCGTGTTCCCATAATAAGACCTTCCAAAGGAGTCAGTCCCATGGATGTGTCGACACACTGTCCGTGTAATACCGCGGATACAGACGCACCATTTCCGAGATGACATACCACAATCTTAAGATCCTCTCTTTTCTTGCCCATTAATTCTGCCACACGATTGCTTACAAAGTCATGGCTTGTCCCATGAAAGCCGTAGCGTCTTACTTTATGATTCTCATAATACTCATATGGAAGCCCATATAAATATGCTTTCCTTGGCATGGTCTGATGGAATGCTGTATCGAAAACAGCTACCATAGGTACATTTGGCATAATCTCTTTGCAGGAATTGATTCCAATCAGATTTGCCGGGTTGTGAAGTGGTGCAAGGTCGTTGCACTTTTCAATTGCTTCCACTACCTCATCTGTGATAATTACACTACTAGCAAAATTTTCTCCGCCATGTACGATTCGATGACCGACTGCTCCAATTTCATCAAGCGAACTTATGACACCCTCTTTTGGGTCTGTTAATTTATCAATCACAGCCGTAACTGCCTTGGTATGATCTTCCATATCAATCTCTGTTTTAATCTTATCACCTTCTCCAACCTGATGAATGATTGCGCTTCCTGCAATTCCGATTCTTTCACAGAGTCCTTTTGCAAGTACCGTTTCATTTTCACTATCAATCAACTGATACTTCAACGAAGAACTTCCGCAGTTAATTACTAAAATATTCATAATCATATACCTTCCTTCTACTTACATTGTCTGTATATATTTGCTATTTTATACGAAAAAACCCACGTCTGCAACAGACGTGGGCAGAAAACTTTGTTCTTTTCTTAATCTATTTTTTTATCTTTTTTGGTATCTCTTAATACGCTCTTCCCCAGTAAACCATCTTTTTGGCCGGTTTGCCACAGCAAACGCATGTATCTGTGATATGCTCCTGCTCCCATGGCATACAGCGACTTGTTACGCTGAGTTTCTCTTTGATGAGGTCTTCACACGCCTGATCTTCACACCACATCGCCTTTACAAATCCGGATTTTTCTGTAAACAGTTTTTCAAACTCTTCCATGTTGCGGGCTACATAGGTATGCTCTTCTCTGTGCGCTCTTGCATTCTCAAGCATTTCTACCTGTATCCTGTTAAGAAGCTCGGCCACCTTTGTCTCAATCTCATCTAAGCTACACTCAATTTTTTCTCTTGTATCACGACGGACAAGTATACATTTATTTGCTTCGATATCTTTTGGTCCGATTTCCACACGAACCGGAATACCTCTCATTTCACATTCAGAGAATTTCCATCCCGGACTCTTATCCGTATCATCCACCTTTACGCGGATACCTTCTGTCGTTGCTTTTGACAAACGCTCCTTAAGTTCGAACGCTTTATCAAGCACACCTTCTGCCTGCTGGCGGATTGGAACAATCATAACCTGTGTCGGCGCTACCTTTGGCGGAAGTACCAATCCATTGTCATCTCCGTGTACCATGATAATGGCTCCGATCAAACGAGTGGTCATTCCCCAAGAAGTCTGATGTACATACTGAAGTTTATTATTCTTGTCTGTATACTGGATACCAAACGCCTTTGCAAATCCATCACCAAAATTGTGGCTTGTTCCGGACTGAAGTGCTTTTCCATCATGCATCAATGCTTCAATAGTATAAGTTGCCTCTGCACCTGCAAATTTTTCTTTTTCTGTTTTACGTCCTTTTACAACCGGAATCGCCAGTACGTTTTCACAAAAATCTGCATAGACATTTAACATCTGTACGGTTCTTTCTTCTGCATCCTCTGCCGTTGCGTGAGCCGTATGACCCTCCTGCCATAAGAACTCACGGCTGCGAAGGAACGGTCTAGTCTCTTTTTCCCAACGCACAACCGAACACCACTGATTGTATACTTTCGGAAGATCACGATAGGACTGAATCTCATTTTTATAAAAATCACAGAATAAGGTTTCAGAAGTCGGTCTAACACACATTCTCTCCTGAAGTGGAGCAAGTCCTCCATGTGTTACCCATGCTACTTCCGGCGCAAATCCTTCCACGTGATCTTTTTCTTTCTGAAGAAGACTTTCCGGAATAAACATCGGAAGATATACATTTTCCACTCCTGTTTCTTTGAACATTGCATCCAGCTGTTTCTGGATCAGCTCCCAAATAGCGTATCCGGCCGGCTTAAATACCATACAGCCCTTTACGCTTGTGTAGTCAATAAGTTCTGCTTTTTTTACCACGTCTGTATACCACTGGGCAAAATCCACATCCATCGCGGTAATCGCTTCCACTAATTTTTTTTCTGCCATTTTGTTTCTCCTCTTTTCTTAATGATTCTATATTTTATTATGGAAATATTTCATAGTATTTTGCACAAAAAAAGGATGATACCAAAAGGGACCGAAATCTCGGCGGTACCACCCTAATTAGTGTCTATACACTCTGCTCAAAACCGTTAACGCCGGCGTTACGCTGTATTTTCATACAGAGCTCCAAGGCAGGTTCCGCTGCTTCCCCGTAAGAATCTCTCACCAATGACCCTCTCTCTTTGACGGTTTCACAATGTACTAATCCTCTTCATTGCCTATATTCCTATACTTAATTCCTTACTGATTGTAGAGAAGCTTTTGTCTTTTGTCAAGATGCTATTCACTTTGTGGTGAAACTGCATCCTCTTCACCTTGCGGTAAAAAGGTTTTGTAAATATCTACGTGATCATAAATGCAACGCCAGCTACTGGTTGAGTTTGCTGTCACACAGATGTATTCATTTTCCTCTCCATCCAGCGCACAACTCGCTGCACAACTTCCCGACTCCACGACATATCCCGTCTTTCCGGCGAGTACAAATCCGCCTGCGTCCTTATCCTCAATACGGCGTAAAAACCAATTGGAAATGAGAAGTCCCTCCGGATGCTGCTCTGTGGCGGATGTATTATACGTATGAGCTGACAGCACTTTGCGACATAATTCATTATCCAAGGCCGCCTGCAAAATCATAGCCATATCATAAACGCTACAATAATGCTGTTCATCATAAAGTCCGACGCAATTGGTAAAATGAGCCGTTGAAGAAAGTCCAAGCTCTTCCAGTTTTTTATTCATCAATTCCACAAACGCTTCCTGTGATCCTGCTACATATTCCGCCAATCCAACGGCTGCATCTGCGCCAGAAGGAAGTATCGTACCATAAAATAAATCTTCTATTGTGACTTCTTCGCCCACTTCAAATCCCACATTACTACAATCATTTTTAAAACTGTAATCTGTAATCTCCTGGGTGATTGTAAATTTGTCCTCCAAATTTGTCACATGCTCTGCTGCTACAAGAACGGTAAGTACCTTTGTCATCGAAGCCGGATTAATTTTCGTCTTAGGACTCCTTTGCGCAACAATATTTCCTGTCTTTGTATCTACTAAAATTGCATAAGAGCTCACCACTTCGCCTTCAATCGACGCCGTACTTTCTGTAGCTGTTGCTACATAAGCCCCCTGCATGGTCTGAGGATTTTGACTCTCCTGCGACTGCTGCCCCTCCTGCAAAGACATATCTGCGTCTGGGGACTCTGACGCCTGTAATGCGAGCGCACCATCGGATGTGAGTGTCGTATTCTGTACATCCCCGGAAAGAACCTCCTGCTTTTGTGCTTCTATATCCCCTTGTCCCGGCTGATATATTTTCCTTTCTTTATCCGGAATTTGCTTTGGCTCACTAGTCGTTAGCATATGCTTACCAATCAACAGTAAAACTAAAACTGCCACGCAAGGAATTGCTATTTTGATGATATGACGTATCTTACGCTGCCTCTCCTTTATACGGCGCATCTGAGCTCTCCGACGCATACGTTCTCGTCTTCTCTGCTCCTCATATTCTTCTATTTCCAGTTCTTCTAACTCATCTAGTCTGAAATCTTCCATTCCTGTTTCCTTATCTCATACTTTATTCTATTTCGATTGCTTACTCCAGCTTTTTCCATCCACTTTCGATTTTCTTTTTTATTTCATCCAATGGTTTTATGCCACTGAGTGCATCCATAGCCTCCACGCAGCATGCTCCTGTCGCAGTCGCCATCCTAAGTGCTGTTTGCAGTGACTCCCCATTTAATACGGAAGTCAAAAATGCTGCAATACTCGTATCGCCAGCTCCGGTTCCGCATTTGACAACTTCCGGTTCAAAACTCTTTTCAAACCCTTCTTTTTCCGCCCATTCCAAGGTCCTAAGTCCCAGCTGCTCACAAAGTCCTGTCAGCTTTTCTTCTCCTGCGGTCTTATAGTACATACCCGGCGCACCACACTTAATGATCGCAACCTTTGCCCCCAGAGTCAGCACCTTTTCAGCCAGCGGAGCAATGTCCTTGGGTGTTAAACACTCCGTCACATCGCATCCGTTTGCACGCCTCTCCCACGCCTCATATCGCTCCTTATCCAGCATAAAACACAGTTCTTCTACACTTGGTACAAAAAAATCAACATAAGGCAGTACCTTACTCAAAATGCCTTCCCAATCTGCTGCTCCGGCCTCGGAATTGGCATCAACTGCTGCCATATCCAGAGAAATCGCCGTACCAACCTCTTGAATGCGCGCAAACATCTCTTCCATTTCTCTACCATCATTTAGGTACATTCTTCTCATAATCGACGGATACCCAAAATGAAACAAATCTGCTTCTCTTATTTTTTCATAATCCAAATCTTCTTTTGTAAATGTATCGTTCGCGCCCGGATCATGCAAAAAAATACGGTCAATCCCCGGCGGTGCGAGGACGACAGAATACGAGGTTGCAAATGTATCTGAAATAATCATCTCCTGGTCTGCATCATATTTTTTTAAAAGTTCCAAAATGACTTTCCCGAAACTGTCATTTCCTATCTTTCCCATAAGGCTGACATCCGTCCCTAAAATTTTCATGGCAAGTCCTGTATTTGCCACACAACCTCCGGTATGAATATCTACCCCATCCATATGAAGAAGTTTCCCCGGCTGGAAGACAGACTCTGCCTTTACGCTCTTTTGCTCCGGAAATACCGGTGTTATATCAATACAAATATGTCCTGCAACGACCGCTTTTTTTTGCATATCCTGTCTCCTTTCGAACGAATGTCTTATATGGTATCCTCCGAATTTCTATCCTCTTTGTGCTGCTTATGTATCTTCACCATACTTTTAATATTCCAAAATGCAACCATTACGACCACAACCAGCATAAAAATTCCCGCACCATACACACCGCTGTCTCTATTTTTTACCCCCGGTGCAAACAATGCGATACAAGCCAAGGTACCCATCAGCAACAGAAAAACCATCAAAACCACATATCCCTGGTAAATCTTGATTCTGTTTGTTATTTGAATCAGCTTTTTCGCAGCTTCGTTTATGTTCGCATCATCTTTGTATCTTATTTCTATATACAGTCGCAATAGATTCTGAAAAACCATAATACATAAACCCAGCATTGCCATGTAAATTATGATTTTGATACCAAATGCTAATCCGGTCCCCAAATTCATGCTCATCCGGACCCAGTCTAGTTGTATAGCATCCAGCGCATTCCATATACGATTTAACATAAATATGCCCAGTCCTACCGTAAAAATATATCGAAACATATTAACATAACGATTGTTCATGCTCCACCTCCTAAATCATATTTTATATATTCCACACAACAAAAGCAATCTTTTCCGAAATATTTCCCATACAAAAACAGACCACAAAATCACTCTGTGGTCTGCACTTTTCTCTATTATTTACTACTTTTTTGCATAGATTTAAAAATACAACTCTTTGCTCGGATAAACCGGCTCACTAGTTACCCGAAGTCCCAGCTGTCGAAGCATATCTTCATCTCCCGCCTGAAGCATCTGTGTTGAATGAAACTCACAATCACGAAGCTGCGTGAGTGCGCGCATCGCTCTTGCCGTCAAAGTGTTGGTTGCACCTGAAATAGAAAGCGCTGTCAACACATCATCCAAATTTAATAGTGTGCTATGGCTATTTAAAATCTTAGTCTTTAACTCCGCAATCGGCTCTAAGATAATCGGGCTAAGGAGTGTCAAATCATCATCAATGTTTGTCAGTGCTTTGATTGCATTGAGCACCACCGATGAGCTTGCACTCATAAGCTCACTTGCCTTTCCGGTCACAATACGATCATCCGGAAGCAAAATTGCTGCAGAAGGCATTTGAGAAGTTTCAGCTTTTTCAAGTGCCGCCTGAACCACTTTTCTAATATCCGGTGTAATATTAAGCTGTCGCATAATCAGTTTGATTTTATCAACCGCCTCTTTTTCACCTTTTCCCTGACGATGTGCACATTTGGCCGCAAAGAACCGGCGTATAATTTCCTGACAACTCGCCTCACTGACCACTTCGTCATCCACAATGGCATAACCGGCCATATTAACACCCATATCCGTCGGACTCTTATAATCAAACGCACCGTTACTGATGCGCGCAAGCGTGCTCTTTACAATCGGAAATGCTTCCACATCTCGGTTATAATTTACAGTAGTCTCCCCGTAGGCTTCCAAATGGAACGGGTCGATCATATTGACATCGTTTAGGTCCGCCGTCGCAGCTTCATATGCAAGGTTTACCGGATGCTTCAACGGAATATTCCAAATTGGGAACGTTTCGAATTTTGCATAACCGGCCGCTATCCCGCGCACGGTTTCATGGTACACCTGAGAAAGACAGGTTGCTAACTTTCCGCTTCCCGGTCCCGGTGCTGTTACTACCACAAGTGGTTTGGTAGTTTCAATATATGGATTAGACCCGAATCCTTCCTCGCTACAAATAAAGTCAATTTCTGTCGGGTAACCTTTAATCGGTTTATGCACGTAATTTTTGACCCCGCGCATCGTCAGCTTTGACATGAACGCATCTGCTGATGCCTGTCCTGCATATTTGGTAATCACCACACTATTTACCTCAATCCCAAGGCGAGTGATATGATCAATCAAACGCAGAATGTCCATATCATACGTAATACCAAGGTCTGCACGCATTTTGGTCTTCTCAATATCGCCTGCGGAAATCACAAAGATGATTTCTGCCATCTCCTTTAACTCGTACAGAAGCTTAATCTTCGCATTTACATCAAATCCCGGGAGAACACGAGCTGCATGATAGTCATCAAATAATTTGCCGCCAAATTCCAAATAGAGTTTGCCGTTTGCCTGCTGAATTCTCTCCAGAATGTGCTCTTTTTGCTTTTTCATGTATAAGTCGTTATCAAATCCGTTTCTGTGCATGCACGCATTTCCTTTCTTTTTCATCGATGTCCCGCAACAAAAAATACTAAACTAGATTACCACTTTAGAGCATTTTTTTCAAGGGTTTCTAACGTATATCTTTTCGTCCTTTACCTGTCTTTTTTTCATACGTTTAGTATATTCTGTCAGACAAAGAAATTATTCATAAGGATTCCTTATCTTTGTCTATATACAAAATTGGAAAAGGCCGCTTCTCCTCCGGATTGTTTTGTGGAATACACAAACAGCCCAAACCTGCAACCGGTAAAATGATCCAGCTTAAAATACAGCTTATGCGCGTTACCGATTTTTTTCCATCGGTACCCATCTTTATAATAGAATTTTGCCTCATCTTTCATATTTTCAAAGGCTGCTTCTATTTTAAACTGCACCGTATCTCCTTCTATCGGATAGGCTTCCCATTCCTGTTCCCAACACTCTTTGTTTGTCGCAGCCTGCAAGGTGTCATCCTCTGCCTGCTTACTTATCATAACAACATATTTTTTTCCGTCTCTCTTTGTTACACCGACCAAACCATAACATCCTTGGAGTGCACAAATTCCTGCAATATCGCCTTCCTGCAGGTGTTGTGCATCTACAGTCACTTCTCCCACAGCTCCCGGATATGACATTCTTTGCGTCAATACATTTTTAGCCTGTGTCACATGTTCACACGTGCGGTCTGTTTTGATGCGAACTTTTCCTTCCGTTTTGTCCCAATCTATCAATGACAAATCCGGTTCATGGTTAAACTGCCACACACTCTTAAATCCAAAACTACCATACCATCTTCTGGCTTCTGCCTTATCTAATGCATCTGCTCCGCGAAAATCGTCACTCTGTACAAGCGGTGTATACGGATAACCAGCATGGTTGTTTTCTATCGCAAATGTGTCCGGAATACAACCATTTCTTCCAAAGACCGGAAAATCATTTTCCCATGTCACAGGGATTAGAACCGGTATTCTTCCTACCGCACCCCTATCCTGAAACAGGATCGCATACCAGTTTCCTTCCGGTGTGTCCACAATTCCTCCTTGCGCCACACCCTGTCCGCAGTAACCCATATCATCATTTAGGATATCTTGACCTTTCCATTCTCCATCCAAGGAGTCTGCGACAAAGCAGGCTTCGACACGTCTCCAACGGTCCGGGAGAGAGTGGATAAAGAACAGATAGTACTTACCGTTTATTTTATAAAAATGAGCTCCTTCATAACCAAGTCTCTCATTTCCTTCATCACTGACAACAAGGCGGCTAAGACCACCTTCCTTCGGTCCACTTAAATCCTCCTTAAGCTCAACCAAATAAATATCCTTGTTTCCGTAGGCGAGATATACTTTATCGTCCTCGTCAAAGAGCAGGGAACAATCATGATAGAATCCTTCTATCGTACGCTTCTCCCACTCTCCGTCTATGCGATCGGAAGTAAACAAATAGGTCTTTCCTGTATCGTTTGCCACAAACACAATATAAAAACGGTTTTTATGGAAACGCAGTGTTGCTGCCCACATTCCCTTTCCGTATATATTCTGTCCATCTTCCAGTTTCTGTCCCTTCGTTCCGTCCAACCTGTCATATACATAACACACATGCTCCCAATGCACCAAATCATAAGATTGTAAAATCTCACACCCCGGCATAAAGTGCATGGTTGTACTAACCATGTAATAGGTATCCTCCACGCGTATCACATCCGGATCCGGAAAATCCAGTTTTGTCAAAGGATTCAATGCCGGCTTTTGCATCACACGTTCATAGGAATATCCTCGATCGGAGACTCTGTTTACCTGCTGTAATTCAAAGTAGATAACCGCATTTTCTTCCAGGGCAAAAGTTAGCTCCAGCTTACTATTTGTTGCTTTCTTGGTTTCCGATTGTACATATGGCTGTGATGCTCCCAGCAATATTTCATGCTGCTGCTCGGTCAGATGCGTCGGTTCTCCCATATCATGCCATACTTTTAGTGGATTAGTCGTCTCCTCATCCACTCTCTTCGTAATTAGGCAATACTCTTTACCGGACACTTCCAGCTCACATGTAAATTCCATACTATTTTCATTTCTTTTTAGAGTATGATTCCAGAATACACCCCGGTATTCTCCATCTCCCGTTCTCATAATGACACTATTGTCATCTCTATGTACACACACGCCCTGACCTTCTTTTAACTTTTTGAAAAAAGCAAAAGTCCAGAACGTTGGCTTAGGAATGCAACCATTTGCTACCAAACCAAATCCTCCGTGAAACGGGGTATACGGTACTCCGACTTCCTCAAAAATGTCGCCAAACGTCCAATAAGAATAGGATTCGTTGTCATCTCCCAACCTCGAAAGCTGATGTGCTATATAGGCTGCATTTTGATTGGTATCATGCAACGGACAATTCGGTATATACGAGGTATTAAATTCTGTAATATGGATTTCCAGGCCCTTATATTCAGGGAAACTATCAATAATCTCCCTTGTAGAATGCAGACCTGCAAAACCGTCTTCCTGATTTTCCGGATCCATCAATTCTGCATAACCGTAATGCCCCACATAATCCGGAAACTCTGTCGTATAATGGTGTCGCGTAATAAAATCCACCGCGATTTTGTTTTCTTTACAAAACTCCATAAATGCCTTAATCCAGATTTTATCGCTTCCTCCGCAGACAGCAGGACCACCGACACGGAATCGCTTGTCCACTTCTTTGACCGCCTCAAAGGAATTTTGGAACAGTTTAAAATATTCCTGCATATCTGCTTTTTCCCAAAAGCCCGGAAGATTTGGCTCATTCCATACTTCCACCGGCCAGGTCACTACTTCGTCTGCACCATAACGCTCCATCAGATGATAAAGCAATGCCTGTACCAAAGCCTTCCAATCCTCATAGGATTTAGGTGGAGTAGTGTTCCCCTTCCAATAGAAGACGGTCTGCGTTCCGCTTGCAAGCTTGCTTGGCATAAATCCCAGTTCCAAAAACGGTTTTAGTCCCATCTCTTTGTAGCTGTCCATCACCATATCCAAATAGGTAAAGTTATATTCTACAATTCTCTCTCCGTCCACCTCATGTTCCTGATAAATCGCCATGTCATCACAAAACAACCCATGTCCTCTGATATGTGAAAAGCCAATCTTTTCCTGCACCAATTTGAGTTGCTTTTGGTATTCTTTTTGCAATGCAAGACCCATTCTTCCGGTACCGATACAATAATCCACCTGATTATGGAATCTTACTTCATTATTTTTTTCAATGATAACTCTCTTTCTCTGCATAACAACCCCCCTGGATTTCTGCTTTTTACCCAAAACTATTTATTCTTTTTCCTTACGTAAAGACAAGAACTGACCGTACCAAGAAGACAGGCTGCAATCACTGCGATAGGTACTCCGGAACTTTCTTCCTCTTCTTCCGCATCTACGATCTCTAGCCCCGGCTCCTCAACAAGTGACTGTGATTCCAACGCATCTACCAGTCTTGCGACACCAAATACCGCCGGATTACTCCAACCGGATCCACTCTCATCGTACCAGCTTACTGTACCGATACGGTTACCGGTTGCATCCGCATCATTAATCTGAAGCTCCAGCCCGATGAGTGCCTCTTGCTCCGGTGTCATTTCAGTCCATTTGAAAGCGGCTTCAATCACATATCCATTGTCTGTTGTCTTGGCAAACGTTTCTGAATTTTCATCCAGACATGCTTCACCATTGAACGATTCTTCGTTTTCATAATTGATTCGATACTGTTTATGTTCCGCTGCATAACTATCTGTCTTGGAATTCTTTTCGTCAATAAAGATCTCAAATGAATCCTGCTGATGCACTTCTTCATTTTGCTTATTGAGAACCGCATCTTCTACCACGGCATAAACATAAAGCGCTTTTTCGTCCCAAAGCAGCTTAACCTTGGAAGTAGCCTGCGCACCAAGAGAAATGGAAAGAGGAACTTCCACTGCCTTATTCCATTCTTCCTCTGATTCTCCGTCAATCGTAACGGTTCCTTTCGGAATCGAAACAAACGGCTTTAATACCGCTTCCGCATAATATTGAGTACCTGTCTCTGCACCCAATGTCTTATCGTTAAATGCAATCTTAGTTGCACCGTCTGTCACCATCAGGTCAAACCCGATGACCTTAGAAATCTCTAACTCTTCCATCGAAACTGCAAGTGTCACCTGATAGCCTGTGTCCGTACCTGTTCCTTCGCTTCGTGAAACAGTCACTGATTTTGGAGAAATACCTGCCGTTTTGCTATTATTCTTGTCTATGAACACAGTCACTGCATCCTCTGCATCTTCTGTTTCATCCTTCACATCCACAAGAACCTGAACGCCTTCCCGGTTCCAGATTGGTGTAAATGTTACTTCTACTGCATCCTGCGCGAAGGTGTAGGACGGATTTCCCTCAAATACAGATTGCTCACTTAAACTAAACGAAATTTTCTGAGTCGGTGGCTCTAACTTACTTGGGTCCACAATTCCCCAAAATGCCGGTTTTACTTTATAATTGTCATCAAACAAAAGCGGACACTGTGTCTGTGTTCCGTCCGCACCACCACCGACATCTGCATTTGATTGCAGCCATGAATTTCCGTCAATCACACCCCAGATAATCATACCACCGACTTCTACGCCTTCACTCTGCAATTTCTTCAGATTTTCATAAATCTCTTTATAACGATACGCCTGTTTGTTATACTCGGATTTCATGGTCGCTTCCGTACCGTCAAACTCACTGCTTGCACGGATATCAAGCTCTGTCAGCTGAATTTTTCCTACAATATCCGCATATGTGCGAGCTGCTTCTTCAAACTGCTCTATGGTCGGGGAATCCAGATAATAATGACCCTGCATACCCATTCCGTCAATTCTGGTTCCTTCTGCTTCTTTTACTGCTTTGAGCAATTCCGCAATCGGTCCTACCTTAGAAGGTGTTGCCTCATTGTAGTCATTGTAGTAAAGCTCCAGATTCTCCGGTGCATACTGGTTTGCATAGCGAAATGCATTGATAATAAATTCGTTACTCTGATATACTTTCCACCAACTTGACTTTGATCCATGTGTATCATCTGTCAGGCTGTCACTTCCGCTTTCCACATCACTACGATAGGTACCTGTGCTGTCACTGACAGCCTCATTTACCACATCCCAGCCATAAAATAAATCCTTATATTTACTGTCCTCGCCGGTAAAATGTGTTAAAACAGTCTTGATATACCATTCCAAACGCTGGTTCATTACTTCTGCCGAAACATAATCTTTTGTCTTATCATAATCTTCATGGAAAAACCATTCCGGTGTCTGCGAATGCCACACCAACACATGACCCCTTACTTTAATCTGATCTTCCGGGTGATTGGTATTCCACTCTACAATATAATCCAAAATCTGCTCTGCACGGGAATAATCCAGCACCGGAACCTCTATACTCTTTCCATTGAGTGTTTCTGTTGTCGTTCCCGGACAGGTCCCGTTGCTATAATTAAACAGTGCATCCGGTTTTAATTCATTTCCGATGGTCACACTGTTAAAATGCTTCGTTACCAGCTCCATAAGCGTTTTATCCGCAAGCTCAGAACCTACCAAAGAAACACCTGCAATAATATCATCGCCAAAATCCGCCAAAAAGGTATCCTTCAGATTCGGTACCTCTTTTTCAATACTTGCTGTAGCAAGGTTCATGTCTCTCAAAGAAACAGCCGCTACATAGTAATCACCAAGTACACACTCTCCTGCACCATAATCGGTTCCCTGCTCCAGTAAACGAATGACAACTTTATCCAAATTGCCGGTTGCTGCCACCTTAAAACTTCCGGAAAATTTAGTCCAAACCCCAGGTGTCAGCTGCTGACTGCAAGAACCTGACAATTCCGCAGAATAAGAGCCCAGATAGGTGGTATTTCCATCACTTACCACGTATGGAGCAAAATCAACCTGTCTCTGATTGGCCGGCGCTCCCTCATAATCATCGGAAAGCATGGCGTAAAATTCATATGCGTAGGTATGACCGTTCTCAACCACCGTCGTGATATCCTGCGCAAAGCAATCGGACGGCTGTGTTCTGTCCGAAATCACCGCATAATTCACAATATCATCGACAATCGGTGTGTCGCTGACAGCCGTCTGAAAACTTGCTGCCCCCTGCTCTACATTCCATGCAGAAAAATCATCTGTGTCAAAATTACCGTTTACGATTACATTTTCACCATAACTTTCGTTCACTTCCGATGTAAACGGACCGTCTTCTTTTTTTCCGTCCCCCGTAAGTGAGAATGTTACGCTTTTGATTTTTGCTGTTGTGGTTCCACCATTGAGCGACATAATAGAAAAATACAATACATCTGCTCCCTCAGTAGGAATAATTTCCGGATTTCCGTATGAAACCGGTGTTCCTTCCTTGTTGGTGGAATCATAATCCGCCTGCGTATGTAACTTAAATGCCAAATCAGCAGCATTTCCTTCCGATACATCAAACGTCACCTTTGTGATTGCAGACACATCAATGTCACTCGGAATATTATAAAACTGTGACTGATACTGATCCTGAAAACTTATTTCAAGCTCTCCGTCTGCTGAGACACTGGACGTCACACCCCATTCGGTCGCTACCGCCATGTCATTAAATGTGTATGTCTTGTCCACACCCTCTGCCTTTACCTGCATCGGAAACATAGAAATATTTCCAATGAATAAAAGCAACGCAAGCATACATGAAATCACTTTTTTCATTTGCTACATCCTCCAATTTATATTTTATCTTTTTGTACACTCTCATTACTCTCAATCATCATACACTATAATTGCGAAAAAAGGTGTAAAAAAATCAAAGATATGCAAATTTGCATATCTTTGAATCTATTTCTTACTCTATTTTATTCTCTCAGCACACCGATACACGTTCCGATATAATCAATCTGGTCCATGCGGGTAAAGATTAAATCTCTGTTTTCATCGTGTATACTTCGCAGTCGATACTGTTTATCTTCTTCCAAATACTGGCGAATATAGACTCTCTTTCCTTTAAAGAAAGCTCCATATTCCTCATGCGCCGGAAATCGGTTTTCATAAAGAAGAATGTCTCCTTTGCAATAGACCGGTGCAAGATCATTTGTCGGCATCTGGATTCCGACATAAGCCTCCTCAACGGATGTATCGATCTCTATTGTTTCACATTCATCGTAGACAATTCCGCCTCTGATGCTTCCTTTCGGCAGAATACAAGGAATCTTGTGTTTCCCTAAAGTATCTCTTTCTGCTTTGGCTGAAATGGCCTCATACTTTGCAATCAGCTCAATCACGCTTTTTCCATGACTTCCGCACTGACGATACAGCTCAATAATGTGCCTTTCTTCTTTTGTATGAGAACATTTTCCCATGAGACAATTCACTCCCAGATTAAGAGCATCCGCCATCGCCATAATCGTTGACACCTTCGGATCCTGGGTTCTTGCGTAATAAATATTGCGCACTGTCTCTAGTGGCAGGTTACACATTTCAGCAAATTCTGCAAGTGAGATATCTCTCGTTGCCAAAAGCTGTTTCAATCTGTCACTTAAAATCTTTTCCATCGTTCCCCTTCCTGTGTGTCAAATTTAACACACACATACATGATTTTCGACAAACAAAATGTTACAAAAAATATTTTTTATTGTCAATACATGCAATAAACTTTGCTTAGCAAAAAAAAAGGAGAAAAAAATATGAATGCACAAACTGTAATGAATCAACCAGCAACTTATCAACCAAATATTGTTTCCTTTAATACGAATGCGGAAACAAACACAATTCATGAGATTCTGCTATCCATCGGAATTCCACCAAATTTGCTTGGATACATGTATTTAGTAGAAGCATTACATATGATATTATCAAATCCTTTGTATTTAAAACATGTGACGAAAGGCTTATATATTGACATTGCTCATAAGTATGGATCCACCTCGTCAAGAGTTGAACGCGCAATCCGACACGCCATCAACATTGCATGGCTTCGCGGTAATGTTCATGTCATAGATCAGATTTTCATTAACTGTGTAAATCCGGGCAAAGGTGTTCCGACCAATTCACTTTTTCTGGCGCGCTTATTCTACTACATTTCTAATATGGAAAATGTGAAGTAATGAAATTTAGAGGGTATCCAAAGACATGCTCTGTCTTACGAGATACCCTCTGCTCATTTTGCATCAGACTGCATATCTGCCCGCCTGTGCATGCCACATTTTTGCATACTGTCCATTGTATTCCAATAGTTGCTCATGCGTTCCCTGTTCAATAATTCTACCTTTTTCCAGCATAATGATACGATCCGCTTCCCTTGTGGTTGAAAGTCTGTGAGAAATGTAAAATACCGTCTTTCCTTTTGCTGCTTTGTGCATGGCTTTATTTAAGTTATACTCTGCAATCGGGTCTAATGCACTACTTGGCTCATCCATAATCATAATATCTGCATTTCGATAAAATGCTCTGGCAATCGCTACCTTCTGTGCTTCTCCGCCGGAAAGATTGACTCCGTCTTTGTCAAACTCCGTTGTGATCTGTGTATCCAGTCCCTTTGCAAATTCTTCCAGACGCTCTTCAAACCCACTATGCACAAGCGAATCCGTAACTTTGTTTCTGATTTTCTCATCCTCTGCAGGGATATCATCCAGCACCACATTCTCCAGCAAGGATGCACCATACATCTTGTAATCCTGGAATACAACGCCTGTTTTTTTATGATAATCATCCGGATTATATTCCCGAATATCTTTTCCGTGATAGGTAATCGTTCCCTTCGTCGGGTCATAAAGTCTCATCAACAGCTTAATCAGCGTTGTTTTTCCTGCTCCATTATATCCCACAATGGCAATTCTCTCCCCTGCTTCAACTGACAAATTGATATCCTTCAATATCTCCTCCGATTCTTCCGTATAGCGGAAGGAAACGTGATTTAGTTCCAGCTTACCTGCTTTTTCCGGTACCTTTTCTCCTATACCGTGACAAATACTTGGTTCATACGCAAGAAATTTGCGGATTTTATCTACGTACATACTATTCTCACTCGCTTTTGGAGCTATTTCCGAAAATCCTCTCATACCGGAGCGCAGATTTCCGGTGCGGTTAAATAATACCACCGCATTGCTGTAATCAATCGTATGCAACACAGCTGCCTGATATATCAGATACGCAATATACAAACCATCAATGATAAAATCACCGGCGCAATAATTCTGTGCAAACATAAATCCGGTTCTTTTTTTGGCAATTTTTTTCTGCTCTTTTATCATCTCATCCTCTGTCTTCTCAAACTCCTCTTTTAGAATTTCTCCAACTTCGGGATTGAGGCGAAGTTCTTTGGCATAATCATTCAGATAAAAGACTCTGCTGCTGTAATTTCGCTTTCTTTCCATCGGATTGATCTTCAAACGCACTTCATAATTTATTTTATTTACTACCTTTGCCAGGAAAAAGTTCAGTAAAAAAGACGCCAATACAAATAAAATACCGATTGCATCTGTCATTAGGTAGAACACACCTGTAGTCAAGACGATTGTCACACTCTGCATAATCTTATTGATCAGCTCTAAAAACCGATCGATTGAAGTTTCTGCCTCTGCAACTGCAAGTACAAATTCATTGTAATAGTCCGGATTGTCATAACATGCCAAATCCAGTTCTGCGGCTTTTTCATACATCTTTTCTTTCAGTGCTTTATATAATCTTGGCTTTACCCGAAATCCCATCGCATGATAAAAATATCCGTCCGGAATAATTTGTATCATATTGATTAGCAAGATAACTCCTATCACCAAAAGGGCTTTCCAAAAAGGTTCATTATACTCTGCACAATGCAACACATATCGTATCCCCAATGTATGCTCAATAAAAATAATAAACTGATAGCGGAATCCGTCATACATGTAATACAACATATATCCGGGTGCTGTTTTAAAACACAGCCTCCACAAAAACAGATGATTGCTCAAAATTGTTTTCACTACGCTTCCCCCTTTCCGGATGCAAAAATACCACTTCTATCGTTATCTCCGGCTAAATAATTGACTGCCTGCTTTTCATACATATCTGCGTAAGCTCCCTGTTTATCCAAAAGCTCTCGGTGGGTTCCCTCTTCTATCATTGTTCCGTTTTCAAGCATAAATACTTTGTCTGCATTTTGCACGGAGGAAAGTCGATGTGAAATAAATAACATCGTTTTTTTCTTACTGCTTTTCAGTATACTCTTAAATAACTGATACTCCGCAATCGGGTCCAGCGCACTGCTTGGCTCATCAAAAATTTTAAACGGAGTTTCTTTTACAAATGCACGCGCCACTACAATTTTTTGATATTCTCCCCCGGACAGCACTGCACCCTCCTTCTCAAACTCTTTGGTCAAAACCGTATGAATCCCCTTGGGCAATGATGCTACTTTGTCATACACATCCGCCATTTTGAGCGCACGAACCACTTCTTCCTCGTCTTCCTTCGCCCCTCTGCGCATCAACACATTTTCCATCACAGACATAGAAAAAATCTGATAATCCTGAAACGCTGTAGCAAACAGAGCACGATACTTTTTCAATTCATATTCTTTAATATTTCTTCCGTTGAGCAGAATTTCTCCTTCCACCGGATCGTAAAAGCGCATTAAAAGCTTGATAATCGTAGATTTTCCTGCTCCGTTGTGACCTACCAGCGCATAGGATTTACCGCCTTCCAAGCAAAATGAGAGATTATGTATGACCGCTTCATCTTTATACGAAAACGATACCTGTCTAAACTCAATACTTTCTATGACCTCTCCCGGGTCCGCCCCCTGATAATCCTCCGGAATCTGTGGTGTGTATTCCATAAACGTACGTAAGTTATCCACAAACAACCCATTTTTGTATCCTGTCATGAGCGACTCCGTAAACCCAATCAATATCCATGTCGAGGATACCATCATACTTGTGATGACCGCCAGCTGCGCCAGGGACATCGTATGATTTACCAGTGTACGATATGCCCCATAAATGAGCATTCCTTCAAAAATGAATGAAAACGTAAACATCACTCGAAACCAGTGCAAAATTACAGCTTTCACTGTATATTTTCTGGTTACATCAATTACTCCCCGTATGGCCTCATCATAATATCTTTTCATCAGAAAAAACGCATTGGTTAAACGCACTTCTTTGGCATAATCCGCCAGATACATAACGCGGTTCACGTATGCAATCTTACGGTTGTGTGGAGCCATCTCCTTGTTCCTCTCGAACTCAATTTTTCCAATCTGACGGTTGAAGACAAAATTCCCGATGATGGGAAACAGCACAAACAAAACAGACAGATGATCCACCTTAAACAGCAGCACAAACGCTACCAGCGCCGCCATCATACCAAACAATACTCCCCATATATTCTTTACCGTTTCAATGAGATTTTCTGCCGCCTTATCGGTTGCAAGCGTATACTTGTTATAAAATTCGCTGTCTTCAAAGCATGTCAGTTCTACATTCCCTGCCTTTTTAAACAACATCAGATTTAAGTTTTTATACACCACTTCTTTTGCCACAGGCATAATGCTGCCTTCCACATAGCTGTTGTAGAAAGAGATGGTAGCAAACACTGTCACCGTCACTCCCAAAAACAGCATGATGGACTCAAATTCCTGCTCTGTCTCCAGCGCATTAATCACATACCGCATAAAAAATGCACTATAAAACAGCCACTCAAAATAATCCAGCATGCGAACAATCGCCTGATGAATCACCAATCCCGGAGATATACCCCACAGCAGTGCAAGTGCATAGCTGTTATTTTTCAAAACATGTCTTATTTTCGAAGTCTTTCCTGTATTTTTCATTATGTTCTCCATTCTAAGCTCATTGATATAGACGGATTCTTACTGCAAATATCCCCAAACAATACTTAGACAACTTGGTCTGGATATAAACACGTCCGGTTCCGCCAGTGTCTTTTTTACTTTCTCAGAGTAATTGACAAAGTACTCCGCCTCCTGCCAGCTGCATCCCCGATTCAGATAATACGAATATCCGTTTTTCACCCGGTCAAAATTGTCTACTACATTCTGGAATTTCTTTAGCTCTTCCGTATCCCGTGTACTTTCTTTTCCGTCATAAATAAATACACGGTCACTCATTCTGGCGTTTACTCTTTTCATTCCGATTTCCCTAAATAAAAAGGCCAGTTTCGTCCCCATTTGATAATCCATCTCTTTTTGATCGCGCGAATATTCCCATACTTTCTTCATATCCGGCAATTTTTCCTGTATAGACTTTCCTGCTGTCGCAATCAGGTGGGCCTCCTCTATCAGCGCAATATTATTGTCAATCGCAATCAACATGCCATTCTTTTCCAGCGCGCGTTTCATCTTTAACAGCGCTTTTCCCGGCTCCGGTAGATAAGAGAGAAAGATCTGTGAAATGACTACGTCATACTTTCCTTCTATTTCATCCTCCAGAATATCTCCCCGTACGAATTTTACCGGATACGCTTCCTTTGCAAATAAACGACGCCCTTCCTCCAAAAATTGTTCACTGATATCCAAACCGGTATAGCTACTTCCCTTCGGGAGATGAGGCAGCAGCTTCATCCCCAAATATCCGTATCCGCAAGCGCAGTCCAAAATTTTTACAGGTTTGTCAAGCTTCCATACTTTTTTCACGAGAAATTCGATATAATCATCATTCCAAAACAGAGTTTTCCAGTTTTTTGAACACTCCAAACGATCCTTCCAATACTCTTCTTTCGCATAATTTTCCAGTGGCGTCTCATTTTTGAGCGGTTTCATTCCAAGCAATATCTCCAGCTCTACGTCAAAATATTTCGCCATTGGCGGAAGATATGTAATATCAGGCATGGCTATTCCGTTTTCCCATTTGCTGATGGTTTGAAATGATACGTTTAATGCATTCGCCAATTCCTTTTGTGTTACCTTTTTCTTTTTTCTTAATGCTTTCAATTGTAATTTCATTTGATGAGACATAATTCCCTCCCTGAAAAGGCCTTTTTCCTTTTCTATTCTTCCATATCAGGTTCCCTGCGACAATAACTTTTGCAGCTACCCATTCGCCCCACAGGCGAATTTTTATAATTATAACACGATTTGACACAACAAAAATGACGGGAATGCAATTACATTCACCGTCATCGAATTCCTGACCAAATGACAGAGGTGGTGGCCTTTACCGCCTCCCAATGCCATTTGTCACTCTCTGTAAACTGTGTCTGATATACAGCCACCATTTTCTCTTCTTTATCTATCAATAGCATACAAGCTCCATGACCTTCATGATAAATCGTATGGTCTGAAACAATCTGTTGCCTGTCTTGTGCCTGTCTGAACATCGGTACTCCCGCTCCATAAATCACGCGATTCCCCGGATGATCCCAGCAAAAATCTCTCAGCCGCTCATCTACCATATTGGTCCAAAGATATTCTACCGCTTTTCTACCAATGATGCGTTTCCCCTGATAACTTCCGCCATTTAACAGCATCTGTCCAAATCGAATCAGTTCCTCGGCCGGACACATCAGTCCCCCCGCTGTACACGGAATTACATCCGATCCCGGAATCACCGTTTTTGCAAACGCTAAGGCTCCCTCTCTCTCATAGCGTTTTACGTCATCTACATCTTCCCTGGTGACGATATTATATCGATTCACATACATCTCCCGGGGCCACGCACGCCAGTGACTCTCCGGCATTTGACATGGAATCAGAATCGTCTGCCTTATAAAATCCTCCGCTCTCATTCCGGTGGCTCTTTTTATAATCTCTCCCAAAATAAGAAATCCGGCCATGGAATAACTCCACTCTTCCCCCGGACTTCTCCTCAGTCCTGCCCTTACAATGGCACTGATCCATGTATGTTCCACATCCTCTTTTTCCACCAGCCCAGTCCAGTCGACGTCCTCATCACCGTGTGTTCCAAGCACACCCACCAGACCTGATGTATGCGTCAAACAATGCAACAGTGTGATGTTACGAAATTCTCCGGTGCGAAACTCTTCAATCCACTCATGCACCGGTTGCTCCAAATGCAACATTCCATCCTCTACCAGCTTTAACATAGCTACTGCTGTCATCATCTTGGTCACAGATTGTAAATCAATAAACGCATCCGGCATCAAATGAGTTCTTCCCTGCCATTCACACGCAAGCGCTCCCAATGCCTTATTTGCAAAAATATTGCCATTGCGTGATAAACAATAACTTCCTGAGCGGATTATCCCTCGCTCAATCATGCTCTGGATGTGCTTATCCAATAGTTCAATTCGACTACTGTCATACCCGACTTCCTCCGGACTACAATCGCATTTGCCTGTGATCGGGGTCGGTGACAACTTCATTTTTTCCTGCCAATTCATGAAATATCCTCTTACTACTCTATTGGTTCCTTTCTATCCCTAAAATCCTGCCTCCTGTATAGCTAACACAAGATTCCTTCCATACATTTCGCATCCGAGAGGATTCGGATGAAGGTTATCCAAGAAATACTCCGGTAAATGCGGTATGAGTTTGAATCCATCCACTATGGTAATGTTGTCATACTTCGCACAAATCTCCTTGAGCTTTTCACAGAATTTTATCAGTACAGGCTCACCATCAGTCGAGTCACCTCTCCAAAGCGGAGTAACCGAAAGCACCGGTATCTCCCCGTAAAGCTCTCGCAGTCTCACATAATAATCTTCAATATCCTTCATACTTTCTGTTCCGTACTGGTTGGTTCCCAAAGCGACAATGATTTTATCCGGCCGGTAACCATCCATATCTACCAGGATATTTGGGTCATAAACATATCCCCCGATTCCCTGATTGATAATTTCATAATTGAGCAGACGATTTGCCACACTAACATAGGTATGCGCAGAACGAAGAGGCCCAAATCCCTGTGTTATGGAATCTCCCAGCCACAGCACCTTTTCCCCTTTTTTTACCGGAACATAGTCTGCATCAATCTCGAAATTGCGGAGCAGTATCGTTGCATCCGCCGGCAAATAAATTACTACTTTCTTTTGCCCCTGTGGTAAATCAAAACTAATCTTTCCTTCCTTTTTCAAATCCTTCACGTAATGAATCTTTGTTATGACATCATCGATGACAAGTTCAACGGAATCTTCCGATCCCATCCAAATGATTTTATATTCCATGGAAACCCGGGTCGCTGTCGTATGAAATTCGAGAGTTTTCGCATTCGATGCCGTGCATCTTTCATACCAGAACTCTGATATTTCTTCAAAATACTGTATCTGCTTCTTTGTATATTGAAATGCCTGTAAATATCCGTCGGCCGTTTCTTCAAAATTCAGCGCGCCATAATAGATTTCTTTCAGCTGCTCGTTGGTCAATCTCATCTTACTGTCATCCTCTTCCTTCCTTATTTGTCGCCCGTTTCTCTCACAAACATACCCGTTAGCCTTGGTACTCCAAACCGGGTTGTAAACAACTCACATTTACACAAAAACGAGTAAAATACGCTTTTTTTATACCCGGACAGACTTTCATAATTTCCCTGCCCTTTAGCTAAAATCACATCGGCCTTCTCCAGCACACTCTTTGCCTGCGGACTGAGCATATCCACCACTGTCCCGGCTACACCATTTCCATTTGAAATGAGCGTCGCCTCGGTATCCATACCACTAAACAGCGCATCTTCCATGGTTGCATCATTTAGTACCGGTTCACCGCGCACCATGGCAAATACCTCCAAGTGCGGAAAACGCTTCTTTAGCTGCCTTACAAATAGCTTATCCAGTACAATCTCGCCACAGTTATCACAAAGTAACACAAATATTTTTCCGTTTTTACATTCCTGACAAAACGCTTCATAGGTCTCTTTATCCAGACCGCTCTGGCTTTCTTTTTCCAATAAATGAAGTAATTCTCCCCGGTCCACATGGTTCATGGCCCCAAAATCAATATAATTACCGATTCGGGCATACACCATCGCCGTTTCCAGCGGATCATCGGACGCTGTGATGTTTGCCTCAATTGCTTCCTCCATGGATAACATGAGAGAATTGTACTCTTTTTTTATATCCGGATAAATATCCAGGCTGTCAAAATATTTCTTCAAAATACGCCCAAAGCAGAACACCATATAAGGAGCAGAATCCTCTTCATCTCGATTTGCCAGTGTTTCTCTGATCTCTGCAAGATAATTCTCTCTGGCAACTTCGTCCTGAATGTTCAAGGCAATACTCTTTTGTCGTTCATACAGACATTTCTCACAACTTGGTACAATTCTCATAATTTCTGATTTCCTCTTTAATTTGATGCTGTCGCTGCTGTCATACAACTTGTCATGCAGATCAGCAAACAAATCTCCATTGCAATTGTTAGCGCAAGCATACTTCCAAGCACTACTCCATCTGCCTGGTTTTCTTTTGAACCATACTCATCCAGTACCAACTGCGCCGCGTAAAGACGTCTTTCTGTCGCTCCAACCGAGAAATTTCCAAATCCTTTCTGTGTCTTGAGGTACTCATCTGTTTCCACAATCAGATTGGCTGTTTCTTTCACAGATAAATCTAACATAGCAAGCGTACCTAACGTCGCAAGCTCATGACCGCTTGCATACTTATGTTTTAATTCCTTCAGTTCTTCATAAATCGCAATTACTTTATTACATTTCGTATCTGCATCCTGTTCATCCAAAGCAAGCACATGACTTAAGGACTGTACCGCATTGCTGTCACGGAATTTTTCTTTCAGAAGCTTGTAATCCTTTTCCATTTCCTCTATCAACTGATCCACATCGAGCCCTGATACGGCGAGCATCGCTGCAAACGGAATATCTTCATCGGATGTAAGCCATTTATGCTCCTGTTTCATTCTTTCATATATTTGATACGTTCTCTCTACCATCATTTCATACTCTGCTTTATCTGCATGGTCGCAGATGGTAATTGCCGCCATGATCTTATAATCATTGCCCATCCATTTACTTTTATTTAACATCTTATAGATGGTTTCTACCTCATCAAAATACGCTTCCGGTTGATTGGATAAAGACATGTTACAAATGAGCGGAATCTTTACATTCCCTCTAAACTCTGAAAAAATCGATGTTTTTTTCTTTAAAAGCTCGTCGCAGGCTTTTATGCTTTCTTTGTCCACACGTATACCCTTGCCAGTATATAACACCGCCATTGCATGAACCATTAATCCCATTTCCCATTTGAAAATGTCGTTCATTATCTTTGTATTCTCGACAAATAGGTCACATCTTTCTTTTAAGTTTGCATTTATCATTTGTTTTTCCTCCTTGTACAACATCTATTAGAATTCCATAGATTTTAAAATATTCTCTTTCAGAGCTTCCACACTACCCTGAATCATAAGCGCATTCCCTCCACACTTCGCGCCAAGCTTAGTACGTAACATCTGTGCCAAATCATTGCAGTCGGCTGACTTACTTCCGGCGATAAATCGGTATGCATTTTCTTCTCCCCAAAAGATTACCGAATAGCCTTCGTAACGCTGTGTCAGTTCATTCACAGCATTACGGATTGCAATGTTATCCGTGATATCGCTAAACAGTATCGCATGTGTGGACTCCTCCGGCGCCGGGAGAGCCTGAAGCGATAAACGAATACACTTTGCCTGTAATTCATTTGCTGACTCTTTCAAACTGAGGTTTTCTTTTTTTAGTTTGTCAAACGCCTCCACAATCTGATCCTGCTTAACCGACATACTTTGGGCCACGGTGGTCACGCTGTCAAGCTTTGCACAATAATCCGCAAACGCTCTCTCACCGCACAAAATCGTAAGACGCACACCGCCTTTATAACTTTGCACATTTACAATTTTAATGATACCGATTTGTCCTGTTGTTGCCACATGTGGGGCACAGCATGCACACGCATCCACACCGGGAATCGTCACGATTCTCACTTGACCGTCTATTTCCATTTTACTACGATAAGTAAGAGAATCAAGACTCTCTTTTTCCGGATATGAAATTTCAATCGGAATATTTTGATAAATAACCTGATTGGCTTTCCTTTCAATCTCTCGCAACTGTTCCTGACTTAAAACTCCATCAAAGTCCATCGTGACCTCACGCAGGCTTAAGTGAAAACCAACGTTATTGTAGCCAAATTGATTATGTACCAAACCGGAAAGAATATGTTCTCCGGAATGCTGCTGCATAAAGTCAAAACGCTGCTTAAAATCCACATGACCTGTCACCGACTCCCCGACCTTCAGCGGCTGTTTTACCATATGATAAATGAAATCATGTTCAATCTGTACATCGCACACTTCCTGTCCATTTAGCGTTCCGACATCTGCTGACTGTCCGCCTTCCTCCGGGAAAAACGCTGTCGCATCAAGGAGCACTCGATACATTTCACCACCACTCGCCATCTGCGCTTTTTCGCAGGAAACCACGGTTGCACTAAAATCGGTCCTGTTTATATCTTCATAGAATAATTTTCTTGTAGGCTGATTCATCTTGTTTTCTCCTATCTCATTTTCCATAACCAATGGATTAAAATCTGCAACATTTAAATAAATCGTTACAATTGAATGGTAATCGGTCACCTTTTGGTTGTCAATATATATTCCTATCATCTGCCTATACGCAAATCAAGGGCAGAAAATTATAACATTTCTGCCCTTTTTTTCATCATAAACATTCTGCCTTTGTATCAAAAACCAAAAGTGGTATATTCATCTCTTCTTCCGTTAGACTACCATGCAGGGAAGCCCATTTTTCTTCTATAACGAAGATCGACAAATCATCTGTGGAAATTGCTAAATAGTTGCCAAGCATTGATCTGAAATTTTTGTGATGTTTTCCAGTACCAAAAAGATTTTTATCAATTGCCTCGTCCATTGGCATTAACAAAAATTTGTCTCCAAATTCCTTTTTAAATTCATCCTCAAAAAGTTTCTTTTTATCTTCCTTCACAAAGAAATTAAGGACTCTTGGCTCCAACGAAGGTAATCGAACCAGACAATCCATAAGTACCGGATAATCCTGAAGAAACACATAATTCGTATCAATATGACCGTGGTCTGCTGTTACAATAAGAAGAGTATCCTCCAGCTCACTCACAAGATTATTCACACATGACTCCATGTTTTTAAGAGCTTCCTTTACCTCACTGGAGTTGCAACCATTTTGATGCAAAAGACCATCCGGTTCATTCCAATAAGCATAAATATATTTTCGCTCCGGCTCTTTGCATAATGATTTTACGCTCTCGCAGATTGCTTCAAAACTGCTTGGATACGGCGCAAGAAATGGTGCACACTCATATGCCTTTCCACCTGCCTTGTTGATTTTTGATACCACACTTTCGTAAGGATTTATTGTCCACGCCACGTTATAATCTGCTGCGGCTTCTTCTGTCCCTTGAATGGTATTCAAAAAGACGGTGACGTTCTTATCAATCTGCGGGTAATAACAATCCCAACCAAGCCAGCTATGTTCACAAGGTTGTAATCCGGACATGGCAGATGTGGTTGCTGCAACCGTCGTAGACAAAAACACCGATTTGTATACACCTGCAAGATGACTTCGGAAGGTACCCTCTGCATCCAAATGCATATCGAGAATATTTTTTCCCATTCCGTCAAGAAGAAGAACAACAATATTTTTATAATCTTTCTCCATATATGGTTCCACAATCGAAAGCGGTTTCCCTACTGCTTCAATTCCAAATTTTTTCAAAATAGAGTTTGGCAGATTTGCTATACAATTCTCATAATCCGGCCACACTATTTTTTTATTTTCTTGCATAATCCGTTACTCCCTTTCTTTTTCTTATTATTGATTCAGTAAATTTTTTTAATTTATTAAATAAATGAAAACATTTTTTCGCGCATACGCACAAGCTGTTCGCGCGCTTCTTCATTTTCTGTCTCAATTGCAAGCATTTTCTGTAAATAACCATTATCTTTCACAATATTTCTGCTGATGTCAAATACAAGTTCAAATGCAAGCGAAGCATGGCTGATGATGCGATCAATCTGATTTACTATATTTTTTCTAAGAATAGCGCTTTCACTCATAAATTCCTCGTACACAGCAGGAGACACCGACTGTGTAGTAGCCAGTCCTATATCTTTTCCGTAAATATCTTCCTTCGGAAGTTCCGTATTAATACGCAATATATCGATTTTATCCGCATCCCGTAAAATATCACAGAAACATCTTACCTTTGGGTCAAGCTCTGTTGGAAGACGAAATGCATTGTGATGTCGGATTGCTGTATCGATTATCTCATCGTAGCTTTCATCGTCCATAAATCGACGCATATATCCTTCTTCAAACAACACCCGAATACTTCCTAATGCATGATTAATGGAACGAAGATCGTCAAATGTCCCGTATTCTCTGATTTGCACAAATCGTCCAAGATCATGCAGCATTCCCAAAAGCCATGCGATATCGCATTCTTCCCTGCTCATCGAAATCGATTGCGCAATCTGCTCACAAAGTTCAGCCACACGATATGTATGAATAATTTTCAGGCGTATCATCCCCTCCGAACTGTCAAAATCCGAAACATATTCCTGGAATACTTCTTTTACACGTTGTTTATCTACCATTTTTTATTCTCCTCAAGTCAATCATTACTCACATGATAGTATCATAATTTGAACAACTGTTACAAATCTTCGTGCAATGTCGATGAATGTAATAGCACAACCTTTATAAGTTATAGTATAATAAATTTACTTACAAATCGTCTTTATTTACAGGAGAAGCCGCCATGTGTAAAATCATCGCTTTTTTCGGTAGCCCTCGCAAAAATGGCTACACTGCACAATTAATGGAACGTGTTCTGGAAGGTGCCAGATCGATAGGCGCCGAAATCATCACTTACAACCTAAACGACGATGGCGTAAAAGGTTGTCAGGGATGCTTTTATTGTCGCGCGCACGAGGGATGTTCCACCAAAGATATCTTGCAGCCTATGTACAAGGATATCCAATCCGCCAACGGAATCGTGGCCGGATTTCCTATTTATTTTGGTGCAATCAGCGGTCAGGGCAAGCTTCTTCTGGATCGTCTGTACCCTATGGTAGGGGATAATTTTGCTCCTCGTTATCCCGGAAAGAAAGTTGTTTCCATTTTCGCACAGGCGAATCCGGACCACTCTCTTTTCACGGACGCTATGGAATCCACAAATCGTTTCTTTAATCTATGTGGTTGGGATTTGGTGGAAAGTCTCCTGCTTTATGGTGACGTTGCCCCTAACTATACCATTCCAAACGAATTATTGGATAGAGCTTTCGAAGCCGGTAAGCGATTAGCAAAAGAGGGGTAACCTATTTTTCATAAAATACCAATGTCATCTTATCGTTTATTTTTTCAATTTTACCGGATTTATGATATCCCATTTTTTCATATAAGTAGCAATTACCCTCTTCTTGTAAAATGGTATCTAATTCCCATTTTTCACAACCATGGATTTGCTCACACATCTTTATTGCATTTTGAGCAATTCCTCTATTTTGGTATTCCGGTAATATAAATACTGGACTAATCCTTTTGTTTTTCTCTGTGTGATAATCAATCACACGAATTGCACCAACCTTAACATTATCCAGACATATAAAATAATAATATGTCTCTTTTTGATTCAATCGGCCTATCACTTTATGTAATGGCTCACTTGCCGGACTAGTTTCATAATCTTGGTATTTTTCAAGCAATTTTTGAAATGATTTCACTTGCATTTTCCATAATTGCTCCGCATCTTCTACGGTTGCTCTACACAATTCTATATTCTTACTATTTTCTTTCTTTATATCATCCATTTCTCGAATCAATTCCTCCAATGGACGATATTCTCCACCCCAATATTCAAACGTGTGCATTCCCTCGTCTTCCAAAATTGGACCAATCATCTTCATAGAAACATTCATCTTACTTAATACTTCTTCATAGTTGGGAATTTCTTCTTCAAACGGAAGTAGCTTCTGAAAACTCTTATATGACACGCCATAAACAATAGTCTTTATTCCTAACGATGCAATGGCCATCAGGCAACGAACACATGGTGCACAACTTGTATAAAATATGGCATCCTCAAAAACCTGATCCGAAAACTTATTTGCACATTTATGTACAAGATTGAATTCCGCATGACCAAATATACCTTTTTCATAATCTGCAGTATTTTCTGCTTCTGCAATGATATCTCCGTTACTAACTAATACTGCTCCAAAAGTGTCATATCCCTTTTTTCCTGCATTAATTGCTAATTCATAACATCTTTTTATATACTTTTCATGATTGTTGTTCATATTTGTATCTACCTCGAAATTATATTATTACGACATTCTTTTTCACTCGCTTCATCATAAATGCCATCTGCTAACAAACTTACTCTTTTCTTTTTAATATCCATACGAGATTGCTCCTATACTTCTCAGCCGTAGACGGGTCATTGAGATCTTCCTTGTCACCCATATATCCTCGATAAATGTCAAGCACTTCAAATCCGGTAAGCTCTGCCAAAAGAAACATCTCAGAGCGGTATGTCTGTCTCATAAGGAGCGGTCGTATTCTCTCCCCTATAATCTCACCGACCTCATTGTACTCAACAAACTTCCAGTTCCCTCGCATCTGCTGTGTATATGGATTGTAAGAAATCGCATTGTATATTTCTTCTCTATTTCCATCTTTGTTGATATATTCCAGCCGGAATGAATAATCCTCCGGTGTTGTCCTAATCTGCTCTGCCTGAGCCATTGGCCATGGGTCAAATGTATTCAATGTTAATATGCCACCCGGCACAAGTTGCTCTCTGAGATTGGTAAGTGCAGCACGCTGAAGCTTAGAGTCCGGTAAATGCATAAATCCACTTCTTGCTATGATTGCAAGCGAATACTTGCGCCCGGAATTAAACTTTGTCATATCTGCCGGATAAATGTTTAACTTAAGCCCCATATTTTCTGCCTTTGCAGCTGCAACTTTACACATTTCTTCGGACAAATCCGTTCCTTCAACCTCTATGCCACGTTCCGCAAGGTATAAAAGCACTGCTCCTGTTCCACATGCAACGTCAACCGTTCCTTCCTGTCCGTACTTTCTAGCAAGTTCAAGATAAAACTCCTGAAAATTCTCATGCTTATCAAATTCTTGTGTATACATTACGTCCAAGTATCTGTCATAATTTTCAGCAACATCTTTGTAATCGTGTAAATCCATCCTTCATTCCTCCCATATCAACTTATTTACTGTGCGACCTATAAACAAAAAAACCACCTATCCAGAAAAGATAAGTGGTTCGTCCATACTAACATTCTATCCTCTAAAAAACTACTCTTCTCTGTCATCCAAATTTTCATATGCAAAAATAAGACCGTGTCTCATATAAGTGTCCACTGTCTTTGTCGCAGTATATGTAAAATGGAATACAAGTCTACTCATGAGAAGAGCTCCTTTCAAAAGATATTGTGTTAACAATACTCCCTAACCATATGGATGTCAAGCATTTTCTTTTGCCTGTACCCTTAAGTACTTCTATATGCTTTGAGTGCATTATGATTTATTACTCATATCGTTTCTTTACTTCTTCGTATTTCTGCGCTGTCATCAGTGCTGTGCATTCTGTATTCTTGAATTTCACAATATAAGTCCATCTTCCGTACACTTCAATCTGGGATATCTCAGACAGTTTGATAATATAGGACTTATGACATCTCATAAATTCGGATTCTTCAAGCTTCTCTTCAATATTACCTAGTGCTACTGAGGTTTTGTACGTTTCAACCGCTGTTGTAATATAAGTCGCTCCATCCACACGTTCTACCATGATAATATCCTTTTTATCAATAAAAATCAGTTGTTCCCTTCCCTTAATGAGCAACTTATCTTTATGCAGCTCTGAAGATTTAAGCGTTCCATCGCAACCTTCCCCTTGCGATATCTCATCTGCCTGTATTACATGTTCATGTGAAAAAAGACCTTCTCCTTCCATACTTCTGATGCGCGAAAGTGTCTTTTCCACCCTTTCCAGATTAAAAGGCTTAACAAGGTAATCAAACGCATATATTTCAAATGCATTCGCCATAAATTCACTATGTGCGGTTGCAAAGATAATCCGTACTTTCGGGTCAAGCTCGGTCATAACTTTGGCACACTCCATACCGCTTGCTCCGGCCAAATCAATATCCATGAAAACGACCTCAGGGCGGTACTTTGTATAATCCGTTACCGCCTCTGCAAAAGTCCCACAGGAGGAGACGATACAAAACCCCTCCTGTTTCTCAATCATTTTCTCTAATATGCTTCTGATTGCCGGTTCATCATCCACTACCATTACTTTCATCCTAGACATCCCCGTTTCTCATTCATCATTCAGACTGTTCCACCTTCTTTTGCTCTGCATATGCATTTGCACCGTTCCCGATTTCCTTTTTCATCAGAGTATCTGCTTGAACATTCTGTAATTTATAATAATCCATCACACCGACATTTCCGTTTCGCAAAGCCTCGGCCATAGCTTTTGGAATTTCTGCCTCTGCCTCTACTACTGCTGCCCGCATTTCCTGTTCCAGCGCAACTGCCATTGCACGACGTTCTTCTGCTCTTGCCTGCGCAATTTTATTATCGGCTTCTGCCTGAAGAATTTTTAAATTTGCTCCAATGTTTCTTCCAATGTCAATGTCTGCAATATCAATTGAAATAATCTCATATGCAGTTCCGGAATCAAGTCCTTTCTCAAGTACCACCTTGGAAATCTCGTCTGGATTTTCCAGCACTTCCGAATGACTCTGTGCAGAACCGGCCGTTGTAACAATACCTTCACCGACACGTGCCAGTACGGTAGCTTCACCGGCACCACCAATCAATCTTGCAATATTGGTTCGTACGGTCACTCGCGCTTTAACCACCAATTCAATACCATCTTTTGCAACAGCCGAAATTTGCGGCGTTTCAATTACCTTCGGGGTTACACTCATAGTTACTGCCTCAAACACATCACGTCCCGCCAAATCAATTGCCGATGCCTGCTCAAAACTTAAGTCCATACCTGCGCGCTCCGAAGAAATTAATGCATTTACCACTGTATCTACATTACCACCCGCAAGATAATGGGCCTCTAACTGATTTACAGTAAGCTTTAAACCAGCTTTCGTTGCTTTAATCATTGGCATTACGATCTGCGCAGGTCTTACGCGGCGCAGACGCATACCAATCAAATTTAAAATACCGATTTTAACCCCTGATGCAATTGCTGATATCCACAATCCCATTGGTACCATTGCAAAAAATCCGATTACCAGAAAAATAATAATCACCAACAATAAAATTTTCCAAATCATATCCTTTATCCTCCGTTCTTATCCGTTACTATGCTTCTTTCACCAAAAGCTTGTTATCTTTTACCTGTGTGATACGTATCTTTTTTCCTTGGGAAATGTATTTTCCTTCTGACAGAATATCAAAATCTACCCCGTCAAACGTTCCTTTTCCGGAAGGCCTTAAGTCCGTTACCGACACACCTTCTTTTCCGACCAAATATTCCAAATCTGAAGAATTAAGAAACCCTTGTTCTCCCTTCACATCATCCCTAAGTACAATCGGCGGTTTCATCTTTTTGGAACCTAGAATGGTCATTGCAATCACAAGCATAACTGCAAGAATCACTATAATTACAATTGCCATAACAATTCCGTCTGAAACCGTCTTGGCCGTCATAATTACACCGCCTATCAAGCACATAATACCACTGATTCCGGGAACACCAAATCCAGGTATCATCATTTCTATTCCCACCAGCACAAAACCTAATACCAGTAAAATAAGACCTATGATTTCAATCATTGCCATTTCAACACTCTCCTTTCTGAAAGCTTACTGTAAATGTCGTTTTCTTTTCCTCAGACTCCAGCTCAATCTTTCCATTGTTTTCATTTATTATATCCGTTACGATTGCAAGTCCCATCCCATGTCCTTCTCCGCTCTTGGTTGTGATTCCTCTTTTGAAAATGCTCTTTCGCATCTCAACCGGAATGGCTGGTCCGTTATTAGAAACACTGAAAATACAGCATTCCCTGCTCTCGTTGATATCTACTTCTAATCTGCGCTCTTCTGTATTCATTGCCAGTGCGGTAATTGCATTATCAATCAGATTGGACAACACTTTACACAATTGCCAGTCTTCTATCTGTAGTGCCTTCAAATCAGACTTAACCTCAACATAAAAATCAATGTTTTGATTTTCTGCCTCTTCCATCTTTGCCATAAGCAGGGCATTCAGCGCCGGTTTGGATGTTTTCAGTGCCTTACCTGTTTTCATCATATCCTTATATACCGGTGCCAAATATGTTTTCAGCTCCTCATACTCTTCCAGTTCTAAGAGCCCATAAACCACCTGCAGATGATTGAGATAATCGTGTCTGGCTGCCCTAAGCTCATAATTTAGTTGTTCCAGGTTACTGTAACTGTCCTGTATCGTTGTACAACGTTCACGAAGCCGCTTATATTGCAGTAATATGAAAATAATACAGATTGTAAGTACCAGCACAGCAATCAGACAAAAGATCAAACCTTCCGGCATTTTATCACTCCTCTGTTTTATAATTATCCAGCAAAACTTTAATACAGGCATTGTTAATTATTTCATCTTTATGAAATGCCTGTGCACTGTTTTCATCAGCCAAATCATACCACACACCTTCATTGAAAGCGTAGCTTTGACCCTTTTGGGAAGTATAGCAGTCCTTCAACATTATCATTCTTTGGTAACTGATATCTGCGCCTTCCACCGGTGCTTTTCCTACTCCGTCCTCTCCCAGATATTTTACCACGACACTAAACATAGCACCATGCTGAATTGGGACTGTATCTTCTAAATCAATTACATGATATCCCGCCCACTTCGGCCGAACCGCAATCTTTGCCTGGGTGATACCACCATCCGGATTCCCTTCCGGTACATCTGTATAGATGCAAATCTCTACCGGCTGATTATCATCCACTGTATAAATTCCTACTGCCTTTATCTGGCTGTCTTCTTCCACACAATAGACGTTTGCAATGGATGTATCGCCACCTTTTGCAACCAGGTAATCTTTAGGTCCCAACGAATCGCAAAATAATATTTCACCATATTCATCCCGTTCACACATGGTTAGAGAAGCCATCCTGTCGGATATCTTCGTCTCATACGAAATCCATAGATATCCATCTCCACCATAGGATTTGGCTGCACTGTCCAAAACCAGCCATGCACCATCTTCCAGGGGTTGATTCTCTCCAAAATTTTCTTTTGGGTACATGTCATCCCAACCAATCAATGAGACCACATGATTTGCCGCCGTCCTTTCTTTTGGGCAGTGGTAAGCTTTTGCTTGCGTATAGTAATTCAAATCCATATGAAAAGACATCATCATTGCACCATTTTTCATAATGCATTCTTTTATCTGATTCCTATCTGCATCCGAATAATAATCCGCTTCTTTCAGAAGATAGTTTCCCATATATTTTTTTATTTCTCCGACTTCGACCCTCGCCATGAGATTATCTACCGATTGCTCTACCTTGGCTTCACTTTCGTTGTTAAATGGAACTTCTTGCTCAAGTACAGGACCCATTCCGTTTGCAAGCATATAAATGGCTTTATCTCCGCCTCCGATATAAAATCCCATGGAATCCCGTCCCTGACTGTCAAGCACCATATACTGCAAATCTTCCATTTCTTCTTCCTGCACTTTGCCCTCACGCGCATATGTATAATAAATCAGATGTGCTTCTGAAAGATTCAAATCTTCTTTTTGTGACAATCCATTGGTAATCAGGTTTGATTCCGCAACATTCATAATCGCATATGCCCAGCACATTCCGGTTTGCCCTTGTGAAGCCATCTCTGTTACCCTGTTCTCATCCACAAGACTGTACTTTTCCGGAACTATGATCTCCTCCACTTTATCTATCGGCTCCTCCACTTTATCTACCGGCTCCTGCGTTTTTGCACAACCGCATAATACGAAAAGAGCCATAAATGCAATCACGATTTTTATCTTCTTCATACGCTGCTCCTATCATGTTTTTTATTCATGATATTACAACCTTAATTTTATAAAAGAGATTTTTTCCCAATTATACACTTTATTATCTGAAATGTCTTTTTCACCCTGCTTGGGAAATAAAAACTGGAACGCTGTAGCAACGTCCCAGTTTTATTTTTTTCGAATCTTCTCTATCGAATAGATCCACCATGAAAATAACACTCATATATTTTTTCATCCCTATAAAATATTTCTTCATATCCCTGAAACCATACAAACTCACCATCCACTTTACAATGATAATGGTAATCACCTTTGGTATATATCTCCGGTCCACGGAATGGCAAATCTGCGGGAACTTCCCTAAGCACTTCTTTTAAAAAATCACCGCTAAAATTCTCGCCAATAACACGTCCTATATAATTCATACTCCAAACAGGAATGTCGCATAACCACACCGCTTCCTCGCCGGAGAAGTATTCCCCGCCTAAATAAGTATCATAATATTTATAACCTGTATTATCCTGATAACAGAAATCATGCGAATTGGTTCTACAAGGAGCTACGATATGATCCGCCGAAGCGTAGGTATTCTTTTTCGCCACAAGAAGAAACTCTATCATCTTATTTATATCCATATTTGTATCTTTACACAAGGAAATATTGCACGCGTCGTCTTTCTTCACTATACGGTCTATCGTTACCCCATAAAGATTACTCAACGAAATCAAACCATTTAACTCAGGAACGGCCTGTCCATTTTCCCATTTGCTGACCGTCTGACGTGCAATTCCCAGTTTGTCTGCAAGTTGTTCCTGCGAAAATCCATTCTGTTTTCTCAAAAGCTGTAATCTGTCCCCTAGTTCCATGAAAAATACGTCCTCCTCTGATATTTTACTACGATTATATCAAGCGCATTCTCCTCAAACCACCACTTGAAAGCTGCAAAAATGTCATTATGTAGTTACACAGGAAACGCAAACAATTTACTTCTTCTTTCGCAAAAATGCACACATCTTACTCTTTCCCTATTCTATAAATCCCGCTCCTTAAGCTCCATGTAGCTTCCCTGCCCTGTAAGGAGCTCTGTGCGCACCTCTTCAAGAGAAGCATAAGCCGTAATATAAATAGGACTATCAACTTCCGTCAGATTACCATAATACATTCCATAAGACATATCAAGAGAAGTCTGAGCTCCCTTTCGAACCACCACATCATCAAAACCGGTCGCTACATAACAAATCACATTTCCTTCCTCTGTATCAAAATTTACCTCATGTACCGCATATAATTGATTGGTCTGCTCTCCATCTGTCAGCAAAAACAATTTCACAGGCTTCATATCCACAAAAAATCCGCAGCTTTTGGTGCTACTTAAATTCGTTTCTTGTACACCCTCTGCCTTCTGGTAAATTAGTTCCAAAGCCTCCGCCGGAATATCCTCCGGGTCCTTCAAAAACTCATCCAACCCCTCTACCACATATGTTTTGGATTTCTCTGATAAGCGATAATCCGTGCTGGTGGCAATGATACTAATCATCTCACCCTGGCTTAAATTGCTGTTTTTGGAGATATCATATTCAATACGATTGGGATCCACATTTCCTGTTCCCACCATCTCCATGATCAATTCACCCTCTCCGTCCGTTCCTCGGAACGACACCTCTATGCATTCGAAAGGATTGACTTTAGGCATAGAAAGATGTGATATAACCGCGCCTCCCACACCTATTATCACCAGAATACTTACAATAATGGCTGGCATTTGCATTCTCTTTTTCTTGTTGCGCTTCCACTCTTCACGTTCCTCTCGGGCAATCTCTGCCTCTGCTTCCGCCTTCAATTTTCCCTTATGATATCCATAGGATTTCGACTGAGCCTTGGCTTCAATCTCCTCTAAAGTATCCTCTTTCTCAATTAAAATCTGATACCCACAATATGCGCATACGCCTCTTCCTTTCTCCAAATCCGACTCTATAGACGCTCCACATTTTGGACAGCTTAAATCCTTAATTTTCATCTTTCGTCTCCTCTAAATCATAAACATATTCCAACTCCCGCAATTCTCTCTATCTATTTTATCAAAACTCTTAAGTATGCGATAGATAGAATCTTTTAAAAGATGCTTTTGGGGCAAAATAAAAAGGCATCCAAACGGATGCCTTCGCGTTAACTGTTACTGTATTGCTAATCTTCCAGTGGACGCACGATATACCTAACGTCTTTATATATTACTTCTTGATTATTCTACCTTTTTCCAAATAGTCCAATGTGAACCTTCCCCGTAACCGATCTTCTCATAGAAGGGATCTTCACCTCCGGTCATATGTGTGGCACCGAGAGCTTTCAGTCTACGATAATGATACGTAAGTGCAGCAGCGGCAAGCCCTTTTCTGCGGTGTTCCGGCGCCGTGCAAAGCGGCTCCATATAAGCTAAATGATTTTCCGCAACCCAGCACATACCTGCATAGCAGACATAATCACCGTTCTCATCTGCAATAGCAACATCATACCACGGTGTAGCATGAGGAGTAGGTGCTAGCTTCAATGCAACATTACCTCTATAGGATTTTGCCGGTGTCCATTCTTTCGAATCATCATACTTGTCCCAATCGACAAACTCACCCTTTTCACCGTGCCCGAATCCATACCAGCATAACTTGGAAAGTTTTAAGGGATCGATATCGCGGCCCTCCACAAAATGATACCCTTTTGGCAATTCATAATTCAATTCATCCTTAAAATCGAAATGCATGTCTTTGTATTCATATACCATTTCAAATCCACGCTTCTTCGCAGCTTCTTTCAGGAACCCCTGACCCTTGAAGAGCATAAACTGCTGCTTGTCATCAAAATTCGGCATACTCGTTATCGCATAATCTATGAGTTCATCTGCAAGAAATTCATAACCTTTTCGAACATTGAAATAAATATCCGTTACGGGATTCTCATAAAAAACAAAAGCCACGACCTTATCCCCGTCAAACCAAAACCTGTTAAGATGTGAATAGGATGTGTCCATCCATGAGGATGATAATGCATATTCAAAGAATGGCGCTGCCATACCAGTGCTATTTTCACGGTCATAGATATCTACCAGAAAATCCCACACGAGGCTTAAATCTGTAAAAATCTGAAATTGTTTTGTTGTAATCTTATTCATAAAAACTCCTTTTCCATACTAATTTGCGCATCTGCGACTTACTTGTATAAAATTCTGCGTATTGTATCCCTTGAAAGCCCATACTCATCCGCAAGTTCCTGTATGGACTTTCCCTCACGACGCTTGTTTCGAATCTCCGCATTCCTTGCGACATAATAATCCCTCGCGCCGGATTTTTCGCCCCATTCTTTTTTCTCTTCCTTCTCCGGAATATAAATCAGTTCTCCCGTGGCATACTTTTGAATTTCTTTCAACAGTTCATCCGGAAAAACCTCTGATGCTTTTCGATATCTCATATCATTCCACCCATAGCCTACAAAGCAAACCAACCATAGCCAATGCGACGCGTCTTTTAGCCTCTAGCCTTAAGAAAGACTTCCAACGACTCATAAGAATTTACCGATGTCCGGTGATCTGCAAGCACTTCAAGTATTTTCTGCTCAAGAAGATCTGCGCGCTCCCTTAGTTTGCCAAGATCATTCGGATCAAAAGCATCAAGCAGATTCATTTCCTCCACCTGAAATTCCTGAGCGACGTAAAAAAGCTCTTCCTGAAGATAAAGCGCATCGCAATACGCCTCTTCCACCATGTTATTCTTAACAAAGAATCTGATCCTGCGCCAGGTAAGGCTCAATTCCTGATACCAATCAGCAAAGTTTTGATAATCCACTTCGGATATTTCCTGCGGCTGACGCATAGGCTCCCTGTCCAGAATGAACTTTCTTGTTGCCTTCAATAACTTTAACACCACTTCCTTCAGCTTTTCAGAATCTTTTTCCGTCATAAGGCGCTCCGCATTCTGAAAGAAATCTTCAGGAACCTCCTTCATTTCAGGGCAGTGATAGATGCGACTGTCCAAATCATCGTTGTACGCCTGCTTTTCACTCATGATCGCCCCTTCGGCATAGGTATGATTCAAAACAGCAACCGCCTTCGACAGATACGAATGAATGCATCCCGCTTCAGAGCACACGCGGTAGATTTTATCCTCAAAAATAAGCGTCCGGTAGATTTCCAACGCTTTATCCATGTACTCCAATGCTTTTCCGTAAATGAACTCCGGATTCTGCAGATTTTCATGCAGACGCTTCTTCAGATCCATAAATCTCTCTTCATCCTCTTTAGAACGCGCATACAGAATCTCAGCCCCATCGATTACAATCGGCATGTCATTCAACACCACGGAATTCTCAAGTCTTTCCCAAGATCTCGGATACAGATCATGTCCGATACCGTCAATGATAAAGGTCTCAGCGAGCTCATCTGCTCTCTCCGTCGCAGGCACATAAAAATCAAAGGTTACGCCATGCTGATCCTCTGCAGTGTTATGTCCTTGTACGGCCAGTAATAATGCAACGTCATCTTTATATTCATTTTCAATCTTTTGAATTACCCAATCCGTTAGCTTCTTCGCTTCGTTCATTTCTTATCCTCCTGCTAATAACGTGCAACCCATTTAAGATTGTACTTTTATTTCCCGCATAAGTTATCACATACCCATATCATAAACTAACTAGCTCAATAACAAAAGTGGCAAGAACGACTTTAATCATTCTTGCCGGATATTTTCTCCTGCCTAATATTATACAATCTGGTCTCCACTTCTTCAATCAACTTCGGTTGTATTAATGGATAAGTCCAGTTTCCCGGCAATTCATCCATAAGTTCAACCTTCTCTATCTCACTTTCCAGTTTACCTGAAAATTCTATGATTTCAGCAAAACATAGCAAACCAAAGGATTCCTCTCCATTCTCATTCACATTTGTCTTACCTGTGACCGAATATACACATAGCGGCTCTAAATCAAACTTAACAGCACCTGTTTCTTCTTGAAGTTCTCTTTTGGCAGTGTCTAAAATATCTTCTCCTTCTTCGCGATGTCCACCCGGGACTTCATATGTATCGCGTTCTTTATGTTTACATATTACCCACTTCCCATTGCTCTGGGAAATAATCACTGCAAACTTCAACAGTGCATCATCCACCGTATCATAAAATTTAACTTCTAACATATCACCGTTCTCCTCACTCTGCCATAAATTTCTCAAGATAATTTTGCCGTAACAAGCCGCATCTCAGACTGTGTAACAAACTGTTGCAAGCATATAAATACCTTGCTCCGTAAATACAAATGGTAATTTTTTAATATGAAGACCTCTTTTATTTCCATTTTCGTTTAAAGTCGCAATTTGCGACTTTAAAAAATCCTCTGGAATTTCATCCTTTGTCAACTGAAACATAAAATCTTCCGGAAATCTTGTGATATTACGCTTTACCTGCTCATTCAAACGCTTCACTTCATATCCATAAAGCTCAGCCAAATCATAATCAAGCATAACCTGCTGACCTCTTATGATGTATACTCGATTACATATATTATCTACTGTCATCAATTCTGTACTTTCTGACATCTGTACACTCATCCTCCTACAAATTGTGCAACAGACTATTACACAATTGCCAACACATTATCTGTTAGTTACATCATCTTTGTCATCCTTATTTCTTTTATCAGCCAACTTCTCTATTTCAATCTTATATGCCATCAACCGCAAAAGATATTGTGGAACCCTTCTATTCCCTAATTCCCAATCTGTTACCGTCATATATGGAATATCAAAGTATTCACAAAATTCTTTCCGGTTCATACCGGTACTTTCTCTTAATTTTCTCAATTCTTCTCTTGCTTCCATAAGTTCACCTTTTTATGCATTGCATAAACAAATTATATGTTTTTTATTTCATATGGTCAACAACTTATTTTGTGCAACTTCTTATAGCAATAAAAAATCATAGAGCTAAATTCCTACTGAAAATAGCTCTATGATTTAACCTAAATCTGTTTCTCAAATTCTGTATAAATTTTTTCGTCACTCCAGCTCTTTAACTGGCCAAGCATGAATTGCAGTTTTCCATCAATCCATTCTCTGGTATAATGCTCCATATTATCTGCTGCCTTTTGACCAAACTTCTGAATCACTTCTGATTTTTCACAGGCCCTGATCTTATGACAAAAACATACATATTCATCAATTTTGGCTAAAAGACGCTTCCATTCATTCGCTGCTTTCTCAGGCTGATTATTGCGCAAATATGCTGCAATCAAATATTTTGATGTTTCCCGGTAAAATCCCTGACATAACGCTTTCATTTTGTCATTTTCCATAAATGAATCCATCATAGAAAATCCCCAAACAATATTTTCTTCTACTTCATTTAACGGACAAGTCCACATCATACTTTCCGCAGCATAAACAATCTGCTTATTGATGGCTCGAATAAAATTCTGGTAGTTCTCACGAACCTGTTCACTCCACCCCTCCATACCACGATCCACTTCAGCGTATCTGTAATAAGGAAGAAGAGTTTCCTGAAGCATATTGCACTTAATAGAAGGAAGTTCATCGATATGCTGACGTCCTTTCTCATATTCCTTCGTATGCCAATAAAGCCAGCCAAGTGCATAGTGACATTTATCAGCCAGTTCCTTTTCGTCAGAATAGCGAATAACCTGCATCGCTCTGTTTTCCGCAGTTTTAACCATGCGCCGCCATCCCTTTTGATTGTCTTTCAGAAGACCTTCATAGTACACATTATTTTCATTTACAAAACGACTCATATGCGCGATTGCCTGGACATATCTGGTCATAATTCCGTAATTAAAGATATCTTCTTCACATTTCTGTTCTAAAAACTCCACTGCAGACAAAGCTCCGCCGGCAGGTTCCCCGATATCTCGCAAAGAATCTGCCTCAAAACAAACCTTCTTTGCAAAACATCTGTCATAGCTTTCAGAACCCATGCCAAACAGTGCATCTGTTGAAACATTCAGTGCTTTTGCCAGCGGTACAATCTGAGTTACATCCGGCATTCCCGCTCCACTCTCCCATTTGCTGACTGCCTGACTTGTAAGACAAAGAATCCCTGCTAATTCCTCCTGAGTAATGCCTAAATCATGGCGATATTTTTTGATATTATTTCCTAATGACATATAATCAACCTCTCCTGAATTATTTCTTCGATGCATCTTCGATAAATTCACTATATCATATACGTAAGAGGAATCCTAACAACTCATTTTGGAGAAAAATACAACGGTGAGTTGGAAACGCCAAACTCTCATTATTTATACAAATACAAGTCAAAGGAATTTCCGCTCCATTCCTCATTTGAAACAGCAACCACCAGAAGATACTCCTCATCCTCCGGGACCGCTTCCCGGCTGAGTTCTTTTACAGAAATGACATTGGAATAATATGTATCTCCCTCTATGGTCTGCGTCGTTGCTGTAACCTCAACTTTGGTTGACTTAAACCCACAATAGAGCACAATATGATTCTCAAAAAATAATTGATAATGCTTTTAATACCCGTAATGTGAATTCCCAAATTCCATCCACCGATTTTCATAATGTTTTTGACTGGGATTTAGTCTTGCACACCAAGTTTTTTCAATGTATCCTTCCGGATTTCTTCTCTTAGTTCTTTCAAATATTCCGAAAAAGCAACCTTATCGTCTGCATAAGTTTTGTTCAACTCATACTCCTTAGGAATCCATGTAGACAAATCAGAAATATTATGCTGAATCAATGCCTCTAAACTATCAATAGCCTTATATACTTTCGCTTCAGCAGTTTCTCTTTTTGCCATTTCATCATACAAACCAAGCATTTCTTTTGCGTAATTCTCAGGTAGAGATTTCACCCAACTATATAATAATGCCTCTTCTGTTGCTTCATTCGCCTCTGTCTTTTCAAATGTTGGAATATCCCCGGTAAATGATTCTCCCAAATCATGTATAATGCACATTTTGATAACTTTGTCCATATCAACTTCCGGAAATTCATCCTTCATAAAGAAAGCCATCAAAGTCATCCTCCGTATAATAAATTGCTTTCTAATTCATTACTAGCGTCCCCAATGGCTTATTCAAAGGTTATTCTAGCGTGCTGTGCATCTACAGAATTGTCTATTTCCAGCGACGCATTATATTCTGTATTTCTAAATATAACATCTACCGAGATTTTATCCACATTTTGCGGTCTGGAATAGTTTGTCAACCATTTAACCAACGCACCGGAGTTTTTGTTAATCGTACAGTTTTCAAACAAGATTTGGCTATCCTTAGCCGGCATTGAGAAGAAGCCAACTAAATTTTCTCCTGTATGTGTGATTTCACAATCCTTAAACTGAACATTGATATAATCTATATTACCTGCAAATACCCCAGTATAAATGACGTTCTCAGCACTTGAATTGATTTTACAATTTTCAAACAAAATCATGCCATCTAAAGAATCTACAGCCGTTATAAATTCTACATCATCAAATTCACAATTTCTAAAAATACCTGTATGGAAATTCTCAGTACCAATCGCTACCTTTCCTTCAAATTTACAGTTTTCGAATATTCGCTCCGAATCACGAGGGGCATTCAAATTCAATGTTATTTTTTCACTTCCATCCAGTGCCTTGAATGTACAATCATAGAAGTATAACTTATTATTCATATAGCTTGCCGGCTGTATCGTACAATTTCGGAAAACAGCATTTCTTCCGGCAAAGCTTGTGAATGTACAGTTATCATATGTTACCTTTTCTGCATAACCAAAGCAGTGCGTACTACCTGCATCAGTTCCATTTTGGATAGTACAATTCTTAACCTTGACGTTAACAAGCTTAGCAATCTCTGTTTCATCAAGAGTTGCAAGATCTGCAACAGCTGCACCGTTTTCATCTTTTATAATGTAATTGATAGATCCACAATTGTTATCATAAACTCTCGCGTAGGAATTAGAAATTTTGTTACCCAGATCACATCGTGCAGTATTTCTCACGTCATTCATATTTCTTATAACACAACCCGTTAGACGAGCATTAATAGTTATCTGATGATTTATACAATTCTCAAAAACATGATTAAATCCTGCATTATCTACGATAGTTCCGGTTGTATGTGCTGCTTTTGAAATAACTTCATTATTTCTGTAGTAAACATCCTGAGTTTCATCCCAACCATCCTCAAAGTCAACCGGAAGCGGTGTAATACTATCTCCACAATTTGTATATGTAACGCCTTCAATCAAAAGATTGCTACAGGTTGTAGGCGCCAATGCACAGGTTCTGGTATTCTCGAAGGCAATATTCTTAATCTCATGGTAATCGCCAAGACGTCTTGGATAAATATATACACCCTCTTGACTCTGATCTTGCGAAATATTAGAATCATTCAAAGTTACTCTTGCATACTTTGCATTTCCCGGAATCAAAATCTTTCTAAACTGACAACCTGTTACAGTCTCTAAGAAACTTTGGTTCTTGTCATAGAAAGAAACATATACAATTGCCGACTTAGTTCTGATTCCTCTATATCCCGCCGGATAACCAATATAAAAATAATCTTCATTTGCGTCCCAATTAATATAATCTGACAAATCCATCATTGAACTGGTACTATAATTATCACACTGTACCTCCTTACCATCGATAATAGCGGTTCTTGTATACCCCTTCAATTTCCGTTGCAGACCAATATCCATATCAGGCAACGACCAAATAGTATGTCCTGTCGTATTCTTAATTGTTAAATTATTAAGCGAACAATACTTTCCACTCCTGATTAATACCGTATTGATTCCCTCGCCCAAACCATCTCTTTCTAAATTGAGTTCCTGTCTTTCATAACGGTCACCCTCTAAGATACCATTTTCCAAACGGGCATCTATTGCATTGTTCATCAAAACGATACATCCCGATGTCTCAGCACTGATAGTATTAAGTTTAAATGTACTTTCATTCATATCTACTGTGAAATAAGATGGGATTGTAATACAATTATCTCTTGCATCCTCACCATTAATTCGATAGGTTCCCTTAAGAAGTACAATCTTTCTATATCCTTCTGCCTGCTTATCTGCAAATAACTTTGTCAAACCATCTCTTGTATTAATCAAATCTGTAGCATTTGTACTATCATTATTACAAATCTTGTAGCTTGCGAGATCCTGCTCTGTCATGTAATAAATATCTGCTTCAGATATCGCATATTCATCAGGGTCCACAACCCATAATTCATTATATAACTCGTGAGATTTCACACCTGTTCTCTTATCTAATACCTGTACAGAGAAAGTATGCAATCCCTTACTTAGTTTGCCAATATTTAACGTATAATCTCCTAATGGCAAATCCTTTAAAGTCTTCTTTTCGCCATCCACTTCATAAATCAAATCCAGTTTGCCTGTTGCATCATTATTTAGGAATTCTGACTGCTCATGATCTGTTATATAAAGTGGTATCTTTATATCTTCATTTGCTGAAGGCTTCGGATTAAAGTAGTATGTTGATATATAAGGTGCATCAAAAAGGAACTCCGGATCTACCGGATTAATCTTATTTGTCGAATCTGCCAGCTTCACTTTTGCCTGTACTGTAACAGCACAGCTAGCGCTCTTTCCATTTGTAGTCTTGGCTGTGATAGTTGCTGTTCCTGTCTTTACTGCGCAAATAGTTCCACCTTTACTCACTCTTACTATTGTCGCATCACTGGATTCCCATGAAATTGTTTTATCTGTCGCATTATCTGGTAAAACTGTTGCCGTGAGAGTAAGCTGCTCATACAAATCTAAGGTTTTTACTGTTTTATCCAATGTGATAGAAGTCACCTCTACCGGAGTAACTGGAGCATCTGGGGTCACCGGGTCATCTGGGGTCACCGGTTCATCTGGATTTACCGGTTCATCTGGATTTACCGGATTATCTGGGGTCACCGGGTCATCCGGATTTACCGGGTCATCCGGGGTCACCGGGTCGTCTGGATTTACCGGGTCATCTGGGGTCACCGGGTCATCTGGATTCACCGGATTATCTGGGGTCACCGGATTATCTGGGGTCACCGGGGCATCTGGATTTACCGGGTCATCCGGGGTCACCGGGTCGTCTGGATTTACTGGTTCATCCGGATTTACCGGATTATCTGGGGTCACTGGATTTTCATCGTCATCTGATACACTCTGTCCTGTTACCGTGATTTTACATTTAGCCTTTTTGTTGCTTCCATCCTTGGATTTAATGGTAATGGTTGCTGTTCCTGGCTTTATTGCCGTCACTTTACCCTTTTTACTTACCTTTACAACTGCTTTATTGCTGCTCTCATATGACAGTTTCTTATAGGTCGGCTTTTTAGGCGCTATTTTCGTCTTTATCATATAGGTCTGGCCCACCTCCAAAGAAACTTTTTTCTTTGTAACGCTCACCTTCTTTACTGGTGTTCCCACCTTTACCTTAATTGTCTTCTTAACCTTTGGGTTTTCCACACTTCTTATTGTTAATTTAGTGGAACCATTTTTAATACCCTTTACACGTCCAGTGCGTGTCACTGTCGCAACCTTAGGATTTGCAATGGTATAGGTTACCTTTTTGCTGATTTTTCCGGTTGTTGCTACCTTCACCTTCAGCTTATAATTCTGCCCTTTCTTCACTACAAGTATATTGGTAGGTAAATTTGTAACCTTAATTGATTTTACATTACTCTTATTTGTCGCTGCTGATGCTGGAACTGAAACCACATTTAGTATCAGCATAACAACAAATAAAAGCGAAAAATATCGTTTTAACTTTTTCATAAACTCTTACCCCCTTTTTACATCACACAATTCAAAGATTTCTACGTATCTTTCCGACGTAGCCCCACTACCGTTTCAACGGTACTTTCGTTGTCCCAATCCAATTCGTATATCTCTTTCCCATTGAAAAATACAGGGAATCGGAACTTAAGACTACGAAGTATCCTTCCGTCTGCCTGCTCTTCCTCGTAAATATTTACATCTGCAAGGAAGCTCTTCATAAACGTTTTCTTCTCAATATCCGTAAATCTATCGTACAGCTTATCAAAGAAGAGTAAAAACTGGTACACATTGTCACCGGATATTTTCTCCTGCCTAATATTATACAGTCTGGTCTCCACTTCTTCAATCAGAGTTTCTATTTCTTCTATCTCATCATAAAGCTTATCCAGACGCACCTGCATATCCTCATACTTCTTGTCGTAATGCTTGTCCGACACAGGCAAGTTATCCATCTGATTCGCCAGTTTATTCTTGGCTCCTGTTACCTGCTTTAAGCGCTCATGCAAGCCTGTATGCTCTCTGTCCAGTTCCTGTGTATCAATGCTTTGTCCGATGTGCTTTTGAATCTCTGTTTTAAACTTTGGATTGTTTACCAGTTTACGAATCACCTCTTCTACAGCTGCGTTGATTTTATCCTCACTCCACTGCTTACGGTAAGTGCATTTATGACCGTTCACAAAGGTTCTGTGCTTGCAGGCATAGTAAAAATAATCTTTGTAATGTCCGCCGTCGGGATGCTTTTTACGATTTACATTGCCATACATACCACTTCCACAAATCGGACATTTAATAATACCAGATAAAATATGTTCGTGATCCAAGCTGTGAGTTTTGATGTTGGCAACACCGGTTTCCTGTCTCTTTTTATGCACTTGGTTCCACAATTCCTCTGACACTATTGCCTCATGAATACCGTCGTTGAGCATATACTTGTCCTGCTTTACAATATGATACTCATTTCTCGTACCCGGAATCTTCTCATTCTTTCTTCTGCCAAAAGCAAGCTTGCCACAATACACCGGATTATCCAGTACACCTTTTACAAAGGATGTGGAAAAACCTTCTATGGTATTGTTCTGGCGAAGCTTTTTCTTGTATCCGCTGTTGTTTAAGAATGTAGCAATGGCTGCAATTCCCATAGTGGTATTAGCAAACTTATCGTAGATAATACGGATAATTTCTGCTTCATCCTCGGCTATGTGCAGTTCGCCATTGATAAGCTGATAACCGTAAGGAGCAAAACCACCATTCCACTTACCTTCTCTTGCTTTCTGTCTGCGTCCTTCCATGGTTTGCACCAATATATTCTCACGCTCTATTTCAGCCACCGCAGATAAAACAGAAATCATTAGTTTACCTGCATCCTTGGAACTATCGATACCATCTTCCACACAGATAAGATTAACACCAAAATCCTGCATTCTCTGAAGAGAAGATAATACATCTGCTGCGTTTCGTCCGAATCTGGATAATTTGAATACAAGAACAAAGTCGATGTTGTCTTTACCTGTTTCAATATCCTGAAGCATCTGCTGGAACTGCGGGCGACCTTCCACACTTTTACCGGATTTACCTTCGTCGGAGTATTCACCGGCGATAATCATCTCTTGGTAATCAGCATATTTATGCAATTTATCCTTTTGCGCATCTAAGCTGTATCCATCTACCTGCATAGAGGTGGATACACGAGTGTAGATGTAGCATTTGAGTTGTTTTTTCATAGATTCACAACCTTTCTGTTGTCTATCTAAAATATTACTATAATATTGTCCCAACAGAATTGTATATCAGTTCCAACAATGCTGCAATGATTTTTCTTGTTACGCATTTTTTGTAATATAATTAATAATGTACTATTCCCCCAAGAGATTACATTAGAAAAAATATTATCATCTCAACCTCTGTTTCGAAACCAACGCAAAAAAGCAAGCCATGATTTCTTTATCGGCAGTATAAATTACCATTTCAAATTATAAAGAACGACCCCAAATAGGTCGTTCTTTACTAGTATTTATTAAGATTTTCCTCTATATGTTTTTTAACTAATAATTCCATATTTTTGTCTGAACGGTTTTTATTATCAATAAGAATTGCCGTTGCCACACTGGTATATGTAAGCTTCGCTCCTTTTTTATACCATAACAACTTATGCCCACAATATTTTTCTAGCAATCCTTCAACGTTTATTCCTGTTGACTCCAAACTATATCTCGCCATTGTGGGTTTCTTGCATGGCAGGTCTCTCTTTTTTTGACAGGGCTTACACAAATTACAGCTACCACTCAACAATGAATATCCTTTAAACTCTTTTTCTAAATTTCGTGCAATCTTCTCACATTTACTTTTGAGTATCATATTGGCTGCTTTTACTTGTTGATATGGATTGCTTATATATTCCATATTGCTTATATTTATATGTCCAATTATAATAATTGCAACATTGTATTCGCCAGATGCAACAATATCTGAAAACTTTCTTGAATATGGAGGACATGACCACTTCCTTCCATAATTCACACACCCCACTTTGCATGCTTTACGAATCTTCTCCTCCTGCGTGCACGACAATATATTTTCAACAGACAACATATGAACGGATAAATTTATAATTTGTTCTCCATTTGGTGTTACATTATTTAAAACATAATTGGTCATGATTTCTTCTTTGTTTTTTTCTCCTTAATAACAAATTTAATAACTTCTGGAAGTTTTTCTGTTTTTAATTTTTTGCAAAATTCCTGTTCAATCTTGTCTTGCGTTAATTGAGAATTTTTAATATCTATTTCGAATTCATTTTTACTTTTAGCCAATAACTTGAAGGTTATCACTATAATATTTTTTTCTGAACCTTTTTGATCAATAATTAACTCAATTGTTTTCTTCATATTAAAAGCTCTTGAATTTGTATATTGGCCATCTCTAAATATTAATTGATATCCCTCAAATTGTCTAATATAAAGTCTTATTATAGTATCTATAATAATTTCATCTTCTTTTATATTATCCATCTTTATAGTTTCAGCATATTCAATAGTTTCCGAATCGAACTTTTCTATTGACAATTCAACAGAATTAGGGTTTACATTTGTATATAAATCATGCCATGATTTTCTACCCCACTCCTGCATTTCATCACATATAAATAATAGACTTGAAAACGTTGTGTTTTTAATGTTATAAATATCACTACATGTATGCGAAGATATAGAGCGTAATATTTCTCTTCGAATATAGAACTGTCTTGCATCCTCTGAATTATATATGTAATCATCATTCAAATTAAAATCAGATTCCAAAAAATACAACAACATTTTATATATTATTACTGCACTTATAATTCCATGTTTACTCTTCTCCAAGGATTTGGTATACTTTAAGTAATATTTGGGCTGTATCCGTCCATAATATTTTTTCTCAGTTTCCTCTCCAGAGTTATTCTTATCACTTTCTTTCATTTTTGTACTCATAAATTTTACAATATATTCATTTATATTATCTTGAACTCCGGTAAATGCAAAATTACTTAACACCATAGGGTTCGGAACGAATTCTTTCATCATATTTTGAGTTTTTTCTAACACTTGCTGCGATTTTTCCAATGGGTATCCCAAATCATGACACAATGCAGAAATAGTCCATATACTTAACTTTTCAAAGAAATTTATTTCACTAGCAAATGGTTCTTTCTCAGCAACACCATCAATTTGAATCTCATTAATAAAAGGGGTATCACTATCATGCATAAGACAAAATATACCTATGAGCCATGTTCTAACAGCATGAAATATGTGATCTCTATAATACTCACTGGCACCATACAATAAACCTTCAAATTGAGTATAACGTTCATGATATTCTTCGAGTTGCTCTATCCCATATGCAACCGCATTTTTACTACTATCGAACATAAACGGTTCTCTAGTATCAAAATATCTTAGGCACATTATTGATTTACGTAACAACATGCTCCACAATTTATCAAGTTCTTTTGCAGACGAGTAAAATAACTCCTCTTTTCCTCCAATGATATTTTTTAACATACTTACCACTTGTGTATCTAGCGGATATTCCATCTTATCATATGTGGCTTTAAAATCACTTTTCTTAATATCTATACCCATCTTTTTTCCCGCAACACATGCTATTTCATATGTATGTACATAAACATCCTGCATAATTCCTGTATAGGGCGCATCTATATTCGATTCCTCTCCAGCCTTAGGTACAATTTTAGACCCAATATATGACTCATATTTTTCGCTTATATCATCAATAAGACTCTTATCATTTATTGCATATAACATTATTTTTCTCCTTTCATTTCTAAAAATTTTTGCACAGGACATGACTCGCATTTACTATTTAAACAACTATACTTCTTCACAAAATCCTGTGTTGCTTTCAAATATTTTGAATTATTATAGATTTCCAATAAACTTGATTCAAAAATATTATTTGGTTGAATAACATTACTTTCTCCATCCAACTGCTGAATATATTTAAATGCTTCACATCCATATACTGTTCCGTCAAATTTAATATACAGTTTAGAACTGGCAGCATGACAGAAATCCGAATCAAAGTCTAATGACAATGGTATACCAATTCGTATGGTTTCCGATTTTATTTCACTTAATTTATTTCTAAGTGTAATAGTTTCTTCTGACGATAATTGAATTAAATTCTTGTTTTTATCAGCCCTTCCATGAGGTACAAGTTTCAAAAAGCTTACTTTATTAACATTCATTTCTTTAGCCATTTCAACAATTCCGTCTATGTCATTAATATTTATTTTCATTGGCACAAAATGAATCTCTGTATATAATCCTGCTTCAATTGCATTTCTTATAGATTTTTTCACTATTCCAAATCTACCAGTGGTGCCCATTATTGTATCATAACGAGAAGGATCATAAGATTGAAGATTAAACATTATCTTGGATAAACCACGTTTCTTTAAGTCAAGGAACTCATTTGTTCTTATATATGTAATCTGCCCGGCATCTTCTATTATACCACTCGAGTATATATTTACTTCCATCCCTAACTGCTTGACATAAGTAACTATATTTTTTAAATCTTTATGTAAGAATGGTTCTCCACCAGATAAACACACTCTACCAACACCTATTTGAGGCATATCATCAATCGTTTTACAAACAGTATCATAATCAATATATTGCTCACATAAACTATTTGAGCATGACGAGCAATGAACGCAATTATTTAAACACCTTTGTGTAATTTCAAATGAAATATCTCTTATCATTTTTTCGCCTCCTTTATCATTTCATCATACTTATTTGCTTTATCTAACAATTCTACAAAAACCTCATGCTTTAGAATAGCTACATAAGGTTCGCTATTCCTAATAACACAAGCAGCAATACAATCTTGGCAAACTTCTTTAAAAACCTTGGATGATTGCCCTCGATTAAACATTTGAGCCTTATATGTTTTTTGATAATTCACAGAAATCCACCTCCTGCATCTTTCAAGTATATTATAGCAACTGTAATTACTATTGTCAAATAAATTAATTATATTATTCCAGTTATTATTTACACGTAAAAAGTAATTACTTTTTTACTACACCATCCCTGTCTGTACCTTTTCAATTAATCTTTTACAGTATAAATTCCAACAAAAAAATCACCCAACTTGCACTTTGTACAAATCAAGTGATCACACATTATTTAATCATTATACTATTATTTTTAGCTTATAAATTTGCATGCTTTTGAACGCTCTATCGTATGTATACATCCCACTCTCGCAGGATGCCGGTAATACTTATGCTGCTTTCTCAAACCGCTTCATAAATCTTCTCGCATAAGCCTCATACCGAAGTCTTTTTCCCTCTGCATCATCACACCAAGTTTCCGGTTCATACTGAATCTCTATTGCGATGTCTTGCAAAACTAATGCTCCGTACTTCTCCATCATCTCGGCTAGGAATGTGCAGCAGCGTTCAAATTCCTTGTTCAAAGCTTCCCTCCTTCCATAATCGCTTCTGCATCTTTTCGTCCTTATAAGTCTCAATGACTTCTTGTCTTAATGATACAACTATAAATTGGAAAAAGCAATGTTTCCGGTGAGAAAAAATTTCCTCTTACTCGTTTCCAAATTTTCCTTCGTTTACGATTTTATATACGTTGTTTACTTCCACATTCAGTTTGCGCATATAGGCTACCAGACGCTCTTTGTCATCCTCCGAATACATGCCAGAATTGTAATTGTGGACAATCTGGTTAATATTTATTCCGATATGATTTACCTCGTTAATAAGCTCTCTTAACAATATCCTTATCTCCGGATAATCTTTTGGCTTCTGAGAAATCATAAGTCGCAAATATTCTGATTCAGTCATGTTTGCTTGCTGTGCTTTATCCGCCAGCATTGACGCTTCTCTTGGACTCAAACGAAACTTCTTTACCAGAGTTAATTTATCTTGAGACATCCAATTGCCTCCCTTCTGTAAGTATGTTGGAAATCCATGTCGGAACCTTATTTTTATGTTGGAATTTCCGACACACTTTCCATTTTTCATGTTGGAATTTTATGTTGGTCTTAAAAATACCTGTATTTCGGTATGTTGGAAATCTATGTCGGAATTACATTTTTATGTTGGAAATTCCGACATACCAGTACATTTGAGGGGTTTTAGGGGACTTTTCCCCTAACAAAATGCGCAAAGTGGCTTGTGGCCACAAAGTGCGTATCTTGCCGTCGACACCCCTCCGAAAATTTTTCACAACTCAAAAATATTCCCAAAGGACTATTTTCTATAACATATGTCAAAGCAATAAATTCTCAAACAAAACTCAAATCAATCTATTTGTACTTTATTAAAAAAATTTATTAATTGATTCCCATGTATTAGACATTTCTTCTGTATATTCAGTATTGCACAGAAACATCTTAGGTTCATCATCAATATATTTTTCACGAACAAAACCAAATTGAACACCATATTTTGATGCATAATCTTTTAGCTGTTCAAATTTGCGTTTTGCATAAATGTCTCTATTTCTGCTTTGTCCGCTAAAACTTTCACCACCTTTTGCTTCGATAACCCAAATCGTGCCATCATCAAGCTTTACTATATAATCCGGGTAAAATAATCTTTGATGATTTGCATTATCTTCATATACGATAGATAAATATTCTTCTCCCTTATCTCCGTTTTTAAATACCCAATCTACTTTTTCATTGCTTTCACAGTATCTTTCAAAAATTCGTTCAGGTAATGATCTTGTAACAAAACAATCACTTGTATAATCTTCATACGCATTCCTTGACAATACTTTAAAATCCTCGATTGTAGCATCATAAGGAAGTAATTCTTCTTCTGGAATTGTAAATTCGCTTTCTTTATAATTCAAATTCAAAGAAGTCTGTACACCAGAAGCAACTGATTTATTAAAATCTTCTCTTAATACAAATCGATTATTAATGATAAAAGCATAAAAACTTTTCGTTGTTAATTTTAAAATCTTTCCTGCATTTCTTTGTCCATAAAACATTTTCCTTAACACACGATTCATGATATCATAATCTATGTGTAATATTCCAGCAAGCATATTAATAGTCTGTCTTAATTGCATACCATCATCATTGGTATTTACCGCACGATATAAATCTACCTCTTTTCCATCTACTACTTCATCTGTCAATATTATCTTATCTTTCTTTATTTCAATAATAATTGTTTCTTGTATTTTATACCTATCATTTGCCGAAAGAAGCGTAGAATTTACATCACTATTGTTACCAATATTATAATTATCCTTATAGAATTCATATAATCTCTTAAACACTTCTTGTTCATCAATTCCAAAATTATTGTTACCCTTATTTTGTGAAATCAACTTGAATGTTTTACATTTTTCCTTTAAATGAATGCGCTTAACTTCATATGCTGTACTTAAATCTTGTTTGACATATGCTTTAAAGTCATTATCAAAAGTATACAAGAAGCAGTTATCCATTAATTCATTTTTATAAAACTTTTGTTCTGGCATCCTGCGAATTCTTCCAATTGTTTGAACTTGAAAATCTTCTGTCATATGTTCTCTCAATTTCACAAGGATCTTTGCCCTTGGACAATTCCAACCAGTGGCAACCGCCTGTTTCATAAGTAAATATTTTTGTTTTCCAGTCTTTTCTTTAATTCCCTCTAAATTTTTATGCCTTTTGTCCATATGAATTGCAACATAACCATTGTCAACAGAATAACCAAGTCCATTTAATAATCCTAAAACATATTCTATAAGTTCTTCCGATTCATCCGGAAACTGAATAAGAACCAAAGGATTTATTCTACCTTCGTATGCTTCTTTAATTGCTTTTCTTTTTTTATCAGCCAATTCCAATAAAAGCAAATGTTCATCTGTCACTTCCCCTTCTGGAACATCTTCATTAATATAGATAGCTTTGGTAATCAATTCTTTTGCAATTACAGCTAATTCATCTATTTTATGCCATACATAATTATTATTTTCTTTTGCGGTTGCAGATACCCTAACTGTATAATATGCTGCAAAATGACGCATTACTTCTCTTGAAGTAGTTGTATTAAAAGAATGTTCTTCATCAACAATTACAATGAATTCAAGTCCTGCCCTATGGGCCCTTTTTATTTGTTCGTATAAATTTGTTTTTTCTGTTTCTGTTATTGATTTGCTTGTACTTCTATTGACCTGTTCCCAGTTAATGAACACAGTGTCACCATCATTAAATCCGTTTCTTAATACATCATCAAGCGATAATGCACTTCTATGGGGCAACTTCTGTTCCATTTCGCTTTTACTTTGTTCTTCAAGTTCTCCTGCACCAGGGCAAAACCACACAAAAACATAATTATTATACATCTGCAAAAATCTATCGATGTATTCTAATAAAATAATTGTTTTTCCACTTCCTGTTGGTGATTTTACAATAATGCCGCTTTTTTCTTTTTGCTGCGTTACTTCCAATATCTTATTTATACATTCTTCTTGAAAATCATAAAAACCATTTATACCTATCATCTTTGCACTTCCTTCGCAAAATAATAATCCGGAATTTTATACAATTCTATTCCTTTATCCTTAAATTTTCCTTTCATTTCCGCAGATAATAATATAGTTGCTTCATAATAGATTACTTTTGTATCAAGATTATCAAACTTTTCCATATATGCGTCTAAGTCTTCATCTGTCAATAATACAACATATTCATTTTCATCTACTTTTACAAAATGCTCTAATTGAATCATTTCTACTATATGCTCCATCAATGCATCTTCTAAAAATGCTTCATCTCGTGCGACTTTATCCGTTTTATAATATTTTAAATTCGCAAGCAAGCCTTCTGTTGTGCCATATCCTTCTATCACACTTTTCATTCTTTTATAGGTGATTTTTTCACATATTTCATTTTCATTATTTGTACACATTATAAATTTTCTGGTTCCACCATCTTCTGCGTTTTGTGCCAATACAGCATGTCCAGTTGTTCCCGAACCAGCAAAAAAATCTAACACAGTAATATCTGTTGCCGGATAAAGTCCTATTATTCTTTTTAATAAATCAAGAGGTTTCTTTCCGCTAGGAAGATCCACATCACCTTCTTTTGCAACATTTTTCATATATGGTGTCATATCCCAATATGTTCCCTGCAATTCCTTTTTATATAAGATACCATCTATTTCTTCACTTGTATCTTTTAACCATGCAAACAACCTGCATTTATCACCTTTATAGAACTGTTCGTATATCTTCCCTTTGTTTCTACCACTTCTCGGCATATATTCAATAGATAACAAATCTTCTGTTAATTCTAATTCATGTCTATAATCCATAACTCTGATTCTAATAGATGATTGTGCATTTGTAGTTTGGAATATTTTTGTTCCATATTTCCTGTATGCTTCTTTTTCAGTAATACCATCTTCTTTTGCAAGTTTTTTTATAGACTTAATAACTGGATTTTTTCTTAAATATACTTTTATTTCTTCACCATCACCAGTTACAGTTGAACCAACATATTCTTTTTCACCTGCATCTACTAATACAGATGTATATTTCCAGCTTTTTCCTTCTTTTTCATAATTTTCAATCAGTTCTGATAATTCTATATATTCATATGCTCCGTTAAATTGTGGCATCATACCATAATTCTTCGCATATATCAGTATGTATTCACAATTCTTTTTAAAACGCTTATCTTCACCACCACCGCTTACACCTGCAATATTTTTCATATTAACAGATATTATATTCAAATAATTACTATCACCAAAAATTTCATCACACAACATTTTTAACTGTGCTAACTCATTATCATCTATATGTATAAAAATAACCCCTTCTTGTGACAATAATCTTTTTGCTATTTCAAGCCTTTCAGACATAAAAGATAACCATTTGCTATGCCTATAATCATCATCTTCACCAATTCTTTTGTCATCGTAAATAAAATCTTTATTTTTGGTATTATAAGGAGGGTCTATATAGATTAAATCTATTGCCCCTCTATGTGTTTTATCCAATAAATACAAACTGTGTAAATTATCGCCTTCAATTAAAAAATTGATTTTTCCGTCTGATTTAGAGATTGCTTTTTCACTATCTTCTTTAAATACAGGAATATTATCTTTCAAAACATTATCTACTGCTTCCATATGTCTTTCCCAATTTATTCCGTATTTCTTATCAAATAATTCAACCACAATATTATTTAATACTTTTACAGCATCTTCATCTGATTCATATTTTTCAATCAAACTATCTATCTGGCTAATAAGTTTTTCCCTTTTTAACTTTGATAAATTTGTTAACATACAAAATTCTCCATTCATTATAAAACTATTTTTATTATTTCACACAAAAAATCAACATAATACTACATTTAAAGTGTTTATGTGTTTAAAAATAAGATTCATATATTTAATTCAACTCATTCCACACATCCACATAATCCTGCAATCCGCCCGGACGCATTGCAATACTCACATAACTTGCCGGCTCTTTCCTTGCAAGTCTGGCAAGAATCCCTGCATCCTCCGGCTCATCAAATACAACCTGCGCCTCTGCCTTATCACAGTCAATCACAAGCTCCTTGCCATCCATGTCCGTCATACTGATACACTGTATAGTTTAATACCATATGCTCACCTCTCTAAACCATCCCAAAAAGCTCCAGCGCATCCTTTATCGCTTTTTCCTTCTCATCCGGACACTGTGGCTGTCTACTATCCTCCGATTTCGGCAAGTTATAATTCTCCCCAACCTCTATTCCACATTTTCTTTTTATCTGTGATATATACAGATTAGAAACCTTTAAACCATGCTCCTTCAGCACATATTCCTGAATTTCCTTATATGTTGCTTTACTCTCAGCTGAAGTCAAATCTAACTCATCCAACTCCAATTCTACCTCAATATAATCATCAGCCTTTTGTTGGGACAAAAGCACAACCGCCTCCACATGCACCGTATGACAAAACTGATCCACGCCCCGAATTCGCTTAAGCTCATATCCGTTTTCACATAAGTATTTGAGATCCCTCGCAAGAGTCGCGCTGTCACAACTTACATATACCATCTTTTGAGGTTTCATTTTTACCATAGTTTCCAAACATGCTTCGTCACAGCCCTTGCGCGGCGGATCAACCACAATCACATCCGCATAAATATTTTCTTTTTCATATTTTTCAGGCAAAACTTCTTCCGCTTTACCAACAAAGAACTCTGCATTCGTAATCCCATTGATTGCAGCATTTTGCTTTGCATCCTCAATCGCCTGCGGGACAATCTCAACTCCATATACCTGCTTTGCCTTCTGCGATAAGAAGAGAGAAATCGTTCCGATTCCACAATACAAATCCCACACCGTCTCCTCTCCGGTCAAAGATGCATATTCCAGCGCCGTCCCATAGAGTTTTTCTGTCTGCACCGGATTTACCTGATAAAAAGAAAGTGGTGAAATACGGAACGAAATTCCGGAAAGCATATCTGTAATATACCCTTGTCCAAACAGCACTTTTCCCTGTTTTCCTAATATGACATTGGTATTATCCTTGTTGACATTCAGACAAATACTGGCGATTCGCTCTCCAATCTCAGGAATTTCGCGTAAATTTGCTACCAGATGGTCAGCCCTAGGTAACTCATCTCCGTTCACCACCAGACACACCATAATTTCTCCCGTATAAAAACCTTCCCGAATCAAAACATGGCGCACCAGTCCCTGACCAGTGGTTTCATCATAAGCAAAAATCTGATATTTCTTCATAAACGCAAGTATCGTTTCCAAAATTATTTCGTTCTCTTCTCTTCCGAGAAAACAGTTGGTGTTTGGGATAATATCATGCGTTCTTCCTGCATAAAAACCGGTAATCGGATTTCCTTCTTTGTCCGCTGCAACCGGATATTGCGCTTTGTTTCGATATCGATACGGATCATCCATCCCAATCATTGGCTCCATAATCGAATCTATAAACTCCGGTGAAAATCCTCCAATCCGAATCAGATTATTTCTTATCTTATTTTGTTTAAACATCAGCTGCGCCTCATAGCTCATTGCCTGCATCTGACAGCCACCACATTTTTTATGAAGGCTGCACCTAGGCTCCACCCGGTCCTTTGAAGGCTTGATAATCTCCACCAGGCGGGCGTATGCATAGTTCTTCTTTGCCTTTGTTATACCTGCGATGACGGTGTCTCCGATGATTGCGTCCTTCACAAAAAGCGGATATCCGTCCACCTTTCCGATTCCCGCACCTTCGCTTGTAAAGTCCGTTATCTTTACTTGTACCTGATCATTTTTCTTAAATTCCATAATTCATCTCCTGTCGAGTTTTTCTACCGGACAAGCAGAAAAAGACACATCTGAGTGTCTTTTCTGGTTCACATTGCTGTTAAAATACTGTTTTGGAAATATTGGACTCAAACAAACGATTGTATCCAAGCCATCCTGTCTCGTTAGTGCCATTTAAAATTTCTGTAAATGTCTGCATTTTAGCATCTGTATTATCTGCAAAATTAAGCGCAACAGCTTCCATAATCGCAGGTTTTTTTGGTGAACCGTATTCCAGCTCCCCGTGATGCGCCAAAATACAGTGCTTAATCAATGACAAAAGCTTCACCGGAAATCCTTCTATTTTCGCCGCTTTTTGGCCTACCATTTCACTTCCCATCACGATATGACCAAGAAGCTGACCTGCATCCGTGTAATCATTTTCCGGAAATAATGAAAGCTCTTTGATTTTTCCAATATCATGCAGCATAGCGCTCGCAATCAAAAGATCTTTATTGAGCAACGGATACGCTTTTGTGTAATAGTCACACATTTTTGTGACACTGAGCGTATGCTCTAACAGCCCTCCGACAAATCCGTGGTGCACACTTTTGGCCGCGGAAGATGTTTTAAATGCCTTGATAAACTCTTCATCCTTTACAAAAAAACTCTGCAAAAGTGCTTTGACATGTACCTGTTGTGTTTCGTTTATAAATCCAAGGAGCTCCTGATACATCTGTTCAATATCTTTGCTGCTGACCGGCAGATAATTGGCCGGATCATACTCTCCCTCCTGACAACGGCGAATTCTTTTTACGTTTACCTGATTTGCTCCTTGGAAAGAGGTCACTTCCCCGTACACTTCTATGTAATCGAGCGTATCATAATCCTCGATACCCATGCTGTTTGGTTCCCATACTTTTGCATCAATGGTACCTGTTTTATCCTGCAAAATCACATTTTCATACGGCTTTCCGTTTTTGGTGGTCGCCGCCTGTTTATGCTTACATAAATAGATATCAAAGACTCTGTCGCCTTCTCTGTAATCCTGTATAAATTTCATAATTATTCTGCCTCTCCTGTTGTTAGTTCCAATTTTATTTCATTATATTCCACACCATCAAAACGCATCAGCGTAATCTCCAAAACATTCTGCGGTTGCTGTGCATAAAGTACTGACTTATAATCCTGGAAAGAATGAATCGGATAAGTGTTGATCATCGTAATAACATCTCCGTTCTGTATACCGGATCTCATCGCCGGTGACTCGGTGATAACCTCCGTCACATATATGCCATATGGAACCCCTGTCTCCGAATGGGCTTCCTCTGTCACATCCATTCCTTTTATCCCGATATATGCCCGACTGTCACCATTTGACATCTTTGCTATTAAATTTTTGATGTCTGAAATTCCATACGCTGACATGGCCGATGTTCCAATCGACGATGTCACACTCTGTGCTAAAATCCCCAGTACTTCTCCTTTTACATTAATAATGACTCCGCTCATATTTTGAAATACACTCATATCTGTCATGAATGTATGATACATCGCATCCGTCACACTCACCTTTTTTTCGTTTGTCGTAATCATTCCATAAACAACAGACCCTGCGACCCCGTTCGGAGCCCCGACTGCAATAACCGGTCTTCCAACAATTCCATCGCTCAATGAACTACCAATCTTTGCGATATTCACTACTTTTCTGGTTTCCTCTTTCATATCGGACAATCTTGCAGAAAAAATCGCCAATCCGGTCTGTGAATCCTTTTGTTTCATCTGCACGGCAACCATTCTGCCATCCGAAAAACGGACATGGTATTCTGTTGCATTCTGGAGATTATTTGCATCCGCCAAAATCAGAAGCTCTACACCATTTTCTGCCACAATCAGACCGGACGTAGTGTTTTCATTTTCCGTTGTGTCTCGAAACCAATCCTGTTGCTCGGAAATTCCGATGACTGTCGCCATGGATGTTTCTGTTTTCTTTGCAATCTCACGAAACTGCGTATAAATTCTTTCATATTGGATTAACGTCAGCTCGTCTTTGATCCCACTTTTGGCTTCCTCCACCACTTCTTCCACCAGTTCCTGCTGCAGCACACTTTTTTCCGTCAATAATTCATCCGGTTTCACTTCTTCCTTTTCCTCCGGAAATGATACTCTTGTAATGTCCTCTGAATATAATAAATTACTGACTACCGGCTCAATCATAATGAAGGTCAAACATGCAGTCAAACCAAAAATAATGGCCAGACATATTGTTATCATAGTTCGGCGAAACAGCTTTCTTCTATTTAGGGGTTTTTCCTTGATCGTCTCTTTTACAAACGACTTCTTTTCCTTTTCATCCATAATGATTCCTTTCCGGATTTCTCTCTTTCCATACCCTATTCAGTATATCATCAGACCACCGTTTCCACAAGAATACCATTGTAGTATTTTTATAGCAACTGTGCTATACTTAGTTTTAAAGTTTATGCACGTTTATGACCGAAAGGATTTTAATATGAACCCAAAAGCACTTACTATATTAGAATATGACAAAATCATACAACTACTCGCTGACAAAGCCTCTTCCGGGCCGGGGCGAGACATGTGTCTTTCTCTCACTCCCGGAAATTCCATTTCCCAGATTCGGCTTCGTCAGGAGCAAACCAAAGATGCCCTAAGCCGCCTTTTTAAAAAAGGAGATATTTCCTTTGGAAGTAACCATGATATCACATATATTTGTAAACATTTGGAAATCGGTGGCTCTTTGAGCAGCTCCGAATTGCTCAAAATAGCCTCTCTTCTGGAAAATGTGGCGAGAGTCAAAAACTATGGCCGCGGAGAAAAAGAATATTCCGATTCCTTGTCCAATTTTTTCGAGGAACTGGAACCCTTGACCAACACCTCTACGGAAATCCGTCGTTGTATTCTCGCAGAAGATGAATACGCCGACGACGCCAGCTCGACCTTAAAACATATTCGAAAAGCGCTGGCTCACGCTGGGGAAAAAATTCATTCGCAGCTTCTTCACATGGTAAACGGTTCTTACCGCACCTACCTGCAGGATGCTGTGATTACCATGCGTAACAACCGGTACTGTATTCCTGTTAAAGCAGAACACAAAAATCAGGTTCCCGGTATGGTACACGAACGTTCACAGACCGGATCTACGCTGTTTATTGAACCTGCTGCCATCGTGGAACTCAACAATAAAATAAAAGAATTGGCGGAGGAAGAAAAAGAAGAAATCGAACGCATTCTCATGCAACTCTCCTCCATGCTGGTGGAGCATACACAGACTCTGAAACGAAATGGCGAGCTTATGACCATCCTCGATTTTGTTTTTGCCAAAGCCGGACTTGCCATGGAGATGAATGCGACGGAACCAATCTTTAACGAAGATGGGATTATCAATCTTCGCAAAGCACGTCACCCTCTTCTTGACAAAAACAGAGTGGTTCCGATTGATGTCCGTCTTGGCGACGGGTTCCGACAGTTAATTGTTACAGGACCAAATACGGGTGGTAAGACCGTTTCTTTAAAAACGGTAGGTCTGTTTACCCTTATGGCTCAGGCCGGACTCCATATCCCGGCGCTTGACCGTAGTCAGCTGACAATTTTCCGCAATGTCTATGCAGATATCGGCGATGAACAAAGTATCGAACAAAATTTATCCACATTTTCTTCTCATATGACTAACATTGTCAACATTATGAAAGAGGCCGATCACCGTTCTCTGTGCTTATTTGACGAGTTATGTGCGGGTACCGACCCAACGGAAGGAGCGGCACTTGCAATTGCAATCTTATCCACACTCCATGAGCGTGGTTGCTATACTATGGCTACCACACATTACAGCGAGATCAAGCTGTATGCCCTTTCAGCAGAGGGTGTGGAAAACGCATGCTGTGAGTTTGATGTCGAAACGTTATCACCGACTTACCATCTCCTGATAGGTGTTCCCGGAAAAAGTAATGCCTTTGCTATCTCAGGTAAGCTTGGACTTCCGACCAGCATTATTGAAAAAGCCAAAGAGCAAATCACCAGTGATCAGGAAAATTTTGAGGATATTTTATCCACACTGGAAACCAACCGTGTCCAGATGGAACGTGAAAAGCTTGCATTTGAAAAAGAAAAAGAAGAACTGGAACAAAAAATCCAAAGTTTCGAAAAACAACAGGAGAAATTCGAAGCGCGCAAGGAAAAGATTCTTCACGATGCAAACGAACAGGCGCGCGATATCTTAAAAGAAGCCAAAGACGTGGCAGACGAAACCATTCGTTCTTTCCAGAAGTTTGATAACAACACCTCGATGAAAGAAATGGAGAAAAAACGTACCAAGGTGCGCGAACATATTTCCGACAAAGATTCCAAGCTAACTCTTAAGACTCCTAAGACAGCCCGGTCTGCTCCAAAAGTAAAAGCTTCTGAGCTCCATCTTGGTGATCGGATTAAAGTTCTTTCCATGAACCTGAAAGGTACTGTAAGCTCAAAACCGGACTCCAAAGGCTACCTTTTTGTACAATGCGGTATCATCCGCTCCAAAGTGCATATCAGTGATTTGGTAGTTATTCCGGAGGACGATATCACAGCACCAACCATGTCCCATTCCAGCTTTGGTCAAATCAAGATGTCCAAATCTGCAAATGTCAAAACAGAAATCAACTTGCTGGGCAAGACTGTGGATGAGGCAATTACAGCACTGGATAAATATCTGGATGACGCATACATGGCACATATACCGAGCGTACGCATCGTACACGGAAAAGGAACCGGTGCTCTGCGAAGTGCGATTCACAGCCACTTGAAAAGCTTATCTTATATCTCCTCTTTCCGACTCGGTGAGTTCGGGGAAGGCGATAGCGGCGTGACCATAGCAACATTTAAATAAAAGGAGGTATCTCATGGCGACAAAACAAAAAATACTGATTGTAGATGACGATGAAAATATTGCAGAACTTATTTCCTTATATCTGACAAAGGAATGTTTTGAAACAATGATTGTATATGATGGTGAATCTGCTCTTAATGCATTTCACAACTTTAATCCCAATCTGATTCTCCTCGATCTCATGCTTCCTGGCATAGACGGTTATCAGGTCTGTAGAGAAGTTCGATCTTCTTCCAACGTTCCGATTATCATGCTCTCTGCCAAAGGAGAAGTGTTTGATAAAGTTCTTGGTCTTGAGCTTGGAGCGGATGATTATATGGAAAAACCATTTGATACCAAAGAGCTCGTTGCACGCGTAAAGGCTGTGCTTCGACGCTTCAAATCCGGTAATGCGGTTCACGAAGAAACAAGTAACGCCAAAAAAGTTGAATATCCGGATCTGTCCATTAATCTGACCAACTATTCGGTTGTTTATAAAGATAAGGTCGTTGAAATGCCACCAAAAGAATTAGAGCTTCTCTATTTTCTCGCTGCATCACCAAATCAGGTATTTACAAGAGAGCAGCTCCTTGATCAAATTTGGGGCTATGAATACATTGGAGATACCAGAACTGTGGATGTTCATATCAAACGTCTTCGTGAAAAAATCAGTGATCATCCGCACTGGCGTCTTTCTACGGTATGGGGAATCGGTTATAAATTTGAAGTTCTCTAATGGTTTGAACTTTTGATCTGAGGTCTATATTACATGAAGAAAACTTTGTATTTAAAATTTTTGATTGCATATGTCATATTTGGTTTTTTCGGTTTTATCGTGGTAGCTACATTTTCTTCCTCACTGATTGAGCAGAAAGTAACAAACGCCAACGCGCAATCCTTATACGCTGAGGCTTCCATGATTTCCAAGACCTATGCATCCGATTTGTATAATAATGAGATTACAATTGAATCAGCACATCGTCAGCTTAAGGTTCTGGGCGTATACATATCCTCCTCCATCTGGATTGTAAACCCATCCGGAACTGTTCTGGTAAATTCACAAGAACTTCCTGACGTTGAACACCCTAAAATTATTCCTAATTTTTCTCCTGACGTAACAGGCAACACCTACTTTACCATCGGAGATTTTTTTGGACAATATGGGGAAAATATGTTGATTGTATACAGTCCGATTACATCCAACTACAAAATCAAGGGATATGTGGTTATCCTTAAACCATTTCAAGAGATTACAGAAGAAATCAACGGTTATATGGTGATTGTATATATTACCCTGGTTCTTTTACTTCTTTTATCTCTCATCATTCTGGTCTTTTTTACGGAAATTATATATATACCACTCAAAAAGATTATTTACGCCACAGAGCAATACGCCGATGGAAATATGCACTATGAACTAAGCCTTGATAATCATGATGAGATGGGATATCTTGCGGGAACCCTCAATTACATGGCAAGTGAAATAGCGCGTTCGGAAGATAATCAAAAGAAGTTTGTTGCAAATGTTTCCCATGACTTCCGTTCTCCGCTCACTTCCATCCGTGGATATCTGGAAGCAATGCTGGACGGTACCATACCTCCCGAAATGCATGAAAAATATCTGGGAATTGTTTTGAATGAAACCGAACGTCTCACGAAATTGACCAACAGTCTTTTGCAGCTGAATAATCTCAATACAAAAGGAGTCGTTCTCGAAAAAACAGATTTCGATATTAATGCTGTCATCCGGGATACGATTGCTACCTTTGAAGGACTCTGCGAGCAGAAGCAACTGGAGATTTCTCTTATTCTGGTTGGTCAAACGATGATTGTAAACGGAGATATGAGTAAGATTCAACAGGTTCTTTATAACCTGATTGACAATGCGATTAAATTCTCTAATCACAATTCTACCATTACAATTGAAACCAGAGACAAAAAAACAAAATTGTTTGTATCTGTAAAGGATACCGGTATCGGCATTCCAAAAGACAGCCTCCCATTTATCTTTGACCGTTTTTATAAAACGGACCTTTCACGAGGAAAAGACAAAAAAGGAACCGGTCTTGGACTTGCCATCACCAAAGAAATTATTCATTCGCACGGTGAAAATATTAATGTGATCAGCACCGAGGGTGTCGGAACGGAATTTATTTTTTCCATTCCGATTGTTGACACAGATGAAGACGATTAAACACGCTCTCCCTCTATTCCTTCCAGTTCATGTGATGTAACTGACCGGTCATTTGCATAGAGGCAAACCCATTCTGACGCAGTGCCTCATAAAGAACAATTGCTACCGAGTTGGAAAGATTGAGAGAACGTATTTGTGAAAGCATTGGGATTCTTATGCAGGTTTCTTCGTAATCCACTAAGATTTCCTCCGGAATCCCTGCACTTTCTTTTCCAAACATAATATAATCGTCCGGTCCGAACGTCACATCTGTATATACATGTTTTGCCTTTGTCGTAGCCATCCATATTTTTGCATTCGGATGCTGGGTTTTAAACTCTTCAAAATTAATATAACGACTGACATCCAGATGTTCCCAATAGTCCATTCCCGCTCTCTTTATTTCCTTTTCATTCAGACGAAATCCAAGCGGTTCAATCAAATGAAGGGAGGTTCCGGTTGCAACGCATGTGCGACCGATATTTCCCGTATTTGCCGGAATTTCCGGCTGATGAAGTATAATATTCATAGGTAATCCTCAATTCGCTTATTATTTTTCCTGACGCAGCTTTTCCACAAATCGCTTTATTCTTCCGATAGCAACCTTCAAATCCTCCAGTGAATAAGCATAAGAAATACGCAAAAAGCCTTCTCCACAGTCGCCGAACGCTGTGCCCGGAACCACTGCTACTTTTTCACTTTCCAACAATTTTTCCGCAAACTGCTCACTGGTCATACCAAACTCTTTAATACACGGGAATACATAAAATGCTCCGAATGGTTCAAAACATTCCAGCCCCATCTCCTGAAACGCATGCATGAGGTAGCGACGACGCTGATTGTAAGCTTCTCGCATCATTTTTACATCTTCGTCTCCATTTTTTAATGCTTCCACCGCTGCATACTGACTGGTGGTTGGCGCACACATAATCGCAAACTGATGAATCTTTACCATCTGCGCAATCACCCTCTCAGGGCCACAGGCGTAACCAAGTCTCCATCCTGTCATTGCATATGCTTTGGAAAATCCGTTAATCATAATGGTGCGCTCTTTCATTCCCTCTATCGCTGCGATAGAAATATGATCTTCCTTATAAGAGAGCTCACTGTAAATTTCATCTGAAATCACAAACAGATCATGCTTTTCAATTACTTTTGCAATCTCCTCAAGATCTTTCTTTTCCATAATCGCTCCGGTCGGATTGTTCGGAAATGGTAATATTAATATTTTGGTTTTTTCTGTAATGACGTCTTCCAGCTCTTTTGCCGTCAGACGGAATTCATTTTCATGTTTTAATTCGATAATCACCGGCTTTGCTCCGGCCAATACTGCACAAGGTTCATAGGATACATAGCTTGGCTGAGGAATGAGCACTTCTTCTCCTTCTCCCGGATTTATCATTGCGCGAAGCGCAATATCAATTGCCTCTGATCCTCCGACTGTCACGATGACATCCGAATTATAGTCATAGCTGATCGACTGTTTCCTTTTTATGTAATTGCATATTTCCTGCTTTAATTCTTTCAAACCTGCATTGGATGTGTAGAAAGTACGTCCTTTCTCGAGAGAATAGATACCTTCATCACGAATATGCCAAGGAGTATCAAAATCCGGTTCCCCTACTCCAAGAGAAATCGCATCCGGCATTTCTGCAACCAGATCAAAAAACTTTCGAATTCCTGACGGCTTTATATCAACTACCTGTCTTGCTAATGGGTCTCTCATGGTGTAACCTTTATCCTTTCATCTTCGTATTTTTTCATCAAAACTGTTCCATGGTCTTTGTACTTTTTCAAAATAAAATGAGTCGCAGTACTCAGCACAGAATCCAGTGTCGAAAGCTTATCAGAAACAAATTGAGATATATCTTTGAGAGAACGTCCTTCGAGCGTCACCAAAAGATCATATCCTCCGGAAATCAGATATACAGAATTCACTTCCGGATATTTGTAGATACGCTCTGCAATATTGTCAAAACCCTGTCCTCTCTGCGGTGTCACTCGCACCTCTATCAGTGCTGTCACCTTTTCAATCGTCGTCTTTTCCCAGTCAATCAGTGTGTGATATCCACAAATCACACCTTCTTCCTCTAATCTTTTTAACTGATTTGCCACTTCAATTTCCGGCTCACCCATAATCACTGCAAGCTCTTGAATATCAATGCGACTGTTCTTTTCGATTATTGATAAAATTCTTTCTCTCATCCTTTTCTCTCCCATCTTTCTTGCGTGTTGACTGTTATTATAACAATTTTCGTATTTGATCCGGTTTTGGCAAATCCATATATCTGATTTCCTCGCCGTTTTCGATAATTCGGTCATTTGTATTTGTGATTGTTCCAATCACTGCTGCCATAATATCGTTTTCCCAAAGTATCTCTGTCAACTGCTCTCCATTTTTGGTAAGGAACAGCATACATCCTTGTGACAACAATTCATATGGATTGAGATCATAATAATTACATATTTCCACAACCGTTTGTTTCATCGGTATTTTTTTCAGATCAATCACGAGTCCCTTTTGAATCCTCTGTGCCATTTCCCAAAGAGCACCGAAAATACCGCCTTCTCTTATATCATGCATCAAAAATGCTTCTTGTTCCAATCCAATCCGAGCCGCCTTTACTGCTGAAATCTCTCGAGCAAATTCCTTCGCTTCCTCCACAAATCTTCTTGGAAAGCGTTCCAGCAACTCCTCTTCTTTCTCTGAAGCAATCAGGGCCGCAGCCTCCATTCCGACATATCCGGAAACTACAATATCGTATCCGCGCGGCTCTTCTTTTGCACCGGACCTTTCCACAGACCGGTCTGAATGCGCATTGTCCTGACCCCCCATAGGCCGGCCGAGTGCTGTCACAGAAGTAACAATACCCTCTACATGATTACTTATCTCCGTATGGCCTCCGATGATTTGTAAATCCAGCTCTTTACAGAGCTTCGCCGCTTCCTCCATCATCTCCTGCAACTTTTTCTCCCGTACACGCTCCGCAACCGTAATGTTAAGCAAAATAAATTCTGCCTTTTGTCCACCCGCTGCCAGTGTATTTACCGCTGCATGAATCGCATGGCGTATCTGCACGGCCCCTTTGACTGCAAGAGCACATGTATTGGTCGCCACACTTTGACAGGATGCAAAAAGGGCGCAGTCATTTCCAATACCTGCGCCTCTTGCGATTTCCTCTTTTCCATGTTCAATATATTTTAATACAGAACGTTTTAGAACATTCTCTGAAATCTTTCCTGGTTTCACTTTAGTTCACCCTTGATGATGTATTCTTTGGATTTTCACACTTACTGTGCGGCCGCTGCTGCTGCGGCGGCTGCGGCTTCAGCCTGTGCTTGTGCGGCTGCAATTGCTGCCTGCTGTGCTGCAATCGCTGCTGCAGCAGGATCATTGTAAGTGCCTGCATTAATCGCGGCTGCGGTTGCACGACACTGATCGATGCTTCCAGTTGCAATTGCTGCATTGATTGCCGCTGCTGCGGCTGCATTCGGTGTTGATGTTCCTACCGCAGCTGTTCTCGGTGTCGGTGTATAACGACTACCGTTTATCTGCTCACGGCTTTCCTCTTCTCCATCTACCATAACCACTTTCCAAAGCTCCGCAACATAACCGATATGTGCTGACTGTACATCCACATATCCCGCCGGCTGTGAAGGATCTGCCACCACTCTCTCTCCTTCCGGAACCGTCTTACTAATTATCATACTCTCGTATTTTACTTCACGATTTTCCGGTCTGGTTTCACATCCATATATTGTAAAGGTCACTTTTTTGTCATCCGTCGTAGAACCTTCAATATAAATCGGATAACTCAAATTATTTACAAACTTAAAATCCTTTGCTGTTCCTGAAATCGCTGCATCCGCAGAAGGATCAACATACGTAACAATCATAGAATGATTAAATCTCTCTGTCACTTCCAGCTCTGCTAAAAGTACTGCATTATAAAGGGTTGTGGAAACCTGACAAATACCACCACCAAGAGAATCTACCACGAGACCATTGCTATAAGAACCTGCTTCAAAATAGCCATTTTCCGTTGTAAACGGACTTACTGCCTCATATGTAGAGAAGGTATCTCCCGGGTACATTAAAGTTCCATCAATCTTGCTGCAACCATTTCTTACATTTCCGCTACGGTTATATCCTGATGAAGAAAAACTTGTTGTAAATGTACCAAGTACATCCTTCACCATGGTAAGCTCTTCCTCTGTCCCGCGCGGCTGCGTCGTGTCAGCTACCAGATCCAATCCTACATCTTCTCTGTCCCATTCATCGGTAAGATATGCTTTGATTGATTTTACGGACTCTTCTACATTAATCTCCACTCCGGTCTGTCCCGGTGTATAGTGGAACTCTCCTTCTTCTCTTGTCAGTGTACCATCCACTGCATCCACATTAAACTGCAAACAATTTTCATTAATATACGTACGAATCATTGCATCATCGAATGATATCACGAGCGGAAATACTTCATTCTTATTTTCAAGATCCTTAAGTGCCTTATATCTCTGTACAATATTTCCGGTTTTCCCAAGTTCTCCGGCCTGATCAATAATCTCTTTATTCTGCCATTTCAAACCCAAATCACCTGTCGCTACAACAACCGTATTATCATTGAGTGCATTGAGTGTAACTTTCTTTTCTTTCAACGAATCAATATACGCATTTACCGCAGCTTCTGCTTCCAAGGTTGTCATCCCGGAGACATCAATATTGTCGATATATATTCCATTTTCAATCGTGTTAAATGTGCCCGCAGCTTTTACATCCGCTCTCTCTACACCAAACAGAGAGATCATCAATACTGCGGCTACCAGTGCAATAAATTTTTTCATCCTTTTCAATCCTCTTACTTAAAAAACACTGTTAAAAGAAACCAATTGCTGAAATAGCAAGCGGTACAACAAGTGCAAGAACCAAAACAACTGCAATAACAGTTGCTAAAACACGTTTCATTTTGTTATTATTAAGCATAGTAATCACCTCTTTTACTTTGAAAGGATATTATATATGAATTTCTTTATTTTTGCAAGCTTTATAGTGTTTGGCTGCTGGCTCACTTACCAGCTTCAAAAATCCCGTAAATTGGACCAAAAGGCCATCTCAGATTTTTGGGAACATGAAAATTTGGCAAATAGTGTCAGAAAAAAGCAACTGACCGAATCGGACTATGTTCAGTTTCCATTTGATCGTTTGCCATCTGATCAGAGCTTTTCAGAACCGATTCCGGAGTCTCTCACCGTACTCCGCACTCTCTCTGATAAAAAAATGATTAACCTCAATGGTCTTTCCAATACCGAGGTAAAGCTAAAATACGGTACCGCTAATATTACGACACTTTCTGAGTACGATGAAAACTTTGCTTCCTTTGTCAAACATATTTATTTACTCTGCCAGCACCTTTATGACAACGGACGCTCCAAAGAGGCCCGCGAGCTTCTTGAAGAAGGCATTCGAGTTGGAACAGATTCCCTCTCTCACTATCGGCTTTTAGCTCAAATATATCGTGAAAACGGAGAATTGCACAAACTTTCTGAATTGAAACCACACGCCGAGCAATTACACTCCCTCACCAAAGGCGCCATTCTGCGTGTGCTATCTGACTAAATGGTTGTTCACACCGCTCCATACCTGTTTCGCAATTTGTCAATATAACGACTTGCTTCATTTTTGGTCATCTTTTCCAATTCATATGGGCAATCTATTTTGTGTGCATCCAAAATTTTCCTAATCTGCACAATCTGTTTTTCCATCACAGGGGATTCCTTTTTTACTTGATATACCAAAGGTTTTGCTTCAAAAACATCCGGCCCCTGCTCATAATGATTTTCCCACATCTTTTCATAGAGTCGATAAGTTGCCAGCGCATCATCCAGCGCGCGGTGCGCATGATATTCTATCCCATAATAGGCGCAAAGCGCCTCCAATGTCTTTTTCTGTTCTCCCGCAAAAAATCTTCTCGCAATTTTGAGCGTATCAATCCCTAAACGCTCAAACCGGCTTCCCTTTGGCTGTTCATTTAAAACTGCCTTTTTTAAAAAGGAATAGTCAAAAATCACATTATGTCCCAAAAGAACATCATCACCGAGAAAATGAAGCAAGTCCTCCATCACCTCTCCAAAAACCGGACAACCCAAAAGCATGTCATCTGTGATTCCTGTAATTTGTATCGTCTGCTCCTCCAGTTTTCTTCCCGGACTAAGCAAACAATTCCAAGTTTCAACCAATTTACCATCCCTGATTTTTCCGGCTCCGATTTCGATTATCTTTTCCGTTCGCGGATTTAACCCCGTCATTTCCATATCTATGACGGTTGCATTTAAATTACTCATGTAGCATCTCATTTCCTAACTTATATATCATCGCTTCATAGGTCAGCGGATTTCTGTTTTTGTAATCGAATAACAGATAGGCCTGTTCTTTTAACGGAAGTCCCGTTTCATAATCAAACGAAACCGGCTCCACATGTACAGCTCTTGCCAGCATCCGGGCATCATAATCCCTGTATGCTTCTCCCAAAAGGGTCGGATTCTCTGCTTCTATGCGGAAAAATGTTCGAAGGTTTTCTTTTTCGTTCGCTAAATCTTTTGCAAATTCAGGACGGGTCTTACAATTTTCCCGCAGATACAAATCAACCGTCAGACTTTCTGCATAAAGCTGCTCCATATCTGCTCCCTGCATTTCTAAAAGGAAGGAAAGTAAAATCTGATACCGATAGCTTCTTGACGGCGACTGTGTGAAATAGCCCTGCTTTTCATAATAATCTGCCAATGCCTCAAAAAAAGCAAACGGGGATGAAAACCGGCGAATTGCAAGCGGAAGCGTTTTCGTAAACTGATTGCTATTGTAATAGATTTCAACCATTTCCTCTATCCGTTTTAACCGACATATTTCCTCATAAGAAATCCAATCCGTATAAAGAACCTCGTACGCCGGTTTTGAGCGATACACAATCCCATATTCCTTTGCCTTTTGGTGCATTTTTGATCCCTTAAGCACTTTTAAAAATCCCAGCTGAAGCTGCTCAGGCTGCATTGCAAACACATCGTCAAATGATTTGCCAAACGACGTATAATCCTCATAGGGCAAACCGGCGATCAAATCAAGGTGAATATGAATATTTTTTCCTTCATGAATTTGTTTTACCACCTGTCTGAGCTTATCCACATTCATTTTTCTGTCAATTTCACTTAACGTGTGCTCATTTGTTGACTGCACACCAATCTCCAGCTGTATCGCTCCCGGACGGAATTGGCCAAGCAAATTCAGCTCCTGTTCTCCAAGCAAATCGGCTGCAATCTCAAAATGAAAATTTGTGATTCCATTATCGTTTTCAAGCAAGTATCTCCATATAGAGAGCGCATGTTCCTTGTTGCAATTAAAGGTCCGGTCTACAAATTTTACCTGCTTTACCCTGTTCTTTAAAAAGTAAGACAGCTCTTGTTTCACAATTTCGAGGTCTCTCAGCCGCACGGTTTTATCGATGGAAGAGAGACAATAGCTACAGCGAAACGGACAGCCACGGCTTGATTCATAATATAGTATTCTGTTTTCAAACAGACTCTGATCTTCGTATAAAAAGGGAATATCAGATAAGCTAATCGGTTCTTTTTCCATCAATTCCGATACACTCTCACCCTCTCGAATCACAACGTTTTTGAGAGATCCAAAATCTGTTTCGCAAAGCTGCCTTCCTTCCTCATGCATCTTTCGGTAAAGACGCATGAGATTGAAAAATGTTTCTTCGCCCTCTCCTCGCATAATCCCGGTTAAAAACGGATATCTTTGCAGATGCTCTTTCGCATCAAACGAAACCTCAGGTCCTCCAAGCCAGATTTGCACCTTTGGTAACAGTTTTTTTATTTCTTCTGCCAGTTCGAGAATATACGTGATATTCCAAATATAGCAGGAAAATCCTATGATATCCGGCTTTCTGGTGTAAATATCCGCTAACACATCTGATATCGAATGATTAATCGTATATTCTGCTATTTCTATGTGCTCATGCAATGCCTCCTCTTTCATGATTGCATATGCCCGAAGCGAATAAACAGCCGGATTCGAATGTATGTATTTTGCATTAATTGCTGTTAATAAAAATTTCATTAGAAGCTATTTCCTTATCTGTTTTTCGTTTTTGCTATGATTACCAAAACCATGCATAAATCCAGTATAAATACTTTACGAGCTTTTCACAATAAAATGTTTTCCTACCTTTTGCAAAATGCAGTTGACAAAACCACCCCAAATTGCAACTTATGTTGGTAGATTTTATTTCTCTGCTATGCTAGAGTATGGTCAGAAAATTTTCTTGTTTTTAGCCTATTTACACACAACTTTCATTGACAGTAATTCTATTATCTTCTATAATTTTATAGTAAGAATGGGGTGGCTAAAATGAAGAAATTAAAAGTAAAAGATTTACGTCCCGGAATGGTAACTGCCGAAGATATTTACGCGATTGACGGACAGCTCGTTCTGGCAAAAAAAGTTATTATTACCGAAAACAATATTGCAAAGCTGGACTCTTTCGGTATCTATTCTATCAAAATCGAAGATCAGCTTGTTTCCGCAGAAAATTCTATTCCGGATTCTACGCCTTCTTATAGTGAACGTGTAAAATCAAAGCCGGAATTTATTAAGTTTCAAAAAAATTTCAACTCTCACGTTGATTCATTAAAAACCGGATTAAACCAGATTGTTGAAAGTAATTCCAATTTTGATGCGGAAAACCTTGTGTCGCAGACACTTACACTCATGGATGATGTCGGTAACTCCGTAAATCTTATGGATATGCTGGTCAACATGCGAGATTATGATGATTCTACATATGCGCACTGTGTCAATGCTGCCATGATTGCCAATATTTTTGCCGGTTGGTTGGAGCTTAGCAAGGAAGACCGCGTTATTGCGACCACTTGCGGTCTATTCCATGACATCGGTAAAATTAAAATTCCGGAACATATTTTAAAGAAACCGGGTGCTTTAACAAAAGCCGAATTTGAAGCTGTTAAAAAACATCCTTTGAACGGATACAACATACTGGAACGAACCAACTTAAACGAAGAGGTAAAAAATGCAGCACTGATGCATCATGAAAAGTGTGACGGTTCCGGATATCCTTACGGCTTTGCCCGAGACAAAATATCCTTCTTTGCAAAGATGATTACAATCGTTGACATTTATGATGCGATGACAAGCAAACGAATCTACCGCGATCCGATTTGCCCGTTTGACGTTATTGAAGAATTTGAAAAAGAGGGATTTGACAAATACGATACGGATATGATTTTAACCTTCTTACGCAGCGTAAGCAACTCCTTTATCGGTTTCCGCGTAAGACTGACCAATGGTATGGAAGGTGAAATCGTCTTTATTAATCCGGCAAATTTGTCTAAACCAACTATCAAATGCGGGGATAAATTTATCGATCTTTCCGCACATAAAGATATAAAAATCTCAGCTATCATATAAATATAAAAAACACATAAGAAAGGGAGAAAACAATGGGATTAATCAGAGCACTTCAAAATGCAGTCGGCTCTGCTACTGCAGATCAGTGGCGCGAGTATTTTTACTGCGACTCACTAAATGAAAATGTACTTGTACAGAAAGGACAAAAAAGAACCAGCGACAGACGCGGAACCAGCAACACAAAAGGAGAGTCAAACATTATTTCTAACGGCTCTATCATCGCTGTCAATGAAGGTCAGTGTATGCTGATTATTGATCAGGGTAAAGTTGCAGAAGTTTGTGCCGAACCTGGTGAATTTATTTATGAAAACTCTACAGAACCAAGTCTTTTCTATGGTCCTCTCGGCGAAAGCGTTAAGAAAACGTTCTCTATGATCGGTAAACGTTTCACCTTTGGTGGTGACCCGGCAAAAGACCAGAGAGTTTACTTCTTCAATACCAAGGAAATTCTGGGAAATAAATACGGAACCATGAATCCGGTTCCTTTCCGTGTTGTTGATCAGAATATTGGTCTTGATATGGATATTTCAATCCGTTGTAACGGTGAATACTCTTACAAAATTGTCGATCCGCTTCTTTTCTACACAAATGTCTGTGCGAATGTATCTGACGAATACACCAGAGACCGAATCGACAGCCAGTTAAAGACTGAGCTCTTAACAGCTCTTCAGCCGGCTTTCGCTAAAGTATCAGCTATGGGCGTTCGTTACAGTGAACTTCCTGGACATACCATGGAAATCGCAGACGCTCTCAATGATGTTCTTTCTGAAAAGTGGGCAGGTCTTCGCGGTATTGAAATCTCTTCTTTTGGTGTAAATACTGTAAAAGCATCCGAAGAAGATGAATCCATGATTAAAGAATTACAGAAAACAGCTGTTCTTCGTAACTCCAACATGGCCGCTGCTACTCTCGTGAGTGCACAGGCGGAAGCTATGAAAGCTGCTGCTTCTAATACATCAACCGGTCCTATGATGGCTTTTGCCGGTATGAATATGGCAAACATGGCCGGTGGTATGGACGCTACTTCTTTATTCCAAATGGGACAGAATCAGGCTCCGGCTGCTCCAGCACCTGCTGCTCCGGTTGCTGCTCCGACTGCAGCTCCGGCCAATGCGTGGACCTGTGCTTGCGGACACGCAGGAAACACCTCGAAATTCTGTGGTGAATGCGGTGCAAGAAAACCGGAAGAACAAACACCTGACGGTTGGATTTGTCCGGTATGTTCTTCACAGAACAAAGGCAAGTTCTGTGGTGAATGCGGAACACAAAAACCTACCGGCGAACCATTATACAAATGTGATAAATGCGGCTGGGAACCTGCGGATCCTAAAAACCCACCAAAATTCTGTCCGGAATGCGGCGACCCATTTGATGAGGGTGATATTGTTCAATGAAAGTAACTTTAATCCTGATGATAATATGTCTGATACTAGTTCTCTGCGTGATAGGTGCTGTTTACTATGCTATCTACCGTCTGAAACAAAAGACCAGACAGTTTTCCAGGCAAGTATTTGGAACTGAAAGCTTAAAAGAGGGATTTGATCAGATAGAAGCTGAATATGCAGCTACACCAAAGTCTGTCTCAGCTATGACCAGTCTGTTCCTTCCAAGAATTACCAAAGATTTTCCGGAGTTTTCTTATGATGAGATGAAAAAGAAAGCGCAAAATGTTCTTACGTCTTATCTTCTCGCCATACATGAGTTTAATCCCGGTCGTCTCACCGAAGGTAATTCGGAACTAAAAAATAAGCTGGAACATAAAATCGTTCTATTAAAAAACAAAGAGCAAAGAGAATACTTTGACAATATTAAAATACATCGTACCGAAATCTCCGGTTATACCAAAAAGTCCGGACGTTGTATCATTACGATGCAAACCTCCGTGCAGTATTACCATTACATTACCGACAGTCACCATAACGTCATCTCCGGTTCAAAGGACGTTTTGTTCCAATCCAGATATGAAACGGATTTGATTTATATCCAAGATCGTTCTCTCGTAGAAAACGATTTGGGGGATGCGGATGGACTTAATTGTCCGAACTGCGGGGCTCCGATTACGAATCTGGGAGCAAAATTCTGCGAATACTGTGGAACCGGTGTTGTTGCTTACAACATTCAGGTATGGAGTTTCTCTGATGTAAGAGAGCAATAAAATTTAGTTCCTGCAATGGTAACTTTGTTCCATGGCAGGAACTTTTTGATACTATCCGCTTCTCTCGGGATGAAGTAACAGCAAAAAGATTAAAGTGAAAATTAAAGTGAAATAATAACTGAAAATATGCAAAAAAAGACCGACATCTCTGTCGGTCTTTTCTTACTCATAATCTTCCCCTTAATTCCCCTTTTACACAAGAATTCGCCACAAACAAAGTACCACATTTCATTTCAAAATGGAACCCCTTTTGCATGAACGCCCCCAAAATCGACATGAAATCGGCTTTTTTTTGCTTTTACTCATTTTCCCATGCAAAAAATTCTTTTAATTGCATCTTAAAATCCATACTTCGTCTCTCGCTAATCGGCACCTTTACGGATGTTATCATCTCCACTCGTCCGCATTTGCACGCAAGAATATATTTCATGTTTACCAAATAGGCTCTATGCACCAGATAAAATCCTTTTTTCTCCAGACGGTCCGTCAATTCGGAAATCTTACTTCTTACAAAATATTCTTTCCGGTCTACCGTATGAACCGTTACATATCTTGACTCCGACTCAATATATAAAATCTCATCCAGCGCCACATAGGTTTCTCCGCCACTCATAAGCTGCAATTGTATCTTCTGCCTTTTTTGTATCAGAAACACCGCACTTTTTACTGCTTCATAAAACACCTGCGTATTATCTTGTTTCCCGATATAGCGGAAGGCATTTACCTTGTATCCTTCTTTTAAATAATCTTCATAGGCTGTAAAAAATATAAGAATACCATCCGGACAATATTTTCGATATTGCTCTGCTGTTTCCAGTCCTGACATCTCCGGCATAGCAATATCCATAAATACAATATCAAACTCTTCTTTCTGTTTTAAGAACTGCCGTCCTGATACAAATAATTTAATTGAAAAAGAAAAGGGAAGCCTCTTCCTTACATCTTCCAGCTTCTTCTTTACGAGAACACGAAACATCTTGTCGTCGTCAACAATTGCTATCGTAATATTTCCCTGATTCATTTGTTCACTTCCATTTCTAATGGTATTCTTTTCCTCATCATGTTTTTAAACAATTACATTCCTCTCCTCGCCCATTAAAAAGGCCTCAATATTTTTATAGGTTTCATTTATCAGGCGACTTCTGGCCTCTGTACTTGCCCATGCCATATGCGGAGTAATCATAAGCTTAGAGCTGTCTTTTATTTTTCCAAGTGGATTCGTTTCCGCGATTGGCTCCTGTTCCAACACATCCAACCCTGCAGCAGCTATCACTCCACTCTCCAATGCCTCATACAAATCTTGACTATTAATTACAGGTCCTCTTGCCACATTAATCAAAATAGCGGTTTGCTTCATCTTCGAAAGAGCTTCTTTATTTATCAAATGGTGAGTCAAATCCGAAAGCGGGCAATGCAGTGATAATATATCTGCAGATGACAAGAGTTCTTCAAAGCTAACCTGTTCATACTCTGTACAAGTGCTTTTTCCGCTTACAGAGTGAAAGATTACTTTACAACCGAATGCATGTGCAATTTTTGCCACAGCTGTTCCGATATTTCCCATTCCGATAATACCCCAAACTTTTCCGCTAAGCTCTGCAAACGGAAGATCAAAATTACAAAACAAATCCTGTGCTCCGTAAGCTCCTTCTTTTACATATTCATCATAATGTCTGAGGTGTTCCATCAGATAAAGCGCCAGCGCAAATGTATGTTGTGCAACCGCCGCTGTAGAATATCCTTTTACATTTGTAACCCGGATTCCTCGCTGTTTGCAATAATCCAGATCCACATTATTATATCCTGTGGCCAAAACACAGATTAATTTTAAATTCTTCGCATCTTTTAGTGTGCTCTCATTCATCGGAATTTTGTTTACACCAATGATATCCGCATCTTTAATTCTTTCGGCCACATTAGTGATGTCACTGTTGCGATAACAGATCAGCTCTCCATACTCGCCTAAACAATCCATGGAAACGTCCGTTCCGATACAATTTCTTTCCAGAATAACCAGTTTCACGGTATCCTCTCCTATCACGTTTCTTATGCTTCTATTTTCCTATGTTCCGATTTTTTTGTCAATGCTGTTACAATTCTTCCACTATATTCTGCGTCCAGCTTCCCTGCTTAATGAGTAAATATCCTATGATGCATTTTATCACTTCCGTTGCCTGCACCAGCAGATAGACTGCCACAATTCCTATCCCCGTATATCGGGACAAGCAGAACGCAAAAGGAACCACGATGGCCCAGACAAACACACTGTCAAACAAAAATGTAATCCATGTTTTTCCGCCGGATCGTAGTGTAAAATACGATGCATGCGTAAATGCCTGGAATGGCATAGCAAACGTTGACACAAGGATAAAGGAGGTGGCCAGAGTCTTAACCTGCTCCTCCGTATTGTATACTTCAGGAAATACCGACGCAAAACATGCCATCAGTGCGGCAACCAGTGAACAGGATGCAACCGCAAATGCAATCAGCTGGGCATCCTTTTCCTTAGCCTCTTCTTTTTTTCCTGCACCAAGAAGCTGCCCTATAATAATGGAAACGCTGCTACCAAGCGCAATATATACGATATTAAATACATTTACAATCGTGGAAGTAATATTCTGTGCTGCTACCACGGCCAATCCTCTGTACGCATAGCATTGTGCAATCATTGCCATTCCGACTGCCCACAATAACTCGTTGATCATGAGCGGAAAACCTTTTTTCAGAATAATGCTGACCAGTTCCGCCGGTATACGCAAACTGCGGTACACTCCTACAATAAACGTATTTTTTTCCTTCTTTTTATGGGTCCAAATCACAATAATGAGCATTTCGATAAAACGTGAAATGACCGTAGCTACCGCTGCTCCGTTTGCACCAAGTGCCGGAAAATTAAATTTACCGAAAATCAAGATATAGTTAAAAATCAGATTTACCAGCACCGCTATAATTCCGGCCGTCATCGGTAAAATTGTTTCTCCGCACTCTCGAAGCGTAGATGCATAGACCTGACTTATGGCAAATGGCAAAAGACCAAGCATCATAAGATACAAATATCCTTTTCCGTAACTAAGTGTCATGGCGAGGTTTCCGACATCACTTCCCTCATGCAGATACAGGGAAATCAATAAATCACCGCCCAAGGCAAAAATTGCAATACCAAGCGCTGTCAGAAGCAAACAGGTGTAGGCTTTAAAACGGAATGTGTTTCGAATTCCCTCCTGATCTCCCTTTCCATAAAACTGGGCTGTAAATATTCCAGCACCGGATATCCCTCCAAAAATGCAAATATTAAAGACAAACATCAGCTGATTGACAATTGCAACCCCGGACATTTGATCCGTACCGATTTGTCCCACCATAATATTGTCAATCATACTCACAAAATTGGTGATACCATTTTGTACCATGATTGGAACGGAAATCAATAATATTTTTTTGTAAAAATCCTTTGTACCGATTAATTTTCTCATTTCTGTCACCTTATTTCAGCTATAAAAGGCTGCGAACCCCTATCTTTAGATAAGGAACCGCAGCCTAATTTTATAAAATCATCAACCAAATAGATTATAATCTCTTCAATAATTCTTCTCTCTGTGCCTCAAATCCCGGTTTTCCCAGCAGCGCGAACATATTTTTCTTATAGCTTTCTACGCCCGGCTGATTAAACGGATTCACTCCAAGAATATATCCGGATACTCCGCAGGCAAACTCAAAGAAATAAAACAGCTGTCCTAAATAGAACTCATTTACCTCCGGAATATTAATCTTTAAGTTTGGCACAAGACCATCTGTATGAGCGAGAATCGTTCCGTTCATAGCAGATTTGTTCACGAAATCTACGGTCTTTCCTGTCAGATAATTTAATCCGTCCAGATCGACCGCTTCTTCTTCGATTATGATTTCTTCGCGTGATTTTTCAATATCAACTACAGTTTCAAACATATTTCTGGCACCGTCCTGTATGAACTGTCCCATAGAATGTAAATCAGTGGTAAGATCTACACTGGAAGGATAGATACCCTTCTGATCTTTTCCCTCTGACTCTCCGTATAACTGTTTCCACCATTCTGCAACAAAATGTACACTTGGTTCATAATTTGCAAGAATTTCAATGGATTTTCCTTTTCGATGAAGTGCATTACGAACTGCTGCATATTGTAATGCATCATTCTCTTCATACGGAAGATTCAACGCGTTTTCACGTCCGCTTGCAGCACCCTCCATTAATTTATCAATATCTGCGCCTGAAACAGCAATCGGAAGTAAACCAACCGCTGTAAGCACGGAAAAACGTCCTCCAACGTCATCCGGAACCACAAATGTTTCAAAGCCTTCTTCTGTCGCAAGTCCTTTTAAAGAACCCTTTTCTTTATCTGTTGTAGCATAAATTCTCTTTGCTGCTTCTTCCTTTCCGTATTTTTCTTCCATCAATTTACGGAACACACGGAACGCGATTGCAGGCTCTGTTGTCGTACCTGATTTGGAAATCATATTGATTGAGAAATCTCTGTCTCCAATCACATCAATCAGATGTTTAATGTATGTAGAGCTGATGGAATTTCCTACAAAATAGATTTCCGGTGTTTTGCGCTGAGATTTTGGAATCATATTATAAAAACTATGTCTCAAAAACTCAATGGCTGCTCTGGCTCCAAGATAAGAACCACCAATACCAATTACCAGAAGCACATCCGAATCGTTCTGTATCTTTTCGGCTGCTTTTTTAATACGTGCAAACTCTTCTTTGTCATAGTTTACAGGTAAATCAATCCATCCTAAGAAATCATTCCCTGCACCTGTTTTTGTAACTAATGTCTCTTTTGCATCCATAGTGACATTTTTCATGAAAGCCACTTCATGTTCACTGATGAAAGATGCTGCTTTTGAATAATCAAACGTTACTTTACTATCCATTTTTTTGCTCCTTTACCCTAACTTGTTTCATACATTATGAAACTCTACTCTCCAATCACTTTTAGTGTAGCAAGGAACCTTACTTTTTTCAAGATAATTCACAAATAATGGATAAAATGCTTTCTCTAACACATTCTATCTGCTATAATGTGTTACAATATAACGTTTTTCAGTAACATTTCATACAATAAATCATAGAAAAGAGGTTTTTATCATGCAGTATAAACCAAAGGGCGTATGTTCCAGTTCCATCGATATTGAATTGGAGAACGACATCATTCGTTCCGTTCAGTTCACAGGTGGATGTCACGGTAATTTACAGGGAATTTCCCGTCTTGTAGAAGGCATGAAGATAGAGGACGCAATCTCCCGCTTAAAGGGAATCCGTTGTGGATTTAAAAGTACATCCTGTCCGGATCAGCTGGCGCAGGCATTGGAATCTTTATCCTCATAATCGGCCGGCTCTACGCATGAGCGGATCGTCTTATCATTCTTAATAAAAATGAAACAGAATAGGAGTATTCCCTATGAAGCGAATCGTCTTAACCGGTGGTGGTACCGCCGGCCATGTAACACCTAATATTGCTCTTCTACCAACGTTAAAAGAGCTCGACTACGATATTCACTATATCGGGTCCTATAATGGAATTGAAAAAAAATTGATTGAAGATTTTGAGATTCCCTACTATGGCATTTCAACCGGAAAGTTGCGCAGATATTTTGATGTGAAAAATTTTTCGGATCCATTCCGTGTCATCAAAGGATTTTCTGAAGCCAAAAAAATATTAAAACAGATCCAACCGGATATTATATTCAGCAAGGGTGGATTTGTCTCTGTACCTGTTGTACGTGCAGCGGCTTCTCTCAAAATTCCTTGTATTATTCATGAATCTGACATGACACCGGGGCTTGCCAACAAGCTGTGTATCCCTGTTGCCACAAAGATATGCTGTAACTTCCCTGAAACATTACAGAATCTCCCTGAGGACAAAGCGGTTCTTACCGGATCGCCGATACGTGAGGAACTAAAAATGGGAAGCCGTCTGGCCGGTCTTGAGATGTGTGGTTTTTCCTCTAACATTCCGGTAATTATGGTTATCGGCGGAAGCCTTGGCGCTGCCAATGTCAACAAAGCAGTCCGAGATGCTCTTCCGGAACTTTTAAAAGATTTCCAAGTCGTTCATTTATGCGGTCAGGGAAAAGTAGATAACCTTTTGCTCACGACCAAAGGCTATAAGCAGTTTGAATATGTTAAAGCAGAATTAAAAGATTTGTTTGCCATGGCAGATATTGTCATAAGCCGCGCCGGCGCTAATGCTATCTGTGAACTCTTGGCACTCAAAAAACCAAATCTTCTCATTCCTTTATCAAGCGGAAGCAGAGGAGACCAGATTTTGAATGCCAAATCCTTTGAATCACAGGGATTTTCCGTAGTACTGGATGAAGATGACATTACCGAAAAATTACTGACGGATAAAGTACATGAACTTTACTTTACACGCCAATCCTTTATTGAAAACATGGAAAAGAGCAACCAGCTTGCATCCATTCAAACCATCACAGATTTGATCGAATCCGTCACAAAGGGTAGCGAAGCAGAAGATGAAACATCTTCTCAGTAAAGTTAATCGTGCGAAATTCTATTAAACAAACCAAAACAAAAATTGAGGTCACCTACCGGTGACCTCTTTTTCTATTTTACTTTGGCAGTATAAACGTATCTATCACTTTTGCAATACCATCTTCATCATTCGAATCGGTGATAAAATCCGCGGATTTCTTTACCTCTTCCTGTGCATTTGCCATAGCCACTCCGATGCCTGCATACTCTATCATCGTCATATCATTAAAGCCATCTCCGCAACAAATCGCATTCTCCCTTGTCAATCCCACTGACAAAAGCATGCGGTCGAGCGACGTTGCTTTATTGACATTTTTAGGCATAATTTCAATAAAAAATGGCTCTGAGCGGTAAATGCTGATTACATCACCATACATCTCTTGCAGCTTTTTTTCATGCATAGGAGCCACCGACGGATCTGCGGTCATAAGACATTTATTTAAGCTGTATTCCTTATATTCCGGAAAATTCTCCACGCTTCGATACGGAATTGCATTGATTCTCGCTTCAAGCTCAATATACTCATCCATGCGGGTTCCGACAATAATCTGATCCCCCAAATAGGTAATGAGACCAAGATCATTTTTTAATGCATATTTATAGATTCCCGGAACTACGTTTGGCGGTAACGTTTTTTGAAACACGATTTCTCCTGTTCTGCATTCCACAATTCTGCCACCATTAAAGGATAAAAGGTACCCGCCATACTTTTCCAGCTTCAGCTCCTCTGCATAGCGATACATACCCGGCGTCGGACGTCCGGAGGCCAAAATCACCTTATGCCCTCTTTCCATAATTCGTATGATGCCCTCTTTTGTTCTGGGTGAAATCTCTTTTTTTGAATTGGTCAATGTCCCATCAATATCAAGAACTAACACTTTTGTATCCTTTACATTCATAGCTTCTCTCCCCTATGTCTGTTGTGATAAGTTTTTACCCACATCACACTCTTTTTTCTCAATCTGTCTTTCGGTTTTTTCGTAGATATGGTATGATGTACGCAGGTCGTGGTAAAATATAGTATACCATGAAATTGGGAAGGAAAACTATGTAGTGAGGTAAATTTTTATGAAATACCATTTTTTAGGAAAAGTCATCTTTGAAGAAGACACTTATCAAATCAAAATTCCTTTTAATGTATGGGAAGTCTGTAATAGCCAGGGAACACTCCCTGTAGAAGTAGAGGCACAAGGAAATACGTTCTCCTGCGATCTTCATCCGCTTGGAAAAGGTCTCTACACCATACCACTTACCAAAGATTTGGCCAATGCACTTCCGGAAGAATGTGATGTTACGTTCGAAATTCTCGATCACATCAGTCATATGAGTGGAAACAGTCCATATTCTTTAGAAAATCCAATCCGTAAAATTGATAGTATGAAACTGATTACACAACCAAACGACGGTCTTTGTGGTCAGACCTGTATTGCCATGCTCGCCGGTGTTACCTTAGATGAAGCCTGCGAAATCATGCACTGTAGAGATTGGCAGGCCAGCATGGGAAAAATGATCGATACGCTTGATTACCTCGGAATTGCTCATGCAGATGTCATTCACTATAAAAAAGGAGAGGATGTTGTATTTCCAAAATGTGCGATTCTAATGGAAAAAATGGGTCGTTACAGTCATTACTTAGTTTGGTATGACGGTACGTATTTTGATCCGACAGAAGGCATTTTAGAAGGCTTTGACAAGGATAATCTTGTCGGATATCTGGAGATCCAAACCTTTTAAACCATCGCCACTACCATACAAAGGATGATATCGGGGGATATGATATGAAAAAATATAAAAAAATAGTTTTGTTTGCATTGGTATTTGCTTTTTTGTTTTTGCATCGCATACCGGTTCAGGCTGCTTCTACCAAACTCAATATGCAGGAGTTGTCTATGATACCCGGTGAAACCTATAAGCTAATCGTTGAAAATAACGTAGCACCTGTCAAGTGGGTTTCAAACAAAAAAAAGGTAGCAAAAGTCAGTTCCCACGGAAACATAACCGCAGTTTCTCCGGGTGTGGCCAAAATCACAGCCAAAATCGGAACGGAAAAATATACTTGTATTGTGCATGTACGGGAAACCGTGGACCTGATTGTTTTTTGCGGCCAGAGCAATATGACCGGTGTCGGTAATTTTTATGAAGCGCCGGCTCTGACACAAGGCGCCGGATATGCATTTAATTATGTGACAAACCGAAAGAATTTTCCGGTTTTAAAGGAGCCTTTCGGATATGGTCAGGATGACTCTTATTTTTCCAACGGAGACTATGTACAGGGCTCTATGGTAACCGCTTTTGTAAACGCATATTATAAACAGACGAACACCCCTGTCATTGCCGTTCCGGCCTCCTGTGTAGGGTCCGGTAGCGTTTCCTGGAAAGATTTTCGCTACAAAGGTGTCATTCAGAGAGTCAATGCTGCAACTAAACTTGCAAAGAAAAAGAAATTAAAAATCAGACATACGTATATGGTCTGGATGCAGGGCGAAAATGACGCCTTTGCCGATATGACCGCCAGCATGCATAAAAACAATCTGAAAGCCTTAGTGAAAAGAGTCAAGACACAGACCGCTGTTGAAAAGTGTATGATTATCAGTATTGCAAATTATACCGCGGATGCAAAAATCGCCACACGATTTAAGCGCATTCAAAATGCGCAAAAAGCGCTATGTCGATCCAATGATAATTTTGTATTAATCTCTACAAAAGCAACGAAGCTGTCTTCCAAATATTTTAGAGAAGATGGCATTCATATCCAACAAAAAGGGCTTAACCTGATTGGAACCAATGCAGGAAAAGCCGCAGGAAAATATGCAAAGTCAAATTAATCCATTTCACCTGCAAATTTTTCTGTATGCAGCTGATTCAGCCATACAACTGCTTCCTCCTTACCTTCCTCGGTAAGGGGGAATTGTTTTTTTATCATCGTTTCTTTATCTGCTTTCGAATAACAAAGCGGCTCCGGCCATGCGGACACTTCCATTTCATTCTCTGCATTTTTTTTGAACATATAACGCATTCCCTTATATCCACCGGTATATTCCACTTTTTTTATATATGCGAGTGATATTCTGTTTGTCTCAATCATCTTTACTCCTCACTTGCCCAGAACAGTGCACAGCCAACTGCTTTTTCCCAGCCTTTTTTGTGCATTTTACATTCTTCTGCTGCCATTTGCGGCCGGAATTCTTTCTCCAACTGCCAGTTTTCTTTAATTTCCTTTTTATCCTTCCAATAACCAACCGCTAACCCAGCCAAATACGCTGCTCCCAGCGCAGTGGTTTCTATGCATTTCGGTCGCATCACGCTACTTCCTAAAATATCGGCCTGAAACTGCATCAGAAAATCATTTGCACTCGCGCCGCCATCCACCTTAACCTGCGCAAGTGAAAGCGATGCATCCTTCTCCATCGCACGAAGCAAGTCCCAGCTCTGATAAGCTATGGATTCAACGGTTGCGCGCACCAGATGCTCTCTCTTGCAGCCACTTGTTATTCCTACCATCATACCTCTGGCATACGGGTTCCAGTATGGTGCACCCAGCCCGGCAAATGCAGGAACCAGATATACACCCTTTGTATCCTCAACACTCTCACAAAGCTGCTGCGTTTCTTTTGCACTCTCTATCAGCTGCACGCCGTCCCTTAGCCACTGGATGGCCGCTCCTGCGACAAAGACACTACCCTCCAGCACATATTCAATCTTTCCGTCCTGATTATTGTCACTTTCACAGCTGGCCGCAATCGTCGTCAGCAAACCAGTTTGCGAATGCACTGCCTGCGTACCTGTATTCATTAACAAAAAGCATCCGGTTCCGTAAGTATTTTTTACTTCGCCTTTCTCAAACCCACACTGCCCAAACAACGCCGCCTGTTGATCTCCTGCAGCTCCTGCAATCGGGATATTCTCCCCAAGTGCCCCAAGATTTGCATATCCATAAATACAACTGCTTGGTTTTACCTGTGGTAACATCGACTTTGGTATCTGGAAATAGTCCAAAATTTCCTGGTCCCATGTGAGCGTATGAATATTAAACAACATGGTTCTGGATGCATTGGTATAATCCGTTACATGAACCTCTCCCTTGGTTAAATTATAAATCAGCCATGTATCTACTGTCCCAAACAACAGCTTTCCTTGTTGCGCGCGTTCCTTTGCACCTTCCACATGCTCAAGAATCCATGCGATTTTAGATGCAGAAAAATAAGCATCCGGAATCAGTCCTGTTCGCTCTGTAATGTCATTGCACAGCTGCGACTTTTCCTTTTTTAGATCATCGATCTGCTTTGCCGTTCTGCGACACTGCCAGACAATGGCATTATAAATCGGTTCTCCGGTCTCTTTATCCCATAAAATCGTGGTTTCTCTCTGATTAGTAATCCCAATCGCAACAATCTTTTCATCCTCCGAAAGAAGCGCCATTGCCTCCGCCATCACGGCGTACTGTGAGGACCAGATTTCCTTTGGATCATGCTCTACCCAACCCGGCTGCGGATATATCTGTGTATATTCCTTTTGAGCCTTTGCACGTATATTTCCCTGCTTATCAAATACAATACATCTGGAACTGGTCGTCCCCTGATCAAGCGCCATTACATATTCTTTCATCTTTGTTTTTTGCCTCTCGTTTTCTCTTATTATCGATTCTACGTTAATTATCTTACAGGTTCTCAAACGCAGCGGTTACCCCCTGCAACCACTCTCTTTCCTTCTCCTCAAGCTCCTGCGCCACTACTTCATACACCTTCTTATGATAGATTCTAAGAAGCTCCTTATCCTTATCCGTGAGCATCAATGCATCCACTGCCTCCGGATCGAACGGAACAAGGGTCAATGTCTCAAAGCCTAAAAACTGTCCATACTCCGTTTTTTTCTCTTCTTTGCATACGATTAGATTTTCCAAACGAATTCCGTAATGACCTTCCAGATATAATCCCGGTTCATCGGATGTAACCATCCCTTCCTCAAATGTTCCGCTTACATCCTGACGCATGCGAAATCCATTCGGACCTTCGTGTACATTCAAAAGATAACCGACACCATGACCGGTTCCATGGTTAAAATCCAGACCCAATCTATAAAGCGGCTCACGAGCCAGAAAGTCCAAATTTGCACCGGTAAGCCCTTTTTTAAACTTAGCGTCCGCCAACCTGATATTCCCCTGCAACACCGCTGTATAATGCCTCTTTTGCTCCTCTGATAACGGACCCATCGCAACAGTTCGCGTAATATCTGTCGTTCCTTCTAAGTAATGGCCTCCCGTATCCATTAACAAAAAACTATGGTTTTTCAGTTTAGCATCCGTACTCTCATCCGCACTGTAATGAACAATCGCACCGTGCTCTGCAAACGCTACAATAGGTGCAAAGCTCTGTCCCAGATAACCCTCCTGTTTTTTGCGCAGATCATCCAGATACTCTCCCGCGCTGCGTTCTGTCGCCGTCTCTATCCCCGTACACACTCTTGTTTTCAACCAATATATAAATTTGGTCACAGCTACTGCATCCTTTTTGTGCGCTATTTTGATGTTTTCTACCTCAGTCTCATTCTTTATCGCTTTGCGCCCTATCACAGGGTTGCTGTGCAACACCTTTTTACAATGTGTCGGAATGGCATTGACCAAGTGAACACTTGCGCTTACTTCATCTACCCAAACCGTTTGATTCTCCGGAATCTGTGCGACATCCTCATAAAACGTTTCATAGTCACGAATTATGATTCCTCTGTGCTGCAAATATTGCCGGATATCTTCCTGTTCTATCTTGCGGTATAATACAGCATCATCTTTCGTAATCATCATATACGATAGAAACACCGGATTGTATGCGATATCCCCGCCGCGCAGATTGGTTAGCCACGCAATATCATCCAGTGTTGTAAGCAGAAGGTAATCTACACCTTTTTCTCGCATATCACTTCGTATTTTAGAAAGTTTACTCTCCGTATCCTCTCCCGCAAATTTTTTATCTAAAATCCAAACCGGATGTTGCGGAAAAGGAGGTCTTTTCTTTTCTTTCTCCTGATCCCAGATTTCAGATGCAAGATCCTTGGTATATACCAGCGTAAGGTTTTCTAATTTTTTTACAAACGATGCACTTACCAATCTTCCGTCAAAGCCCACCGCCATCTCGGATCCATACTGCTTTTCCTCAAAATAGGACAGAATAAATTCCGAAATCGAGGGAACCTGCGGTTCTCCCATTTTTTGTAATCGAATTCCTGTATCCAAAAGCTGGTGCTCAGCCTGAATAAAATATCTTCCATCCGTCCACAAAAAGCTCTCTTCCTCGGTCACAACAAGCCATCCCGCCGATCCGGTAAACCCGGAAAAATAGGAAATCAGTTTAAAATAATCGCTAAGATATTCTGATCCGTGATAATCGCTCATAGGTAAAATGTAAACTGCAATTCGGTTTTCCCTCATCACCTTTTTTAACTTTTGTAAACGATTTCTAATTTCTTCTTTTCCCATATCCTAATATCCTTTAAAGAAGATGTAATTTTTTTGCCATTCTTACAATCATTCCACCTTTTGGCAAATTTGCAAGCTCTTCCTCGGACAGTCCTCCTGTTTTTATAATCAATATAAAATATAGCAGTACTGCAATTCCTATCGCCGGAATCAAAGCCACTATATTGACCTCCATAAGCAGATATATGACTTTGTATACATAATACGCAGCCACTCCCATGACCAGCGAAGACAGTATCGGCTTTAGAAATGTTTTTTGAATTTCCTGTCGATAAGAAAGCGCCTTCTTTACTGCGATATTATTTAACAGACACATAAGCAGTGAGTACACTACCATCGCCACAGCCAGTGCATAAAGCCCTAAATCCGTGTAGAGAAGCAGCAGCACCAATACCACAGTCTGTACAATCAACGCCACTGCGGCGTTTATCACCGGTACATTCACCTTTCCGATTCCTTGCAACACCGCATTGGTTAATGTCGATAATGCATAAAAAATGACGGAGATACTGATAGCTCTAAGCAAAGACGCTGCAAGCATCAGCGATTCTTTCTGTGGGAATAAAAGCTCCGTAATTGGTTGTGCAAGTGCAAGCATTCCAAATGCGCAAGGAATGGATATCAGCATCGTTGTCTGTACGGCCACCTGTATTTGCTGATGTGATTTCTCCTTTTCGCCTCTCGCGTAAGAAGCAGAAATACTTGGTATCATTGCTGCAGACATAGAGGATGCAATCGCAATCGGTATATTGGAAATGACCACTGCCTTCCCTGCAAATATTCCGTAATTGACTGCAATCTCTGCCTCCGGAAGATGCATCATATACATCATGACCTTTGTATAAATGGTCTGATTTAATGAGGTCGAGAAATTATATATAAATGTACTCAAAATAAACGGCGTTACCATGCTGAAAATCAAGAAGAAAATCTGTCGATAGGATAATTCTTCATGTCTGACATCTTTACGGACCCTGCGAAGTATCAATTTCCGATTCAGTCCATATACTGCCCACATAAACAATAGTGCGATCAGCACACCGCTTCCTGTACCAAGTGCACTTCCAATCGCTCCATAAATGGCCTGCGTGGTCTCGCTTTCAGCTACTACCATCTGAATTAACAAATGTGCGGCCAAGAGACTCACGATGGCATTTAATATTTGCTCAATGATTTGCGAAACAGAGGTCTGTAGCATGGTCTTATGTGCTTGGAAATATCCTCTCAGCACACCCAATAATCCCGACAAAAATATGGTAGGAGCAAACACCCGCAGCACCATCGTCGAATTTTCCTCCACTAACAGTCCCGCACCGAAAAAGGTAAACAAACATGCAATCCCGCCTACCACCACGACATAAATAATCGCACAGTGGAAGATTTTGTGTGCATTTTTAAATTCCCTAAGTGCCAGCCTCTGCGCAATTACTTTTGAAATCGCAGACGGAATGCTATAGGAAGAAATCAGCAAAATAATAGTATAGATATTGTAAGCAGTACTATAATATCCATTTCCTTCATCTCCTATAATCCCTGTCAACGGGGAACGATATAAAATTCCTATAATACGCACCAATATGCCTGCCATGGCTAAAATACCCGCCTGCATGACAAATCCATCGCGTTTTCTATTCTGACCCATAGGCTCTCCTGTCAGATTCCTATATCAGAGCCCTATCACGGCTTCTGAAGAATCTTCTCTAACATATAAACTCTGTTAAACGGAATTGAATAATAATATCCATCCGCAAAATCTTCTGTCATTCTCATGATTTCATGTGCTAAAGCAACACCGATTGCCTCTCCCTCTTCCCGCGTCTTTGCACTCTGATAGCGGAGGGTAATTTCCTCCGTCACCTTCATTCCCGCCATTTCATTTTTTATGAAACAAGCATTTTTATAGCTTACCAGAGGCATAATACCGCATAAAATACGTGCGCCGGTTTCGTTTTTCACCCGGCGAAGTCTCTGCGCTTCCTCGTCTGTAAAAATTGGCTGTGTCAGGAAAAACTCTGCTCCCTGCTCCATTTTCTTCTTCACGCGGCCAATCTCCACTTCCAGATTTCGTCGGTTTTGATTGATAGCTCCTCCATAGTGCATGCTTCCGTCTTCAAAGGATTCTCGATTCATCTCTTTGACCAGTTTCATTAATCCGACTGCATCAAAATTGAACACACCCTTGATATCTGAACGTACCATTGTCGGTACCGGATCACCAGTAATAATCAGTAAATTTCGAATTTCACTCAGATAAGCCCCAAGTAACTGTGAACGCATTCCGATTGCATTTTTATCCCGACAACAAATATGTGGCATTACACAAAGTCCGGTCTCCCGTCCCACTTTTGCTGCCATTAAAATGGAATCTGCTCTCGTTCTTCCGGACGGAGAATCCGGAAATGTCACAACATCCACATCATATGTTTCTAACAGATGCGCAGCATCCATCAGCTTTTCATCCTGCGCCATTGGCGGTGGTGATAACTCAACCGCTATGAGTTTTTTATCCTTTTCAAACCACGCTTTGGGTGTAAGGATCTTATGTTTTTCTATATTCTTTGCACATTTTGCATTTTCCGCATTTTCAGTGTGTATCGCCTTTTGTTGCTTCTCCACATAACTCTGCTCTTTTGCAGAACTCTCTTTGGATATATCAAAATTTTCCGTTTGATCTTCTTCTTGAATCTGACTTAATTTTTCAACCGTCTTTTTAATATATTCCGGATTGGTTCCGCAACAACCACCGAGAATAGAAATTCCCATCATTTTGAGCTGCGCTAGTTTCCCGGAAAAATAGTCGATATTCTCTAAGAAGACAATTCGATCTTGGATAATCTTTGGATAGCTGGCATTTGGCAATGCAGAAATATATGCACCGTTTATTGGCGCAAGCTTATCCAAAATTTGTACCATATGCCCCGGTCCAACTCCGCAGTTAAGCCCTGTTGCGTCAATTTCCGCGCAGGAAGCCGCCTCCGTGAGCAATGTTTTTGCACTTATGCCCGCGTTGCTGTATCCTAACTGATTTACTGAAAACTGTACCCAGATAAATATATCGCTCTCTCTGCGAAGTTCCTTTGCCACCTCAAGTACTACATCTGTGTCAGAAAACGTTTCAAACAAAATTGCATCTGCTCCGAGCGCAACAAACTGTCTGGCCAGCGCCAGATATTCTTCCTTTATCTGCATTTCATCCGCATATGCTCCGGGCGTAATCGGTCCGATATCTCCGGCCACATAAGCATTCTCTTTGGCAATTTCCCTCGCTAAAAGATATCCCTGCTTTGCATTTGTAAGCACCGACTCCAAGCTAGCACTCAATGTTTTGGTATTGGTCGCAAATGTATTGGTACGAATCAGTTTTGCCCCTGCATCCAGGTAAGCCTTGTGTACCTGTTTTACCAGTTCCGGTGCTTCGGTATTTGCTCTCTCTGGAAACATTCCTCCTTGACATATCGCCGAAAAATAAGTGCCAAAGGCACCGTCAGTAACCAATATATTTTCTTTTAAGTATTCCCTGATTATCATCATCACATTATTGTCTCCACCACTTCTCGAATTTCCGTCAAAGCCTGAATTTTATAGTTTGCCTGCGGTACCTCTCCAAAGCCATACTGCGCCAGGATAAACTCTGTACCGGCCTTAGTTGCAGACAAATAATCTCCCATCACATCACCAATATATACCGCCTTCTCCAAATGGTTTCTCTCTACGACTGCTCGTATATTTGCATCCTTCTCCTGCTTTGTTCGTCCAAAGCTTTCAAAATCATTAAAATAGACCTCTAATTTATGATACTTAAGAAATGCTTCAATATATCCTTCCTGACAATTGCTGATTATCGCCAGAAAATAGTCTTTTGAAAGGTCACAAAGAACCTCCTCCAAATGCGGATACAAATTTCCGCCTACCTGTTCCAAATATTCATTTTCGTAATCCATGCATCTTTGCAATATCTCAAGCGCTCTTTCTTGACTCACCGTATTAAAATACGTAAACGCGATATCATCCATCGTTTTACCCATTAGGGACTCCATATCCTCAACGGTAATCCTTTTGTGAAAGTCCGGTAAGGTATCTATCACAACATTCCACGAATCTACTACCGCCTGTGCACTGTCCCAAAGCGTTCCGTCCAAATCAAACAATATTCCCTTTTTCATCGTATACGTCTCCTTTTCCTCAGCTATCCGACCCGTTCCTCTTTCGGACGACGATAATACATACGATACTCTACCTCTCCCAGATCCTCATTGATCTGCTCCTCCATCTTCTGAAACTTCCTGTTTTCATAAAAACAAACCGCACCATAATTATTTTCAAAGACGTCCAGTTCTATAAAATCATACAGTTCCAAAACGTAACGGAGAAGTTTGGTCCCGATTCCTTGTCCGCGATACTCTTTTTCCACAAACAATCCCTGTATGTACCCTTCATCCACTCCGATGAACCCGGCCACATAACCATCTATCTCATATACATATACTTCTAAGCGAGGCAATAATCTTGACACATAGCCAAAATTTTTATCCCAATACGATGAATCCACAAAATCATGTGCTTCCAAATTCCCTTCGTACCACAGCTTCATGACCTGCCTTAAATCCATCTCGTAAAAATTCCGAATGATATCCATAAAAAAACCCCTTTTTTCCCATTTTCATCTATCATACCATATTTACCGTAAAAACCCTATTTTTTTTGTTAAGTTTTGAGAAAATCATGGATGAAATATACTAAGCTTTTTGTATAGAAAAAAGGTGTGGAGAAAATCTCCACACCTTTTGTAAAAGTAATCTTATTTACATTCCACTAATCGAATTGATTAATATCTCTTAGCCGGAACTGTATAAGAGTCTGAAACATATACCTGACCAAAAGTATCAATTAAGTTGTAAACGATACCTGTCTTATTGTCTTCATATGCATTAATTGTTAATGTATGTGCTGCACTTGGATTCTGGATTTCTTTATCCAATGTCAGAACGATACTATTATTCTCAGAACCAACCTGAGCTGATGTAATCTTATAAGCTACATCTGTTGCATTATCCTGTTCGAAAGTAAACTGACCTGCATTTACTGATTCTGGATCAATTGCATTTGTAAAGTAAACTGTAACAGTCTTCTTATCTTCTGCAAATACAACCGGCCAAATCTCTCTCTGATCATCAGATGCAATCATTGTGAATGCAGTTGCTGCAGTTCCTTCAGCATCCTTGTAGTTAATGTTGAATGTCTTAGTCAATTCATCTGAATTATTAACCTTAACTGTAATCTTTGATACATCTGCATTTGCATCATATGTCTGTCCAGCTAACTGAATTGCATAAACACCTTTATCATCTGTCTTTCCTGTAGTAGCCGGTTTTTCATTAATACCACTGATACTATACTCTACATTTGCATCTTCAATTGGGTTACCATAGTCATCTGCTACTACTACATAAACTGTTGCTGCTGTATTTTCATATACAGTTTTTGGATAAATAAGGTTAAGATTTACACCCTTTGTATCCCATTTTGTATTTAATGCTAAAGCTGTCAGCTCTGCATTTGTGTCACCCTTACCAACGTTTTTGTATGTTACAGGGTTAAGGCTTGCATCAAGGAATGTAAATGTAACCTTTGTTGGATCCGGAATCACGATGGTACCGGTTAAAACAGTTTCGCCGGATTTTGTTGTATCTAAGATAGCAACATTATCCTTTTCTACTAAATCAACAGCTGGTACATCTTTACCATATTTCAGATTCACACCTGTCACACTAACGAAATCGTCTACATCAAATACAGATGCTCTTGCGATCGGTCTGTATGCAATCTGCCATCCGTTCTTATCATCTACTACGTATTCTGCAGTCTTTGCAATCTTTCCTGTTTCATTTGCCCACTGAATAGTTGTCGTACCTTCATTAGCTACTGCACTGTCAATGAAGTATAATCCAAGATCTACCCAGAAGATGTCAGCTGCATCTACATAGTCCTGTCCACCAACAGAAAGTTTTACATCATAACCCTTTGCTTCTGCTGTAATGTTTGTGATATATGAATAAAGGGTATTGCTTGTTACATCAGATACAGAAAGTGTCACTGAACCATGCTCATCTGTTGTACCATTACTTGTTACCGATGTTATAGTTGCATCTTTTCCAATGGCAGAATTTACTGCAACATCAACTTTCTCATCTTCAACTTTGAATGTAATATTTTCATCTTGTCTTGTTGCTTTGTTACCAGATTTATCAAACAACTGTGCTGTGATTTCTACATTCTGTCCTTCAATGGCGAAGAAATCTGGAATGTCTGCTGTTACTTCCTGAATTGGAAGTGGTGTCCACTGAACAGATGTATAAAGAACTCCACCGTTCTGTGAATTTAATTCAGCTTCATCTAATCCTGCTACACTAATTTCAGCTTTTAATACTGTTTTTCCTGTTTCTGTTGAGTCAACAATTGCAATGTTTCCTTCCTGTGTCAGAGAACCTACATTTCTCGTGCTCTCATCAACAGAAGCCATAACTGCTTTTACATCAGAAGCTGGTGCTAATTCATTTACATTTTCACCATCGATATCTTCATCTCCATCAGGATCTAATCTGAGAGAAGTATTCTGTGTCGGGTAAAGGAAGTTTGCTACCACTTCATTCTTTGAATCTTTCACTTCGATGATTGCATCACCTGTATATGGGAATACAGGCACTTTGTATGAGTATGTATATTTTTCATCTAAGAAAGTAGAATCTGCAGGGATATAGTTTCTAGCATCTGCTAAAGTCCACTCTTTAATCTGGTATGTTACCTGTGAAGTAACGTTTGTCCATTTAACTGCTCCTGCAATTTCTTCAGCTGTTGTAAGCTCATTGTTCTGGCTTGCCCAGTTACCTACGATCTTAGTCAGAACGTATCCTTTATGAGAAGTATCTACCTGACCCTTTGATACAAGAGATACTACCAAGTAACAGGTCTTGTCTTTCTGGATCGGAACCTGGATAGACTGTGCACCATTTGTTGTTACCTGCTGTTCAAATATAACAGCACCTGTAGCAGCATCGCATACATCGATATCCATTGCTGTATATTTTGACAGACTAATCTCATTAAAATGTAATGTAATAAAGTTCAAACCGGATGGGATAGATGCAACCTGAACGGTAGTTGTTTCATTTGTAGCATCATTGTATACCGAACATGGTCCGGATGTTCCCTCTTCTTTTCCAAGAACATATTCCCAATCTCCGATATGCGCATTTTCACTTGTTGCTGGCAGTACTAAGTAAGGAGCTGCTGAAAAGTATACTCTGTGGTCATCTTCATTTGAGCTAACCTGCTGACTTGTTACATACTCTTCTTCTTTGTCACGCACAAGATAAGTTGTTCTATGACGACCATCATCACCAAAAGTCGCATTGTCAGCCGGAACAAGTTTTGGATAAGGAATAAGTCCGTTTATTACACTAATTCCGTCTAAGCTGATTGTTGCATATTTTACTGTAATATTCTGCTCTGTGTTTGAGCCGGATTCTTTTGCTGTAACAATTAAACTCTGGAAAAGATTATCTACAGCTGTATAATCGTAATTATCTTTTAATCCAATCGCGAAGTTTGCATAACCGTTGCTGTCTGTAACAACAGAAGCATCACGTACTTCGAACGCATTTGGGCAGTTACCGTATAATGCTTTGATTCTGAGTGTAACGTTAATGTTACCTACAGGCTGACCATCTTTTACAACACGTGTCTGGATAGTCATGTCATCGCCGATAAGCTGTGTATTTGCAAACTCTTTACCTGAACCATCTACATATGGGTTGGTCATTTCAACTGTAAGACCATCTGCTAATGTAGTTTTCTTTGTTACGTTTACTTTACATTCAGCTTTAATACCATTTGCTGTTGTAGCTGTGATAGTAGCTGTACCAACACTAACTGCTGTTACCTGACCATCTTTTACTGTTGCTACTGTCTCGTCACTTGATGCCCAAGTAACTGCTTTGTTTGTAGCATTTGCAGGTGTAACTGTTGGTGATAATGTAGTTGTACCGGATACGAAAAGATCTACCGAAGTCTTATCTAATGTAATACCTGTTACTTCTACTTTTGAAACTTTAATCTGTACAGAACCAGTTTTACCATTGCTTGTCTTAGCTGTGATAGTAGCTGTACCTTCACCGATACCTAATACAGCACCTGTGTTTGTTACTGTAGCTACTGCTGCATTGCTTGTTGAATATGTCACAGACTTGTCCTGTGCATTTGCTGGTAATACAGTTGCAGTAACGATGATTGTCTCACCTACTGTGATTGCTGTCTTTGGTGCATTTACTGTAACAGATGTAGGCACTACAACTGCTGCCTTTTTCGGGTTAACTGTTACTTTAATGCTCTTTGTAATCTTTTTATTTTTACTGTTTTTAGCAGATGTTACTACTTTGATTGTTGTAGATGTTTTCTTTGTAACATTTGCTGCTTTGATTGTAAGCGTTGAAACACCTTTTTTATCTGGTTTTCCCACTTTTACTGATTTAACTACTTTTTTGTTTGCTTTTGATAAAGTTACCTTTACCTTTTTGCTAGCCGATCCCTTAACTTTAACCGTAGCTTTTACTTTTGCTGATTTACCAGCTTCAAGTGTAAGCTTAGATTTGCTAACTTTAAGAGATTTCACGTACTTGCTTGGTGCAGCACTAACTGATGTACTAGGTGCAACTGCTAATACAGATACAGCCATCACAAAAGCTACTACTAACGCCAATGCTTTTTTGAATTTCTTCACTGTTTCTTCCTCCTTTTAGATTATGTAGTATATGCATAGACATATCTAGAAGAAACTATAAATGATTTTTTCACAATTTTCAAGTTTTTTTTTGCAGAAATTCCCAAGATTTTTACATTTTTTAAGAATTGTTTCGATTCAAAATAGCAATATTTGTAATGCGTTTTAGCATCATTTTATCGAATTATTTTATAAAAAGGCTAAAAAAAGGCTCCCTTTTCGGGGAACCTCAATTTATTCGTTTTCAAAACTTGCCACAAATCTTTTCTAATTGCAATATTATAGATTAATTTTGAAGCTTTGCCGCTTCTAAACCCAGATTGTCCATGACTGTCGCAACATTTGCCACACTCGCTAAATTAACATTACAATTTTCGTAGGTCTCATCTGCACCGGTTGACACACGCTGCATAATTTTTGAAACATGTTCAATCTTGTCAGAGACTTGTCGATTTTCTTCCGTCACAATCGCAACGGTTTGTTTCAGATGCGTCACCTGCTGTGCGATATTTTGTGTGCTGGTATGAATCTGATGGAAACTGTCTGCTGTTTCATTCACATAACGATTCTGCATCTGACTGCTCTCGAGCAACTTATTCATTGCTTCTGTCACATCTTCCACCGAGCTGACAATTTCATCAATCAGTGTATCGATATCTCCTGTCGCATCATTCGTCTGCGAAGAAAGATTCGTAATCTCCGTTGCCACAACGGCAAATCCTTTTCCTGCCTCGCCGGCTCTTGCAGCCTCAATGCTGGCATTGAGCGCCAAAAGACCGGTCTGGTCTGCCACATTACGAATCATTTCGAGAATATCCTGCATCTTACCTGCGGATTCTCTCAGTCCTTCCATCTTCTGTACCACCATTGCATTGGACTGTTCTGAAATATGTACTTGATCGAGCAAATCGTTCATCACTGTATTTCCGCTGTCCAGTTTCTCCTCTGTACGGTCCACTTCACGAACGATAGATTCAACTGCATCGCCGACTCCCGTAATATATTCATTAATTTTTATCGTACTTTGTTTCTGGGCGGCGATTGCCTCCGTCTCCTCATTTGTATCCGAAACAAGACTCTCCATTGCACGCTGCGTATCCCCGATCATCTCTTTGAGCTGCTCGGTTTCTCCGACTGCCTCCTCAATATTGGCCGTCATGGAAGCCGCCACATCCAATGTCTTAGTCAGAATTCGTTCCGAATTCTTTTTCTGCATTTCCGCCTTTTCGATATTCGCTTCATTAATCTGCTCAATCTTTTTGATTGCAAGAACTGTAAACACCGTTGTCAGTAACAGACACGCAACAATAACCTCTGCATTGGTAAGGTTACTTCCCGTAAGCTGTCCATCAAGTGCCTTGCGGACAATAATCACTATATTTACAATCAGTGAATAAATACCCAGGGCAACCAAAAACTTCAAATCTACATATACGATCAAAATAACAAATATTACGATTACATAGCAAAATGCGATATCCGTGGATGTCGTCCACATAATATAGGTATACAAAATCGAAAAACCAATACTGCATATATAACGAATCTGTGTGGAATCCGGCTTCTTACGATATAGCATCCATGCAAAGACACATGGCAGGATGCAGGATGCTGCGATTACTGCATACGATCCTATCGTTCTCGCATCTTTAAATACTTCAATCACATAAGCAATCGCAAGAATTACATTCATAATTGTGATACCGATTAGTGCTGTTTTGTTCTGATTCTGCATCGCTATTTCTTTTACAGAATAGTCAGGAGTTTTCGCATTCGTGTTTTTCATAGGCCGCCTCTTTCTCTATCTTGGCTTTTAAATATAATTAGTGTGTAACTATTGTTTTATTATAACACAATTTACTCACTTTTCCATCCTATAAATGCATATTTCATCATTTCAAGACATATTTTTGCAAATTTTCCCATAATTTGCAAACGGTCTCTCCGTACGATAATATAGTAAGATAAATAACACGGTAACAACTTCCTCACTATACCGTGCTTTGTTTATGTGAAAGGAGATTTTTTATTTATGAAAGAAGATATGAAACATAATATTCAAATAACCGATTCTCAGACAACCAAATCCAAGACACCCGTTTATCGAAATGAGACTATTCAAAAAATTGTAGAAACATTTCCGGTTTTTGGGCTCTCCAGTTTTTTATACGGTATTTTTTTCTGCTTCTGTTTGTATAAAAATATGTGTTCCTATACTTCCGTTTTACTTTGTATTGCAACGATTGCTTATTTTCTGTTTTGCTTTAAAAAGCTGGAGCTTACTTCCCATCAGACGAAATTGCGGAGTTTTTACATCGTTTGCATTTGTCTGCTTGGACTTTCCAATATGCTCACCGCAAGCAATCTTCTCATTTTTTTTAATTACATAGGAATACTTCTGCTACTGTTCTGTTTCTTGATTCCGCATTTTTATGATACGAAAAATTGGGATTTTTCCAAATATATTACCTCGCTTATACAGACCATGTTTTGCAGTGTTGGTCAAATTCATTATCCGTTTAAAAGTTTTGAGGTATATTATAAGAAGAATCAGAAACTTAAAAATTCAAAAATACTGTTTGTCATCACCGGTCTTTTGATTTCCGTTCCTCTTTTGCTCGTGATTGGCTCACTCCTCTTGAGTGCGGATATTGTATTTCGTAACATGGCAGACACCTTCTTCTTGCGACTATTTGAAAATTTTGATTTTGATACGTTATTTGGAATTTGCATCACTGTCCTGATTGGACTGGTGTTTTCTTATGGCATTTTAATTGAGCTTTGTGAAAAACGTATCAATCCGCATGTTTCCGAGAAAAAAACAATGGAGCCTATCATAGCTATCACCTTTACCTCTGTTCTCACACTTGTATACCTGTGCTTCAGTGTGATTCAGATTTTGTATCTTTTTATTGGACATATGCAGTTACCGAATGATTATACCTATGCCCAATATGCGCGGGAAGGCTTTTTCCAACTGTTGTTTGTGTGTATTATCAACTTAGTTCTTGTTCTATTTTGTATGTCACATTACCGCGACAACAAAGCATTGAAAGTCATTCTTACCATTCTTTGTGGCTGTACGTATATTATGATTGCATCCAGTACCATGCGTATGCTGATGTATATCGGAAGTTATCACCTGACATTTTTGCGAGTATTTGTTCTTTTAACGCTGTTTGTCCTGTTTCTTTGTCTGACAGGTGTGGTACTTTCCATTTTTAAACCGGAGTTTCCTCTATTTAATTATATGCTGGTTATTGTCAGCGTGTCGTACCTTGTATTTTCGCTTTCCAAACCGGATTATTATATTGCCGCTTACAATATCAACGCCGGCTCGCAAGATCCGTACTATATGTATGAACTTAGTCCCGATGCTGCACCGGTTCTGGGCAAACATGGATATTTGTACGAGGTGGAAGGTAGCTCCGCACTTGCCTTTAGTACCGACTATTATCTGAAACGGGATTATATCCGCCGGTGTAAAGACTCATATGAAAACATCAATCTCCGACGTTTCAATGTTTCCATCTATTTAGCCGGACAGGAAGTTAAAAATATATCGATTTCGAAATAAGTTCTTTTGCTTATCGTTTCTTGCAAAAAAGGCTTTTGCAATGCAGCTTACGGGTCTGCAATGCAAAAGCCTCTTTTTACTCGTTTAATTCTTCTACTTGTTTAATAAAAGCTTTAATTCCCTGAAACGTTTTCTCACTTAAAAAATGCATCATTTTTTTTGCATCTTCCTCCGCCGTCTCTTGATCCACATCCGTTGTCATCATTAAAAACTGCGTAATGGTCTCCTGTCTATCCACCAGTTTTCCTGCCAGTTTATTTCCCTGCTTGGTAAGAACCAGCTTTCCGCCTTCCTTCATTTCCAGATATCCGGCTTCTTTTAATTTTCCCATGGCGCGGCTGACACTCGGCTTTGAAAAAGACAGGGCTCTTGCTACATCAATTGAACGAACCTGTCCGTTTTCTCTTTGTAATAGATAGATTGTCTCCAAATAATTCTGCCCCGATTCCTGCATATGACTTCTCCTTTGTTCCTCATTTTATTACTTTATTACTAATTTGATTTTTCGTTTGTAATACAGTTTTTAATCTCTTCTAATTCTTCCTGCGAAGGAGATCCCGGATTCCAGTTGATTTTCTGCTGATCATCTTTGTATCTAGGAATGAGGTGCAGATGAAAATGGAACACGGTCTGTCCCGCTGTCTCTCCATTATTTTGCACAAGATTAAATCCGTCACAACCAAGTTTTTCTGTCATTAAAGTCGCCATTTTTTTTGCCAGCTTCATTACTTTACCCGCCAATTCATCCGGCAATTCATATAAATTTGCAAAATGTTCTTTTGGCAAAATCAGTGCATGTCCCCTTGTGGCCGGACTCAAATCCAAAATCACCCTAAAATCTTCATCTTCATAGATTGTCTTTGATGGAATGTCTCCCCCCGCTATTTTACAAAAAATACAATTTTCGTCTCGCATTTGGTCCTCCTTTATAAAAACGGAAACAGTTCATCTAACAGGCGAAATTTTGTAAAGTCACCTTTCATTTTCATGTCACCTGTCATAAATGCCTTTTGGAAAGTCTCTCGTCCATTGATAATTTCCTGCAGCACTGCTTCTGTCATACTCATTTCAATTTCTGTTTGTTTCGTTTCTTTATCATAACAAGTCAGTTCTTTTTGATCGACCTGGAACTGTAATATTTCATCTTTATCCACAAATTTGATGCAATACACCACTTTGCATCCCGGTTGCGGCTTGAATGCCTGTTCCAATATAGCCTGATATCCGTCGGTTTCTTTTTTTTGCGGTGTGTTCAGCATTCCTTTAAAATAACTTGCCAGCTCCTGAATATCTTCCTTTTGTTTCTGTACATATACCTCATCCGATGCGTATCTGGAAAGCTGCTCTGACTCTTGCGGGGTCAAATCCATACCCTTTTGAATTGCAATTGCTTTGTATACTTCCGGATTACTGGCCGGCAAATTTTTTAATTTTAAGTGCATCGAACGATAAAAATTCTCTGCTTTCTTTTCCACGATATTCTGGTAGTCTTTGTTATTTTCAAAAATTGCTGTATCTTTGATGTAACCACAAATCCCGCTGCACCAGACTCCCCCAAGAATCTCCCACGCAACCGACAGATTCGTCATGCCTTCTTTTTCTCCATAGGTCGTACTCATCACAACCGGGCACATGTACAACTTTTGAATATGCTCTTTGTCTCCGTACAACCAGATTGCATCTAAAAATGACTGCATCAATCCACCAATGCCATACCACTCAATGGTTGTGGCCAAAATCACTCCATCTGCTGATTTTAATGTTTGCGGTAAGGTAGTAATTGCATTTTTAATCTCATACAGATTAAATCGTTCCACTGTAACATTCAATTCTTCCAGCACCTGCTGCATTTTGTCCAGAACCACTACTGTGGGATCATCAACAAGACCCCTGCCACCATAATACATATTAACCTTCATTCTGACCTCTTTCTACTTTTCTTTGCTTAGCTTCTCTGTCGTTTGCTTTTTCTTTCGATACAACAAAGCCGCAAGAAAAAAACCACTTATTAACCCGCCAATATGCGCCGCATTGTCTATATTTGTACCTACAAATCCATTATACAATGAATATGCAATTAAGAACATCATTTTGGGTACGGTTATATTCCGATAAACCCCTCGATTTCTTATGATAATCCAAAGAAGCGCCCCTGTAATGCCAAACACGGCTCCGCTTGCTCCCAAAGCCGGTACAAAATGTCCCGTGCTTATGGACACAGCCATGGCAAACACACCTGCTATTACGCCACTTCCAATATATAATATAAAATACTTGATGTGCTTCAATTCATGTTCTATCAAGTCTCCAAACAAATAAAGATGCATCATATTTCCGGTTAGGTGCGACAAATCTGAATGCAGAAACATACTGGTCACTAATCTGTACCATTGTCCGTATTGTAAAATCATCTCTGTATCCCGCATACCTTTGTCATACAACGCATCACCGATAAAGATGCAGAGAATGTACGTCACTACATTGAGAAACAAAAACACATAATTTATGAGACTTGGTATCTTGCGTTTTTCCTTCCTTTGGATCTGAGGTTGCGGTTGTTCTTCTTGCACATCCTCTGCACCCTCTTCCTCCGGCTGAGTCAGTACTTGCTCTAACTTTGTCCGCATTCCATAAAAATCTTCGCTTTTTCCCTCATCGACAATCAGCCTCTCCTGTACAGTATCCACATACCAGCAGGCTCTTTGATTTTGTCCGAGCTGCCTTGCTCTTTCCGGATTCTGTGAGAAAATGACAACCAAAGAATGTACATCAATGATTTCTCCCTTCTCAGACTTCCAATCGGCCTGCGAAAGAAATGCATCCAGATCTGTAACTTCTCCCTCTGCATCTACCAAAACAATCGCGTTAATATATCCATTTTCTACTGTAAAATATACCACCAGTCCCGGAATCGGCGCATACAATCTCTGATATCCGGACCTGCTTAAAAATCTTGCTACTTTTTCTTTCATATAACACCCTTTTCACTCCTTAAAAGGGTATCATTTCTTGGAATACCTGTCAATCTTGGTGTTCGATCTTGGCGGCACTTGATTTCGCATCAAAACGAAGAAAAAAACCTGCTGCCATACCACATACACTTAAGATCAGGAGCCCTAGTGCAACCAATCCCTCTCTTCTTCCAATTTCTTCTGCCAAGTGCAAATATCCCTGCTGCCAAAACCGAAGTGCAAAATATAAGATATTTGACAAAAACAGCACACCGAATATCGCTATGGTAAAAATATCCGGACCTTGCTTTTCTTCTGTTTTCTGTTTCCATTCGATATCTTCCTGTGTTCTGGATTCCCATAAAGCCTCTTCTTGTACCGATTCTGTTACCTCTAATTTCATTTCCTTCTGCTCATATTCGCTTACTTCGGACATCATAAGATCCAGTGCCTGTTGCACAGTTCTATTCTCCTCCCGCACAATCTTATAAAAGCGATATGCCAGATGTACCGCAGCCTCCTCCTCGTGATCTACAAACGATAATATATTTTCTGTAAATAACAACCATTGATCTTCCCTGCTCTCCTCTCTTTGTGACGGATCATAACAAAAATATAACCCTTGCTCGTCTTCATAGATATATTGCGGTTCCAAAATCACTTGTTGTGGTTCCAAAAAATACATATATAAGGTTGTATACATCTGATGCAATTGCTGTAATAAACTTTTTAAATCCTGTCCGGTCAATTTTGTTCTTTCCAAGCGACTGTAGAAGGAATGTTTTTGAGAAATGTCGTAGAATAACTGATCCTCTCCATTAAATGTCGATAATTCGACATCCAACAGTTTCGGTATTTTATTTTCTGTCAGCATTTCCGTTGCAAATGGATCAAGTTCCTGTTCCGGCTTGAGCACAAGAAAACTTTTTCCTAATTCCTTTCTGAGTTCTGTCTTCATTTCTGTATCCTTTCTGTCTCCCAAAGAATCGAGGTCGGATGGATTCGATTCATTTTTTGTGTCGCCCTGTATGTCAGTGGACGAAATGGTGTTTTCTGTCTTATCTCCACTGTTACCTTCACACTTGCCATCGTCACATCTACTGTCCAATCGGCCCGCTCCATAAAAAGCAGCTTTTCCTCTATTTCTTTTTGAATAAACGCTTCTAACTCCTGTTGAATCCTCCTCGCCCCCTCCTGCTCCATCTGTATTCCTTTTAGCGTGGCAGCAGACGCAATCACAGTAATCGCTTCTTTGTTATATAAATAGAAACTCATATACATCACAAACAATATCACAAACAGAATCATTGGCATTAGAAGAGACAACTCTATCGTAAACCCGGCTTTTTTCATCCATTGCTTCACACGACACCTCCTAAACATAAAACCACATAGGAACAGGCAAAAAACGGTAAAAACGGCCACTCCGTCTTTGGCGTCGCTTTCTTTTGTAACATTCGAACTCCTCCCAGGCAAAATAGCAGACAAAATCCTCCCATAAGTATCAAAAGATTCTTTCCTCCGCCCATAAAAATGCCACTTATCATCACTGCGATTCCATCTCCCCCTCCGACGCCGCCTTTTGTCAGCGCAGAAAATACCATGAGATATGCACCTGTCAAAATGCCGCCTGCCAAAGATAAAAAATCTCTCTCTCCACACCAAAAAAGCGCAATTCCCGCAATTGCAAACAACAAATTTATTCGAATTGAGATTTTGCGACTCTTTAAATCGGAAACCGCATTCACAATAAGAAACAGGAGATAACACATTTGCTCGACCATATCCATCCTTACTCTGCTCTCCTTATCCACATCTTCTGCACGGCGGCCTTCCACCGACATTTTCCAGCGACACCGCGCGTATAGTTCGCTTTAATTCACTACAATTTCTACTTGCATGATACTTCACTCCATACGCAGAGATATAAAGTGATTTGTCTTCTATTTCATCCTTGGCTTGCCCTCTCATACAGGATGTGCAGACTCGATATATTTTTCCTTCAATGTTTCTTTCCTTTTCTATATTTGTCCCCTGTACGGTCCGAATGGAAATTTGAAGGGAAGGGCAGGATCTTTTTGTATGATATACGCTTCCTTCTTCTGTAATGTATACAAGCTCCTGCATTTGGGAGGTATCTCTCCCAATTCTGTCACCTGCGGATGCATCGTATCCATTAAATATATGCACCATACATCTTTGGCGCACATATACTCTTTTGAGACCAAATCCCTGCACGGTAAGCGGCACCTCAATTAACCTGTCATAGCGAATATAATCCCCTTTCCTTCCTTCCGCTATCTTCTGTGTTACCGCCGCATACACGCTTGCTTGTCTTACACTGTTGTGTAAATCCATTTGCTTTTCTATGGTAACGCGCATAACGTCCACCAGTGATAATATCGTTAACGTAGCTATAAGAAATAATGGTAATACCAATGATGCTTCTACCGTCATGCTCGCCGACAAACTAAAGTCCATATTTAAAAGGGGACAGGTGACGTCCCCCTTTTTTCTACATTCTACATAATCTACATTGCTGAGGGAATTTCTATGTGTCCGGAGTTCATTTTTTGTTCCTTTCTTTCTGTTTACTTGCATATTATCATTTCTTTGATATATTCTAATTTTCCTTATGAAGGAGGACATCGCCTCTCACCTCTTTTCTCTTACATTCTACAATATGGTGCTGCACCATTGTGGCCCGTATGATTCAACAAGCCGGATGTTATTTCTAGCGGCTTTATATATAGCCATACGTCCGTTTCATTTCTCGACTGTATCCGTATCTGCTTCCCACACATGCTTCCACTTCTAAATAATCCACGCAATCACTCAAATCAAACCATTCAAATCCGGAGGTTTGACGAACATCCATTTCTACAATGTCCATCATGCGAAGTACTTTTTGTGAACGATTTTCCAATGCCAGAAATAACCGCAAATATTCCTGATAATTCAGTCCCTGTGTCACGGACGAACCCTCCCCGGAAACATGCTCGGCCTCTGCCTGCAACATACCCTGCAGACTAAAATGCCAACTCTGTGCTGTCTTCATAAGCAAGACCCTATTTCCTGCCAAAAGCTCTCTTACATCATAAAGTGCTTCCGCATAAGCCCATGCAAACAAAAGTGATATCTTCACAGGTTCTACTAAAACCATTGCCCCGGCTGCAGAACAAATACTTGTTGCAAGTGCTGCTGCCTCTGACACTTTGGCCGGATCTGAGAATAAATAAACGACATTACTGATTTCTCTCAGCAGCAAAAGGCGATGCACCACCGCTTTAAGATTATCGATATCATTGTCTTTTCCGGCCAGTATATACTCAGCCTGATATTTTAACTGCCCTGTCTCTTTCGGATTCGTATAGGTTCCACACTGTTCCAACACATAAGCATCAAAGAGTAACGTTTCCGCCACCGATACCGCATCTCTTCCTTTTAACCCATTCCCTTTTGTCGACGGTTTCTTATGTGACGTACAAGCAGAAAGGTCGGCGGTCCTTTCCGAAATCAGATCCGTCTCTTCAGTTACAAGATGTAAAATCCCTTTTGATCGAATCTGGTTCACCTGGTCCGCAGGATTTTCCAATTCGATTTCTTTTCGAATCGGATTTCCCTCTTCATCCACTTCTCCGGTTTCAATGCCTTCCCTTTCTGCCTCATCAATTTGCTCCTGATTTGCATCTCTCTCTGCTGAAATATCTCTTTGAAACAGTTGATGCTCGTTGGCTTTCTCTAATTCTTTTTGTATTTTTTCGATATAAGCTATTCCGTATTTGTGTTTCATGTACTCTACAGCCTGTCTTTCAAACACTGCTCCGTTTTCATCTGTAGCATAACTGCATTTTGTTATGGCGATTTGCTCCGGAAAGGTTTTCGTCGCATCAAAAACAAAAGAATCTGTCCCCAGCCGAGTCTCTATTCCGTCTAATGTCTGTGCATCCAAATTTTCTTGTAAATAAAACGCAAGATGCTGTTCCGTTCTTTTTATGGAGGCTTGAATTTCTCCATACGAGGTATCTACAAACAAAAGACCATATTCTTCAAAAAGCGCACGGTTATATTCTGCAAAAACGGAATAAACCGCCAAATCAAACGCACTTTCTGCCCTTAAGCCGATTGCCCTACAACGCGCTCCTTCTATAACAGTTAAAAAAAGTGACATCACAGTACACAAAATCAGACTCATGTAAATCGTGACAGATCCTTTTCTCATGTTAATCTCCCTTATACCTTTCCTGCTTCAGAAGTGATGGTTTTAAATATATTCGTCACAAGTGACGTCAGCTGCTTTTTAAACAGAAGCACAATCCCGATCAATACAACCAAGATCAAAATCATTTCCACTGTTCCAATTCCATCCTCATCTTCCCAGATTTCCTTTACTATCTGCATGATTTACCCTCCTTTCTCACTACTACTTCAAAACTGAAAGGACATAAAAGCCGGAACCATAAGTAACACCATAACAATACCTAGCATCAGCATCATTGGTCCTAATAATTTTGTTCCCACTTCTTCACCCAATTGTTTTGCATGATTTTTACGCAAGAGAAATGCTTCTCTTGACTCATTTTCTAATACTTTCTGCAAATCCTTTGTTCCTTTCTTTAGATTTTGAATCAGGATTGCGGAAAATTTGATATAAAGCGGATTGGCGCATCTTTTTCCAAAGCGATCCAATGCATTTGCAAGCGCCATCCCATTTTTTGTATCCCTTATGAAAAGATGTAATTCTTGATGCAAAAATTCCCCCAGCGAGTGATCTTGTTCCAATCGGATAAAAATTGCCCTAATGGTCATTCCCGCTCCCAGTAACAACTGAAATTTGGTTACAAATTCCGGGTATTTCAAGACTAGCCGATGATTTCTCTCATCGACTGCTTTTTCCAAATCTTTATCTTTTGCGTAAGAAACAAGCATTGCGATTGCAATTGCGCATAGAAAATACAGTGGCGTAGGATTCTCTGCCTGTTCTGTATAGTAAACCTTGGTGCCTTCGATCTCATCCGGAAGAAGTATCGTTTCTTCATGTATCTGATTCTCATCCGCTTGTTTGATTGCAGCTACTATTTTTCGCTTCCAGCTTTCTTCTACGGTGTACTCTTTTGGAACAATTGTTATATCCCATGATCGAATATATTCTTCCTCGCCATAGGAGATTGTCACTGTAATTGTGACTGCTTCCGACGTTGTCAGCTGTTCATTGTATACCTCGCCATCTGCGTCCACTAGCTCATAATCACTACTCTCCCAAGCAAACTGCATCGGATAACCCCCGTAGGTTTTTCGCAGATTCAAAGGTTTTGTAATATAGTCCAGCGTTTCATTTTCTCCCCGAATCAGCCTTTCTCCTTCTTCCTCAAACCGAAGAATCTGGTTTTGTATCTCTTTTTCTGAGTATTGTCTGCTTTCTATTTCATACTCAATTTCTGTTTCTTCCTGTGTATTCTCACTGTGTACCTTCAGATATACTGATTTTTGCTCCGCTCCATAGTCGCCTCGAATCAAACGATGATCCTCTGTCAAAACCTTTGTCAGCGTTTCACTATAGGAAAGAATGGTAATCATGTGTACTGCACAAAACAATACCTTCAAAACAAGTATCCTCTTTGCATCATAGTATTCGTAACACAATTCTTTTTCTTCTCTTGCCGGATACAATAGCTTTAATCGCATTGCCACCTGTGGTGACACATTCTTCCCAGCCCATATCTTCTTCCATCGTTTCTCCATACGCTCGTCTGCAAAGAAACCTTTTTTTCTACGCTTCTGAAATAACCGGATTCCATACAAAATCCAGCAGAACACGCAAAGATAAATCATTGCTACACCTCGATATCCATAATCTTTTGGGAAATAAAAATTGACAGTAAATATAAAATAAGGCAGATGGTCAAAATAAATATTCCGTGTGGTGTATGGTATAACTCATCAAAATAACCCGGACTTGACACTCTCACATACAGAATGATTCCCACTGGAACCATATTCATGATTTTCTGCTCCATTCTTTTAGACGCAAACATAAGCTGTATTTCCTGTCGGACTTCTATCTTTTCGCTGATGATTTGCGCCGTATGTTGTATCATTGCATTCATGTTTCCACCGGCTCGTTTTGCTATGGAAAAAATCGTTGCAAAATCCATCACATCTGTCTGGCCGGAGCGCTTTGCAAAGTCTTCCAGTAACACTTCTATTACTTGATTATTCTGCATCCCATTTATCATTTTTCGACACTCTATCATCATATCGTGGGATTCTTCATACATAAATGTAAGATCTTTATAAGCCTGCGCAAATGCATTTTCTACAGAGTATCCTGCACTCAATGAATCGCTAAACGCCAAAATAAAATCCTTAAACGCCAACGTCAGATTTTGACCTCTCTTTTTTGCAAGAAGCTTTGCTTGCCTTCGCATTAGAAAAGGTGCTACCAAGATACCGACGATTGCAACTGCAAACGAATCGTAAAATAGTTTTGCAAAAGATAAAAATATCAGCGTGCATAGTAGCATATATTTCCCCCACTCCCGCCCTGAAAATCGATAGACACGATAATCTTCTGCTTTCATTGCCTACCCTCCTCACATCCGGCCGCCTTTAATTTTTCTGTATGTACCAGCGGTTCTCTTTTTTCCAGCCTTCCACACACTTTGCCATCCTCTGTTACTCCTGTCTCACGAAACGAATACAGCGAATTTATCTGTATCTCACCCTCCTCGTACCCGGTTACTTCTACCACCTCTAATACCCTCCGGCTCTTATCCCGTAATCGCCCAAGATGAACAATAATATCGATTCCACTCGCAATCTGCCTTCGAATGGCCGCAAGTGGTAACTCCATGCCCATCAAGACCATAGTCTCAAGTCGATAAAGCATATCTTTTGCACTGTTTGCATGTCCGGTACTAAGGGACCCATCATGCCCCGTATTCATGGCCTGTATCATGTCAATCGCCTCCGCCCCGCGTACTTCACCTACGATAATCCGATCCGGCCGCATTCGCAAAGATGCTTTAATCAAATCCCGAATCGTAATCGGCTTGCAATTCTCAACATTGGCATTTCGTGTCTCGAGGCGTACCAGATTGTCCACTCCCAAAATCTGTAATTCGGCGCTGTCCTCAATCGTGATAATGCGTTCCGTTTTCGGTATAAAACCGGATAAAGCATTCAAAAATGTTGTCTTTCCTGATCCGGTACCACCACTAATGAAAATGTTATAGCCGGAAATGACCAGCTTTTTTAGAAATCCAGCCACTTCTTCGGTCAAGGATTCCAGCTTAAGTAATTCACAAATACCAATGGGCTGATTTGGAAATCGTCGAATCGTAAGAATCGGACCGTTTAATGCCACGGGTGCAAGCACTACATTTACCCTGCTGCCATCAAGCCTTGCATCCACCACCGGCGAACTCTCATTTACCACCCGGTTCGCCTTCGCCACAATTTGCTGTATAATATCCTCCAATTTATCCTTCGAAGAAAACCGGTTTTCATATTTTTGAATGATACCTTCTTTTTCGATAAAAATGCAATCCGGTCCATTTACCATAATCTCCGTAATGTGATTATCGTCAATCAGCTCCTGAAGAATGTCATATTTGCGTACCGAATAATATACCTCACGACGGAGCTGTTCTTTTACGGAAATGGGAATATATCGACTCTTACTTTCCGCTCCTATTTCCTCAAGAATCATTTCCAACACTTCTTCATCTTCCACATCCAAGTGATATTCCAGTCGCTCAAATAATCGATTTTGAATCGTAGTTTTGATCTCTTCGTATTCACCTGTCTGACTCATCTGCTTCTTCCTCCGTCATAATCGTTTTAATGTATTTTGCCAGCTCGCTATGGGTAAACATACTCGCTTGCGTTGGTATTTCATGAAACACCGGAAGAACACAAGTTTTTGTATGTTCTCGTATCTGATCCTTTTTCATATGGAGAAGCAATCTTTGGTATTGATCCATTTTTGCAAGCGCTAACCCGTCATCCGGTATAAACGAATAAATCTCATCACACATTTCCAAAATCGAAAACACACCCTTTGTCTGTTCTGTCATATCCAGCAAAATCACATCATATTCTGTCTCTGTTACCATTCTACTAAGGAGTTTCTGCCATATAGCAGTATCTATCTCCTCCATGTCCGGATAGCAAAACACGGGTGGGATATAGCAAAGTCCCCCCACACTTTCTGTGATACTTTCCAGCTTAAGGCGGAATTTGGATTTTTCTTCCCGCAGAAAGAAAAATATATCCATCAGATCATGTTCATAATGCTTTTGCATCATATACTCAAAACCGGAATATGGTTCAAAATTCAAATACAGTACCTTTTGTTTTCTTGCCAATACCTGTCCCATTGTCAGTGCCAACGAGCTTTGCAGTATGTGACGGATCGGAGAGTAAAACGCAATAAACTTCACCTTTCGATTTTCTGCAAACAAGGACTCCGTCTCAAAAAAGGAAATACCTTTTTGCAGGCACAGATCCAGCATATCTTTGGTCACCTTTTCCACAGACTGGAATTTAAATACCCCTTCTTTTTTTCGCTTTCCTGTAAAATAGAGGATATGCTCGCATCTCTTTAGTAACTGCTCCAGCTGAAATGCCTGTAACATTCCCTCCCCAATAAAACAAAGACCAAACTTCTTCTCTTGCGGTAAATCAAGCAGACAATCGACATCGTCAAATGCGTGTATTTCCAACTGTGACCTATATTTTCTCTTTAAATAATCCGCCAAAATACGTACGAAAGCCGTCTCTTTCTCACATATCGCTAAAACATCTGCCATAACCTATCTCCCCATATCTGTTGCGCCAGAAATCCGAGACAAATCGGAACACTGAAATGTATAACATTAGGCGCAAATTTATTTTTTGTATACAAGTTATCTTTTTGGAAAAACCATCGGTGATACACCAGACAAAAAATAGAAATGACTGCTCCTGTCAGCAGAGCAAAAAACAGAATGGAAACTGCATCGAAAAATCCTGTAAACATCGCACAGACACTAAGCAGTTTCACGTCGCCTCCTCCCATCACCTTCCACTGGTAAATAGGAATCAGAGCCAGATACATAAGAATCGCCGCCAAAGGATATTGAAGGCACCCCATCTCTTTTTGCCGAATCACCTGATACAAGAACCCGCTCACATAGCCGATAATGATCAAGCGATTGGGAATGCAAAATGATTTGAGATCAAAATACATAGCAACCATCAAAAGAAAAAACAGAAATCCCATTTTTTTCTCCCTTTTCCTATTATTTTATTTTACTTGTTGAAATTAGTTCGAGATCCTCGAAATGATTTGTTTACGTTTGTTATTGAATGTAAATTGGATTATAAAGGAGGGATTTACAAAAGTAAACCCCTCTTTCACAAATAATTTATTTTTGTTAGAAATTACTAATCAACTAGAATAAATTCATCAAATATAGTACGCAAACCCCCGGAATTCCTAGGATTGCACTTGTCAAAAGAGTCCATACATTTATTCCTACAAATAGGTCAAGTGCCAGTGCTTCGAACCCTTTATTTAGTAGAGTAATCACCAAAAAACCTGTCATTCCTCTTTGTACAAATGATAAAATCATTCCTGTCTTCTTTTTTAATTGCATCAAAAGCAATACCGTCACACATACAATAATAATCCAGAAAAAACCATGTGCATAGAACGTATCCATCGCGCACCTCCTGTGACATTATATGCGCCGTCCTCCTTGCTTATGTACTTTCCCTTTTTTATTTTTGTACATACGCCTGTCGGCTTTGTACATACAATCCATAAAGCTATCTTTTTCTTTTACCACGCAAATTCCCATACTATAATCAAGCTGGTAATCTTCATTTATGTTTTTATTTTCATCCATGATATACTGATTGAGTGTTTCGCGGAATAATTCTGCTCGATCCGGTACATCAATAATGAGTGCAGCACTAAACTCATCGCCACCCATACGAGCACAAAATTCTTTTGGCATCAAAGCCTTTGTCAGACACTCGCTGAATTTTTTCAGTGCAATATCACCTTCCACATGTCCAAATGTGTCATTGATATATTTTAGACCATCCATATCAATACTTACCATGGCAATATTTGTCTGTTCATCCTTAATGGATTGATGAAGCTCTACCAGTTTACGATCAAATCCTCGTCTGTTTAGTATTTCCGTCAATGGGTCCTGAAGATAAAGTCTCATAATGTCATTCACTTCAAACAATTCGTAGTACATATAATTTTTCTTCAGGGTATTTCCCAGATTCAAACTTAAAAATTCATACCTTTCATCCATCATAAATTCATCGGTTTCTTTCATCTGAAGAACCATGTAACCGTATATCTCATTTTTACAATGAATTGGAAGAAAAATACTGGTTCTATTCTCAAGTTTTGAAACAAACTCAGCCGGTAAAAGCTCATTCTCTTTGAACGGGATATTCACATGCACCGGATTACGGTTCTCATCCAAATAATGTCTGAGACAAATATCTTTATTATTGTCATACGTTTTTGTATCCGGACGTAAGCAAATAAAGAAATTCTCCAAGTTAAATCCTCTCAGAAACAGAGAGGCCCAATCAATTGCCTCTTTTTCGCTAAGCGCGCTTTCAAAATCGGTACTCATCTCCCCGCATTCTTTCACAATATGTCTGGATTTTTGTACCTGATACAAATATTCCAGTTTATTGTCCGGTGCTTTATACTCTAAACATCCGCTGCTCTCTCTAGGGCAAATAACTGTTTTCAATCGCTGTTTCCTGTCAACCACTTCACCATGATATAATTTATGCAGCGTATTTACCGCCGCTTGCGCCATATCCTCAAATGGTACGGATACTGTCGTCAGTGATACTTCCTGCATCTGGCCTTCCTGCATATTATCAAAACCGGAAACCCATACCTGCTCCGGAACACGAATTCCTCTTTTTTTGAGCTCTTCGCAAACGGAAATTGCCATAAAATCATTTGAACATATAATCACTTCCGGTTTTCTGCTTCTTTTTTCAAAAAAGGCATCTACAATTTTTTCGCCCTTTCTTCTCCAGTAATCACCCTCATAAACGTCTTCTTCTTCCACTTCAAGACCTGCTTCTTCCATCGCCTTTTTGAATCCGGTAAATCTCTCTTGCGCATCCACCATCTCCATGCGACCTGTAACAAAGCAGATATTCGTCTTTCCCTGCTGAATAAAATGGTTCGTCATTGTATACATGGAATATTCATTATCGACCAATATATTATAATAGTCCTCCTGCAGGGAACGAAGGCTGACTACAGGACATGTCGCATTGGTTGCTATGCATTCCAACAGATCCTGTTCCATACCAAATTGATTCCATGTATCACCGGCACATATGATTCCATCAAAATCTTTTAAATCCGGAAGATAAATAATGCTTTTTTCACCTTCTGCATGCAATATATTCTGTCCAGGTGTCGCAAAACAGCTAAAAACATACAACGTATCTCCCTTTTCTCTAACCGCTTTACTTAATGAATCAATAATTATTGATTGATATTTTTGACAAATATCCCCAATAAAAGCCCCAATCTTCATTACTATCCTGTCCTCTCTGAAACTAAGTATGCAAAATGGAGGACTTGTATCCTCCATTTTACACATTTCAGCACTTATTAAATATTCAATGTAACTACATCTTTTCCTGTCAGTTCTTTTGTTCTATCATCCGGCTGACCAAGGCCTGCATAAATGGTAGCTCCCGTTCCGTCAAATACTCTTTCTCCGTTTTTATCAACCGTAGAGAATGCATTTGCAGGTACATTGATTTCTACCCATTTCTCTTCCTTTGCTGCAAGACTTACTCTCTTAAATGCAGCAAGTTTCGGATTTGGTACTTCATTTTCTGTTCCTGTTACCTGAACATAAATCTGTACTACTTCTTCGATTGCACAGTCTCCGCTGTTTACCACCTTCACACTTACTTTGGTATCTGCTTTTGAAACTTCACCGTAAGAAAGCTCTTTTTCTGCTTTCATTTCTGTGACTGCTCCATCTCCGTATGTAAGACCATATCCAAATGGATACAATGGTGCTTTTTCAAGGAAACGATAGGTTCTTCCTTTCATAGAATAGTCTGTAAATTCAGGCATTCCTTCAAGATCACGGTACAGAGTAATCGGAAGCTTACCGGATGGTGATACCTCTCCGAATAACATCTGTGCGATGTCTTTTCCTCCTCTTGCACCTGGATACCATACCTGAAGAACAGCGGAAGCTTTTTCATCTGCATAGCAAAGATCCATTGCACTTCCCGCCATCATGCATACGATGAACGGTACGCCTGTCGCTGCTACAGTTTCCAATAAGTTGATCTGTGACTGTGGAAGTCTAAGATCGAGTTTGTCTCCGGAAGCATACGCATTACCTGTATCTCCCTCTTCTCCTTCCAAAGTCTCATCCAAACCAAGACAAAGAACCACAAGATCTGAATGCTTTGCTACGGTTACTGCTTCTGACAAACGGTCATCCGCTTTTGCCAATGGCTCTTCTCTGTCAAGGAATAAGTGACATCCTTGAGAATAAAGTACTCTGACATCATCTCCCACATAATCCTGAATACCTTCCAGAACAGTAATATATCTGGAAGAAGTTCCATGATAGTTACCAATCAGCGCTTTTCTGCTGTCTGCATTCGGTCCAATCACTCCTATGGTCTGAAGTTTCTCTTTCTTTAATGGTAAAATACCATCATTCTTGAGAAGTACTACACTTTCTTTTGTCGCTTTAGACGCCAGCGCTAAATGTTCTTTGCACTCTATTTTTTCATATGGAATCTTATCAAATTCTGTTTCATCAAACATACCAAGCATAAATCTTGCTGTAAACAGACGGATTGCAGAACGTTTGATATGCTCAAGAGGTAAGATACCCTTCTTATATGCCAGCATAATCTTCTGATAGGTACAACCGCAGTTCAAATCGCAACCCTTATCCAGTGCAAGCACTACGCTGTCTTCTTCACTCTTTGTTACTTTATGATTTTCATGGAAATCTTTTACTGCCCAGCAGTCGGATACATAGTGTCCTTCAAATCCCCATAATCCACGAAGAACGTCTTCCATCAAGTAGGAATGTGCACAGCATGGCTCACCGTTTGTACGGTTATATGCACCCATTACCGCTTCTACACCTGCTTCTTTTACACAGGCTTCAAAAGCCGGCAGATAAGTTTCCCACATATTTTTCATATCTGCTTTTGCATCAAAATAGTGACGCTGCTCTTCCGGACCGGAATGCACGGCAAAATGTTTTGCACATGCAGCTGTCTTCATATATTCTCCATCACCCTGAAGACCTTTGATAAAGGAAACACCGAGACGACTGATCAGATATGGATCTTCTCCATATGTCTCATGTCCTCTACCCCATCTTGGATCGCGGAACAGGTTCACATTTGGTGACCATAAGGTAAGCCCCTTATAGATATCGCCATCACCCTGCTTTGACGCCTCGTTATACTTAGCTCTTGCTTCTTCTGCAATGACATCTCCGATTTCGTTTAATAATTCTTCGTCAAAGGTTGCTCCCAGTCCGATCGCCTGTGGAAATACAGTTGCTGTACCTGCTCTTGCAACACCATGCAGACCCTCATTCCACCAGTTGTACTCAGGAATGCCCAATCTTTCAATCGCCGGAGCATCAAATCTGAGCTGTGACGCCATTTCCTCCACTGTCATTTGTTCCACCAGTTCAGTGGCTCTTTTTTTCGCTAATTCCCTGTTCATCTCTCTTTTCCTTTTCTGTTTATTTTTATTGTATTTTTGGTATTTCTTATAAAGATATCTTATAAAATGTTTGTCTTTTACACATCACAAATATTGCTAACACCTTTACAAATGTTGCGAAAAAGTGCTTTCCTTTTTTTTCCGTTTGCATTATAATTACTATAGTTTACTTATGCATAGATGCATACGCATCTGCATCTATTCACCTATTGTAAATTATTTGTTGTAGAAAGAGGAATTGCACTATGATTGATCAAAAAGAAACACCACTAAAGTACAAACAACCCATTCGGGAATATATTGGACGTACTCTAACCGACGATTCGGTGGAAGAAGTCGACTTTGTCCCAAAATCTCACGTCCGTATCTGGTATAATAACCAGTTGGAAGGATACAGTACGCACCATCACAATGCCATGGAAATCATCCTGTGTCTTGAAAAAAGTTACAAGCTTATTGTCAATGGAAAGACCGTTGTTTTAAACACCGGTGATATTCTAATGATTCCACCGCATATGCTTCACAAAGTTTGCTGGAACTGCGACGGCGCAAGATTTATTTATCTTTTCAATCTTGATATGCTTACACCTTTTGAAGATTTCCAGACACTCAATCCTCTGTTCATGGAACCGTATTTTTGCAATGCATCCACAAAGCCGGGTATTTATCAGGAAATATATGCCATACTTATGCAGATGGTGGATATCTATTTTACGAATGATATTTTATGGGAATATACGGTATATTCTCTTTTACTTAAAATTTTTATTTTGATTGGGAAAAATCAATATCATGCCACGCAAAATCCTGCAGATGTATCCGGTAATAGTAAACGCCGTGATCATTATGAAAAATTTGTCAATCTTTTAAATTTTATAGACTCAAATTATACAGAAGATCTCTCTTTGGAACAGGCTGCAAAATACATAGGATTCTCGAAATATCATTTTTCAAGATTATTTAAGCAACATACGAATACTACTTTTTATGACTATCTATCTCATAAAAGGGTTCAGGCTGCACAATCCTTGCTAGCTACAGATATTCCTATTACAGATATTGCTTTCCAAACCGGATTTAATAACCTGACAACCTTCTGTCGGTGTTTTAAAAAAGTAACTAATTGTTCCCCATCTGAGTATCGCAACAAATTCCGCGCAGAAGAGATAAAATAAGGGATTGCAAAGATTTCAAATACAAAAAAAAGAGAGCAGGATTATGATCCTGCTCTCCTTTTTTGGATAGTAAGAGAGTTGCACTTTTAAACGAACTGAAATTTTTTTCATGTCCGTTTCCTTTATTATACGTTTTTTCGATTTATTCGCTTTACAGATATTGCTATTCTTATGTCGTTTATTGCCCAAATTGTAAAAACGCGTGTTTCTTCCCTTGATTTCTATCTTTCCAGTGCTTTTTTTTTCTGCTATACTTGACTTGCATGCGATATCGTGCACTTTCTATATATACTGGTACTATACTAATATTTTACATAAGGAGCTGACTATGAGAAATTTATTTCAATCGGATAACCCGATTATGCGTATGTTGTCTACTACGTTTGATTTAATTTTGTTAAATGCCAATTTTTTAATCTCCTGTATACCAATCTTTACCATTGGTGCTGCTATTTCTGCGTTATATAACACCGCTATTAAATTAGTGCGTAAAGAAGATGTATACATCATGAACAATTATTGGAAAGCGTTCCGCAGTAGTTTTAAACAAGGTACTGTACTGGGTCTTGTCCTGGTTTTTCTCTGTATCTTTTTTACAGCGGATTTGTATATTATATATGTGATATTAGACCCATCTCTTGAATTTCTTCAATTTCCGGTGTGGTTATTAATTTTTATAGTAATTTCTATTATGATATACGCCTTTCCGCTTTTATCTTTGTATCAGAACACCATGAAACAGACGATTAAAAATGCCATTCTGATTAGTATCAGTAATATGCCTGTTACAATTTTTATCGTCTTTCTACATGTTGCTCTCCTATATTTTAGTTCCTTATCTGGTGATAATCTTGTTTTTATCGGAAGCCTTGGACTGTTTTTTGGTTTTGCATTCATGTCTTACTTTTGTTCTTTATTTATCAACCGCATTTTAGAGCGCTGTGAACAGCTGCAAAATCCGGACCAGGAACCTTCCTCTGATTTAGACTTAGCAGCCAAGGAACGAGAAGAAGCGTAAAGAAAAGAAGCAAAACAAGAAATTAAAAAGGCTGTTACAGATCATTGCTATTTTTTCATCAATGATTTGTAACAGCTTTTTCTATTCTTTCTATTTGCCTAATATATAATCTGTCAGTCTGCGATTGTTTTCCACATCCTGATTCACGTCTATAAACACCAGATATACCTTCTCAGGCGCGACATCGTACGCTTTGGCAAACTCTGTACCTGTGAGCTCTATTGCCGCCGCCATTTCATTTGTTCCGTCTTTATCTTTTTGATACACGATTCTTTCTGCATATGTCTTTTGCTGGTCCTCAGATAAGGTCTGCTCCAGATCCGCATAAAAATCAACCTCTCTATAATGCTCAAATGCCGGCTCATCTAATATCATATAATCAAAATCTCCCGCCGATATCTGCGCAATCAATGCCATCTCGTACGAATCACCATCCAATGGATTTTCATTCATGAAATCCATAGTATTTCCCAGTGATAAGTAAGTCAGCGCATCTTTTTTACTTTTACCACAATGCTGCATGTAATCATCAGTTAAAAATTGATATCCATCCATATTAATATCCGCATTAATAAAGCATCCGGAGAGAAGCTCCTCTCTTGCCGCCTGTTTCATTTCATATGCCATCGAAATCAGCATTAAGATTAGCGCAATCGCAATGGCTGTTTTTGCCAGGTAATAAGACTGAAAATAATTCCATCTTTTCTTTGCATCCATTGCTTTTATTTTTTCAATCTCATCTTTTATTTTTTGTTTCCATGTGATTTCGTCTGACATTTAGTTCTCCTCTGATGTTTCTTCTTTTCCATCTTCTCTATCTTCTTGCGCAGGCTCATGCGGGTCTTGTAACTCTTCTTCTCCTTCTGTTTGCGCTGTCTCGTCATCCGTTTCTTTGTCGTCCCCAGTTGCTTCCTCGCGGGCATTCTTTCCGGCTTCCAGCTTTGCAAACTCCTTTACATACATGGCACTAATCAAATATAGGCAAACGCCGGTACAAATAACCCAGATGGCAATAAACCACTCCATATAGTACGCTCCAATATAATATGGCAATCCTACCGAAAGAGCTACCAGCACCATTTTCACCGGATGAATGAAAGAAAAGAGAACCGCACTCCTTATGGCTTCCTTCATGGTTACGTGAAATCTGGCTACAATCGGAAATACACAACAAGTAGACAATAACACTAAAATGGATAGAATCAACAAAGCAATACGAAACGCATTATTTACGGAGGTTGCCTCCTGCTTCAATATCATATACCAATCCAAGGCCAAAAATGCGGTAATACCAAGTGATAATATCCATAAGAGCGTTGATTGCTTAAAATTATCGCGAAAAGATTTAAAATATGACTTTAGTACAGCTGGTTCCTCTCCCCTGACCATCTTCATTGACACGTAGTATTTCGCTGTAACAGCAGCTCCTACGGTTATTACAGGTATGCAGCAAAGCACGCATAATACGTTCAAAATAACATAATCCGCTGCGCGGCTTATTTCCTGCATTAATTCACTATCAAATCTCAAAAAACCCATTTGATTCACTCCTTATTTTTTCTATCTCTATTTTCGTTCGTTGAAATCTCACAATCCTTTTTATTATAGAACTAACCTTCCAAACTTTCAATCACTTTCCTTAAGATTCTTTTTATATAACTTGTATACAAGAAAAAGGGATACCTTCTAACAGGTATCCCTTGCATAACTATTAACTAATTCTTATTATCTCTCTCGTTACTTTTCCAATTATTCTTTTACACCACCGATGGTAAGTCCGGCTACGAAGTATCTCTGTAAGAACGGATACAATGCAATGATTGGTG